>CAYFMQ010000001.1:0-1737 GCA_964344255.1 uncultured Thalassospiraceae bacterium
CGTGTGGATGCGCCAGAAACGCATCCAGGGCAGTCACTTCGCCAACCTGAAACAGGCGGCCCAGGCCAACCAGCTGGTCATCGAACGCCGTATCGATCCCTGCATGTCGGAAGTGTTCTCGTGGGACGACATCCCGGAAGCCCACATGAAGATGATGCGCAACGAGCACAAGCCCGGCAACATGGCCGTGCTGGTCCAGGCCGTGAAGCCCGGCCGCCGCACCATCGAGGACTGCATCGAGGGGTAATCCGAAGGCCTATACTTCAAGATAAAAGCCGGATAGCGTGCGTCTCCTGCGTTATCCGGCTTCTTTGTTTATTGATTAACTTTTCTATTTTGCGAGAAATCCATGACTGCGCCCGTTGTTGACAACCTCCTCTCCCTCACCGCCGAGGCCGTTAAGGCAGCCGATAATCTGCTGATCGCCGCGCGGGGCCATGTGGCCGACAGAGTCGCGCCCGAGGGCCGGGTGGATGGCGCTGCGTTGGAAAAAGAACAGGTGGCGGCGCATGGCTTCGCGTGGATGGCGACCTACGTGGAGGCGCTTCGCCAGATGCACGGCTGGGCCGAGCGCCAGCAGGCGGATGGAGCCTTAGGCCTCAAGGAGCAACTGATCCTGCAGATCGGTTTCGGCGAATACTGCGCCCAGCTTTACGGCGGCATTCCTCTCTCCCAGGTGGAAATCGTCCGCCCCCGCGACCTGGGGCTGACGTCGAAGGAAACCCACGCCTACTTCAAGGGCGCGGTGAAAAAACTGATCGAAGCCGACACGGCGGAAGCCCGCATGGCCTTGGCCGCCGAGATCGAGAATTCCCTCGAAGACGGCAACTACGGCGCGCTGGGTCTCGATGACGAGATGCTGGATATGATCCGCGACCAGTTCCGCCGCTTTTCCGAAGAACAGGTCGTGCCGCACTGCCACGAATGGCATCTGGCCGATGAACTGATCCCCATGAGCGTCATCGAGCAGATGTGCGAGCTGGGCGTCTTCGGCCTGACGGTGCCGGAAGAATGGGGCGGATTGGGCATGTCGAAGACCGCCATGTGCGTGGTGACGGAAGAACTCAGCCGCGGCTACATCGGCGTCGGCTCGCTGGGCACGCGCTCGGAAATCGCCGCCGAGCTTATTCGCTTAGGGGGAACCGACGCGCAGAAGGAAAAATACCTGCCGAAGATCGCGTCGGGTGAAATCCTGCCCACGGCTGTCTTCACCGAACCGAATACGGGCTCTGATCTGGGCAGCCTCCGCACACGCGCAGAGAAGGATGGGGACACCTATAAAGTCACCGGCAACAAGACCTGGATCACGCATGCCAGTCGGTCCGACATGATGACGCTGCTCACCCGCACCAACCCGGACGAGGCGGGCTACAAGGGCCTTTCCATGTTCCTCGCCGACAAACCCCGCGGCACGGAGGACGACCCCTTTCCCGCCGGCGGCATGACCGGCGGCGAGATCCCCGTGCTCGGCTATCGCGGCATGAAGGAATACGACCTGCGCTTCGAGGGCTTCGAGGTGCCGGCGGAAAACCTGCTGGGCGAGGAAGAAGGCCAGGGCTTCAAGCAGCTCATGGCGACGTTCGAGAGCGCCCGCATCCAGACAGCCGCCCGCGCTGTCGGCGTGGCGCAGAACGCCATGGAACTGGGACATCGTTACGCCAAGGAGCGCATCCAGTTCGGCAAGCCCATCTACAGCTTCCCGCGCATCGCCGGCAAGATCGTCTGGATGGCCGTGGA
>CAYFMQ010000001.1:1747-179359 GCA_964344255.1 uncultured Thalassospiraceae bacterium
GGCCAGGCAGCTCACCTACTTCGCCGGACGCGAGCGCGACTCCGACCGGCGCTGCGACATCGAGGCCGGCATGGCCAAATTGCTCGCCGCCCGCGTCGCCTGGTCCAACGCCGACAACGCGCTGCAGGTTCACGGCGGGAATGGATATGCGATGGAGTTCCCCATCTCCCGTGTGCTGTGCGACGCACGCATCCTCAACATCTTCGAGGGCGCGGCGGAGATCCAGAGTCACGTCATCGCGCGGGGGCTGCTCAGCAACAGGAACTAGGGTTTACGGCCCCTTACCCGGCACGCAACAGTTCGAGCGGAATCTCGGACAGGATCCGTGTACCATTGGGCCCGTAGACCAGCGTATCGATCAGGGCGGTTGAAAACAGGCTTTCGAAGTTCGTTACCATGTTTTCCTCGAACACGCGGTCGAGATACTTGTCGTCGCCCAGGTGGAAATAGAAATCGCCGACCCAGTCCGGCGGGAAGCTCAGGCCCAGTTCGTAGCCGAGCGCCCAGCCTTCCGTCTCGCTCCAGATACCGGCCTCTTCGTAATACTGGCGAAGGCGTGTGTTGACCTCGCGCACGGTCATGCCCGCCCGGATGTCCGTTTCGATTACCGTGAAGACGCCCGCCGCCCGCTCGTAACGGTCGACCAGCGACGCCGGCGGGTCATCGCCGATGAAGTAACCCCGCATTGCGTTGGCGTGATAGCGCTTGTAGACGCCGCACAGGTCGGCCTTGAGGATACCGCTCTTCTCGATGGTTTTGCGGCCCGCCATGGAATGGCCAAGGCCCTGCGGTTTTTCGTTCACGATGGGCGTGACGTTGAAGATGGGGATGAGCGCCGGGAACTCGCCGCCGGCGGCCATCATCGCCGCCGTCACTTTCCCAAAGAGATCAAGCTCGGTCATGCCCGGCTCGAGATGCTCCTGGATGGCCCGGTGGCCGATATCACAGATTTCCATGGCCTTCTCGATGGCGGCAATCTCGGCTGGGGATTTCACCCGGCGCACCTCGCGCAGCAGCGCGCTGGCGTCCCGGGGCGTGGCGCCGCCGGCCAGAAAAGCGCCCTCGAACATGGAACTGATGGCGCGGTTGGGTACGTAGCTCCAGAACTCCATGCCGACTGAGCCTTTAAGCCAACCTTGCGCCTGCAACTCGTCCACAATGAAGCGGATGTTGGGCTCCGCTTCCCGATCCGGCAGGAAGCGGTTGTCTTCGGAAATGGACGTAAAGGCGAGAACGGGGTGTTCGCTCGGGTTGTCGAAGTGGATGAAGCGCCCGCTTTCCCGGTGAATCGCCGTACCGTAACACTGGGGATAACGCATCGGAGCGTTCGCCTTGTACCAGCTTGCGCTGAAACCGTGCAGCCAGCACACCGCATCCGGCGTCGTCACCCACAACAGGTCGATGCCGTCCCGATCCATCAGGGCGCGCACCCTGTCGATCCGGCTCAGGTATTCCTCTTTCGTAAAAGCAAGGTCCGGCGTCCCCGCCGCACTGGCGTCGAACGCCCCCGGCGTCAGTCCCACGTTGGTCATTGTCTCTTCCCTCTCCCTCCATGCAGAACCAGCACATTTGATGGTTTCTGACAAAATGCTAAAGCATCGGTCTTTCCCGGTCCATGATCAGAACCGTTATCTTGAAACCATCACTATACGATAACCGAAACTATGTATTGCCCTGGCCCTTTATCCCCTCTACATGCGTCAGGAGACAGACGTTTAAGGGGATGACGATGGGGTCGATCACGGAACAGACGGCGGCGGGCAACCGCTCGCAATTACAGACGGGCATGATCATGGTGGTGATCGCCATGTTGATTCTGCCCGGCATCGACGCCATCGCAAAGGGATTGTCCGATTCCCTAGCTTCGGGGCAGATCGCATGGAGCCGCTTCCTGTTCCAGATCATTTTCCTGCTCCCCCTGGCCCTTATGAGCGGGGGATTGCGGGTCGGACGCGCCATCTGGATCCATGGGGCGCGCGGCGTCCTGATCGCGTCCGCCACCTTGATGTTCTTTACCTCGCTTACTAAGCTGCCGCTCGCCGACGCCATCTCCATCTTTTTCGTGGAGCCCTTTATCCTGACCCTGCTGTCGGCCGTCTTCCTGCGTGAAAAGGTCGGCTGGCGGCGATTGCTGGCGGTCACCGTCGGGTTTTGCGGCGCCATGATCATCATTCGTCCCAGCTACGAGGTGTTCGGCCTGACCGCGCTGCTGCCCGCCGGGGCGGCGTGCCTGTTTGCCGTCTACATCATCCTGACGCGCCTGCTGGTAACATCCGGCGGCGCCATCCCAATGCAGTTCTACGCCGGCGTCTTCGGTTTTCTCACCATGTCGATAGGATTGTGGTTCGGCAGCGAGAGCGGGGTCGCCATCCTGACGCCCGTCTGGCCGACAACGGAAGAGTGGCTATGGCTCGGCGGCCTGGGCGCGATTGCGACGAGCGGGCACATGCTGATCGTGCTCGCCATCCGGCGCATCGGCGCCGGGCTGATCGCGCCGTTCCAGTACCTGGAGATCATCAGCTCCGTCATCCTGGGGCTCGTTTTCTTCGGCGACTTCCCGGACCAGATCACCTGGACGGGGATCGCCCTGATCGTCGCCTCGGGGCTTTACGTGTTCTACCGGGAACGCAAGCTGGCAGGGATGTCCTGACGCCTCATTATCCCTGTCATCTTAAATTCAGCCGGGTATTCTATGGTAACGGCCTCTACAAATTGACCGGAGATTTCCCATGCTCGGCATAATCGGCGCCATGGACGAAGAGGTTCAGCTTCTCAAGGCCCAGATGACGAAGAAGAAGGAATCCGTTCATGCGGGCGTCACCGTCATTACGGGCAAGTTCAAGGGGGTAGAAATCGCTCTTGCCCAGTCCGGCATCGGCAAGGTCAATGCGACCATCTGCACCCAGATGATGATCGATCTGTTCAAGCCCCATGCCATGGCGTTCAGCGGCGTCGCCGGCGGGTTGCTGCCCAACATGCAGGCCGGGGACATCATCGTCGCCAGCCATGTCGTCGAATACGACATGGACCTGACGGCCTTCGGACGGCGGCATGGTGAAACGCCGGGCCGCGAACGCCTGATCGAATGCGATCCGGACCTTGTCGCCAAGGCGACCCAGGCCTTTGACACAGCCTTCGAAGGCAAGAAAAACGCCCCGAACCTGATGCTGGGCACCGTGGCGTCCGGCGACAAGTTCGTTTCGGATAAAACCATGCTGCGCTGGCTGCAGCGCGAATTCGCGGCGCTTGCGACCGAAATGGAGGGAGCGGCTTTTGGCCATACCTGCCATTTGAACGGCGTACCGTTCGCCGTAATCAGGGCGCTTTCCGATGCATCAAGTGAATCGGCTTCCGGCGACTTCAAGAAGAACCTTCACCGGGCCTGCCAGAATTCCTTCCATCTGATGGAGCGGATGATCCCGCTTGCGGCCAAGACGCGGCCGAGGCGCGAACGCCGCAAAAGGCGCATGTAGGCAATTTCCGTTAGCTGTTTACCGGATCGTCGCCGGCAGTGCTCGAACGGGGATAGCGCGGCAGGTCGTCGCCCGTGTCGAACCAGGCGATTTTTTCTTCATAAAACACATGGTTACGAGGCGAGAAATTGTCCGGATCGTCCATGGTGGAGATGTAGAGATGGGTTTCCCCCGGCGCCCGGTCGCCTTCATAGCTCAACGGCGTGCCGCAATGGGCGCAGAACCCGCGCTTCACGCCGGGCGAGGACTCGTAAAACGATCGTTGCCCCTTTGTCCAGACTACCTCTTCCATCCGGTAACCGATAAACGTAGCGACGGCGCTTCCCGTGTTACGGCGGCAGCTATGGCAATGGCAATGGACGATCCACAACGGTTCGGCCTTCGTTTCAAACCGGATCGCCCCGCACAGGCAGCCGCCGACGCTGCCTGCTGTCATGATCTGTGGCATATGAAGTCCTCCCTGTAAGCTTCATGTAAAGATGATCAAACAGTATGCCTTATCGGACAAAAGGGTGGATAAATTTTTGTTGAACACATATGGATAAATCCATGCACGTACAGGTACTTGAAAACCCTCATATCGGTTCGCAATCCTACCTTTCGACGGATTATCTGAACGTCTTCACCGAAATCGTCATCCTGCTGGAAGAGGTCGCCGATCACCCCGAATACATCGAGGAAATCCGCGAATGGGCGCCTACGTCCTACTGCGATCATTTCCGGGACAGCCATTTGCCGTTCAATACACTGGCGATCTGGGCCTATGAAAATGCGCCTGAAGAAATCCTGGACGAGTTCAAGTCCCAAACCGGCACTGCGGTTGACCTGATCGAGCAATGCGTTGACGCCATAGAGAAAGCCCACACGGCTGACACCCTTGATAAGCTGCGTCCTCTGCTGGCGAACAGGGTACACAGAATTCGTTCAGCACTCGAGAAAGCGGGCGACCTGATCGACAAGAACGAACACCACGTACACCAGGATGATATCGACGCCCTGTTCGCCTGATCAGCCGGATCAGACGCCTTCGACAATAAAGCTGCGCGATGTCGCCGTACGCGCCCGGACAGCATGGGCTTCCCTGTATTCCGGTGAATTGAACCAGTCTTTTGCCGCTTCAACGCTTTCGAATTTCAATATCACGACCCGGGACCGCGGCTCCTCACCTTCCATAGATTCCCACTCGCCGCCCCGGACAAGGTATTCCCCCCCATGCGCGGCGATGGCCGCAGAAGCCAGGGCCTTGTATTCCTCGTATCCTTCTTCATCGTTGACGTCGATTTCGACAATGTAATATCCGGCCATTGTTTTCTCCCTTGGTCATTCATCATTACATAGGCAGCCACCTGTCATGGCATCAATAAAATTGTTTACGGGCAAGTTATTTTCCCTTTTGCCAGCTGTTTTGTGTGTCCTACACTCTCGGCCAAGAAAATGATGTCACAAAGGGGAGATGACATGAGCGATAAATATCCGACCGTCTTTACGCCGATCACGTTGCGCCATCTGGAATTGCGCAACCGCATCGTGTTCGGCGCCCATACCGTCAACATGGGCGAAGGCGGCCATCCCGTAGACCGGCATTTCGGATATTATCGCGAACGCGCACGCGGCGGCGCATCCATGATCGTTGTCGAACCGTCCCCGGCGCACCGGACCGGCATCCTGACACGCGGGAACTTCTTGCACGAAGACGATAGCGTCATTCCCAGTTTCCGGCGCATCACCGATGAATGCCACCGCGAAGGCGCCGCCATGATCCATCAGATCTATCACGTCGGCGCCCATGGCGATCAGGACAATTCGTGGGAACCTTACTGGTCGCCTTCCGGCACGCCATCCATGCACGATCCCTGGGGGTCGCACGCCATGACGGATGCGGAAGTTCAGGAACTGGTCCGCTGCTTCATCGAAGCCGCCCGCAGGGACAAGGAATCCGGCTTCGACGGCGTCGATATCTTCGCCGGCTACAACTGCCTGGTGGATCAGTTCTGGTCCCCCATCACCAACCGGCGCGATGACAAATGGGGCGGCAACCTGGAAAACCGGATCCGGTTCGCCGTCGAGGTTTGCGAAGGCATCCGAAAGATGGCCGGCGACGACTTTGTCATCGGATTCACGATCTCAGGGGCCGAGCCCTATCCCGGCGGCCTTTCCATGGACGACAAACTGGAAATCGTCAGTTACCTCGATGAGCGTGGCCTGGTGGACTACTTCTCCGTCGGCAACGGCAGTTATCTGAATCGGTTTTCCGACATCGTACCCAGCTTTCATTTCGGCATGCGCCTTACGGAAACGGAATCCGCCGCTTTCAAGGACACCGTCAAGAATGCCCTGATCACCACGGAAGCGCGGGTGAAAACACCCGAGAACGCCGAAGACGTGCTTGCCAAGGGTCACGCCGACATGGTCAGTATCGTGCGTGCTCAGATCGCGGATCCGCACCTGGTCAACAAGGCGAAAGAAGGCCGGGCCGAAGATATCCGGCCCTGCATTTCCTGCAACCAGCTTTGTATCGGTCGCCGGATGCGGGATTACTACGTGTCCTGCCTGGTCAACCCGTCCGTTTCCCGGGAACACGAATGGGACGGAGACACCTTCAAACCAGCTGCTTCACCCCGTGAAATTCTGGTTGTCGGCGCCGGTCCGGCGGGGCTGGAAACGGCCCGGGTCGCGGCGGAACGGGGCCACCGTGTTCGCCTCATCGAGAAACTGGGTGAAATCGGCGGCCAGTTCCGGCTCGCCGCCGGCCAGCCCGAACGCGGCGAGATCGGCGGCCTGATTTCCTGGTACCAGACGCAACTTGAGAAGCTTCAGGTCAGGGTCGATCTGAGGACGGAAATGACCGTAGAGGATATTCGCAGTTCCGGCGCGGATGCCGTCGTGCTCTGCACCGGCTCAAATCCCGCGCGTACCGGCTTCCAACGCGCCATGCCGCAACAGGATAAACTACCTGGCGTGGAGCAGGATAACGTCTGCACCGTGCACGATGTACTGGACGGTTCCGTCGTTCCGGGAACGAATGTCCTTCTGCTCGACGATATCAACGGCTGGCTGCCGGCGTCTCACACCGCACTGCACCTGGCGCAACAGCGTCACATGGTCACCGTCGTTACCGCCGCCGACCTGCCGGCGTCGCAGATGGATAACAGCGTTACCGGCAACACGACACGAGAACGGTTCTGGAAATACGGCGTCGAGGTTCTGACGTCCACGTCGCTCATGAAATGGGAAGGCAACACGGCGACGTTGCTGCACCTCTATCATGGCGAAGAGGAGCAGCGTGATTTCGACACCCTGGTCCTGGCGACCACCAGCATCGCCGAAGACGGCCTGACACGTGCGCTGGCTGACGACGATATGGAAGTGCATACCATCGGCGACGCTACCGCGGCGCGAACCGCGTCCATGGCGTTTTTCGAAGCCCGCAGGCTGGCGCTGGAACTTTAGAGACGGGATAACGTTATATGATATATGCCGTTGACCCTGCATTGTGGGCCGCCTTTGTTGCGGCGACGGCCCTGCTTGCTTTTATCCCAGGGCCCATTGTTACGCTTGTCGTCGCCAACTCGCTGGCGCATGGCAGCCGCGCAGGGCTGCTCAACATTCTGGGCACCACCAGCGGCAATATCCTGTTCTTTCTGATCGGCGCCATGGGTATGGCGTGGATACTGGTCTCCATGTCCCAGTGGTTCGATCTGGTTCGCTGGGCGGGAGCGGCCTATCTGGTGTATCTGGGGATTCGCCAATGGCGCGAAAGAGGGCACGGACTGGAAGAACACCAGGAGGCCAAGCGCGGGCAGTCCCTGTTCTGGCAGGGTTTCATCGTGGCGCTATCCAATCCGAAAACGATCATCTTCTATGCCGCTTTCTTTCCCCAGTTCATGGACCCGGCGCTTCCGGCTGCGGAACAGCTTTTGATCCTCAGCGTGACATTTCTTCTTGTCGCGACGTCCATCGATGTCTCATACGCCTTGCTGGCCGGGCGTTTGCGGCCGTGGTTGACAGGTGAGAGACGCGGTCGTATTCGCAACCGGATCACAGGCGCCCTGCTGGTCGGCACGGGCCTCGCCCTGGCGCTAACGCGCCGTTAAAAAATTCCTGGAAATCTTTCTTTTTGTCCGTTCCGGCCTCCCGGAGCCCCCTCATCCTGCACATCATTTGTAGTTTTCCCTAAAAGTGTGTTATCAACACCCATCGTCCTTTTCCGGTTCAGGGGGGAGAAAACGGACGATAAGCAACAAGGGGAAGCATCCGCAGCTAGACGACCAGAGCCGTATGGGAATGACGGATGAAGAAGTTTTACGAACTACGCGATTATCTGCCCATCTATGCCGGCGCACTTGCGTTTATCGGCGTGCTGGTGGTCGCCGCCCATTTCGTCATTGACCGGATTGCCGGCGAACAGAAAACGGCTGCCCAAATGATCGAAATGGCGGGGAACCAGCGCATGCTCAGCCAACGGGCGGCCAGGCTCACTCTTGAATACGTAAAATCCGGCGAACAGACACAGCGTGAATCAATCCGCGAGCTGATCGATAACGCCCATGAGGATATGCGTCATACGCACCTTGCCCTGACACGGGGTGATTCGGCAAAAGGCATCCCCCCCGCTGCTTTCGAGGCCATTGACCATATCTACTTCGGCGAACCGCATCTGCTGGACCAGCGCCTGCGTCTGTTCATGTACGATATTAGAGAGATTCTGGCAAAGACCTGGGATACGGAACTTGAAAAAAGCGTGTATGTGAAATCCGTCGTCCAGTCATCGCGACAGGCGCTTCTTGCCTCGCTTGATGACGCCACGGACCAGTTCATGAAAAACAGCCTGATCCGTGTCGAGAAACTTCGCAACACGCTCAGGCTCATGCATGGCGCCGTTATCCTGTCCATCCTGGCGATCGGCCTTTTTGTCTTTACGCCGTTATTCAGGCGCGTGGTGAAAGAAAGCGAGACCCTGGCCGATGCAGCCAAGACCGACGCCCTGACCAATGGCCTTAACCGCCGGGGGTTTTTGGCGTTGAGTGCAAGCGAGTTCTCCCGCTCTTTGCGCTACAACTCCCCCATGAGCTTGATGATCATCGATATCGATCATTTCAAGAACATCAACGACAGCCTGGGTCACGCCGCCGGCGATGAAGTCATCGTGAAACTGGCCCAGACCTGCATGAAAACCATCCGCAAATCGGATGCTTTCGGGCGTTTGGGCGGCGAGGAATTCGGCATCATGTTACCGGAAACGCATCTGGCGGAAGCCCTTCAGGTGGCGGAAAAGCTGCGTGAGATTCTGGCCGCCCTGGTGGTGCGAATTGATAATACGGAAATCCGGTTTACGGTCAGCATCGGTGTCGCCGAACGCGATGTTTCCGATGAATCGCTTGAAACCCTGATCAACAGGGCGGATGTTCGCCTGTTCGCGGCAAAGAACGCCGGACGCAATAGGGTTATCTCAAGCGACAGCGACGTTTTACGTCATGCGCCAAAATCCATGATCGGCGCTATTGATTTTGAAGGATCCAGTCTTAATCATTAGGCGGATATGCCTGAAGCCGTGAAATTCGGGTGACGTCGCCGGACGGAAAGGCTATATGAATTCCATGGATACTCTACTCAGCTACCTGTTGGGCGCAGCCATGTTCGCGACATTGGCGGTTCTCGTCGTCGGCGTTGTTTCTTTCGCCGTACACGGCAGGTTTTATGTCAAGAACGCCAACAAACTGATGCGCGCTCGTGTGATCCTGCAGGCAATCGCGCTGGCGGTATTTGCCCTGATCACCTGGCTGTCTGTTGCTCCGCCAGAGTTTTAAGCCCCGGACCGGCCGTACATGGTAACCTTGTCGAAAATCTACACCCGGGGCGGTGACGGCGGTGAAACGTCGCTGGGCTCCGGCGAACGTGTACCCAAGCATTCACTCCGTGTTGCCGCCTACGGCACGGCAGACGAAGCCAATAGCGTTATCGGCATTGCGCGACTGCACACCACCGGTAAGGCCGATGAGATGCTCGGCCGCATCCAGAATGACCTGTTTGACCTGGGCGCAGACCTCTGCACGCCCGAGGGCGACGAACGCCGCCATGGCGCCCTGCGCATCGGTGACAGCCAGGTCGACCGGCTGGAAGCGGAGATCGATGAAATGAACGCCGATCTTGAGCCGCTTAATTCCTTTGTCTTGCCGGGAGGCTCGGCGGCGGCGGCACATCTGCACCTCGCCAGGTGCGTGGTTCGCAGGGCGGAACGCCTGATGACCGAGCTAGCCGAACATGATTCCGTCACCCCTGCCGCGATTCGTTACATGAACCGTCTGTCCGATCACTTGTTTGTGTTGGCGCGGGTCTGCAACGACCAGGGCAAATCAGACGTCCTGTGGCAGCCGGGTGAAAACGCCTGACAGGCAGGATTCAGCGAGTTTACCCCTCGTCTCCTTCAAGATGTTTTCCTGTGAGTAACGTTCGTTGACACCACTTAAACTCGCCATTATTGTGCAACTGCGAAATACGCAGGAGGTTGCCTGATCAAGCCGTTCAGCGGACCTCGGACAGATCGGTCCCAAGGAGAATATAGATTGCAGGACATCAGCAAAATTGGCGTGATCGGCGCCGGACAGATGGGTAACGGTATCGCGCATGTATGCGCCCTCGCCGGGTTTGACGTACACATTGCCGACATTTCCCAGGAAAACCTTGATAAGGGCCTGAAAGCGATCAAACGCAACATGGACCGCCAGGTACAACGCGAGTTCATATCGTCCGAGGACGCCGAGGACGCCCAGTCCCGCATCCAGTCCGGCACCGATTATTCCGGATTCAAGGACTGCCAACTGGTCATCGAGGCGGCAACGGAAAATGAAGAGGTCAAGAAATCGATCCTTGAGAAACTGTGCCCGGTTCTCGATGAAAGCGCACTGATCGCTTCCAACACGTCATCGATTTCCATTACCCGCTTAGGCTCCTACACGGACCGTCCCGGCAAGTTCGTCGGCATGCATTTCATGAACCCGGTTCCGCGCATGGAACTGGTGGAACTGATTCGCGGCATTGCGACGGACGAAGAAACCTTTATGGCGATCCGCGGGCTGACGGAGAAGCTGAACAAGAAGCCTGTCAGCGCCGAGGATTTCCCCGCATTTATCGTCAACCGCATCCTGCTGCCGATGATCAACGAAGCCATCTATACCCTTTATGAAGGGGTTGGTTCCGTAGAAGCCATCGACACGGCCATGAAGCTCGGCACCCACCATCCCATGGGCCCGCTGGAACTGGCGGACTTTATCGGCCTCGACATCTGCCTGTCGGTCATGCAGGTGCTGCACGATGGTTTGGCCGACACCAAGTACCGCCCCTGTCCGTTGCTGACCAAGTACGTGGAAGCCGGATGGCTGGGCCGCAAGACCAATCGCGGTTTTTACGATTATTCCGGCGAAACGCCCGTACCGACCCGTTAAACGGTTACGCGATAAGAGATGCGAGGGCGCTGGCGACAGCGCCCTTTTTCATGCTTTTTACTCGCCGAAAGCCCCACGCATCGCCTGAACGTGTTCCGGCCCCAAGCCGCAGCATCCGCCCAGCAGCCGGATGCCGTTTTCCTCAATCCAAGGCCTGGCCGCCGTGACAAGATCTTCCGGCGTGATGACATCGACGAACTGCCAGTTGGGCATCTTGAAGAAACCGCTTTCGGGGTAAACCCCGGTAGGCCCGCTCCAGTATTTGCCGATGACGTCCAGCGAACCGTCAACGTCGGGAACGGCGGTATGCATGATGTTAACCAAGGCCAACTGGTCAATACCCTTTGCGTAGTCAAGCACACAGCTGACGTGAGCTTCGAAGTCCTCGCTTGCATCATCGAACGTCGTCAGTTTTTCGGAGGTCTGGGTGCGGCGGCTCGAAAAGCCCAGCCACACCGGCAGGCCCGTTGCAGAGGCGGCTACCAGGGCATGCTTCGTCAGGATGGTGTTCTGCGCCATTTCAATGGCGATTATGTCGACGCCGCCTTCCGCCAGCAACGCCGCCTGCTCGTTCAGGGATTTCCCAACCTCTTCCGGGCGGCTCCAGCGGGAATGCTCCTGCTGGGACGCCCATTCACACATAGACCCGGCAATGGCGACGGGCCCCGTGGCCGCTTTATCAACGGCTTCGCGGGCCAGCCGTACGGCATTCAGGTTGATGCTTTCCACGTGTTCTTCCGCTCCGGCCGGTTCCAGCATATGCCGCCCGGTGGAAAAGGTGTTGGTGATAATGACTTCGGCGCCGGCGCGGATGAAATCCTCATGCACGTTGCGCACGGCATCGGGCGATCTCAGGACGGCCAGTCCGCTCCAGCATTTGCCATCCATGGAAACGCCGGTCTTCTCAAGCTGCGTTCCCATGCCACCGTCAATGATAATGGGCGCGCCCTCACCGCCGAGTCGGTCTGCCACCCACGAGGCATCGCTGGTTTTTGCCGCCATCATTTTTCTCTTCCTATTTTTCAGTGGTTAGGAGAACATGACCGGAGAGTAAGACCTTTGGCCGTAAGAAAAAAGCATCCATATGGCGATAGAAATTCGTGAAGCCTCGGCAGACGACCTGGAAACGGTTCTCGATGTCGAACGGCGCGCCTTCGGCGACGAGGGAGACGTGATTGCCGAACTTGTCAGCAACCTGTTGTCTGACCCTACAGCCGAGCCGCAACTTTCCTTGCTGGCCTATGTCGACAGCGAACCCGCCGGACATATCCTGTTTACCCGCGCCTATCTGAATCCGCCGTCATCCGAAGACATCGAGGACATCAACATGTCAATCCTGGCGCCGTTGGCCGTGGTTCCCGAACAGCAGAAACAGGGCATTGGCGGCGCGCTGATCAGTGAAGGGCTCCGGCGGCTGAAAGCGGCGGGCACGTCTCTCGTCTTCGTTCTCGGACATATCGACTACTATCCCCGGCACGGCTTCTCGCCGGCCATGAGCCAGGGATTTGATCCGGCCTACGATATCGATCCGAAGAACGTGGACGCCTGGATGGTGCAGGAACTCTTGGAAGGGGCATTAGAGCGCTATGCGGGCAGGGTCACCTGCGCGGATACATTGATGCGTCCCGAATACTGGGTCGAATAACAGGCTTATAAACTAGATACTAGTGAAGCTGGCTTCTCAGCTGCTGGCGCAGCACGTCGATAGGGATCAACTTGCCCTTTTCCTCGATACACCAGAACTGCCAGCCGTTGCAGGCTTCGGCGTTCTGGACATGAGCGCCGGTCTGGTGGATGGAGCCCCGGAAATCGCCGGTGATCAGGGTGCCGTCGGCGCGGACCCGGGCGGCATGACGCTTGCGCTGATCATAAAGCTTGGTGCCCGGCTCCAGCATGCCGCGCTCGACCAGCCAACCGAAGGGGATGCGGGGCTGGGTGCGTTTTGCCGGCGTATCCACCAGATGAGGATCATCAACCGGCGTAACATTGTCGATGCGTTCTTGTGCGATCTTCACGTATTCCTCGTCCTGTTCCATGCCGACAAAATTGCGGCGCAGTTTCTTGGCGACGGCGCCTGTCGTCCCCGTACCGAAGAAGGGATCGAGTACAAGCTCGTCCACTTCCGTCGATGACAGGATAACCCGGTGCAGCAGGCTTTCGGGCTTCTGCGTCGGGTGCGCCTTGGCGCCGTCCTTCCCTTTCAGGCGTTCCTTGCCGGTACACAGCGGCATGGTCCAGTCGGAACGCATCTGCAGATCATCGTTCAGGTTCTTCATGGCCTCGTAATTGAAGCGGTATTTGGAGTCCTGGTCGCGTGAGCACCACAACATGGTCTCGTGCGCATTGGTGAAGCGACGGCCCCGGAAATTGGGCATGGGGTTGGTCTTCAGCCACACGACGTCGTTCAAAATCCAGAACCCCAGGTCCTGCATAATGCGCCCGACACGGAAGATGTTGTGGTAGCTGCCGATGACCCAGATGGTGCCGTCGGGTTTCAGCGCGTGGCGTGCCGCCTTCAGCCAGTTTTCCGTGAAGTCGTCGTAGGCGGCGAAGGAATCGAACTGGTCCCAGTCATTATCCACGGCATCCACCTTGGAATTGTTGGGACGCAGCAGTTCACCTTCGAGTTGCAGGTTATAGGGGGGATCGGCAAACACCATGTCGACGCAGCCTTCCGGCAAGGCGTTCATGGCCTCGACGCAGTCTCCCTGAAAAATCCTGTTTTTATAGGTCGTTTTCTTTCTGCCCATGGCGGCACCATGAGTCACCAGCGATTCCCCGTCAAGAATTAAATGGAATCAATATGTTAGAAATGATTCTTGACCCCATATGTTGAGTCCCGGAATCAAGCGGGACTCAATATATGGGTTAGTCCCGATTTCAAATCTCAAGATAGGAGGGATTTATAAAGATTTATTATTCCTAATAAGTGAATATTTTCCTTTACACACATCCTGGAATTTGCTACAAGAAAAAAATCGAACCGGGAAAAGTGTGTCCGCATTCCCTTGATCTAACTAGTCATATTTCTGACGGTTATAGATAAAACTGCTCCAATGTTCGGGACGTTTGCGCCATTCTTCATAGGGTCTGGACAGATCTTTCGCGCACCAGCCGTTCCAGAACGCCGTCTCAATCTTTTCGATAGGCCAATCGTAGGCTTCTTCGTTCTTCATGGAGAGTTCCGTACACGTCCAGCGTCGCAGCAATGATACATATGGATCACCTTTTAACACTGGGCCGTTCTGTAACAGGAAAACACCAAAATCCGTCCAGATAGTCTCATTATCAAAATAGAATTTTCGAAGAAACAGGACGTAGTTGGGGCCGGTATAGAGAACCCTGTAGGGATATTCCTTGACCGGCATATCGGAATCATAATGCGCTATGAACTCAGGCGTAATTGTCATCGGCCCGCCGCCGCCATGTCCAGAATAATCAACCCACACATCGTGGAAGAAAGACACGCCCCGGCCATCAGGGATCGGCAAGAAATCTTCAAACCAAAGATCGAAGGGCGGCTTCTGCCACTCCCCGGCGATGGATGGACTAGGCCATAGAAGCAGAAAACCAAATCCTAAAGCCACGGCGGCTTTCTGAAACCACTTAACCTTACGGACCATCGTTTTCACACACTCTTCAACACAATCTGAAGGAGGATATATCTTTCTATCTAATGCCTATTGATATTTCTGGCGGTTATAGATGAAACTGCTCCACCAGTATGGACTCAAAGATTTCCACTCTTCGTAGGGCTTATCCAATCCCTCGGCGCACCAACCGTTCCAGAATGCCGCCTCGACCTTTTCGATAGGCCAATCGTAGGCTCCCTCATTCTTCATGGTGAGGTCCGTACAATGCCAGCGACGTAGTAACGATATATAAGGATCACCCATTAGCACCGGCCCGTTCTGCAACAGGAAAACACCAAATGTCGATACAATTTTGCCACCGTAAACATGACTTTTTTCCAGAAACAGAACGTAGTTAGGGCCAGTATAAAGAACCTTATAAGGATTCTCCTTGATCGGTGAATCCGAATCATAACGAGCAATTACCTCAGAAGTGATCGTCACCGGCCCACCACCGCCTCGCCCGGAATAATCCACCCACACATCGTAAAAAAATGACACACCCCGGCCATCCGGAATAGGTAGGTAGGCGTCATAAGGCAGGTTGAAGGGCGGATTTTCCCACTCATCAGCAGCGGACAGCCCCGGCCACATAAGCAGACAACCGAGCAGCAGAATTCCAGCAGTGTGCCGGAACCACTTAACCATCCGAACTACCATTTTCACACTCACACTTAACCACAACCTGAAGGAGGATATCATGACCAATACACTACCCCAACAGACTTATGCCGTCATCGCCAAACACCTGAAAGTAAGTGAAAGAGAAATCAGATGGCCCTACCTGGACACCAAGGGCAATGTCACCATCGGCGTTGGTTTCAAGACCGACAGCGAGGACGCCTTCGCCAAGCTTGACCTCTACACGGTCAGGAACGACAAGACTGTTCCCGCCACGGATGCGGAAAAGCGTTCAGCCTTTCGCCGGATGGAGGAGATCCGCGAAGAACGGAACGGTGATTTCAATCACGGAGCAAATTTTTATGCGGAAGAAACTCAGGTTGTCATGCCCTTGGATGCCATCGATGAAAAACTACGCACCGAAATCGAAATCCGTACAGCGAAAATTCGTCAGGAGGTTGGCGATAAGGCATGGAACAGACTGAACGATGAACAGAAAGCTGCCGTCATTGACGTCGGCTATGCTAACGGTGACGGCAGTCTGAAGGGATTTAAGAATTTCAAGCAAGCCATCATCGATGGCAAACCACAAATCATGGCGGATGAATCGACATTCTATACCAACAGTGAAACAGGCGAGAGAGATTTGTTCCGCCTGCAACGGAACTACCAGGCGCTGTCTGGTTTGGAACCGGAAGAATCAACAAAGCGCTAGCCGTATTGCTGGAAAAGCGGGAAGCGGAACGGGCGAAAAAGCTTGAAGACGAAAAACAAAATGCAGGTAGCCAGGAGGCAACCGAAACCAACCCATCAGATCCCGATGGAGATTCGGATAGCACCGGCACAGACGTACAACCGGACGAAACTTCCGAAAAGGAAACAAACCAATCGTCAGAGACAAGACCGCATGGGGAGGATGGCGTATACCGCAAACTCGCTAGCGCCTTGAGCCAACCGGGCGACGCTATTGACGAAGCGCTGTTGAAGGATGATCTGACAGAAAGCGAATTGAAGGGCTTGATGAACTCGAAACCCTACATGCGGCCCTCCGACCCGCGGCACAAGCAGGTTCAAAGCCGCGTAAAGCAATGGTTCGGTGATCACTGGGGCGTTGAGCCGGCAAAGGTGGACGCCGCAGGCCGGATCATCCCCAGCGATAAACCGAACATTCCTTTCCCCGTGAAACCCGAAAAGCCGTCAGAGCCCGGCACGAACCGTCCCCTGGATGAAAGCGTCCGCAAGGTTGCCGAACGGATCGCGGACCGTGCTCGCCGCACAACACCATTTGAAGCGGTCAAAACCCTGCAATCGGCTCTGAATAATCAAGATGACTTTCAGGCACGGCCTTTGCCACCCTTGAAAGAAGACGGCATCGCCGGCCCCATGACCAGTCGCGCCTTGCGCTTCACCACCAAACGCCTGGGCGCTGACAGGCTGCTGGGAGGACTTTTCGGTTAGAAACCGGTGCCGAGATACTTCCTTATCGGCTTGAAGCTGCGGCGGTGGTGAGGGGTCACCCCTAAGTACTTGAGCGCCGTCTGGTGTTGCAGCGTGCCGTAGCCGGCGTTGGTTTCCCAGCCGTACTTGGGATAGTCCTTCGCCAGTTCCCGCATGATGCCGTCGCGGGTTTCCTTGGCCACGATGGAGGCGGCGGCGATGCTCAACGATTTCGCATCCCCCTTCACCACGGTTCGCAAATCACAGGGCAAGATCGGTTCCCTGTTACCGTCAATCAGCGCCAGGTCAGGCGAAACGGGCAAGGCTGAGACGGCGCGCTGCATGGCCAGCATGGTGGCGGCGAGGATATTGTGGATATCGATTTCATCGACGCTGGCTTCGCCAAGACCTAAGTGAACGCCCGGTGTTTCCCGAAGACGGCCCAGCAATTCGGCGCGGCGGTGTGATGTCAGTTTTTTTGAGTCATCCAGTTGCGCCAGCAGGTCATCGGGCGCCTTATCTCGCTCGATCACGGCCGCCCCTGCGACGACCGGCCCGGCCCACGGTCCTCGTCCGGCCTCATCGACCCCGGCGATGATCCGGTAGCCTTCCGACAGGGCCGTATCTTCCAGCAAAAAATCAGGCACGGCTTTTCTTCTTTGTCGGTTTTTTCTTGGGCGTCTGTTTCTTTTCCGCCATGACGGCCGTTTCGGGATTACCTTCGACTCCGGCTTCCGGAGACGGGTTTTCGTTGGATGGCGTTTGCGGATTGGCGCCGACGATGAGGGGATTCTTTCGCGCCTCGCGCCGCCGCTTGATTTCACGGACCAGCAATCGCCAACGGTACATCAACAAGCGGATCGTGCGGCGGGTGGACGACCGGGCGCCATCGAGCGTCTCGGCCACGACCTCGGCTTCCGGGGCGTAAACGGCGCGCATGATTTCCTTCGCCGACGTGGTGCCTTCCTCAGCCAGCGCCTGCAGCCTGCGGGCCGTGAACACGTAAAGCGGACTGAGGGCGAGCGAGAGCACCGTCACCGCCACGACGATTCGACTGTCGTTGGAACTGATCAGGCCGGAGCCGACGCCGATCTGCGAGAGCAGGAAGGAAAACTCGCCGATTTGCGTCAGCATGACGCCCGCTATAAAGGCGTTATTCCAGTCCTGCCCCAGCAAGCGGAGCGCGCCGACGTTGAGGATGGTCTTGAACACGGCGACCACCAGGAACAGCGACATCACGAGACCCAGGTTATCCCAAATGAAACCCAGATCCAGCAACAGCCCGATGGAAAGGAAGAAGACCATCATCAGGATACTCTGAATCGGCTTGGTGGCCTCGATCATTACATGGCGCTCGGTAGAACTGCCGACGACGATGCCGGCGATAAATGCACCATAAGCGGCGGACAGACCGAACAGGCCGGACAGCGAAGCGGCGGCGAAACAGAACACCAAGGCGGCCAGCGGCTTCAAATCCTCGTGCCCGGCAACGACGGCAGAGAAAGGAATTGATATTTTCTTGCCCCGGCTCAGGTACAGGATCAAGCCGGCCAACAGAGCAATGGAAGCCAGAATCTTGGGAACCGCGATCCAGTCGAAGCCTCCTTCCGCGCCGGCAACTGTCATGGCGCCCAGCGCGCCGACGATCAGCATCATGGGCACCACGGCCAAGTCCTGGGCGATCAGCACGCCGACGGTGATAGTCCCCACCCGGGTACGCAACTCGCCGATATCCGACAGCACTTTAATGGCGACGGCGGTGGAGGAAAGCGCAACCACGAAGCCCAGCAGGATGGCAATGCCGATCGGCCAGTCCAGCAGCCACCAGAAGATGAGCATCACGCCTGTGGATGCGCCGATCTGGATCAGCGTGGTCAGCATGGCGATGCGCCAGATCCGGCGGAAAGCGCGAAGCGAAAGTTCCATGCCCACGACATAGAGCAGCATGAGCACGCCGAGCTCGGCGAGCACGTCGATCTGGTCGCGGTCGGTGACAAGGGCGAACATGGAAGGCCCGAGTAGGATGCCCGCCAGGATATAACCGACGATGGCGGGTTGACGCAGACGTTCCATGAAAATGCCGCATCCCATCGCCGCCAGGGCGACTATGGCGATTTCCGTCAGTCCGGAATGATGCGCTACCTGTTCCACAAATAAACCCTACCACACTTAGAACATGAAGACTCGCCCAACTCGCGTTAAGATGGCCTTACAAAACGGCAGGAGTATGGCCACCATGAATAACGGAACACCCAAAAAACACGCCTTCCGCATGGAAGATGTGCCGATCACCACTGGTACCGATTACCCCAAACCCTACGATATTGTAGCAGACGGGCGCGAAAAACGGAAAGTCGGTGACCACGCAGGCCTCAACGTTTATGGCGTCAATATCGTTTCCCTGCCCCCGGGCGGCGCCTCGGCCCAGCGTCACTGGCACGAAAACGAAGAGGAATTCACCTATATCATGTCAGGCGAACTTGTCCTGATCACCGATGACGGGGAGGAAACCGTCACCGCCGGCCACATGATGGGCTTCCCCGCCGGTTACCAGAACGGCCATCACCTTGTGAACCGGTCTGAGGAAAATGCCGTCTACATGGAAATCGGCACCCGGTGCCGGGACGAAGTGTGCCATTACCCGGATATCGATCTCAGATTTGTCGGCAGGAACGGGGTTGATGCCTTCTATCACAAGGACGGCACGCCCTATCCCGACGATGGTGATGAGGGATAGCCGTCAGAACAGCTTCATCTGCGAGCCCGGCAGAACCGGCGGTGTGAACAAGTCCGTCCGTAACGGCAGTTCCGCCGGTTCCCTTTTATTCAGACCCAGTTTGCGGCATGCGAGGCTGAACCGCTTCGCCAGCAGGTCGGCGTACTCGCCCGTGCCCCGCATGCGTGTTGCAAAGTCGGACCGGTAAAGCTCTCCTTCCCGGGTTTCGCGGACGCCATTGAGGACGCGGGCCGCCCTGTCCGGGACATGGTGATCCAGCCATTCGGAGAACAGCTCTTTCAGTTCCAGCGGCAGGCGCAGGATGCTGTAAAAAGCCGATGTCGCGCCCTTTTCAGCAGCCTCTACCAGCAGGGTCTCCAGTTCGTGATCGTTCAGGTGCGGTATCATCGGCGCCACCATGGCAGTGACGGGAACGCCCGCATCGCTGAGCTTTTCGATGGCTTCCAAACGTTTTGCCGGGGTCGATGCGCGTGGCTCCATGGTTCGAGCCAGATCACGGTCCATCGTGGTGACGGACACCCCGACACCAACGAGCCCGTCCTCCGCCAGGGAGGAAAGAATGTCCAGATCCCTCAAGATGCTCGCCGATTTGGTGGTGATGACAACCGGATGACGGCAATCAGCCATCTCCTCCAGAATCTCCCGTGTCAGACGCCAGTCCCGCTCAATCGGCTGATAAGGGTCCGTCACCGCGCCCAGCATGATCGGCTTGCACTGATACTCGCGCTTCGCCAGATCGGCCCGGAGGGCGTCTCGCCCGTTGACCTTGGCGAACAATCGGCTTTCAAAATCCAGCCCCGGGGACAATCCCATATAGGCATGCGTCGGTCTGGCGTAACAATAGACGCATCCGTGCTCACACCCCCGGTAGGAATTGATGGAGCGGTCGAAAGGAATGTCCGGGGATGAATTCGTGGAAATGATCGATTTCGATTTTTCCGCCGTCACGGAGGTCCTGAGCGGTGGCAGGTCATCATCGGACCACCAGCCGTCTTCCGTTGCATGGCGGCTTTCGGCCTCATAACGGCCCGTACGGTTTGACGGAGCGCCTCTCCCTTTGCGCAACGCCTCGGTTGCTTCATCGAGGAATGAAACGGAAAGACCGGTAGCGTTTTGGTCCGTTTTCGCCATAGGGAACTGTACTCATCAAAACAGAACAAAACAAGAACTATTCTAATGACCCTCCGCCTCGACCGCTTTCACCAGCCAATCCCTGAACGCGCTGACCTTTGGCCTCTCAAGGTTTTCGGGCGGACACACAAACCAATACCAGTGGTCCGATGGCAGCCCCAGATCGAAGGGTTTGACCAACCGGCCGCTTTCAAGGTCATGACGGACAAGAAATTCACTAACCAGCGTAACCCCGCCCCCGTTCAGCGCCGCCTCGACGGCCAGGGAATCACTAGTCACAACCGGACCTTTCGATCCGTCCACCCCCTCGACGCCGGCTATTTTCAGCCACATGTTCCAGTCCGGCTGCATGCCCGGCGCCGTATACCAGTCAACGTGGATAAGCGTATGATAAGCCAGGTTTTCAGGCTTACGAAGCGAATGCTCACCTTTCAGCAGGTCAGGCGAACAGACTGGGACAACGTCTTCCTTCAACAAAGCGTCCGCATGCAACCCGGGATAGGGGCCAGTGCCGAAACGGATCGCCGCATCCACGTCATCCCTGCTGAAATCGACAACGGACAGGGATCCGTCGATACGAACGGTGATGTCAGGATGAAGGGCATTGAACCTCGCCAAATGGCGCACAAGCCACTTGCCGGCGAAAACCGGCGCAGAGGAAATGACCAGCGGCGCATCCTTGTCCAGCAGCTCCAGTTTACGGCACCCCTCCTCCCATAAATCCAGGCCTTCGCTCAGGTAAGGCAGCAGGGCGGCGCCCCTGTCGGTCAGGCGGATGGAGCGGACAGAACGATGGAAAAGCTGCACCCCGAAGTAGTCTTCCAGCGCCTTGATCTGATGGCTGACGGCGGCAGGCGTCACCGAAAGTTCATCCGCCGCCGCGCTCATGCTGGCGCGGCGTCCCGCGGCCTCAAAGGCGCGAAGGGCGTTCAGGGGCGGCAACCGGTAACTCATAGAAATTTACCTATAAATTAGATATTCTAAATTATTATGTGAAAACTTCTCGTTTGTCATCGTTTATATTTAGCGAAATACTTATGTTATCGAAACATTGTTATTCAAATTAATCTAAATGGAGATGAACCATGAACCCCTATACCCTTCTGGTGAACCAGCAGAACTTCGCCCCGCACAACGGCGCACGGTCAGTTGAGCAGGAAAACATCCTCGATAACTCGCTCAGTCATGCAGCCTATCGCCTGGTCGGCACCGTCGACCGGCTGTTGTTCAAGCGGGGGCGCTGATAAACCCATCCCTTGTGCGGGCGAATTATTCTCCGACAATCGCCCGCCCATGTTAAACCGTCGTTCCATGCACCCTGTTAAAATACCGGGGACATGGACGACGGTGTTTTTTTTGCCTACTGTCATAAAAATCGCAATGATATCAATGGCCCGAGCGGAGTCCCTGAATGCTGAGCATTATCGTTCCTGCACTTCAGTCCGAAAAAACACTGGAAGCGACCCTGGAAACCTGCGTTCAGGCTCCGGCGCCCCGTGATATCATCGTTGTGGATGGCGGCTCGGTCGATGACACGAAAGAGATCGCCATGTCCTACGGCGCGCGTATTGTCGAAACTTCCCCGGGGCGCGGCACGCAGCTTGCCGGCGGCGCCAAGGCTGCAACGGGCGACTGGTTGCTGTTTCTCCACGCCGACACCCGGCTTGGCGAGGGGTGGCAGGACTGCATCCAGAATTTCATCAATAAGCCGGAGAACAGGAATAAGGCCGCTGTCTTCCGCTTTCGCCTGGATGACGATAAACCGGCAGCCCGGCGGATCGAATTGCTGGCTAACTGGCGCACCCTTCAGTTCGGGTTGCCATATGGCGACCAGGGGCTGCTCGTATCCCACGCCTATTACGACTCTCTTGGCGGCTTTCATACGCTCCCCCTGATGGAAGACGTCAAATTCATCCGCCGTGTCGGCAAGCAGAATATCGTCATCCTGGATGCGGACGCCATCACCTCTGCCAAACGCTACCAGGAAGGCGGATACTGGTTGCGTCCCATGAAGAACCTGATGCTGTTAATGCTCTATTTTTTGGGAGTCCCAGCTCACATGCTGGCGGGGAAGTACGATTAGGTGGGCATGCCGAAAAACCATCTGGTCATCTTTGCCAAGGAACCCAGGATTGGCCGCGTCAAAACCCGCCTGGGGCGTGAAATCGGCATGATCGATGCCTGGGCGTTCTACCGGCAATGCCTTCTTGAAACATCCAGGCGCCTGGCGGCGGACCAACGCTGGAGAACCTGGTTGGCCGTCACCCCGGACAAGACGGTATTTCCACCTCAATTACCTCCGGGTATCACATTAATGCCGCAAGGCGTCGGTGATCTGGGCGCCCGCATGGGCAATGCCATGACCGGATTACCGCCCGGGCGCGCCGTTATTATCGGAACGGACATCCCGGGGATAACAGGCGCTCACATTGCCAAAGCTTTTCGAGCCCTGGGGCACGCAGACGCCGTTCTGGGTCCGGCAAATGACGGGGGGTACTGGCTGGTCGGCTGCCGGCGAAGGCCACGGTTTCCGGATATGTTCAGGGATGTCCGCTGGTCGACGGAACACGCCCTTGCCGATACGCTTGAAAACCTTAAACGCGACAACTGCAAGGTCAGTCTGCTTGAAACGCTGGAAGATGTAGACGACAGAGCCTCCTACTTAAGGTGGCGCAACCGACATCGTTGAAAAACCCTTCCTTTAAGCACATGTCTTGACTACCATCACGTCGGGTGGACAAGCAAATATCAAGATCACGCAGAGGGAAAATTGGGAACGCTTGCCGGCAAAACATATGAGGTCCAGGTCGATCAGGGCGATGGCAGATGGGTCGTCGTCGATGTCCATGAAACCCGGAACGCATCCCTGCAACAGGCAGGCACGCTGCTCGAAAGCGGCAAGTATGCTTCCGTCAAGGTCATCTCGGAAGATGAACGCAAGGGCGATGAAGTTATATACGAGGAGGTCAACGAGAACTTCAGCGGCAAACCGATTACCATCGTCCCTGTCGAGACGGCGCCCTATTGTTCCGATTTCAAGGATTACTTCGCCTTTGACTCGCGCCGTACGATCGGGCGGGTTCTTCGCAACTATCTCGATCATCACACAATTTCAGCGCTTGAACTGATGTTTGACGCCTCCATGATGCGAATGCTTGAAAACAGCGAAACACTGTTCCCCCAAGCCATTCAGCAAATCGCCAGCGCCCAGACACGCGGCACGGATGTCAAACAGGCAGACCGTGTTGACGAACTTTACAAGGTCGCAACGAAAGTCCGTGAAGAAGCGACCGAGGTCGCCAGTGACATCACCGGCTATGAGATCCTCAAGGAAAAAGGGATCAACGCGCTGCTTACCAGGATGATCGGCAGCCATGGCGAGGATAAGGCCAACTACTACATTTATCAGGCATTTGCCCGATGTTTACGTGACGGCGGTGACTGGAACACAAAACTGGAAATACTGAGCAGGCTGGGAAAAGACGATCTGACCCCGGAAGCGACAAGTATACTGGATGAAGTTCTTGCTGAAATTCTGGACGGCTCTGCCGCTGTCCAGGAACTCCTGGGTGGTCAGGCCGACCTGTCCAGCGCCATCAGGATGATGATCATGGTCTCGCAGGGCAGGGCCAAGACTCCGGCGCACGTCCTGTCGTGCATGGAAGCCGTCAACGAAACTCTCCATCGCCTTGACCTGCCCCTAACGAAACAAGTCCTTCTGGAAAGGGTCGCCGTTCACCTGAGCGGCGTCAGGAAACTGACCAAGGAGGAAGACAAGGAATCCGAACGCAACGCCCTGACGGTTATCATCCGCGAGGTTACGGATATCTCCGGCATCCTGGGCGGTGAAGTTATGTGCGGCGCCATCACCAAACGCGCGAGGATTTCCCTCTCGAATGAAGATGAAGATCTGACCTTTCCTGACGCCATGTCCAGAATCATCAACCTGATCCCGAATCGTGCGGCCCGGATCGGTTATCTAGCGGAATTAGCGCAATCACCGGTCGCCGAAGAGTATCGGGCGCTTGTCCTGTCGGAACTGACAAAAATAACCGGACAAGTGATGTCACTACAGGATCTGACCACCGATGTATCGCCACCTGCAATCATCAATGAAGCTGTGGAGGGGTTGAAGTTGCGCCTATCGTCTGGTGAAATCCCTGAGGAGTGTCGCGATAAACTGCAAAAAATTCTGGAAACAATTCTATCCAAGCCGAAACCACAACCTGAGGCCATTAAAGCAGCACCGCCAATTTCAAATGAAGAGTTCAAGACCATGTTAAGCGAGAAGCCGAGACATAAGGAGGTGGAGAAGGGAGAAATCCTGTTTGAGGAAGGTGAAATCGGAACGGAAGCCTACTTGATCATGGACGGTGAAATTGATGTTTTTCGCCGTGTCGGCAATTCCGAACACGTGATCGCCACGCTTCGTAAAGGTGAAATTCTCGGTGAAATGTCGCTCATCGACAATCAACCCCGCATGGCCTCGGCGCGGATTCAAGATGACAGCAAACTTTTGGTTATTTCACAGGAATCCCTACAACTTCGCCTCGACAGACTCCAACAGGAAGACCGGGTGATGCGACGTCTAGTCGATACGCTTGTCAGTCGGTTACGCGGCGAAGCCCAGGCAGGGCCCTGAACCGTACAAATTACTGCCGGCCTTCCGACAGGCGGGGCATTAGCTCGACAAAATTACAGGGCTTGTGCCGGATATCCAGTTGATAGACCAGGATTTCGTCCCAGGCGTCCTTGCATGCGCCAGGCGACCCCGGCAGCACGAAAAGATAGGTATCTTTGGCGACACCCGCTGCGGCGCGGGACTGTATCGTCGAAGTCTTGATTTTCTGATAACTGATCCATCGGAAAACTTCGCCGAATCCCGGAATTTCCTTTTCAATGACTTCGTCGAGCGCTTCCGGCGTAACATCCCGACCGGTAACTCCGGTGCCCCCCGTCGATAATACGACATCGACACCGGGGTCATCGATCCATTCCCTGAATTTAGCGGCGATGATATCCCTGTCATCGGTCACGATGGCGCGGTCCGCAAGAAAATGACCCGCCCCAACCAGACGATCAGCCAGCGTGTCTCCGGACCGGTCGTCCGCCAGCGTACGGCTGTCGGATACCGTGAGAACGGCGATGTTAACGGGTTTGAATTCCTTATCTTTCATTTTCCGCGACTTGCCCGGGGAAATGCTCTACCGAAGTATAAACCGGCCACTCCCCACGCGCCAGGTAATCCAGGGATGGGGCAGGCTGGCCCAGCCTGTCGCGGTAAACCCACAGGTTGGCGAAGACACGTTCGACGAACATCCGTGTTTCCCTGTACGGGATGGTTTCGATGAACAGCAAAGGATCGTCCATGAATTTCATGGATCTGCGCCACTTGTTCAGATTTCCCGGCCCCCCGTTCCAGGCGGCGATCATGGATACCAGGTTACCGTTGATCTTGGCGTCATCATGCAGAATTTTGATGTACTTCTGCCCTATGGACATATTGAGTTCGGGCTCGAACAGATAAGGCGTTTTGGAGACGCGATACTTCCTGTCCTTGGCGACAAAGCTCGCCGTGCTCGGCATCAACTGCATCAATCCGCGCGCGCCGGCCCAGCTTTTTGCCCGGGGATTGAACTTCGATTCCTGACGGATCAGAGCGAAGATCAAAGCCGCATCCACGGTAAAGCCGCCATCCGGTGTCCAGGAGGGTAGAGGATAGGCCGCATTATCGAAGCCGCCATCGCCTTCAGGAAATAAAATCTCGTCGAGACGTATCGCCAGTTGCGGCATGTCCGCATGGGTCGCCAGGGCGAGAATGCCCATGGCCCGTTCCTTGTCCGTGGTCGCCGCTGCTTCGTAGCGCAGTTCTTTTTCCGCCCGCTGTTGCTGGCCAATCTGGACAAGGGTAACGGCGCGGAGCCCCCTTGGCGTTTCGACAAGGGATTGTACGGCCGAGTTCTGGAGCGTCGGCGCTTGCCACTTCATGCCCCGATCCCAACCCAGCACATGCCTGGCAAGAATACCGTAGAATGTCTTCGGGTAGTCCGCGGCAACCCGCAACATGGGGTTCACGCCGGCTGGATTGCGATTCAGCATGTTGACCCTTGCCGCCCAAAAACCGCCTGCCGACGCCAACCACGATGATGTATTGTCTGACAACGCCAGGGCTTCAAAGTGATGCGCCGACTGGTCAAGGAGCCCAAGGCGATAGGCAGCCAACCCAGCCGCCCAGTGTGCATCCGGCACGAGGTGCCCGGAACGGTCAGCCGCCTTTCCGGCCCAATCCAGGGCCCATTCGTCACGGCCATCGATGAAATAACGGAATCCCAGCATGGCCCTGACTTCATCGTACTGCGCCTCGCTGAACAGCTTCTTGACCCTGTCGCTCTTGATCAGGCGTTTCGCCGCAAGGGTTTTTCCTCTACCGGCATGCCGCTTGATCTGGCGCCTGAGCTGGCGAACCTCCCGTCTCTGCGCCTTGGTCAGCTTGCGATAAGGCAAGGGCTCGGAGGTTCGATAACTGCTATAGGTAATTTTCGGCAAATCCGGCTTCTCAGGATACTTCCAATTTGCAGGACGTCTCTTCAGAGCAAGCTTGTAAATTCGTCTGGACTGGGGATGATCGGCGTACTTGGCCATCCAATCCTTCAGTTCCTTGTATTTCGAACGGTATTTTGTGGGGTGCATGTAGCGTTGTTCCAGCACATGTCCCATCAACAAATCGTTCTCAAGCAGGGCGATCAGCTCGTCCGCCTCTTTCCAGTGTCCTTCCTGCTGCAAGGCGAAGATCTGCTTGTAGCGAGTGATATCCTGCGCTGACAAAATATGCGGCAATCTGACGGAATTGATCTGTGTCGTGCGGCTGGACAGATAAGCGACTTTGTATTCGGCGGAATTGTCAACTGAAGCCGGCGGGAGTTCATCAGCAAGAGCACCAGATGAAATCATTGACGCCGTTACAACAACAGCCGTAACGGCTGAGGCAATGCCAAACAGTCGGTTCAAGATTCTTCCCATGGGTTATGAAACCCTTTCCCACTATCGCAGCGCAGACTTTCTTAACGAATCCGTGGACCTGTATACCCTATTCGCGGACTCCCGACAAGAAAACGGCAGCCAAAACGTTAACCATATTTTGTGGAAACCGGAGAAAACTTCAATACATGAAGTATCCTGTATGGCTACACTGCCATACTTTCTTCACTGCTTGCCGGCAGGGTTATCGTAAAACGAGCCCCCTTATCGGTATTCGATGCTTCAATAACGCCCCCCATATCCGTAATGATTCCATAACTGATCGACAGGCCAAGGCCGGTCCCGGCGCCAATTTCCTTGGTCGTGAAAAACGGCTCGAAGACACGTGGCAAAACATCCTCGGGAATGCCCCTGCCCGTATCCTCAATCTGGATTGTTATCAGGCCAGCATTCTGCCTGACGGTGATGAATATCTCTTTTTTTCCCTCAACGTCCCGGAGTTCGTCCTGGGCATTGCCAAGTATGTTCAGGAGAACCTGTTCAATCTGGACCTGATAGCCATTGAACGGAAGACAAGTTTCGGGAGCATCGACCTGCACATTAATGTCTGAAAGCCGCAACTGCTCGCCGATCAATCCCAAGGCTGCCTCTATCATGGCATTCGGATTCAAGGGAACAGGACTTGTTTCAGATTTGCGGCCAAAAATGCGCATGTGATCAATGATAGCGGAAGCTCTTTCTATCTGGTTTTCAACCTTTTCCAACTTTTCTTCCAAGTAAACTTGGTTCACTTGGTCCTTGCGTTGCTTCCGCTGGATGTTGTTCACCGCCATCCGCATCACGTTCAAAGGCTGATTGAGTTCGTGAGCAATACCTGTCGCCATCTCGCCCAATGTCGCCATTTTGGATTGCTCGATCATTTGTGCCTGCAACGCTTTTTGCTCCGTCAAGTCCGTGATCATCAGCAATAGGTGTTGCTTGTCTTTGACTGTGATTGGCGCCAGATGGCATTCGATGAAAAGCGGCTTGCCGAAAGTAGAAATGATGTTCATTTCATGTTTGGCTTTTTCTCCGGCTTTCAGGCTTTCGAGAGCGACCTCATAAAGACCGGAAGTCCTCCAGGTTGAAATGTCATGGTAATTCTGCGCCAGCACACCCTCTTTGCTGCCGCCGACGATCTCGCACATGGCATCGTTGGTCGATATGCATTGTCCTGTCTCATCGAAGATGGAGATGCCAACCGGAGAGCTCTCAAAAATGGTCTCATTGAGTTGCAATGATTCCCTGATCGTCTGCTCTGAGAGCATACGTTCTGTGATATCTTGGCTAGAACCATAGGAGCGCTGATACTTTCCATCATGGAAATCAATGGCGGTTCCGATTTCCCTGATCCACCGTATTTGCCCATTGCCCAAGGTAATCCGGTATTCAATGTCCATCGCCCTCCCGTCATAGACAAGTTTCTGGAAACATTCCTGAACCCGGTCAACATCATCCGGGTGGGTCATGCCGGTATTGCCAAAATTGGGAATATCACCTTTCCCTGATGCTGTTTCATCACCGTTGATACCGAGGATGGTGTCCATGCTTTCCGACCAGAAGGGATAGGTGAAATTCTCGTGCTCACAAACCCAGAATCCGATATTCGCAACATGTGACGCCTGCTGCAGAAAAGTGTCGGTTTCCGCCAGTTTCTGCTCGCTTTCCTTCCTCTTGGTTATGTCCCTGAGAAAGCATTCATAATGGGATTTCTCGCCTTTAACATTCAGGACGGCACGAGCGTACTCGGATATCCATATGATGCTCCCGTCCTTGCGATAGAGCTGATATTCTTCAGCAACTCTGTGAACTCTAGCCATTTTTTCTGTGATTCGCGTACGTACCGAAGGCACGACATACATTTGATTCTGAATATCCGTAATGCTTTCAATGACGTCTTCTGGAGAATCATAACCCATCATTTTTGCAAAAGCCGGGTTGACGGAAATGAACTTACCTTCGGGCGAGACGGAAACGATCCCAATAGGGGCGTTCTCGACCACTCCTGCATAATCCTGCCGGAGCAGTTTCATGTTCGCCTGCGTCGCTCTTTTTGCCACCGACAGAATAACCGCCGTCACCCAGATGACAGCGATAGCAAGCGATCGATTAAACAGCACCACCCATGCAATACCGCCCTCAGGTGAGATAACATACCCAACGACAGTCAGAAGCGAGCCAACGCTCGCCAGGACAAAAATGGATTTATCAGACTGAAACCACCAACCGATCAGGACCAATCCCACATAGGGTACACCGGCCGCCACGCCAAGGGGCAGCGATAAATCAAAAAACAAAAATACGAATGCTAGAAACAGGCTGAGCGCGTACAATCGAATGTCTGAGTTGCTCATATCCGGCCTTATCATACCCCCTCCCTGATTCTTTTGGTCTTTACGCGTGTCCGGAGATCGCGTTGTTGCCCTCTTGGTAAACTGGCAGGGTTATCGTAAAACGAGCCCCCTTATCGGTATTCGAGGCCTCAATAGCGCCACCCATATCCGCAATGATTCCATAACTGATCGACAGGCCAAGGCCGGTCCCGGCGCCAATTTCCTTGGTCGTGAAAAACGGCTCGAAAATACGCGGTAAATGATCGCTTGGAATGCCTCCGCCCGTATCATCAACGGCGAATTGAATATTCCCGTCTTCCTCAGAAATGGTGATATCGATGCGTTTTTCCCCATCCCTGTCCCGAAGCTGATCACGGGCATTGCCCAGAATGTTCAGGAAGACCTGTTCCACCTGCACCTGGTGCCCAAGGAATCCCGGGTAGGCTTCCTGGGCATCAACCCGGACGTCAATGCCCGCCAGACGAAGTTGTTCTCCGATCAGGCCTAGCGTACTGGTTACGATCTTTTCCGGATCCAGCAGCGATGGGGTCATATCGGCGCGTCGGCCAAAAATGCGCATATGGTCGATAATGGCGGAGGCTCGTTCGACCTGTGATTCCACTTTGTCCAGCTTGTCATTCAGGTAATCGGGGTCAGTCTCGTTCTTGCGGCTTTTTCGCTGGATGTTATTCACCGCCAGGCGGATAACGTTCAACGGCTGGTTCAATTCGTGCGCCACGCCAGTCGCCATCTCACCCAGCGTCGCCATCTTGGCAGACTGCATCAGTTGCAATTCAATTGTCTTGCGTTCCGTAATATCCAGAGCAGTACCAACCATTATTTCCGGCATGCCTTCTTCGTCACGCTGAACCTCGCCCTGGGCTACGATAAATTTCTCTTTGCCATCGGGTCGGATAATCCTGAACTCAACATTATAAGGCTGATCTTCGTTCAACGTCTTGTCGATAGCCTCCAGAACCCTCGGACGGTCGTCTGCATGAATGGTGTTCAGGAACAGTTGATAGCTGGGCTGTATCTCGCCAGGCTCGAAGCCCAAGATGCGGAAGTGCTGATCAGACCATTCCTCAACTCCATCAGCAATCCGCCAACTCCAGTTCCCCAACCCTGCGATCTCCTGGGCCTTTAGTAACTGTTGTTGGCTTTCCTTTAATGCCTCTTCGGCAAATCGCCGTTCCGTAATATCCTCACCTGCGCTCAGGCAACCGATAATGTTTTTTTCATCATCGAATAGATAGGTGTTGTTCCATGAAACAAGTCTTTCTACTCCGGTGCGTGTGAGGATATGGTTTTCAAAATTTTCAACCGGATCAATGTTCCCCTTCAGGATATTGTCAAAAGCCCCTTTGACATCTGAGAGCTGGTCTTGTGGGATTACCAGATCGAACCAATTTTTTCCGATGAGAGTTTCATCGCCATACCCTAATACGTCCCGCCCCTTTTTATTGAGCAGTACGATAGCGCCATCCTTGTCCAGTGCGACGATAATCGTTCCGGCGATATTCAAGTAATCTTCGGCTTTTGCCTTCTCAACGGACAACTCGCGAGTCCGCTCTTCAACCTTTTGTTCGAGTTTATCCCGGGCTTCGATCAAGGCCTGTTCGGCGATCTTGCGTTCCGTAATATCATTGATGACAGCGAAAAAGAGTTTCGGTTCTTCACTCGCCAAATACTGAACCCGAACCTCTACGGGATAAAGTGATCCATCCTTACGTTCATGATAGGTCTCAAAAATTAGGTGTTCTTGCTTTCCCTCGACCAGTGGCCGCATGGCATTATGGAAACTATCATGGGTGTATTCTGGCTTAATACCGTAGGCCGTGAGATCTCTCATTTCCTTGAGAGTGTATTTCAGATTGTCCAAGGCAGCCCGGTTAACATGCACGAAATGGTATGTTTCTGCATTGAATATATAGATCTCATTCCAGGAATTTTCGAGAATACGACCGAAGCGCCCGACCTCTCCCTCGGTTTCTTTACGTTCGGTAATATCCTGTACTGTGCCCGACATGAATATAGGCGCCCCTGAGTCATCACGCTCAATCTCGCCATGCTCATGAACAATACGCACCTCACCATCCGGCCTGACGACCCTGTGTTCGATGGAATAAGGCACGTTTTCCTCCAGGCTTTTCGTGACCGCCTGGGTGACAGATTCCCTGTCATCGGGATGGATATATTCCAGAAAAGCCTCATACGTGGCGCCGAATTCCTGGGGCTGCAGGCCGAATATGCGGTAGATTTCATCGGACCACGCCAACGTTCCCTTGACGATATCCCAGTCCCAGTTTCCGACATGAGCAATACGCTGGGCCCTGTTCAGGCTTTCCTGGCTATGTCGCAAATCCGTCAGGGTTTGTTCGGCGCTATCCATTACCTGATCGAAAGCAGCCGTTATTTCCGTTAACTCGTTACTGCCGGAAAGGGCTATTCTCGCATCACGATCCCCGCCGATATACCTGTTCATTACATTGAGAATATTTCGGATTCGATATGTGATGACCTTATGCAGGGCTATGCCGACAACCAGCAGCAGCGCAACGACGACGGCGCCGCTTTTCAATGTCGAATTCAGTACACTGGCTTGCAGATCCTGAATGCTCTGTGAGAGATCATAGTTGATAACCAGCAAGCCCACGTCCGCAGGCTTGAAGTCTTGCATTTCACGGCTGGTGATAACGGGAAAGATGGCGCTCATATACTGAGAGTCATCACTCTTGACAATTTGTCCGGTAAAACTTTCGCGGACGTTACGCATCAGATCAGGCGACAGGATCTTTATTTGTGCAAATTCCGTCTGCAGTGCTGACCCGAGAAGGTTCACCCGGCTTGAAGCAATAATATTATCAGACTCATCAAGCACAAAGACATCGGCAATGTTGGGCAACAACATCTGCTTCATGATGGTGCGCTGAACTGATTGAGCGCTTCCCTCAATGAGATCATCACTCAGTTCCGATTGCAGGATCGTGGCATTGCTGGACAACAGATCCTGGGCGTGCGCCTCCTGGCTTTCGTCAAAACCTATGACGAGTTGGAAATAGATGAAGCCGATGATGACCATCGACATGAGAGAAAAGATACCGAGAATTGCTGTTTTCAGGTTCATGCCAAAACGGCCTATTCCAGATAGGTATCGGTTATTATACCTGAAACATTTGGCGGCGCCCCCCAGACCCCCGACTCAACGAGAATATGACTGAGACGGGCGGCGCTTTCGGCCAGGGGTGACTCATCACCGCCTTTCATCAGCCGGCGAACTTCATTTTTGTCCGGTATGGTCAAGCCACTAAAGGCATTCATGGCCTCATCAGCTTGCATCTGAAACCGCTTCGCTATCTTAGCGCCTGCACGTTCAGGTTCACGATAAAGGAATTCGATCGCCTTTTCCCAATAACCGACGAGGCGTTTCAAGGCATCCGGGTTCTTTACTGCAAATGATTTGCGGGAGACTAGGACATCGAAAATTTCATTCGGAATTACCCGGCTGCTGAAAATTTCCTGGGCGCCGAGCTTTTTCAATTGACTGCTATAGGGTTCAAACGTAACGACGGCATCCACATCCCCATTAACGAGTGTATCAACTGTTTCATCCACGGTTACATAGAGGACTTTTACGCTTTCAAGGGGGAGGCTGGCGACCTGCAGGGACCTGACCAGCATATAGGCGCCAAGCGCCGTACTTTCGACACCGATCACGCGGCCCTCAAGATCGCGCACCGAGTTGATACCTGACTCTGGCATTGCCATGATGACATCCGAGCCAAGAGATACATTGGTAACGAAAAAAATCTCCACATCCATATCCTGCAAGGCGAGGGCGAGAGATTCATCGAGTGTCAGAGCGGCAACGTCGATATTGCCGTCACGAAAGGATTGCAGAACATTGGTCGCCGAAGGGTATCGTGACAAAACGATTTCGTCTTCATTGAAATAGTCAAGATCCTGGGCCAGGTAGATGGGCTCGTAACCGGGCCAGACATTGGTTCCGACACGAACAAGGCTTATGTCGTCTTCGCCACACCCCGAAAGGGTCAGCGATGAAAGAAAAATTCCTGATAGTAGGAAAACGCTAAATAAGAATTTTTTGACCGTCATCATCCAAAGAAATACAAACCACTAGGTCGCTGATTCAGTACGTTTTTTAGGCACAGAAATCGTTGCGGTTGTCCCTTCCCCGGGCTTGCTATTCAGGCTCAATTGCCCACCATGAGCTTCGGCGATGCCCTTGACCAAGGTCAGGCCCAGCCCCACGCCTTCGATGTTTCGTTCAGCAGATCCGTCAACCTGGCGCATGGGCTCAAGAGCGATGGCGATCTGTTCATCCGACATGCCAGGTCCTTTGTCCGAAAGTGAAATATGGGCAAAATTCTCATCTTCGGAGACCTCTATGGTCATGTCACCGCCACCGAATTTTATGCCGTTATCCATAAGCACGTTGATGGCTTTCATCAGATAATAATGATCCACCTCCATTTCAAAGGGCTTATCCGGGTGATGGCATGTCAAACGACTTTCCGTTCCGTAGGTATAGCTGGGAAAATCGTTATCCGCGCTGTTCAATAACTCCTCGGATGAGAATGTAGAGTGAGAGAGCTCAATTCTTCCGGCTGTCAGGTCTGAGAGCAGAAGGATTGACGAGACAGTCTTCATCAGCCGCTCAGAGCCAGAAAGGATGCTGCCGACAAACATCTTGAGGTCGTCTTTGCCATTAATAACCTCACTCTGGTCAAGTAGCTGAGCGAAACCATAAATGGCGTTCATCGGCGTATTCAGCTCATGACTCATCATCATCAGGAATTCGTCTTTCAGGCGGCCCAGATCAACAAGCTGCCTGTTCATCTCTTCCAGTTCCCTGTTTCTGTCTTCCAGGTCAACCGCGAGTTTTTTTACGTCTGCCGTTCTTTCCTTTACCTCAGTCTCAAGGCGCTGCTTGAAAGCCCGTTCCGAATAACGAAGATGAATCATCTCTTCGGCCCGTTTGATGGAATGAAGAAGATGGTCGGGGGAGATGGGTTTGGTCAAAAAATCCTCGGCGCCAATCTGCAGGGCTTCGATAGCTTCACGCATTCCGGCATGACCCGTCACAACGATAATGAAAATGTCCCGATCAGCGCCATATTTCTTCAGCAAGGACCGCGACAATTCCAACCCGTCCGTCCCAGGCATGCGAATATCCGTTACGACGATACCGATATCCGTATCGCTCTCCACAAGATTGCTGGCTTCATCCGCGTTATGTGCGGCTACCCATTCAAATCCTTCGTCACCCAGGCATTCTGAAACTTCATCAAGAATATCCGGTTCGTCATCGACAATGAGAATTTTTGACGGCGCATGTCCATCCGTTTTCATGCCAACGGGAATGCCGGAAGACGGTGTGTTTCCTGATGAATTCATTGACGAGGCAATCATGGGCGTTTCCTTGCGTTGTAAGCTGTAATGATTCAAATATTAGCAAAACATCATGACAGCTTCCTGACCGGTTCGTTACACCAGACTGACAGGCCCCCTCATGCGTATTGCCTGTCCAGAACACCATTATTAAAGAACATATGGGTGTGTTGGGCAGGTGATACAATGATTATTGATGATCCAGAGATGAGGCTAAAGGGACCTATTTGGCTAATTTTTCCTTGAGCATCAGCATGTCCCGCCAGGCTTCCCGCTTTTGATGCGGCGAGCGCAAGAGATACGCGGGATGGAACATGGCGGCCGCATCAATGGGCCGGGGTAGCCGGGGCGAAGAATAGGAGAACCACTTGCCCCGCAACCGGCCGATCCCCTGGGTTTGCGCCAGCAGCGTCTTCGCCGCCGCGCCGCCTAGGGCAATCAGGATTTCCGGATCGACCACTTCGATCAGGCGTTCGACGAACGGCATGCAAATGGAGATTTCCGCCGTCGTCGGCGTCCTGTTCCCCGGTGGCCGCCAGAACACCGTATTGGAAATCAGCACCGAGTCCCTGTTCAGACCTATCGACTCAAGCATCTTGTTCAGCAACTGGCCACTGGGGCCGACAAACGGCAGGCCCTGGCGATCCTCATCCGCCCCTGGGCCTTCGCCCACGAACATGATTTTCGCTTCGGGATTGCCATCCGTGAAAACCAGGTTTGTCGCTGTTTTTTTCAGAGCACATCCGTCGAAGGTTTCAAGCACGGCGCGCAGCTGTTCAACGCTCTCGGCAGCAGCCGCAAGGTTGACCGCATCATGGATCGCCGCCTCCGCTCCTTTCGGCAAAGCGTCATCCGGCTCTTTCTTAAACGGCGCTTTCCTGGGTGCATCCTGCTCGACAGGAACTTCCGGCTCAGCAGGTTCAACCGGCTCCGGAGCCATGAAACGGTTTACCGGTTCATCGGATATGGTTTCATCCACGCCGGCCTCTTGATACCAGCGCATGAGTTCTCGAACATGTTGCTTGCTCATGGTTTATTGTACACGCGCCATTTGCGTCCCGACACCCTTCATTCTCAATCTGGTGCAATAACGCTAAACTGACTCGCCAGTTCACGCCGCATAACCTTTCCCATAGCGTTCCTCGGCAGTTCGGAAACGGTTTTTATGTGCTGCGGCGCCCGTTTGCCAAGAGATTTCCGTATCCGTTCCATTACATCATCCCCAGCTTGATCTCCATCCAGGACAACAGCGGCGCATACCGTAAGTCCCTGCCCCAGATCGGCCTGAAAGACGGAAGCTTCCCTGACACCTTGCAAGCCCGCTATGGGCCGTTCAAGATCCTCGGGTGCAAGCTTGATCCCCCTCAGGTTGATCATTTCATCAACCCGCCCAAGTATCCTGAGCCGGCCTTTGTCATCGAGTGAACCAAGATCTCCCGGATAAACGAACCCGTCATGGAAAACCGCGCCCTGATCCCCATCTTCATCGGTTTCATACTTTGACACGGCCAATTCGGAAGCAATGCGAACGATCCCCTTCTCGCCGATATCCATCAAATTGTTGTTTTCGTCAACGATCTCAAGTGTGACAAAGGGCAGTACCGAACCGATCATGTTAGGGTTCGTCTCCACCTGGTCGATATGACCGCGCGCCACTGATCCCGCTTCTGTTGAGGTATATCCATTCCAGATATTGTTACCCAGTACAGCGCGCGCTCTGCTGGCAAGGCGTATATCGAAGGGTGTGCCACCGGTCGTTGTCATGCAAACAGATGTGAAATTCCGACCGCTCTGCTGGCCGATTTCTATGACATTATGAAACAGGATAGGCGTCAGCAACAGATGGCTGAGCTGGAAAGCATCGATAAAACGGACGATCATGATGGGATCAAGACAAGGTACAGCTGTTGCCCCCCGACACAACACCATAAGGAGCCACCCATAACCGGCAATAGTGGGTAACGGCATTCCGATAAGGAAGCGGTTTGAACCCATGCCTTCACAAAACAAATGATGAGCAACAACACGTTTCATAACAATTTCACGGCTAAGGGCGATTACCTTTGGGCATCCCGTAGTTCCACTTGATGAAACAAATCTAACGATTCGCGTTGGCTCCCTATCAACGGGAATATCGGCATCGGCGAACTCAGAGTCGACAGGCAACGCCTGAACCGGCGTGCTGGCATCAACCTCAATCCACTTTACGTCAGTATTTTCAGGTTTGCTTTCTGAGGAAAAAACGCATTCCAAGCCCAACGCCTGGTTCCACGAGTGGTTCATCATTTCCTTATCAACAACATGAGATAAAGATGCGACACCCAACCTGTCTAGCGCCACAATCATCATCACATGCAGGTAACTCGGCGGCATCATAATCGCCACACGGTCTCCCGTCTTCAGACCCTGGGAAAGAATGAATCGGCTGACCTGAAGCGCGTCGCTGGCGAGTTGCTGATAGCTGACATCAATACCTGAGCTCAGGAACGCCCGACTTCCGGGACTCAGACCAGCGATTGTGTCGATCGCATCATGCACCGTGTAAGCTAACATCGTCCGCTAATCCTTGTGAATGACCTCAATTGTAATCAGTTTTTCACCTCTTTAAAATCTTTTCACCACAGCGTTGCCGTCCGCCCGCTAATCAAGAATTTAAGCTGCCAGAGCTGATACGATTGATCAGGATTTTTTTTGCAAATTTTCACGATTTTGCTGCACTGCACCGCGCCGGTGTGCTATACCGCCGCCGCGAATTCCGATGCTGAGGGGCATCGGCCAACCGGGAGAGAGCTTATGAGCGAAGAAGTTATCGAACGTGAATCAATGGAAGTCGATGTTGTTATCGTCGGCGGCGGCCCGTCCGGCTTGTCGGCGGCTATCCGTCTGATGCAACTGGCCCAGGAAAACGACAGGGAACTGATGGTAACCGTCGTTGAAAAAGGGTCCGAAATCGGCGCCCATATCCTCTCCGGTGCGGTTATGGAGCCCCGGGCCCTTGATGAGCTGATTCCCGACTGGAAGGAAAAAGGCGCACCCCTGAATACGCCTGCCGCCAAGGACGAATTCATGCTGCTCTCTGAAAAGGGCGCGACCAAGCTGCCGACGCCGCCGCAAATGAACAATCACGGCAACTATATTGTCAGCCTGGGCAATGTCTGCCGCTGGCTGGGCGAGCAGGCCGAAGCCTTGGGCGCGGAAGTCTATCCCGGATTTGCCGCTGCCGAGGTCCTCTATAACGAAGACGGCTCCGTCAAGGGCATCGCCACGGGCGACATGGGTCGGCAAAAGGACGGCACGCCCGGCCCCAACTTCGAGCCGGGCATGGAACTTCATGCCAAATACACAATCTTCTGCGAAGGTTGCCGCGGTTCGCTGACAAAAACCCTGTTTGAGAAGTTCGACCTCCGCAAAGACTGCGATCCGCAAACCTACGGAATCGGCATCAAGGAGTTGTGGGAGATCGATCCGGCGAAGCACAAACCCGGAACCATCACACACACCACCGGATGGCCGCTAGATTCGGACACCTATGGCGGCTCCTTTCTCTATCACCTGGAAGACAATCAGGTCGCCGTCGGTTTTGTTGTCGGCCTCGACTACTCGAATCCCTACCTCAGCCCCTTCGAGGAATTCCAGCGCTTCAAGACGCACCCTGCCATCCGTCCAACGTTCGAGGGCGGCACCCGTATTGCCTATGGCGCCCGGGCCATTAACGAAGGTGGTTTCCAGTCCATCCCGACGCTCACCTTCCCGGGCGGCGCTCTCGCCGGCTGCGCCGCCGGGTTCCTGAACGTGCCCAAGATCAAGGGCTCCCACACAGCCATGAAAACCGGCATGATGGCTGCAGAAGCGGCATTTGCCGCCATTTCAACGGAAGACGACCCGGCCAAGGGGCTGCCTGCCTATACGGATGCCGTCAAGAATTCCTGGGTCTGGAAAGAACTCAAGAAGGTGCGGAACATCCGCCCGTCCTTCCGCTGGGGTTTCTGGCCGGCGCTGATTTACTCCGCCATCGACACCTATTTGTTTGGCGGCAACGCGCCCTGGACGCTGCGCCATCACCACGATCACACACAACTCAAGAAAGCCAGCGAATGCAGGAAGATCGACTATCCCAAACCGGATGGCGAGGTATCATTTGATCGAAACTCGTCTGTTTTCCTGTCCAACACCGCCCACGAGGAAAACCAGCCCTGTCACCTGACATTGAAGGATGACAGCGTGCCCGTGAATATTAACCTCGCCGATTATGACGGTCCGGAACAGCGCTTCTGCCCTGCAGGCGTTTATGAATACGTCGATTCCGAAGATGGCAGCGGGCAGGAGTTGCAGATCAACGCCCAGAACTGCGTTCACTGCAAAACCTGCGACATCAAGGATCCGACCCAGAATATCAACTGGGTTGTGCCCGAAGGCGCCGGCGGTCCGAATTACCCCAATATGTAATCACTCGGATTACAATCAGGATCACGATATTGTGCGGCATCAGGGGCGTCCCTGATGCCGCTACAGGTTTCATTCAAACCGAAGCTGTCCTATATTTGTATTTGTTAAAGTCGCTTAAGACATGCACTTTGCGCTGCTGTTGAATGGCGGTATGATCGTGCTGCCGTTGGGCCGTGAATTTCTTCAGTTTCTAATTCGGAAATCATCATTATCGTGTCGCCTAATTTTCAAAATTTTTCCGAAAGCAGATTTATCTGGCTGGCTTCTGTTGTTTTCTCACTCTTCCTTTCTGCGGTTTCAGTTCCAACAACCGCTGAAGCCGCGACAGATGAGCAACCAACAGCAGGATCCACGCTTTCAGGCAACTACCTGGCTGGACGCCACGCCCAGGCAGAGGGGGACATGGAAGCGGCGGCCCTGTACCTGGGCGCCGCCCTTGAAATGGATCCGGATAACCTGGAACTTCTCAAACGGACATTTCTCGTCTACCTGTCCGATGCCAAGTATGAGCAAGCCTTTGATCTGGCCGAAAAAATTCATGAACTATCCCCCGAGGACATTTTTTCCGCCCTTGCACTGGTCACCCGGGATTTGCAAGCCAACCACTTTGAGAAGGCCCGTCAACGTCTTGAGGAGCAACCGCAGGGAGGCATCTTCTCCTACCTTGCACCGCTGCTGATTTCCTGGACGCATGCAGGAGAAAACAATGCGGACGCCGCTGTCAGCGCTCTGGAGCCCCTGAATCATACGCACGGTGCGGCAATGCTGCATCGCGCCCATTCAGCGCTCATCCAGGCTAAGCTCGGCAACATGCAGGAAGCGGAAAAACAGTTTGTCTTGCTGATGGAGGAACAGGGAGGTTTATCCCTGAGAACGTCGGAACTGCTGGGCTATCTTTATGAAATCACCGGCCAGTTCGAAAAGGCGGAAGCCTTGTACAAAAGCTTCAAGAGCGATAACGCCAATACGAAGCTGATGGACACCCTGCTGCAACGCGTAGCAAAAAGGAAAATTCCCGAGGGCGAATACATTACAGCCGCCGAAGGCGCCGCCGAGGCAATGCTCGACCTGACGGGATCGTTGCGTCAGCAAAACGCCCAGGAATCGGCCCTCTTGCTGGCGCGTCTTGGCCTGTATCTGCGGCCCTCATTCCCGACGCTGCAACTTATTATCGCTGCAACCCTGGAAGACATCGGCCGTTACCAGGATGCAAACAAAGTATACGAAAGCATTGATCCGTCCAATTCATCCTATGTCTGGAGCGCCCGGTTACGGATTGCCTCAAACCTCGATGTTATGGGCCGAACGGAAGAAGCCATCGAAGCCTTGCGGAGCATGGCGGAGGAAAACCCGGCCGAATCAAGCCCGCTGATCGACTTAGGGGACGTTTTGCGCGGCTCGGACCGTTTTCAGGAAGCCGTTGAGGCCTATGATGAAGCATTCAAGCGCATCAAGGATCTCGATGATGAGCATCACTGGACGTTGTACTACGCCAGGGGGATAGCCCTGGAACGCGCCAAGGACTGGGACAGGGCGGAAGACGATTTGCTCAAGGCCTTGGAACTCCAGCCGGATCAGCCTTATGTGCTGAATTATCTGGGCTATACATGGATCGAAAAACGCATGCATCTCAAACGGGCGCAGGAAATGGTCCAGAAGGCCGTCAACCTGCGCCCCAATGACGGTTACATCGTCGACAGCCTGGGCTGGGTCTACTACCAGCTTGGCGAGTTTGAAAAGGCGGTGTCAGAGCTCGAGCGCGCCATCGAACTGAGGCCCGAAGACCCGATCATCAATGACCACCTAGGTGACGCCTATTGGCGGGTCGGCCGTTTTCGCGAAGCACGGTTTCAATGGCGAAGATCGTTAAACCTTGATCCCGACCCGGATCTTATCGATACGATTTCCGATAAACTCGAAAACGGTATGCCCGAATGGATTGCCGACAACGGCAATAACGGCAATGACTCATGAAATCGTCACCGTCCGCGCACCAGCGAAGATCAACCTCTATTTGCATGTAACGGGGAAACGGCCGGACGGGTTCCATGACCTGGACTCGCTGGTTGTTTTCACCGCTTCCGGCGATACCGTTCGGGTATCCCCTTCCCTGTCCGGAACGGGCATACAGTTTACCGCCGACGGGCCGTTTGCAGACCGTATTGGGCCGGACAGCGAAAACCTCGTCGTACGGGCCGCCGGACTGATGGCTGAAACCGTCAAGCCTGCCTCCCTCAATGTCGATATTCACCTAACCAAACGCCTGCCCGTCGCCGCCGGCATAGGTGGGGGGTCATCAGATGCAGCGGCGACCTTACGCGCCCTGGACCGCTATTGGGATGCCGGCCTTGACGAAGACACATTGACGGCCTTGGGACTCAAGCTGGGCGCAGACGTCCCCATGTGCCTGAACCGGGAACCGGTCTATGTCGGCGGCATGGGCGAGCAAATCGACGAAGCCCCCTCACTGCCCCTGATCTCGCTTGTGCTCGTTAACCCAGGCATTGCCGTACCGACGGAAAAAGTCTTCAAGGCCTTTGAAGGTCCGTATTCACCGGCCAACCGGTTTTCAAAAGAACCCGCCGATACGAAAGCTCTCTCAGCCCAGTTGCTGGCGAGAAACAACGATCTTGAAGATACGGCCCGGGCGATAGCACCTGCCATCGACGATGTTCTTGCCGCATTGAACGGACAGCCCGGCTGCCTGATGGCGCGCATGTCCGGCAGCGGCGCTACCTGTTTCGGACTGTTTGCTGATTCAGGTGACGCCGAAACCGCCCGCCACACAATTCATCTGGGTCACCCGGACTGGTGGTGCGACGCCATGATGCTGTTCTGAAGTTTCTTTAGCTGGAAGTATTAAATATAAAAAAACAGGCCCCGAAAATTCGGGGCCTGCTCTTTCGTTTTTGATCGTTATTTTCATCCACTCAGATCAGGGAAGCCATTTCCGCCAGATATCCTCATTAGCGGCAACCCATTCCTCGACAACATCGTCGATATCCCTGCCTTCGACATCAATGGCCAGGATCATTCCAGCCTGCTGAGAGTTGCTCAGATTTTGATTCATGATCAGCTTTGCAGCGTCAGGATGTTCCTCCGGCATTCCGGGACGGCCGTAGTTAACGGTGATGTCTTCAGGCCAAGCCGTTGCGAGATAGTTGTTCTCGTCATAAGGCGGCTGTTCCAGTTTGACCAGGTCCAGGGCAGCATGAATCCAGTGGGGTTCCCAGGCATAGAAGACGAAGGGCTCGCCGCGCTTGAACGCAGCCTGCATTTCAGCCCAATGCGCCGTTTCCGAACCCAGTTCTACGGCCTGGAAGTTATCCAGACCCGCACCAGCTACACGACCGGCATCTTCACAGGCCCATGCGGCCACGGGGCAACCGACGAAACGGCCCTTGTCGCCGGTTTCAACGGTCTTGAACAGGTCCACATATTTTTCCAAATCTGAAATGTGCCTGAGATCCGGCGCCTTTGCATCGGGACCTTCAACCAGGTAACGCGGTACGTAATAGCCACTGGCGCCGATAATACCCGTTTCACCCATAACCATGACCGTACCATCGCCGCCATATTCCGTCATATAGGCTTCTTTTGACGGAGAATAGGAGGGCCACATCTCACAGGCGAAATCCAGATCGCCGGCGCGAATTCCTTCAAAAACGCCAGGTCCAGCCGGCATGGTGATACGCTTGACCTTGTAGCCCATCTCCTGTTCGAGAATGACCTGAAGAACCTTGCAGGTGACCTGACCACCGGTCCAATCAGCTTCCGGCGCCGTTAGTACGCCACCAGCAGAAGCCGGCGTCGGCGCGGCAAACGCCATGCCAACAGCAACGAACGTCGCACTGATCGCTGCTACGAATTTTTTTGTAAACTTCATTTTTAGCCTCCCATGAGTTACAAAAACTGAGTTATTCCGAGTTGCTTTTCACAAATTTTATTATTGAACGCGCTTTAAAACGTAATACTCGAAACTGAATACGACGATACAGACACATTCGGGCAAAACATATATCCCGTAGGGGATAACATAGTTTCCATCGATAAACCGTAGCGAAGCACCTACCGTTTGTCGACTCAATAGTTAGTAATTACATATGCTTACAGGCCCACACTTTACAGACCCAGCGCCTCGCGCTGGTTTCGTGTCCAGGCCTGGGTTAGCCTATCGAGCACGATTGCAAGCAGCACAATACCACAGCCTGCGACTAACCCGCGGCCCGTATCCGCCAAGCTCATGGCGTGGAAAACTTCCTTGCCCAAGCCAAGCCCGGCCACCAGGGGCGTAATGACCTGCATGGCGAGCGCCATGACCACCGCCTGGTTGACGCCCAGCATGATGGACGGCGAGGCCATGGGCAGTTTCACCTTGATCAATGATTGTATCGAAGTCGACCCGAAGGCGCTTGAGACTTCATTGACCTCAGTCGGCAACTGCCGCAATCCGAGGATTGTCATGCGGATAAGCGGCGGAATGGCGTAAATCACCGTCGCGATCAATGCTGTTACCGGATTGCCGCCGAAAAACATGAGGACCGGAATCAGGTAAACAAAGGCCGGCATGGTTTGCATGGCGTCCAAGATGGGCCGCATGAAGGCGTCAACCGGATTATACCGGGCAGCGAGTATTCCCAGGGGCAGACCAACGATCAAGCAAATCGCTACCGATGCCAGGACGGTCGCCAGGGTGTACATGGTAACGCCCCAAATGCCGGCAACAGCAGTAAACAACAGGGACGCCACCGTAACCAGGGCGAACCCCATGCCGGCGGAAACACGGACCACCACAAAAAACGCCAAAATCACATACCACCAAGGCAGGCCGACCAGGAATTTATCCAGCGGGTTAAGGATATAAAGGTAGATGATGGCCTTGATACCCTTTGTTATTCCGATAAATGTGGGTTGGACGACAAGCCAGTCCAGGAATTCATCAACTGGCCCCCGTAAGGTGAATTGCAAATCCTTCGGGAAAAAACCGATCCTGGAGATCCAGGCATCCCAGGCGATGATCGCCAGAATAATGATGAGACCACCAACAAAGAAAGAGCGCCGGCGCATCCAGGCGACAACGGTTTCGGATAGTCCGTTGTTAGTAGAAACAGGGCGTAGAATCATGCCTACAACCATGGAAACACAGAAAACAATCAGATGACCCGCGCGGGCAAAGATCTGCCAAATGAGATCAATACCTTTTTCGACCACGCGGGCGGGCTGCCAATGCACCCACTTCTGCGGCAGCAACCGGAATACCATTTTCGATGGATCGACCATCAGCCCGCTTTCGGCAGGCTTGCTCATGGCCAGGGACAATCTGTCAAAAACGATGGCCATAAAGACGATGCACACCCCGCCTTCCAGTGACCAGCCGACCTTGAGCTTCCGGAGCGCCTTCCAGACCTCTTCACCCAGCCCGCCGGCGCCGATGAAAGTCGCCAGAACCGCAAGGCCCAGCGCCATCATGATCGTCTGATTGATGCCAAGCATAATGGAGGGTAGCGCCTGGGGTATCTGTACCTTCCACAACAGTTGTCTTGGCGTGGAACCAAAGGACCGCGCCGCCTCGATCATTTCCTCTGGAACCTGGCGAATACCCAGGTTGGTCAACCGCACGGCAGGGGGCAGGGCGTAGATGATAATAGCCATGGTGGCTGAAGGCGCACCAATGCCGAAAAAGAATATTGCCGGGATCAGGTAGACAAACGCCGGCATGGTCTGCATGGTGTCGAGGATTGGTTTCACGAAAGCCTCGACCTTGTCACTCTGGGATGCCAACACCCCGACTGTGACACCGATGACAACCGATATGGCAACTGAAACAGCCATCAACGCCAGCGTCGACATGGCGGGGTCCCACATATCCACCATGCCCCAGAACATGACGCCGATGAGCGTGAATAACGCCAGCCTCAAACCGCCATAGGCCAGTGCCGGCAGGACAAGCGCCAGAGTCGTTGCCGGCCAGGGGTTGAACCACAGAAATTCTTCCAGTTTGCTAAGAAACCAGCCGACTACCCCGGAAATTGCCCGGGTAGCCTCTCTGAAATGATCTTGCAGCCATTTTTCAGATGCATTGATCCATTCGGAAAAATGAAATTTGTCTGAAACACTTGTGGGGAAGCCATATCCAGCTGGCGTCAACGCCCAAACGATCAAAGACACAACGAATCCCAGCACGATGAGCACCAGCATCGTGTAATCTGATCCATCGTGGGTAAACGTCCGTCGAACTGACGCCGGGATTCTTACGCCGTCCATTATCCCCTCTTGTTTGTTAGCCCGTATTTTTCATAATATTCTTTCGACCGTAAAGGACTATATCCAAAATAAACTACTTGCCGTAACCTTAAGCAGTAAGAAACAATAGAAAAAAATGACCGGGGCTGGGAGTGCAATGACTGAAGCAACAGAAACACCATATGTTTCCTGTAATAATATCTGGAAAATTTTCGGACCCCATCCGGAACGAACGCTTGCTTCGCTGGATCATTCCCTCAGCCGGGATGTGATTCAGGAGCGCACAGGCCACGTCGTTGCGGTCAAGGATGTCTCCTTTCAGGTCAAGAAAGGCGAGTGCTTTGTCGTCATGGGCCTGTCCGGGTCCGGCAAGTCCACCCTGGTGCGGTGTATTTCACGCCTGATCGAACCGACGGAAGGCCATGTAATCATCGACAATGATGATGTCACCGCCATGAGCCAGAAAGACCTGCTTGAATTCCGGCGGCATAAAATGGCCATGGTTTTCCAGCATTTCGGTCTGTTTCCGCACCGCAAGGTTATCGACAACATCTCCTATGGCCTGGAAGTGCGCGGCATGGGCAAGGAAGAGCGTACCGAACGGGCCCTGGAGGTCTGCAGTCTAGTGGGACTTGGCGGCTGGGATCAGTGTTATCCGCGCGAGCTTTCCGGCGGCATGCAGCAGCGTGTGGGCCTGGCGCGCGCCATGGCTGTTGAACCCGAAATCCTGATTTTCGATGAACCCTTCTCGGCGCTCGATCCGCTGATCCGGCGCGAGATGCAGGACGAACTGCTCGATCTCCAGAACAGATTGCACAAGACCATGGTCTTTATCACCCATGACTTCCTTGAAGCCATCAAGATGGGCGACCACATCGCCATCATGAAGGACGGCGAGATCAGCCAGATCGGCACGCCGGAAGAGATTGTCGCGAACCCGGTCAATGATTATGTGCGTGACTTCACTGATGACGTGCCGCGCTATAAGGTTCTTTCCGCCGGCAAGGTGATGCGGGATACGTCTAAGCAATCCATCGACGCCGGTGTCGAGCCTATACCGGCGTCAGCGAAAATCGAAACGCTGATCGAACGCGTCGCCGGTGTCGATGACGCATTGCCGGTGGTAGACCCCGCGGGACATCTGGTCGGCGAGATCGACCGGGAAATCATCATGCGGGCCATGATTTCCAAAAGTTAGTTAAAACCCGGGCTTGAAGGGCCCTCAATAAATCCTTAAAAGAGCGGCATGCAGCGCACGGTAAATAAGTGCGCCAGCGGTCTTGTTGGGGCGTCGCCAAGTGGTAAGGCACCGGTTTTTGGTATCGGCATTCGCAGGTTCGAATCCTGCCGCCCCAGCCATTTTTCCGTCACACTTTCGCCGCCTATCCCTAATTCCACATTTGCCCCGTTACAATCGGGATTATGCTGCTTTGCATACTCTGAATGATACGCTGGTATCTGCAACGGCTGGGGATGCTTAATGGCGAAGCAAACTTCACTTGAACGGCGATGTACAATGTTGGCCCGCGCCGTTTGTTTTGGTATGTTAACACATGCATGGAAAATTAGCAGTTCTACTCATTCTTTCCCTTATAACAGGCTCATTGCTCAGTTCACCAGTGAACGCAAATTCCGACATACCGGATGACTGGAAACAGATCGTTTCGGAGTCGAATTTGATTCGACTGGAAAGTTATGAGGAAACACGAGATCGAGCCTGGTCACAGATTGAACCGTTCTCGTGGAAACATACGCCAGAAGTCTGGAAAGAATACGACCTACATCTGAATGTATGGTACCTTAACCACGATGCATTCAAAGATTTCATGTATGCATCGCCTTTACCGTTTGAACCCGGCACCTTGCCGGGACGATATTTTTGTCGTTTCTTCATCATTGGAAAGCTGTCACCTCCCATCACTGAAATTCCCTTTGATGCATATGACTGGTACGAATGTGAAATTCTAAAGCTGAACAACAGTGAGTTATGGCTTCAAAAGAAGACTGGAGGACTTCGCCGAAGAGTAAGACTCTTTGCAGATGGAGAAAGTCAGATGGTTTTCCTGGGGCTTTCTAGCCTGGCGAGCTATAGTGATCGCAATAGCACCGTCACGCTCGGAACCCCATCACCCGATGCATATTGTTTCTCCGGCAGTGATGAAGTTGGCTTTTTCCATCAAGTCGGCAAAGATCATTATCGCATGAGTTTTACTCGACCTGATTGCTATCGACCACTCAGACTTCTTGAGCTAATACCTTTACGATAATTGATTGCTCAAGCAATGGCATCGCACGAATGTTAGACCGAATCTTATCATGCGACACCGGAACTGTTAGTTAATCAGTCTAAAACCCAAAGTATTGAGCTCTTTTTTTCCATCCTTCGTGGACATTCGCTGGATAATTCTTTTCAATGAAATTGATCCGTGTGTCTCTGAGCGCATCCAGCAGTTCACGTCTTTTATCAGGATCATCAGCAAGTTTCTTGAATGCCTTGAACGTGTTCGGCCCCATTTTTCCATCAACGCCATCTCCTTCGTCGGTTCTCAATGAACCTGGTGAAACATTTTCAATTGCCTGCTGGATGATAGTGGCCCCTGCCCCTCTGCCATGTGTGAACATGGTGTCGGCAAAGGCTTTGCCAAGACGCTCATCCGGTAAATGATCAAGGATTCGATGCCCATCAATGCTTCCGTCAATCGTACCAAGCGTATCGTCAAAATAATATCGGTAAACTATTGCTCGCTCATCCGGTGTCAGGTCTTTTGGCCTTTTGTTTCTGTATGTCTCAGGTAAGTAGTCATCATCGATAGCCCGCTGCATGGTATCTGGTTTGATGCCACTGAAATCATCCGTAGATGGGCTTGCATCTTCCCCGCCCTCCCAGGCGAAAATATCACGATAACGGGCAGCCTCAGCTGATGAGACATTTGGAAGATTGTTGATCGAGTCATTCCACCTCTTCCAGGCCTCTGCATTGAGACCTGGCATGTCCTTCTTCTCATCAGGCACCGGCAGGATTTTGCGCTTTTTATCCAGTGGCTTTTGTGAGAGGTGGGTTTCTAAAGGAACAGCATCACGACGCCCTGTCTCATCTATAAACGAGTGATCCTTATGTATTTTTTCGATCTGTTGTATTTTTTGTGCCGCTTCCGGGTGATCGTTAGCAAATGCAACCAGCCAGCTATCGTGAATACCCTTGTTCGCAGTGTGTAGCTGATCCTTGAAATTGATGATTTCCGCCAAAGCCTCATCCCCAAAATCCCTGATGGCTGTCGCATGCATGTTCGCGATTGCTTTATGATCAGATAGTTTCAGCGCCGCCTTGACCAAACGTCCATTGGATGAGGTGACTTCATGGTCTATATCCTTTCGACGAATGACTTCGAGCAAGTTGCGAATTGATTTCGTCAGTAATTGTTGCTGGCGAGTATTCTCAGGTAAGGCAAGACTTGGAAGTTTATGTTTCAAGTAATCATGTTCACCTGAAGCAATACTCATGGGTTTAGAAGAGTTTACTTCTAGCAATGAGCGACTTCCTTTGCCTTTAATCTGGACGCTATCTTTATGCTTGTCTTGTCTCGCCCGGCGTTTTGCCAACAGCTGACCCAAAGCCTGAGCAGTCTCGCCTCCTGGTGTTATGACGCCATCTCGTTTCAATCCTAAATCGGATTGAAACGCCTTAATACTGTCAAACAGATCAGCATCAGGTTGATTTCTGGCGCTTTGCTTTTGGCCTGTATAGTACCCGAGCGTGCCAAAAGCCCGTTTGATATTGCGCATATCATCTTCATTAACACTTGAGCCCGGCGACAGTATCGATTTTAGTTGGAAAGGATTAAAAATCATTGTCTCTATTCCCCTAGAAAACGGCGTCTGTAACCAACAGACTTAACCCCGCATTTGAATTACATTCCGGGAAACAAAAGACGCTCCTCGGAAAAAACATATCATCATCAACCGTCGCCAAAAACGGCGACGAAAGATCGAAATAGTTTGAATCGTGGAGCGTTATCCACCGACAACGAGACGTATTTATGAGTTATCCGGCGCCTTTATAAAAAAGCAGTCAGGCTCAAACATCGTTGGATGGGCGACCCTATAATCAGTCATGGGATGCACTTCATCCCGGTTGCGCTAAAAGAGCAACAATCCAATACGTAAACATAATCCATCCCAATTGAATTGTCAAGAAATTTTTCCTATTTATAGGATATATTTCTACACATGCCTCGATAACTACGTAATCACCCTAATGAAACCGACATTTAACTAGCTAGTGGGGTTTGTCCTGATTAAGCAACAGAAAGACAAAGGTTTAGGTAAGCCACCAGGAAACTGCACAGTTTCCGTCTAGACAATAATTCAGTCCCTTATCATTCTTTACATCTCCGTTTACGGCTATCAGTAGAAGCAGCTAAAGCCCTAATTATGACTGCTTTTTGGTATAAAGCAGTCATTACAAGAAGAGTTACAAGGCTTTAATTCTTTCTTATCTTTCAGTGTTGTTACTAATCCCAGCCAACCTTCGTAAATTTAATAATTTTAATATGTTATGAGGCATGCGCGCTGATTGCGTGAGCAACCTGAACGAGAGGTCATTCGCAATTTCCGGCGTCGTGCCGAACAGGCATCACATTATCTGACTTCAAGGGATGTCTATTATCGTCAAGCACCTATCGATCTTTTCTCTATCGAAGTTACTATCGTTCTTTGAAATTCCAAGACATCAAATTCTGTGAACATGTTTAGGTTAATTTACTCATCCGAAGTGTCCGATACAGTTTCAATGAAAACTATTGAAGACATCCTGAAAGTTGCTCACTCAAGGAATAATGAGCTTGGGGTAACGGGGGTTTTGTTGTGTGATGGCTTCAAGTTCCTTCAAGTCCTGGAAGGAGGCCCTGAGGAAATACAGTCATTGCTTCAGTCGATCAAACAGGACCCTAGGCACCATGACCTTGAGATTTTAATGCAAGGCGAGAGCAATACGCGTTTTTTCTCTGACTGGAGCATGGGTTTTGTTGATACAGGGACCGTCCTCGCAGATTTGGTCCAATCACTTGATGGGCAGTCATTTAGCGATGCAAAATTAAATTTAATCATAGATGATCTGCGCGATAATCCAGTCAGCGTTAATGCTTTTCTGGAAAAATGCTTGGACGCTTTGCAGGTAAAAACGAAGCCCAATAATGTTTTTCGTTACCTTGCATCAATCTTAAAGCCATAATCGCCCCTATATGGCTAACTGACGAAACCCTCAGGAACCATCAATTCGTCACGTTGGCCATGTTCACCGCCTATCCCTAATTCCACATTTGTCCCGGCTACGTTCGGGATTAGGCTGCTTCGCGCTCTTTTAAATGAGATGCAGGCATCTACAAGACTAACGAAGCGGCAGGGAAGGCGACGATGCATCACGATAAGGCCAGCGAAGCGCTCAACAGGGCCATGCGCGACACGCTGACGATGATCAACAAGGGGTTCGTTCAATCCCTGTGCCTGCGCCTCCACGAATCCAGGCAGCACGCCCAGCTCGCCTATGGTGACAACCTTGCCGAAACGAGACGCCTGATGCAGCTTCTCGGAGAGATGCAGCGCCTGGACATGCCCCTCGACCCGGACGGCGCCTCCGGTAATGCTGATCGTGGCGGACCTGATCTGAATTCGAGCGCAAAGGAAATCTGGCCCTCGGACGCCAGCCTGGCCGGTCGAAGGCTTGAGAGTCTCAAGGTCGGCTTGTCCGCGCTACGTGAATCGCCCGATGGAGGGCCGGAGGCAACTGGCCTTGAACAACTGGCACATGAAAGTGAGGCTTTCGTCGCTGACCTAGAGGAGCGGGCAAAGGGAAACGAGAACCTTGGCCAATTCGACCCGGAGAATGTAGCGTCGGAAGCAGAAAAGAACACGCTCGAAGACTTCCTGGATTACGCCGATGGAACGGATCCGTCCTTTGTCGAAGGCAAAATCGACAGGACAAGGGATGAGAACGATCCGCTGTTTGCCGTATTGAATACGGTCTTGGGGAATTACTTTCTGGCAATCGACCAGTTCTTCCTGCACGGGTTCATGATGCAGAAATGGCAGGAAAAAGAGCTGGCGGAAGCGGGCATCAAGCATTCCGTCGACGCCATGAGAGGCGCTTACCGGATCGCACAGCATATCCTTGTCCTCGGCGCAGTGCCTAAGTCGGATTACAATCCGGCGATCCGGCTGACCTATCATGTGAACCCGGGATCCAGCCCCCTTGACGCCGTCCACAACGATCTTGAACTGACAGGAAAACTCGCAGAAACGATGCACGCGGCGAAAGAGCTTGTCGAAAAGATATCAGAGCCACAATCCGCCGCTTTGCTGTCATCCCTTATCGACAAGGAAGTGGAAACCGGGGAATGGCTCTCACGGCAAATGGAAAAGCTTTCTTCCGGGGACGCAACAGGAGAAGGAAGCGGCAAGTTTGACTCCATGCTCAAGTACTGGGAGGCTACTTAACCGGCTCAGCAGGACTGTCATTGAATTAATCGGCATTCCGGGGGAGGAAAATGACGGATAAAGACGGCGGCAATATAGGCGGAGATGAAACGGGGAACGATCCCCTGTTCCAGCCCCTGACAATCAAGCACCTGACGCTCAAGAACCGCATCATGAGCACCAGCCATGCATCCGCCATGGATGACCAGGGCATGCCGGCGGAACGCTATCAGCGCTACCACGAGGAAAAAGCCAAGGGCGGCCTGGCGCTTACCATGTTCGGCGGGTCTTCCAACGTGGCACCCGATTCCCCTTCCGTGTTTGACCAGTTGAATGTTTCCGATGATTGCGTCATCCCCCATTTCCGGAAGTTTTCAGACCGCATCCACCGGCACGGCGCGGCGCTGATGTGCCAGATCACCCACCTGGGCAGGCGCGGCGACGCCCTCGTGCAGGACTGGCTGCCCACGGTTGCGCCCTCACCCGTCCGGGAAACACTTCACCGTAACATCCCCCGCGAAATGGACGAGCACGACATCCAGCGGATCGTCAAGGCCTTCGGCCAGGCCGCCCGGCGGTGCTACGAAGGTGGCCTGGACGGCCTGGAAACCATGTCCAGCGGCCACCTGATCGGCCAGTTTTTCGCCCCCGACACCAACCAGCGCACGGACAAGTACGGCGGCTCCCTCGAAAACAGGATGCGTTTCGCCCTGATGGTGCATGAGGAAATCCGCAAATGTGTCGGAGATGATTTCCTGGTCGGCATGCGCATGACCATCGAAGAGGACCGCGGCGGCCTTTCCGCCGAGGACTCCCTGGAAATCGCCCGTATCCTGGAGCGCGAAGGGGCCGTGGATTTCTTTAACTGCAACTTCGGCCGCATGGATACGGAATTGTACCTCGCCGAGCTGTGCATGCCCGGTATGACACAGCGCCTGGCGCCGTTTCTGGAAAACGTGCGGGTGTTTAAACAAGCCGTCACCCTGCCCGTCTTTCACGCCGCCCGGATCACCGATGTCGCCAATGCTCGCCATGCCATCCGGGACGGCATCCTGGACATGGTCGCCATGACCCGGGCCCATATCGCCGACCCCCAGCTCGTCAACAAGATCAGACGCGGCGAGGAAGACCGCATCCGCCCCTGCTTCGGCGCTTCGCACTGCATGCATAAACGACCGTCGTGCATCCACAACGTAGCGACGGGCCGGGAAACCAGCCTGCCGCAGGTCATCGATCCTTCGCCTGATCCCGGCAAGCGCATCGTCGTTGTCGGCGGCGGGCCGGCAGGCATGGAGGCCGCCCGTGTTGCTGGAGAGCGCGGCCACGACGTCACGCTGTTCGAAGCCGCCCCCCGGATGGGCGGTCAGGTTCTGCTGGCGGCAAAGGCGAGTTGGCGTAAGGACATGATATCCATCGTCGATTGGCGGGCGGCGGAACTCGGGCATCTGGGTGTGGATGTGCGCCTGAACACCTATGCTGGAGAGGAAGACATCGCGCCTTTGAACCCCGATGTGGTCATCGTGGCTACCGGCGGCCTGCCCTCTTTCGATGACCTTGAATGCGGCGAACTCTGCACCAGCACCTGGGAAGTCCTCAGCGGCGAGGTTCCCGCCGCCGACAACGTGCTGATTTACGATGGCACCGGCCGGCACGAAGCGCCGTCGTGCGCCGATCATCTGGCGGCTGGCGGATCAACTGTGACCCTGGCGGGTATCGACAGCCACATCGGCATGGAAATGGGTTATGCCGAAAGCGTGGTTCACCGCAAGCAGATGTACAAGCGCGGCGTTACCATGATGCACGACCTGATGATCCGTAAAGTTTCACGCCGCGATAATCACCTTGTCGCCGAGTTCAGAAACGACCTGACGAACGAAAGCGTCGAAATTGAAACGGAACAAGTCATCGTGGAACGGGGCACCATGCCGCTGGACGATGTATTTCACGACCTGAAAACGGGCTCCTGCAACGACGGAGTCACGGATATCGAGGCGCTGATCAACACGCAGCCACAACCGCATTTTCACAACGAACAGGGTGGCTACGCGCTTTATCGTATCGGCGACGCCCTTACCAGCCGCTCGCTCCACGCCGCCCTGCTGGACGCCTACCGCATTGCCGTCGTGCTTTGAGATTCGGCTTACAAAGCCGGATGCCGCTTGTGCCAGTCCGTCGCTTGCTCGAATGCCTGAGCAACCCTTAGAACCGTTGCATCGTCGAACAGGCGTCCGTTGATCATCAGGCCTATGGGCAGCCCTGCTTCGCTGAACCCACAGGGCACCGAAACGCCCGGTTCGCCGGTAAAGCAACTGAACGACGTATTGCGCCACGTATAGTATTCGTGCCCCTTGGGCAGGTTACTAATCGGCGCCGCCGTAACATTCGATGTGGGCATGACCATCACGTCACAGTCGTCATAAAGCCTGTCCACCTGCGCCGAAAACGCGACACGAACCTGTTCCGCCTGTACGTGCCCCGTCGCTTTCAACTCAACACCTCTGAGAACATCCTCGCGCACTTCGTCGCTGAACAGCTCTGGTGAACGAAGGACATCGTCACCGTAGATCGCAGAGAACTCGCCGCCGAGGATGACGTTGAGGGCTTCGTAAACTGCCTTCAAGTCGGGCATTTCAACATCCACCAGCGTTGCGCCAAGAGATGTGAAAACGTCCAGCGCCGCCTCGACAACAGCGACAACGCCCGGGTCGCCACCCTCGAACAGGTAGCCCCGCGGCACGCCGATCACCAGACCGTCAATGGGCGTGTCCAGGTCCGCTGTATAATCCTCAGTCCCGGCGGAGGCGGAGTACGGGTCGCTCGCGTCCGGTCCGGCCAGTGCATCGAGAACGATTGCCGTATCCCTGACATAGCGGGTCAGGGAGCCGACATGGTCCATGCTCCACACAGCCGGCGTTACGCCCACCTTGCTGACCAGGCCGAAGGTCGGTTTCATGCCGGTTATGCCGCAGCAGTGCGCCGGTTGGCGCACGGAACATCCCGTTTCGGTGCCCAGGGCTGCATAAGCCAGACCGGCGGCAACCGCAGCCGCCGAACCGCCGCTGGATCCGCCTGGGTGGTGGTCCGGCTTCCACGGATTACCGACGGGCCCATAGAAAGGATTGATACTGGTCGTGCCGAAAGCGAGCTCATGCATGTTGGTCTTGCCCAGCATGACGGCGCCCGCCTGCGTCAGCTTTGCAACGGTGGCGGCATCTTCATCAGGCACATGGTTCCCATAGAGTTTCGATCCGGATGTTGTCCGGATGCCCTTGGTGTCGAACAGATCCTTGATGGCGACGGGAATGCCGTGAAGAGGCCCTCTGTCCATTCCGCTGGCCAGTTCCCTGTCCGCTGCCTCCGCTTGTTCAAGGGCGAGTTCCGACGTCACGGTGATAAAGCTGTTCAGGACGGGATCGTGCTCTGCAATACGCGCCAGCATCAGCTCCGTCAGCATTACCGACGTCACCTCGCCCGCCCTGATCAGGCGCGCCACGTCGGTGATAGAGGCAAAGGCAATTTTTTCTAAATCCATGTCACTCCGTTCCAATGACTGTTTTTACAATCCACTGATTCATAGCGTGGACCGCAAATTCCTTGGGTCCGAAAGGTCCCGGCGTACTGGCGAACGAGCGCAAGCCCTGTTGCAGCATGGGTCCAACGTCATTGTCTTCCTTGATGCCGGTCAGCCATCGCTGGAAATAGACCTTTGAGGCTTCGTCAAAATCATCCCTTGAAGCGGTCTTCTCGGGGAAACAGAACGCAACGCGCACCTCGGTCATTTCCGGCCCCAGCGGGTGGTAGGTCGAACACCAAAGCGAATCCTGGGTGCAGGCGAACTGGGTATTGGGGTAGAGCATGGTGAAATAGGTGCCGTCGCTGGCCGGCGGCTCAAGATCGTCGATATGCTCAAAGGGCGCCGTTTCACCAGGCAGGACGGAAATGGACGTTTCCTGGGGGATGAAGATGGAGCACCAGTTTCCCTCCGTTTCAACAGGGATGGAGTGTTGCTGGCCGAGCGAGCCGGCGTGCACGGTGCCGGTGTGGTATTCTTCCAGGGCGTTTTCGGCCAGGACCTTCCAGTTGCTTTCGACCTGGAAGGTTTCCCGGCGAACCACCCGCATGTTTGCGAAATCGTAACTGCGGGTTTTGTCGATGAAGTTCCCCAGGTATTCCGTGACAGGGGCAGCCTCGTCATTGGCCGTCACCCACAGGAAACCGTCATGGCTCTCAAGGCGCACGGGAATGAGCCCCCAGTCTTTCCTGTCGAATTCCGGCATCTCGTTCATGTCCGGTGCGCCGCGCAATTCGCCGTCGGGACCGAAGCTCCAGGAATGGTAGGGACAGACGATCGCTCCGCAATTGCCTTTACCGGCTTCCAGTAACCGCGCGCCGCGATGACGGCACGTGTTGGCGAAGGCCCGCACCGCGCCGCCCTTGCCCCGGATCACGATGACCGGTCCGATGCTCAGGTCCACGGATAGATATTCACCGGCCTCCGGTATCTCGCTTTCGTGGCCGATGAAATGCCAGTTGGGCTGGAAGCACCTTTCAAGTTCCTGCCGGTAAAAACCGGGATCGGTGTAACACCATGCCGGCAGGGTTCGCGCCGACGGCATAGGCTTCAGGGTCGCCGCGTAATGAGAGGGATCAAAGATGTTTCGGGCTTCCATAGCAGCCACTATCTCCTCTTAAGTATTGAACCATCCACCGTATTGTTCTTCCGTATCGAGACCTTCCCGATTATCGATGGTCCGCAGAATGAAAGCACACAGATCGAATGCCTTGTAAACATCGTGAAGCACGGCCGCCGTTTTGAATAACTTGGCCGTCGGCATATCAATGAAGGTCCTGAAATCCCGGGCATAATGAGCATCAACCAGAAATCCCTGGGAAATGAAGTTTTGCTTAGCGCCTGTTACGCTCCAGGGATAATAATTTGCCCCCATCAGTCCCATGTTAACCATCAGGAATCCTGCATCACCAAGAACCCGATCGACATCCCTGAGAACTGGAGCTCCTAAACGATACGGCAAGATACTGCCTTCAACCTGGACGACGGAACATTTCGACAACGTCACCGGGGCGTTCTCCAGTATCATGACTTCCGCCCCTTCCGCATCCAGCTTGAGGAAGTCGCATTCACCGACCTCCGGAATGTCATCAAGACGAACTGTCTCTATGTCCCCTGAAGAAACAACGTCAAACGTTTCCGGGGGGAAGCTCAGCGGATCGACTATCGAATGATCCACCGGATAAAAGCTGCTGCTTTGCCGGGCATATGTCGTGTAAAAGGTATGAGTGTTCCCGTCTCCGAGGGCATAGGGCAGAAACGTATGACCCGGGTAGCGCTGACACAGTACTTCGCACTCGTCTTTCTGGGGTTCAAACCCGACGACTTTCACCTTTGGGTGCTGGAAGAACACATTAATGGCGTTGTCATGGCCTTTGGCGCTGACTCCGTCATCGATCATAGCTCCCACATCGACACAGCTAACGTTGTCAATGTACTGGTCAAACAGGTCGATTAAACTTCCAGGCATCCAGGTTTCCTATTTCGCACCATTTTTTGCTTCTTGTTTTTAAACGATCATAAGCGGATCGCCTCAACCAAAAAGCGAACATTCATATACTTATCCAGTTGTGAGAGTATTCTATGCGCGAATGACCTTATCAGAAAAGTCCACACTGGAAGCGCCGACAAAACGCCGGTGGCGGTCCAGTTCCGCCTCCAGGGCCTGCTTTCGCCCTTTTGTCAGCCGGACACCGGGCTCCATCCACAGGCCGTAGACTTCCAGCGCATCCTTCTCCCTGATGTGCTTCATATCGATCCGGCCGATAAATCGCGCCCCTTGCAACAGGGGAAACACGTAATAGCCGTATTGGCGTTTCACCGCCGGGACAAAAACCTCGATCCTGTAATCGAAGCCAAACAGGCGCAGGCATCGCTTCCGGTCCCGGATCAGGGGATCGAATGGCGAAACGACCCTAACCCGGTCCGGCGGTTCCGGCAGGTCCAGCAATTCACCCGGCGTATCGGCAATCTCCGTCAACGCATAGGCCATTCGCGGCTTGCCGCCATCCCAGGACTCCACGGCAACCTCGACCAGGTCGCCCCAAGACAGTTTTTCTGCACACCACCGGGTGGCTTCTTCAGGGCTCACCAGGTCCCAGAAAGCGGCGATCTCTCCCGATGTTGCGGCGCCTAGTCGTTCAAGTGCGGACCGGCAGGCCCAGTTCATGAAGGCCGGCTCCTTCGGTTTTTGTTTGCGGTGACCCTCCGGGATCACGCGCTTGGACAGATTGTAGACTTTCTGGAATCCCTCCCGCCGGCAGATCGCCAATTCCCCTGTGCGCCACAGGAATTCAAGGGCCGTCTTCTCCGGATGCCATTCCCACCAGCCACCCGAAGGTTTTTTAAGCCCCTTGCCCAGATCGCGTGACATGGTCGGCCCATGATCGCTGACATGGGAAAGAACCTGCTCGAACGCCTCTTCAAAACCTTCCCGACGCCATTTACGCCATTTCTCCAGCAAATCTGTCCGCTCTCGCTCAAACCGGTGACGCCAGTAGGGATAGAATTCCGTCGGGATGATCGCCGCATCATGGGTCCAATGCTCGAACAGCGACCTGTCCTTTTCCAGCAACCGTTTCAAGTCCTTCGGCTGATAGGTCTGGTTGCGGGAAAACAGGATCATATGGTGGGCGCGGGCGACCGTATTGATGGAATCAACCTGTACGAAGCCCAATCTCCTGATCATGCCGAGCAGGGCCGAGTGATCGAGCCTGGTTCGGACAGGCCGGCTCAGTTCCTGGCGCGCCATGAACAGTTTTCGCATAGTCTTATTATCGATGGTTACAGGAGAGCCCACGACGTATCACTTTCAGCCAGCATTTTCCGATAAGAACGACACCACAGCTAAATCGCAACTTCAAGTTTTAGTCCTGCCAACTGGATGCTATAACCGCCTGAAGGATAAAATAAACACAATCTCTTTGGGCTGGGGTTTATGGCGTTTACCGAGGGACATCTGGATATCTTCTACCGGCCTGTGGTCAATCCGATGGACAGGCAGGTCATGATCTATCGGGCCGTACCTGTTCTGAATGGCGACGACCAGACCCTAACGGGGGCCAAGCAGGTTCTTACGCACAACGGTAAGCCCTATGATCCAGCCGCCACAATGGATACAGCCGAGCGTAATGCCGACGTGATCATCAAGATTGCTTCGGACCTCGCCGCCGCCCATGGCAACGGATACGCTGTTTTTGCGATGTTCCCGATCAGCGCCAAGGCGTTGGCGACAAAGGAAGCGGCGACGATCATCGTCAAAACCCTGAAAGACCTGCCGCCGGTTTGCAGCAAGGCTGCAATCGCCCATGTGTTCGACATGCCGGAGAAACTTACTTTGGATGACCTGGACACCATTCTGGTGCCGCTTTTGATTTCCATGGACAAATTCGTTGTCGAACCTCCGGACGGGTTGAAAGACTTCACGGACATCGGCACCTGCAACGCGCAAGGCGTCGTTCTGGATATGGATCCGGAAGAAGGGTCCAGCATCGACCTAACGAAGTTCTGGTCCCGTGCGGCGCCACGCCGGTTGGGCATCTTTGCCCAGAATGTGCAGGACGGCTCCGTCATGGACATGATGGAGCGTTACGAGGGAAGAGGAGTCGACGGCCCCCTGTTCGGCGATCTGTTGCCCGAAATCGGCCCGCGCACGACCCGCGAACAACTCTAGGGTAATTAAGACTGCTTAACTTTCGTCCTTGACCAGATTAAGCGCTGCCGAATTCAGGCAGTAGCGCAACCCCGTCGGTTCCGGGCCATCGGGGAAAACATGGCCCAGGTGAGAGTCGCAGCGCGAGCAATGCACCTCGGTCCGGCGCATGAAAAAACTGCGGTCTTCCTGGGTTTCTATAGCAGAGTCGTCCATTGGCTCAAAAAAGCTCGGCCAGCCGGTTCCGGAATCAAACTTCGTTTCGGATGAGAATAAAGGCTGGCCGCAACAAATGCACACGTACTGACCCGCATCCTTGCAATCGTGATATTCGCCCGTGAAGGCCCGCTCGGTTCCATGCCTGCGGCAGATGTGGTACTGCTCCGGGGTTAGCTGGGACAGCCACTCTTCATCCGATTTTTGAATCTTCTCAGCCATATTGCACCTTAACCAACCCCATCAGGACATGCATCATTTACAAATAGTATATATACGATTGTTATCAACCGATGACGCCTTCGGCACGTAAAGCCTCCAGGTTGCCTTCATCGAGACCGAGCAGCTCCTCAAGAACGTCATCCGTGTGCTCACCCAGGACAGGCGGCGCATGTCGGTAGCAGACAGGCGTTTCCGACATCTTCACAGGATTGCCGATGAGGCTGACGCCATCCGGCCCCGCCTTGGCGTGCGGCATGGTAATCTGCATCTCACGGTGCTGGACCTGAGGGTCGGCGAAGGCTTCCGGTACGGTGTTAACCGGACCGACAGGGACGCCAATGCCGGCCAGCCCTTCGAGCCAGTAGGCTTTCGGTTTGAGGCTTGTTGCCGCTTCGATGAGGGGGATCAGGTCATCCCTGTTCTGCACCCTGGCGTCATTGGTGGCATAGCCGGCTTCGTCCGCCAAACCCTCAAGCCCGGCGAATTCGCAGAACTTCCTGAACTGGCTGTCATTGCCCACGGCAAGAATAAAATATCCGTCCGAAGCGGCGAAAACCTGATAGGGAACGATATTGGGATGCTGGTTTCCCAGGCGTTTCGGATCGTTGCCGGAGGTGAGATAATTGAGCGCGACGTTCGCCAGCCATGACACTTGAGAATCCAGCAAGGCGAGATCGATATGCTGCCCCATTCCGGTTGCATCACGATGCCTGACCGCCGCCACAATGGCGGTCGATGCATACATGCCGCACATGATATCGGCGATGGCGACTCCGACCTTCATGGGCTGGCCTTCGGGCTCGCCCGTTATGGACATAATCCCGCCCATACCCTGGGCCAGATAGTCATATCCGGCCTGTGACGCATAAGGGCCTGTCTGGCCGAAGCCGGTAATGGAACAATAGACAAGCCCCGGGAATTCCTCTTTCAGGTCGTTGTAGGAAAGCCCGTACTTTTCCAGACCGCCGACCTTGAAATTCTCCACCAGAACATCGCAGTGTTGTAAAAGGCGCTTGATTAGCGCCACTCCTTCTGGATTAGCCACATCGACGGCGACGGAACGCTTGTTGCGGTTCGCCGACAGATAATAAGCGCTTTCAGAGGTATCCTGGCCATTATTGTCCTTGACGTAAGGCGGCCCCCATTTCCGGGTATCATCGCCGGCGCCCGGACGTTCAATCTTGATGATATCCGCGCCCAAATCACCGAATAACTGCGTGCATATGGGCCCGGCGAGGATACGTGTCAGATCGAGAATGCGAAGTCCCTTCAAAGGGCCCGTATTGGCGACAGGCTCCTGCGGTGGATAATCAGAGGTCTTCATCGATGTCTCTCCAAACTGGCTATTTGGAACGAGCAAACCGTTCGCAATGAGGGGTAGCAGGTTTGAATAACAGGCGCCACCCATCACATCTTCAAAGAAGAAAATTTATGGAGGTCTCAGGCCGTTTTCTTGGAATTGTCGGCGTCGGTGGTACGCAGGCGGCTCGTTGGTTTTTCCGGCTTTTCCTGGTTCGCGGGATTCATCTTGTCGAGCGCCTTATCGTGCCAGGCGCCGACAAACAATCCCTTGTAGCTTTCCGCCAGATCACCGTCCGAGAGCTTGAACACCTTGGACGCCTTACCCGTATCCTCGGAGATGACGGACGTGTCGTTTTTGCCGCCAAGAAGAATGGCGTTATCCCTGCACATCAGTGAGGCATTGCCGACATAGCCCTCGTCATCAGCCAGCAGGGTAAACATTGACGCCCGTTCGGCCGGTTTGATTTTTCCGGCAATGCTGCCGCTCGCCAGGTGGACCTTGGACATACCGACCTGAAACACGGCCGCGCCCCCGTTGGACATCATGCCGCAGGTGAAAACGAATGAACCGTCAAGCACCCACGCATCCAGATGCGATATCCGTTTGGGACGATTGAAAGCGAACGAATCCAGGGAGAACCGGGTATTATTCGCCAGCGCCAATTCACTGCCATCGGAAAAAAGGATGGTCATATGGTCCCTTGGTCCGGTTTCAATAACATCGCCTGAATAAATTTCAGCGCCAAGCGATAACCGGACCTGCCCTTCATCCAGCCTGACGGCATGGGCGAGGTCGTCTAGATGAATCACCGTTGCGGCCTTTTGTCGACCGTCTGATTTCTGTTTATCGGGCATTCACTCCCCCGTAAAAACGCAAGAATAGCAACGCATTGGGCATACGAATCGCTTCGTGATTCTTTTTACCAGAATAGTGGTGAACAAAAAGTGACCAAGATCACGCGGCCGGCCAACCATACCCGGAACGGTTGTGGTAATTCCTTGAATTTTCTTGGTGACAAAGGGAGAAACGGACTGCTATCACGATTTACTGAACCGTTAACGGATAACGAAACACTTGGGGATAGGAACATGGACGTCAAAGCAGCCGTAGCCTGGAAAGCCGGAGAACCGCTCAGCATCGAAACCGTACAGCTCGAAGGACCAAAAGAAGGCGAGGTCCTCGTTGAGATGAAAGCGACAGGCATTTGCCATACGGATGAATTCACCCTGTCGGGGGCTGATCCGGAAGGTATCTTTCCGGCCATTCTCGGCCATGAAGGCGCGGGCGTTGTCGTGGAAACGGGCCCTGGCGTCACCTCGCTGGAAAAAGGCGATCACGTCATTCCGCTCTATACGCCGGAATGCCGCCAGTGCGAGTATTGCACCTCGGGCAGGACGAACCTGTGCCAGGCTATCCGGGTAACGCAGGGCCAGGGCCTGATGCCGGACGGCACCAGCCGGTTTTCCCTGAATGGTGAAACCATATACCACTACATGGGCTGCTCCACGTTTTCCAACTATTCCGTCCTGCCGGAAATCGCCCTTGCCAAGGTGCGCAAGGACGCTCCCTTCGACAAGATCTGCTACATCGGCTGCGGCGTGACCACCGGTGTGGGCGCTGTCGTTAATACCGCCAAGGTCCAGCCGGGCGACAACGTGATCGTTTTCGGTTTGGGCGGCATCGGACTGAATGTCATTCAGGGTGCGAAGATGGTGGGCGCCGACATGATCGTCGGCGTGGACCTCAATCCGGGCCGCAAGGATATCGCCGAAAAATTCGGCATGACGCATTTCGTCAATCCGAAGGAAGTGGAAGGCGACCTTGTCCCCTATCTCGTTGACCTGACCAACGGCGGCGCGGATCATTCTTTCGAATGCATCGGTAACGTGGACGTCATGCGCGATGCGCTTGAGTGCTGCCACAAAGGCTGGGGCGAAAGCACCATCATCGGCGTCGCCGGCGCAGGTCAGGAAATCACCACCCGGCCGTTCCAGCTTGTCACCGGCCGGGTCTGGCGCGGCACCGCTTTCGGCGGAGCAAAGGGCCGCACGGACGTTCCGAAAATCGTCGACTGGTACATGGACGGCAAGATCAACATCGATGACCTGATCACCCACACCATGCCCCTGGAAGACATCAACAACGCCTTCGACCTGATGCATGCGGGCGAAAGCATTCGCAGCGTCGTGGTTTACTGACCCTGGGGTTAGGCTTCGATCATGCGTTCCGCCCTTTTCGAAGCCTTCTCTCTGGACGAATACAGGGCTCGTCTTGCCGCAGCAAGGCGGGTTCTTTCCAAAAATGACCTGAACGCCTGCGTCATGGTGACGCCGGAACATCATTTCTACTTCGGCGGTTACGACAGCTGGGTCGGTGTTAACAGTCCGCAAGCCCTGATCTTTACGGCAGCGGAAGATCAACCGACCCTCATCCTGCGCGATGTGGATTTGAGCCTGGCCACCGAATCCTCCTGGGTGGAGGACATCCGGACCTACAGCCTCATCGCCGATGATTTTCCGTCACTGGTGCGCGACGTCTTGCAGGAGAAGGGGGTAAAAAGCGGACGCATCGCCACGGAAACGCAATCCTACGCCCTGCCCACGGCAACGGGACTTGCCCTTATGTCCGCCCTTGAACCAATGGAAATCATCGATGCCACGGCTCTGCTGGGGCGTATCAGGCTGATAAAATCCCCGGCTGAACTGGCCTATCTGGAACAGGCAGCAAAGCTCTCCAATCTCGGCCTGAAAACCATGAACGACACTATCCGGCCCGGCATCACCGAAATCCAGCTGGCGACGGAAGTGGAGGCGGCTATGCGCCGGGCAGGCAGCGATTATCCGGCTATTCCCACAGAGATGTCAGCCGGCGAGCGATCCGCGGGCGGTCATGCGACGCCTAGAAACCGGCCCATCGAACCGGGCGACATCGTCCATGCGGAATTCGCGAGCGTCGCCGCACGCTATCATGCAACGGCGATCCAGACCCTGTCTTGCGGCGAGCCTTCGGCGAGAGCCAGGGAAATCTACGATCTGGGCCTTGAATCCTTAAACGCCGGGATTGCCGCCGTCAGGATCGGCGCATCCGTCGCCGAGGTGGAAGAGGCGTCGCTTGAGCCCTTGCGTACCCGGGGAATGGAGCATACCGCCATGATGCGCTTCGGCTACGGCATCGGCATCGCTTATCCGCCCATATGGCTGGAAACATTGCAGATCGCCCGTGGGTTTAATGACAGGTTGGCGGCAGGAATGGCCTTCGTGCTGCATTCCTGTATTGAATTGCCGGAAGAAAACCTGGGCGTAATCCAGGGCGGAACCTACGTTCTGGAAGAAGGCGGTCTTCGCATGCTGGCGGGCGCCGGCAACTGCGTCCTGGATATCCGCTAAGCCTTGTTCGCCTCGTGACCACGCAGGCTCTGGGCTTCGATAAAGACCCGGGTAACTTCAGGGTATGATTTCTTTATGTCAGCCTCCATCTCCGTAATCAGTTCCTCGACATCGTCCGATGACATGGATGGCGAGAAATCCAGGCTGAGGGTCAGCAGGATATCCTTAGGGCCCAGGTGCATGGTCAACGCCTCGTTGACGCCGATGATGCCTTCGCGGGACACGGCCAGCGCCCGGATGCCGCGCACCGTTGCACTTTTGGCGCTCTCACCGATCAACAGGCCTTTGCATTCAATAGATAGGATGACGGCGACAAGGGCGAGAATAACCCCGATCACGATTGACGCCACACCGTCAAGAACCGGCATTTCCAGATACTGCCCGAGCGCAATTCCGGCGAAGGCCACGATCAGACCGAGCATGGCGGCGGTGTCTTCCATCAACACCGTAAAGACCGCCGGGTCCTTGCTCTCACGAATGGCGGCAAAGTAACCGAGATGCCCCCTGCGCTTGTCGAACTCCTTGAAAGCGATCCACCAGGCGAAGGCCTCGAACACCATGGCCGCACCGAGGACCAGGTAGTTGATGTGGGGGCTGGTAACCTCATGAGGTTCGAGAACCTTGATGACGCCCTCGTACAAGGACACGCCGGCGCCGATGGCGAAGATCAATATGGCGACGACGAAGCTCCAGAAATAAAGCTCCATGCCGTAGCCGAAGGGGTGGTTTTCGTCCGCCGGTTTGAGGGAACGCTTGATGCCGAAGAGTATCAATCCCTGGTTTCCCGTATCGACCAGGGAGTGAATGGCCTCGCTGAGCATGGCGGAACTGCCGGTGTGGACCGCCGCAGCAAACTTGGTTACGGCGATAGCGCCGTTTCCCAGCAATGCCGCGACGACGACCTTGGTCGATCCCTCTACAGACATTTCCCCTCCTTATGCCGGCCCTGTCCTAGGCATAAGATACACAAGCGCAGCTTTAACCGAAAGACTGAGTCTTGCCTTCCACAGGATGCTCGCGTTAGATGCGCTAAATCGTCATACATCCAGTGGGAGCATTTTCGTGAGCATAACGATAATTTCCGAAAACCGTTGTTTCGATGGCGTCCAGGGCGTTTATTCGCACGCCTCGGACCAGCTTGGCTGCACAATGCGATTTTCGGTGTTCAAGCCTGCCCAGGCCGAAACCGAAAGCCGTCCGGTCCTGTTCTGGCTTTCCGGCCTGACTTGTACGGAAGAAAACTTCACCGTAAAAGCGGGAGCACAACGTTATGCTGCGGAACACGGCCTGGTCATCGTCGCCCCGGACACCAGCCCGCGCGGCGACGAAGTTCCCGACGACGACGCCTACGACTTCGGCAAAGGGGCTGGTTTCTACCTGAACGCGACTGAACACCCCTGGGCCGAACATTTTCATATGTACGATTACATCACCGGCGAACTGCCGGCGCTGATCTTCAAGCATTTTCCGGCGCGCGCGGACGCCCAGGGCATCTTCGGCCATTCCATGGGCGGGCATGGCGCGTTGACCATCGCGCTCAAGAATCCGGATACCTACCGCTCTGTTTCCGCCTTTTCTCCCATTGTCGCGCCCATGCAATGCCCCTGGGGTGAAAAGGCGTTTTCGGGTTACCTCGGCGAGGACAAGGAGCTCTGGAAGGAATATGATTCAACCTATCTCATCGAATCCGGCAAGCGATTCAACGGCGCCATCCTGATCGACCAGGGCGATGCCGACAATTTCCTGGAAGAACAGCTCAAGCCACACCTGTTCCAGCAGGCCTGTGACGCCGTGGGTCAGGATGTCACGATCCGGATGCAACCGGGATACGATCACTCCTACTTCTTCATCGCTTCCTTTATGGCAGACCACATTGCCCATCATGCAGAGGCCTTGTTGAAATAGCCGCAGCCCAACAGAAGTCCATCAGTTGCCAAAATCGCATTCATCAGGCAACATCCCGCTCACTGTTAACATCGAAGATATCTCCGGAGATTGAACTTGGCCGAGCTGAAGAAAATTCTGTATGCGGAGGACGAACCCGATATTCAGGCTGTCGCAAAGATGGCGCTTGAAAATATCGGCGGTTTTGAGGTGATCCTGTGCAATTCGGGCATTGAGGCGCTGGACGTCGCGCCTGAAACCACGCCTGACCTCATCCTGCTCGACGTCATGATGCCCGGCCTTGATGGACCCGAGACGCTCAAACGACTGCGCGAAATCGACAGCCTGAAGGAAACACCGGTTATATTCCTCACTGCCAAGGCCATGCCGTCGGAAGTTGATCGCTTCATCAGCGCCGGCACCATCGACGTAATCGCGAAACCCTTCGATCCCATGTCAATTTCAGATCAGATCAAGGCGATCTGGGAAGCGCATCAGGGTTAAGCATAAAACCAGAAGGATTGGAGCGGATGAAGGGAATCGAACCCTCGTCGTAAGCTTGGGAAGCTTCTGCTCTGCCATTGAGCTACACCCGCGCCGTTTGTGTCATACCCCTTACCTTATCTCATGCCCTGATGAGAGGGTACGATATTTTTTCCGGCCCGCGGCAATCCCAAATGGGCTACATTACGGAAATGTGATTTAACCGACGGGGAGTTTTCCGTTACTAGATACCCCCTGTCTTAATCCTGAGAATATAACGATGTCACAATCCGTTTTAGCCCCGGCGCCAACCCTGGACCCATCCAAGTTCACCCACCCCGATATCACGGCGAAGGGCGAGCAGCGGGCCGTCGTCGCCCTGACACGGCTGCAAACCCTGTGGTTCAACACCGGCAGCCTGTGCAACATCACCTGCAAGAACTGTTACATGGACTCAAGCCCCACCAATGACCGCCTGGCCTACCTGACGGCGGCGGAGGTGGATGCGTATCTCGACGAGATCGATGGCGCCGAATGGCCTGTTGAGGAAATCGCCTTTACGGGCGGTGAACCGTTCATGAACAAGGACCTCATCGCCATGCTGGATAGCGCCTTGTCCCGGGGATACCGGGCGCTCGTGCTGACCAACGCCATGAAACCCCTGCTCAACAAGCGGCCGGCCCTTCTTGACCTTCACAAGCGGCACAAGGATGGACTGACTCTCAGGGTGTCCATTGATCATTACACCCGGGAACACCATGAACAGATCAGGGGCGAAAAGACCTGGGAGCCGATGATGGAAGGCCTGACCTGGCTGGTGGAAAACGGCTTCCAGGTTACCGTAGCCGGACGAACCATGTGGAACAAAAGCGAGGAAGACGCCCGCAAGGGCTACGCCGGGCTGTTCCGCGAGCACCGCATTCCCGTGGAGTCTTCCAATCCGGTGCAACTGGTCCTGTTTCCGGAAATGGACGAGACGCAGGATGTCCCCGAGATCACCGTTCACTGCTGGGATATCCTGGGCGTACAGCCGGAAAGCATCATGTGCGCGAGCTCTCGCATGGTCATCAAACGCAAGGGCGCGGACGGGCCCGTCGTCGTGCCCTGCACCCTGCTGCCCTACGACGAACAGTTCGAGTTGGGAGAGAAGCTGGCCGAAGGCGACCGTGCCGTGAAGCTGAACCATCCCCATTGCGCCCGGTTCTGCGTTCTTGGCGGCGCTTCGTGCAGCGCCGGATAAGCCCACTCAAACACGGATAAGCAAAGTGGCTATCGACACATCCCCGCAAATGGACGTTCTGGACCTCGGCCCCATCGATGAGACCGTATTGGTGTTCGGCGGCCCCTATTCCAACCTGCAGGCGACGGAAGCCCTACTGGAAGAAGCCCACAGGCGTTCGATATCCCCGGACCACATGATCTGCACCGGCGATGTTGTCGCTTATTGCGCCAATCCGGTGGAAACCATCGCCGCCATCCGCGCATCCGGCGTCCACGTGGTCATGGGGAACTGCGAGGAATCCCTGGGGTTCCAACTCGAGGACTGCGGCTGCGGGTTTGAGGAAAATACGGCCTGCGATATCCTGTCGAAGCAATGGTACGCCTATTCCGACGCCCTGTTGAGCGATGATGACCGGCACTGGCTGCGCACCCGGCCCCGCCGGATCGCTGCCCGCATTGGCTGGCGGAACCTGTCCTTCATTCATGGTTCAGTATCCGATATCAGCGGCTGGGTCTTTCGTTCCACCGACAGCGCGTTGAAAGCCTCTGACCTGGATGCCCTCGACTGTGACGGCGTTGTCGCCGGTCATTGCGGCCTGCCGTTCATTGATCTACTGCCCGACGGAAGGATGTGGCTGAATACCGGCGTTATCGGTATGCCTGCCAATGATGGCGCAAGGCAGGGCTGGTTTGGCCTGATTACGCCGGATAACGGCGATCTGAGGATTGAACTGGAACCCCTTCCCTTTGATACCGCCGCCGCCGCCCGGGCCATGCGGGAAGCCCGGTTGGCCGACGACTATGCAAGAGCGCTGGAATCCGGCCTATGGCCCAATATGGACGTGTTGCCGGATGAAGAACGGCGCCTCAGGGGCGTAAAGTTCGAAAAAACAGGGCTATGCTGGCAAAAAAGCGCCATGAATGCTGCTTGACTCGGCGGGCAGGAAACCCCAAATGCAATGTCCTATGAAAACTTGAAGAAGGGGCATGGCCCGCCGCCTGCCGGATATCTAACGCAATATGACAGAAAAATCCGTTTATTCAGAAACAACGCGGTCGATCACCATTCATGTTGAACCGATTTATCTGGAAGACCAGTCGGTTCCGGAAGAGCACCATTATGTCTGGGCCTATCATGTCCGCATTGAAAACCACGGAAACGAAACGGTGCAGTTACTGACAAGACACTGGAAGATCATGGATCAGGGCGGCAATGTGCAGGAAGTTAAAGGCGATGGCGTCGTCGGAGAGCAGCCAATACTGGTGCCGGGCGATAGCTTTGAATATACCAGCGGCACGCCCCTGGGTACGCCTTCCGGCATTATGAGCGGCTCTTACCACATGCAGACGACAGACGGGGACATGTTCGATGCGATTGTTCCCGCTTTTTCACTGGATTGCCCCTTCCAGACTGTAGCGGTACACTAAAGCCAAACCGATGACGGAGTATATTTAAGTGACGTCCCGACAGAAACTCGATGTAATTGACAACTCAGCTACCGACCGCCCTGACCGCGAAGAGGCGGAGGAAGCCGTACGCACGCTGATCCGCTGGGCCGGTGACAATCCCGACCGCGAAGGCCTATCGGATACCCCTTCGCGTGTTGTCAGATCCTATGAAGAGTTTTTTTCGGGGTATGACGCCGATCCGCAGGAAATCCTCGAACGTACATTCGAGGAAACCGACGGTTATGACGAAATCGTCCTGTTGCGCGATATCCGCTTTGAGTCCCATTGCGAGCATCACATGGCGCCCATCATCGGCAAAGCGCATGTGGCCTACCTGCCCCGGCGCCGGGTCGTCGGCATTTCCAAGCTGGCCCGGGTCGTCGAAATCTTCGCCAAGCGCCTGCAGATACAGGAAAAGATGACGGCCCAGATCGCCAACACCATCAACGACGTCCTTGAGCCCTATGGCGTGGCAGTGATCATCGATGCGGCGCACCAGTGCATGACGACCAGGGGCGTTCACAAACCGGGCGTTACCATGGTTACCAGCCGGATGCTGGGCGCTTTCCGCAACGATCCCGCAACGCGGCGGGAATTCCTGGCCATGGTGGGGACGCCGTCAGCCATTGAAACCGGTCACGTCTGATAAGACGGTTCGTTCAGTAATCAGGCGAGAATATATACCCGTCATCATTGTTCGGATGGGACGGATCCAGGAAGATCGACGTATCGTTCTTTAACAGCAAAATCCGGCGGATTTGGCGCGTTACCCTGGGGTTCAGTCCGAATTCGCGCCGGCACAGGTCTATTCTGGACTCTTCGCCATCCCGGATGGCTCCGTCGACCATCATCATGTTGTAAAGATTGGCGATGACCGAATACCGCTGGCCTATCGTCAGATTAGGGGTGACGTTCTCCAGATATGTCCTGAATTCCATTCGCAGGGTTTCATCGTAGGCATCCTTCATCATCGAGTGGAATTCCGATTCCGAAACATCGCCTTTTTTAATGTGCTTGCGCATGAGGGAGACAAACTCGGCCTTCTGTTCCACGGGAATTTCCCGGCCACCGGCTTCGGCGATGTAGGCCATCAGGGTCAGCAAAATCATGACAGGCGTCGTTGTAATGCCGCTTGTCAGCTCCAGAGGCTCTTCTTCGCCGTTGCCGGACTGTTCTTGAGAACCGGTCTCTTCCTGTGGAGCAGTTTCTTCCGGAGAACCGGACTCTTCAGCCTCTGCTTCAGCATTTTTCTTTTCTTCTTCAGCAATCATTTCAGCACTCTCCACACAAGGGGCAGACGAAAATCCCCGGTGAAATTAAGTCCAGGGAAGATTATATTCCGCAAATCCCTTCAATAACCTTACAATTCGTCACCGTAATTTACATGTCAACGAATTGCCTCACAACTCATTGAAATAAAAAGATAATTGATCAGATACTTGACCGAGCAGCGTGACCGGTCCAGTCTTCTGCCGGCGGGTATTAGCCCGCTGTTTGGTTCTGTGCATTAATTGAAAAAGCGTGTCTTCATGCGCTCCATGGACTTCCGGCCTGTTTTTCTGGTCGTTGGCATCTTGCTCGCCACCCTAGCGGTCTTCATGTGCATCCCCGCTATCGTGGACTTGTTTGTCGGCAATCCCGACTGGCAGGTATTTGCTGCTTCTGCCGGCGTCACCCTGTTTGTGGGCGTCGCCATGGCCTTTGCCTCCAATTCCGGCGGTGCGAAACTGACCGTCCGCCAGGCCTTCCTGATGACGACCCTGGCATGGGTTTTCCTGACGATCTTCGCCGCCATGCCGCTCCGCTTCAGTGAATTGAACCTCTCTTACACAGATGCTTTCTTCGAGGCCATGTCCGGGCTGACGACGACCGGCTCCACGGTCATTACGGGCCTGGACACGGCGCCGCCGGGAATCCTGCTGTGGCGCGCCCTGCTTCAGTGGGTCGGCGGCATCGGTATCATCGTCATGGCAATCGCCATCCTGCCGTTGCTGCGCGTCGGCGGTATGCAGCTGTTCCGCATGGAATCTTCGGACCAGAGCGACAAGGCGCTGCCCCGCGCCGCCCAGGTCGCCAGCGTCATCGGCATCATCTACGTGCTTCTGACCATTACCATGGCGGGATCCTACTGGGCGGCGGGCATGAGCGGTTTCGACGCCGTCTGCCATGCCATGACGACGATTGCGACGGGCGGGTTTTCGACCACGGACAATTCGCTCGGGCATTTTGACAATGCCACCATCGATGTCATCGCGACGTTCGGCATGATCCTGGGCGCGCTGCCATTCCTGCTGTACCTGAAAACGATTCAGGGCGAATGGGGCGTGCTGTTTCGTGACAGCCAGGTGCAGTGGTTCATCGCCATCACGGGCCTGGCTATCCTGACTGCCACGGGCTGGCTGTGGCTGGACGAGGGGCGCGCCCTTAACGACTCGCTCAGATATGCGTCGTTTAACGTGGTCTCAATCATTACCGGCACCGGATACGCGACCGAGGACTATACGCTCTGGGGCGCTTTCGCGACGCCGCTGTTTTTCTTCATCATGTTCATCGGCGGCTGCGCCGGGTCGACAACCTGCGGCATCAAGGTCTTCCGCTTCCAGGTTCTCTACAGCGCAGCGTGGAACCAGATTCATCACCTGATGCAGCCTTCCGGTGTGTTCATCCCCCATTATAACCGGCGGCCCATTTCCGACGAGGTCATCGTCTCGGTACTCAGTTTCTTCTTCGTTTTCGGTGTTTGTTACGCCCTGCTCGCTCTCGGACTCGGCATGCTGGGGCTGGATTTCCTGACCGCAATCTCCAGTGCGGCGACATCCATCTCCAACGTGGGCCCGGCCCTGGGCCCCATATCAGGACCAGCCGGCACCTTCCAGCCCCTGCCGGATGCGGCGAAATGGCTGCTGTCAGGGGGCATGTTGCTCGGCAGGCTTGAACTGTTCACGGTCCTGGTTCTGTTCACACGCGCTTTCTGGCGGGGCTGAGGCACGGCCATGTCCGACGATGCTTTCGATATGGACGCCGATCAATTCCGCAAGGCCGGGCATCAGCTTGTCGATCAGATCGCCGATTTCCTCGCCGGAATAAGATCGGGCCGGGCCTTTCATAACCTGGGCCCCGATGAAGCCCGCGCCTTGCTGCCCACGGACGAACTGCCGGAAGAAGGCTGTGATCCCATGGTCCTGTTGCAGGAAACAGCGCCGCTGCTGTTTGACAACATGCGGGTCAACGGGCATCCGAAAAGCTGGGGCTACATCATCGGCTCGCCCTCGCCCATGGGCATGCTGGGCGATTTCCTGGCCTCGGCGGCCAACCCCAACCTTGCGGCCTGGGATTCAGCGCCCGTCGCGACGGAAATCGAAATCCAGACGGTCCGCTGGATAGCCCGGATGATCGGCTTTCCTAACGATAACAACGGTAACATGGGCGGGCTGTTCGTCAGCGGCGGCAACATGGCGAACATGGTTGGATTCCTGGCCGCCCGGCGGCATGCCGGCGGTCCGGAGATTCGCCGGGACGGAACTCCCGCCGAAGGTAAATTCATCGCATACGCCACCCGCGAAACCCATACCTGGGTTGAAAAGATTGCCGATCTCTCCGGTATTGGCATGGATGCCATTCACTGGATAGCAACGGACCAGGACAAGCGGATGGATACGAAGGACCTGCGCCGCCGGATAGCCGAGGACAAAGCCAAAGGTTTTCACCCCTTCATCATTGTCGCCACGGCGGGAAGCGTCAGCTTCGGCGTCGTCGATCCCTTGCCGGAGATCGCCGCCATCGCCAGGGACAACGGCATCTGGTTTCACGTCGATGGCGCTTATGGCGGGTTTGCCGCGGCGGCGAGTAGTGTCCCTGATGATATCTATGGCTTGCGGGAGGCGGATTCCGTCGCCGTTGATGCCCACAAGTGGATGTTCACGCCCCTTGAAGCCGGCGTCACGCTGGTTCGAGACCAGCAAACCCTGCTCGATGCTTTCAGCTTCGACCCGCCCTATTACCACCACCGCAACAAGGAAGACGTGGTTCATTTCTTCCGTTACGGCGTGCAGAACTCACGGTGCTTCCGGGCGCTGAAAGCGTGGCTGATCCTCCGCTATGCCGGCCGCAAGGCCTATGAGGAAACGGTGGAGAGGAACATCAGGCTCGCCGGTCTTCTTAAAGAATCGCTCGGCAGTCACCCCGATATCGAGGTCATGACGCACAACTTGAGCATCGTCACATTCCGTTATGCGCCCCGGGACGGATTACCGGGCGACAAATCAAACCGGGAAGAAAAACTGAACGAGCTGAACAAGGCCATCTTGCCTAAAATACAACGCGGCGGCGAAGCGCACGTTTCCAACGCCATTCTTGACGGCCAATTCCTACTCAGGGCCTGCATAACCAACTTCAGGACCACGGAAGAAGATATCCGGGCCTTTCCGGAAATCTTGTTGCGCACGGCGCATCAGGTCATTGCCGAACGGCAGCAGGGCTGATCCTGGATAACCGATCACACTGGCGGGGGACCAGTTCAGTATGTCAATGACACCGCAATTCCGGGGAATTGCCTATATCCTGGCAGCCGGTTTCTGCCTGACCCTGCAGGACGCCGTCGTCAAGTGGCTGACGGGCAACTATCCCGTAGGTGAGATCCTCGCCATCAGGGGCAGCTTCGCCATGATCTTCGCTACCCTGCTGGTCTGGAAGTACGGCGGCGTGTCCGCTCTCTACCTGCGGCACCTGAAAGGACAGGCCCTCCGGGTCGCCTGTATCGTCACCGGAACCTTCTGCTTTGTAACGGCGACGAAACACCTGCCGCTGGCAACGGCGCTGACCATAACCTTTGCGGGGCCATTGATCATTACCGCCATGGCGCCGTACTTTCTGTCCGAGCAGGTCGGTTGGCGCCGATGGGGCGCCGTCATCGTCGGCTTTGCCGGCGTGGTTCTTATCCTTCAGCCGTTTCAGGGAACAATCGAATGGACCATGTTGCTGGCGCTGACGGTCGCCTTCACGACGGCGGTCCGCGATGTGGTGACGCGCAGGATCGCCATTGATTCAAATCCGGCAGGCATGCTGTTTTACGCCCTGCTGAGCGTTACCCTGGCAGGGTATTCGACCTTTTCCGAAAGCTGGAGCCTGCCGCAGCCGAAAGACTTCGGACTGTTCGCCCTTACGGGCGCCATGCTGGGCGTTGCCCAGTTCCTGATGATTGTCGCCTTCCGTTATTCGGAGGCATCCCTGCTCGCGCCCTTCAAGTACGTCAACATCGTCTGGGCGACGGTGATCGGGTTCCTGATCTGGAGCGACCTGCCGGACGGATGGGAAATCGCGGGCAGTTCCCTGATCATCATCAGCGGTCTTTACATCCTGAAGAGGGAGACGCTGGCCAGGAAACGAAAGGAATAACCGTCAACGCACCCATTGGGAAAGATGGGTGCGGATTTTCGATTCCAGTTCCGTATTGAAGCTATTCATCAACTGGTCAATCAGATCGAAAAGCACCTGTTCGCGCTCGTTGATGGTTGCATTTTCCGGAACCGTAATGGCCCGGGTCGCTCGCGCCGTTGCATTCCCCAGATAACTGCCCTGCGCGTTCCTGATTTCCAGTATGGCCTCGGCTGCCGCTTCGTAACGCAATTCCTGTTCATGGGTAAACACAGCCGAGATGGTTTCGTCTGTTTCGAGGACATGCTCCGTGACCGTCGCATCGACGATGATAAAGCGGGCGAAAAGATCCCCGCCTGTCGATTTCAGGCGATCATCCGCCCAGTGGCGCAAGACCTGTTCAGGAGATTGCGGAACCTTGTGTTCGGCGTGGGGCGGCGTCAGGGGGGAGGTGAATTTCGATTCGACCTCGACACTACCGACGTTCAGTTCAATCGGCGAAAGATGGGCGAAGGTAATGTCCGGCAGGGTCGGCGGCGGCGTAACCTGTGCGCACGCACCCAGCGATAACAACAGGGAAAAAGCGATTGTATGGAATATGAATCTGATTTTCATGGCCGTCCATGTAGCTGATTAAGAACAATGACGCGTAAGTGGTGAAAAACGCTTATAGCATATCAGGTGATGGCGTTCTTGTCCTGAGACGAATAGAGCGAATCAAGGGCGTCATCATCGAACGTGTAATCGGTTTTGCAAAACTCGCAGGTAACCCGGACAATGCCGTCATCTTCCCGCATTCCCTCGATCTCCTCCCGCGGGAAGGATTTAAGGGTCCGCTTGACCTTTTTAACGGAACAGCGGCACTCGTTCCGGATGGACAGCGCATCAAACAACCGCACGCCGTCTTCATGGAATAGGCGATAAAGCAAGTCCGCCGGCGCGAGACCCTCATCGAGCAGTTCTTCCTGCCTCACGCTGCTCATCAGCACAACGGCGCGCCGCCAGTCTTCCTCCGTGTCCTCATCCATGACGTTCTGCTGCTCAGGCAGTTGTTGGAGCATCAACGCCCCTGCCGTGGCGTTCTCAACATCGGTCAGGATCACCATGGCGGTCTGCAACTGCTCGGACTGGCGGAAATACGCATGGGCGCACTCGGCCATCGTTGCGCCGGTTACTTCCGTGACACCCTGGTAACGCTCCATGTCGGGCCCCTGGTCGACGGTAAACGCCATGCGCCCGGCGCCCAGGTAATGCGGCAACGTGGCGTCGCTGGTTTCCGCTTCAAGGGCCGCAAGCCTTACGGCGTCATACCCCGCATAACACCGGAAAGCGCCGTCGCTGGTGACGTCCGCCATCAGGGTGCCGACAGGGCCGTCGCCGGTAATCTGCAGGGTGAAAATGCCGTCGTACTTCAACGAGCTTGCCAGGATCAGCGCCGTGGCGACGGTTTCGCTCAGCAAGCGTCCAACGGAGGCGGGATAGCCGTGCGGCGACAACGCCTTGTCCAGCGCCGGCCCCACGCGCACCATGCGCCCACGCAGGCCCGGTCCTTCGATCTGGAAAGGCTGTATCATATCGACCGCAGGGGTCCCGGCGGCTTCAGGAAATGTCATCTTCTCGTATTACTCCGATAAGGTCCGGTAATGATATTGGTATGCAGGGCGGAAACCGCATCTATCATAAACGGACCGGGCCGCATCGTTATCGTCTTCGACCTGAAGGTACATGTGATTACCGCCGATCACGCCCGTCCATTCGGCGAGTGCCTCCATGAGGCCGAACGCATAGCCCCGGCGGCGGTAACCGGGCACGGTATACATGGCGAAGACGCCCGTCCAACCGCCATCGAACACGCCCAAGCCGATTGCAGCGGGACCATCATCGTGAACGACCGAGACGAATGCCTTATCGCCCCTGATCCTGTCGAACAGCGCCAGCCTTGCCGCCGGATCGTCGCCAGGATGAATGCTTTGAACATACAACTTCGCCCAATCATCCGTGAGCGTGGAGCTGAAAAAGACATTGTCGAGCGGATCACCGCAATTACTCGCCACCTCGTCTCTCAGCGCCCAGGAAACCGTTGTCATGCCCTCCGACGCATAGCCTCTTTTCGCCAGGTGGTCGTCCAGGTCGGCGGGCGATGAAACGGGAGTCAGCTGGAAGCGGGAGGGCTGGCCGATGTTTCCATAAAAGGACTCGACCTGCCCCAGGAGAGCGTCAAGATTGATGCTGGCATCTACAGGCCCGGCGAAAACCGAATTCGTCCGCCTGGTCGATGACCCGTTCGAATGCCTGAGGGTCCACCCTGAAAGCCTGTTCACGCTTTCAGCTGGCCAGGCCCGAAAGGCCCGTTCCTCGCTTTCCCTGATGGTTTCGTCGTTAACGGGCGGAAGGTCAGGGCCGATACTGGCGCCTGAAGCACTCATCCCACCAAGCTCCACATCAGGATGCCTTTCTGGGCGTGCAGCCTGTTCTCGGCCTCGTCCCAGACGACGGATTGCGGACCGTCGATCACGGAATCGGTGACCTCTTCGTTCCGGTGCGCCGGCAGGCAGTGCATGAACAGGGCATCCGGCGAGGCCTTGGCCATCAGTTCGTCATTGACCTGATAGGGCATGAAGACGTTATGCACGTTGGCTTCGTCATCCCCCATGGAAATCCAGCTATCCGTGATGACGGCATCCGCGCCGCTGACGGCTTCAACCGGATCTTCCGTTTCTAGGATATCCGCACCGTTCTCCCTGGCCCAGTTGATGACACCCGGCTCGACGCGGCGATCAGCCGGTGTCGCAACGTTGACCGAGAACCCAAACCGTGCCGCAGCGTGCAGCCAGCTGACGGTCACGTTGTTGCCGTCACCGCACCAGGCCACTTTCTTGCCGGAAATGGTACCCCGGTGCTCTTCGAACGTCATGATATCCGCCATGATCTGGCACGGGTGCGTATCATCCGTCAGGCCGTTGATGACCGGCACGGTCGCGAACTTGGCCATTTCGGTGACTTTATCATGATCGTCCGTCCGGATCATGATGGCGTCCACATAGCGGGACAGGACCCTGGCCGTATCGGCGACGGTTTCACCGCGGCCAAGCTGGGAATCCGTTCCCGAAAGCAAGACCACATTACCGCCCAACTGCTGCATACCGACCTGAAAGGAGACACGCGTCCGGGTGGACGGTTTCTCGAAGATCATGGCGAGGGTCTTGCCCTCAAGCGGGCGCGACGGCCTTTCGTCATGTTTCAGGTGCAAACCCGTATCCAGGATGCCGCGAAGCGTCTGGCTGTCCAGTTGATCGATATCGAGGAAATGGCGAAGCTCTGGAGTATCAGTCATTGCCCTCTCCTTCCGCCAACGCGCCGGCGGCCTGGTCGATCATACCAATCGCTTCGTCGACGTGCTCTTTCTCGATGATGAGCGGCGGCACCAAACGCAACACGTTATCGCCGGCCAGAACGCTCAGCATGCCAAGTTCCGTTAGCTTGGCGTTGACCTTGGCGTTCTCACCGTCCCGGGCGCATTTGAGACCGGTCATCAGCCCCTGGCCACGCACTTCGGCGAAGACGTCGGGATACTTGGCAACCAGGTCTTCCAGCTTCTCATGCAGGTAGGCGGCGATATCCTGGACGCCTTCAAGGAAACCGTCGCCCAGAACCACGTCCATGACCGCATTGGCGGCCGCCATGGCGAGCGGATTGCCGCCAAATGTCGAGCCATGCGTACCGGCCGTCATGACGGAGGCGACCTTCTCGACAGCCAGGCAGGCGCCGACGGGGAACCCGCCGCCCAGTCCCTTGGCGACGGCCATGATATCGGGTGCTGCATCGGCCCATTCATGGGCGAACAGCTTGCCGGTCCGGCCCATGCCGCACTGGACTTCGTCGTACATCAGCAACAGTCCGAAATCGTCGGCGATCTGGCGCAGGCCTTTCAGGTAACCATCCGGCATGGGGCGGATGCCGCCCTCGCCCTGCACCGGTTCGACCAGGATGGCAGCCGTTTCGCCCGTTACGGCGGCGCGCATTTCGTTCAGGTTGCCGAAGGCGACATGGTCGAAACCGTCAACCACCGGACCGAACCCGGCGAGCAGCTTTTCCTGACCGCCGGCTGCGATGGTCGCCAGCGTCCGGCCATGAAAAGCGTTTTCAATGCACAGAACACGGTAACGTTCCGGCGCGCCGTTCAGATCATGGTAGCGGCGAATTGCCTTCAGGCCGCATTCCATGGCTTCGGCACCCGAATTGGTGAAAAACGCGGCGTCAGCGAAGGTGTTAGCAATCAGGCGCTCAGCCAGCTTCTCCTGCCCTGGAATCCGGTACAGGTTGGACGTGTGCCACAGCTTTGCCGCCTGATTCTGAAGCTCTTCAACCAAGTGCGGATGGCAATGGCCCAGGGCATCGACGGCGATGCCGGCGGCAAAATCGAGATATCGTCGCCCGGCCGTATCGAACAAATACGGACCTTCACCACGCTCGAAAGAAACATCGACACGAGCGTACGTGGGCATGACGGGTGATATCACGGTAGCCTCCTCAGAATTACAAAACCCGGGCCGCAATGGTCCAACACCAGGGCGGGCATCCGGGAAGCCGGGGATTATCGTGATTGCGCCTTATGGTGTCAACGTTTCTAAGAGATTTCGCCATCGCCGGATTCATGATGGAAAACGAAAATCCAGCTTGCCTGTCCTATTGTTCATCGTGGAGGCGCAAAAGATGAAAATACGCTTGTCGCCCTGTCAAAATTGCAACCAGGACAATTCAGAATACCCGCTGTGATACGCAAAACGGACGGTATGCCGGAAGCAGAGAGGCTGAGCCCTAATCCCGAATTTGCATACTCGGATCGTAATCGTCGAGTGTCTCATAGAAAGTATCTGCCGGGCCGACAATTGTAGGGTCGGGTTTGAGGATTATATCGTTGTCGACGCCTGGATAGTCGAGATTAGACAGGAAATGACGCATACAATTAATCCGGGCACGCTTTTTGTCATCGGAACGGATAACAGTCCAGGGACAGTCGGCGGTATGGGTGTTGAAGAACATGGCCTCCTTGGCTTCGGAGTAATCCTCCCACAAATCAAGAGATTCAAGATCGACGGGGCTAAGTTTCCATTGCTTCAGAGGGTCATTTTGACGTGAGCGGAAACGGCGTAACTGTTCTTCCCTGCTGACGGAGAACCAGTATTTGAAAATCTGGATACCGCTTCGGACAAGCATTCTTTCAAATTCCGGAACCTGGCGCATGAATTCCATGTATTCAGCAGGAGAGCAAAATCCCATAACTCTCTCAACGCCAGCCCGATTGTACCATGAGCGATCAAAAAATACGATTTCCCCACGGGTCGGTAATTGCTGGACGTAGCGCTGGAAGTACCATTGGCCCCGTTCTTCATCGCTGGGTTTTTCTAGAGCAACGACCCGTGAACCACGAGGATTCAAATGTTCGGTGAACCGTTTTATCGTTCCACCTTTACCCGCCGCGTCGCGCCCTTCAAATACACACAAAATCCTTTGCCCGGTGTCTTTGATCCAGTTTTGTACCTTTAACAATTCAATCTGCAGTTCCTGCTTTCGGATTTCGTATTTTGCCCGTCGCATACGCCGCTTATAGGGATAGTTCTTGGGTAGCGGAGCGGCCCGGCCCTTTTTTTCAAGAGTTTCATGGATGATCAAAGCATTACTTTTTTTGTCTTGATCATGGAGCTTGAGTTTTGACGCAAGTGAAGGATTGGCGGGCTTAGGAGATTTTGCGCTTTTTGAAGCTTTTCCCGCGCCCTTTTCTGCTGCTTTGGCATTCCGTTTCTTCGCCACTTTTGGATTGTCGGCCGCTTTAGGCGTTTTTGTATCAGAACCACCAGCCGAATTACTATCTATCCGCATACAGATTACCTCCATCTCCTCAACTAGCATTGTCCTTCAATCGGTAGGCAGGAAGAACTGCCAGGTAACACGTCTCTATGTCATGATGCTCGCCATAACATTCAGGAAAAAGGTTTGGGTTATTTATTCTTTTTCGATTTTCTTGATTTCTGCTCTTTTTGTTTTTTGAGAACTTTAGCGATAATTTTTTTCTTCTCTTTTTTCAGCTTTTTGATCTTCTTTTTTAGTTTTTTTATTTTTTCCTTGGCTTTGTCATCGGATTTGGGGTTTTTCTCCTCTTTAATATCCACCCCTTTTCCAGATTTTCTTGTTGTTTGTTTCTTTGCCACGGCCTTTGTTTTTCCAGATGCGCTTTGCGTTACAATTTTTGGCGGCGGAACAGCTTTTCGTGCTTTTTCCGTTACACTTTTTGCAGAAAGCGATTTGTTCAATATCGATTTTGCGGAAGTGATAATTTTCCTGGCACTCTTTTCACTAATGCCCGGGACAGTCGATAACGCACTGGGTTTCGCCGTCGCAATTTTTGCAATGGATCGATACCTGTTTTTTACACATGCTGCCGCCAATGAGGGACCAACACCCTCAATATCCGTTAAGCTAGGCATAAAAAAACCTCCTTTCTCAAGGCTTACCTGAGGAACTCACAAACGATACGTATTGCCAATAGAAAGCCAGGAAACCAAACGCCATAGCTCTCTTCTTTCGGCGGAAATTTTGGTCTTAATATTCTAAAGTGATCGCAAACTTCTGCCATGATTTGAATCAAGGCGTAAGTTTGCGGAACAGAACAGAACAGAACCGGACCGATCATCTAACAGCCTGGGATTAATCAGGCTTTCAGCTTGTACCCCGTCGCTAGCATCCGGTGGCATGCGATCCACAAGCACAGATTCACGCCCGCCAGCACGATCATGCCGGTAACGGGGTCCGTATCGGAACGGCCGATGAATCCATAGCGAAAACCGTCGATAAAATAGAAAAAGGGATTGAAGTGGGCGAGAATCTGGGCCGCATCCGGCAACCTCTCGATGGAATAGAACGTTCCGGACAGGAACGAAAGGGGCGTAATGACGAAGTTTGTGATGGCCGCCATATTGTCGAATTTTTCCGCCCATATAGCGCCGATGATGCCGAGTAGGGAAAGCATCAACGATGCGGCGAAGGCATTGAAGACGATGAAGAAAATGCTGTGGATAGTCATCTTCACGAACAACGCCATGACGACACAGACCACGAGACCGACCAAGAGCCCCCTGGTCGTGCCGCCCATGGCAAGGCCCAGCGTCAGTTCATTGGGCGAAAAGGGCGGCATCAGGGTATCGATGATGTTTCCCTGGATTTTCGCGATCATCACGGAAGACGAGGTGTTGGCGAAGGCATTCTGGGCGATCACCATCATCACCAGCCCGGGCGCCAGGAATTCAACGAACGGGGTGCCCGCCACCTGGCGGTCCATGCCGCCAAGGGCCAGGGCGAATACGGCCAGGAAAATAAGCGAGGTGACCAGCGGCGCCAGAAGGGTCTGGGTGTAGACCTTCATGAACCGGCGGACTTCCCGCATGTAGAGCGACCGGAGGCCGATCCAGTTTTGCATTGGTGGCTGGGTCATGTCGGGTCTCGAATTCCGGAAATCCTAGTATCAGAAGGTGCTGGGTTTTATCAGGTCGCTGCCCCCCGTGCAAAGCCCCTTTCATGCTTCAGACCTTTTCAGTTAGGCGCTTTCCTGTAAGGCCTTGGGTCGGTTAATCTACGCCCATGCAACAGGATTCCAAATCACCCCGCCAACAGGACAAGAAGAAGCAAAAGCGCCGGATTCCGAAAAAGGCGACGAAATCCCACCTTGAAAATGCCGCGCTCCATTATCTGGAACGCTTCGCCACGTCTTCGGAGAACCTGAGAAGCGTTCTCATGCGCCGCGTCAGCCGGTCCGCCTATTACCACGAGACGGACCCCGGGGAAGGAGCCGAATGGGTGAATGACATCATCGGCCGGTTCATCGAAACCGGCCTGCTCGATGACAGGGTCTATACCGAAGGCCGCGTCCGCTCGCTTTATGCAAAAGGCAACAGCCGGAAGACAATCCACGCGAAACTGCGCGCCAAGGGCGTACCGGCGGATATCATCGACGAGGCGCTGGAACAGCAGGAAGACGAGGAAGACGGCGATCCGGAACTGGCCGCCGCCCGGCGGCTGGCGAAGCGCCGCCGCCTTGGCCCCTACCGGGACGCCAGTCTCAGGTTGGAACGCAAGGAAAAAGACCTGGCCGCCCTCGCCCGGGCCGGTTTCAGTTATCACATCGCCCGCCAGGTTATCGAAGAAGATGAGCCGGATATGAGTTTGACCTGATCACGACAACTCCATAAAGTTTTGTTTAAACTTCCAGAGAAAAACAGGATAAGGCTGACTTTTTCATGAGCGTTACGATCTATCACAATCCGCGTTGTTCCAAGTCCCGCCAGACACTCGAACTGTTGAAAAATAACGGCATCGAGCCGACGGTCGTCGAATACCTCACCGAAACGCCGTCGGCTGACGAGCTTCGGCGAATCATCGCGCTGCTGGGCATGACGCCGAAGGATCTGATGCGCTCGAAAGAAGCCAATGAAGCCGGACTGGACGCCAAGTCAATGTCGGATGACCAACTCATTGACGGCATGGTCAGGAACCCCATCGTCATTCAGCGGCCCATCGTCGTGACCGAAGATAGGGCGGCAATCGGCAGGCCGCCGGAAAGCGTTTTGGACATTCTGAAATAATTAAAGTCATCCGGAGACGTCTATGCCCGCAGAATATCCGGGATACGAGACTCACCTGAATATTCGGCGCATAATTTTAGAATTGGAATATAAACGCGCCTTGTCATAAGGTTGGATGCGTAAAATTTGAGGGGACGCTGTGGCTGAAGAATCCGAAAGCCCGACCGATCGTATGGCGCTTCGCGACCGCGAAGCAGCAAGGGTCTTTGCGCTGGCGACGGATCTGCACCGCCGTGGGGAATTCGACCAGGCTGTTCTCGCTTATTCCCGCGCTTTGACGCTGGATGGCGCCAATCCGGATATCTACAACAACTTAGGCGTTTGTCTTCGGGCCCAGGGAAAACTCGCCGCAGCCTCCGCCTGCTATCGGCGGGCGCTGGTCCTCAAACCGAATGACGCCGGCATCCTGTCGAACCTCGGTAACACGCAACGCGAAATGCTCGACCTGCGCAGCGCCGTCGCCAGCCTTTCCAGGGCCGTCCGCAATGCGCCGCAATCCCCGGAAGCCGTCTATAACCTGGGCCTGTGCCTCAGGGACGCCGGGGACAATGAAAAAGCCATTGCCTGTTTCGAGAGCGCACTGAGCATGCGCCAGGATTATGCGGCCTGCCATGTGGACTACGGGGTCAGCCTTTTACTCAAGGGCGACCACGCCAAGGGTTATGAAGAATATGAATGGCGCACGGAACTGGCCCCGCCGAGTTCGCTGGAGCAGCCGAGATGGGATGGCTCGGACCTGAACGGCAAAACGCTCCTGCTGCGGCAGGAAGGCGGCATCGGGGACGTCATACAGTTCTTGCGATACGTTTCCGTCGCCAAGGAAAGAAACGCCAACGTCATTATCGAATGTCACGGTTCCCTGGCGCGGCTGGCCGCCACGGCATCGGGCGTCGACAAGGTCGTGATCGCCGATTCACCCTTGCCCAATTTCGACGTCCACGCTCCGGTCATAAGCCTGCCGCATATTCTGGGCATGCCCGAAGAACTCCGCGCCGATGGCATTCCCTACCTGTCGCCGCCTGAACTGCACAGCATCCAGCTTCCGCCGCCGGCCGGCCGGCAAACCCGCGTGGGTATCTGCTGGGCGCCGACGAGAAGCCGCCCCGGTACGCCCGACAGGTCGTGCCCCGTAATACGGTTCATCGAGTTGCTGGCGACTCCCGGCATTGTGGCGTTCAGCCTTCAGATGGGTGAGCGGACCGATGATCTGAAAACAGAATCATGCGACGCCCTACTTCCGGATGTCGGCTCCAGGTTTACGGACCTGGCTGATCTCGCGGCGGCAATTGACCAGTTGGATCTTGTCATCTGCGTTGATTCAGCGGCGGCCCATGTCGCCGGTGCGCTGGGGAAACCTGTCTGGCTGCTGGTCCCATTCGCCCCTAACTGGCAATGGCACGCAGAAGGGGATACATCCGCCTGGTATCCATCCATGAAGCTGTACAGGCAATCCCAACCCGGAAGCTGGGACAGCGTTTTTGAACAGTTGCAGGAAGATTTGTATGAACTGTCCAAAAAGGCCGTTTCTTAAAAAAAGCGTACCCCTAGAACAATCCAGCTCTGTCAACGCATTGGAATTCCTTGGCAAAACTGCCGAAAAACGCATTTTTTAACCCGATCTCTACCATTTCTTTACTTCTGCATCCGTAAAATTCCCAAAACAGCCATCAGTGTGTGGCCGCAATAGCCTGCCACGCAGACAGGAGCATGCTGTGGGAAAGAAAGTACGTTCGTTCATTGATGGAGAGATCGTTTTCCGGGAAGGGGAAACCGGCGATACCGCCTTTCTCATCAAACGCGGACGTGTCGCCCTGTCGAAGGATACCAGCAGGGGCCCCGTCGAGATCGATATCCTGGAAAAAGGCGCCTCTTTCGGTGAAATCGGCGTCATGAATGGCGGCAAACGGACGTTGACGGCAGTTGCCGTCGGCGACCTGACCGTCGAGCTTATCGGGCAGAAGGAATACGCGAGTTATAACGGGAAGAAATCCGCCGCAGCATCGAAAAAACAGCAAATGCGGACGATCAGGCCTGAAAAGGTCGCCAACGCCAACGAGGCGCCGGAAGAACCGGCGAAAGGATGGCTGGCTCGGTTATTTTCATTGCCGTTCAAGGATACGCCTCATATCGAAGTCCGTATCGTACCTCTCATGGGCAGCGACGGTGACCGGTATGCCCGTCTTCTGTTTGACATGCTGGCGGGCCGGAACGGCCTGAATATCAAGATCGTTTCTGCGGAAGGCTCATTCGCCCAGAAAGTCATCTCGAAGAACGTGATCGCCGCCTGCCACCAGGAAGGCCGCGCCCTGCTCAGGAAATCCGGTGGCGACATTCTGATCTGGGGTGATGTAGCGGATCAGAATACGCTTCATCTGCATTTTGTTTCATCCGCACCGGCGGATGAGGACCTGCCGGGATCAATCTGTGCTTTCGACATGTTGCCTGTTCCCGCGCAAGTAACGGCCGAATGGGGCGCTTTTCTTTATGCCGCCATTCTCTCCGCCGTCATGCCCTTCAATACCGGAAAGGCAAACGTCATCTCGTCGAACATGGAATCCGCCCTGGAGGAAGGAGCACCGATTGCGCAAAGGCCGCCCCGGGAGTTTACTCCCCTTGACCGGGCGCACCTGATTACCTGCCTCGGCCATATCCTTTCGATTGCCGGTCAGCGCCTGGAAGAGGCGGAACTTCTGCAACTGGCAGGTGAAACCTACCAGCGGGCATCCGAATCCATACCCGATGGCGACCAGGGGTTGCTTCGGGGGATCGTGCTGAAAAACCTCGGAAGCGCTCTTGCGCTCTTTGGCGAGCGCTCAAACGATACATCGCAACTGCCCCAGGCCGAAGAGGCCGTCAGCCTTGCTCTCGACTTGCTGCCAAAACGCCACATGTCGCGCGAATGGGCAGCAGCCCAGAATAAACTGGGGCAAATTCTCTACCGCCAGCATATGGCCGATCCCAGCTCCGATTTGAAACTGCTGACCCGCGCCATTGCCGCTTTTCACGCTGCGGTTCAGGTCTATACACGGGTTGACGCCCCCGATCGCTGGGCCGATATCATGCACAATTACGCCCGGGCGACCCAGATTCTCGGCGGTCAGATTCATGACCTGGAAATCCTGCAAAAAGCCGTCAATGCCTGCAGGAGCGCCCTTGAGGTTCGCCGCCGTGACAGAACGCCGTTCCAGTGGGCCGGGATTCAGAACACCCTTGGCTCCGCCTTGTTCCTGATGGGCAAGATCACGAACTACGTCGAACACCTGGAATCGGCCATGGAAGCCTTCAGCGCAGCTCACGAAGTCTACACGGCTTACAACGCCGGCAAGATGACACGTGTCATCGCCCGCAACATGGAACATGTGGAGGCTCTGCTGGCCGAACATCAGAAGACCTCCTACTACCGTAACGATACCGTGGATGACATTCCTTCCGGCGAGATCGATGAAAACTGGTGGCGGGAAAACGTCGTTGATGAAAGAGAACTCAGGCTGCACGGATAGCCACGGTCATGTGACCGCTTGGGCAGCCATAAGAGAGTGTGTATAATCCCTCATTGAAAAGAATAAGTTTTTAGCGGAGGCACACGCCATGGCAGATTCATGGAACAATCCCGTCATCATGCAGGAAGCCCAGGCCCTGATGGCTCTGACTAATGATCTGCAAAAACCCTTTGAGCAGGCTGTCGCCATCCTGGCAGATTGTTCAGGCCAGGTTGTCTGCACCGGCATCGGTAAAAGCGGGCATGTCGCCACCAAGGTAGCCATGACCCTTACCTCCATGGAATGCCCCGGGTATTTTCTCCACCCCACCGAGTCCAGCCCGGAAGAACTGGACGCCATTTCCGAAAACGACGCTATCCTGGTTTTCAGCCGCTCCGGCAGGGCTGTTGAACTGGTCGATATCGTGGAAAAAGCACGTTCAAAAGGAACGCCGGTCATTCTGATCAGTGAAAACGACCAGGACAGTCTGGCCGAGTATTCCAGCGTTGTTCTTAAAATGCCGCCGATTGACGAAAACTGGGGCCATGCGCCGACGACCTCAACCATCATCCAGATGGCCATCGGCGACGCTTTGGCTGTTACGCTCGCGCAGAAAAAGGAATTCACGGAAGACGCCGCCATCGTCGCCCTGGCGCAGAAACAACCGTTTAATCAGTAATAACCGGAAAGGCTGCAGCCGCCTACTTGCCGGATACGTCCAGAATATCCCTGATCGTTTTGGTTATTTCCGCCACGTTGATGGGCTTGGTCAGGTAGTGGTCAAACCCGGCATCAAGACCTTTGCGAATATCCCTCGGCGTAGCCGCCGCACTGAGGGCTATTGCGGGAATTTCCGACACGGTATCAATTTCTTTAATTTTTTCAATGGCTTCCAGGCCGCTCATCCCCGGCAGATTGATATCCAGGATAATCAAGTCGGGCTTATGTGATTTTGCCAGCTCAATGCCGAACTCGGCATTGTGCGCCGAAATGATCGAGAGCCCGTCAATGTTTTCGACAATTTGCTCCATCAGCGCCAGGTTTGCCGGATTGTCCTCGACATAAAGCACGCAACCCGATACGGCCGGCATCTCGGCATCCTTGGCCCTCTCCAGTTCGGCAAGGGCATCCTGGGCAGACTCGTCCGGTTCGGATTTGGGAAGTTCGATCCAGAAGGTTGATCCGACCCCCATTTCGCTTTCAAACCCGATCTGGCCCTCCATCAACTCCACCAGTTCCTTGGTGACGACAAGTCCGATGCCGGTTCCTTCGGTTTCCGTGTTCTCTGCGCCCAGACGGCTGAAAGGCTGGAAGAGATCGCTGCTTTTTTCCGGAGGAATGCCCGGGCCCGTATCGGTGATATTTATCCTGAGAACCTTATCGGATACACTCTCCTGGGATACGGTCACACGCCCGTTTTCGCTGTTATACTTGATGGCATTGGACAACAGATTGAGGGTTACCTGGGTCAGGCGGGTCAAATCGGCGCGTACGCTGTTGTTTTCACCTTCATCCGACTTGTTTTCGATGGTGATTCCCCGGGCTTCGGCCATGGTTTGCACCAAGGCCATACACTCCTTGAGACAATCATCGACACCCACATCTTCAATCGACAGTTCGGTTTTGCCGGCCTCAATCCTGGCTAAATCCAGGATTTCGTTGATCAGGTTGAGGAGATGGTTTCCACCCTTCTTGATGTGGTCGACGGAGGATTGCTGAAATTCGCTGAGGGGTTCTTTCGGATTGAATTCCATCAACTGGGAAAACCCGAGAATGGCGTTCAGCGGCGTCCTGAGTTCATGGGACATGGACGACAGGAAATCGGACTTGGCCAAATTCGCCGCTTCCGCCTCCGCCTTGGCGTTTTCCAGTTCCGCCGCGGCAAGTTTTTCTTCCGTTATGTCCTGCATGGTGCCGGACGTGCCGAGAAGGTTGCCGTCCCTGTCCAGATCGACAATCCCGTGCTCACGCATATGACGGACTTCACCATCTTTCGTAATGATACGGTATTCGTGTTCCCAGGACTTCTTTTCTTTCACCGCATCGTCAAGTATGACCTGGTATTCATCCCAATCATCAGGATGAACGGAGCTCATGTAACCCTTGCCGCCCCCTCCATACAACTCCAGGTATTCGCTGGCAGAATCGCATCCGTGGATCAGGCCCAGTTCTTCAGAGCAATCAACGATGGCCTCTTTCTCCATCGAATATCGCCAGCTTCCAACCTTCGCCAGATGCTGCGCATTAAGCAACGCTTCCTCGTTAATTTTCTGCTGGGTTATATCAACGGCTGTTCCGCGATACCCCTTGAAGGATCCATCCGGGTGGTAGATGGGCTTTCCGCTGACGGACAGCCAGATGGTCGACCCATCCGCAACACGCCGGGGCTGGACAAAATTCCGGAAAGGCCGCCTCGCTTCCAGATCCTCAATGTGAGATTGCCAGGATGCATTATCAAGTCCTTCCGGCTTTACCTCTATGCGGGATTGGCCGAGATAGCGGTTTGTTTGATACAGGTTGGCATGTTTTCCACTGGCGGATAGTTCGATGTAGCACAACTCTTCGTCCAGTTCCCAGTGCCAGTCGTTCCCGATGTCGCTGAAATCCCGGAATCGCTCCTCGCTTTCCCGTAGTTCCTCTTCTATCTTTTTCTGGGCCGAGATATCGGCGCCAACGGCGCCAAGACCGGATACATTGCCCTGTTCGTCCAGTATGGGAAACTTGACCGTCAGAAGATGATGCAAGCCATCCGTGCGGTGGGCCTGCTCTTCCTCCTCGCTGGGAAGCCCTGTTTCGATTACCTTCATGTCGTGCTGGCGGGCAGAAACGGCCTCTTTCCCGGGATAAAGATCGGATGGCAATTTTCCGATGACTTCGTCCTCCGACTTCCCATGGCCTTCAAGGAAACGGGCATTGGCCATCAGATATCGCCCTTCCATGTCCTTCGTGTACACTTCATAGGGAGAATATTGGAAGAAGGCCTTAAGCCGCGCCTCGCTTTCTCGTAATTCCTGTTGGGCGCGGGCCTGTTCGGTAATATCCTCGTGCGTAATGACAACACGCGACCAGTTACCTTCATGGCCACGCAAAACATGGCTGACGCTGCGGACGACAATCTCGGCGCCATCCGTCCTGGTGTGTTTATACTCGACAGGCTTCGAAATGCTGGATTCCAGCAACCCGATCATCTTGTCGGACAGATAGTGCGCCCGCTCGTCATTCCACCAGGAAACCGACCCGTCGACTGTTGTTATGTATTCCTCAAACGACTCTGCGCCATAAAGCGTCAGCATGGTTTCATTGGCGGAAATTGTACGGGTTGCGGAAATTGCATCACGAAAAACATCGGGATTGGTTTTGAAGTAGTCAGCTAAGTCCGAAACGCCTTCACGCAGCAACCGGTCGATGACTTCCTTGATTTGTGATAGGTCTTCGATAGCGATACCAAGCGGCGATTGTTCAAAAAGAGTCCGGTATCGCTCTTCACTGTCGCGTGCGGCGTGTTCTTCCGTCAGATCCCGGACCATGCCCGTGAATGTCGTCTCGCCATCAATGTCATTGCGGCTGACGGACAGGAACATGGGGAAGTATGTGCCGTCCTTCCTCAACCCCTCAACCTCACGGCCGATACCGATTATGTGCGCCGTGCCGGTATCCAGGTATTTCCGAAGGTACTGGTCATGATTTCGGGATATTTCTTCGGGCATGAGGGCGTTGACGTTTTTCCCGATGACTTCTTCAAGCGTGTAACCGAAAATGCTTTCGGCCGATCTGTTGAACGACTGGATGATCCCAGCACTGGAAATGGTAATGATTCCTTCCGCCGCATTCGTGATAACCGCATCCAGCTTTTCACGCTCGGAATGTGCGGCCATTTCCGCCAGTTTCAGCTCTGTGATATCCTGGGTCGTGCCGACGGTCTCTTTCAATTCCCCATTGTCGTGGAAATTGACCGTCGCCACTTCACGGATATAACGAACATCACCCTTATTGGTGATAATCCGGCAGGTTATGTCGAAACCCGTCTTGTTCTTTTTCGCCTCTTTTACAGTCGCTTTGTACGTTTCCCGGTCGTCAGGGTGATACCACATCCAGTCCCCATCCGGGCTTGAGGAACGCGAAACGTATTCCTCCGGCGTAACATCAAAAATCTGAGCGAGTTCAGGAGAACAATGGGTTATACCGTTCGTATCATGGTCCCAGGTCCAGTGACCCAGCTTTGCCATCATGCTGGCGGATTTGTAGCGGGTTTCGCTACGCTCCAGTTCTTCCTTGAGGCGTTTTCGCTCCCTGCGTTCGTTACCCTTTCTGAGTAGTTGCAGGACGATGCTTGGGAGAAGCTCCAGATAAACCTGGCCCGGGTCTTTCTGGATATAATTCATGACGCCAAGCCCCATGGCTTCGGACACAAGACGCTGGTCCCCCATGCCAGTGATCATGACGATGGGAACATCCGGGTCTTCAAGCAGGAGTTTGCGGCATATATCGATGCCCGTCATGTCCGGAAGCTGGTAATCCACGGCAATGACGTCATAAGGAGAGGACGTTTGCAAGGCAAGACCATCGGCCCCTGTGTAAGCCAGATCGACGTGGTGCCCTTCTTTCTCGACGATGGTTTTAACCAAGCCGGCTATGGCCTTATCGTCCTCGATGTACAATATACGTGGCATGTGGGCGTTATCATTCAACCTTTTGGAATGCTTATATGTAAGAAACAAATCTGAAGAGACAACAATATTTGCTCCCACTGAAAGCTGATGCTTACAAGTTCTCTTTAACCCCGAAACCTTACAGAAAACGGACAGACAGGCATTAATCCACAAATAGTGATCCTGCTATAACCTTAGACATAATCTGTCTTCTAGCTGGCATCGCGTTCCACGGATGACACCCTGATACGTGTAAATCGCGCTGGGAATCGGGCTCGGGCGTTCAGGCGGGTTTCACGGTGAACAATATAAATGCCGGTCACGGCGACGATCGCCGCACCCCACAATGTGTTAGGCATGGGAAAAACATTCCAGATGATGACATCAAATCCGGCCGCCCATAACAGGGCGGTATATTCAAATGGCGCCAGAACGGCGATGGGCGCGGCCTTGATGGCGTAGGTCATGACAATCTGGGCGGTTCCCCCAACAAGCCCCACCGCTACCAGCAGAAAAACACCGCTCAAGTCCGGTGTTTCCCAGAAGAACGGCATCAGGGCGGCGGACACCACGGTTCCGGTCAGGGTAAAGTAAAAAACGATGGAAGCGCTGGTTTCGCTTTTGGAAAGGTTCCGAACCGTAATCATGGCGAGGGCATAGAAAATCGTTCCCCCGAGGGCAATGAAAGAGACAATCTCAACATTACCCGTCGGCTTTACCATGATCAGGACACCGGCAAAGCCAATGATAACGGCAGCCCAACGGCGAATACCGACCTTTTCCTTCAACAATGGGACGCTAAGCGCCGTCATGAACAGGGGGGTGGCAAAGGAAATCGCCACCAGGTCCGAAATTGCCAGCTCGTTCAGGGAATAAAAAAACGCTCCCATGGCCGTCAAACCAATGCAGGAACGGAGAAGATGGGCAACCGGGCGTTTGGTGGCGAGTGAAGACAAGCCGCCTTGTTGCATGATCAGTATGCTAATGGGGATAAAGGCGATTGCATTACGAAAGAACAGGATCTGGAACGTTGAATAGCCGTTCAGCGTGAGATGCTTGATGATAGCATCCATGCTGACAAACAGGCATAACGAGAAGACCATCAAACCGATACCCAGACCGATACGGTTATTCGTAGCTGTCGCCGATGTCTCAGCGTTCTTCCCTGTCATGTTTCCCCCTTGGCTTTCCAGTCCCATGATGCCCTCTTGGGCTCCAGGAATCTTCACCATAATTGGGATACGGCGGATTGTTATCGCCTGCTCGCGGATATGTTACCGCAATGTGATTTTTACCTGCCGTATTTTGCGGTTACATAATTGTCATGTTGTCTTTTCGCTTAACTGTCCTGGCTTTCGTTAGTCTGATTTCACTTTTGCCGTTGACCTCCGCAAAAGCCGAAACCATGCCCACCGTGGTCGAACTGTTCACGTCGCAGGGATGTTCGTCCTGCCCGCCAGCGGAGGAGCTGTTGCGTGAACTGGCGGACGTGCCCGATCTTCTGGCGCTGGAATTTCATGTTGATTACTGGGATTACATCGGCTGGCCCGATCCGTATGCCGATCCGGACTTCACGAAAAGGCAGCGCGAATATGCGGCGTTTTTCGATAGCCGCACCATCTATACCCCGCAAATGGTTTTTCAAGGGACAACTGAAGCCGCCGGTTCCCGGCGAGGCCGAGTTATGAACCATATCGACAAGGCTAGGAGACTGCCGAAAATCCCCGTTTCCCTGAACAGAACCGACAACAACGGCATTGAATTGAAGATTGGCGCCATCGACCAGAGGGTGAACGCGAACCTTTTACTCATTACCTACGACGATTACCGCGAAACGCAGGTCACGCGGGGCGAGAACGCCGGCAAGTTTCTGACCCACCGTCATGTCGTCCGGTCCATGGAAAACATCGGCACCTGGGACGGCTCGCAGGTCCACCTGACACGGCCGACGCCTGAAACCATGTCTGACCGCGCCGGTTGCGCTGTCCTGGTTCAGGCCAGGCATGATGGTCGCATCCTGGGTGCGGCGAAGCTCACCCTGACACAATAAACCTCTGAACTATCAGAGCGATTTTTCCATCATCTGGTTGAGACGTCTGGCGAAGGCCTGCGGATCGGCCGGCGGTTCGCCCTCCAGAATGCGCGCCTGATCGAGAAGCAACTGGGCAGCCTCGTCAAGGGCCGCGTTGCCTTCGCTGGATTTCTCCGCATCGGCGGCAAGCGCCTTGATCATGGAGTGCCCCGGGTTGATTTCCATAATGCGCTTTGAAAGCCCCTCGGCGCCGAGTTGCTGATGCTGTTTCAGCATCCGTTCCAGATGGATGTCCATGTCGCCTTCGTCGGCGACGAGGCAGACGGCGCTGTCGGTCAGGCGTGACGAGGTCCTGACGTCCTTCACGTCTTCACCAAGGGCAACCTTGATACGCGCGACCAGGGCATCCATCCCCGGTGCATCGGAAGCTTTTTCTTTCTCCTTCGCATCATCCTTGTCGTCGCCGGCAACCTGATCCAGGTCATCGCCGGCCCGCGTCACCGACTTGAACGGTTTTTCCTGAAACTGGCCGACGGCCTGAATCCAGAAATCGTCGATGGGATCGGTCAGCAGCAGGACTTCGACGCCCTTGGCGCGAAAACCCTCCAGTTGGGGACTACGCTCAACCTGCCCCTTGTCTTCGCCGGTGATGTAGTAGATCGCGTCCTGGCCTTCCTTCATGCGTTCGACATAACCTGACAGGCTGACGAGACCGTCATCTGCGGTGGAGCGGAAACGGCTGATTTCCAGAACGCTGTCGCGGTTCTCGAAGTCCTCGTACAGGCCTTCCTTGACGACGGCGCCGAAGTTGTCCCAGAAGGTTGCGTACTCTTCCGGCTTCTTCTCCGCTTTCTTTTTCAGCTCGCCCAGAATTCGCTTTACCAGTCCCTTGCGGATTTTCGCCAGCTTGGGGTCCTTTTGCAGCATTTCCCGGCTGATGTTGAGCGACAGGTCTTCCGAATCCACGACGCCCCGCACGAACCGCAGGTAGGGCGGCAGCAATTCCTCACAGTCGTCGGTGATGAACACCCTGTTGACGTACAGCTTCACCTTGTTCTTGCGTTCGCCATTGAACAGGTCCCAGGGCCGCATGCCCGGCACGAACAGCAGGTTTATGTAGGACAGGACGCCTTCCACCTTGTTATGGACCGTCAGCCACGGCTCATCGAAAGCATGCGCCGCGTGATGGTAGAATTCCTTGTACTGGTCGTCGGTGATGTCCTTCTTGTCCCTTGTCCACAAGGCGGCGGCGGAGGTCAGGGCCTCATCTTCGCCATCCTTGCCGCCCAGGAGGTATACCGGCACGCCGATATGATCGGAATAGGTCTTCACCACGTTGCGGATGCGTGTGTCGTCCAGGTATTCCTTGTCTTCCTTGGTGATGTGCAAAATGACATCCGTGCCGCAGGTCTCGCGTTCACCGTCAGCGATGGAATAGGTGCCGCGGCCGTCCGATTCCCAAACCCATGCCTTGTCATCGCCGGCCTTGCGGGTCACGACTTCGACCTTGTCGGAAACCATGAAGGCGGAATAGAAACCGACCCCGAACTGGCCGATCAGCGACATGTCCGCGTCCTTGTTGCCGGAAAGCTGTTCCGTAAACGCCTGGGTGCCGGAACGCGCTATGGTGCCGAGCAAATCCGTCAGTTCTTCCCGGCTCATGCCGATACCGTTGTCGGAAACGCTCAGCGTCTTGTTTTTCTTATCAATGCTAAGATTGACCCGGTATTCGCCACCGGCGGCGTCGGCCAGCTTTTCGTTCGTCAGGGCCTCATAACGAAGTTTGTCACAGGCATCGGAGGCGTTCGAAATCAGCTCACGCAGGAAAATTTCCTTGTGGCTGTAAAGCGAGCGGGCGACGATATCGAGGAGCTTGCCGACCTCGGCCTGGAACGTAAATGTTTCTTGCGTCATGACGAAATATTCTCTCCCATAATACTGCTAACAAGGGGCGGAGGAGATATGTGCCGAAATTCCCGGCAGTGCAAGACCCAAAAGACCCATAAAGGCCAATGACATGAACGAGGAAAAGGCAATCATCGCAGCCAAGCGCAGAATGATGGAAGCGATCCGCCTCGATATCAGGGAAACCGCCGGCTGGACCGGGTTAAAGACATTTTCCGATAAGGTCATGCAGGCCATGGAAACGGTGCCCCGCCACGCCTTTTACGATTCCGTGGAGCCATATTACGCCTACGCCAACCGTCCCGGCCCCATCGGTCACGGGCAGACCATCTCGCAACCCTACATGGTCGCCCTGATGACGGAACTGCTGGATCTCACCCCTGAGGACCGCGTGCTGGAAATCGGCACCGGCTGCGGTTATCAATCGGCGATCCTGGCGGAACTGTCCGCCCAGGTTTTCTCCATTGAAGTCATTGCCGAACTGGCGGACATGGCCCGGGAACGCCTGGAAAAACTGGGCTATGGCGAAAAAATACGGATACGCCACGGTGACGGCTTCGACGGCTGGCCCGAAGAAGCGCCGTTTGACGCCATTATCGTTACCGCCGCCCCGATCGAAGTCCCCGAAAAACTGTTACAGCAACTGAAACCGGGCGGACGTCTGGTCATACCGCTAGGCCACCCCCATGAGAGGCAAATGCTCTATAAGTACACCAGAAAACAGGACGGCGAGATGGATGAATTCGCCGTATTGCCTGTTGCCTTTGTTCCCATGCTGCCGCAAAAGTAAGACACCTTACCTGTTCTTGAATCCACGGAAACATCAAAGAATGACCAAGCCGAATCACCTTATCGACGGTCCCGCCAAGGCCCCGGCCACCATCATCCTGGCCCATGGCGCCGGGGCGCCCATGGACAGCCCTTTCATGCAGGCTTTCGCGGAAGGTATTGCAACGGAGGGCTTAAGGTGCGTCCGCTTCGAATTCCCTTACATGGCGGAACGGCGTGAAACGGGGAAGAAAAAACCGCCCAACCGCATGCCGGTGTTGATGGAATGCTGGCAGGGCGTGCTTGATACCTACCGGGGAACACCCGTCGTCATCGGCGGCAAGTACCTGGGCGGACGGGTCGCCAGCATGCTCGCCGCCGAATTGGACCAAGCAGGCGATCCGGTAATGGGCCTTGCCTGTCTGGGTTACCCCTTCCACCCGCCGGGAAAGCCCGAAAACCTCCGTCTGGATCATTTCGCCGAATTGCGGACCCCGACCCTGATCCTGCAGGGAACCCGCGATCCCTTCGGCACCCGAGAGGAAGTGGGCGATTACGATTTGCCACCCTGTGTCGACGTGCACTGGCTGGAGGACGGCGAACACGGCTTCAAGCCAAGAAAGAAATCCGGCCGCACGGAAGAGCAGAACTGGCTCGAAGCCATAGACGCCTTATGCGCCTTCACCCGCCAACACGCCGGTCTTTAGGAAAGGCGCCATGAACGCCGATGACCATGTCCTGAAAAAGCATTCGGTGATGATCGCCGGTCATAATACCAGCGTATCGGTGGAAAATATTTTCTGGCGTGAGCTGCAACGGATCGCCAAGGCTGAAAACCAGTCCCTAAACGCCCTCATCGCCCACATCGATGAAACCCGGGAGGGCAACCTGTCCAGCGCCATCCGGGTCTTTGTCCTGCAAAACCTCGGCAAAACCGAAGTTTAGAACTTCAAAATCTGCTTCAGGATATCCTGGGGCTGGATTTGCTGCGGCTCCGGCTGAGGTTGCTGCTGGGGCTGGGATTGCGGCACCGGCAGCCCTTCTTCCGTCTGGGTCTGCGCTTCAGGCTGTGGTGGAGGAGTCTGTTGTTGTTGAGTGGTCGTGCCGCCGCCAAGAACGCCGCCAAGCACGCCCTGCAGAATACCACTGGCGCCGGGAAGTTTTTCATCCAGCTTCTCAAGGCCCGGCAGTGGCACGCCACCGCCTGCGCCGAGGGAAGCAGTTTCCAGTTTCACCGTCGGTGAATCCAGCGCGCCTGTTATCCGGAAAGGCAGTTCCTGCGGTGCGCCCGCTTTCTGGACCAGCAACTGACTCAGGATGTTCTGCGCCAGCTTCATGACGCCGGAAACATCCATTTGCCAGTTCGCCAGGTCCACACTACCGGCGGCGGAGCCGTTACCGAAACCGGAAGCCAGTCTGAAATCGCCGATCTGGGCGACGCCCCTGCTGACGACGAAAGACCCTGTTGCATCGGCCAGGCCGTCACCCGGCTGTCCGCTCAGTCCCGCGCCAATCTGTCCGAAACTCTGCACCAGGCCCAGAATACCGGCAAACGGCGTTCCCTTGGCGGAGCCCTGGACATCCAGGCCTTTCAGTAGGAAGGAGCCGTTCCCGTCCAGGGCGGAGACCATATCGGCGACGCTCGCGCCACTGGCCTTCAAGGAGGTCTCGAACGTGAAAGCCCCGGCGGCAGACGGCTTGCCAATAAGGCTGGAAAGCATGTTCGAGATACTGGCGTTTTCAAAACTGAGCGTCGCATCGGCGCTCGGCAATCCCTGGGCGTTGACCAGACCCTTCACATTGACCCGGCCGCCAAACAGGCTCCCCGTCACCCGATCCGCTTTCAGCACGCCATTCGTCAACGAAGCGATGATGTCGGCGTTCTCCAACCGGTAGGAATCGTAAATGATGGCGTCTGACCTGACGCGGAAATCACCGTTGAGGCTGTTCAGCGCCGAAAGATCGAGCGGATCGTCGGACCAGGGCGCGCCGGACGTCAGGACCGGCCGCGGCGTCACACCGAACGAACGGGGTGCGAGGGCGGTGTTTTTCCCGGCAGGTATAAACGGATCAACGATAAATTCGTTGGTGGTGAGGTCGGCGATGACTTTGGGAACCGGGCCGTCCAGTCGAACCCTGGTCGAACCGTTGAATGCGACCTTGCCCAGGGAACCGGACAGACCCTCCAGCGATATATCATCCGCGCCGCCGGACACATTGGCGGCAACATCCAGACCGCCGATATTGCCGGAAGGCGTATAGTCAACGCCGAACGAGCGGAGCAGCTTGACGAGGTCGCCGTGTTTGAGGGTTACGGCGCCGTCAACGAGATCCTTCAGGGGCAGCAGGGAAATGCCGCCATCGAACGTCGCCTTGCCGCCAGCCGCGGAAAGATTCGCCTTGATCGTGGGCTGCAGCATCGGGCCATCAAACTTGGCCGACGTCGATACAGCGCCCAAAGCCTTCGCCGAAACCGGTAGTTCCACGCCCAGCAGGCCGGCAAGCTTCTCGACCGACTTGGCCTTGAAATCCGCTTCCAGGCCATCAAACCGCGGATTGCCGCCAAGTTCGGAAACCGTTCCGGAGACTGAAGCCGCCGCCCCGGCCAGGTTGGCGACACTGGCTTTCTTGATCTTCAGATCACCGCTGAACAAGGTGCCGTCAAAGGCGATATCCTTGATTTGCACACCCTGGTGGACGACCTCGCCGACGCTGGCGATCAGGTTGGCGTCAAACCTGGTCAAGGCGTTCAGTACTGCCAGGGGGTTGGCGGCGGCGTCACCTGTGCTGGTGGCTTCACTTCCTGCCCCGGCTGAGCCACCGTCCTCTGCGACTTTACCGGAAGCACCGGGCTGGATCGCATCCGCCGAGCCGGAGTCCATAACGGGCAGATAGCCATCGAGATCGATCTGGTCCAGGACGATACTGGCGCCGAAAGCCGGGCGCTTCCGGAGCGCAATCGTAATGCCGCCATTCAGGCGGGACCGGTCAAAACCGACATCGATCCCGCTAACCTGAATGTTTTTGGGCGTCACCTTCAGTTTTCCCATGGCCGTAATGTGACGCAGCCGTCCATTGGGCAGCTTCGGCATGTCAAGCTGCAGCCAACTGCTCAACCGGCGGGTATCGCCGATAGACACCTCTAATTCGCCATCAAACACCGGTCCTTCATCCTGGGCGCTCATAAACCCGAAGAGAGCGACATCCGTCGTTCCGGGCAACTGTGCAGTGAACTGGCTGAGTGTAATCTCGCCGCTCGACAGCTCGGCGTTCAGGCGGACCGGACCGGCTTTTTCCCCCTGATAAGTCATGGCGTCGATGCCGAGCGCCAGGGATGCTGAAATATTATCAGGGATGGTGAAGTTCTCTGCAGCACCCGATACCGTGGCGAGGGAAGCGGCATCGTTCCCTCCAACTGAACCGGAAACGGAGGAGGCCGCACTTTCAGCTTCGCCTTCGCCACCCTCCGTCTGGGCGGTAAAAGGCTGCATGGCGAGGAAGGTGTCCAGGTTGACGTGATTGATATTGAACTCCGCGGCGGCGGAGAGCATGTCACCCAGGCCGGCTGTCACGATGCCCGTAGCGGAAGCATCCCCCAGCTTGAGCGCCAGCGTGCCGATATCTATATTCGATGCGGTCGCGGTTACGTCCCCGTCGGCTGAAAACGGTTGGTTAACGCCACCCGGCAAGCCTTCGGCACCTGAGACAGCGTTGATGACGGCGGCCAATGACTGTCCTTCCGCCTTCAATTTCCCGGTGAACTTCGCATCTTCAGACAGGTTGACGACGTTCCCCTGCAGAATCACGGAAGCATCCGCCTGGGGGGAGCTGATTTTCGCGTTGATGGGAACGGTTCGGCCCTGAAACACGCCGTCTATCCCGATTTCATAGGCAATGGGGATATTGCGAATCTTAAGCGACCCGATGCTTTCAAACGGGCCGTTCAGCGAGGCGGCCTTGAGGGTTGCGTTCAGCGCTTCGGCGCGTTCTTCCGTGGCCGTCCGTGCATCGCGATAGACAATCGTTCCGTTGACGATTTCAAAGTTATCCAGTTGCAATGCCGGGCCAGACGCCTGAGTTGCATCAGAAACGGATTGCCCTGTCGAAAGATCGATGCTGGTGCTGGACGTTTCGCTGCTTAATGCCGACGCCGACGATTTTTCATCAAAGGCCTCGAACACCCAGTTCTGACGACCATCGGCCAATACTTCCAGAACCACGACGGGGTTTTCAATCCTGACCTTGGTGACCTGAATTTCGCCGCCCAGCAAGGGGCCAAGCGCCACATTGACGGCAAGGGAACCCAGTTCCGCCATATGAGGCTCTGAACCGCCCTCGATATTGGCGAATGTCACCTCGTTTGCAACGACGGCAGGCGACGGCAGCACAGCGATCTTGATATCACCGCCGATAACCATGTCACGCCCCGTCAGGGATTTAACCTGCGCCGTTATATCCGACTTGTAGGTGTTCCAGTCGATAAAACTGGGGCCGATCAATACCCCCGCCACGGCAAGGATAATAAGCGTAACAAATCCGATCAGCAGTTTCCGCACTGATTGCTTTCCCTAGGTTAGTCTTTTCCGTTTATGAATTAAATCAAACACCCGAATGACTTAACCGTCTACCAGAATCACCCTGAAATCGTTCACATTTGTGAAAGTCGGACCGGATATGACCAGATCGCCGATCTTGTCGAAATATCCATAGGCATCATTGTTAGCCAGAACCTGGGCGGCATTAAGGCCGCGTTCCTCGGCGCGGCTCAGTGTATCCGGCGTGATGATGGCGCCCGCATTGTCTTCCGTGCCGTCGATGCCGTCGGTATCGCAGGCGATGGCGTGAATGCCTTCCTCGCCGTTCAGGGCCTCGGCCATTGCCAGCATGTACTCGCTGTTTCTACCGCCCCGGCCATTCCCTTTCACGATCACGGTCGTTTCACCGCCGGATATCAAGGCCGTGCGTTCACCCCGTTGCTTCGTCGCAAGCGCCAGCGCCGCATGGTCGCGGGCAACAGCGCAGGCTTCGCCTTCAATGGCGTCGCCCAGGATGACGGCTGCGTAACCGGCCTCTTCCGCTATTTTCGCGGCGACTTCAAGGCTTGCCTGCGGCAGGGCGACGAGGCTGGTTTCATTGGCGGAGAGGCGCGGATCACCGGGCTTGGGGGTTTCATCCTCTTCCGCTTCAAGCACGCGTTTTACCGTTTCCGGCGGCTCGATCCCGTACTTATCAAGGATAGCGCGGGCATCGGCATAGGTGGTCTCGTCGACCACCGTCGGACCGGATGCGATGACGGAGGGATCGTCGCCCGGGACATCGGAAATCAACAGCGAAATCACCCGGGCCGGAGCGGCCGCCGCCGCCAGCCTACCGCCCTTGATGGCGGAAAGGTGCTTTCTGACGCAATTCATCTCGCTGATCGTCGCGCCGCATTTCAGCAATGCCTTGTTGACGGCCTGCTTGTCTTTCAGGATCATGCCGTCCGCCGGCATGGTCAGCAGGGCCGATCCGCCACCCGAAATCAGGCACAACATGACGTCATTGGCATCCAGCCCGCGGGCCAGTTCAAGGATGCGTTCCGCCGCATCGAGGCCGTTCTGGTCCGGCACCGGGTGCGCCGCCTCGACGATCTCGATATGATCGCATTCCACGCCATAGTCATAGCGCGTCACGACAAGTCCGCTTAACGGGCCATCCCAGTTTTCCTCGACGGCTTTCGCCATGGCGGCAGACGCCTTGCCGGCGCCGACAACGACAAGGCGCTTTCCATCCTCGATTTTCGGCAGGTACGGCGGCACACAGGTTCGCGGCATGGCTGCTTCCACGGCCGCATCGAACATCTGGCGAAGCAGGGCGCGCTGGTCAGTGTTGTTTTCAGTCATGAAGGTCTTTCCTAAGTGGTACCGCATCCTCATTTGAGGGGATAGGTTTTGGCCCAAAGTCGGAGATAAATCAATGCAAACAGCCATATTGCGGCCAGAAAGACGACAAAATTACGATCAGAGGGAATATTCTTTGGCGCTTATATTCAAATTTGATAAATTATTTTTTCATAAATTAGATTCTTGTGGAAATCGAAACTATCGGTTCCGAAAAAAATAATAAGGGGGAGGTTATGCCTTCATATCTGTTACGTTCAACGATCATTCTTCTGATAGCTGCCGTATGCATGCTCCCAGCCAATTCACGTGCCGCTGAAACGCTCATGGTCGGCGCTGTGATATCGATGACCGGAGAACATGCGACCAACGGCAAACACGTCAAGAAGGGCTATAACATTGCCATCAATCGCATCAATGAAATGGGCGGCATCACGGTCGGCAATACAACTTACGAGTTGGATATCAAATACTACGACGACGAATCCAATCCCGCCATCGCCGCCAAATACGCCAAGCGGCTTATCAAGAAAGACAAGGTAAAGCTTCTTCTCGGTCCTTACGGCACAGCAACAACGGCAGCCGTTGCGCCAATTGCCGAGAAGTTTCGCGTTCCCCTCGTGCAGGGAAATGGCGCATCGCTCTCTCTGTTTGATAAAGGCTACAAGTACCAGTTTGCCGTTCTGTCCAGTGCGGATATGTATTTGTCGGAAGCCATCAACCTGGCCGTAGAAGCGGCCAATAAAGCAGGGCGCAGCCCATCCACCATGACAGCTGCTATTGCTGTTGAAAATGATCCATTTTCCAAAGACCTGCGGAATGGCATTGTCGCCGATTCCAAGAAATACGGGATCGAGATCGTCATTGATGAGAACCTGCCCCGCGATTTCGACGACATGACCTTTATCCTCGATAAGGTCAAAGACCTGAAACCGGATATTTTCGTCGTTTCCGGTCATGAACTGGGCGCCGACCTGGCTATCCGGCAAATCCATGAACAAAAGGTAGATGTTCCCATGCTTGCCATGACCCACTGCGAGGGCGCCGATGTCCATGGTAAGTACGGCTTGTTTGCCGATTACACCCTTTGCGCCACGCAATGGGCAAGCTCAATGAAGTACGAAGGAAAATGGTTCGGCTCCGCCTATAGCTATAATAAGCGCTACCAGTCGGAATACGGCATTGAGCCACCCTATCAGGCCGCTGAATCCTCCGCCGCCGTTCTTGTTCTTGCCGACGCCATAGAACGCGCCGACACGCTTGATACGGAAGCGATCAGAACCGCCCTGGCTACAACGGATGTTCAAACGTTCTTCGGGTGGGTCAAATTTGACGAATACGGCAAGAACATCGCCAAGCCGATGGTGCTCAGGCAACTGATCCAGGGCCGCTATGTCGTCGTTGCGCCCTCCGGCTTCGCCCAACAGGAAGCCGTGTACCCCAGGCCCATGTGGAGCGAACGTTAAGCGATAAAATCTCCACAGCCGTGCATGATCCGGTGAATATCGGGAAATCCCCGCCCGGCCTCTTTTGTAACCTGAGAGGGGACGTATCAGGCGCCATTGCCGCGGTTTTGGTGTCGTTACCCCTCAGCATGACCGTCGGCGTCATCGCTTTTGCGCCCCTTGGCAGTGAATATGCGATCCAGGGCGTCATGGCCGGGCTTTTCGGGGCCATTATCCTGGGCGCTGTATCGGCCCTGTTTGGATCACGGTCGGCCCTGATCTCGGGTCCAAGGGCAGCGCCGGCGCTGATCCTTGCGTCCCTGATTACAAATCTTCTGCTTTCCGACGATCTGTATTTCCCTTCCGGGGAAACCACCCAGCACGTTATCGCCATTTCCTATTTCGCTATCTTGCTGGCCGGCGCCATGCAGTTCATTTGCGGCGCGGTCAGGGTCGGTGGCATCGTCAAATACATCCCCTATCCGGTCATCGCCGGATTTGTGAACAGCTCAGCGCTGCTGATCATTTTCAGCCAAAGCTGGGTCTTTCTGGATGTCAGGAAAGAAAGCACGTTCATGGAGGAAGAAACTTTCCTGGACCTGTTGCTCCGGCTGAACGAAGCCCAACCGCTGACGATGCTGCCGGGCGTTGTCGCAATCGCCGTGATGGTGGCTGCCTCACGCATGATGAAGACGTTTCCGTCATCGCTGGCGGGACTGGCCGCAGGCACGGCGACCTACTACGCCATGAAGGCCTATATGAAGGGGATTGATATCGGAACGACGCTGGGCAACATCGCCAACAAGCCGTCGCTGGATGCGCCCAGGGAAGCTCTCTCATTCATTCCAACATTTCCCATTACGGACATGCTTCAGGGGCTGGTTGCCGGCGACAACCTGACGGCGGTCTTGCTTCTCGTGATACCTGCCGCCCTGTCGATGGCCGCCCTCGCCTCTCTTGATACAGCCGTTTCCTTATCGGCGTTGGATGACATGACCGAGGAGCGGTCAGACTTCAACAAGGAAGTCGTCGGTCAGGGCCTTGGTAACGTGATCTCGGCGGCAGTTGGCGGACTGATCGGAGCGGGTGGCATGGTAAGGACAAAACCGGGCTATGACGCCGGCGGCAGGACAACGTTGATGTCTATCCTGACCAGCGTCTTGATGCTTCTTCTCGTCGTTCTGTTCGCTAGATACATCGAGTTCATCCCACGCGCCGTCATCGCCGGACTGATTATCGTACTCGGATTCCAGATTTTCGACCGCTGGTCCCTGTCCCTGGCAAGCAGTCTTTGCAACCGGCATTTCTATAAACGCGCAGCGTCTCTTTTCGACCTCGGTGTGGTTTTAACGGTTATCACAACGGCGTTGATCTTCGACCTCATCGTTGCTGTCGGTGTCGGCATCCTGCTCTCCATCATCATTTTCGTTTCGCGCATGAGCCGCTCGCTGGTGCGTAACGCCTTCCGGGGCCCGGCGATCCGCGCCAGAAACCAGTGGGACATGGGCACGCAAATGTTGCTCGAAGAACATGGCCGGAAAATCGGCGTTCTCGAACTGGAAGGTTCGCTTTTCTTCGGCACTGCAGGTAGCCTTGAAACTGAAATCGACAAGCTGATGGAAGACGGCGCCATCTACATCGTCCTTGACGCCAAGCGTCTGACCGATATCGACAGCACGGGATGCATGGCCCTGCAACGCATCCAGAACCGCCTGAAAAAACATGGCGGCAGACTGGCGATCAGCTACGTCTTGAAAGAAAGACGCCAGCGGTCCCAGGATTTTCAGGGAAAAGACCAACGGAAGCGATCCAGCAGCCGTCATATCTGGTCCTACCTCAACACCTCCGAAGCCGTTGATTTTTCAGACGGCAACGTGTTCTTTTCCGACACCGATACCGCCCTGACGTCATTCGAGGAAACAATCATCAATGAGGCAACGTGGCGAAAAGAGGAAAGCAGACCCTCTTCTGCCGTTCCGGCGATCTTCCACGGTCTCTCAATCGAAGAAGTCAAAATGATTCGACGGCTGGCGACCCGTCAGACAGTTGCCAGGGGAGAAACCATTTTCTCCGAAGGCGAAGAAGGAAACTCGATCTATTACATCTCCAAGGGCCGGGTGGCCGTAATCATCAAGCTTCCGGCAACAGGGGAGCAGAAACGCGTTCAGACATTGATGGAGGGAACCATCTTCGGCGAAATGGCCGTCCTTGATACCCGGCCGAGGGCCGCGTCGGTTATCGCGGCCGAAGACAGCATCTGTTACAGGTTGGGGATCGACGCGTTTGAAAGCATCAAGCAAAAGCACCAGAACACGGCGCTTCGCCTTTTCAACAACATCTGCCTAATGTTTTCCGACCGAATCAGATCCGCCAACACGATGATCTCCGAGCTGGAAAAATAACCGGGTCAATTTCCGGGCAGGATTTTCCCCGGGTTCATGATGTTCTGCGGATCGAGCGCCGTCTTGACCATGCGCATGACCGAAACGGCATCGCCATGTTCGGCCACCAGGAAGTCCTGCTTGCCGCTGCCGACGCCGTGCTCGCCGGTACAGGTGCCTTCCATGGACAAGGCGCGCAACACCATGCGCTCATTCAGGGCATGCACGCGGGCGGATTCTTCCTCATCCTCGGGGTCGAAGACAAGGCAGAGATGGAAGTTGCCGTCGCCCACATGGCCGACAATGGGCGCGAGCACGCCGGTATCCTCGACATCCTTCTTGGTTTCCAGGATGCATTCGGCCAGGCGGGAAATGGGAACGCAAACGTCCGTCGGCATGCCCTTGGCGCCCGGCCGTAAGGCCAGGCAGGCGTAATAGGCGTCATGGCGGGCCTGCCACAACCGGCTGCGATCCTCTTCGTGGGTCGCCCACTCGAACCCCCCACCGCCATTCTCGCCGGCGATGGATTTGACGGTTCCGGTCTGTTCGACGACCCCGGCGTCGGAGCCGTGAAACTCGAAAAACAAGGTCGGCTGGACAGGATAATCCAGGTTCGAATACTGGTTAATGGCGTCCATCTGGACCTCGTCCAGCAATTCGATGCGCGCGACCGGCACGCCGAGCTGGATGGTTTCGATCACTGTCTGTACAGCCCCTTCCAGGGTTTCAAAGGAACAAACGGCTGCAGACATGGCTTCCGGAATACCGTAAAGCCTGAGGGTGATTTCGGTAATAACGCCGAGCGTCCCTTCCGAGCCGACGAACAGGCGCGTCAGGTCGTAGCCGGCAGCCGATTTCCTGGCCCGGCGGCTGGTGCGGATGATACGCCCGTCCGCCATGACGACCGTCAGGGCGAGGACGTTTTCCCGCATGGTCCCGTACCGGACCGCATTGGTGCCCGAAGCCCGCGTCGCCGTCATGCCGCCCAGGCTGGCGTCGGCGCCGGGATCGATGGGGAAAAACAGCCCGGTATCCCTTAAGTGAGCATTCAACTGTTTCCGGGTCACGCCCGGCTGCACCCTCACATCCAGATCCTCGGCATTGACCTCCAGGATCTCGTTCATGCCCATGACATCGATACAGACGCCGCCTTTCAGCGCGGCGACATGGCCTTCCAGGGAGGTGCCGGTGCCGAAGGGTATGACCGGCACATGATGATCGGCGCAAAGCTTGACGATTTCGCTGATTTCCTCCGTGGATTGGGCGAAAACCACGGCGTCCGGCGGGCAGGTCGCATGATGGCTTTCATCGTGGCCGTGCTGTTCGCGCACACTATCGGATAAGCTAACGCGCTCACCGGCAATGGCGCGGAGCGCGTCGATGAATTCCGCCGTCACGGCGGAATTGGTAGCAGTAGAAAGGGCCATCAGAATTTTTCTGTCCAGGGTCGCAAATCGAGCTCCAGCGTCCAGGCTGAGCGATCCTGTTTATGCAACGTCAGGTAATTTTCTGCAATGGCGTCGGGATTCAGATAGGTGTCTTCGCGCGTTTCATCCGGCGGCGGGGCGTATTTTTCCGACAGGATCATGCCGTCGATGACCACATGGCCCACGTGAATACCCTTCGGCCCCAGTTCCCGCGCCATGCTTTGCGACAACGCCCGCAAACCGAACTTCGGTACGGCCAGGTTATGGAACTGGGCGCTGCCGCGGTGCGCCGCCGTTGCGCCTGTAAAGATGATGGTCCCTATACCGTGCGGCACCATGCGGAGCGCCGCCGCCTTTCCGACGTGAAACCCGCCCAGGCACCCGATGGTCCAGCAGCGTTGGAATTCCTCGGATGATGTTTCCAGGATGCTGTTGGGCACAAAGGCGCCCGCGTTGTAGATGGCCACAGTTGGGTGCCCCAGGTCGCCTTCCGCACAGGAAAACAGGCTCGTGACGCTGGCTTCGTCCTCGGCGTTGCATTCATAGGCTCGCGCCATGCCGCCCTGTGACGTGATCTCGTCCACCAGGCCATCGAGGCGTTCGGGATGGCGCGCCGCCAGGGCGACACGCATGCCTGCATCGGCGAATGTCCGGGCCAGCGATGCGCCCAGTCCCGGGCCGACGCCCACGATGACGGCTGTATCGGTATCAGACATGTTTTCCTCCAACGCCTTAAGGGCGCTCGAAACCTGATCAGATCAGGTTTCGCTGTTGTTGAGTATTTCTTTTAACATTTCTATGCGCAGGCGGATACTCGGCATATGGGGATTGGTCTCCAGCGCATGCTCAAAGGCCTCGATGGCGGACAGAAACTCGCCCTTCGCCATCAGGATAAGCCCCTTGCCCGACAGGGCGCCGAAATGGCGCGGCTCCAGGTCCAGGGTTGTCTCCACATCGGCCATGGAGTCATCAAGCCGTCCCATCAGGTAATAGACGGTTGCCCGCTTGTTCCAGGCCTCGGCGAAGTCGGGTTTCTTGCCGACCACGTCGTCAAACAGCGCCAACGCTGTTCCGAAATCGGAACCGGCCATGGCGTCGACGCCTCTCAGCATGGTCTCATGGATGGACTGGTCTTCGTTTTCGATCCAGACAACCCAGATCTGCTCGACGATATCATTGGCCTCGGTGAGGCTGACGGTCTGGTGAAGCTGGCCGAATAGCGTATCCAGGCGGCTATCCCGCTGATCCGCATGAACCGGCCCTAAAGCGCCGAATGCCGCCAGCAGGCCCACCACGGAAAGGGTAAATACAAAACGTCTCATGATATAAAAGATAAGAGCTCCGCTTCCGATCGCCAACCTTTGATAGCTCAAAATCCTTACACGATTGCGCGAGCCCCTATGTCATGGCAGCATTCGGCATGCCTGCCGATCGACCAAACCGAAGCAATGGGCCAGCGCCGCAAACGCCGGACGATGTGCCGGTCGCCGATCTGTCCCACCTCTATGACGAACCGGACCCCAGGCCCTATTATGCGGCGTTGGGCGCCCTGGATTACCAGACGCCCCGCCACGTCCAGCGCCTTGTGCGTTGGTGCTGCGCGCAAAAGCGGCAAACCGCCACCTCGGAGGAACTCCAAGTAATCGACATCGGCTGCGGCTACGCCACCAACGCCGCCGGCCTGCGCCACGGGATCGAACCGGAGGAGCTTTATGCACGTTATGGGCAAACGGAAATCAGGGCGCTGGAAACCGAAGCCCTGCATTCAGCCGACCGGGACTTCTTTTCCGATCCGGATTCCGTTCACGTCACCGGCATCGATGTCGCTAGGCAGGCGCTGGAGTATGGTCTGAAATCCGGGTTGCTCAGCGCCGCGTTCAGCGACGACCTGGTGGAGAATGCGCCCTCGGATGACTTGCAGGCGATCATCAACCAGGCCGCCGTCATCATGGAGAGCGGCGTTCCCATTTTCATCTTCCCTTATGTTCTGGATACGATTCTGAAGGCGCATACGGGACCGGCCAGGCCCTGGGTGGTCACCGCCCCGCCCCGCTATACGGATATCAGCGTTTACACGCTACTTCTTGAAAACCACGGCTATGTGCTGGAGCGCGCCCACGGCGAAAGCCTGCCGCACCGCCGGTTCGTCTCGGAACAGGAAAAATATTCCGTGATCGAGGATCAGCAGGCCATGGGCCTCGATACCGAAAGGGAAGAAACTAAAGGCTACATTTTCGTGGATATTTATCTCGCCCGGCCAGCTGAAGACGCCGACCTTACGCCGTTAGAGCCCCTGGATTTCTGAGCTACCTGATTCCGGCGGGTTTGGGCCCGCCGGTGGCCCAGTCCAGCAACTCAACCGTATGCACGACCGGCAACTTGCCGTAGGCGCCGATCTGCACCAGGCAACCGATGTTGCCCGTAGCGATAATGTCGGCGCCGGTGTTTTCCAGATGCCCCGTCTTGCGGCGGCCCAGGCGTTCCGCCAGTTCCGGCTGGGTCATGTTGTAGGTGCCGGCCGAGCCGCAGCACAAATGCCCTTCCGCCGGGGAGCGGACCTCGAACCCGGCGTCCGCCAGCAGGGTTTTCGGCGTATCGGTGATCTTCTGACCGTGCTGCATGGAACAGGCCGAATGGTAGGCGACGGTGATATCGGCAGCCCCTTCAACAGCGTTGACGCCCAGTTCCGCCATCACTTCCGTCACGTCCTTCGCCAGCCCGGCGATGCGGTCGGCGCGGTGGGACCAGTCCCCGTCCTCTTTCAGCATATGGCCGTAATCCTTGACGGTGGTGCCGCAACCGGATGCGTTGATGACGACGGCGTCCAGATCGCCGATCTCCACGCTGGCCCGTTCCCACGCCTCGATGTTGCGCTTGGCCTTGTCGTGCGAGCCGTCCAGGCGGCCCATGTGGTGCTCCAGCGCGCCGCAGCACCTGCCGCCGTCGGCAATGACGACCTCGCAGCCGTGGCGAGTCAGCAGCCGGATGGTGGCCTCGTTGATAGCCGGACGCAAAACCTGTTGGGCGCAGCCGGGCATCAGGGCGACGCGCATGCGCCGTTCGCCTTCGGCCGGAAACACCTGGGCCGAGTCCACCGGGGACGGCCCGGTAACGCTTTTCGGTGCCAGCGCCAGCATGGCGCGCAGCTTGGCCGGAAGCATCTTCTTGAACGGCTTGCCGAACCAGGCGCCGAGCAGCGCCAGGCGGAACAGGCCTGGCCTCGGAATCAACAGGGCGAGCAAATCCCGCAACAGCCTGTCCATCAGCGGCCTTGTATAGCGATCTTCGATACGCGCGCGGGCATGATCCACCAGGTGCATGTAATCGACGCCCGACGGGCAGGTCGTCGTGCACGACAGACAGGACAGGCACCGGTCGATATGCTTGACCACGTCCGGCGATGGATCGCGGTCATTTTCCAGCATGTCCTTGATCAGGTAGATGCGCCCCCGCGGACTGTCCAGTTCGTCGCCCAGCAGGACATACGTGGGGCATGTCGCCGTGCAGAATCCGCAGTGAACACAGCGGCGCAGGATCGAATCCGCCTCGCGGATGACCGGGTCTTCCATCTGTTTATCTGAGAACAATGTCTGCATGGGGCAAATTCTGTCCTAGAGCCCGGCGTACATGCGGCCGGGGTTGAGGATACGGTGCGGATCGAAGCCGTTCTTAACCCGCTCATTCAGTCCCGCCAGGGCTGCCGGCTGGGGCTGAAACACAGGAACCCGCCCGCGAACGTCGGCGCCGGCCCGCATCAGGGTGGCATGACCGCCGCTCTCGCTTACGGCTGCGCGGACCTGCTCGTGCGCCGCATCCGATCGCGCGGCCATGGAATACCAGATCAGGCCGCCGCCCCAGTCATAGGCCGCTTCACCGCCTAACTGGTCGGTCAGCTTTTTCACCACGCCCGCCCCTGCCGACGGCGGCACGGAAATGCGCCAGAGCTGGGAACAGGCATCCAGGTCAGCACCGGCATCCAGCCCGAAAAATTCCGCATCGCGCATGGTCCGCCAGAAGGCCCGGGAGCGGCTGGAATGCAGTTCTTCCGTCTCGTAGCCACGGCCCAAAAGATCGCGCAGCGCCTGACAGCGCGCGACGACGGAGGGCTCCGGCCCCTCGACGCGAATGGCTGTCACGGTTTTTTCCGCGTCCGCCACCAGCGGCACGGCGGAGCGCATGGCGCATTCCAGCGGCAGGTGCGCGGCGGATGAGACCTCAAAAGGCGAATTGAGCGCATCGGCCATGGCTTGAGTCGCCAGTTCACCGTTGAGGCCGAAGACCAGGACCGTCCGGGTCTTTTCCGGCGTCGGCATGACCTTGACGGAAACCTCGCTCATCACCGCCAGCGTTCCGAACGAGCCCGCCATCAGCTTGGAGAGGTCAAAGCCGGTGACATTCTTCATCACCTTGCCGCCCGACTTGAACAGCTCGCCCCGGCCGCTGACGGCGCGAAAACCCAGCACGTGGTCGCGCACGCCGCCCTGCCTGATCCGCCGCGAGCCGGCGAACCCGGCGGCCACCATGCCGCCGACGGTGCCGACCGGCGTGCCGTCGCCGTTGCCTTCCAGGCCAAGTGCAGGCGCCAGGTCCATGGGCTCGAAGGCCATGGATTGGTTGTTTTCGGTAAGCACGGCCTCGATATCGGCGACCGGCGTGCCCGCCTTGGCGGTCAGGACCAGTTCGCTCGGCTCGTACTGGGTGATGCCCCAGAGACCCGACAGATCGAGCACGGTATCCGCCTCGACCGCATGGCCGAGGGCTGATTTCGTCCCCGTGCCGACGACGTTCAGGGCGGTGCGCTCATTCGCCGCCCATTCCAGGACGTCGAGAAGCTGCTGTTCCGTTTCGGGTTTCAGGGTCTGGGACACGGGAGCATTTAACCTAGAATCTTGGAATGTCGGGGAACGGCAGTTCGCCGTTATGGACGTGCATCTTGCCCAGTTCGGCACAGCGGTGCAGGGTCGGGTAGACCTTGCCCGGATTGAGCAACTGGTCCGGATCGAAGGCGCATTTCAGGCGCTGTTGCTGCTTCATGTCGTCTTCGGTGAACATTTCGCCCATGAGGTCGCGTTTCTCGATGCCGACGCCGTGCTCGCCGGTCAGCACGCCGCCCACCTCGACGCAGAGTTTCAGGATATCCGCGCCGAAGGCCTCAGCGTTTTCCAGTTCGCCCGGTTGATTGGCGTCAAACAGGATCAGGGGGTGCAGGTTGCCGTCACCGGCGTGGAACACGTTGGCGCAGCGCAGGCCGTAATGGGCCGACAGCTCACTGATGCGCTTCAGGACCAGCGGCAATTGCGAGCGGGGAATTGTGCCGTCCATACAGATGTAATCGGGGGAAATCCGGCCCACGGCGGGAAAGGCGTTCTTGCGTCCGGCCCAGAAGACGAGGCGCTCCTCTTCCGTTTCCGAGGTGCGGCTGTAAGTGGCGCCGCAATCGGTTGCGATCTCGCTCACCCGCTCCATCAGGTAGTCCACTTCTTCCCTGGGTCCGTCCAACTCGACGATCAGCAGGGCCTCCACGTCCAAGGGATAGCCGGCGTGGACGAAATCCTCGGTGGCGTGAATGGCGGGCTTGTCCATCATTTCCAGGCCGCCGTGGCGGGTTTTTGCAGCAGGCGCACGGTCACCTCGGTAATGACGCCAAGCAGGCCCTCCGATCCGGTAACGACGCCCAACAGGTCATAACCGCCCGCGTCAATGTGCTTGCCGCCCAGGCGCACGATCTCGCCGTCCATCAGCACCATTTCCACGCCGAGCACGTTGTTGGTGGTAAGGCCGTATTTCAGGCAGTGCACGCCGCCCGAGTTTTCCGCCACGTTGCCGCCGATGGAACACGCAATCTGCGACGACGGATCGGGCGCGTAATAGAAGCCGTCGTGCTCGACGGCGGTGGTGATGCCCAAATTCGTCACCCCCGGCTGCACCACGGCGCAGCGGTTGGCGTAGTCCACGTCCAGGATGTTGTTGAACTTGCCGAGGCCCAGTGTCACCCCGTCGGCCAGCGGTAGCGCGCCGCCGGAAAGCCCCGTGCCGGCGCCGCGCGGCACGACCTTGATTTCGTTCTCATGACAGTATTTGAGGATACGGGAGACTTCCTGCGTCGTTTCCGGCAATACCACTACCATGGGAATTTGCCGGTACGCGCTCAAGCCGTCACATTCATAGGCCTGAAGCTCGTCCTCTTCCGAAATGACGTTGCCGTCCGCCACCATGCCGGACAGCGCTGCAATGATGGAATCGCGCCTGGCGATAACGTCCTTGTCCGGTTCCGGCATCTTCATCGGTTTGAGACCTCACTACTATATAAGACAAGGGTAGCAGATTTTCGGCATAACAAAACCGCGCTAATCAGCGCGGTCCTGAAATTCTTCGGTATTTCTCCGGCTCAGACCGGACGGGCGCAACAGCCCGGCAGCGCGAACGCGAAGATTAACCCTGACGCACCTTGAAGCGCGGGTTCTTCTTGTTGATCACGTAAACGCGGCCCTTGCGGCGCACGACACGGCAGTTGCGGTCACGCGTTTTGGCCGACTTGAGAGAATTCCTGACTTTCATCGTACTTGTCCTTAAGGCTTTGCCTTGGATCGGATCGTATATGACCGCCAGGCCATTTACGTAAATCCGAGCGAAATCTGTGTTCGAGGCGCGGAACATAAGGGGTGAAACCCGGTCTGTCAACGGCGCTTTGAGGTTAAAAAGCAGACATTTTCAAGGGACGTACGCAAGGCCTGCAACGCGCCATTAATCGTCGTCGTCCTCAAAATCTTCGGGTTTTTTGTGGGCGACGAACTTGTGGCAGTCAATGCAGGTTTCTCCCTTTTCCAAGCCCTCGCGCATTTTTTCCGCGGCGCGACGGGATTGTTTTTCAAAGTGCATGGCGTCGTAACTGTGGCAGTTCCGGCATTCCCGCGAGTTATTCCCTTTCATTTCGGCCCAGACGTGTTCCGCCAGTTCGAGCCGCTTGGCCTCGAATTTTTCCGGCGTATCAATCGTGCCAACTACTTTGTGATACAGCTCGTTAGTCGCTCTGATCTTGCGGAACAGTTTCGCCGTCCACTCCTTCGGAACGTGGCAATCGGAGCAGATGGCGCGAACCCCCGACGGATTCTTGTAATGGACGGTCGTTTTGTATTCCTCGTACACCGTTGTCCGCATTTCATGACAGGAAATACAGAAACCCATCGTGTTCGTGTATTCCATGTAGGTATTGAACCCACCCCAGAACACGACCCCCAGAACGGCGCCCACGATGATAAGCGCGCCACGTCCGATTCTACGGCTGGGTTCCATGAACCAGCGCCAGAACTTCGACAAAAAATGCATCCACTGACCTCCGCGCACGGATGGGGGCCTTCAGCAACACTGTGCGAAAGGCCCCCGTGCCGTGATCGGTCTTACTCTTTAGGCAAGGTTTGCGTGTAGGCGATTACATCCGCCGTTACGTCTATCGGCAAGGAACGCAGCGCAGGCATTCCTTCCCCCGGCTGGCCGTTCAACACCTTGTGTACGGTCTCCCAGGGATTCTTGTTGGAAAGTTTGCCGAGAGGAGGCATATCTTTCGGCAGCATTCCGTCCGCGCCGTGGCAATTCACGCAGAGGGTTCCGTAGTAATTTTTGCCTTTTTCCGCATTACCGGAGATTTTCTTTGTCGAACGGTCGATTAAGGCGTCCATGTCCACCTGACCATCCGTCACGAATGTAGCCAGGGCCATCATGTCGGCATCGCCCATTTTGCCGCTAAATCCATGCGTGTCGTCTTTCATGATGGCGACGATGTCGGAAGGATTGCCGCCAGCATATTTGCGAACGCCGGGTATGCCGGTCTGGTAGGAGCCGGAGGCATAAGCACCGTCCTTACCCATGTAATCCCAGCCATGACAGGACTTGCACCGATGGGTTGCATTGCCCTTCTTCTTGGTGTTCGAAGCGGGCCACGCAGGATGGGTGTCCTCAGGTTTCGGATAGTTTACGACCTTGAACCATTTATCGTACAGCTTGCCGCCGTAAGCGATTGCTCCGTCGTCTGCTTGTACGGATTGACCGAGAAAAACCAACGATACCAAGAACGCCGCGCTTACGGTGACGGCACACCGGGAGATGTATTTTATCATTATCCCATACCCCTCATTCGTTGTCCCTTGGCCCAACAACGAACTATAACAATTACAAACTACAGTATTTAGGAAAAATCGCAAATTAAAGTTCTGTCACGGGTTCAGACATGATCAAAAACAGAAGCTTTTAGAGACGATTCATTCTGTCCGAGTTGCCCCGCAATTTCGCTTCAGACATCACCAAAGCAATAACAACAGATTTTGTAAGGTTTATGTCATGTAGGAATGCTTAGTTGCGAATTGTCTAATATTGCGATAATTGAACTTGTCAGTGGGGATGGGAAAATGGCTGCTTTGTCACGAATTGTTTGCAAGTCCTACAAATCGATATGCCTGAAATAGCTGCCAGAAAACCCCAGCTCACGAACGTATAAACCGAACGAATCATTTGGGGGAGGTCAAACGGTTATGTTTCACTAGTCTGGCATAGTGACTGCTTGATTAGGGCATTCCGTTTCATAAGACTTTTACGAACACAAAATGGGCGTTTTTTCAAGAACACCCCTGGCCGTTATGCTTGGGTTCTCATTTCTATTATTGAGTTCGGTGATGGGATACGTCCTTATCGATCACTACTCACATATGCGTCACTTGCAGGGTGTCATGGAACGCAGTCAAACTGCCCTATTAAAGGTTCGTTACTATAGTGAATTGATGGAATACGCACGTACACGCACCCGTTTGACCAGCAAAATACTCGATACCGAAGATCTTTTTGACAAAGATGAGCTTAACCAAGAACTGGAAATTTTCGCCAATCGCTTCGCACGTACATTTTCGGACCTTAGAGAATTACCTTTGAATGAATTCGAGAATGCCGAGCTTGAACGGCAGGGAGGCATTGTACAGGTAATCTTGCCAACTCAAAGGCAGGTAGTGTCATTGTCGATGTTTGGTGACGAAAGAGATAGAAAGGAAGCAGAAAGGCTTTTGTATGAGGTTGTTTTCCCTGGGCAGAATGAACTTATCGAACTTCTTCAAGGATTAGTCACTTATCATCAGGAAGGAACCGCGAAGCTCACTTCAAAAACGGATCTATTGCTTCAAGAAGATTTGCAAAGACAAGTTATCCTAGCCGCAATCATAATTCCTTCGACACTGGTCATTGCGGTTTTCGTTACCTTTCGCACACGCTTGGTTCAAAGACAGCTTGAGCAAAAACAATTTTCACTGGAAGAGACCATCGAAACGCGCACCTCCGAATTGCGGGTAGAGCGCGATCGTGCGGAACACGCCAATCTGGCCAAGTCGCAGTTTCTTTCCTCCATGAGTCATGAACTTCGCACACCGCTTAACGCCATCATGGGATTCGGCCAGTTACTGGAAATGGACACCAGCAATCCTCTGACGAAAAGCCAGAAAGATTCGGTCCAATACATCCTTCGTGGTGGCAAGCATTTGCTCGAATTAATCAACGAGGTTCTTGATCTTGCGAAGATTGAAAGCGGCAAGCTTATATTATCTGTCGAAACCGTTGATGCCGGTGCGGTTATCAAGGACTGTTTCAGCATCGTTTCGCCTCTTGCGGAAAAGAAAGATATAACCATCAACAATGACCTGGACGGCGATCAGGCGTTCCCCTTCATGAGAGCCGACCAGTCACGATTGCGCCAGATTCTGCTCAATCTTCTCTCCAATGCCATCAAGTATAACAACCAAGGTGGCTCGGTTACGTTGAGAGGGGACTACGATGCCGCCGGTCTGTATCGCTTCTCCATAACGGATACTGGTTACGGCATTCCGGAAGAATTCCATGACAAGGTCTTTGTTCCTTTCAACAGGCTGTCTGCTGAAAAAACCGAAACAGAGGGGACCGGTATCGGTTTGAGCATCACGAAGCAGCTTGTCGAATTGATGGATGGAGAAATTGGATTCGTCTCCACAAAGGGAGAGGGGTCTACCTTCTGGTTTTCACTACCTGTGGCAACGGAAGCAGATATTGCCAGTCTTATCGATAAGAGAAAGGAAATCAGTGAGAGTCCTTCCGTCGAAAGTTTTGAACTCACAAATTGTAATATTCTGTATGTCGAAGACAATCCAGCCAATCTGGAACTGATGGAAATGATCCTTGCTCGTGCTGGCGAGATAAACCTCAGTTCGGCGCACACGGCAGAAATCGGCATTGAGATGGCAAAATCCTCTCATCCGGATCTCATTTTGATGGATATCAATCTGCCGGGTATGGATGGCATCCAGGCGCTTAAACACCTCCGTAACGATCCCGAAGCCAGGGATATTCCTGTCATCGCGATTAGCGCCAATGCCATGCCTCATGATATCAACATGGCGATGAGGGCCGGTTTTGACGAATATATAACCAAACCGTTTGATGTTCCTGCGGTTATTTCAACGATCTCCCGTGAATTGGGTAGAAAGTTCAGCATGGCGGAAGCCGGTGAGTCTGATCAAATCGGTGCTGGACGCGAGATCACGGCAGAGAGCTATTCACCGCTTGAACAAGAGGATGTCAGAAAGATTATCAATTCAGCAAAGGTGTTACCTGGTCAATATCTGAGTGTCCTGGAAAATCAAGCCAGTGCCATCCCGGACTTATTGATAAGGATTACCGAGGCCGTTGAAGGAGCAAACGCCAAAGAAGCCGAGCAGGCGGCACACACACTGAAAACAAACAGTGGAACATTCGGGGCGAGGGTTCTGTGGATGCAGTCCCAGGATACGGAAAACCTGGCAAAAGAAGGTAAGTTTGACGATATTGCCCGTTCTCTTTCAATGATGGATGCGGAACTTAAATCCGTTCAGCCGACCATCAAGAAACTTCTCGATGACCTAAAGTCGGCAACCTAGGTTGCTGCACGGTTAGGCACTGCGACACAAAACTTCCGCCTTGGACCAAGAACTGTGCGCCTATCGGTAACGTCTAGAACTGTTGAACCGTCCCGCCGCCGGAAAGCGCTATGATCCTCACGCTGAATCTCTCCGCCATGCCCTGCAGCTCCGCCTCTGACATCATCATGGCGGCAGTGGACAGCGCGTCGGCCGTTGCGGCGTCTTCGGCGACGACCGAGACCTGACGCCAAATCCCGGGACTCGACCCTGTCCGCGGGTCCAGAATGTGGTGGTGGACGCCGTCGGGGGTGAATTGAAACCCGTAACCGCCCGACGTCGCAACAGCGGCATCCTTAAGCTCATAGTCCATAAGGAACGGCAACCGCCCCGCCGGGTCCTTCAGACCGATACGCCACGGCGATCCGTCCGGGTGAGCGCCCAGGGCGCGCGTTTCGCCCATATGAACCAGAACATGCCGCATGCCCGCCCGGTGCAGCAAATCGGCTATCCGGTCGGTTATGTAGCCTTGCGCGATGCCGTTCAGGCTGACCGCCATGTGCGGAGCGGCGAATTCGATGCGCCCCGTGTCGACATGGAGCCGTTGGTATCCGACCCTCTCCAGGGCATTGGACACCGAGGAGGCCGTCGGTCCCGCGGGATCGGCGTCCGGCGCCGAAAAGTGATCCGCGTAGAGGCGCCATAAAGGCTGCATGGTCACATCGAACGCACCGTCCGTCGCCCGCGAAACCGACGCCGCCCGGGAAAGAAGCTCGACGAACTCCAGAGGCGGATCGGCCAGTTCGCCCGCGCCGTTCAACCGTGAAACGGCGGAGTCGGCCCGGTAGAGGCTGAAAATCTTCTCCAGGCGGCTGACCTCGCGCCGGCAGTCTTCCATCAGGGCGGCAGTATCGGCGGGATGTTCGTGATAGAGCCTGATTTCCGCTTCCGCGCCAAGCGCCAACCCCCGCCAGTGGTGAACCGGCAAGGACGCGCGGGCGTTTGCAGCGGACAAGGCGAACGCACCCGCCGATGCGGAAATGGTTATGAAACGGCGGCGCGTGATGGTCGTGCTCATTGATGCTGTTCTCCGTGCGCGCTGTCGTCCATCGGCATCTGTTCATGGCTGCCGTGCCCGGAATCGCCATGTTCCATGACAGTTCCATGCTCCGTGTCAGCGCCGTCCGCCTGCTGATGGCCGGAATGGCCGCTCTCCATGCTCTCCATAACGTTCCCGAGGATGGCGTCCTCCGGAATATCTTTGAAGGCGATGATCTCGCCGCCGTGCATGCCGGCAAAGGCGGCAGCGGCGTCCCTGCTTCCGAACGGAACGGCTTCCGGCGCGCCCATGCCGCCCCGGCGGCCGCTGCCAATGACGTACCAGGCCTCATGCGCCCGGACCCAGGCGCCGGCCTCCGGCTGTTCCCAGGTTTTCGCCACGGCCATGTCATTCACATAGATCGCCGCAATGTCCTTGGCTTCTTCCGGCAGCATGGTGAAGGCGATGGTGTCCCTGACGGAGCTGAACCAGATGGGCTCGCTTTGATCTTTCAGGAAGATGTGCCCCTTCGGGCCGGGGTGTTCGATAACCGTCATGTTGCAGTAGTAACCGGTCGCCGCGCGGGTCGGTTCCTGCGGCGGCGGCGCATCGGCGGCGTTCCTGTCCTCGCACGCAGCGGTCAGGAAAACGGACAGGACGAGAACGAGCATCAGAGTCCACCTGGTCATCAGATCTCTTTCCTTCGGAACACAACTGTCGATATGACGAGGGGAACCAGTATCCACGCCGCCAGCACGGATATCAGGCCGCCTTTGCCCTGCACGCCGCCGCCGCCAAGAGACGGCATGCCGGATAGCGCGGAAATCTCGGGCGACGTCGCCAGGTTCAGCATCCGGTAGATGTCCGCCGGATTGAGCATCATCAGCACCGTCACGGTCTGGGCATCCAGGTTTGCTCCCTTGTCGGCGACCAGAAGGCCGAGCAGGCCCATGTCGAACAGCAGGACGAAGAACAGCCACACCGCGACCGCAATCCCCGCCGCCGTGCCCCGTTCGCGCACCATCGCGCTGATAAGATAGCCGAGCGCCAGGAACACCATGCCGAGGGCGACGGACGAGCCGACCATGACGGCGAACGACAACCATATAGCACTATCGAAATCCGGGTCGTTCAGCCCGACCGCCAAACCGGCCGTGCCGTAGCCGATGGCCGTCGCCAGCGCCAGGATCAGCGAATGGCCGAGGAACTTGCCGGCGATCACCTGCCAGCGCGCCACGGGATAGGTCAGCAGCAGCAGCATGGTGCCGCTTTCCAGTTCGCCGACAATGGCGTCGTAGGACAGCATGAGGGCGATGAGCGGGATGAGGAAAATGGTGAGGCTGGACAGGCTGACCACCGTCACGCCGAGCTTGCTGGCGCCGACCGTGCCGGTGGGCGCACTGCCCAAAAACGCGATGGAAAGCGACAGCGCGAGCATGAGCAAGGTGGTCGCGACGACCCAGCGGTTCCGCACGCCGCGCTGCACCTCTTTCAAAGCCAGGATCAGCAACTGCTTCATGATGGCGTCTCCCTCAAACAGAAGTAGCTGTAGACTTCGTCGAAGGTCGGCGGGACGATATCCACGTCACCGACATCGGAGCCCAGGGACGCGATATCCCTGAGCACGGCCATCTTGTCGCCGAGACCGCAGGCCAGGTCGACATGCTGGCCGTTGACCCGCGCCAGGTCGGCGGAGCCTTCGAGCCTGGCGGCGACCGCCGCCGCATCGCCTTGCTTGACCCGCAGACGGATCCGGAGCGCCAGTCCGGCCTGATCCCTGAGAGTGTCCAGGGAATCGCAGGCGACGAGTTTCCCCTGGTTCATGATGGCGACGCGGTCGGTTCGCGCTTCCAGTTCCGTCAGGATGTGAGACGAGAGGACCACCGATGCGCCACGCGCGCAGAGCTCGCGGACAATGGCGTAGAAAGCCTGCCGCAAGTTCGGATCCAGTCCCGTCGTCGGCTCATCCAGCAGCAGCAACTGCGGCTCGCCCAGCAGGGCCTGGGCAAGGCCGAGGCGCTGGCGCATGCCCTTCGAGTAGGTCTTCACCCTGGCGTTGACCGCGCCGCCGAGTTCCACGCGCTCCATCAGCGCCAATCCTTGTGAAACGGGTACGCCCTTGAGCCGGGCAAAAAAGGAAATCACCTCGCGGCCGGTCATGGCGTCATCGAAGCTGACGGTTTCCGGCAGGAACCCGATGCCCAGGCGGTCATCGACGGCGTTCGATTCGCCGGGATCGTCGCCGAATACCCGGATCGAGCCGGCGCTTGGCCTGATCAGGCCGAGCAGCAGTTTCATCAGGGTCGTCTTGCCCGCGCCGTTATGCCCGACGAGGGCGAGGCATTCGCCCGGCTGGATGGTCAGCGATACGCCATCAAGCGCGTTTTTCGCGCCGTAGCTCTTGACCGCGCCCTCTATGCTAACGATTGGGCTAGTCATCGCCTGGCCTCCCTGTGTCGGTCGCGGGATCAGGGTGTTTCATGAGCGGCGCACTGTCAACGACACCGCCCGGATGCAGGGCGGGAAACTGGCTTTGCGCCCATCGGATCGATTGCACGGCAGGGCTGTTAAGCAGAAGCTTGGCGATGGGATAGGCCCACAGAACTTCATCCACGAGGTCGTTCGGCCGGTACGCCGTATCGCCAAGGCCGTCGCCGTCAAGATCGAATGACGGGTTGTCGCTCCAGTAATTTCCGCGCCCGTCCTTCGACCAGTCGAGCCACCGCGTGCCGACGTATTTTACCTGGTGGCGGTTTGCGATGAAGGCGTTCTCCTTGAAATCATTGCGCTCGGAGCCGGCCGTGAAATGGATGCCGATGTCGCAACCTTCGAACACGTTGCGGCGGAATAAATTTTTCGTTGAGTTATAGATAAAGACGCATTTGTTTTCACCGTCGCGGACCACGTTGTTCTCGATTTGAGCGCGGTTCGCGTAGTTCAGCAGGATGCCGTGGTCCCGGTCGTTTATCGACGTGTTGTGCGATACCGTCAGCCGGTCGGAAAACATGAGCGCATAGCCCACGTGATTGCCGACGGAAACGTTTCCGATGACCTCGCTGTTATTGGTGTACATGTAATGCACGGCAATCCGGGTCTTCTCGAAACGGTTGTCGCGGAAGACGTTGTCGCGGCTCGTCGTGGTGAAAATGCCGTCCCGGCCGTCTGTAATCAGGTTGCCCTCGATGACCGACCCCGGCGTGTTCCAGAGCTGCACGCCGTTGCCCCGTTCGTTGACCCGCATGTCCGTCACGCCCTGGATGCGGTTGGCCCGCACGATGGCGTTTTCCGGCCCCTTCAGGTTCACGCCGATCAGGTTGCCTTCGATGACATTGCCTTCGATCAGCGCGCCATCGCCGTTCCTGGTGACGTAAATACCTGAGTCTTCCGTCTCCAGACGACGGCCGGAACCGCGCACGATCAGGTCGCGGATAACCACGCCTTCGGCATCGACCGTAATGACCCGGCTAGCGCCGCCGCCGTCGATAACGGCCAGCCCCCCGCCGGTGAGAGTCAGTTGCTTGTCGAGCACGACGGGGCCGTCGTGCACACCCCCGGCAAGCCGCAGCACGTCGCCGTTCTCTGCGTCGGCGATGGCCTGCGTCAGGGCGCCCGGCTGTGCCGGGACATCGAGTGTGACGGCGGACGCCGAGGCGGCGAAGAGCAGGCACGCCACTCCCGCCGCCATCGCAAACCTGTTTTTAAACGTCCGGTTCATGTCGTCCGCCTTCACTCGTCAGCCTTGTCAGGCGTTCCGCGGTTCCACGATCATGCGTCCGCGCATTTCCATGTGCAGGGCATGGCAGAACCACTGGCAATAGAACCAGTGAACGCCCGGGCGATCGGCCTTGAACGTCGCCGATTGCGTGGCTTGCGGACCGACCTCGAAGCAAACGCCGTAGTTCGCCATTGTGAACCCGTGGGTCAAATCCTCCACGTCGTCCATGTTGGTGACTACCACGGTCACTTCGTCGCCCTCCTTCACCGTGAACGTCTCAATCGAGAAGCTCGGCGCAATGGAGGTCATGTAGACCCGGACCTTGTTGCCGTCGCGGATAACGTCGGCGGCGTCCTCCGGATCAACACCGTCCTTCTTCGCCATTTCAATGGTGGCGGCAAAGGTCGGATCGGTCCGGTCGTAGACGTGCTTCGGGTTCACCTTGGACCGGTGCACGATGATGCAGTCATGAGGCTCGGCGAATGTCGGGCCGTCATGAACCACTTTCATCTTGTCGCCGGAGATGTCGATCAACTGTTCGTTCTCAGGCTTCAGCGGACCCACGTTGATGTAGCGGTCCTTGGAGAACTTGTTGAGCGACACCAGCCATTTGCCGTCCGCCTCCGCGGTTTCACCCATGGAGGTGTGGTTGTGGCCTGGCTGGTACTGGACATCCACCTTGTCCAGGATCGGGTCGACCTGCTCGCCGTTGAAGGCGCGGATCGCGAGATCCATGCTCCATTTGGCGACCTGGCTGTCGAGGAACAGGGTGGTGTAGCAGTTACCCTTGTTGTCGAAAGCCGTATGAAGCGGACCGAGGCCCAGTTCCGGTTCGGCGACGACCACGCCACGCGGCTCGATCTTGTCGGCGAACATGTCCGGGAACCTGGTGACGTCGAGCACCGACACGGTCGGCGAGAGCTTGCCGTTGATGACGATGTGCTTCTTGTCCGGCGAGGTGTTGACGCCGTGCGGGCTGTTGGAAATCGGAATGTAGCGCGTGTAACGCGATCCCTTCCGTCCGTCGAGCACCGGCACGCCGCCGCCATAGACCTTGTAGTCCTTGTTCTTCACACCTTCCTCGATGGCCTTGATGTCGAAAACCACCGCCCAGTCCTGCTCGGAAGAGGTCATTTCCGCAAGGGTGACGCCTTCCTCGCCGTTGTAGCAGCTCGACACCGCGTAGTTGCCCTGGTAGTCGGCGTCCACGTTGTCGAGGTTGCCGTCGACGATGACCTGCCACGCGACGGTCATGGTATCGCCGTCGATTGCCGAGAAGATCGCGTGGTACTTGTCGGGCTCGTCGAGCACGGTACCGTCGTTCGGGATCGGAATCCGGTGTTCGCCGTTGGCGAAAACATATCCTGTACGCGGGTACTTCTGTGGCCGCAGGCCATGGATATCCGCCGCATTCGGGATTTCGATCATCTTGTCGACCTTCATGATATCGCAGCGAATGCGTGCGACACGGGTGTTGGCCTTGTCGTTCATGAAAATGTAACGGCCATCGTACGTGCCGTCCGTGAAGGACATATGCGGATGGTGGGCGTCACCGTTGTGGTAGTTACCGCCCTTGTCGGCGAGGAACTTCTTGGTTTCCGGCAACAGGCCCTCGGTCATGATGGCCAGGCTCTCGTTGGTTTGCCCCCAGCCGCTGGCGGAGCAGCGGTTGAAGATCGGAACCCGCATCAGTTCGCGCATGGACGGAAGTCCGAGAATGCGCATCTCACCCGACTGGCCCGACGACCAGAAGCCGTAGTATTCGTCCAGATCGCCCGGGGCGATGTGGGCGTTGTTGGCGGCCTGGGCGACGTCGGGCGCCAAGGCGAGACCCGCCGATAACCCGCCCGTGGCGCCAATGCCAGCGAGCGTCGCAGCTTTTGCCGTTCCTTCGAGCAAGGACCGGCGCGAGAAGCCGCTTTCTTCCTTCGTTGTATTTGCCATTGTCATTCTCCTTTCCCTATCTGACCTGGCATATATCCAGGCGGCATAATGAGGCGCCGCCTGGAGACTCAATCGACCACCGGCTTTTCGCTCCCTTCGAGACGGGCGCGTTTTTCCCGCCGTTCGCGCTTGGCGATCATCACGGGACACCGGTAGTCGTCGAAATAAAGTGTCTGGCAGTTCAGGCAGTAGAGACACTCGTTGGGGTTGATGTGCCCCTCCGGGTGAATTGCCTGCACCATGCAATCCTGGGCGCACCGTTGACAGGGCGCGCCGCATTCCTTGTAGCGTTTCAGCCAATCGAACATGCGCAGCCGGCCCGGGATCGCCAGGGCCGCGCCGAGCGGACAAAGATAACGGCAGAAGAACCGCTCGATGAACAATCCGATGACCAGCAGTGCGACCGCGTAAAGCACGAAGGGCGTTTCGCGCATGAACTTGAGCACGATCGCGGTCTTGAACGGTTCAATCTCGGATAGTTGCTCCGCAAATGCGAGAGAATAGATGGAAAGCCCGAACAATCCGAGGAACAGAATATATTTGACGGGCCATGCCCTTTCGTGGATGGCCCAGGGCACATGCCATTGAGGGACCCTCGCGAACTTCGCCACGCTGTTCAGCAGTTCCTGCAAGGCGCCGAACGGGCACAGCCATCCGCAGTAGGCGCCGCGCCCCCAGAAAAGCAGCGACGCCGCAACGCTGCACCAGAGAATGAAGATCATCGGCTCCATCAGGAAATACTCCCACCGGAAACCGGTCAGCAGCGAATTCGAGAACGTAAAGACGTTGACGACGGATAGCTGGGCCTGGGCGTAGTAGCCGATGTATCCGACGGTGAAGACAAGGAACGCCTTGCGGATGATCTCCGTGAGCCGCAGGTGCCGGACCAGGACATTCTGGAAGAAGAACAATACGGTCAGCAGGGTAATAGCGACCGACAGGATCACGATATTGACGCGCTTGCTTCGCCAGATGCGCTGCCACAGCTGGGTTTGCGCCTTTAATTCCTCGGCCTCCGCGTTCATCGCCGTTGACGAAGCGGCGGGTTTCTCGATGGTCACGAAGCCGTCGGGCAGTCGGTATTCCGTTTCGAAGGTAATGAAGGTTTTCTTGATGGGGCCGATCGCCCGCTGCACCAGCAATTGCATGCGCCAGGGCCGGGCCGGATCGAAATCGGATGTTTCGGGAAACACGAACAAACCGAACTCCTTGAAATACGGTGCGCCGTCGGCGTGAACTTCGCCGAGCCGCTTATGGTCGCGGTCGCGGAAACGGAAGCTGGTTTCGCCCTGCACGATCTGAATGCGTTCGAACAATCCACCGCGCACGTAGCCCGACCCTTTGAACGAATACCGCCCGTTGGCGAAGATGGCGACAGCGCTCTGTCCAGGTTTTAGCCGGTCGGCCATGAGCTTGTATTCGGCATCGCCGAGAATGCTGCGGCCGATGGCCGGAACGTTCGCCGGCGCCATGTAGAGATCGATGATGGGCTCGTCCGGCTCGCCTTCCTCGGGTCTGGCGATGGCTTCCTCGTTACCGGTCTTCTCGAAGGCGGCGTTAACTTCACCGACCGTCAGGCGCCGCTTCTTCACGGCTCCTTCCGCGAGCAGACTTTCCCAGTCAAGAACCGTCGTGCGCGATTGGTCGATGGTGCGGATTTCCCTTAAAATCTGGGATGGGTCGGGCTTCAGGCCGCCAAGCCTGAGATTACGCGCAACCTTCACGGCCGCCCGGAAAATACTGTCCTCGATGACCAGGACGGTAACGGTAGCGCCGCTGATCATGTCGACGCTGCGCGCATCATCGCTGCGCCCGACGATCTCACCCACGCTGATCCCGAGATAACGGTCCATGAACTCGAGGATCCGCTTTTCGGGAATGCCGATGAGCACGATGGGCTCTGAATGCTTGACCAGTTTCAACCCGGCGATTCGCCCCTCCATATCGAGGGCGACAAGCACGTGGATGGGTTTGCCCGAGTAACCTGTGGCGTCGTTGAAATCAGTGTTCAGAAACACGTAACCGAGTTGCTCGTCTCCGGCGTAAACCGCCACCACCGGAATGGTATCGGCCACATCGCCGTAGCGATCCGCCCCGCCAATCAGGCTTGCCGGCTCAACATCTTGGAGAAACCGTTGAAACGCCCCAGATGCATGGAGCGGCGATCCCCAGGCAAGCGTGACAAGAAGAACAACAAGGCAGTGGAGATAAAATCTCACAGCTTGGATACCCTAGCTTCCGACGGTTTCCGATATGCACCCATCTCACGGACAAATCTCCCCGACGCAGAGGCGTGTGCATCGTCCGAAAACTACCCGGTAGGCCGGTATCGTTCATTGATTTAGGTTAAACAGGGTGTGGAAACTCTTTCGTTTCGCAGAGAATATCCGGGAAGCGCAACAGCAGCCTGTGGCGCTTCCGCTAGGGGACAATTTCGGAAGATTTCAGCACCTGCAAATGCGGGCCGCTTTGCTCCCTAAATTTTACTGTTCCATCAACTGGCGCCTGAGAACCTTCAGCATCTTCCCTACTTCGTCTTCTTCCAGGCGGCCGTGGTAGGTCAAGAACGCTTCCATATCACGGCCCGTGTAACGCCCAGTCAGCCTGCCGTTCCTGATGATCAGTTCAGACCGGGCGAGAACAACCGCCTGATCGTGGCAGATTTTGCATTTTTTGTGAAAGATCCGGCCGGATTCCAGGATGCTTACGAGGTGATCAACCATCACGTTGATTTCCTGCCCATTGAGCCTGCCATGCCCGGCATCAAGCAGGGCTCGCAACTCCTTCGAAGTCTCTCGGCCGATAATTTTGCCGCCGGACTGGAAAAGGTCGTTATGAACCAGATCGCCCGCATGGGGAACATGGCATCGGGCGCATCTTTCTTCATAAAGCCGGTGCGGATCGATGCTTTGAGCGGAAGTATTTGCAACGGTTATCAAGGTGAGAAATGCGAACAGGCTCAGAGAGAGCATCATTCGAATAATCATCCGCATGGCTGTTTTCCCTTCCGCGGCACGTGAGACAAGAGCAGCTTCCTTCAGACGCTCTCATGAAGAGTCAATTAGTCGTCGTTATTATTATATGACTCGACTCTATCACACATTCTGTTTGGAACTTACAGTCCCCTCAACGGAACAGGTTTAGACCGAGGGAATACTTCAGATCAGGATCGATTCGAAACGTTTTGAGGGAACCATATTTGGGGGTCCTTTGCGCCCACAAGCAGAAATCCTAATCGAATATGGCGGCTCTAACCCAGAAAGCCGACATCATTGGAATGTGTTAACCTCTTCCGGGAATAGCCATAAGCTGAATTTTTATCAAATATCATACCGATACCTTGACCCTTGGATATCCTGTGTCAGGATGAAGATGTAAGAAAATTCTTAGCAACGACTGTTTTATATTTACTAAGGTGTTCATTTTGCAGAAAAAGAAAGCCAGCAAACCAAAATATGCTCTCTCAGAACAGGAAACACTTGGCGGAAAAATACAGAAAGCCAGGGAAGCTCGAGGTCTGACGGTCAAACAAGCTGCGAAAAGATTGAGCGTATTGCCCAAAACTTTTTCAAACTGGGAAGCAAACAGTTCCACGCCACGGGCAAACCAACTCCAAATGTTATCTGGTATTCTGAATGTTCCCGTGTTTTGGCTGATCGGGGAAACGAGCCAGTTTCAAGATGGTGACGATATTGACGAGTTGAACGAGACCCTCGATTTGAAGCGCCGCTTACAAGCTCTCATTAAGATTCATGGCGAAACGGCGCAACTGCTCTTTGACATGCAGTCAGAATTGCAAAGACTTCAGAATAAAATCGACAAGTCGAACGAGTCTATGTAGGCGCCATCAATAGAACATCTATGTTTTAATGTATGACCAATTTCTGCAACGGGGCATTACAGGTTGTTCTTACTAATGGATGGCTATTTCACGATCCAGGTCTGTACCGTATAGGTTGGTCTCGGAGCTAATAATCCCTCCATTTAGGTTGGCGCTTTTCGATGAAGGCTCCGATCCCTTCTTCGGCATCACGGGTCAGCATGTTATCGACCATCACGTTCGAGGCGAATTCATATGCTTGCGGCAGCGATAATTCACGTTGTTCGTAAAAGGCGCGCTTGCCGATTGCGAGCGTATTGCCAGACTTGCTTGCAATTTTTCCGGCTAGTTTCATCGTCGTGTCTCGCAGGTTTTCGGAAGGCGCAACCCGGTTGACCAGACCGATTTCTGCGGCTCTTTCGGCGGAGATCATATCGCCCGTCAGCAGCATCTCCATTGCATGCTTGTTGGTTACGTTACGGGATAAGGCAACCATTGGGGTGGAGCAGAACAATCCGATATGCACGCCAGGGGTGCTGAACTGTGCCGTCTCGGCGGCTACGGCGAGATCGCAGCTCGCAACCAATTGACAACCGGCGGCAGTTGCTACACCGGCGACCTCGGCAATTACGGGTTTAGAGCAATTGACGATTGATTGCATCACTCCTGAGCACATTTCCATGATCTTCGAGAAATAAGCTTGGCCGCGATCCGGGTTGGTGCGCCCCGCGGTCAGTTCCTTGAGGTCGTGACCAGCGCAAAATGCCGGCCCATTAGCCGCAAGAATGATCACCCTTGTTTCCTTATCCGCCGAAGCTGAGGTTATTACCTCATGCAGTCGGGTCAGCATCGCTTCGGAAAGGGCATTACGCCGTCCGGCGTCATCAAGCGTGATACGCATGATGCCGTTAGCGTCGTGTTCGATGAGCAGGAGTTCGCTGGAATTACTGGACATTGTATCGACCCGTGACGATCTAGTGGATGATTGTTTCGACGCTGTCAGCCAATGAATTGGAGATAAAGCAATACCGGTGGGCACGGTGCTGCACCTCTTCGAGTTTTTCAGGCTCTACCGTGAACCCCATGTCGAACCGGACCACGGGATGCAGCTCTATCCGTGTCACGGACATTTGCCCCTTGGGGTTCTTGCCCAAATGGGCAACGGCATGATCCTGGTAGGACGCAACAGGCCATCTCATCTTTGCCGCAAGGGCCAGGAATGTCAGCATATGACAACTCGAAACCGCTGCAGCCAGGGTTTGTTCCGGGTTTACATAATCGGCATCCCCCCCGTAATCGGGCGCCGCATCAGCCGTCAATTCGCAGTTGTCATTGTAAATGACGGTATGGGCGCCTGAGTACTCGCCGGGGCGCAGATCGGGTTTCGTCCGTTCCCAACACAGATCAATCGAAAGTTCTGACATTGTTGGCGTCTCCTGATTCAAGCGACTTTCGCGATTGATTTTTTGGGATCGTAGAACGGAATCTCGACAACGGTCGCCTTTGCAGGCCCCATAGAGGTTTCGACTTCGAGGACTGTGCCGGGTTCGGCGTTCTCGACCGAGACCATGGCCAGCGCGATGTTCTTATCAAGGCGCGGCGAATAGACGGCCGAGGTTACCTTGCCCACAGCATCACCGTTCTTGCCAACCGGCCAGAACGTGGTGTTCGGTCCGCTCAGGCGTTCGCAGTCCAGATGAAGCCCAACCTGCTTGCGGGATACACCTGTGTCTCGGATTTTCTGCAAGGCTTGCTTGCCGATGAAGTCCGCTTCCATATCCACATTGACCAAACGGTCCATGCCCAATTCATAGGGGTTGGTGTGGATGTCAGCGTCGGCATGATAGGAGAGCATGCCGCCCTCGATCCTGCGAATGGTCGACGTATGACCGGGTTTCAGGCCAAATGGCTGTCCCGCGTCCATGATCGTTTCCCACAACTCACCGCCGCGCGAACCGTCCCGCAGATAGAGCTCATATCCAAGTTCGCTGGACCAGCCGGTGCGCGATACGATGAGCGGAATGCCATTGAGCTCAACCTCGCGTAACCAGTAATAACGCAGGTCCATAATCTCATCACCGAACATCACGCGCATGATTTCGCCTGATTTTGGTCCCTGCAATTGCAGGGGCGACACGTCCGGTTCACAGATTGAGACGTCGAGACCGCTATTTATGGCAACACCCTGTGCCCAGAGAAGGATGTCGCTGTCGGCCAAAGAAATCCAAAAATGGTTCTCTGCCAATCTCAACAAGATCGGGTCATTGAGAATACCGCCATCCGCATTGGTGATCAGGATGTACTTGCATTGACCTACCGACAGGTTGGACAGATCGCGGGGCGTCAGCCGCTGGACGAACTCCGCAGCATCCGGCCCTGTGATTTCAACCTGGCGCTCCACTGCGACGTCACAGAGGATCGCTTCGTTGACAAGGTTCCAGAAGTTTTCTTCCGGATCGCCAAAATCGCGGGGAATGTACATGTGGTTGTAAACCGAAAATGCCTGCGCGCCCCAGCGAACCGTTGCGTTGAAGTATGGTGATTTTCGGATCTGTGTTCCAAAACCAAATTTTTCTGAATTAGTCACTGTTTTCAACCTTTATCAGGAATAGTCCGACAATCGGACACGGTCATGTGTTGCTGGCGGGATATGTACCACCAACGCATAATTTCGGTGGACTAAAGATCAGCGAGTGACAGACTAAATAGTCTTAATTTAAGGCATGATAAGCCTGTTCAGTCTCTCTCTGGTAATAGGTGCTTTTAACCTATGTCTCGACTAACCGCTCAAGGTTCGGTTGTGCAGATTTGACGATTCTAGTGACGATATAGGTCATGTAACGGTCGATACTCAATTCTTCGGAAAGTAGCGTGTCCATCATGCTCTGGAAGCTCTCAAGGTCCGGCGTAATGACTCGCATAACATAGTCCATGCCGCCCCCGGTTGCGACGCATTCAGTAATCTCGCTCAATTCTGCAATCCGAGTTTCAAATCGTTCGAAATCAGATTTGCGATGGCTGCTGAGTGAAACCGTCACGACCACTTGGCTAACGTTAGCGATGGCATCAAGGGCAATATCCGCTCGATATCCACGAATTAAACCGGCTTTTTTGAGCTTATCCAATCGCGCCCAGCAGGGCGTAGGCGATAGGTTGACCAGTTCTGCGAGCTTTGACTTGCTCAGAGGCCCGTGTCTCTGAACAGCGCTTAGTATGCGTACGTCGGTTGCGTCTAATCTGGTTTTTTTCATTCCGGTCAGTTTCTTCCGACGTTGAGAGCCTCAATAAGGCCTCATCAACCTCTTAGCCATAAGGAAAGTTCAACCATTGAGAATGAGTGATATTATACATCAAAATCACGCAGTGGAATGTCCGCAACGGGTCACAAGCTGACAAATTGAAAGCTCGCTGACCACGTCTGCTTCCATCCTAAAAGCTGACACTTTCCGTTTTTCTTGACTTTTACCTTAAAATATGCTTATATTCCTAGTTTGGTTTTATGCTCTTTAACATGGTGAATACGTCTATCGGCGTGATTTCGTATGTCCGCATATGATCATTCTATGACCGTGCTTGAGCCGGGTTCAGCCAGGTGCGGTGATTTTTAGGGATTTGGGAAGGCCGCGTTACAAAAGTCTACAAATGTCTACATTATTATGGAAAATAATCCGGCCTAAGTAATTGAAACTAAAGAAAACACAAAGGTTAACGCGCAAAAAAGTCTACAAAAGTAGACAAATGTCTACATTTTGTTGAATTTCAATGACTTAACCCGGGTGGGGTGACCCTACCCGGAACCGGTGTTTTGAGCGCTGTATATCGGTCTGGATTCCCGCCTGCGCGGGAATGACAAGTTCCGAATTTGTCCAGCTGTCACCCCCGCGAAGGCAGGGGTCCAGTTTGTTCCTTATGAAGAACGCCATGTACTTGGTGCAGTGCGTAGCGCTTCCATCTAAATGTGATCCGATCTAATAGCGCGCGTACACGGACGCGCCGTCGTCATCGAACAGGTAAACGTTATAGGGATCTGGAGGCGTGTCCGGAACTTCCATGCCGGGGGAGCCGGTCGGCATGCCCGGCACGGCGAGCCCCCGCGCCTTCGGGCGTTCCTGCAACAGGCGATCGATTTCGGCGACCGGCACGTGGCCTTCGATAATGTAGTCTTCAACGACTGCGGTGTGACAGGAGTACGCCGGTTCGGGAACCTTCAGGATTTCCTTGATGCCGTCCATGTCCTCCTTGTCCCGGACGATCACGGTATAACCGGCGGCCTCGACATGCTTGATCCATGCCTTGCAGCAGCCGCAGTAGGGGCTCTTGTAAACGGTTATTTCAGCTGCCTGCGCCAAAATCGGCGCAAACAGGAACCCCAGCAGGAAGGCTATAGGAAGCATGATCAGGCGCATGGTTTTCTCGTCTCCTTCTATCGGGGTCACTTATCCAGAACCTCGATCAGGGTCGGGACGTCCGTACCCGCAACGGACTTGAGCGCCGCCGTCAGGTCTTCCGGCGTTTCCACCCGCATGGTCTCACAGCCGAACCCCTTGGCGACCATCTGGAAGTCCGGCGAATATTCGATGCAGCCGACGGGGTCGATCTGGTCGGCGATCATGTAATCGCTGATCGTCTGGTAACCTTCGTTGTTCCATAGCAGGATGACGATCCCCGCCTTGGCTTCCACGGCGGACGCCAGTTCACCGATGGTGAACAGCATGCCACCGTCGCCGGTGACGCAGATCACCGGCCTGTCCGGTGCGGCGATCTTTGCGCCGATGGAAGCCGGAAGCCCGTAGCCCAGCGTGCCGTAGCCGGTCGCCGAGTTGAAATAGGACCGCGTGCTTGGCGCTTCGAAGACATGGTTGGCGGAATAGATCGGCTTGGTGGAGTCGCCGACGATAACGGGATCGTCATGCGCCGCCAGAATGGCGTCGAACCAGGGCTTGTGGACATTGGCCCAATCGCCGATTTCCGCTTCGCTGTCGCGTTTGATGGCGGCGATCATCTCGGCGCGTTTGGAAGTGGCCGCAAAGCCGCGATTGGCGAGTTCCCCGGCGATGGCCGTTAATGCCAGCTTCGCATCGCTGACGACGGCCAGGTCGGGCCGGAAATTCCGGGTTGTCTGGTCGGCCTCGATATCGATGCGGATGAGCTTGCCGTAAATATCGAGATTACCTTCGCGGTAGACATCGTAATCGGTTTCGCCCATTTCCGTGCCGACGGCGAGGATGACGTCCGCCTGTTCCAGGTATTTCCGCATGGGGCCATAGGGAATATAGGAACCGCACGATAAGGGGTGGCCGATGGGCAGCACACCCTTGGCATTGATGGTGAGCGCCGTCGGCGCATCCAGGGCCTCGACGACGGCCTGTGCTTCCGGCCCCGCATCCACCGTGCCGCCGCCTAAGAACACCAGCGGGTTTTCGGCGCTTTCCAGCAGGTCGACCACCTGCGAGACGGCGTCCGGCGACGGCGCCGGACGGGTGGCGCGGACCGGATGGGGCCGCTTCACATGGTCGGCGGATACCTGAAAGATGTCGATGGGAATTTCGATGTGCACGGGGCGGGGCCTGGAGCCCTCGAAAATAGCGAAGGCGCGGGCCAGCACACCCGGCAGGTCGTCGGGGCGCATGATGGTCTGGCTGAAGGCGCTCACCCCCTCGATCAGCGCCGTCTGGTTGGCGAGTTCGTGCAGGTGCCCCTCACCCAGGCCGCGTTCATTGTGGGCATTGGTGGACGAAATCACCAGCATGGGCACGGAATCGCCGTAGGCCTGGCCCATGGCCGTCGCAATATTGGTCATCCCCGGCCCGGTGATGATGAAGCAAACACCGGGCTTGCCGGTGACGCGGGCGTAACCGTCGGCCATGAAACCGGCGCCCTGTTCGTGGCGGGGGGTGACATGGCGAATGTCGGCGCGCTGCAGACCGCGGTAGAGCTCAAGCGTATGCACGCCCGGAATGCCGAACACCGTATCGACGCCGTATGATTCCAGCAGTTCGGTAAGAAATTCGCCGCAAGTCGTCATCTTTGTCCCCTCCTGGTTTTTCTACAGATGTCATTCCCTGCTTTTGTCTTTTGCCTAGCGTGCATTCGGCACCGCGGCAACTGAAAAGTCTCTGGCACCCGGCAAACTTTGCTACACATCGATCAGCTTGCCGGGGTTGAGGATATTATTGGGATCCATCATCCGCTTGATACGGCGCATCAGCTCGATCTCCGCCTCGCTTCGCGCGATGTTCAGGTAAGCCTTCTTTTCAAGCCCGATGCCATGTTCCGCCGACACCGAGCCGTTCAGGTCCTTGAGCGGTGAATAAACGATGGAATCCACATCTTCATGGCTGTCCTGATCCACGTTGACGACGGAAAAATGGATGTTGCCGTCGCCGATGTGTCCCATGGAAAAGAGTTCTGCGCCGCTGAACTGCCCCGTCAGGTCGTCGCGCACCTTCTCGACGTAATCGTCCATGTCTTCGATCTTGAGGCTGACGTCATAGTAGAAACCTCTGGCGTACTTGCGCTGCTCGGGCTCGAAGTTTTCCCGGATCTGCCAGATCTCCTGCCGCTCCGCTTCGGACTTGGCGATAACGCCGTCAACCACGTCGCCGGCTTCGATGCGCCCGGCCAGCCGTTCTTCCAGTTCCTCGCGTCCCTTTTCGACATCGGAAACGAAGACCTCCATGACGACGTAAAAGGGGGCTTGTTCGGTGAGCGGGGAGTCGACATCGGAATACGAACTCGTGTTCAGTTCGTAATAGTCCCGCCACAGGACTTCGAAGGCGACAAGGCCGCCCGCCAGTTCCCTGTCGAAATACCGGAGAAGGCCCATGACCGAGTCCCAGGACGGCACGGCAAGCAGGGCCGTCTCAATGCCCAGGGGCGCTTCATACAGGCGAAGGACGGCGCGGGTAACGATGCCCAACGTGCCTTCAGAGCCGACAAAAAGCTGGCGCAGATCATAGCCCGTATTGTCCTTGATCAACCCCCGCATGGAGGAAACCACGGTGCCGTCAGCCAGCACCGCCTCCAGGCCCAGGACCAGGTCCCGCATCATGCCGTAACGGATAACGCGGATGCCGCCGGCGTTGGTGGCGATGTTGCCGCCGATGGTGCATGACGCACGGGCTCCCAGGTCGAGCGCGAACATCAGGCCCGCCTCCGCCGCCTTTTCCTGGACGGTCTGCAGGATGACGCCCGCCTGGACGGTCATGGTCCGGGACTGGGTATCCAGGTCTTCAATGGCCGTCATCCGCTCAAGGGAAAGGGCGATGTCTCCGGGGCCTGTTTCATGACCTTCAACAAGACCGGTGGTTCCCCCGACCGGCACAATGCTCTGGCCGGCCTCGTTACAGGCCTTGAGCACCTGGGATACTTCCTCCGTAGACGCGGGGCGAACCAGCGCCTGGGCCTTGAAGTCGCCGCCGGTCCAGATACCCGCGCTTCTGCCCGCCAGGGAGTCTCCCGTCAGGATGCCCTTGTCGCCGACGATGCTGGTCAGTTGTGATATCAAGTCAGTGCCCATCTTGCCCCCAATCTTATTGTGTCACAGCGCTAGCGTTGTCGATCACGGCGGAAGCCTCCCATACGGGCTTACCGCGCCGGAACCGGTCCACCGAGAACGGCGTCATCCTGTCGTCGATATCGCCCGACATCAGGGCCTTGCTCAGAAGCCGCGCCGCGCCCGGCGCCCCGGCGATGCCATAGGTCCACCCGGCGCTGAACCACAGGTCGTCTGCGTCGGGGTGCGGACCCAACAGGGGTCCTCCGTCCGGGGCCGGATGGATCATGCCGCCCCATTGCCTGAGCACCCTTAGAGAAGCCAGACGCGGGAACATCTCGACCAGATGGCGGGCGTAGGTCGGTAGAACATACTCTGTCGACTCCAACCCTTCGCTCGGTTTCTCGCCGGGGATCTCCGCCCCGCCGACCACTTCGCCCCTGGCGGTCTGGTGCAGGTATGTCAGGCGGTCCACCAGGGCGATCGCCGGGCCGATGATAGGTCTCGCCGGTTCCAACGCCATGCATTCGATGCGAAGCGGCTCGGCGTCCAGTTCCACACCCGCCAGTTCGGCCAGCGCCGTGCTTTGCGCCCCGGCGCAGATTACCGTGCGGCTGGCCCGGATGACATGGTCACCGCACCGCACGCCTTCGATTCGCCGGCCGGCGCGTTCAAAGCCGATAACCGGGCATTCATAAAACACCCTGACCCCAAAACGCAGGCAGGCCGAATAAGCCGCCGCCATGGCCGCGTGATGCGGCGCGGTGCCGCCTTCTGACAGGAACAGCACATCGCGGGTTCGGTCCATGTTGAGAGCAGGTAGCCGACGGCGGATATTCTCCCGCGTCAGGCGCTCCGATTTGACGCCCAAGGTCTTGTGCGCCGCATGGGCCGTTTCGATGACCCCCTGGGTCGTCTCCGATTCGGCGACGATGGCGTAACCGCGCCGGGTATACATGACATTGCCGCCAAGACGGCAGGACAGGCCTTTCCATTGTTCAACGGAATACTGGAAGAACCGAATCCATTCCTCGGATGAAAAACCGCCCCTGACCAGCGTGCCGTTACGCCCCGATGCGCCGCCCTGCCAATACCCGGCATCGAGGACAACGACGTCGCGCATACCTGCCTCGGCCAGATTGAAGGCCAGCAACAACCCTTGTATACCGCCGCCGACGATGACGATTTCGGCCTTGTCGGGAAGATCAAGCATGGCTCAGGACCCTTCCCTGTCCGGGCTTCTGTCCCAGGCGACATGCCCATCGAGCCCCGCCGCCTGCGCAAGCGTGAGCGCCGCACGGGGAGGCCGATAGGTGGGATGGCCGATTGCATCGGTGGTTTCCCCGCACAGGCGCGAAACGACAGCTGCCAGGTTGTCCCAGCACGGCACGCCCTGGCACGTTCCCATGCCGCAGGACGTTTTGCGTTTCAGCACTTCGACATGGGTTTCGCCACCTTCGACGAGAGTGCGGATTTCATCCACGGTGACATCCATGCAGGGACAGACCAGAGCTCGGCCGTCCAGCGTATTCGGCAGGAAGACAGGCTCCGGCAGCAAGGCGGCATCGCCCACAAGCCGGACATGATCGGGAAGATCGCCCGGCATCAGACGCAGGCTACCCCGCCATCCCGCCTGAAAAGGCAGGACCGGATTGACCCGCCAGGGCCCGGCATGGACGACAGCGTCACAAGGGATCATCCCGTTCGCGTCCAGACCTTCCACGCGCTTGCTCCCCGCGATGCGGCAGACGTGAGAAACATCAATGGATTCAATGACTTTTACGCCATGTTTGGTAAGCGTGTCCGCAACGGCATCACGGCTTGCCGTCGCTGAATTGGTGCCAATCACCACGACCCGCTTGCCGGGTGGAACGCCCTCTAGCGCCGCCAGTTGCAGCGCCATCCTGGCGTCCAGCACACCGGGCAGGTCGGCGCCGTCCACCAACGGCGGCACGGACATTCTCCCCGTCGCCAGCACCACTTTCTCGGTATCGATCAGAACGGCTGGCTTGCCCGGATCCGTGGGCGCCGCCGCAACCACGCGTCCGCCGTGGTACAGGGCATAGGCCCTGTGCGCCGGCAGCATCTGAACCGAGGGTGGCAGTTCAGGAAGCTCGGCGCCGCTTAGTTGAGACAGTTTCCCCGGATCAGGGCTCTCGGAGATCAGCACCACATCACCCTGCCCTGCTGCAACAGCGTCAATCGCCGCTAGCCGCCCCGACGGACCGCCGCCGACGACAACGGTTGCCGCACTGAAGCGGCGGCCTTCAACAATGGGGGACGCCTTCGCCGGGGGATTAGCCATCCCGGCGGAGAACCACAATATCCGCTCCCAAAGAGGCCACAGGAATGAACCGTCCGGCACCCACCGGGGGTGTTCGAATCCGGAACGCACCCACTTCCGAGGTAATAATGATCCCAACTGAAGGATATCGAATTCCAGACTGGGCCAGACGTTTTCCGCGCGCACCGTCATGCCGTCCCGAACCAAGACCTTATCCGCCCGGCAATGGGGCGTACCGTCTATGGTCAGCAAATGCCCTCCGGGAAAGCTGCCCGACAGGCCCCGCGGACGACGGAATTTCCGGGAACGCCCAAGGGTAAGGCAACCTGCGGCATAGAGCGCCGCTGTCACGGTAATCCCTGGCCTGGTTTCAAGCGTGCGACCTTCGTAGGTGAACCTGATATTACCTTCCGGAGCGTGGGAAAGATTGGGCATTGCCTAGGATGTCTCCATCTTTGCTGACACGTCTTCATCGGCCAGCGTCTGGAGAAACAGGGCCAGGGTTTCAACCTGCGATGTAACGCCCAGCTTCTGGAAAACGCGCCCGCGATGGATTCGTTCCGTTTCCGGCGATATGCCCAGTTCACGCGCACCTGACTTGGATGAATGGCCGCGCAGCATAAGCTGGCACACATCGTATTCCCTGGGCGTCAGTTTATCCGCTCCGAATTCCACCAATAACCTGTGATAGCTGGCATGGATGCTGTCCAATTGATCGGCATCGCCGGTTCCAAAAGGCCGGTCCCGCCAGTGACGCATAACAACCTGTCTGAGGATAGGCTCCGCCGCTTTAATCCGTGCAACCTCATCATCGGAAAAATTATCCGAGCCCTCATACCGTCCGATGGCAAGATAAACGGAGCGGGACTTATCAATACGGACAAACACGAACATCTCGTCGATCATGCCCGTCTGCCCCCAATAGAGCGTGAAATACTGGCTGTCCTCCATGTCGCCAGGGAAAATATCCCTCAGCTTGCAGACATCGGAGGTTTCAACATTCTGCGCCATTCTGTAGCCGGGCGCGAGAAGATAGGCGCCACCCAGATAGGCGCCATAAAAAGCTTCGCGCTCTCCCTCACCCAGGGTTTCATCAAGCAGCTGCGGCGCCCTGTCCTCGACACAGCCCATGCAAAGAGATGAATCAAACGAAACGACAGACCTGACGGCTTCTGTCAGGCGTGAGGAAAAATCCGTCTCGCCGATATGGGCGATAATTCCCGATATCGCCTCGATGACGTTTGATACGTCTTGCTCCCTGTTTTCTTTTTTTCCGGCCATGACATCACCGCCTTGGCTCTATTCAAGAACAGAATAAGAATAATGGTACAGACTTACCGGATCGCCACGCCCGGCAAAGCACACAACATTTCAAACAGCAGATTAGCGCCAAGCAAGGCCGTATTTCCACTGGGATCGTAGGGTGGCGAGATTTCCACCAGGTCGCATCCGACCAGGTTCAATCCCCGACAGCCCCGAATGATCTCGAATCCCTGGATTACCGTCAGGCCACCATATTCCGGCGTGCCGGTACCGGGTGCCGCGGAGGGATCAAGGCCGTCGATATCGAAACTCAGGTAAACCGGCCCGTCGCCCAGTTTGGCCCGGGCCTGCTCCATCAACGGGGCTAACGACTTGTGCCAGCATTCGTGGGCACAGACCACTTCGAAACCCTGTGAGCGGGGCCAGTCGAAATCATCAGACTCGTAACCCGTTCCCCTGAGGCCGATCTGATAGACCCTGTTACCATCCAGCAGCCCTTCCTCAACAGCACGACGGAAGGGTGTACCATGGGCGATAGGCTCGCCGAACATGTTGTCGTTTATGTCCGCGTGGGCATCAACATGGATCATGCCGACAGGGCCATATTTTTTCTTCAGGGCACGCAGGATTGGCAGTGCGATGGTGTGGTCGCCACCCAGCGTCAGGGGAATGCAATCGTGCGAAAGGATCTCATCGTATGCCGTTTCGATGATGCCCATGCTTTTCTGCGAATTAAAGGTGTTGATGGCAACATCGCCTATATCGGCAACCTGCAGGGAATCAAAGGGCGCGGCCATGGTTTCCATGTTGTAGGGCCTGAGCAGGCAGGATTCCGCCCTGATCGCGCGAGGACCGAAACGGGCGCCCGCCCGGTTCGACGTGCCTACATCAAATGGCACACCGACAAAACAGGCATCCAGGCCTTCCGCTGAGTCCTGCGTCGGTAGCCGCATCATGGTGGCTGGACCACCGAAACGCGGCATTTCGTTTCCACCGAGCGGTTGATTGTACTTCTTCGTCATTGCCTACCCCTGGGTTTCTAGGTGGTTTCAAAGCGTTCGATTATCTTATTAACAATATGCGCCCCAATGGGAATGGAAGATGTTGCCGCTGGTGACGGCGCATTGCAGACCAGGATCGAACGCTTGGTATCCGCAAACAGGAAATCATGAATCAGAGATCCGTCCGGGGCAACCGCCTGGGCGCGAATTCCCGCCGGATAGGGTAGCAGGTCGCTCAACGTCAGTTCAGGGCAGTACTTCCGGCATAGTTCCAGATAACCGGATTTCACGAGCGAATTCTTCATCTCCACCGCCCCTGTCTTCAGGTTCGCCTTCATCAACTTCCAGAATCCCCCGTAACCCGCCATTTCGGCAATATCGCGCAGGTTGACGCTACCCTTTGGGTAACCTTCCCGGGCAAAGGCAAGCACGGCGTTAGGCCCGACGGTAACGCTTCCATCGATCATTCGGGTCAAATGCACGCCCAGAAAAGGCAGGGCAGGATCGGGGATGGGATAGATCAGGTGCCTAACGATATTATTCTTGTCCGGCGGCAGCTGGTAATACTCACCTCGGAACGGCACCATGCGGAAGCCCGCATCAACCCCCATCATGCGGGCCAGGCGATCCGCCATCACACCGGTGCAGGCAACGATGTAGCGGGCGTTGATTTCCTGTCCGCCCGCCCTGATGACGACCTGATCAATCGTTTCCCGGACCGCCGTAACCGGTGCGGACAATCTGAGAACGCCGTCCAGTTCCTGGAACTTCTCCGCCATCTTGCGGCAGATCGCCGGATAATCGGCAATACCCGTGGCGTGAACCAGGATGGCGCCGGTGCCGGTGATATGGGGTTCGCGTTCCTTAAGCTCGTCCGCCGACAGCATGGTGCACTCAATCTGGTTTTCGTGGCACCGCGTAAACAAGGCATCCATGCGGGCATGTTCGGCCTTGTTGGTGGAAACCAGCAGCTTGCCGCATTGTTCAAAGGGAATGTTGTTTTCGCGCGAGAAGCGGATGGTTTCCTCGACGCCGATCTTGCAGAACCGCGCCTTCATACTGCCGGGCTGGTAGTAAACGCCGGCATGGATGACGCCGGAATTATGGCCGGTCTGATGCAAGCCGACCTGATCTTCCTTTTCAATGACGATAATGCGGCTGTCGGGCAGACGCTGTTTTAGCTGCCAGGCAGTCGAAACGCCGACAATACCACCACCGATAATGGCGTAATCATACATCTCCGAGGTCATTACGGCGGTCACACCTTGTCCGGCAGGTCTTTCGTACGCATTTGCAGGTAATCCAGAATCAGGGTCGCACCGGCAAGGGCCGTCACTTCACCCACATCGTACTGGGGCGCAACCTCAACCAGGTCCATGCCCTTGAAATCGATGCCGTCTAATCCGCCCAGGATGGTCCGGGCCTGATAGGTCGTCAGGCCACCCACCACCGGCGTACCGGTACCGGGCGCAAAGGCTGGATCGAGGCAGTCGATATCAAAGGTCAGGTAGGCCGGACGATCACCGACGATCTTTTTCGCCTCTTCAATGGCTTTCTGCGGTCCGTTTTCCTGCACCCAGTTGGCGTCAAGCCAGCGAATACCCATGGGATCAGCATTATGGGTTCGGATACCGATCTGGACGGAATGCTCGGGATCGATCACGCCTTCCTTGATGCCGTGATAGAACATGGTGCCATGGTCGATACGGTTGACATCTTCGCTCCAGGTATCGGAATGGGCGTCAAAATGCACCATTGCCAACGGGCCGTGACGCTTGGCGTACGCCTTCATGATGGGAAGCGTGATGAAATGATCGCCGCCGATGGAAATGGTGGATGCGCCCGCTTCCAGAATACTGTCAATGTGGCTTTCGATCTGCTGTGGAATTTCATGCGGAAAGCCCTGGTCTATTTCGCAGTCTCCGTAATCGACGACTGCTAGTCGGCTTAGGCAGTCATGGGTCCACGGCCACAAGGGGCCCCAGGCCAAATGGGCAGAGGCTTCACGCACGGAACGTGGCCCGAAACGTGTGCCAGGCCGGTTCGTCACCGCCAGGTCGTAGGGGATGCCCGTCACAGCTATATCTATGTCAGTCAGGTCTTTTGAGTATTTGGTCCTTAGAAAACTCAAAACGCCGGAATGAGTGTTTTCCACACGTGTGCCATAGACGCTGTCCCGGGATATGGCGTGATCGACGCCCCAGTTGTCGTTGCCATCGAATGATTTGGTCATTTAAACGTTCCTTTTGCCCAACACATGACTTTGGGATAACACCCCGGAGACTTTATCGCCATGCCCCTCTTGGGGTAAATAGAAGGCATGGTCAGGCTCGCATTCTGGCATTCGTGGGATCATAGGGAACGCGTCCGAGGATTTCCGCCTGGAACACTTCGCCCAAGATGCTGACCCTCAAGGAGGTATCGAGCGGAATATCCGACCTGAGATAAGCCAGCGCCAGGCTCATATCCACACGGTGGCCGTAGCCGCCCGAACTGGTGACGCCGACAACCTCCCCATCCAGCAATACCGGATGCAGACCAAAAACATCTCGATCCGTTACGTCTACCGACAGCAATTGCATGCGCCAGCCACGTGTTTCACGGCTTCGGGTCAATGTTGCTTCCTTGCCGATAAATCCCCGCCCTTCCATTTTAACGAAGGGGTGCAAACCGGCTTCCAGCGGTGTCTTTTCCGTTGTCAGATCAGCGCCCCAACCACGGTAACCTTTTTCAAGGCGAAGGGAATTCATGGCGTAGACGCCGCAGGGTTTGAGACCATGGCGCGACCCTGCTTTCAGCAAGGCATCATAAAGAGTGGCCTGATCTGCAATCGGATGATGCAGTTCCCAACCCAGTTCACCCACGTAGCTGACCCGGATCGCGCGTACGGTTACACCCGCAACGGTAATTTCCTGGGCGCTCAACCAGGGAAAATCGTCATTGTCCAGGCTGCCCGAGGTCAGTGCCGAGAGAATATCGCGGGATTTCGGGCCGGCCAGCGCCAGCACGCCCCAGTCTTCGGTAACATCCCGGACCTCCACCCGGCCGCCACCAACCGGCAAGGCCGTCATCAACAGATCATGATCCCGACGCCGGGCGGCGGCGGCGCTGACGAGATAAAACTTATCCTTCGCCAGGCGGGTGACGGTGAACTCCGATTCGATGCCGCCCTCCGGCGTGAGGACATAATTCAGGCACAACCCTCCGTCATCGGGTGGCGGCCGGTTCGATCCCAGGTTCTCAAGCGCGTCCAAAGCGCCTTCACCGATTACCAGGAATTTAGAGAATGCAGACAATTCGAACAGTCCGGCGGCCTCCTGAACGGCGAGGCATTCCTGACGAACAGCATCAAACCAGTTGGTTCGCCGCCACGACGGAGCCTGCCCGGCGGGGACGGTATCGGTTGCAAACCAGTTCGCCCGCTCCCAACCATAGGCGAAACCGAACTGAGCCCCCAGTTCGGCCTGCCGGGGATAGGACGGCGGCATAATACAAGGCCTGGCATCCGGCAGTTCTTCGTGGGGGTAGTGGATGGCGAACTGACGTCCGAAACATTCCGTCGCCTTATCAAGACGGTAATCTCGGGTTTCGGCGAAAGCGCCGAAGCGCCTGGAATCGATCCCCAGCACGTCCATGGGCGGCGAGCCGTCGGTCATCCATTCGGCCAGCAGCTTGCCGGCGCCGCCGCCTTCCATGACGCCCATGGACGTGCCGGTCAGCAACCAGGCATCGCGCATGCCATATACAGGCCCGATTAGCGTGTTGCCATCCGGCGTGAAGGTAATAGGGCCGTTGACGACTGTCTTGATCCCGGCTTCTCCCAGCACCGGAATGCGCGCCATGGCGTCGGAGACAATGCTTTCGATCCGGTCAAGATCAGGTGGCAGCAAGTCCATGCCGAATTCTTCCGGCACGCCGTCAACCGCCCAGGGCGCTGCCGCCTGTTCGTAAGGCCCGATGATCATGCCATCCCGCTCCTGGCGGGAATACCAACTCTCGTCAGGATCGCGGAAAATAGGCAGTTCCTTCTCCAAAGCACCAACCGCCTCGATACCTTCCGTCACCAGATACTGGTGCAGCATGGGAACGATGGGTAGATCGACACCCATCATGGCGGCGATTTCCCTGGCCCAGGTGCCAGCGCAGTTGACGATGATATCCGCCTGTATCGTGCCTTCCCTGGTTTCGATGGCCCATGTGCCGTCACTGTTGCGACGGATATCCTGAACCGGATTTTGACGATAGATTTCAGCTCCCGCTTCCCGCGCCCGCTTAGCAAAAGCATGAGTCGCCTGAGACGGATCCACGTGACCGTCATCAGGCTCGTAAATGCCGCCGATCAGGCCTTCCGTTTGAGCAAGAGGATGCAACGGCGAAATATCACCAGGGCCGAGAATGTCGAATTGATATCCGGCGATCCGGCCCACATCCCAGACGAAACGGAATTCATCCATACGGTCTTCACGCGCCGTCACCCGCATGGCGCCGCAGGCATGGAAATCGACGTCTTCGAATTCCTTGTAGGTTCGGACGCTATAGGCACGCATGTTCATGATGGTGGGATTGAGGGCAAAATGCGTGCACAATCCGGCCGCATGCCAGGTGGACCCGGCGGTCAGTTCATTCTTTTCGATCAGGACAACATCGTCCCAGCCGAGCTGCGTCAAGTGGTACAGCAGGGAACATCCCGAAATGCCTCCCCCAATTATCGCTACCTGAGCATGGGATTTCATGTCTGCGATACCTGCCTAAACCTTCATCCGTTTTCCACCCGGATCATAGGGCGGTTTCTTGAGCGGTGTTATGGCATAGCGCTTGCCTGCAACCTTCACCTCGTAGGAACCCGATTCAATCCAGTCCCAGGATATAGTTTCACCTTCTGGGCATCGGATCATGGCAAACGCCAACGATCCGCCAAGCCGGATGGAACGTCCGCCGGACGTGGTCTGCCCAACCCTTTCCCCGTTCCGGTAGACCGGTTCGTCATGCAGCATCAATGGCGGCTCCTCCCCATCGGTTCCATCGGGAATGCTGAACAGGACCAACCGACGATGCACGCCCATTTCCTTGAGCCGCAACAGAGCTTCACGCCCGGTAAACCCCACCCCCTTGTCATAGGCGACGGCAAAGTCCAATCCGACCTCCAACGGTGTTTCCTCAGGACCCATATCATGACCCCAGTGACGGTAGCCCTTCTCCAAACGACATGAATCCAGCGAATAAAGACCCGCGGGCATCAAATCGTATTCCTCGCCCGCCGCCATGATCTGATCGCAAACATCCAAGGCATGCTTGTTCGGTATATAGAGTTCCCAGCCCAGTTCACCGGCAAAGCTCAAGCGGTTTGCATGAACAGGAAATCCTCCGACTTCGATTTCCCGGGATGTGGAAAATGGAAAGGCTTGATTGAACAAATCCTCATCGCAAATCGCCGCCAGAACATCTCTGGATAAAGGCCCCATCAGGCCCAGCACGGCATAGTCTTCTGTCATGTCCGAGACCTGCACCCGCGCCTGTTCATCCAAGTGACGCAACAACCAACTCCGGTCCTTGATCCTTGTCGGTGCGCCCCCGATCATCCAGAAGACATCCTCGGCCAATCGCATGAACGTTGCATCGGTTTCGATACCGCCGTTTCGATTGAGCATCTGGCCGTAAACCGTCTGGCCGATCTCGACCGATAAATCGGCAGCGACAAGCCTCTGTAACTGCGCTTCCGCATCCGGGCCGCTGATCTCGAACTTGGAAAACGGCGTCAGGTCGTAGAGGACAACGGAATCCCGGACAGCCTGGGCTTCGCGCTCGGCTTGCGGCCACCAGCCTTGCGCCCCGTAGCTGTAACGCATTTCGGGGTTTTCGCTCCCTTCAACAAACCACAGGGGGCGCTCCCACGCCATGGCCAGCGTGCCGAAACAGGCACCGTTATCCTTCCAGCGATCATGAAAGGGTGTCTTTCGGATATTTCTCGCCGTCCGGGGCTGCTTGAACGGCCAATGGATGGCCAGCAGGTCACCCAGGGTTTCAACAGTACGCACCGCCAGGAAGTCCCTGGTTCCCTGTTCCGGCGCGAAGCGTTGAATATCAACCTCCCACACGTCCATGGGCGATTCGCCGCCGTCGATCCATTCGGCGATCACTTTTCCGGCCCCGGCGGACGACACCACGCCGATGGAATTGAAACCGGCGGCGACAAAAAAGTTCTCCAGGTTCGGCGCTTCCCCCATGATCTGGCGGGTATCGGGGGTGAAACTTTCCGGACCGTTCATGAAGGTGCGAATGCCGGCGTTCTCAAGCACCGGCAAGCGTTTGATGCCGTCTTCCAGGAATATCGCGTAGCGATCCCAGTCTTCCGGCAGAACAGTAAAGGATGCGTCCATGGGAATGCCGTCCACGCACCAGGGCCTTGCTTCCTTCTCGAACCCGCCGACCACCAGCTTTCCGGCGTCTTCCTTGAAATAAACGCCAGCATCCAGATCGCGGGTCACAGGCAACGGATCGGGCAGGCCGTCGATGGGCTCGGTGACGAAATAGACATGCTCCGCCGCCTGCAAAGGGATGTTGACGCCGACAGATTCACCCAACTGTCGCGCCCACATGCCGCAACAGTTCACAACATAGTCACAGGAAATCCGACCCTTTTCAGTCACCACGCCCGTGACCTTGCCTTTGCTGGTTTCAATGGCGGTGACCGGGGTTTTCTCCATGATGGTGACGCCCGACAGCCTGGCCCCCTTGGCATAGGCCATGGTGGTATCGACCGGATTGGTCTGTCCGTCTGCTGGAACCCAGAGCGCCCCTTCCAGATCGTCCGTCTTCAATTGCGGCCAGTGGCGGGAAATTTCAGAGCACCCAATCACCTCTGCCTCAAGCCCGGCAATTTCACCGTTGGCGGCCGTACGATGCAATTCAGCCATGCGGTCCTTTGTCTGCGCCAGCCACAGGCCACCGGTTCTTGTGTACCCAGTCGCCTGTCCTGTTTCGGCTTCCAGACCTTCGAACAGTTCCACGGCGTACATGGAAAGCCGGGTCAGGTTGTAACTGGACCGCAAGGGCCCGACGATGCCCGCCGCGTGCCACGATGTTCCTGATGTCAGCACATCCCGTTCCAGCAGAACGGTGTCACTATAGCCCAGTTTCCCCAGGTGATAGGCGACGCTGCAGCCGACGATACCGCCGCCGATCACCACGACCCTTGCATCCTTTGGAAGTTCCGGCTGAGACACGCCCCCTCCTCTTGGCACACGTTCAGTTCCTGTCACAAATAGAGGGGAAGAATGAAGGCATTGGCAAGACGAAAGTCTTGGGTCTACAGTCCCTATGAAGGGGCCAGTGTAGAGAATTGCGATGACCGTCGAAGCAAACGATTCGCCAGCCAGTCAGACCACTGAGGTCCGCCGGAGAAGCGGCGGTAGGAAAGCGCGCCGTCAATCCGAACGGCAGGACACAGCTGTTCGTGTTCCCTACATCCAGCGCAAGGTAGGCACCTTCGACATCCTGAACGAAGAAGGATTGAGCCTGATCGAAAACAACGCCGACAAGATCCTTGAAGAAACCGGGATGGAGTTCGTCGACGACCCGGAAATCCTGGAAATTTTCAGCGAAGCCGGCGCAGATGTTCAGGGCACACGGGTGCATTTCGAGCCCGGCATGTGCCGGTCCATCATTCAGGCGAACGCGCCTTCCGAATTTATCCAACACGCAAGGAATCCTGAGAACTCGGTCCAACTCGGCGGTAACGCCACGGTTCTCGCGCCGGGATGGGGCCCGCCCTTCGTGCTTGATCAGGACCGTGGACGCCGATACGGCACGCTGGCAGATTTTCACGAACTGGTCAAAATCCACCAGACCATCCCGCACCTTCATCATTCCGGCGGCATCGTATGCGAGCCTGTAGACCTGCCCGCCAACAAGCGGCACCTGGATATGCTTCATGCCCACATCAGGTATTCGGACCGGGCCTTTTTCGGCGCGTTGATCGGCGCGGAACGGGCGCAGGATTCCGTCGCCATCGCAAAAATCCTGTTTAGTGACGATTTCGTGGAAAACAACTGCGTTCTCTATAACGTTTCCAACACCAATGCGCCGCTGGTTCTGGATTCCGCCATGTCAGGAGCTTTGAAGACCTATGCCCGGCATAACCAGGCCGTCGCCGTCACGCCGTGGACCCTGGCCGGCGCCATGAGCCCTTGCACGGTGGCCGGCACCCTGGCGCAGGTTCTGGCGGAAGCGCTCGCCGGATTGGCGCTCGTCCAACTGATCCGCCCCGGCGCACCCTGCCTGATGGGCAGTTTCGCCAGCACCATTTCCATGCAGTCCGGCGCTCCGACATTCGGCTCGCCGGAAGGGGGCAAGATGGTTCTCGCCGCCGGTCAGCTTGCCCGCCGACTGGGCGTTCCGTTCCACACCGTGGGTGCGCTATCAGCGTCCAAGATTCCCGATGCGCAGTCTGAGCAAGAAGCGGCTTACGGCCTGATCATGAGCATCCTGGCCGGGGCCAACTTCATCAATCACGCAACGGGCTGGCTCGAAGGCGGCCTGGTCCAGAGTTATGAGAAGATCATGATCGACGCCGACCTGTGCGGCAATGTCATCGAATTTGCGAAAGGTATCGATCTTTCCGAAAACGCCCAGGCCATGGAAGCGATCCGCGAGGTCGGTCCCGCCAGTCATTTCCTTGGCGCCGCCCATACCCAGAGCAATTTCGAATCCGCCTTTTACCGCCCGAAAGTTGCGGACGCCAGTTCATTCGAGCAATGGGAAGCGGACGGTGCACTTGACGCGGCGACCCGGGCAAACAAACTGTGGAAAGCGGCGCTTGAGTCTTACGAGCAGCCGCCGCTTGATCCTGCTATTGAGGAAGAAATCGAGGCTTATATATCCAAACGCAAGGAAAGCATGCCGGACCAGTTTTACACTTAAGCGCCCGGCATTCAGGGGAAACGCCATGAGCCAGACAAAAGAACAGGCAGCAGAACTGGTCCGAGACAGCTTTATCTGGGACGCCCATGCCGGCGTTTTCCCCGATCCCGGCGTTGATCTGTCCCTGCTGGAGGACTGGCGTACGAGTAACGTCAATTATCTGAGCATCAACGTCGGCTTCGATGTTCTCGACTGGCACCGCACGTTGACTACCTTGGCGGCTTACAGGCGTTTCGTGCTGGGCAACCCGGACCGTTATCTCCTGGCCGGCGGCATTGAGGATATTGAGAGAGCCGGCAACGAGGGAAAGCTGGCGATATCTTTTGATATCGAAGGTATGAATGCGCTGAACGGGAACCTCGACATGGTCGATGTTTACCATGGCTTGGGCGTCCGGCAGATGCTGTTCGCCTATAATCTTAACAACGATGCGGCTGGCGGCTGCCACGATTACGATACAGGCCTGACGGATTTTGGCAGGCAGGTCGTCCGGCGCATGAACGAGCTTGGCATGATCGTGGATTGCTCCCATATCGGCTACCGGACAAGTATGGACATTATCGAAGTAGCCTCAGGCCCCGTGGTCTTTTCCCATTCCAACCCGACGGCTATCTGGGAGCACCAGCGCAACATAAACGACGAGCAAATCAAGGCTTGCGCCGAAACCGGCGGCGTCATCGGCATCAACGGCATGGGTATTTTCCTGGGCGACAACGACGTCAGCACAGAAACGATGATGCGGCATATCCGCCATCTGGCCGATCTGGTCGGCACGGAGCATATCGGCTTCGGCTTCGATTATTCTCCGCCCATCGGCATTGATGTGGGTGAAATTCTTCGCAGCCGACCCGATTACTGGCCTGCTGGAAACCTCTATGATACGCCGCATATCGATCATGCCGGCCCACCGATGTTCCCGGAAATCGTAACAGCTTTGCTGGATGACGGTTTTCAGGAAGACGAAATCAGGGGGATGCTGGGCTGGAACTTCAAACGTGTCGCTTCCCAAGCCTGGCAGGGAACGTGAACGGCCTGAGGTGAGCTATTACAGGCCCGCAGCTTGTGCCGAGCGGACGATAATGAAGACACCGAGAGCAACGGTAAAAACACCGATGCCACCCTGCAGGCCACGATTGGCCCAGGTCAGGAAACGCGCCGAGAAACCCAACGGAACGGCAATGACGGCCGAGAGGAACGCCATGCCAATAACGGACCCCATACCGAACAGGGCGATATAAGTCAGGCCCATGAGAGGGTCGCTAATCGTCGAAACGGCCAGCACCACCAGTGCCGCGGAACCGGCAAGGCCATGCATCATGCCAACCAGCAGGGTCCGGACGGGCAGTTTACTTTCATGGTTGTGGTCATGACTGGAGCTTTCATGGGGGCGGCGTTCCCCTTCATGACTGTGCGCGTGTAGATGCCTGACGCCATCGGCATGACGGTGGGCATGGAAGTGTACGCGCTCCCGGATTAGCCGATAGATCACATGGCCGCCCAACGCAACCAGCATGACGCCAACGATACCTTCCAAAAAGGCCGCCAATTGCTCCGAAATCGCCAAGCCAAGCCCGACCACGGCGCCAGCAAAGATCATCAGGGTAAGCGCATGACCGACGCCCCAGAAAGCACCATGGCGAACAATGCCGCGTAATGTTTTCTCGCGACTCACCATGGAAGAAACCGCAGCAACATGATCGGCTTCCAACGCGTGTTGCATGCCAATCAGCAGTCCAAAAAGAAGAATTGAGATCACGTAATGGTCCTACCCCTGCGAAACCAACTTTTTATTCGGCGCGCACGTTATCATCTTTTTCACTAAATGCTATAGCCCGATGGCGACCCGTATCATGCCGTTTTCGCCCCTGTTCCCATATTTTGGATGTACGCCTGTGCAGGGCGCTTGATTTTATTCCCGCACACCCGAATATTGGCGATCTATAGACGTTTCAGTGAACGGCAATTTTTTGAACAATAATACGAACATAAAAAGCATTCTGGTGTTCATCGGCCCTTATTCCGATGATGCAATCGGCGAGAACTTCATCAAGCTGCCCTTTCTTCGCGCCCTCGCCAAGACTTATCCGGATGCCCGCATTTGCTGGATGCACGGGACAAAACTGAACATGTTCGCCGGTATCCTTGAACCGATTGCAAGGGGGTTGATCGACGAGTTCCTACCGTCATCAGTACTCGGGGATGGCTGGGCCAACGCCCTTTCACCCAGACGGTTGTTACCGGATCGGCATTTCGATCTCATCATCGATACCCAGACAAGCCCGATGTACACCCTGATGCTGCGCCGTATTTCCCACGGCATACTGATATCACCGTCATGGCGGTATTTTTTCTCGGCCCGTAAACCGGCCAAAAATGAACCGAAGTCCCAGATGCTCGCGGAAAAGCTCCTGTCGTTGCTGTCATTGGCGACGGGAAGCAAGGATAATGCTGATCATGTTGCTGAACTGCCGGATGAATACTGGCGCGCAGCGACAACCATTCTGCCCAAAACGAACGGCAACGGTCCGGTTTATGTTGGTCTCGCACCCGGCGCCGGTCGAATGGATACAGGTAAATGCTGGCCTCTGGAAAATTACATCGAGATCGCCAGGCAGCAACTTGCCGCCGATAGGGTGCCGGTATTCTTTCTTGGCCCCCTAGAACAGGAGTGGTGCAAACAGATCGAAGAAGAGATTCCCGGCGTCCTGTTCGCACCTTTGGAATGGACGCAAGGGGAAGGCAAAGTACTGAATGGCCCTGCCTTGACCGTCGCCATTGCTTCCCGTCTTTCCGTCAGTGTTGCGAACTGTTCCGGAACCGGACACATGCTGGCCGCTGGCGGATCGAAGATGGTGTCCCTGTTCGGACCAACCAACCCGAGAAAGTTCGCCCCTTACACGCCTGACCTGATCGCCATCCGCGCGCAGGACTTCGGACAGTCGGCCATTGCCGCTATTCCGGTGCAGGTCGTTCTCGACGCCATCGAAACAAGCCTGTAGCGAAATCATCTTTTAGTGACGAAATTGCGGATTAGTTGACCGGGAAGATCACCGGCCCCAGGGTCAGGCCGATAGCCATGACAACGATAATGCCGATTACGTCCAGCAAGGCTCCGGCGCGCAGCATCTGGGCGGCGGTAACAGCGCCGCTACCGAAGACAATGGCGTTGGGCGGTGTCGCCACTGGCAGCATGAAACCCAGCGATGCGGCCAGCACCACGGGCAGGGCCAGCAGCATCGGATCTTCGCCAAGCCCGATGGCCGTCGCCCCGGCTATGGGCAGGAAAATAGCCGCCATGGCCGTATTGGAGGCCAACTCTCCCAGATAGACGATAATGACGGCGACGATCAGGATCAGGCCCACAACCGGCAGGCCCTTAAGAATGCTCGCCGTCGAACCAATCCAGGCGGCAAGACCTGAATCGGCGATCGCGCCCGCCAGCGCCAGGCCGCCGCCGAACAGGATCAGAACATCCCAACGGATTTTCACGGCAGCCTGCCAACCGAGCAGGCGCTCACCGCCCTTGAAATCGAGCGGAATGACAAACAGCAAAACAGCCGCCGTTATGGCGATACCGGCGTCCGATAGGCCAAGCCCCGGAAGCAGATGCTGGATCAGGGGCCTCAAAATCCAGAGCGCCGCCACAGTCAGCATCAGGGCCGCCACCATCTTCTCACCTCGACCCATCGGCCCCGGTATTTCAAGATGTTCAAAAATATCCCTGTGCCGCCCATTATCGCCGCTGCCAGCAATTCGGAAAACGAGACGGGTCAGCATTAGCCAAGTGAGCGGCAGCAGGACGATGACAATGGGCACGCCCAGCAACATCCACTGGGCAAAGCCGATCTCGACCCCGTGGGTTTCGCGCATGTACCCGGCAAAAAGAGCATTGGGCGGTGTGCCGATTAATGAGCCGATACCGCCGATGGTCGCGGCGAAAGCGACACCAAGCATGAGGGCCGCGCCGAAATCAACCTTCTGTTTTTCATCCATGACGCTGCCGTTCATCTGCATGGTGACGACCAACGCCTGGGCGATGGGCAGCATGACCATGGTCGTCGCCGTATTGCTTATCCACAGACTGAGGAACGCTGTCGCAAGCATGAGGCTGCCGATGATCGCCGTCGGCCTGCTGCCGCCTATACGAAGAACGAAGAAAGCAAGGCGCTTATGAAGGGACCATTCCTCCATGGCGCGAGCCAGGATGAAACCACCCAGGAACAGGAAGATCAACGGGTGGGCGTAAGACTTGGAGGTGTTGCCGATCGTATTGACGCCGACCAGGGGAAAGAGTACCAGCGGCAACAAGGCGGTTACGGCCAGGGGAACAGCTTCTGTCATCCACCAGATCGCCATCCACACGGCGACGGCGGCGACGGCTATGCCTTCAGGTCCCAAGTTATCCGACGGTGCCACGTTCACCAAAATGAGGAAAAGGACCGGACCCAGAATCAAGCCGGTCCTGGCAACAGTTTTTACGATATCATCCTGTTGAGAACTCAAGGCCAGATGCCCCGCTCAAGCGTTGCGCGGGCAACCCGGCGCACAGCAATGATCAGGGCCGTTGTCCTTAAATCCACAATGCCATCGTCGACGACATAACTGTCATTGTTCGAATTGTCGCCATCATTCGCTACATGGAATTCGGCAATCAATGTATCGATGGCCTTACGCATGCGTTTACGCAGACGTTCGATGACATCTTCATAATCCCATTGCTGGTTCTGGGTGTTCTGCACCCATTCAAAGTAACTCACCGTCAAGCCACCGGCGTTCGCGATGATATCGGGAATTACGGGAATGCCACGCTCTTTCAGAATATCGTCTGCGTCAGGGGTTGTCGGCGCATTGGCCCCTTCGGCAATCAGCTTGGCCTTGATTGTGGCGGCATTTCCCCTGTTGATCTGGTTGGCGATGGCGGCGGGAACCAGAATGTCGCATTCAAGTTCCAGCAAATCCTCGTTGGTGATGGTCATGGTTTCCGGCAGGCCGACGATGGTGCCATGTTCCTTGCGGAAATCTATGGCGGCATCGAGATCGATACCGTCTTCGCTGAATATACCACCCTGGCTGTCACTAATGGCAATGACGGTTGCGCCCGCTTCTACAAAGGCATTGGCGGCAACCCTGCCGACCTCGCCAAACCCCTGTATGCTGACCGTGGCGCCCTTGATTTCTTTCAGGGTTTCAAGGGGCGCCAGCTCCAGAAAACGTTCCGTCGCCATGAAGACGCCAAGCCCCGTCGCCTCCGAACGGCCAGCGCATCCACCAAGGCCCAGGGGTTTACCTGTCACGATGGGGCGGTTGTTACGACCGCCATGCATCTGGTCATAGGTATCGTAAAACCAGGCCATGGTCTGTTCGTTTGTGTAGAGGTCCGGGGCCGCGATATCCGTATGGGGCCCGATATTGTTGCCGAGCTGGTGCACAAAGCGGCGCGTCAGTCGCCTGAGCTCGCTTTCCGAAAGCTCCTTGGTATTGCATACAACACCACCCTTGGCGCCGCCGAAGGGTATATCCAGCAGGGCCGACTTCCACGTCATCAACATGGCGAGCGCCTCCACCTCCGGTTCGGTCACATCCGGATGATAGCGGATGCCGCCCTTGCCGGGACCCAGCGCCGTATTGTGGAGCACACGGTAGCCCCTGAAATTTTGGATGGAGCCGTCATCCATCTCGACCGGAAAACACACCGTAACGGATCGCTTGGGTTCTTCCAGGAACTGGATCAAGCCAGTCTTGAATCCAGCGAGATGGTTACGAGCCTTGCGGAATTGAAGGCAAGCCAACTCCAGGGAATCAGCATTTCCCTCATTATCATCCACCGGGGGATCAATCATTGTGTCATCCATTCCAGGATCATGACAAATTAGGCGTTTCCCAGGCAATGATTTCGATCAATCAGCATTCCAGAAATTCGAACATACGGGTTGCCGACTTGTCGAAATCGAATTTCGGCGACCACTTCCAGTCTTCTCTCGCCGATTGATCGTTGATTACATCGGGCCATTCCGACATCAGGCGTTCAACCGCTTCGATGGGTTGATAGTCGTATTGGAACGCCGGCAGGCGTTCTCTGATTTTCTCAGCAACCATCCGGGCGGAAACGAAAAAACTGTGCAGGTTATAGGCATGATGATGCAGGTTTTCCCGCTCCGTCATAGTGACCTGCATGATGCCGTCGATGACATCTTCAAAGAATATCGAAGAAATGCCAACATCCGGAGAAACAGGGAATGTGAAGGCGTTGCCATTAAACGCCTCGACAAAGGCACGGGATGGATAGGCGGTCACGGCGGAGGGTGGCGCGAAAGGGGATATGACCAGCGGAATGCGCAGGCAGCGAAAGTCCAAGCCGTGCTTGATTTTCATGTAAACGCCCTGTCTTTCGACAGCAACCTTGGTAGCGCCGTACATATTCTCCGGCCACTGCTCCGCCGCTTCTTCCAGGGGATCGGTAAGCCCCGTACCGTAGGTGGCGATGGTGGAAGGAAAGAAAACGGTTTTGACCTGGTGTTTGAGCGCAAGGTTCAAGACATTGAACGAGGCATTGGCGTTTATATCCCAGGCAATTTCCAGGTCGGCTTCGGAACTCCCTGACAGCAGCGACGCCAGGTGATAGATGATGTCCGGTTTGTGCTCAGCAACGATACCCTCGATAAGGTCCCTGTCCCGGATGTCGCCGGTAATGATGTCCTCGCCTTCTTCAAGCTTCTCTGGCTCCGTTCCCGGCAGATCGAACTTGATTGTCCTGATGCCGGAGGCGCGCAACCTGTCGGCCACATGGCGCCCCAGGTTACCGTTGCCGCCCGTCAGCAATGCAGTCTTATAGCCGGGGTTACCGGTCATGAATTATTCTCCGTTTCTGATGTTTATTTTTCCAGTCGATTGCCTGGATTTTGACGTCTGAGGGCATGAACGCAAGCATAGAGAGCCGCCGGCGTGAACAGGTTCAGGAGGAAAGCGGAAAAGACCAGAACCGAAAAGACATGCGCGTCGAAAACGCCCAATGTAAGACCCAGCGAAATTAGCACGAAGGCCATCTCCGCCCGGCCACACATGCCGACACCGACACTCAACGATTCTAGCCAGGAAAGTTTCAGCAACCGAGCCATACCTCCGGCGCTGACGATCTGGCCGACGATCAGGGCGGCGGTCAGGGCGACAACGAACCAGAGGCCTGGCCCCAGGATGGCGTCGAAGGTGACATAGAATCCCATGGAGATGAAGAAAATCGGGCCCAGGAAGGAGTAGGCGACGCTGTGCAATTGATCCTCGACATGATCGAAAATATCCGGGATCGCCACCTTCTTGGAAAAGAACAATCCCGCCATGTAAGCGCCGACGATGATGTGAAGACCGATGGCCTGTGCGATCAATCCAAAAGCAAGAGCCAGGATCAGCAGGAAGGTAAAGACCTCGCCGTTGCGGTCCTGGAACGGCTCACGCAGTTTCGGATACACCCAATGGCCGATGGCAACCACGGCGCCCAGGAAAAGAATAGCCTTGCCGAAGGTAATCATCAGGACTACCGGATCCGCCCCGTTGCCATTGATGATGCTGAGCACCAGACCCAGAAAAACAAGTGTCAGCAGGTCATCCACCACGCATGAGGCGATGATCAGTCGGGCGATCAGCGAGTCGAGCATCCCCAGCCCTTCGAGAACCGTAATCGTGATGACCACGGCGGTCGCGGTCATGGTGAAGCCGACGAAGATAGCTTGCACGGTGTCCAGACCGAACCAGAGCGCCACGCTCATGGCGACCGAGAACGGTACGATGGCGCCGACAATGGCGATCCCTAAGGAATGTTTCGCCGCATCGAAAAACTTTCCCGCATCGGATTTGACGCCGGCATGGAGCATGAGAAAGAAAATGCCCATTTCCGCAAGGACGGTGATGATCTCGTTAGGCTCGATCCAGCCGAAAACGGCAGGCCCCATGATGACGCCGATCATCAGCTCGCCCATGATGATGGGAACGCCGATCCAACGCAGCATCATGGCGGCGGTCCAGGCAATGACCATCAGGATCAGCAGATGGAAAAAGAACGGCTCCATTCGCGCAGTCTACCCTAAATCCCTCATTTGCGTCATTTTCCTTCCCATTCCCCTTCCCCGCTTCTTTCCTTGTTTCTTTCCCTGGCCCATTCCTCCAGTACGATTTCCCGCATGCGGAATTTTTGCAGCTTGCCCGTCACTGTCATGGGAAACTCGTCAACGAAGCGGATGTAGCGTGGTATTTTGAAGTGTGCCATGGCGTCCTTGGCGTATTCCCTCACCTCTGCTTCCGTCAGCGCCGCGCCTGCATGAACCTGGATCCAGGCCATGACCTCCTCGCCCATGTATTCGTCCGGCACGCCGAAAACAGCGACCTGGGCGATTTTCGGATGAGCGAACAGCGCCGCTTCGATTTCCGCCGGATAAATGTTCTCACCGCCGCGAATGATCATTTCCTTCAGACGCCCGGTGATGCGCAAGTAACCGTTTTCGTCCATGACACCCAGATCGCCTGAATGCAGCCAACCGGCCTCATCGATGGTGTGGGCCGTGGCTTCAGGATTGTTGTAGTAGCCTTTCATGACATGGTAGCCGCGAAAGCAAACCTCGCCTACGTCGCCGACAGAAACGGTATGCCCGTCTTCGGTAGAAACGACTTTCACTTCCTGATGCGGCAGGTTGATGCCGACGGTCTGTGTGCGCCGCGCGATATCGTCTTCACGGTGCGTTAGGTGGGTGAGCGGCGAAGCCTCGGTCTGGCCATAGCCGATCAGGATATGGCGGCAGTGCATATCCTCGATGACGCGCTTCATCAACGGTTCCGGACAGGGAGCGCCGGCCATGATTCCTGTTCTCAGAGTGGACATGTCGAACTCAGAAAACCGCTCGTGCTCCAACTGAGCAATGAACATGGTGGGCACACCGTGAAGGCCCGTACAGCGTTCCTTATCAATTGCCTGCAACGTCGCCAGGGGATCGAAATGCTCGGCCGGCACCACGATACATGCGCCGACGGACAGGCAGAGCAGGTTTGAGAGAACCATGCCGAAGCAGTGATAGAACGGCACCGGCACGCAGAGCCTGTCGTTTTCGTCAAACCCCATAGCCTTGGCGGAAAACCAGGCGTTATTGAGCAGGTTCAGGTGGCTCAGCACCACGGCCTTGGGAAATCCCGTGGTGCCGGACGTGTACTGGATGTTGATGGCGTCATCCCTGTCCAGCAAGGCAAGCTGTCGGATCAGATCGCCGGGATCGATATCTTCCGCCGCCTCGACGACGTCACGCCACAAGGTGAAGCCGGGGGACGGGCGATCCGTCTCCATCGGCTGTTCTGGATCGTAAACCACGACACGGCGGAGATGAGGAAAGTCCTTACATTCAAGGGATTGTTCTGAACCGGCGAGCCCTGGAACCAGACCTGAAATCATCTCCACATAATTGCTGTGTCGAAAGGCGGGGATGAGGAACAGCCCCTTGATTTCGGAGCTTTTCAGCGCATAGGCCAGTTCCTGGGGCCGATAGGCGGGATTGATGTTGACCACGATGACGCCAATCCGGGCCGTCGCCATCTGCACCACAAGCCATTCGATATTATCCGTCGCCCAGATGCCGATGCGGTCGCCTTTCGAAAACCCGAGACCGAGCAGGCCTCGGGCGATAAGGTCGATCTCGCCCGCCAGTTCCCTGTAGGTCAGACGGCGGCCCTGGTGGCGACACACGATGGCTTCATGATCGGGAAAGCGGGCAGCGATCTGTTGGAAATGTTCAGGGATGGTTGCGCCGCTCAGCGGCTCGTCACCGCCCATATGACAATAGCTGTGCGTCGGTCGTTCTTCTGACGTTTGCATCAACCCGCCCCACCGACGACCTGCCAGTAGGCGTCCACCTTGGCCTGGATTTCAGCAATCGTCTTGTCGTCCCTTTCCGGTTCGAACAGGTGGCGGAAGCGACCCTGGAGCTTGAGGTACTCCTCGACGGGTGGGCGTTTCTTGGGCATCCGGGTATGAACGACCTTGCCGTCCACATATTCTTTCAGGGGCCAGATTCCAGTCTGGACGGCAAGATGGCCGATCTCGGCGGAATGTTCCGGATCAAAATCCCATCCCGTGGGACAGGGCGATAGCGCGATAACGAGACGCGGGCCTTTGATAGATTTCGCTTTTTCGATTTTCCGGGCGAGATCGAGCGGTTCGGAGCCGGATATGGTCGCTACATACGGTGGATTATGGGCCGCCCAGATGGCGAACAGGTCTTTCTTGAAGCCGCTGTAGCCTTGGATCGACGTGGAGGTCTTGGCGCCGTGCGGCGTGGCGCCGGAGGTCTGCTGACCCGTATTGCCGTAACCTTCATTGTCGTAACAGACATAGAGGAAATCCAGGTTCCGTTCGATAGCGCCGGACGTTGCGGATAGTCCCATACCGTAGGCCGACCCATCACCGGTGAGAACGACGACCTGCAGGCCCTCTTCCTCCTTCAGTTTCCCCCGGGACTTGAGCACATCCAGGGCATCCCGAACCCCTTGCGCACCCGCCGGGGCCGACGCCATGGAGGTATACAACCAGGAACCACGCATGGGTGTGAAGGGATAGACGGAGAGCAGCGTCATGCAACCGGCGGCATTGACGAACACCGTGTTTTCACCCAGCACATCATAGATTTCCCGAACTGCTTCCAGCCCGCCACAACCGGAGCACATGGCCGTACCCGCACCCAGCAGGTGGGTCGCCGGCAAATCGCGCATGCGCTTGTAATGGGACAGTTCAGGGGCAACCGGGGCATTCACGGTTTCACTCATGGTTTTGCTCCCGCACCAGAATTTTCCGCATGTTCCATAGCGGCAATCGACTGCAGTTTTCGCATGTGACGCAGTTCCGCTTCCGTATAGAGCAACCGGGGCGGCGGTGTTTCGCCGCTCTCGCCTGCCTGTAGAGCGAGGCGCGCCATTTCGTAAAATTCGTCGGAATTTATATCGCGCCCACCCAAGCCACCGATAAAACTGAGCAACGGTGGCGCGCCTTCCTGTCCATAGAGGGCGGAAGCCACTTCCGTCACCAGGATGCCGCCCTTGCCCATGGACAGGTTCTGGTCGATGACCGCTACGCCTTTCAGTCCCGTCAGCAGAGAACGCAGATCATCTTCCGGGAACGGACGCAACAGACGTGGCCGCACCAGACCGACGGGCATGCCTTCTGATCGCAGCACGTCGACGGCGGCCTTCGCCTTGGTGGCGAAAGAACCGATCATCAGAAAGGCGACCTCGGCGTCTTCCATGCGGTAAGCCTCAACCGCCTCATAGGACCGACCGAATCGCTGGGCGAAATCATCAGCCGCTTCATCAAATGCCGGACGGGCCGCTTCGGCGGCCATATGGGATTCATAGCGGAAATAGGAATAGGGACCACCACCCAAGACGGCCACAGCCTCGCTGACCGGGTGACCGGCGCGGAAAGACATTTCGCCGGGATCGAATTCCGGCAAATAGGCCCGGCACGCCTTTGCATCGGGGATATCGACAGGCTCGCGCGTGAACGACAAGTAGAAACCATCGAAGTTGACGATGGCCGGCAGGCGTACGCGCTTGTCTTCCGCCATCCGGTAGGCGATCAGGATGGAATCGAGAACCTCCTGACACGTTGCGCAATGAATCTGCAGTAAACCACAATCCCTGGCCGCCAGGATGTCGTTATGGTCGGGCTCCAGCGTGATAGGCGTCGACAAGCCCCTGGAAACGTTAACCAGAACAAAAGGCGCGCGCCATCCGGCTACAGTGAACAGCATCTCCATGCCATAGAGCAGGCCCTGGCTGGATGTTGCGCTGAACACCCGGACTCCCGTTGCCGCTGCAGCCCCAGCCGCTGTGATCATGGAGTGTTCCGATTCCAGGATGACCATAGCCGCTTCCATGTCGCCCTCTTCGATCCAGCCATCGAGCTTCTCGATGATTTCCGTCTGCGGCGTGATGGGGAAGACAGGCATGTACTCAGCCCCGGCGAGGCGGGCGCCCCAGGCGGCAGCGGCATTACCGGTCAGCAGGGTGCGGCTCATGCGGCGTCTCCCTGTTCCTGTTCACGCGCCTTGGTTTCCGGAATGGCGACCATGGCGTGATGCGGGCATTGAACGACACAGACCAGGCATCCCTTGCAGTGATCATAATCGACAGCGGGATATCCATCGTCATCGGAAGAAATCACCCCATCCGGACAGAACGACCCGCAGATCCAGGTGCATTTGTTGCAATGATCGCGCTCAAGAACCGGGCGCATGGTACGCCAAAGCCCGGTCCGGACCTGGACGCTGTTGGCGGCGGCATGGATGGTGGGGGTTGCCGTATCGGCGGATTCGAGCGCCAGATCGACCCAGCCGGCTGATGCAGCGGGTTTATGTTGTGGTTGTTCGGAAACAATACCGGCCATATCGGCAACAGCTTCAAAAGACTCAAGCGCGCATTTAATGTTTTCAGAAATAACCCTGTTACCCATGGCCACCAGTTCCTCGCGCACGGCTTGTTCCAGCTTCCCGGCATCGATGACTCCGGCAAGCCCTGCTGCAGCACCGGCGCAAGCCGTGCCGATCAAAGCATATTCGCCTGTAAAAGGCGGCAGGGTAACGATACGCGCTTCCGTATTGAGGCGCTCCTGCCAGGTTTCGGCGTTTTCATCACCCATGATCAGCAATACGGTGTTCGGGCCGACGCCATCCATGACCCCGGCTGTCGGTACGCCGACCAGGGTTTCATCGGCGACAAGAACGAGATCGGGCATCGCGATAATGCCACGCTCGTGGATAGGATTTCGATCGGCGCGCACATAGGCGAAAATCGGCGCACCACGACGTTCGGCACCGTAACGGGGCGCATCTTGCACCTCGTTGCCGGACAGGAAGAAGGCCGTGCCGAGAATGCGGCTCGCTGTCTTGATGCCCTGCCCTCCACGGCCGTGAAACCGAATCCTGTACATGAGAATCCCTTACATTATCGACCAGCGGCGTAGCGCCATGGCCTTTTCCAGGCGGCTGAGAGCGAGGGTGTGCGCTGCTTCACGCGGCAAGACCTTATCCCGTTGCATGATGTCCAGAATGTCTTCCGTGTTTGCACGAATCTTGTCTTGTATGGTTTCAAAAGCAACACTCCGCCCCATCCCGGCATATTCGATTGCAGCGCAGATCACGCCGCCCGCATTGGCGATAAAGTCGGGAATATTAAGCACGCCGCGTTTGTGAAGGCGTTTTTCCGCCGAAAGTGTCGCCGGGATATTGGCGCCCTGCAGGATCAGTTTCGCCTGCACGCTGTCCACGTTTTCATCGGTGATGACATCCGGGCGAGCCGCCGGAATCAGGATGTCGCAATCGACGCCGATAATGGCGTCGGGATCGGCATTTGCACCCTTGGAACAGTCATGGACGCTGCCGCCGCCGGCCTTGATTTCCACCAGGTCGTCGATGTTCAGACCGTTCTCATCATGGCACATGCCTTTTGAATCGGCGGCCGCCACAAGCTTGCACCCCCGCTCCGCCAGGAAGCGGGCGGCATGAATGCCGACGGAACCGAAGCCCTGAACGGCAACGCGTGCGCCATCCAGTTCCAGGTTCACCGACGGGGCGGCGATATCGGCTGAATGGGCCAGGCCGTAACCGGTCGCACCCAACTCATCCAAGGGGATACCGCCGATTTCCGTTGGCAACCCGACGGAACGGCCGATTTCGTCATGGACCCAGGCCATGCATTCCTCATCCGTTCCCATGTCGGGTCCGACAATATACTGGGTTTCCGTCCTGAGCGCCTGAGCCATGCCCCGGATCAGCTCTTCTTTCTTATCCTTGGGCATTGTGGGATCGCCAACCATGACGGACTTACCGCCACCGTGCTTCAGACCGGCCGCAGCGTTCTTGAACGTCATGGCACGGGCCAACCGGAAGCATTCCTCCGTGGTAACGTCCGGCGCCATGCGGAGCCCACCGATGGAAGGTCCCTTGGCCGTATTATCAATCACCAGGATGGCCTTGAGGTCGATGGCAGGGTTGTAGATATGAATGACCTTTTGAGGTCCCAATTCATCACAGAAGGTAAAACCGTCAGACATTGCTCGGAATCCTTTGATGTTACTGCTGCTATATTCAGATTAACTTCCAGTCTCCCACGCACCGGATACAGGTGCATTGATGCTGATCAAAATGGAAATGGAGTAGATCAGGCTGCTTCTTCAACGCGGGAAATGCTGTTCGATGCGGTCGAAAGCCCCGTTAATGGCGTCTTCCTCGACACAGAAAGCCATACGCACATGATTTTCGCCGGAAGGGCCAAAAGCACTGCCGGGTGTGACGGTCACCTTTGCCTGTTCCAGCAGGTTGAGCGAGAAATCCTTTGAATCGGCATGTTCCACCAGGATACGCGGAAAGACGTAATAGGTCCCCTGGGGCTTCACGTAATCGAAAACATGGGAAACGGCATCAAGCCGCTCGCAAATCAGATCCCGGCGACCGGCAAGGATGTCTTCGAAATTGTTCAGGTGATCCTTTTCGCCCCTTAGCGCGGCGAGTCCCGCCACCTGAGAAATACGGGGCGTGCAAATAATGGTTGCGTCATGGACTTTCAGGACATGTCGCTTCAGGCCTTCGGGCAAGATCATGTAACCCAGCCGCCAACCGCTCATGGCGTAGGTTTTGGAAAAGGTAAACAGATAGGCGACGTTGTCCCGCAGTTCCTCGACGCTTGATAGATTGAAATAGCGTTCTGCGTTCTCGTACGTGAAGTGGCAGTAGGGATCGTCGAGCAGGATGATCAGGTTTTTTTCTTTGGCGATGGCACCGATCTGCCGCAACTCGCTTTCCGTGAAGATACGCCCCGTCGGATTTGACGGCGTGACCAGCAGGATGGCCTTGGTCCGCTCCGTTATCAGGTCCGGCAGTTTCTCCAGGTCCAGCGCCCAGCCGTCATTTTCCTTCAGCGGCCAGAAAACGGATACACCGCCTACCATGCGGATTTGCTGGAAATGAGAAGCAAATCCCGGGTCCGTAACGATGATCTCGTCCCCAGGATCGAGCAACACATGGAACAGACTGTTAAGTCCCTGCATGTTGCCGCAGGTCACCATGACATGACGGTCCGCATCCACCGTGACGCCCGTGTGATCGGCATGGCATTGAACAACAGCTTCCCTGAGTTCCGGCAGGCCATCAGGCAGGGCGTACTTGCCGATGTCGGGGTCGGCCTCGATCTGTGCTTCCACTGCCCGTCGGATATGTTCCGGTGTACGAAAAGAAGGCAAGCCCCAGGCAAGGGACACGGCGTCCGGCACCTTTGCGCTCCGCATGGCCATGTCCTTGATTGCTGAAATAGACATGGCGGCGACGTTCTGTGAAATCCAGCGTTCCTGCGTCATTTTCAAGCGTTCCTTCATTCGTTGAAAGAAACCATGACGGCATTAAGTATGAAAAAATAAAAAAAGTTTCACATTGATCAGGCTCAATGTTGAAAATGGAGATGCTGATAGGATGGCTATCGGAAGCAACATTGCTTTCGTATGTGTGTTGTTTTGTGAATATGTAGATTTCTGATCTGGATATAGAGGCTTAATTTGCCCATAAGGATCGTCAAAGGCCTGGATGTTCCCTTAGCCGGAGCACCCAAGCAGGTTATAAGTGATGCCGCCGAGCCTGAGCACGTCGCCGTGTTGGGGGGTGATTATGTCGGCCTTCGTCCCCGCATGCTTGTAAACGAAGGAGATGCCGTAAAACTGGGCCAACCCCTGTTTACCGACCGCAAGCGGCCTGATCTTCTCTACACTTCTCCGGCAAGTGGCGTGGTGAGCGCCATCAACCGGGGGGCGAGACGTAGCCTGCTATCGGTCGTGATCGCCCTTGAAGGCAATGAAGAAGTCACGTTTCCGTCGCGGAACCAAAACAACCTCAACACTCTTGAAGCCGGGGACATAACGGATGCCCTGCTGCAATCCGGCCTCTGGACTGCCATACGGGAACGCCCGTTCAATCGCGCCGCCGATCCAAAGGGAACACCCTCCTCCATCTTTGTCACGACCATGGATTCCAACCCACTCGCCGCCAATCCCAAGATCATTATAGACGAGCATACGGATGCTTACCTGGCCGGCCTCAGCCTTGTGGGGCGTTTGAGGGAGATTCCTGTTCATGTCTGCCAGTCGCCAGGCATTGAGTTTCCTGTCCCTGATATGGAGCGCCTCACGGTCAACGAATTTTCCGGTCCCCACCCCAGCGGCCTTGTCGGCACCCATATCCATCATCTCGATCCCTTGTGTCCGGGAAAATCCGTGTGGCACCTGAACTATCAGGATGTCATCGCCATCGGATATCAGTTTCTGACCGGCCGCATGTGGACGGAACGCATCATCTCCCTCGGCGGCCCCGCCGTAAATGAACCGCGTCTTGTCCGCACCCGTGCAGGCGCGGGGTTGAACGCACTCACACGTGAAGAGCTCTCTGACGGTAATGTTCGCCTTATATCGGGTTCCGTTCTCTCAGGCCGTCATGCGGAAGGCCCGGTTGCCTATCTGGGTCGCTATCATCATCAGGTGACGGCCATTGGCGAAGGTCTCGCCGATCCTGCGCCCAGCCGGTTAAAGCGTTTGTTGGGGTTGGCCGGCCCCTCGTTTTCCTTTTATCGGGCTGGCGGTGTCAATCGATCGCAAAAATTCGCTTTCGGCAGCAACAGGCGTGGCGATCCGACCGTCATGATACCCTATGGAGGTTACGAGCGGGTCATGCCCTTGGACATCCTGCCAACGCAACTGCTGCGCTCCCTGATTGTTGGTGACATCGAAACCGCCGAAGCGCTCGGCTGCCTGGAACTGGATGAAGAAGACCTGGCGCTTTGCAGCTTTATCTGCCCGGCCAAGATGGAATACGAGCCCCTGTTGCGTGAAACGCTCGACAAGCTGGAACGGGGAGAATGATGAACGCCCTGGTATCCACGTTGAGGAAACTTTATCCCTCAGAATCAGCCAACGGCAATGGCGCCTCCAGCATGACGCTGACTTCGGCAGGTCCACACATCCGCGACGCCTTTAATCATTCTCTGGCTATGCGCCGCATGATCGTTGCCCTCGCACCCTGCATCCTGTGGGGACTCTACAACACCGGGCTACAGGCCAACCTCAACATGGCCCTGCTGGGCATCACTTCGGCGCCCGGCTGGCGGGGCGGAATCATGGATATGCTGGGACTGGGCTATAAACCGGCGAGCATTCTGTCCGCCATCGTGCACGGTGCGCTTTATTATCTGCCAGTATTCGTCGTGGTGCTTGTCGTCGGTGATTTCTGGGAACGCGTATTCGCCACCGTCAGGGGCCGTCCCCGTACTGAAGGGATTGTTGCTCTGGCCCTGCTGTTCAGCCTGATTTTGCCGCCAACCATTCCCTTATGGCAAGCCGGTCTCGGCATGACTTTCGGCGTCGTCATCGGCAAGGAGATATTCGGCGGCACCGGCAAGGGCATGCTCAACCCGGCGCTTACGGGGTTCGCTTTCCTGTATGTGACGTATCCCAAAGAAATGGTGATGGAGAGCACCTGGGCCGTTGCGGACGCCTTCACCAAGGCGACGTACCTGAGCTTCGCCCAGCAGCAGCGGCCAGAGGTCCTGGACTGGATCGGCTCAAGCTGGGAAGTCGCCTTCCTGGGTTTCACCCCCGGCGGCTTCGGCACCACGTCCGTCGTCGCCGTATTGTTGGGAGCCGTTTTCCTGCTTTCCACCCGCACCGTTTCCGGCCGCATTATTCTTGGCGTTCTCGCCGGAATGGTCGTAACGGCAATCGCCTTCAACAAGCTGGGTGACAGTTCCTTCGCCAGTCTTACCTGGAACTGGCATCTGGTATTGGGCAGCTTCGCCTTCGGAACGGTGTTCCTCGCCACCGATCCGTCCACGGCGGCCATGACCGACAAGGGCCGTTGGATATACGGGCTTCTGGTCGGCGCCCTGATTATCCTGTTCCGGGTCGCCAACAGCCATCACCCGGATGGCGTCATGTTCGCTGTCCTGCTCGGCAACATCTTTGCGCCGCTGATCGATTACCTGGTCATGCAGGCTGACATCCGCAGGAGGGCTCGACGTCATGACTGATCGCGACACCCCCCTGAAAACCCTGCTGGTAACCTTCTGCGTCGCACTGGTTTGTTCCATTCTCGTCGCCGGTGCGGCCGTTCTGCTGAAACCGCTGCAGGTCGCCAACAAGGAAGCCGAGCGTCAGGGCCATATTACCGACATAATCGCCCGTCTGCCGGAGCTTGGATCGCGGCTGGAAAGCGATGCCGCCGTCACGCTGGAACCCAGGGTCGTCGATCTTGCCAGCGGCAACTACGCAACGGACATCGACGCCGAGACCTTTGATCAGCGCCTCGCCCGGCTCGACCCTGAGGCGAGCGTCCCCATATCGCCCGACCATGACGTCGCAGGGCTAAAGAACCGTGCACGCCATGCCGTCGTCTACGTGCTCAGCGAAAACGGAAGACCCAGGCTGGTCGTGCTGCCGGTCCACGGCAAGGGTTATGGTTCCACTTTGTATGGATACCTGGGCGTTCACGCAGACTTAAGCGCTGTCGTCGGCCTTAACTTCTACGAACACGCCGAAACGCCGGGTTTGGGCTCGTTGATCGACGCACCGGCGTGGCGTGACCAATGGTTCGGCAAGAAGATTTACGACACCGGCGGCATCCTGCGCCTGGGCGTGGCCGAGACCGCGGTCGATCCGGCCTCTCCCGACGCGCCCTATCAGGTGGACGGTATTACCGGTGCGACGTGGACCAGCCACGGTGTCACCAACCTGCTGCGCTATTGGCTGGGCGAGAACGGCTTCGGGCCATACTTGAAGAGATTGCGAAAGGAGGCAGGGGCGTCATGAGTAGCTCATCCCTGAAACAGGCCCTGCTGACGCCGATCATTGACGGCAATCCCATAACGCTGCAAGTGCTGGGCGTGTGTTCGGCCCTTGCCGTAACCAAGACTTTGGCCACGGCACTGATCATGTCGCTCGCGGTGACGGCAGTAATCACGATCTCCAACGGCGCCGTCAGCGCCATCCGCATTCACATGCCCAGGAACGTGCGGCTGATCATCCAGATTACCATTATCGCAACGCTGGTCATTATGGTGGACCAGATACTCAAGGCCTTTGCCTATGGGCTCAGCAAGCAGCTTTCCGTGTTTGTCGGCCTGATCATCACCAACTGCGTCATCCTGGGGCGGGCGGAAACCTACGCCATGAAAAACCGGGTCGCACATTCCATGCTGGACGGCCTGGGCAACGGGCTCGGCTATAGCTGGATACTGATTGCGGTCGGCTCGGTCCGGGAGATTTTCGGCTCCGGCACCCTGTTGGGAATTGAAATTCTGCCGCTAGTCAGTAATGGCGGCTGGTACGAGCCGGCGGCCCTCATGCTGCTGCCGCCGAGCGCATTCTTCATCATCGGCCTGCTGATCTGGGCCATCAGGAGCTGGCGGCCCGAGCAGGTCGAAGCGGATGAGTTTAAGGCAGAACCGCCGGAAACCAGGCCATCCACTCCGGTCCCCGTCAACACGGGAGAAACGTCATGAGCGCCTATTCCAGCCTGTTTATCCAGGCTTCGTTCGTCGAGAACCTGGCGCTTTCCTTCTTCCTTGGCATGTGCATGTTCCTGGCCGTCTCCAAGCGGGTGGAAACCGCCATCGGGCTGGGCGTCGCCGTGCTGGTGATCCAGAGCATCACCGTGCCGGTCAACCATCTGATCTATGAAAACCTGCTGAAAGCCGGCGCGCTGGACTGGGCCGGACTTGGGCACGTTGATTTGAGCTTCCTGATGCTGCTCAGCTTCATCGGCACCATTGCCGCCATGGTGCAGATCGTCGAGATGGTGCTGGAACGGTACCTGCCCGCAATGCATCAGGCCCTCGGTATCTACCTGCCGCTGTGCACGGTGAACTGCGCCATCCTGGGAGGATCGCTGTTCATGGTGGAGCGCAGCTATACCTTGGGTGAAAGCGTGGTCTACGGCATGGGCACCGGTTTCGGCTGGCTGCTCGCGATCTGCGCGCTGGCCGGTATCCGCGAGAAACTGAAATACAGCGACTGTCCGGAGGGCCTGCAGGGCATGGGCATTACGTTCATCGTCGTCGGGCTTATCTCGCTCGGCTTCCTGGGTTTCTCGGGAGTTCACGTGGGATGAGAAGGATCGATTGCAATATGAGGCAGTGTCATGCTTGAGATCGGCTTAGGCGTTGGCTTTTTCACCGGCATCGTGGTGCTGCTGGCGTTGGTCATTCTTTCCGTACGCTCCTGTCTGATCGCCAAGGGTGACGTAACACTCATCATCAACGACACAGAAACGGCGGCTGCACCGTGTGGGTGCAATCTGCTCGATGCCCTGAACACACAAGGCGTCCACCTGCCGTCTGCTTGTGGCGGGGTCGGCACCTGCGGTCAGTGCCGCGTCCAGGTGCTCGAAGGCGGCGGCGACTTGTTACCCACGGAAAGATCCCGGATTTCCCGCCGTGAGGCAAAGGAAGGAACGCGCCTTGCCTGCCAGGTCAAGGTCCAGAACGATCTTCGTATACGGGTGCCGGAAGAGGTTTTCGGTGTCAGGGAATGGCAGTGCACAGTCCGCTCAAACGACAATATCGCCAGCATGATCAAAGAACTGGTGCTAGACCTGCCCGCCGGCGAAACCATCGACTTCCGTGCCGGTGGTTATATCCAGATTACCTGCCCACCCTACCAGGCGGATTTCAGGAGCTTCGATATTGCCGCAGACTATCAGGGCGAATGGGACCGGTTCGATTTGTGGCGTTACCGGGCGGGCACGAAAAAACCCGTGACCCGGGCTTATTCCATGGCGAATTATCCGGCGGAGAACGACGTCATTATGCTGAATGTACGCATCGCCGTGCCGCCACCGACCGCGGCGGAAGGCGTACCGCCGGGCGTGGTGTCATCCTACCTGTTCAACCTGAAACCCGGAGACACCGTTTCGGTGTCCGGCCCCTACGGTCATTTCTTCGCCAGCGAAACGGATGCGGAGATGATCTTTATCGGTGGCGGTGTCGGCATGGCGCCTATGCGCTCGCACATTTTCGATCAACTCAAGCGTCTGGACAGCAAGCGCCCCATGTCTTTCTGGTACGGTGCGAGAAATAAGCGCGAAATGCTCTACGCCGAAGACTTCAACGCCTTGCAGGCAGAGCACGAGAATTTCCGCTGGACAGTCGCCCTCTCGGAACCCGAGCCCGGCGACGAAGCGGATACGAAAACCGGCTTCATCCATGATGCCTTGCGCAAACTCTATCTCGAAAACCACCCTGCGCCTGAAGAGTGCGAATACTACCTTTGCGGACCGCCGATGATGATAAAGGCCACCCTGCGCATGCTGGATAATCTCGGGGTCGATCCCGACAACATTTTCTTTGACGATTTCGGAGTATGACCATGTCACAGAAATCAACCCGTCGACGTTTCCTGAAACAGGCCGGCAGCCTGCCGTTGCTCAGCCCGTTTCTCACCCTCATGGCCTGTGACGGCGGGACCAGGAGCCAGCAACTGAGCGAGTTTTCCGGTCCGACCATGGGAACGCGCTACTTGATCAAGATTACCGACAAGCCTTCCCATATCGATTTGAACCGCTTGCAGGTCGAAGTTGAACAGGTTCTGGAAACCGTCAATGCGCAGATGTCCACTTTCCGGGCGGATTCGGAGCTATCGCGCTTCAATGACTCCGCCGATGGGTCGTGGGTTTCCGTATCGGATGACACGTTGGCAGTCGTTGAGGCCGGACTTAAAACCAGTGAACTGACCGGCGGCGCCTTTGATCCCACGTTGGGAGCGTTGAGCGATCTCTGGGGCTTCGGCGCCGGGGGGCAGGGATATCGGGTGCCGACGGAAGTCCAGACGGACACAGCCCGCACCGGTCTTGGTTACCGGGCGATCATCACAAATCACCAATCCGGCGCCATCTTGAAACGGGACTGGGCGGCCCGGCTCGACCTCTCCGGCATCGCCAAGGGCTTTGGCGTCGATAAGGTGGCCGCACACCTGGAAAGCGTAGGTATCGGCCATTATCTGGTTGATATCGGCGGCGAGCTTAAAGGCCGTGGTTGGAACCGGAACGGCGGCGCCTGGCGCATCGGTATTGAGCGCCCCGGGCACGCACCCGGCGCGTTACAGCGTATCGTTCGCCTGAACGGCAACGCCCTCGCAACGTCCGGTGATTACAGGATCTACTTCGAACAGGACGGTGAGCGGTATTCCCATATCCTCGATCCCCGAAACGGCCGCTCCGTCAGAAATTCGCTGGTCTCCGTTACGGTGCTAGCCGAAACGGCCATGCAGGCTGATGCCTTGTCCACGGCATTCATGGTCATGGGACTAAAGCGTGGTCAGGTGTTGGCGGAAAAGGAAAATATCGCTGCCTTTTTCATTTCGGCTGATGCAGTTTCCGGCAATATGGTTTTGCAGGAAACGGCGTCACCGGCATTCCGGCCTCATCTGGTCGGCTGAAGGAGGAGGCGCCTATGGAAACCCTGTTGCTCAGCTTTATCGTCGTCGCCCTTTCCATTCTCGGCATGGCCATCGGCGTACTAGCCGGGCGGGAGCCGCTTAAGGAAGGTGGCTGCGGCAAGGATTGCGGCAACGGCGGCTGCGGTGGCCTGAAACGATGCAAACGCAAACAGGCAGAAATGGAAGGGATACAGGTATCATGAGCACAAACCCGACTGTCCGTGACTATATGACCCCTGACGTGGTCAGCTTCCGACCCGGAACCGACGTACATGACGCCATCGGCATCCTTTTGCGGCATCAGGTTTCCGGCGCGCCCGTCCTGGATAAGGATGAAAACATCGTTGGCGTGTTGTCGATCAAGGATTGCCTGAATGTCGCCTTCAGCGCCAGCTATCACCGCGAACCTGGAGGGCGCGTATCGGACATCATGTCCAGTCCGGTCCAGACCATCGACGCCGATAGTGACATCATCGAAGTGGCTGAATATTTCCTCAACAGCCAGTACCGCCGTTTTCCCGTTATCAGCAAGGGAAACCTCGTCGGCGTCATCAGCCGCTATGATGTGCTACGCGCCCTGGCGGACAACTGGTAGCAGCCGGCGGCGATTTTACGCATCCCTGATGACAATAATGACGCATTCCACTACCCTTGCACGGGGGTGGTATATGGTTATTCATAATCCGGGGAGACGTTTTGAAAAAAACGAAAAACAACTTTGCCGGGAGGGCGAATAAGCGTGTGAAAGCGTTTTGGCCGATTGTCCTGTTGTTTCATGTGACGATAGGCATTGTGCTGGGCCTTTTCACGACATCCGGAACGGCAGCGCCTGACAGGATCAGTGTCGCTTATTGCATCGATTGCGTCCCTTTCCATTTCCAGGATGAAAACGGCAAGGCAGACGGCATGATCATCGATTTATGGCGGCTGTGGTCCGAAAAGACAGGAATAACCATCGACTATATACCCGCCACCTGGGGCGAAACACTCAAAATGGTGGGCGAAGGAGTGGCTGACGCCCACGCCGGGCTGTTTTACAACGAACAGCGCGATGCTTTCCTGGAATACGGTGCTTCCCTGACGGAAACGGACACCCATTATTTTGTCAGCAAGGGTCTGACAAACGTCAAAACCATGGAAGACCTCGCCGGTCACGAGGTCGGCGTACTGAGCGGGGACTATGTGGAGGGGTATCTTGAGAGCAGGTTGCCTGAGGGAACGGTCATCGGCTTTGACAGTTATGAAACCATCATGGCGGCGCTCAAGGAAGGCAGACTGAAAGCCTTTGCCGCTGACACTCCGACAGGACTTTATCATCTGCAAAAATCGGGGCTGGGATTTGAGTTCGAGTTCCCGGTAGAAAACCCGCTTTACCAAAGCACTTGGTTTGCCGCCGTCACCGAGGGAAACCGGGAGCTTATCTCCATCATCAACAGCGGCATGGCTAAAATCACCTCCAAGGAAAAAAGCGATATCCGCCACAAGTGGTCCACGGCTGAATTCGAGACCGGTATCGACCCGAAACTCGTCATCCAGATTGGCGGCGCAGCGGCAACTGCTCTGATCGTCATCCTGATCTGGAACCGGAGCCTGCAAAGTGAAGTGCGCCAGAGGAAACGGGCTGAAGATGCTCTCAAGGCGGCAGACGCCCTGCTAACAGACGCCATCGAGAACATTTCGGATGCCTTCGTGCTTTATGACTCCGACGACAGGGTCGTGACCTGCAACAGGAAGTTTCGTGACCTTTACGGTTATTCTGAAGAATACATAGCAACGAGACCCACATGGACAGATCTCGAAACGATCGACACGGAACACAACATCATCGAATGGGAAACCAACTGGGAGGAAACCCGAGGCATCAGACGTTGGGATGATTTCGAACGTCGCCTGACAAATGGTCTATGGCTGGACATCCGTCAACGCAAGACGGAAACCGGGGGCACAGTCAGCATTCAGGTCGACGTTACGGATAGAAAACAAGCAGAGAGGATGATGGAGGAAGCTAAGGAACAAGCCGAAAGGGTAGCTGAAGCAAAATCCGAATTTGTTGCCGTGATCAGCCACGAGGTCCGCACGCCAATGAACGGCGTTCTTGGCATGGCGCGCCTGTTGCAGCAAACCAACCTCAACGAGGACCAACGGGAAAACGTCGATACCATCGTCGCTTCGGGGGACGCACTGGTGTCCATTGTCAACGATCTGCTGGATGTTTCCAAACTGGAAGCAGGGCGACTCGAGCTTGAGGCCATTCCGTTTATTCCCTCCGACACCGTGATGCAGTCTGTCTCCGTCATGTTTAGCAGGGCCGAAGAGAAGGGCCTTAAGCTGGAACGCGATATCGACGAAAACTTCCCTGATGTCCTGATCGGTGATCCTTTCCGCCTTCGGCAAATTATCCTCAACCTGCTCAGCAACGCCATCAAGTTCACTGCACGCGGGCATATTCATTTAACTGCGCGGTTGGAATCCCTGGCCGATAACACAGCCAATATCAGGATTTCAGTTAGCGATACCGGACAAGGCATCACGCCGGAAGCACAGGAGAATTTGTTCTCAGCCTATACGCAAGGAACTGTGGATGTCGCACGGAAGTATGGTGGAACGGGACTTGGGTTATCCATTTGCCGGCATCTCGCCAACCTGATGGGTGGTAAAATCAGCTTTGACAGCACCTATGGTGAAGGAAGCACCTTTCATTTCACTGCTCCATTCCCTATTGACTTGGAAACCGATCCGGAAGCTCTGCGCCAGCACAATAAACGGCGCACATTCGGCGGCGCCAGAATTATGAAACCGTTACGTATTCTGCAGGCTGAGGATGTTGCAACGAACAGGGACGTGGTGATCAAGATACTGAAACCCCACGGCCATGAAATCATCAACGTCGAACATGGCCGGGCCGCCCTGGCAGCCATAGAAAGCAGCCGTTTCGACCTTATTCTCATGGACCGGCATATGCCGGTAATGAGCGGGACGGAAGCGACACAGCGTATCCGCTCCATGAACAGCGATACCGCCAACATCCCGATTATCGGCATCACGGCAGGCGCCACTCAGAAAGAGCTTGATGAATGCATTGCCGCCGGCATGAATGCCTGCCTGTCCAAGCCCATAGATCCGGAAACGTTGCTGGATGTTGTTTCTCACTACGGTTCAGATCTGGCCAGGAAGGGCGATGTTATCGTCCTTGTGGTGGATGACACCAAACTCAACCGCGATGTAGCCAAGAAGCAATTTTCCAACCTGGGTGTTGCCTGTGAAACCGCTGAAAGCGGCGAGCAAGCCCTGGAATTGCTCGATAATCGTGATTATGCCGCAATATTTACGGATATCCTCATGCCCGGTATGGACGGCATGGAGCTGGCCGAACACATCAGGAATCGGGAAAAAGAACTCAATCGCCATACGCCGATAATTGCCGTTACGGGGCGTGTCGATCCAGAAGAGCAGGCCCGATACCGGTCTGCCGGAATTGACGATGTTATCGGAAAACCGGTAACCAGCGAGGCTCTTGCTGAAATCCTGGGCATACCCAAAATGCTATTGAAAACGGCTTCCGCACTCACTTACTCAGAAATTCATGCCCCCATCGACTTGGGGAAACTGGCGGCTATTCTTGGCGATGACGATGATAGAGAGATCGACATCTCACTAAACATGTTCATTGACACCTTCCCTGCACTTCTGGAAACCCTCGAACAGGCGGCAACATCACAAGATCGCTTGGCGACACGCAATGCAGCCCACGCCGCAAAGAGCGCAGCAAACTATGCCGCCGCCTTTCCCCTTGTCAGACTTCTTGTTGAACTTGAAGAAACGGCCGGCGATGCAGAATGGCAGACAATGGAAAACTCCATTTCTCATGTCCGAGACGCCTATGCTAATGTCGTGACTTTCTGTGAGCAGCGTAATTCAGGAGACGCCTGACAATGGCTTCACCAGATCTGTCAGATATGTCGGTTTTACTTGTTGACGACGAATCGTTCAGCCGCACAACTGTAGCGCGCTTCCTGGATGATATGGGTTCACCCACCATTTATCAGGCCGAGAACGGCCAGGAGGCACTTGATCTCCTTCAAGGCGATGCTTCGGACATCGATTTCATCGTTTGTGACATCAACATGCCGGTCATGCACGGGCTGCAGCTCCTGCGCGCCGTCAGACTTGGAGAACATCATGTAAACCGCGCACTGCCTTTTGTTATGGTCACAGGGCATTCCGACCGGCATCTGGTCGATATGGCCCTGGCGCTGGACGTGAATGCATTTCTCATCAAACCTGTTTCCAAGAACGCCATCGGCGCCCGGATATCCAAGATGCTCGAGCACACCAGTTCCAACCGGTGGCTGAAACCGCAGGAGGTTTACCAGGTCGTCTTTACGGAACGCGCTCTGGATCACCTGGCGAAAACGACGGCCACGCATGGCCCTCAATCTCAACAAGGCATTTTTACCGACAGGACAAATGAGCCCCTGTTCAGACCGA
>CAYFMQ010000001.1:179471-505466 GCA_964344255.1 uncultured Thalassospiraceae bacterium
CGACGCGACCGCATCCTCTGAACCATGCCTCGACAGGCAAAGGCGGAAAAGCACCTGTTAAGCTGAAAGAAGATATTACCAAACGCGAAGGATCCTGGCGTTTCGAACCTCCGGAAGGAGAAGAAGGCGCGCGAACCGGCAGGTGGAAATTCGAACCGCCCGAAGGATCGGAACGTGAAGGACGGTGGAAATATGAGCCGCCTGATTCATCTTCGACCGCAGATTGGCCCGATGAAGATGATTATGCTGAAGATTCAGGCAGCGGCATCGAACTGCGCCCGGGACTTGTCCTCGAAGGCGAGTTGTGTCCTTTAGACGAGTTACAGGAAGACGCCATCCTGGCGCGGGATGTCTATACAGCTGACGGTCGCTTGTTCATGTTCGCCGGCACCACATTGACACCCCGTATCATTTCAATTCTCGGCGATCTGAATGACCTGGGCCATGGCGAAAGTAGCATTTGGATCGCCAGCTATCCGATAAAACAGGTGACACAGGCGGGGTAATGAGTCCTTGTCCCTGAAAAAACCCGCAGCAAAAAAACGCCCAGGTGGCCGGCAAAGCCGCAAGGCGGCGCGCGCGCCGGGCAACAAAACCTCTCAAGTCGTTCGCCGCGGCATGCCTGCCGGGCGATACAAACCTTTGAGCGATGCGGAAGTCGACAGCATCATCGGCGCGGCCCTTGATGTCCTGAACGATATCGGAATTGGTGACCCGACGCCCGAAGTTACGGAGGAAGCGCTCAAGCAAGGCGCCGTCCTTGATGATGACGGGCGGCTCCGCCTGCCGCACAAACTGGTCGAGCGAGTCATCAGGGATGCAGCCAGGAACTTCACCCTTTACGGCCGCGAACGCCGTCATGATCTGCAGGTCGGCGACGACAGCGTTCATCTCGGCACCACCGGGCTTATCGTCAAAATGGTTGATCCCGTCAGCGGCGTTCATCGGGAATCCACGCTGGAGGATCTCTATGACTTCGGGCGCATCGTCGATGCCCAGGAGCACATACACTATTACAGCCGTTCCATCACGGCCAATGACGTAACCGACATGTTCGGTTATGACATGAGTGTCATTCACGCCTGCCTGTCAGCCACGTCGAAACACGTCTTTTCCGGCTTTCTCGATGCGGCGCATGTCAAGGACGGCATCCGCTTGCTCGATATGGTTGCTGGCGGCGAAGGCGCATTTGCAAAGGCGCCGTTCATGACCGTTATCTCCTGCTGCATCGTTTCGCCGCTTCGCTTCGGCGAGGAAAACGTCAATGTCGCCATCGAGTGCGCCCGCGCCGGGATTCCCGTCGCCGTGGTCATGGCCGGACAGTCGGGCGCTACAGCGCCTGCGAGCCTGTCCAACACCCTGATCATGAGCCTGGCCGAAGCGCTGGCTGGGCTGGTACTAGTCAACCTTTTCGTTCCCGGCCATCCCGTTCTGGTGGGTAGCTGGCCGTTCGTATCGGATCTGCGCACTGGCGCTTTTTCCGGCGGCGGAGGCGAACAGGCCCTGCTGGGCGCGGCGGCGGCGCAGATCACCAACGCTCTCGGTCTACCGAGCAGCCAGGCCGCAGGCATGTCGGATTCCAAACTGCCGGACTATCAGGCAGGCGTTGAAAAAGCCATGACCGTGGAATTGGCGGCGCTTGCCGGCGGCAACATGATCAACGCGTCGGCCGGCATCTATTCCAGCCTGATGACGGCATCCTTCGAGGGTGCGGTCCTGGACGGTGAGATGTTCGGCAACATCCTACGCACAGTCCGCGGAATAGATGTGATTGAACCAGAAAAAGCCGTAGACATCATCCGCCGCGCCGTCGATGGTGAAGGCCATTTTCTGGGTGACGAGGACACCATCCGCCTGATGGAAACGGAATACCTGTATCCGAAGCTATTCGACCGCAGGCCCAGTGGCGAGTGGGAAGCGATGGGCCGTCTCGATATCCGTGAGCACGCTCGCGAAGCCGCCCGCGCAATCCTGGAAGGACACTATCCTGCATACATCGACGCCAAACTGGATACGGATTTACGCGCCCATTTTCCCATCAGTCTTGCGCCTATGGATAAACTCATAAAAAGGTTTTTCGGTTAGCACTTGGTGTATTGCCGACAACGATGGAAGCTTGCATCACCCGCCCATGTTTCCAGTTGATTTGTTCATGGGGAGTTGTAAATATCGTGCGCCATCAAGATCGATGACAATCCCCATGCCGGAGCTGTCAAATAACTGAAATCACTATCATAATTCCAACCTACAACGAGGCGGGTAACGTCGTCCCGCTTGTAAGTGAATTGGACCAGCACTTGTCCGGCTATGATTGGGAGGCCCTGTTCGTTGACGACGATTCCCCTGATGGCACCGCCGACGCAGTCAATGAAGTCGCGCAAAACGATCCCCGGATTAAATGCCTCAGACGTATCGGCGCCAGGGGACTGTCTTCTGCCTGTATCGAAGGCATCCTGGCGTCCTCAACTCCTCTGGTCGCTGTCATAGACGGCGACAGGCAGCATGATACGGCGATCCTGCCGCAAATGATCAAGTCGATCACGGAAGATGGCGCGGAAATAGCAATCGGAAGCCGTTACATGGAGGGCGGCAGCATGGACGGCTGGTCCATGCGCCGAAAGGCGATCAGTTCGGCGGCAACCTATATGTCAAAATACCTGATCCCTGAGGGATTAACGGATCCCATGAGCGGATTTTTCGTCATTCGTCGGGATGTGTTTACCGGTCTTGCCGATCGCCTCTCCGGCAAGGGATTCAAGATTTTGCTGGATATATTCGCTTCTGCCGACAGGGAACTGACCTACAAGGAAGTTCCATACGAATTCAGGCAGCGGGAATCCGGGGAAAGCAAGCTCTCGCCCATCGTGGTCATGGAGTTTGCAGAAATGCTGATCACCAAAACCATCGGCAGATACCTGCCAGCCAAGTTCCTGTTATTCGTCGGCGCCGGCACCACCGGGATGATTGTCCATTTTATCACGCTGGGCCTGTTGTTCAGGATTTTAGGCGTTGATTTCGCCTGGTCGCAAATGACGGCAATCCTGCTTGCCATGACGTGCAATTTTTACGTCAACAATATCATCACCTATCGCGAGCGGACGCTTAGGGGATGGCAATGGCTACGTGGATTGATTACTTTTTACATCGCCTGTGGGCTTGGAGCTTTCGTCAACTTCTCCTCGGCGTTTCTCTTGTTTGAAAATGGCTTCCACTGGGCAGCAGCGGGTTTTATCGGCGCTGCCCTCGGAGCCATATGGAACTACCTGACGACGAAAACCGTTACCTGGCGGGAACGGGAATGATCGTTCGATGCCAATGGGATTAATTGGAGAAAATCGTGCTCAGCCTTGATCAGACAATACGCTTTATAAAACGTAGGGCCCTGTTGCTGGCGCTGCTGATCGCTCTTGTGACCGCTGTCGCCGGTGGCCGCACCCTGATTTACAAGGGCGCGGTTGGTTCGGAAGACAATGTGCTTTTTTACCTGATGGGCCAGCATGTGATCGCTTCGGAACAAATGGATGCCATTGCAGATAACGCGATTGCCCATTTCACCAAGCACGGTGCAGACGAGCATGCCTTGCTCCGGTTGAAGATACGCAAGGACTATCTGAATGAGTTCCCTTTGCCCGGGCTGGTGTATCTTGGTGTCAGCCGTGTGCTCAAAAGCATGCTGGAGCTTTCGACGCAACTCTATCCGCTTTATGTGGCGCAAACCCTGGTTTTCGGATTCCTGATTGCCGTTACCCTCGGCGCGCTGATTGCCGGATCAGTAATCTGTACGATTGGGCGATCAACTTTCATGTGGGCTTTTGCCCTGACGTTGTTGTTTTTCGGTCTCAGCGAATTTTTGCCTCTTCAGGTCTACAGCTTCGCGACCATTCTGCACAGTGATGATCTGACCGGGGCGCTTGTACATGGCGGCTCAATGATGGCCCGTCCCGGCCCTCAATTTTCGCCTCTCGGGTTCCCTCCACGCTGCCAGATGGCCCTTTTGATGATTGCGGTGATCGCTCTGCGTCTCAAGGGACGTTACGCCTTGTCATACGTCTTGGTTGGGGCCCTCTCCTTCGTTCACCTCAGTTCCTCGGGGCTGGTGCTCGCTGCCCTTCTGATAACCGATTTGTTTTTACGCCCGGGCATCTTCAAATGCCTCGTTGTGTCGGCAATGGCCGGTATTGCCTTGGTCGCCATCGGGGCCAGGTTGAATCTGCTGTTCCTGCTGGGCGATTCAGGCGCAGCAATCGGTTTCACGCTACTGGGGATAGCGGTTGCCATTGCCATCTTTATCTTCCTGCCTGGGTTCGGGTCGCTTCGCGAAAGCATGGCCGGCAAGTATCAAACCATAAGAAATTGGTTCCTGAAATCCGGCGTCATCTTTGCCGATATCAAGTTCCTGGCCCTTGGGTGGCTTGCCTCGGCAAGCCTACTATTCATCGCCCTTCAAACGACGGAATTCTTCAGGGAATATGACGTCTTTTACTTCTGGAGCCGTCTTCACGGCCGAGCCCTTATGATTTTCTGGCCAGCCATCATATTCGGCGCTGTACTCTGGATTCTTTATGCTGCCATTAAACGGAACAGTGTAAGGAAATCCTTCAACGCCGTATGCCTGGCCGTTTGCCTCGGTTTGCTTGCGGTGATATCTGTTCCTGCCGTTTCCTATCTGGAGGGAGAGACAGTCACCACACGTGTGGCGAAACGGCTGTTCCAGGCCGACGCCAGACTCACCGGTCCACCGATGCGGGAGCTTCCGGCCATGGGGTTCGAGGAACTTGTGATCTACTACGGTATTGCAAAGTCGGTCGACGCGGAACGCGACATGCTGGCCCCGATTTTGAAGTAGGCTGGTTGAGCAGAAAATGGGCAAAGACGCTGCAGGTTTCAATTACGACACAATACCTGTTGGCTATTACGATAGCGTGTTCAAGCGGCAACAGGGCATTCAAAGCCGGTGGCATCACGACAAATTCGCAAGAATTCGGGCGGAGCTAGAGCCGGGAACTCTTCTGGACATTGGTTGTGGCCCGGGGACATTCATCGGATCGCTAAGTTCGGAGGCGCATGCCATCGGCGTCGACATCTCAGAACAGCAGATACTTTATGCGCGAGAACACAACGGTGGAACCGGCCGTACGTTCACGGTCTGTGGAGAGCCGCCGTTCGATTTCGCCGACGACACCTTCGATACGGTAACGCTGATTGAGCTAATCGAGCACCTGGAACACGATCATTGCGTTACTCTTTTGAAGGAAGCACGCCGGGTTCTGAAGCCCGGCGGTGATATGTTTGTATCAACCCCGGATTACTCAGGCCTCTGGCCCTATCTGGAAACCCTGGTCAACCGGCTGGGCGACGTGAGTTACGAAGACCAGCACATCACCCGGTTTAACAAATCGATGATGAGGAACCTTCTGGAAACAGCTGGACTCGAAGTTTCCTGGATCGAAAATTACCAGTTTCTATCTCCCTTCGCAGCCGCGTTCGGATGGAAGGCCGCTGATCTGGCGCATGCCATGGAACCCGGATGGCTGGTTCGCCGTTTCGGCTTCCTGTTGCTTGCAAAGGCAAGCAAAGCCTGACTTCAACGAGATTCGGTTGCACTGCTCAGAACCGCTTCGGGATATAGCGGGTAAACCAGGTGAGAACGGCCATGCCAATACCCGAAGCGACGAACACCACAGGCAAGGCGAAATATCCCAGCAGCACACCCAGTATGCCGGGCGGAATCAATTGCGCTGCTTCACGGTAAGTAAAAAACACGGATGCCATTTCGGCGCGCTCCAGGGGCCGCGCGGCGCGTAGGAACAGGGCATTGCCGATAGCGTCCAGGACGGAAGCGCCCAAGGCTGCCACCAGCAGCAACCCAATTCCGGTCCAGGGCGAACTTACAGTGGCGACTGAGATGGTGATAACACCCGCAAACAGATACCCGAAGCCCAACATAGGCCGGACGCCAGTTCGTTTTCCTAAACGGCCCCAGACAGGCACCAGCAGTAAAGCGCACGACGCCAGGGATAAAATCACCCCGCCCAGCTCCGCGCCCAATCCGGTTTCTACGCAATAGATAGGCACATAAATAAAATACATGGTCCACCAGGCGGCGCGCCCAAAACACAACAGCCACGCCAGCCGCAGGCGAGGCTGCTTTAGAAACCGGAGGGTAAAGCGCAGGGCATTGGGCGGCACTTCGCGTTCCCTGGCAGATCGGCCCTTTGTCAGCAGGTCGCTAAAAAGAATATAGAAGACGACGGTGATCGCGAGTGAACCGACTATGGCGTAAGTGGTCCAATCGCCGAAATCGAGGGCCAGACGCACGCCGAGCCAGGGTCCGATAATCAGGCCGATCCCGATGAAGAACACCCGCGCCGCCTCGAACCGGGCCATGGCGCGGCGAGGAATGACCTCCATGACGACGACCTCAAATGCCACGTCGATGACCATAAAACCGATAGCGCGCGCCGCAGCGCCGACAATAAGGAACAACGGATCGTCCACGGACAGGCAGACGGCCGACAAAACGAGACAGATCATACCCGTCCAGAAAGCGACGCGGCGACCGAATGCATGGATCAGACGAGGCGTCGCCAATACACCAATCAAACCGGCGAAACCAACGCCAAAAAAGAAAATACTGACGGCCTGGGCGTCGCCAAGGAGTTTCAGGGCCTGAACAGGCAATAACGCACTCGGCAACGTCCAGGCCGCGACCATGATGCATTGCAGGATGGAAAGCCGAAGGGCGTCAGGCAGGTCGGAAATGTCCAGCAAACGACGTAATGTCAGTACGATCATTTCCCCCCCAGTCGGCGTTTTTCGACAAACGCCAGCGGATATCAGGCAACGCGTGTTATGACCACCCGGTCTCGGGCAGCTTCGGTATCGTTGGCGCCTAACTCCCGAGCGTAGCGGTGCCCGCCAAAAGTTGCCTGTGCAATCACACCGGGCGCGGCGCAATCGCCGATCCGGCTGAGCGTCAGGATACCGGCATCCCGCAACCGGTCCTCGTCGGCAGCCAGTTTCAGATAAAGCCCTTCATTGGGTTCACGCGATGTCACCGGCACAAAGGTTCGGCAGGGCCGGGTGTGCGTCTTGCCCGAATAGGCGCATTCGATGGTCACGCTGTTGCCATCGAAAGCCGTTACCATGTGCGACACCAGCAGCTCGATCCCCAGGGTCAGGGCCTGTTCCTGGATGCGCGCCTGGTCCAGGGTGCCATGGGCTTCCGGCGACAGCTCGCCTGAACTGGTCACAAGCAGCACCTCATGACCGTCATGGCGCATCTTTTCCGCAATAACGCCGCCCATGTAGAAATGATCGTCGTCGTAGACGACAACAGGGCCTTCGGCCGCCACGTCGTCCATGACCTGTGTCGGGCTGATCATGCGCTCATGGCCCGCGCCTTCGATCGGGTCGAACTGGAAGCGTCCACGGCCGTCGGCACGCCATTCCGAACCAGTGGCGATGCAGACATGCTCAAAACCAAATTCCAGCACCTGTTCCGCATCAAGGCGGCTATCCAGGTAAACTTCCACGTTGGGAAGCTTCTGGATCTGCTGCAATCGGTAATCTCGCACCCGCGCCCACTCGCTCAGGCCCGGCAGCGCGCTTTCCCTGTTCACGCGCCCGCCCAGCTCCGTCGTGGCCTCGGCCAACGACACCTTGTACCCGCGAAGGCCCAATGCACGAGCGGCCTCCAATCCGGCCGGGCCGCCCCCCACGATGAGCACGCTTTCGTCTGCATGGGCGCTTTCGATCTCCTCCGGATGCCAGCCGCGCCGCCATTCCTCGCCCCGTGTCGGGTTCTGCGTGCACCGCATGGGAACGCTGGTGGAATTGGCCTTGATGCAAATATTACAGCCGATGCATTCACGAATATCCTCGACCCGGCCTTCCTCGATCTTTTTCGGAATGAACGGATCGGCGATGGCCGGCCGCGCCGCGCCGATCATGTCGAGAACGCCGCGCCTGATCTGCCCCGCCATTGTATCGGGACTGGTGAATCGACCAACGCCAACCACGGGCTTGCTCGTCACCTGCTTGACGAAGGAAATGTAGTCTTCCTGCGCCGCTTCGGCCGCGAAGCGGGAGGTGCGGGCGTCGGCCTCGAAGTTGGCGATATTGACGTCCCACAGATCCGGCAGCTCCGCCAGGTACTCCACAAGTTCCCGCCCCTCGCCGTCATAGGTGATGCCGACGTTTCGATCCAGGTTATCGACGGCAAAGCGGAGCGCCACGCCGCAAGTGTCGCCAACGGCTTCCTTGGTGTCCTCCAGCAATTCCTTGATCAGCCGGGCGCGGTTCTCGAAGCTACCGCCGTATTCGTCCGTGCGACGGTTTTCCACGGGCGAAAGGAATTGCGCAGGCAGATATCCGTGTGCGGCATAGACGTAGACGATATCGAACCCGGCGCGCTTCGCCCGCAAGGCCGCGTCCCGGTGCCATTTACGCAGGTTCCGGATGTCCGTCTTGTCCATGGCCTGGCTCTGGCTGGGACCGTGCCAGACGGGCATGGATGACGGCGCCAGGGAGTTCTCGCGAGTCAGGTAGTTGCCCGTTGAAAAGCCGCCGTACCACAATTCGACACCGGCCAGCGCACCGTGGCGATGGACGCGTTCCGTCATATTGCCCAGGGTCTTCACGTCGTCCTCGTCCCACAATGTGCACTGGGGGTAAGGGTCCTCATTGGCGGAAGGATGGATGGAGCAGTACTCAGTGCAGACCACGGCCCAGCCGCCTTCGGCGTTCATCTCGCGCGCACTGTTCAAGGTCTCGGGACGGGTGTAACCCATACCGGAGCAATGCGGCACCTGATAGAAGCGATTCTTTGCCGTTACCGGCCCGATTTGTACGGGCTCAAACAGGATGTCATAACGGGATTCACGGGTCATTTTAGCGTCTTCCCCTCTTCGCCAATGAACACGAAAAAATTCAGAAAAACAGTTCTAGACCGCTTCCCGGACGGTGAAAACCATCTAAAATATGCCAGTCCCCGGCAAGCAATCGCGCCCTCTCAATGAGCAGCCTTGCTTCCTGTTCATCACACCAACGGGAGGCAGAAGTAAAACCTGTTCCAATGTAGGGGTATTTTTGCTAGGATTTTTTCACTTATCAAATCTACCTGGAGTTATCGTTAATCAGATAAGTGATGCATTTTTTTCTTGGTTAAGAACCCCGTCCCTCGTGACGCAACCCGGCAATGGATGGGGGTGGATGCATGAGAGGGACATGCAATGGCGTATAAAAAGAATTTCAATCTGAACCCGGCAGACATTGATGTCATCGAGACCTGCCTGAGGAACGAATTGCATATTCGGACCGAGGAGTACCACAAGTCTGCCGATCTGGACGATGCTGAAGAGGCTGACTCCTCCAGGAAGCGCATATCTGAAATTTCAGACTTGCTCGGGAAAATTCACAATCAAAAGATCTGGTTCGATGGAGATCCCGGTAAGCCGCATGTGCCGAAAGGGTAAGCAACAGACGTGTCCCAATTATCACTTATTGAAGAATTCAAAATAAAAAGTCTGGGTTGAACGATAACAAGAGGTAAACAATGAAGGGCGATACAAACGCTGCCATGGTCAGCCTGCAACCCTGCAGGATTGAGATTAACGGGCAACCGGTCGATGCCATGGCAGGAGAGACCATTCTGGCCGCCGCCCGGCGCGCAGGCATCGATATTCCCGCCATGTGCGCCGACCCCCGAATGAAGCCCACCGGAGATTGCGAGTTATGCCATGTCGTTCTTGACGGCCAGACGGAACACGTCAAGGCCTGCATGACCGTTGCCGAGGAAGGCATGTCGGTGCAGACCGAAAGCCCCGAACTGGCTGCTTTGCGCAAACGCAGGTTGAACGTCTATCTTTCCGATCACAATGCCTATTGCCAGCCGCCCTGTACGGCGGCCTGCCCTGCCGGAATCGACATTGCCGGTTATATCGACCTGATCTTGCAGAAGAACTACGCCGGCTCGACGGCGCTGATCAAGGAGATGCTGCCTCTGCCCGGCGTGCTGGGCCGGGTCTGCCCGCGCCCCTGTGAAGAGCCTTGTCGGCGCAACCAGATAGACGGCAACCCCGTTGCGATCTGCGCCCTGAAACGATTTGCCGCCGACAAGGCCGCTGAATCGGGCCTGCCCACCCAGCCCGAACCGAAACCTTCCACCGGCAAAACCGTCGCTATTGTCGGCGCCGGCCCGGCGGGACTTACCGCCGCCTATTACCTCGCTCTCGAAGGCCATAAGGTGACGCTGCTTGAAATGGCGGACAAGGCGGGGGGACAACTGCGCTTCGGCATCCCGCCCTACCGCCTGCCGACGAATGTGCTCGATCAGGAAATCGACGATATCCTCTCGCTCGGCGTCGAGCTTAAGACCGGCGTCGCCATGGGGCGGGATTACCAGATCGATCATTTACGGGATGAAGGATACGATGCCGTTTACCTGTCCATCGGCGCCATGGTCGCCAAACCGACAGGGGTTCCGAACGAAGACGCCGAGGGCGTCATCCCGGCCATCAAGTTTCTCTCCGACGTCAACTGGAACGAAACCGTCGACATTGGCGAGCGTGTCATCGTCATCGGCGGCGGATTCACGGCGGCCGACGCGGTTCGCACCGCACGGCGGGTCGGCGCTTCTGAAGTAACCATGATGTACAGGCGCACCCGCAAGGAAATGTCCGCCGCCGCCCATGAAATTCACGAATGCGACGTCGAGGGTATTAAGCTCGAATTGCTCACCGCGCCCGTCGCCGTCGAGGTTGACGAGAACGGACGCGCCATCGGGCTGACATCGCAGCGCATGGAACTTGGTGAGCCTGATGAGAGCGGCCGTCGCCGCCCGGTGCCCATAGAAGGCTCGGAATATTTCACGCCGGCCGATTCCATCATCATGGCCATCGGCCAGGATGTTGACGTGGACGCCCTCAACGAAGACGAACTTGAGGCCCATAAAAGCTGGGGCACCATCGTGGTCGACGAAAAAACCCTGATGACCAACCTGCCCGGCGTTTTCTCCGGCGGCGATTGCGTCACGGGCGCGGCGACCGTCGTCGAGTGTGTCGGCGCCGGACGTCTGAGCGCCATGGCGATTAACGCCTACCTGAGCGGCGCAAGTTATGACGAGATTGCCGAGGCGGTTTACCAGTACAAGCCTGATTTCTTCGATATCGGCGCCAAGGCCGCGTCGAATGCGCCGCTGAACGAAATGCCGGTTCTTGGTGAAGAGGCCCGACTTGAGACCTTTGAGCACTCGCAACATGGCGGAGACGTGGACAATGACGAGGCCTTTCTCGAAGTTGAACTCGGCTTCACGGAAGAAATGGCCCAGAGCGAGGCCGGCCGCTGCCTGATGTGCCGTTGCCAGGCCGCAGGGGTGTGCGATTTGCAAAGACTGTGCCTCCAGTACGGTGCGGGAACCAAGACATACCTTGGCAGGGAGGCTTGGAAATGAATGTCGATATGAAAGTAACGGGAATCGAACCGGCCGATCCGGGACTTGCACCGCCGCTTGTCTCCTGGCCTTTTTTCCAGCTTGAATTCGAGAAGTGCATCAAGTGCCTGCAATGCATCCGTATATGTGACGAGGTGCAGCATCGTAAAGTCTATACAGTCGATGAGTCCGGCTATCCGGTGCTCCTGAGCGGCACCAACGATTTCCGCGACACGCAGTGCAACAACTGCGGTCAGTGCGTCGGCGTCTGCCCGACGGGGGCGCTTAATGACCTGACCGACGTGGGCGCATTGCCCAAGAACCTGCGCGAGAAAGTCACCACCACATGCGGGTATTGCGGCGTCGGTTGCGCCATCGAGTTCGAGAAGGAAAACGGCAAGATCGTCGCCGTTAACCCCTCTTCCGTTTCGGACGCCAACATCGGTAACCTGTGCGTCAAGGGCCGCTTCGGCATGGATTTCATCCATCACCCGGACCGACTGACCCAGCCGTTGATGCGGAAGAACGGAAAAGACAGCCCACTTGAACCGGCGAGTTGGGAAGAAGCCATCGCCTTCGCGGCAAAGCGCCTGAACGAGGTGAAAGCCAAACACGGCGCTTCTTCGTTGGCCGGGCTCACGTCAGCCAGGGCGACCAACGAGGACAACTTCGTTTTCCAGAAGATGATTCGCTGCGCCTTCGGCACCAATAACATTGATCACTGCGCCAGGCTCTGCCACATGGCCTCCGCCGTTGCGCTCAAGAAAGCCGTCGGCTCCAGCGCGCCGTCCGCTTCCAGCCCGGACGTGCGCCTCGCCAAGGCTTTCATCGTCTGTGGCTCGAACACCACGGTGACGCACCCGGTCATTTCAAGCCAGGTTTTCAAGGCCAAGTACGAGAGCGGCGCCAAGATCGTCGTCATCGACCCGCGCCGCATCGAAATGGTCGACCACGCCGATGTGTGGTTAAGACCAAAGAACGGTACCAACGTCGCCGTGCTGAACGGCATCGCGCACATCATCTGGAAAGCGGGCCTCCAGAACGATGACTTCATTGCATCACGGACGGAAAACTGGGACGCCTACATCGAGAACCTTGAAAAACACACCCCGGAACACGTCGAGGAACTGAGCGGCGTGCCGCAGGACAAGCTGCATGAAGCCGCTCATATCTACGCTGAGTCCGAACGCAGCATGCTGCTGTGGGGAATGGGCATCACCCAGCACCTGACCGGTGTTGACGGTGCTCTGGCGATGGCGAATTTGTCGCTGATCTCCGGCCATGTGGGTAAACCTGGCACAGGATTCATCCCGCTCCGCGGCCAATCCAACGTGCAGGGCTGTTCCGACATGCAGGGCCAGCACAACAATCTGCCCGGCTATCACGATATCAAGAACCCCGAACACCGCGCCAAGTTTCAGAAGGCCTGGGGCGTGCCCATGCCGGAAGACGAATTCCACACCGTCGTCGAGATGGAGGAAGCCGCAGCTGACGGCTCCATCAAGGCCATGTACATCATGGGCGAAAATCCCATGGGCTCCAGCCCCGACATCTCGGAAGTGGAAAAGGGCTTTAAGAGCCTTGAGTTCTTTGCCGTCCAGGATCTGTTCCTGACGGAAACGGCGAAACTGGCCGATGTGGTGTTCCCCGCCGCCAGTTTTGCCGAAAAGGATGGCACCTTCACCAATACGGAACGGCGCATTCAGCTTGTCCGCAAGGCGACCGAGCCGCCCGGTGAGGCTAGGCCCGACTGGAAAATCATCTGTGATGTTGCGACCGCCATGGGATACCCCATGAGCTACCACAACGCCGCGGAGATCATGGAGGAAATCGCCTCCCTGGTGCCGTCCTACGCCGGTATCCGCCACGACCGTCTCGACGGAAGCGGCCTGCAATGGCCCTGTTTCGACACTGACCATCCCGGTACGCGGTTCCTGTATGAAGAAGACTTCCCGACGGAGTCCGGCAAGGGCATCTTCCATGTCGTAGACCAGGCTGATCCCGGCGTGGACATTCCCGACGACGAGTACCCTCTGAACCTGAACACGGGCCGGCTGCTCGAGCACTATCATACGGGCACCATGTCACGCCGTTCGCGCGGACTGCATCACATGAAGCCCGAAGGCGAGGTCGAGGTGCATCCCGAAGACGCAAGGCGGTACGACCTTGAAGAAGGCTGCATGGCGCGCATCACCACCAAACGCGGATCGGTGGACGTCAAGGTCGCCGTTACGGACCGTACGCCCGAAGGCGCCATCTTCTATTCGTTCCACTTCGATGAAGCGCCAGTGAATAGGCTAATCGCCAGCACCTTCGACCAGGCATCGCAAACCCCGTCCTTCAAGCGCACGGCGGCCCGGATCGGACGGATTCAGACGTAGCCCAAACGTTGCGAGGTCTACAGGAATCCGGTTCCCAACTACGCGTTGGGTGGGGAATTCGGGCAGGACATCAAGGCCTGCCCCCTATCACCCCCTTGTGAAACATACATACAAACTCATCACGGCTTATTGATGAGGGTGTGAGATAGTGTGTTTTCACAATAGTCTGCCCTTCAAATATGATTTCTCCAGTCAATAAATTTGGAGATGAGCAATGAATTTTCCTAAACAAACCGTTCCTGTTATGTCTGCCTTTTTTCTTGCCAGCGCCGTTACTGCCGCTGTCACAGCCAGTGAAGCGAGGGCAGCAGACATGGAGCAATGCTATGGAGTCGCTTTGGCAGGCCAGAATGATTGCGCCGCCGGCGAAGGCACGTCATGCGCCGGAACGTCAACCGTCGATTATCAGGGGAACGCCTGGAAACTGGTTCCGGAAGGAACCTGCCTGAAAATGGGCGGCACGCTCGAACCGCATGAAGGAAATGAACCACCCGTCCCGCAAGGCTGATTTTTTCTCCCTCGGCCATGAAATCGGTTTTTCAGAAATCTTGGCGTGGAAACGCAGCTGCCTTGAATACCGGCATCGGTTTCAGGAGTGTTCACTACGTCGAGATTCTGGAAACCCGTCCCTCTGTGGGCTGGTTTGAAGTCCACCCGGAAAACTATATGGCGCCTGGCGGCGCAATGCTGGCGCAATTGGAAGACATCTCAGCACATTACCCGTTATCGCTTCATGCCGTGGGATTGTCGCTCGGATCTCCCGAACCGGTCGACGAGGCGCATCTGGAGCGCCTGGCGCTCCTTAACGAACGATTTTCGCCGTTCCTGGTTTCGGAACACCTGTCTTGGTGCCGTATCGGTGGCATCGTGATACCGGACCTGCTGCCCGTTCCCCTGACTAACGAAGCCCTGGACGCCGTATCGACAAACGTATCCCGTGTACAGGATAAGCTTAAACGGCCCATTCTGCTTGAAAACCCGTCAGTCTATCTGTCACCGGAAACTGGAGACATGGGTGAAGCGGACTTCCTTGCCGTACTATCCAGCCGGTGTGGCTCAGGTGTTCTGCTTGACGTCAATAATATCTATGTCAGCGCGAGTAATCTTGGCCTGGACCCTGTCGATTACCTACAAAGTTATTTTGACGCCCTCCCCGCTGAAACGATTGGTGAAATTCACCTGGCCGGGCACAAGCGCGAGGAAAATCCGGAAGGCGCCATCCTGATCGACGACCACGGTTCAAAAGTATGCGATGATGTATGGTCCCTGTTTGAACAGGTCCTGGATTACTATCCCCATGCGCCCGTGCTTATAGAATGGGATACGGATATTCCCGAACTAGCAGTCCTAACCGGCGAGGCTTCCAGAGCAGACACCATCCGTTCGGCAGTCCAGGGCAGGAAAGGACGTGGCCATGCTGCGTGACTACCAACAAGATTTTGCGAGCGCTGTCCTGGCGTCCCAACCCTCGGTAGTGGATACAACATGGTTTCGGGAAACCGCCTACCCCGTCTCTCTCGGCATGGCCGTCTACAGAAACAACTATATCGCCGGCCTGTCTGAAGTGCTGGGCGACATATATCCCGTGGTCAAACAAATCGTCGGGAATGGCTTTTTCGCTTACATGTCTCACGAATTCATTCGGGCCAATCCGCCGACGTCGCCGGTCCTTTCCCTTTATGGAGAAACTTACGCCGATTTCATCGACGGCTTCGCCCCTGCCGATACAGTGCCCTACTTGAGTGATATCGCCATGCTTGAGCAGTTACGGCACCAGGCTTTGCAATCGCCAAATGCCCGCCCGCTGGAACCGGCGCGTCTGGCGGAGATAACCGAAGACCGTATTTCCGGTATCGTTTTCAGGCTACATCCATCCTGCAGGTTGTTGCATTCCGCCTACGACGTCCTCGCTGTCCAATGCGCCCATGAAACAGGCACGGAAATCGATGCCGGTCTTGATCCGGCGGCACGGGGCAACTTCCTTTTGGTCGCACGGCCCCGAACAACTGTTGAGGTTCTGGAACTTGACGGAAACACTTTTGAATTTCTTTCCGCCTTGGCTAGGGGCGAGCCTCTTGGAATTGCGTCACAGATTCCGGACCCGGACTGGAATGTTACAGCGGTACTCACGGAGTTGCTTGTTTTCGGCGCTTTTACGGATTTTGACCACACGGAGAAATCTTCATGAATACGGTAGAATCGACATCAGGTTCAGGCACAGATGCGTCCCCCATGGGACAACAGGCCATGCCCGAAGCGGCCCAACGCGCCCTTGATCTCATGAACTCCACGCCGCACTGGCTGCTTGCAGTCATTGCCCGTGTATGTGTTGCGACTGTCTTCTGGCGTTCGGCCATGACGAAAATCGAGGGATTCTCCATCAAGCCGCAAACCTTCATCCTGTTCGAATATGAATACAAGGTGCCGCTTATTCCCCATGAACTGGCGGCCTACATGGCAACCATATCGGAAATTGTTTTCCCGATCTTGCTGATTGCCGGGCTTGCCTCGCGGTTGAGCGCCCTGGCGCTTCTCGGCATGACCATCGTCATACAGGTGTTCGTCTATCCCTCGGCCTGGCCAACCCATATCCTTTGGGTCATGGCATTGGGATATATCATCGCCCGCGGCCCTGGTATCCTGTCGCTCGATCACCTGATTCGTAATCGTTATGCCTGACCCGAGGGGATAGGATCACCTGTCCCAATTACCCTATTTGGCGGGGGCGCGGCCTTCCTCTAAGCTGTCGTTTCATAACAACAGCACATAAGGGAGTGGCGGGCCTATGTCCTGGACCGTGGGCATCGAAACGGGCGGCACCTTCACCGATCTTCTGATGATCGCTGACGACGGCAGTGTCGTCGTGGATAAGGTCCTGTCCACGCCGCATGCGCCGGAACAGGCCGTGCTGAACGCTTTCGGTTTGGGCCTTGAGCACGCCGCCATAACGCCCGAAGCCGTCGTTCGCCTGCTGCACGGCTCGACCCTGGCAGCCAACGCCCTGATCGAGCGCAGTGCGCCAGAGCCGGTGCTGATCACGACAAAGGGCTTTCGCGACCTGTTGCTGATCCAGCGCCAGGACAAGACGCATATCTACGACCTGTTCTACGCCAAGCCGCGACAGTTGATCGACCGCGACCGCATATTCGAGGTTACCGAACGCCTGGACCCGGCGGGAAATGTGGTTGCCTCCCTGGACAAGCAAGAGGTCATCCAGCTTGCCGACCGGATCGTCACCGAGATGGACGCATCCTCGATTGCTGTCTGTCTGTTGCACGCCTACGCCAATCCGGAACATGAACGGCAGATCGCCGAATGGATCGAGGAACGCCATCCCGAAATTTCCGTAACTCTGTCCTCTAGCGTCTGTCCCATGCACCGGGAATATGAGCGCATGAGCACCACGCTGATCAGCGCCTACCTGAGACCCGTGGTAGATCGTTACCTGGATGAAATCGACAAGAGCTTAAGAAGCGCCGGATGTCCCGTCTCACCGCTGATCATGCAAAGCAGCGGCGGCGTGCTGCCCGTTGACGTATCCCGCCGCAACCCGGGTGGCATGTACCTGTCAGGGCCAGCCGCCGCCGTCAAGGGCGCAGCCTTCCTGGCCGAACAAGGCGGCATCCGGAACCTGATCACCCTGGACGTGGGCGGCACCAGTTCCGACATCTGCCTGATCACGGACGGCAAGGCGGCGGAAACCGGACACGGCGGCGTGCTCGGCTCGGCGGAAGGTCTGCCGCTCAACCTCGTGATGACCGATATCGTCACCATCGGCGCCGGCGGCGGTTCCATCGCCTGGACGGATGCGGGCGGCATGCTGCATGTCGGCCCGAAAAGCGCCGGCGCGGACCCGGGCCCGGCCTGCTACGGACGGGGCGGTGAAGCGTTCACTCTGACCGACGCCATGCTGATCCTGGGATTGCTGGCCGACGGCGAGGAAATGCCGGGCGGCCTCACCCTGTCCCGGGCGGCGGCGGAACAGGCCGCCAACCCTCTGGCCGGACAGTTGAACATGCAGATACCGGCCCTGGCCCAGGCCGTTTACCGCATCGCCATCGCCAATATGGCCCGCACCGTGCGAGGGGTGACGGTACAACGTGGGTTCGATCCCCGCGATTACGCCCTGTTCGCCTGTGGCGGCGCCGGCGCCCTGATGGCCGCCATGCTGGCCGAGGAGATGGACATCGGCCACGTTATCGTACCCCCTCATCCGGGCGTGTTTTCCGCCTTCGGTCTGACCGTATCGGGACTGCGCATAGATTTCTCAACCGACGCCCACGGCTGGTCCACGGACAAGCTGGAAAACAGAGATGTGCACGCACGCTTTAGCAAACTATCCGATGAGGCAAAAGCTGCCTTCATCGGCATCGACGGGGATTCCGCAGAACTGCACCTGCACCCCCAGGCGGACGCCCGTTACCGGGGCCAGGGTTACGAACTGCGCGTTGCCTTGAACGACACGGATTTAAATGACATTGGCTCAAACCATATTGCTGAAGGCTTTCATACCACACACACCCGGCGTTACGGCCACGCCTTCCCTGACCTGCCCGTCGAGGTCGTCAACCTGCGCCTGACGGCGGAAAGCCGCCATGCCGTACCGTGGCCCCTGAAACCTCCTGCCGCCACGACCGGCAAGTCGGGAACGCGGGCGGTTTTTCTCAACCACGAGACGGAGGCATTCCACGTGCTGGAGCGCCCTGCCCTGCCCGCGGATGAAGCGGCAGACGGCCCGGCGTTGATCCACGAAGCAACCACGACGACCCTGGTGCCTGCGAATTGGCGGGTGGAGATTGGCGATGGGGGCGTTCTGCACCTGAAACGGAACGTTCAACCAATCACGGATGGAGGCGCAGCATGACCTTGAACGCAGCCGATTTTGCTGTCATCGGCGGCGCGCTCCGTTCCATCGCCGCGGAAATGGGCGAGGTTCTCATGCTGGCGGCCTATTCCACCATCGTGCGTGAGTCCAAGGATTGCGGCACCTGCATCATGGACGCAGACGGCAAGGTGGTGGCCCAGGCGGAAATGATGCCGGTGCACGTGAACTCCATGGCCGCCGCCATGGACCACATCCGCGTCAAATACGACCTGACGGATCTGCGGGAGGGCGAAGCTTTCCTGCTCAACAACGCTTACGAAAACGGCCAGCACCTGAACGACTTCATCCTGTTGCTGCCGGTGTTCCTGGACGGTCGGGTCGTCGCCATGGTCGGCAATATCTCGCATCATCTGGAAGTCGGCGGCGCGGTCGCCTCCTCCAACGCCAATGCAACGGAAATTTACCAGGAAGGCCTGATCCTGCCCGCCATGCGCATCGACCTGGAACGCGATCTCTACGGCGGACCGGTGGAACAGATTATCGAGGCCAACGTGCGCTGCCCGGACGTGGTGCTGGGCGATCTTCGCGCCCAGGTATCCGCCGTGCTGCGCGGGCGCGAACGCATGCTGGCCCTGTTCAGACGTTACGGCGATGCGGTGATATCCGCTTGCATGACGGAATTGCAGGATTATTCGGAACGCCTGATGCGGGCCGTCATCGGGAAGCTTCCTGACGGCGAATACCTGGGCGAGGATTATATCGACGGCTTCACCCGCGAAGACCAGTTGATTCCGGTGCGCGCGAAAGTGACGATCCGCGGCGAGGAAGCCCACGTCGATATGACGAACAGCGCCGACCAGGTTAGCTGGCCCGTGAATGCACCCGTGGCCTCCACCCATGCGGCGGTGCTGACGGTGTTCGCCGCCATGCTGGGGCCGGACGCCATCACCAATGCGGGCACCTACCGACCGATCAGCATCGAAACACGCAAGGGCTCCATTCTCGATCCCATCCACCCAGCACCCGTACGCGGGCGCATGACCTCCATCCACCGCGCCGCCACTTCGGTGAAGCGTGCGCTGGGCGAAGCATCGCCTGAAATGATGTCCGCGGCGGGCAGCGACAGCACCTGCGCGTTGACGCTGTCCCACCGCGAGGGCCACGGCTATCGCATGTTCACGGACATTCCCGCCGGCGGCAACGGCGCAGGGCCGGCCAACGACGGAGAGGAGGCGATCGCCCAGTTGCTCTCCAACACGGCCAATACGCCCGTTGAAGCCATCGAGCGCGACAATTCCTTTGTTCGTATCACCGAATACAGCCTGATTCCCGATTCCGGCGGCGCCGGCAAGCACCGGGGGGGCCTGGGCATCCGCAAGCGTTATCAGGTTTTGGAAGACAACGTGCTCATGGGCTCCAATGGCGACAAGCATATTGAAAGGAATTGGCGCCACCGCCGCTCCGATGCCATAGGATGCCGTGACCAGCCCCATTGCCATGCCTTCTGAGCCAGGATTTGCCTGCGCGGAAAATTGAAGCGCCAGAACATAACCCAGGCCATTGGCTGCGCCGAACATGAAGCCATAGCCAATCCAGACAAAGGCTATGTGCTCACCGCTTCCCGCTACAATCGCTCCCATTACCGCAAATACACATGATACCAAAGCAAGCGTTGGCGCCTCAAATCTTTTGAATAGATGATGTGCTGTCAGGACAAGAACTGTTAGGGACGCAAGGGCAAATGAATAAGAAAGACTGGCCTCTGAACGAGCCACACCAAATACTTCTTCGAGAGGAACCAGAAACACTGAAAAGGCATGGACGGAGCCAAGCACTAACGTGAGAAGCATGCTGCCAACAAGAACCGCCAAGCCTCTACCGTCCATCACCAACTCTCGTCAAATTGATAGGCTTAATTCAAGCCCAGCGCTTTCTTCCGCTGGTTTGCCCAGGTACGTATGATCTGATCGGCGGCGAGACCTATGAAGGCGACACAGACGCCGAGTGTGATGCCAATACCGGTTCCCTGGGGCTCGGAAATTGCCTTCAGTATGAGTTGACCAAGATCAATGGTGCCGATGAAGGCGCCGATAATCACCATCATAAGGGCGAAATTGACCGTCTGATTGACGCCCAACATGATATGCGGGAACGCGATTGGTATTTCGATCGAAACCAAACGCTGCAGGCGTGAAACGCCGCACATGGACCCCGCGTCGTGCAGTACCGGGGGCACACTTCTGAGACCTTCCACGGTAAAACGCGTGGCCGGTACGATCGCATAGGCCAAGGAAGCGATCAGCACCGACGTATCTGTAATGCCGAACAGCATGATCACGGGGATCAGGTAAATGAACGAGGGGAACGTCTGCAGAAAGTCACAAACCAGCAGGATCGCCTTGCTTGCAATGGTGCTCTGTGCACAGATCGCCCCCACGGTAACGCCGATAAAGCCGGAAACGATGACTGCGAATGTGGCCATATACATCGTGATCAACGCCCGATCCCAGTATTCTGAGAAAGCAATGAACAGCAGGAACCCTCCGACGATCAAGGCGGATCGCACGCCAGCAAGAATATAGGCAGTCCCCATCACAAGAACGAATGTGGCGACGACTGGCATGGCAAGATAGGCATCACGCATGGGCACCAAAACCCCGGTGATGAGCCATTCGTTGAAGCTCTTCAGGATGTAGAAGAACGTATCCCAGACCCAATCGACGCCTGCTTGCCAGAAAGGCGCCGTCGTAATGCCTTTGTTATGGGGCACAATATAAAAATAGTTGAAACCTTCTTCGAAGAAAAAACTGCCGATATAGGCCAACACGATACCACTGACAAAAATGACCGCCATGATCAGAAAATGACGGTAACGCTTTATAAACGACAGATCAGCGAAATAGTCTGTCTGTTTGTTCGCCCAGGCAAGCGACATCTTGTCGAACACCACAGCAATCAGCACGATACAAATACCGATCTCGAGACCGGTGCCGATTCTCAACGAGTTCAACGCAATCAACAAGTTGGATCCCAACCCCTGGGCGCCGATGAATGCTGCGATGACCGTCATCGATAGACATTGCATAACCACTTGATTGACGCCGATCAGGACGTCACGCTTGGCCGTCGGAATCAATACACGAAACAGCATCTGGAAATTGTTGCAACCACTCATCTTGCCGGCATCGACAACGTCCGCCGGAACGTTTTTGAGGCCAAGCAACACCAAACGGACCATTGATGGTGTTGCAAACAGAATTGTCACCAGGGCCGCGGCGTGGTCGCCAACACCAAAAAGAACGATGATTGGCACCAGGTAAGAATAGTGCGGCATTGTTTGTGCGACATTGAGCAAAGGATTGAGAATGGCCTCAAAGACCTTGCTCTTGTAGGCCAAAATACCAAACGCCATGCCGAGAAATACCGAAACGGGAGCGGCGATCATAATAAAAGAGAGCGTCTGCATGGATGGCGACCATTGTCCAAAGACGGAGATGTATAGACCGGCTACGCCGGTGAGAAGCGCCAATCCCCAGCCATGAAGCCTGTATCCCAGAACCATTGCCCACCCAACGACCACCGTCCACGGCAATGCAGGCCATTCCGCCCACGGATTTTCCTTAACGAAATCCCAACTGGTAAAGGCGACAATCGTCTTGGCGCCACCGAGAATGAGTTCTCGTACGGCGCCGATGACGAACAAGAAAGCACTGGAAATTGCGCGGGTGATCTCCCGGAATAGTGGTTTCTGTTCATACTCTTCAATACTCGGATCGTAGACGTCGATTGGCATCCATTCGAACATCAGTCCGCGTACCAGGTCGTTGATCAAAAAAGGAATTTCTTTCAACAGCGGCGGCAATCGCCATAGATAATTGGACTCTGACGGGCCTATGAGAGCGCACAACAGGAAAAATGCGACGAGCAGAACCCCGAATTGAATAGCTTTTGCTGACTTCAGAAAAGACGGCATTGGCGTTTACTCACTCCTGCTGATCCTGGGAACGGTTACCAAACAAAACGTTAATGACGTGTGATGAATGCAAGCTGCCGACGACGGTGTTGTTATCGTCAACGACGCCGACTGCTTTGTTCTGACTTAGTATTTCTTCCGCCACGACTTCGATGACCAAGTCTTTCGATACCCTGATATCGCTCATTTCCTCGGAACTATCGAAAGGATCCATGACATCTTCGATCTTGAGAACTTTTTCGCGAGGTACGTCCTCGGTGAATTTGCGAACGTACTCGGTCGCCGGATTAAGAACGATGTTAGACGGCGTATCAAGCTGCTCGATGACTCCCTCTTTCATAATGGCAATGCGGTCGGCAAGGCGTAGCGCCTCGTCAAAATCGTGGGTTACAAACAAAATGGTCTTGTTCAGAATTTTCTGAAGACGCAGGAATTCATCCTGCATTTCACGGCGGATCAGTGGATCTAGTGCTGAGAAAGGCTCATCGAGAAACCAGATGTCGGGTTCAACCGCAAGAGAGCGTGCAATACCGACGCGTTGCTGCTGGCCGCCAGACAATTCCCGAGGGAAATAGTTTTCCCGCCCCTCGAGTCCAACGAGCCGCGCCATATCGCGGGCGCGATCAACGCTATCTTTGGTGCTCTTGCCCTTGACCTGCAAGGGAAAGGCGATGTTTTCCAGAACAGTCTTGTGAGGCAGCAGGCCGAAATTCTGGAAAACCATACCCATCTTGCTGCGCCGCACTTCGATGAGCTGCTTGGCTGTCATCTCTGTGAGATCCTGGCCTTCGATGAAGATACGGCCTCCCGTCGCATCTGTGAGCCGTGTGATACAGCGTAGCAGGGTAGACTTTCCTGAACCCGACAGGCCCATGATGATCAAAATCTCGCCGCCAAGAACCTCGAATGATGCATTGTTGACACCGACAATGCAGCCTGCTGTTTTGGCCGCTTCCGCATCGATAAATCCGTCGCTGTTTTGCAGCAGATTCTGCGCATTGTTCCCGAATATTTTATAGACGGACTCGCATTTTACTACTGCATGCCGTTGTTCAGAAGTTTCCTCATGAGAAGCCATAGCCCATACCCAACTTATTGATCCCCCGAACCTGTTTTCTCAGGCTTTCCATGGAAGTTTAATAGTCGTAGGCCACAGGTCAACGGCAGGCTTGCTGTCTCTCCCTTAAGGCCTATTAGAAAACGGGTCCCCCCTTGGAGGTAAAGGGGGGACCATAGCTATCTGCCACCTGATGGTAGTAGAAGCATAAAATGCAGTTCTGTTAGTTTCCTTCCCCGAGAACGGAAACTGACCACGGTTTCCAGACATCTTCATTGTCCGCCAACCACTTCTTGGCAGCGTCTTCGTGGGTCATCTTATCGACGTCAACCAACGCCGCCATGGAACCGATCTGAGGCGTGGTAAAGCTCAGTTGCGAGAAGGCTCTGTAGGCGTTCGGATGGGTTTTCGGGAACTTCCAAAAAGCACCCTTCTTTAACCAGCCTTTCGGAGAGCCGCAGCCAGTCGTTTCAAGGGTTCCGCCGTCAGCAATTCTGCAGCCGTCATAATAGGGCGGGAACTCAATGAAGGTGAAACCGGAAGCATCCGTGAAGTTGGGCGTCCAGTTGAAGATTACGGTACCGCGACCTTCCTTTTTGGCGGCTTCGAGTTCTGTCCAGAGCGCATCGGCTCCGCCGGCGAATTTGACGGTCCATGTGCCATCCAGGCCCAAGCCTTTGATGCGGTTGGGCATGACGTCGCCATGCCAGCTTTGCGGACCTTCCAACCAACGGCCCTTGCCGCCGGAATCAGGCGTTGCAAAGTTTGCAGAACAATCTTTCAGAGCCTCCCAACTCGGCAGACCCGGGCAAAGCCCCTGGTCGATAACCCAGTTAGGAACACCCATTTCTTCAAGTGTTTCCGCTGCATGAGTCCCCGCATCGATCAGGCCGCCTTTTTCCATGGCGTTGTAGTAGGCGTTCTGCATGGTCGATTGCCATACTTCATGTAGGATCGTGATGTCGCCGACACGGGCGGCCTCGAAACTCGCCTGGTTGTCCACTGGCACGTATTCAACCGTGTTGCCCATGCTTTCGAACATACCGCCGATGACATGCGCCATGACAATCTGACTCGACCAGTTCTTGATGGGAATTTTGATGGGCTCACTGCTGTCAGCCTTGGCGGTGCTCACGGCTGTTCCGAAAGCAAGCGCGACAGTAAATAAACCTGTCGCAAGATTATTTATAAGACGCTTCACTTTACCTCTCCTTGTGCTTGCGGCGCCCGGCCGCGTTTTTCATGACAGTCTGCGTTAGCCACAGTTCTTGCCCGGTCTTGCCGGTATTTGGTTACGGACAGGACTGACTTTAGAGGTGCGATATGAATGGAGGATGAGTCGGTAAATAACAGATTGTAAAATTATGTTAAATTTTGTTAATATAATCGTTGGACTTTAAGCAAAATCAGGGAATGGAATGTCCTCGAGCCATCATGTTGTCATTGTCGATGATGAAGACGTTACACGCGCTAAGCTCGCTGGCTATGTGGAGGCGGCGGGCCATCGGGTGACGGAGGTCGCCGACGGAACCGAAATGCGTCAGGTGCTTGCCCGCGATCCGGCGGACCTGATCCTGCTCGACATCAACCTGCCGGGCGAGGATGGACTGGATCTCACACGTGAAGTAAGAAGCGGCTCAGACGTTGGTATCATCCTTGTTACCGGACGAACGGATGAAGTTGATCGTATAATCGGCCTGGAGATCGGCGCCGATGATTACGTGACAAAACCATTCGTGCCGAGGGAACTATTGGCCCGCATCAAAGCGCTATTACGTCGCGTTGGAAATAGCATTACCATTGAACAGCCCTTGAAACGTTTTTCCGGTTGGAGTTTCGACACCCGGACCAGAAGACTGATCTCTCCTAGCGGCGAACGCCAGAACCTCACCCGGGCCGAATATGAGTTGTTACACGCCTTCGTCGAGAGGCCGAATATGGTCCTGACGAGAGAACGTCTTTTGAATCTGATTACGCACCGGTCATGGGATCCAAGCGACCGCACGGTCGATGTTCTCGTGCGCAGGTTGCGTCAGAAAATCGAGAAAGATCCGAAGCACCCTGAAATCATCGTCACCGCTCACGGCGAGGGTTATGTCTTCGCTGCGGAAATCGATTCCCGGTAGGTATCTTCAGCCCCATTGCTGATTTCCGACCATTCCGCCCCCAAGGCCTTACGTGTTGTAACGGACGTTGAATGCAGCGCCAGGTATAGGGCGCGCATTTCCTCAAGGTTTCCTGCCCTGGATTTTTCTTCCAACGCCTTGGAAAAATACTCCAGCCGTTTCAGACCCAGGCTGGCGGCGCTGCCTTTCAAGTAATGCGCCGCATATGCGGCATCGGCACAGTTGTGGTTGTCGATCGCCTGTTTGATTTCAGCAATTTTTGTTTCCGAATTTTCAAGAAAAGATCCCACTATGCGCCCTACCTTTTCCAGGCCAAGGGCGTCGGTGTCGTTGCGCAATATTTCAGGGTCGATAAATCGCTCATCCACAGCCTGTATTTTTCCAGCTTCGGTAACAGGAACTGCTTCAACGGACTTGAGATGGCCGCTCAGAACCTGCGCTAAGCGTTCCGGTGAAACGGGCTTGCCGATAAAGGCATTGATGTCGGCTTCCAGCACTTCGGCAATCTCGTTTTGGAAAACATGCGCCGACATGGCGATAATGGGAACCGACCGGTAATTCCCGCCGGGCAGGTTTCGGATTTGCCGCGTCGCCTCGATCCCGTCCATACCTGGCAATGATATGTCCATCAGAATAACGTTATAGGCATTGGAACCAGCCAATTCGACGGCTTGTTCACCCGTATCGACATGTTCGACATCGTGTCCCATCTTTTCCAGGAACGATTGGGTCACCAGCGCGTTGATATCGTTATCTTCAACCAGAAGAATATGCATCGGCGCGCTGCCAGTTGCCATATCGGGTATTGAGATATCGGTTGTCGAAAGCGCGCTCTTTTCGCCTTGCTCAAGACGAACCGTAAACCAGAACGAACTGCCTTGCCCCTGTTCGCTGTCAAAACCGATCTCACCATCCATGGCGTTCACCAACTTACGGCAGATTGCCAGCCCCAGGCCCGTGCCGCCATAGCGGCGGGCATCCTGTTCGTTGGCCTGGTAAAATGCTTCAAAAAGCTGTTCCTTGTTTTCAGGTGATATGCCAATTCCGGTATCCCTTACATCGATGCGCAGCGTCACCTTGCTCTCATCACCCGTTCCTGTGTTCGATACATTGACCGCAACTTCGCCCTCATTGGTGAATTTGACAGCGTTGCCAATCAGGTTGATCAATATCTGACTCAGTTTCCCAGCATCGCCCGATAGTATCGTGGGAAGCCCGTCATCTATATGTCCAGTGAGCGTGATGCCCTTTTCAAGCGCCCGGAAACGCATCAATACAATAATGTCATCGAGCAGTTGCTTCAGATCGAAAGTTTCAGCAGCAACATGGATTTCTCCGGTTTCAATTTTTGAATAATCCAGAATATTGCTGAGAATGCCCAAAAGCGTCTGGCTGGAAGAACGAACGACGGACAACTGCTTACGTTGTTCTTCGTCGAGAGGCCCGTCACCAAGAAGCCGTAGCATGCCCAGGATGCCGTTCATGGGGGTTCTGATTTCATGGCTCATGGCCGCCAGAAATTCAGTTTTTGCGGCATTGGCGCGTTCCGCCCTTTCACGGGCCAGATCGTGGTTCACAACTTCGTTCTGCAGCTGTTCGTTAATTTCCGACAATTGCGCTGTGCGCTCGGTAACAATGTCTTCAAGTTCCGTCTTGTGCCGGCGGAGTTCCGCTTCGGTACGGTCCCGTTCACGCTCCAGTTCGTTTTTGACGATAGCCTGTTCCTTGAAAACCTGAACCGTCTCGGCCATATCGGAAAGCTCGTCACTTCCTTCCTGTTCAACGGAAACACTCAAATCGCCTTTCGCAAGACGCCCCAGCGCTTGGGCCAGAAGTCCCAGACGCCGGATAACGTTGCGTTGAACATAGAGCCAGATAATCAATCCGGCGACGACCAAAAAGCCGAAGGTCTGGATCAGCAAGGTGGCCAATCCGGCTTCGACGGCATCTGCTGCACCAAGGGCCGCTTCATCGGCCAGCACCTGAGAACGCTCCACCAGATCGAGCACCGTAGCACTGAAGACATCTGAGATATCATGGCTATGGGCGGCGAGGGCATTAATCCTGGATTCCCCTTCGATAATTCCTTCACGCATCCGGAATATGCTGTTTTCACCCTCACCGGCTGCGATCAGTCGTTTCATCATGGCGACAGCCTGGCTTTGGCGAACGGGATCGGAAATGCCACGCGTGCGGCGATCAAGGATGCGAACGTTCTTCTCGAAGGATTTTTCGATCCAGTCGATCTCCTCAAGCGTTGCTGATCGTGATAGCTGATTAAGCAACAGGCCCGTTTGCGACGCACGGAGCCTGAGCTCGAACATCCGCTCCATCAGGTAGAGGTCTTCCTCCAACAGGCGATCGAGAGCATTCATGGATTCATCGATCCGGTCTTGCTTTTCAACAAGTTCATAAAGATTTGAGATAACGGCCGTGGCGCCTGTTGAGGCGTTGGAAACCAGAGTCTCGGATAAATCAGACAATCCCTGTGCAGCATCCAGGGCATCGGCGATGGTGGTGGAAAGCGCCTGTGTTAGTTCTATGCGGCGGCCGACGAGTTCATCTTGCTGGCGTAAATCCGCTATCAGAGTCTCCGCCGAGTGGTTCAGCGCCGTTAACCGGGCATCATCATAGCCATATTCTCCCGCCCGTTTCAGGATGGCATTCAGATCCTCGGCCCGGCGAAAAACCCCTTCGGCTTCGCGTCTCCGGGTTTCCTGGTCCTGGGCGTTGATCAGCAATTGTGCGCCAGCGATCATGTCGTCTGAAATTTCTGCCACGTTTCGGGCATCGGCGACGGCCGGCATGGCGCTCTCGACGATAGTCGTCTGGGCCTGTTCCACGTTCTTGAGTATCCACCAGCCGACGGCGCCTGAAGCCAGCGATAGCCCAGCGATACAGATCACCGCCAGATACAGGCGGCCGGCGATGCCAAATCGTGCGAACATATAGATAGCGTCTCGCAAGTTGACGACAGAGTAAAGCGTAGCCCAATATTGGCAGGAAATGAGAAAAACTTTCAAACTCGTCCTTAAACGTATGCGCTACATCCTGGCTATTTGCTTATTACTATTCACCTTCAGACCCGTTTTGGCGGCGGATGCCACATGGCGGCTGGAAACATGGCAGACGCCCTATGATTTCCAAAGTCCGTCATCGACAATCAGCTATCAACCCTTGGAAAAGGCCAAGAAGAAATGGCGTATTTGCGCTTCCTATCCGCACCTTAAGGATTCCTATTGGCTTAGCGTTAATTACGGCATGGTCGAGGAAGCCCGCCGCTTAGGCGTTGCGCTTCGTGTCGTCGAGGCTGGCGGTTATCCCAATCTGGAACGTCAAATCGCTCAGGTCCGTGAGTGCTCCAAGAACGTTGACATTCTCGTCTTGGGTACCGTCAGCTTCGATGGGCTGACGGAAACGGTTCTCGAAATCGCCAAGAGCATCCCTGTGGTTGCCGTCGTCAATGACATCGCCGATGCGGGCATTAGCGCCAAGACCGGTGTGTCCTGGATTTCCATGGGCCGCATGATCGGCGACCGTCTGGCCGCTGCTCATCCGACAGGATCGGCCCCTGTACGCGTCGCCTGGTTTCCCGGACCCCTTGGCTCGGGGTGGGTTCCCTTTGTTGAACAGGGATTCCGCTCGGCTCTCATGAACAGCTCCGCCCAGATCGTCGTCACCAAATACGGCGACACGGGGAAGGAAATCCAGTTGAACCTGATCGAGGAAGCGCTCGAAGAACAACCAGACGTGGATTACATCGTTGGAAGCGCTGTGACGGCGGAGGCCGCCGTCGGCGTGCTCCGTGCCCGCAAGCTGACGGATAAGATTTCAGTGCTCGCCGATTATTTCACCCATGCCGTCTATCGCGGCCTGAAGCGTGGCCGCATCCTCGCGGCGCCCACTGACTTCCCCGTCTGGCAAGGCCGTCTCGGCATCGAACAGGCAGTGCGGGTGCTTGAAGGTAGCCTCAACTTGAAACACGCTGGACCTGCCATCGAGGTTGTCGATACGGAAAACGTAGATGAAATCGGAACGGAAGGTTCGTTGGCACCGGCTACCTTCACGCCAACGTTTGTCGTGGAATGAGAATACGATCAAAATAATGTCAGGGTATTCAATTTACTTTGATTGAAAGTTTGTACGAGCTATTAGCGAATGTAAAAAATCATTCTAATGATGCAGTCACCATGACGAATGGCGCAGGGAGAAAACACAACTTTTCAGAGCTATCCGTGTCTCTCTGGGTTACCTCACTCTTTTTCTGATTGCCGCGACGCAGTGTGGAATAGATATACATAGGTAAGGTGTTGTCTCGACCGGTCAGGAAGAACGTTACCGGAATTTCATCAAAAGAGACCGTGAACGACAGAAGAGCGCTGCCAATCAGGGCAGAAAGAATATTCGGCAGGGTCACAAAGAAGAACGTCTGTCACGGGCGGGCGCCGAGATCGGCGGACGCCTCTTCAATGCGCCTATTAAACTGTTGCAATCGGGCATAAACCTGTGTCACGACGATAGCGACCAGGCCCGTTGCATGGCCGAGAATGATCGTCGCCAAACTCAGGTTAATCCCTATCAGCTTGAACATATTGAGCATTGAAATACCGGTGATGATACCGGGAAGTGCGATGGGCAGCAGCACCAGCCTGCGAAATAAGGTCTTGCCCGGAAAGATCACACGATCCAACGCAAATGCAACCACCGTGCCGATCACAATGGTGATCGCCGTGGCGACCGTTGCAACGTAGAGGCTGTTCCCATTAGCCTCCAGCATGTCGGATCCCAAGCATTTCACACCCGGTTTCGACATTACCCAGGAGCGCAAGCGACACTTCGGGTTTGGCGGCGGCAAACACCATTGCATCGGCTCGCCCATTGCTCGCTGTGACATGACGGAAGCGCTCAAGATTCTGGCTCAACGCGTGAAGAATCCTGTCTATGACGGAGAACCGACTTTCTTCCCCGATAGCGGCAACACGGGGCCCATCACGCTGCCGATCAGGTTCGATCCCTATGTGGGCGGCTAACGGCAACAAGATAAAGGCAAAAGTAGTTCGCAAGCATACAAAAGCACAGATACCAAAAATGTCGTTTTGCCACCCCGTATGACACCCCGAGCCGTTTTCCAATGAAAAATGCCTCAGCCGGATGCGGCTAAGGCCCATTCAATTTATTGATTTTAAAAGAAATAATTGGTAGCGGAGGAGGGACTCGAACCCCCGACACGCGGATTATGATTCCGCTGCTCTAACCAGCTGAGCTACTCCGCCCCAAGGACGCCGGGCCGCCTGCATCCGCGATGTCATCCGTGATGCCATCCGTGATGCCGGCGGCGGTGCAGGGATATAATGTGCTTAGGCGCCCTGTGTCAAGCAGGCTCCGCACCTAAATTGCCGCTGATTTTCCCCGCATTTTTTGATCCCCCTGCCCCTCGACCTTTGAGGCCAATGGGGTATGATCGCCGCATCCGGTTTGTCCCTCTTATCCCCGTTTCAGGAGCCCGCCCATGAGCAACGCCCGTTACCACGCAACCGAGACCATCCCCCTTCCCGTCACCAGCCCGGGCACCGAGCGGTTTCTCACCGTGCACCGCTGGGGGACGCCGGGAACGGAAGGGAACAACGGCAAAAAAGCCTATATCCAGGCCGCTCTCCATGCCGACGAATGGCCGGGCGTCATCGCCGCGCATCACCTGATCGCCCTGCTGGACGATGCGGCGGCGCAAGGCCGCATGGCGGGCGAAGTGGTCATGCTGCCCTACGCCAACCCCATCGGCATGTCGCAGTCCCTGAACGGCCACCTGATGGGCCGGTTCCGCTTCGCCGACGGCGGCGGCAATTTCAACCGGGGCTGGCCGGACCTGTCGGACAAGGCCGCCGAAATCGTCGACGGCACGCTGGGCGACGATACGGCCGCCAACATCGACATCCTGCGCGACGCGTTGCGCGAGGTCGTCCTGGACCTGCCCGAAGAGACGGAAAAGGAAGCGCACCAGAAGGCCCTGCTCACGCTTTCCATCGATGCCGATTACGTGCTCGACCTGCACTGCGATTCCATCGCCACCCTGCACCTGTTCGCCAACGCCGAACACGAAGAGGAGATCATGGTCATGGCGTGCGACATGCAATCGCCCGTGGTCATGCTGGACCAAGGCAACGCCGGCGAATGCTTCGATGAATGCAACGCGCTGCCCTGGATCAGGGTGCGCCAGAAGCTGGGCCTGACGGCGGACGCCCTGCCCGCGGCGTGCTTCTCCACCACCGTGGAATTCCGCGGCCACCAGGACGTTTCGGATACACAGGCCGCCGAGGACGCCCGGAACCTGATGAAGTTCCTGATGCGCATGGGCGTCGTACAGGGCGATCCCGGGCCGCTGCCGGAGCCGGCGTGCGAGGCGACCCCCATCGACGGCTGCGACATGTTCACCGCCCCCGCCGGCGGCATCGTCGCCTGGCAGGAGCCCGTGGGCGCCCATGTCAGGGTGGGCGATCATGTCGCCGACATCGTCGACATCACCGAAACCGACCCGGCCAAGGCCCGCACGCCGATCCACGCCATGCAGACCGGCATCCTGTTTTCCCACCACACGGATCACCTGGCCCGGCCCGGACAGATCATCGGCAAGATCGCCGGTAAGGAAAGCCTGGCGCACCGGCAGGGCAAGCCGCCGCTGACGAATAAGTGACCAATTCTTCTGACCGGTTCTTCTGATGTTGACTTTCTCCTCATTTATTGCAAATGATAATCATTCGCAATAATAGAAAAAAGAAGGAAGTCTGACATGTCAGGAAACGATATAGCCGATCTCACCATCCTTGGGACTCTGCACCAACATTCACGAACCTATGAAGTCCTGGCAGGGAACGCCAAATCCTTAATCCCGGAGCTATGGAATCCGACGGCGGATGTTCTGGATCAAGCCATTTCCCGTAACCTTGAAGCAGGCTATATCAACCATCACAAGGGCATCCCCTTTTCACAATATTCACTATCCCGGGCCGGAAACGATCACTTTCTCTATCTGATGACGCTTGATGCAGGTCCCCGAAATTCCGCCTTCGCCCGCGCCCTTGAAGCCCTGCAGTTTTGTTTTCTTGACGGCGCCTGTCCGGCAGCGGCGGCAACAATCCTGGACCGTCACCACGAACGGATCATCGAAAGGTTGACTGAATTGCGCCGGCGTTGCCATCAACGCCCCGGATCAGGCGCTTATGCCAGACTCTGGATGGAGACGGAGCAACGCCGCCTTGAACTCACAATGAAGATGCTGTCAGAAGCACGCATCCTGAATATTGGGAATCCTGCGATGGTCCTGCAGGAGGCCGCGGAATGATTGTCTTGTTCGGGGACAAACGCCTCCTGGGGCAATTGCTTGTTATCGAATCCAGAATAAGGAAAAGAAAAAATCCCCGTGGCGAGCGTGGACCTGAAAACGCGCAGAGGCGCTATTGTGACGCCTATCAGGCTGCCGCGGGAACCTTGGCGTAGTTGCCGGCGTCGTCCGGACGGAAGAACTCCACGCCGCCCTTCATGAGGCGCAGTTCCTGCTCCGCTGCCGTGGCGCGCAGTTCGGCCTCGGACGCCTTCGCCTTTTCCTCTTCCACCTGGACATTCATGTTCCGGATATGGCCCATGAAGGTGCCCAGCATGGAACGCATGAGTGCGCTTGAATTCGCCATTTCACCGGCGAACACCTTGGTGGGAACGAGAAAGCACACGGTATCCTCCGTGGCGGTGGCCGTCGCCGTCCTCGGCTGGTCGCTGATCAACGCCATTTCACCGAAGATCTGGCCGGCCGCAATGGCGCCCAGGACGGATTTCTTTCCGTCCGGCGACCGGGATACCTCTACCGCGCCCGAAACGACCAGATAGGCCATGTCGCCGGCGTCGCCCTGGCGAAAGATGACTTCGCCCTGCTTGAACATATGCTGTTCCATAACGTGTATTCCTGTTTCCCCAATTCGGTTCCCCAATGACAGGCATCATACACGGCGATGTCCATGACGAAGTGACGGCCGTCACAGATAGATAAAATTTTATCTAAACTTTTTCTTTTCCGGCGATTCCACGGCCAGGCCCGGGAAAGGCAGCAAATCAGACGCTCTGAGAGGAGTCGGACTGGGCCTGCTACCAGTTATCCGCTGTAAATGCCTGACATGCAGACATCATTGGAATTCGCCTGAAAGCTTGCTTTCGCCCTTATTGCCATCGGCAAGATGGACCACGCGTTGTGGGAAGGGAATTTCAATATCGTTCTCGTGGAACGCCTTGTCGATGGCAAAGCGGAGATCGGACGGCACCCGCAGGTAATTGCCGATGTCCTTAAGGTAACACCGCAATTCAAAATCAAGCGAGCTGTTTCCGAAGTTCTGGAAAAGGACATAAGGCTCCGGGTATTGAAGGACATCCGGATGCGAGCGGCCTATCTCCAGCAGGATGCTCCGCACTTTTTCCACGTCAGATCCGTAGGCGACCCCGACGGCTATATCGACGCGCCCCTGGATATTCTTGTGAGTCCAGTTGGTTACGGGGCTGGAGATCAGGTCCGCATTGGGAATGATAACGCTTGCGCGCTGGAAGGTTTCGACTTCCGTGGAACGGACATTCACCTTTTTCACGGTGCCCTCGTGGCTTCCTATGATGACCCAATCCCCCTGCTTGATGGGCCGCTCGATGAGAAGGATCAGGCCGGAAACGAAGTTGTTCACCACGTTTTGCAGGCCGAAGCCGATGCCGACGGAAAGAGCGCCGGCAACAAGCGCCAGATTCGTAAGGTCGAGACCAAGCGTTGAAATGCCGATAAGGGCGGCGATAACGATCCCCAGATAGCCGACTCCGGTTTTCAGGGCGTCGCGAACGCCCTGGTCCTGGGTTATGTTGGGCAGAAAGTGCCTTTCCATGCCCCGTTGAAGCAACCGTGTGACCGCCAAGATGGCCAGGAACAGGCCGATCGCCATGAGAATATTAAACAGAGAGAACGTGAAAGAACCGATCTGCACGCCCCGGAAAATGCGGGCCAGCCAGATCCCGGTTTCCTCTGCGCCGAAACCCCACAATGGCAACAGCAACACGCCGGCAACGAACAAAAGCACGAGATCAAGAAACAGGTTCGTCCAGAAGACGAGCCGGCGCACCATATCGTGGCGCAACGCCAGGACTTCGCGGATTTTACGGCTGATAGCGGTTTGGCTGTCCAGTAAACCGGTGACGGCCTCACTTTTAAGCCAGCGAACCAGCCAAAGCGTCCCGACAATGATGCCGGTCATGACAGCGGCGTGAGCAAGAAAGATTGAAAGTTCAGGATAACCGGCGGCAGCCGTAGCGGGCAGCGATATGAGTGACAATGCGATAAGGCGTCTTACCGTATCCCAACCGGTGGATGCCGGGACATTTTCTGGCGTTTCTACGGTTTTATCCGCTTCCATGGTTTCAACCGTTCCGGCATGCCAGATTCGCCGACTGAAGACAGAAGCCAGAACGGGATACAACACCAACATGAAAACGAAAGCATAGACGCTTTCGAACTCCACGGAACGCGCCGTCCAGGAGAATGATTGGTGAATCGTGTCAAAAATCACGTAAATGACGAGGCCGGCTTCCAGCCGGCGCGCCAACCGTGAGGACGCCATGTCATCGATTGGCAATATGCGCCACTCACCAATGGCCGTCGCGAGGGCGGCGCTGATCAGGCCATAGGCGAAGAAAAAGATAACCAGATTACTTGTCACCGCCTGGAAAATAATGGCGAACCGTTCACCCAAAATCTCCGGGTCGGCCAGCAGCAACCAGACAGCCAACACGAAAAGCGCCGGGATCAGGCCGCGGGCTATGCCCTCGACAAAGCCCGCGACGACGCGCCGGGTATAAGTGGGCTGTTTTTCATCAGATCTTCGGCCGTAACGTTCCAGCAGCAGGCGCCGAGTCGGCCATGCCACAACGACGACCAGCACGGCCAGCGCCATCGCCAGGGATATATCATCCAGCCGGTTGGATTGAGCAGCCAGTACGGTCATCAAGTTCAAGGGCGTTTTAACGAAGGTAACAACCGATAGCGTGACAAATTCAGGAATAGCGACGAGCCATGGGTCGATGGCGATGGGCGAAACGCCTTGTTCAAACAATTTCTCGGTAAGGCGGGCGCGGTTGGCGCGGGTTAATTCACCGAGTAAAAGCTCCGCTTCCGTCGCCACCAGGCCGGCGCGCTTGATTCGCCCCCCGGAACTGGCCAGCAGCGAAGACAGGTTCTTTCTTTTTTCACGAACCTCATCGCTTTCCGGTGGGGCGCTTTCGCCTGGTGGTGGGCCCAGGGCGTCTATCAGGCTCTGATAGTTACTTCTGCGCGCTTCCGCCTTTTCGCTAAAGGTGTGAGACTTGCTGATAATGTCTTCGAGCCGTTTAAGATAAATACCTGTCTCGGCGGGTGTCAGGGAACCCTGGATAATCTGGTCGGAGACCTGCTCCAGCGACTTCTCCAGCGACTGGATGGTTTTCTCGGCCTCTTCGGGTGTTACTTCTTGCGCCGTAACAGGCTGAACGAGACAAATCGTGAAAACAACAGCAATGGCTGCCGCCATCTTGACGATTATCGATCGTGTCAGAGATGACTTAGCGAGATTTGGCCGTTGGCTCATTGAGAACATTGAAAACCCAACCATCCCTACAACCATTTCTTTTGCCGGAACAACCAGAAGGTCAGGCCCCCCAATAGGACGAGGCCAATGCAAACGATCAGAAACGACCATGGATTATCCGTGCCGGGGATGCCGCCCACATTGATGCCCAGTAAACCGGTTATGAAGGAGAGCGGCAACATGATCGCTGCAACAACAGTAAGCACGTAGGTGATGCGCCCCATGGACTCCGAGAGCCGCGTGATCAGTTCGTCCTGCAAAATACTGGCGCGCTCACGCACCTCATCCAATTCCTCGACCAATCGTGTCGTGCGGTCGGCCACCTCGTGCAATCGTCTCCGCTGTCTGGCATTGAGCCAGTCGGCGCCGTCTTCTTCATCTGATTCCAGACTAAGATAGATCAAGACATCGCGTTGCGGCGCCAGATATCGGCGCAGGACAATCGCCTTGATTCTAAGGCTACGGATGATCTGACGGGATACCTTGTGTTCCGTCTCATCGAGGCCGGCTTCAAGGTCGTCGAGTTGATTTTCCAGTTCCTCGATGACCGGGGCCATGCGTGACACCAGCCTGTCGGCGACGGAAACAAGAAAGCCTCCTGGCGTTTTGGGCCCTTTGCCGGTGGAGAGCTGGTCTCGGATGTCCTGAATGGACATGAGCTTACGCATACGGACGGTGATGACCCTGTTTTCCTCAATCCATATGCGCAGCCCGACCATATCCTCAGGGTTTGAGCCCGGATTCTGATTCACTCCCCGCAGGATGACCAGCAACCCATCATCATCCGAAAAGAAACGAGGGCGGGTTTCTTCCTCCAACAACGCTTCCGCCGTCGTGACATTCAATCCGCTGTTATTCAAAAGCCAGTCAACGGTGGATTCATCCTTCCGGTCCAAATGAACCCACAGAGGACCGTCACCGGCCTGCCATGAATTCACGCCTTGCCAGTCGGTTTCCCGACCGCCGCCCTTTCCGTCAAATACCCATGCGGTAATGAGACCGGATTCACTGTTCATTTCTAAAACGCCATTATCAGACATAACAAACCCTCGATAACATTATCAGCAGGTTTGAGGTTGAGATAGGTATTTCATTTCCTCGATGAAAGCCTGCAAATCCCTTGGTCACAATCCTAAACGATTTCGTTTAACACTTTAGTCCTACTGCGAGCCCTATTATGAAATGCAGAGGTTTCATGATTTTACGCTCCCCGTGTCCGTTGTGCGATAGAGCCCAACAAAGCACGAGAAAAGCATTCCTTTGGTTCATTCCTCAGGTGACGTAATCATCCTCTTCCTGGACATCATCATCCTTAACTTCCCGCGAGACGGGCTCACCCTCCGTCAGGATCGTGTCTGTGACGACTTGTGAAACTGTCTGGGCTGAAATTATGGAGTCATTAAAACTGACTCGATCTTCATCACTGATAGGAGCGCGGCGGCGCATGCGCCAGACGACGATCAAGGCAAACAACACGTACACAGAACCCGTGAAGGCAAATAGAGCGGAATTGGTTATGACATTCTCCAAAATCGGCGGGATAAGCGGCCCGATAGCGGCGCCAAGGCCATATACCAACAACAGCCCACTGGATATCTTGACCATCTCTGATGGTGAGGCGTGGTCGTTTGCATGGGCGACGGCCAATGAATAGATTGGAAAGGCGCCGGCGCCAAAGCAGGCGCCGGCGATCAACACAAGAATTTCTGTATTGCTTGGCAACAGGGCCATGATGATGGAAGCAATCGAAGCGATCACCGCAGATGCCACAATGACAATTCTCCGGTCAATGCGGTCGGACGTCTTTCCCAGGGGCCATTGTGTAATGGCGCCGCCTATGACCACCATGCTCATGAACAAGCCAACCCCCGTCACATCGAGGCCCTGTTTCTGCGCAAAGACCGGCCCCAAGGTCCAGAATGCGCCATTCGCAAGACCTACTGCCAAACATCCGGCAAAACCGACCGGTGAATTTCGATAGAGCTCCATCAAGTTCGGCATGACAAAAGAAGGTGAGGCTGGCGCAGACACTTTTGTAAAAGCCACCGGAACCGTTGCCAGAGACACCAAGATAGATGCGACAGCGAACAAGCCGAACAAGGCCGGATCATCTAGGGAAATCATCATTTGGCCTATGGTGATGACCGTCAGATTGATGATGGTGTAGATCGAAAAAATCGCCCCTCGGTGCTCGTTCGTTGTTCTCTCGTTAAGCCAACTTTCGATTACGATATACAAGACAGCGAAACAATATCCGGTAATCGCCCTGAACAGGGACCAGATCAGGGGCTCCAGAGCGATTGAATGGAGCAAGGGCATGACCGAAGCCGTTGACGCCATTGCCATGAATGTTCGGATGTGCCCACCCCGCCGTAGAAGCAACGGCCCCGTAACGCACCCAAAAATAAACCCGCAAAAATAACCGGTACCTAAAAGACCCAGTTCAAAAAACTGAAAACTCTCAATATTCCCGCGAATTGGGATGAGTGTGCCTTGCAGTCCGTTCCCCATGAGAAGGACGGCAGTACTGAGAAGCAAAGCCGCAACACCGGCCAGTGAGTTACCCAGTGTAGCCACCGAAGAAGATTGTTCGAAAGAAACGGACGAAGGTTTGTTAGCCATTAAGCACCAAAATTCTCCACTGAAACAGGAATGATGGACCTAACGAACAACCTAAATCAAGGCGTGGTTGCTTGTGGATTTTTATAGTCTTCCGCTAGAGCCACGGCGGCTTTTGCAGATCCCGATGCCGCCAAAGCCCTGGCCATGGCTCGCGCTTTCGTAAGACTGCTTGCTTTTGGTCTTTTACAAAGAGACTTTGCCGATAACAAAAACATGTTCGCATCATCAACAAGAATTCGAATGCGACTTCTTTGAGAAGCCTTTTCAACTGTTTTTATGGTTTCATTCGCCAACGTCACGGATTTTTCTGCAGACATAACTTCACTTTCACAATCAAGGGCTAACACCTGTGACGTCATGGAAATCATTATGACGCTACAAAAAAGTGCGGTTTTTATTTTCTGCATTTTGATCTCTCTTTCTTTAACCTTCAGAATCTTTCAAATCCGCCATGTTGGATCGACTTGAAACTTCTAGGGAACAAAACCTGATTACGTATTTTATTATGAAAATGAAGAATCAAGGAGGGAATAAATCATGTGGAAAAGCATGCCTGAACACCAGAATCCAGGGCGATTTTTCTTGACTTTTGCCTTAAATTATGCTTATATTCCTAGTTTGGTTTTATGTTCTTTGACATGGTGAATACGTCTATCGAGGTGATTTCGTATGCCTGCATATGAACACTTTATGACCGCACTTGAGCCAGGTTCAGCCAGGTGCGGTAATTTTTAGGGATTTGGGAAGGCCGCGTTACAAAAGTCTACATTATTATGGAAAATTCCGACCTTAAGCCCTTGGAATCGTTAGAAAACCAGAAGGGTAGGAAAAGCATGAGTCTACAAAAGTAGACAAAAGTCTACATTTTGTTGAATTTCAATGACTTAACCCGGGTGGGATCACCCTACCCGGAACCGGTGTTTTGAGCGCTGCATACCGGTCTGGATTCCCGCCTGCGCGGGAATGACGACTTTAAAACGCCAAATACGGTCACCCCCGCGAAGGCGGGGGTCCAGGACTATGAATAAAAAATCATGTATTGATGTAATGTTGTGACTTGCACCAATCGGTCCAGACACGTTAGGTGGCTTGCCCCTAACGCCCCAAAAGCGACATCTTCGGCTTCAATTCCCCGCTGACCGCATCGGCTTTTTCCGTCCGCTCCCGCAAGTGGCCGAGCCAGTGGTGCTCCCACAAATTAAAGCCGCGGGTGATGGCGAACACCAGGATCATGTAGAGGATCATGGCCGTGATAAAGCCCTCGTAGGCCAGATAATAGCGCCCGTTGAGCCAGCGCCCCACACCCAGGATATCCTGCAAGGTGATGGTCGACGCGATGACCGAGCCGTGCAGCATGAAGATGACCTCGTTGGAATAAGCCGGCAGCGCGCGGCGGAAAGAGGACGGCAGGATCACGCGCCGCATCATGGTCCCGGGCGACATACCGGCCGCCTTGGCGGCTTCCACCTCGCCAAACGGCGTGGCCTCGATAGCGCCGCGCAGGAACTCGGTGGTGTAGGCCGCCGTATTGAGCGTAAAGGCGATCAGCGCGCACCACCACGCCTTGGACAGGATCGGGTCCCACAGGAAGCTCTCGCGAATGAAATCGAACTGCGCCAGGCCGTAATAGATCATGTAGGTCTGGACCAGCAGCGGCGTGCCGCGGAAACAGTAGGTGAAGAACCAGATGGGCCCGTTGAAAACCGGATGCTTGTAGGCCCGAGCTATAGCCAAGGGAATAGACAGCAGCCCGCCCAGCAGCAGGGCCAGGAAGGTGAGCTCCAGCGTGATCACCACGCCATAGAGGAACTTGTCGAAATGTTCTGCCACCAGCATGAAATCCAGCGGCGAATAGTTTTCGCTGACCAACACCAGCCAGTCGAAGACCGGGGTTTCGCTGACGGTGTTCTGGGTAGTTTCCGCGGCCATGCGTTACCCCTCCCCTCAGGCCCGGCGCACGCCGACCGAATACTTTCGGTCGACCCGTCTGAGGCCGAAATCGGAAATGGCGGTCAGGATCAGGTAGATGACCAGCACGGCGATCATGAAGGTAAAGGGCTGGCGCACGGAGCGCCCGGCGGTGAAGGCGTTATAGACCACGTCCTGCAGGCCGATCACGGATACCAGCGCCGTGGACTTGATCAGCACCAGCCAGTTGTTGGTGAAACTGGGCAGCGCAAAGCGCACCATCTGCGGCCACAGGATCCGGGTGAAGACCTGCCGTTTCGTCATGCCGTAGGCGATGCCCGCCTCGATCTGGCCCTTAGGGACAGCCAGCACGGCGCCCCGGAAGGTTTCCGTCATGTAGGCGCCGAAGATGAAGCCGATGGTACCGACCCCGGCGGTAAACTGGTTGATCTCCACATACCCCCACAAACCGGTAGCGTCGCCCAGGTCGTTGATCAGTTGCTGGCCACCGTAGAACAGCACCAGCATCAGGACGAGATCGGGCACGCCCCTGATCAGGGTCGTATAGCCGCCGGCGGTCCTGCGGGCGACCGTGGATTTCGACAGCTTGGCCCAGGCACCCAGCAGGCCCAGGAGCACGGACAGCAGCAGGGATCCCAGCGCCAGCTCGATTGTCACCAGCGTACCGGACAGCAACGACATGCGGTAATCGTAGATGGCTTCCATGGCGTCGGTCCGGCGGTCCTTCAGGTCAATGGGTCAAAACAAGGCAGTAGGAATAGAGATGGAAAAAAGGGGCGGCGGAGCATTTTAGCCCCTCGCCGCCCCCGTTTTCAGGTCAAGCCTCAGCCACCATAGATGTCAAAGGCGAAGTACTTGTTGTTGATCTTCATGTAGGTGCCGTCGGCGCGGATGGCCTGGATGGCGTTGTTGATGGCGGCGAGCAACTCGTCATTGCCCTTGCGCATGGAAATGCCTGCGCCTTCGCCCATGCATTCGACGTCAACCTGGTCACCGCCCATGAAGGCGAAGCTTTTGCCAGCGTCGGTCTGCAGGAAGCCTTCGAGTCCCTGGATGGAGTCGGAAAGCTGGGCGTCAAGACGGCCGGCGGCCAGATCCTGGAAGACCTCTTCCTGGGTGCCGTACATGACCAGTTCGGCGTCGGGGAAGAACTTCTCGACGTAGCACTGGTGCGTGGTGCCGCGCTGCACGCCAACACGCTTGCCGGCCAGCGATTCATTGCTGTCCGTCAGGCTGGTGCCTTCCTTGGCGATCATCTTGGCGGGCGTGTTGTAGTACTTGATGGAGAAGTCGATCTTCTTCTTGCGCTCTTCGGTAATCGACATGGACGCGATGATCACGTCGTACTTCTTGGCCAGCAAGGCGGGAATGATGCCGTCCCAGTCCTGCTCGACGAGAACGCATTCGCGGTTCAGGCGCTTGCAGACCTCATAGGCGAAATCTATGTCGAAGCCCTTGAGCGTGCCGTCCGGCTCTTTCCACGAGAACGGCGGGTAAGCGCCTTCAACGCCCACACGCAATGGGTGGCTGTCGGCGACGGCCTGGCCCGCAGCCAGCGCAAGAAACGCGGCGACGGCGATGGATAGAAGTTTTCTGAATTTCATTTCTTTTTCTCCCTGGTTAATAAATCCCGTTATCATTGCCCGATAACGGGCGCGTTAATCTCCTAATGTTAATTTAGCGAAGTCGACAGGAACTGCCGGAAACGCTCCGATTCAGGGTTGCCGAACATGGCGTCCGGCGGCCCTTCCGCCTCGATCCGTCCCTCGTGCAGGAAAATCACATCCGAGGAAACGTCCCGGGCAAATCCGATTTCATGGGTGACGACGACCATGGTGCGGCCTTCGTCGGCCAGGTCCCGCATCACGCGCAACACCTCGCCCACCAGTTCCGGGTCCAGCGCCGAGGTAGGCTCGTCGAACAGCATGACTTCCGGGTCCATGGCAAGGGCTCTTGCAATGGCGGCGCGCTGCTGCTGCCCGCCGGAAGCATGGGCCGGGTAGTAATCCTTGCGGTCGTACATGCCGACCTTATGCAGGATGGCTTCGGCCCGCTCAATGGCTTCCGCCTTCGATTGCTTCAGCACATGGATCGGCGCTTCGATGACATTTTCCAGGATCGTCATGTGCGACCACAGATTGAAGCTCTGAAACACCATGCCGAGGCGGGCGCGGATGTGGGTTACCTGTTTCATGTCTTCTGGTTTGGGATCGCCGTGGTGGTCCGTGGTCATGCGGATAGTGTCGCCATGCACAGTGACGGTGCCGGCATTGGGGGTCTCGAGCAGGTTGATGCAGCGCAGGAAGGTGCTCTTGCCGGAGCCTGACGAGCCCAGCATGGAGATGACATCGCCCTGATGGGCGGTCATGGAAACACCTTTTAGCACCTCGACGCTGCCGAAGTTCTTGTGCAGGTCTTCGACAACAAGGGCAGGTACCGTGTCAGACATGTTCCCCCCTGAATCTCCCCTGTTTACTCCCTATGGCGGATTCCCGCCTTGTTCGTTATCTGAGGCGGTATTTAACCACCATTTTCGGGCCATTCACAAGTGAAACCCTGCATTTTCAAAGGCATGGTCAGGAAGTTGTGATATCCCACATCAACGGGCGATCGGCGAAGAAGGGCTCGATCTCATCGCCACCCGGCAGGCGCAGGCGTGCCGGCGGGTCCGATTTCACACGCTCCAGGGTCATGGTGTCTTCGTTAACCGGGAGGCCATAGAAAGCCGGGCCGTTTAGTGAGGCGAAGGCTTCCAGGGCATCGAGCTTGCCTTCTTCGTCAAAGGCCTGAGCGTAGACCTGACATGCGACGGGCGCCGAGAACACGCCGGCGCAACCGCACGAAGTTTCCTTTGCCGCCACCGTATGGGGCGCCGTATCGGTACCCAGGAAAAACGGTCCCTCGCCCGACGTGGCCGCTTCACGCAGCACAAGGCGGTGCTTTTCGCGCTTGGCAATAGGCAGGCAGTAAAGGTGTGGGCGGATACCGCCCCGGAAGATATCCGTGCGGTTGATCATCAGATGGTGCGCCGTAATGGTGGCGCCCATCTTCCCGGGCGCCTCTGCATGACGCGCCTGGACGAACCGGACGGCGTCTTCGGTGGTGACGTGCTCGAAGACGATTTTCAGGTCCGGGAAGTCCTTCACCATCGGCGTCATGACCTTGTCGATGAAGACAGCTTCGCGATCGAAAACGTCCACATCGCCGTCCGTCACCTCGCCGTGAACCAGTAGCGGCATACCGTCCGCCTGCATACGTTCCAGGACATTGGCGATACGGGCCATATCCGTTACCCCGAAGGCGGAATTCGTCGTCGCGTTGGCCGGGTACAGCTTGGCCGCCGTGAAGACGCCGTCCCGGAAACCGGCGGACATGTCCTCGATATCCGTATCGTCGGTGAGGTAGCGGGTCATCAACGGCTCGAAGCGGATGCCATCCGGAACCGCAGCCATGATCCTGTCACGGTAATCGACAGCGGCGGCGGTGGAGGTTACGGGTGGCGACAGGTTTGGCATGACGATGGCGCGGCAGAACTGACCGGCGGTATAGGGCACGACTGCCTTGAGCAATTCGCCGTCACGGAAATGCACGTGCCAGTCGTCCGGCCTTCTGATCTGCAGGGATTGGGTTTCCGTCATTATTGGTTCTCCTGAACACGCCCGGGATGCCGCGAGGGCGCGGGATTGTCAATTTCTTTCTTAAAATCATCTGATTATACCGCCCTCGTAAACAACCGACCATGCGGAACACTTCGTTAACCCTTTGACGGGTACACTATGGTTAATCAAGGGTTGATATGACCCGGCAAGCCCCGGTACCGGCAATCAATCCATAGGCCACGGAACCGCCTTCGGGGCTTCGGTGGTTCAGCGAAGATTGGAGCGTAGTATGGTACGTTTGCACATGACCATCATGGGCGCTCTGTTAATCTTGTTAAGCGCCCTGTTTTATACACCCCCTGCCCAGGCTCAAAACGCCTGCGCGCTCAGGCAGGCGGTCACCGACAAGCTGGAACAGTCCTATCATGAGCAGGCTTCCGCCTTCGGACTGACCAACAACGGCATGATCATCGAGGTGTTCACCTCGCCAGAAGGATCGTGGACGATTTTCGTTACACGCCCTGACGGCGTTAGCTGCCTGCTCGCCACCGGTGAGAACTGGCAGGCGATGAACAAGGAAATCGCCGAACTCGAAAGCTGATCAATGATGCGCCCTGTCCTGAGATCAGGCGTTCCTCAAAGGTGGAATGCCTGTCTCTAGGATTGGGAGAGAACGTCAAAGACATCACCTTCCATGGAACGGTTCTCAATATGGTGATGATGCCATAACGCAAAGAACAGGATATTCCAGGCTGCCTGTCCGTGTTTCTTTGAGCCGCCGACGTTCAGATTACTGAACAACCCGGAAAGAGCTTCGGTATCGAATGTTTCCTGCACGGCGGGCAAATCTTTCAGCAAAGCGCCAAGGCGCCCACCCTGCGAGGCGATCCAATCTCCGACCGGCACGGTGAAACCCATCTTGTGATGATAAGGTTGGGATTCAGGCAAGGCCGTTTCCAGCCAACGCCTGAGCAGCCATTTGCCCATACGCCGCCGGGTCTTGAGCCGATCCGGCAGCCTGAAAGCGAAATCCGCCAGCACGGGATCGATGAACGGCACGCGGCCTTCGACGCCATGAGCCATCAGGCAGCGGTCCAGTTTGGTCAGCAGGTCATTGGGCAGCCAATCGGCTATATCGACGGCCTGCGCCGTTTGCAGGCCGGTCCTGCCGGGCTTCCCTTCGCGTTGCTCCGCCTCGGCGATGCCGTCCCGCCATCCAACAGGCGGCGCACGTAACAACCCAAGATCGTCCAGGGCGCCGCTCGAACGCATGTGCCTGCCGCCGAACAGGCGCCAACGGGACGCCCGGCGGTATCGCCCGTATCCGCCGAACAGCTCATCGCCGCCTTCGCCCGACAGGATGACTTTCAGCCCGGCATCACGGGCCGTCTTGGCCAATTTGTAGGTCGGCAACACGGCGTAATCCGCCACCGGGTCATCCATGGCCGCAGCCACACGGGGCAGCAGGCTCCAGAAGTCCTGTTCCGTTAAAATTACCTCGTCATGCTCCGCACCGACACTGGCGGCGATTCGCCTGGCCTGCTCCCTCTCATCATGAACACCGGAGCTTTCAAACCCCACCGTAAAGGCATGAACCGGACGAACATTCAGGCGCGCCATCATGGCAAGGATAGCCGATGAATCGATGCCGCCTGACAGGAACATGCCATAGTCCACATCGGCCCTCTGGTGCAGCGTTACGCTTTCCATCAGGTAATCATCAAGCAGCTTCAGGGCATCCGTTTCGGATACCCCCCTGACACCGCTATCCGGCAGTGCGACCTGCCTGTGGCGTTCGATTATCTCACCACCCCGGACAATCAGCACCTCACCCGGCAGCACCCGGTGAATGCCCTCAAACGGCGTCTGACTGCCCGTACTGAACTGGAGTTGCAGAACCTCGCTACGTTTTCCTTCCACGACTGAAGGCGTTACGAGACCGGAAGCGATGATCGCCTGCGCCTCGGAAGCGAAGACAAACCCCTGGGGGACCTGGGCGTAGTAAAGCGGTTTGATACCAAAGGGATCGCGCGCCAAGACAACCCGGTCGTGAACGGGATCGTCAATAGCGATGGCGTACATGCCCCGGAGATGGCGGATAAATTCAAGGCCGTGCTGCATATAGAGGTGCAATGGCGGTTCACAATCAGATTGTGTCCTGAAGCGGCAGTTTGTCAGGCTTTGGCGTAATTCCCGGTAATTGTAAATCTCGCCGTTTGCAACGATGGCTGGCCCGTCCTCGCCGCTCGGCCCGAAAATCGGCTGGTCACCACCCTCTAGATCGATAATAGCCAGGCGAACCTGAAGTATCCCGGCGCCGACACGTACATGCCGCCCCTGCCCATCCGGCCCCCGATGCGCCATGGCGGCAACCATCCGGTCCAGCAGTTCCTCGTCGGGGCGGGATCCGTCGGCCGTTACGATTCCTGCTATACCGCACATTTACCGGGACTCCCCCAAGCGGTTAAAGAACGCAAGGTATTGCTCGACCACAGCCTGCTCCGTGTATAGGCGTTCGTATTCTGCAAATCCATTTGTCGCCAATTGATCTGCAAGCGATCTATCGCCAAGCACCTGACAGATCCGTGAGGCTAGTTCATCATGGGCATCGACCGGCGTCAGCAACCCGGTTACACCGTCTTCAATAAGCTGGGAAGGCCCCTGGCTTGACGCGGCAACGACAGGCCGGTTGCCGGCCCAGGCCTCGATAACAACATTGCCCAGAGGTTCGTGGCGGGATGGACATACATAAACATCACAGGTCTTGATCAGAGCGTTTATGTTCTGCTGCCAGCCGAGAAAACGGACACGATCCTGGATATCCAGCTTCTGCGCCAGCTTCTCCAGATTCTCTCGTTCCGGTCCTTCACCGGCAATCCAGAGAATGGCATCCGGAATTCCTGGCAACGCCTTGAGCAAGACATCAAACGCCTTGTTTTTATGCAGCCTGCCCATAGTCAGGAGCAACGGCGCCTCATCGGGTGTCGAATGAACCGATCGTGAGACTGGCTCGGCGTTGTTGGCATTGACAAAATTTGGAACGTAATGCGCTCGCTCGGCAGGCCAACCCTCTTTTATCAGGTAATCGACGATATCCGGGGTATTGCCGATCAGATGATCACAACGCCTGTAGTATTTGAGATCATAATATCCACCTAGGCGGGCGACGAACTGATAGGGACCTTGCGGCATCAGACGTGTCGCCCGGTTCATCCACGTCAGCACGATATCCGGCTTATAGGTCTTGCAGATCTTCCGAAGCGCAAAAGGCGTACAAAAATCCAGCACCCCGCCAAATGGCAATTGCGTTGTTTCAACACCGCCGTCATTTAGACGCCTCGCTCTCTCTACATCTTTCCTGATAATAACTTTCTGGTCGAGGCCGGTTTTGGACAAGCCGATGACGAGCCGCTCGAAAAAGGATTCAGCACCGCCATGATGGGCGCCCGCCATGGCTTGCAGGACCCGCATCAGTTATCCTCCAGCTTGGCCTTAAGGTGCGAGAGCAACGGGTACAGGCCGGCGCAAAGGGCAATCAGCAAGCCATATCCGCCTTCCCGATACCCTTTGCGCATCACATAGCACTTGAAGAACCGGGAAAAGAAACGGCGCACATTGTTGGCCGTAGAACCGATCTTGCCGGTGGCGCGCAAATCCCGCGCCTTGGCTGAACTGTAGCTATTGAGGCGTCGAATGGTATCCGTAATATCCCTGTCAACGTGATGGACCAGGCAACCTTTCAGACGCGGCCCTTTTGTTCCGTTCCACGTCAAGCCGGGATGAACGGATTGCTGCCCCCAGACCTTTACACCTTTCCGTGACAACCGGGGCACCGACGACGTGCCAAAAGAACCACCCCATCCATAGCGGACAAGCCGGTCACCGATATAGTTATCAACGGGAATTTCATGCCAATCGAAGGAAGTGGAACCGATAACTTGCCTCACTTCACGGGCAAGCTCATCCGTCACCCACTCATCGCTATCCACTTCCAACACCCACTCGCCACGGCAAAAATTCAATCCTTCATTCCGCCGATCACCTTCAATATCCCAGTCACCCTCCAGAAGCCTGTCCGTATACTGTGAAGCAATAGATTTTGAGTTGTCCGTGCATTTATCAAGAACAACGACGATTTCATCGGCAAACGTCAAACGTTGAAGACAGGCATCCAACCGGTCTTCCTCGTTGTGAGCGACCACAAGGGCAGAAAGAAGTATTTGATTTTCCGACTCACTTGTCATGATCATCCTGCGCCCGACGATGTCTTGACCTTCCGCCATAACTGGACGGCCGCTTCGTGGACCTTATCAACCGTCAAACTGGACATAAGGTCATAACCATCGGCATTACGATAGTCGTAACCCTCTGGAAACACGTCATGATAGTCAAGTTCACCGCGAACAGCCATCGTCAGTTCGCCCCAGGGCGCATAGTGCTCTTCCCGGCTGGGGCCGAACAGGCCCAAAGTCGGTGTGCCGGCCGCCGCCGCCATATGCATAAGCCCGGAATCGTTGCCGATGAACATGTCCGCCTGTTCAAGGCATGCCTGAATTTCGAGCAGACTAAGCTTCCCCATCAAATCGAGCACACGATCCGGCGGCAGTGCCCTGATCAGTTTTTCGGCCTGTTGTCGCTCAGATTCCGTGCCGAATACGGCAATACGGGCCCCGGGCAGAATGCCCTCCGGGGAGGTCAATCGATTTACCAATTCCAGAAAATTATCCGCCGCCCAGGTTTTCGGTCGCCAGTTTGCCACCGGTCCCAATGCCAACAACGGCCCTCCCCCTTTCAGGACTTCGGCTGCGCGGTCTTTATGTTTCTGGGCCGTCCAGAGATAGGGGGAAGGAGGTTTGTTCTGCAGCCCAAGAACCCCTGCCATTCTCACAACCCGATGATCGGACATATTTTCCCTGCCGAGATGCCAGGCCTTTCGGCAAGGGACAAGGTAACTGAGAGGCGCATTCCTGAAATCAACCACGATGTCCCAAAATCGCGTGACACTCGTCGCCCACAAAGACAGCCAGTGCAGCGAGTATTTTTTCTTTTTCAGAATGATAATCCGCTCCAGGCCCGGCACAGATTCGAACAGTCCTGCAGCCGCTGGTCCACAAGCGATCGTTACGCGTGCATTGGGATATTCAGATAACAGGTGTTTCAGTACACCCGTAGAAAGCACGGCATCGCCAACGCGGGTTGCGGTAATAAAAAGGATGCGCATTTGGGCGTCCATAGGTCCAGGAACAGCGTCATCAGATAAAACGCTACCCATCTTTATAATTGGAAACCAATGACTTGCAAGGGAAAGGCCTTGCATCGCATCCATTGCCACCTTACTTCCGTGACTGGACAGCACAACGGACAACTTCTATCCAGGGTGTTATACTTGTTCACGGAGTTAACAGATGACCAAACCGTACATATCAATCCTGCCTGACCGGGGCGTCATATCCGTCACCGGTGATGACGCGCGAACCTTTTTGCAGGGTATCGTTTCCAATGATACGGAAAAGGTCTCATCAGACAGAACCGGTTTCGGCGCTTTCCTCACGCCCCAAGGCAAGTTCCTGTTTGATTTCTTCATGGCGGAGCATGACGGACAAATCCTTATTGAAACGGATAACGGCCGCATAGAGGAATTCATCAAACGTCTCAGCCTCTACAAATTACGCGCCAACGTAACACTTACGAACATTACCGAAGGTTATAATGTTGCCGTTGTTTTTGGCGCGGGATCCCTTGAAACCCTTTCCCTGCCGGCTGAGCCGGGAGCTTGTATCACTTATGGATCCGGCATTGCCTTCACTGACCCGAGACTCAGCGAAGCCGGCGCCCGCCTTATCGTTCCGAGTAATGATACAGACGACATTCTTAACGATCCGTCTTTTCAGGCCACAGATGCCAAGTCTTATGACCTCCACCGCATCGGCCTGGGACTTCCGGATTCAAGCCGCGACTTGATCGTTGAAAAATCCGTCTTGCTGGAAAATGGATTTGACGAGCTGAATGGCGTTGACTGGCATAAAGGCTGTTATATGGGCCAGGAAGTGACAGCCCGGACAAAACATCGGGGGCTTGTCAAAAAACGCTTGTTGCCTGTGACGATTGAAGGCTCCGCTCCGGAATCCGGAACGCCGATCATGGCAGATGATCGTGAAGCTGGGGAAATGCGCTCATCCTGCGGGAACGAGGGCATGGCGCTGATCCGGCTGGATTATCTGGACGAAGCCGCAAACCCCAAATCAACCCTGAGCGCAGGCCAGGCCGTTATAACGCCCAGGAAGCCCGACTGGATGACGCTTTGAATGGGCAATGTGCTGAAAAACCTTTTTAAGCGCGCTTTCCCGGCAGACAATATCTCAAACCCCGGTGAGGTTTTTCACCCTGAAGGCTCCCCTGAGTCCGTTTTAAAGGGCATCAACAGCATGTTGCTGCCTGTTACAACGGCTTATCGCCTTCGATATCGCCAAAATGGCGCAACGCCGAAGGGTGTGTTCTGGAGTAATCAGGAAAACGTTCGGCAACGTTTTGAGATATTGTGCCGTGTGTTCGACCCGGAAGATATTGCCAGGGGTGATTCCACCATTACGGATCTGGGTTGCGGGTATGGCGCCTTGTACGATTTTTTGAAATCTCATCCGATTCTGCGAGGTGGTGAATACCGGGGCTATGATATCTGCGAAGCATTACTTGATGCTTGTACGACCAGGATCAGGGATCCTCGCGCCTCGTTTCATCATCGGATGTATGTCAAAGAGCCAGCCGATTATTCCATCGTTTCCGGTACTTTTAATCTGAAACTGGAAGCCAATGAGGCAGATTGGCTTACCTATACCCAAATGTCACTTAAACACCTGTGGGGAAAAACAAACAAAGCACTTGCCTTCAACATGCTCGATATTGCCGAAGCCGAGCCCATGGACGGCTTGTATTACGCCGTTCCGGAAGACTTCGAAGCATTCTGTAGGGAAAACATGTCCAAGAACGTGGAAATCGTCACAAACTACGGTCTGCCTGATTTCACCGTATTTGTTCGCCGTTAAGCGAATGCGTCATTTCTTCTGGCGTAGGGTAGCCTGGGCCGCCGCCAGGCGGGCAATTGGCACTCGATAGGGCGAGCAGGACACATAATCCAGACCGACATCCTGACAAAAAGCAACGGATGCAGGGTCGCCTCCGTGCTCACCACAAATACCCATTTTCATGTCCGGACGCACGGATCGGCCTCGCTCGACGCCAATCCGGACCAGTTCGCCAACGCCGCTCTGATCGATGGTGACAAACGGATCGTCCGTTAACACGCCCTTTCCGTAGTAGTCATCCAGGAACGACCCGGCATCATCGCGTGAGAAACCGAAACAGGTCTGTGTCAGGTCATTAGTGCCGAAGCTGAAGAATTCAGCCGATTCAGCAATTTCGTCAGCACGCAACGCGGCACGTGGCAATTCCACCATGGTGCCGACCATGTATTTAAGATCAGTCTCAGTTTCGGCCATGACCTCATTTGCCACACGCTCAACCATTTGTTTGAAGAAATCAAATTCCCGCTTGTTCATGATCAGGGGAATCATGACTTCCGGTTCCGCTCTGCCGCCATTTTCATGCACGGCCGCTGCCGCTTCAAAAATGGCGCGGGCCTGCATCTCGTAGATTTCGGGATAGGTCAGGCCAAGGCGGCAACCACGATGCCCCAACATGGGATTGACTTCGTATAGTTCGGCTGCCCGTTCCTTGACGGCTGCAAGACTCACACCAGCCGCATCGGCTACTTCCTGCATTTCCTCATCGCCGTGGGGGATGAACTCGTGCAACGGTGGATCGAGCAGCCGGATGGTGACCGGCAGACCATTCATGATTTCAAATAGCTCTTTAAAATCCTCCCGCTGGTAGGGAAGCAGCTTGTCTACGGCGGCCCGGCGCGCCTGTTCATCCTTGGCGAGGATCATTTCACGCATATGAATGATCCGTTCAGGCTCGAAGAACATGTGTTCTGTCCGGCTAAGTCCGATCCCTTCGGCACCGAACTTGCGGGCGGTTTCAGCATCTACCGGCGTTTCAGCATTGGCTCGTACGCCGAGGGTCCTGATCTCATCCACCCATTCCATTAAGTCGGCAAAAGCGCCCGTCAGTTCCGGCAGGATCATATCCACAGCGCCCGCCATGACCTCGCCATTGGTGCCGTCCAGCGTTATCACATCGCCTTCATGGTATTCCTGCCCCAGGGCCTTGAACATCTTGTGTTCATAGTCAACAGCCAGATCGCCCGCACCGGAGACGCAGGGTTTGCCCATACCACGGGCAACGACCGCAGCATGGGACGTCATGCCGCCGCGGGAGGTAAGAACGCCTTGGGACACATGCATGCCACTGATGTCTTCCGGGCTGGTTTCCGTCCGGACCAGAATGACCTTTTCACCGTTCGCGGCCCAAAGCTCCGCATCCTTGGAGTTAAAGACGATCCGTCCTGTTGCAGCGCCAGGCGATGCAGGAAGGCCCTTGCCGATGACAGTCCGCTCGGCCGCAGGGTCAAGCATGGGGTGCAAAAGCTGATCGAGCTGGTTGGGATCAATGCGATTGACCGCCTCATCCCGGTCGATAATACCCTCCCTGACCAGATCAAGGGCAATCTCGAGGGAAGCCTTGGCCGTGCGTTTCCCACCCCGGGTCTGGAGCATCCACAATTTACCCTGCTGGACCGTGAACTCCATGTCCTGCATGTCTTTGTAGTGATGCTCCAGCACTTCGCGAACCTTGCACAATTCCCCGAAGACTTCAGGCATAGTTTCTTCCATGGAAGGAAGATCACTCCCCTGCGTCAGTTTCTCGTCATTGGTGAGCGGCTGCGGCGTGCGGATGCCGGCGACCACATCCTCGCCCTGGGCATTAACCAGGAATTCGCCATAGAAATGGTTTTCGCCCGTCGATGGGTTGCGGGTGAAACACACCCCCGTTGAACAGTCATCGCCCATGTTTCCGAAGACCATGGCCTGGACGTTAACGGCCGTACCCCAATCTTCAGAAATGTTGTGCAAGCGGCGATAGACCGTCGCCCGCGTATTCATCCAACTACCGAAGACTGCACCGACAGCGCCCCAAAGCTGCTCAACCGGATCCTGCGGGAACGGTTTTCCAAGCTCGCTTTCAACGGCGCGTTTGTAATCGACGATGACATCCTTCCAGTCGTCACCGCTAAGGTCCGTATCGAGGCTCGCATCAAGCCGCAGTTTGTGATCTTCAAGGATGTCTTCGAAAACGTGATGCTCGACGCCCAGGACAACATCTCCGAACATCTGGATAAATCGGCGATAACTGTCATAGGCAAACCGGGCATCACCACTTGCAGCAGACAGGGCCTCAACCGTTTCATCGTTCAGGCCGAGGTTGAGCACCGTATCCATCATACCGGGCATAGAAGCACGCGAGCCAGAGCGGACGGAAACAAGCAGGGGTTTTTCGGTGCCGCCAAAACTTGCGCCCAAGGTTTTTTCCATTTTCTGCATGGCAGCCGTAAGTTCGGCGTCCAGGCCTTCAGGATAAGTCTTGTCGTTGGCCGTATAGTAATTGCAGACCTCAGTCGTGATCGTGAACCCTGGAGGCACCGGAATACCCAGTGAAGACATTTCCGCCAGATTAGCGCCTTTCCCGCCCAGGAGATCTCTCATCTGAGCATTGCCTTCGGCTTTGCCATCGCCAAAAACGTAAATCCACTTGCTCATTTGCAATTACCCTTCAATACGAGAGAAATCGGCAACCGGGTCCATGGCATGGCGCACCAGTGCCAGGAGATTCAACCGGTTTTCCCGGAGCGTTGCGTCGTCACAGTTGACGGTCACATGGTCAAAGAACGCATCAACCAGGGGCCTGGCCGTGGCCAGCACCGACATGGCGTCCTGGAAATTTTCATCCATGAGAGCCTTCAGGATATCCGCTTCCGCAGCCACAAGATGACTAAGCAGGGCCGTTTCCTCATCCTGCTCAAGCGCCGATGCATCCACATTGCGGTTGTAGGTGCAGCCGTCCTTCTTCTCCTCGATGCGCAGAATGTTGGCGGCACGTTTGTAGGCCGTCAGCAGGTTGGCGCCGTCTTCGGTATCGAGGAATGCTTTCAGGGCATCGACCCGGGCCAACAGCCGGACCAGATCGTCTTCGCGCCCGCCGCCTTTTTTCTCAACGGCAAATACGGCGTCGATCAGGTCGTGGCGGACGCCCTGCCCACGCAAGTGAACTTTCAGGCGGTCGGCGAAGAAATCGAGAAGGTCTCCAGAATCACAGGTAAATCCTTCGATATCTTCGTAAAGAGTACCTACGGCGGCAAACACTTCAGCAAGATTGATCCTCAGATTATTCTCGATAATCAAACGGATCACACCAAGGGCAGCACGGCGAAGGGCAAACGGATCCTTTGACCCCGTCGGTTTTTCATCAATGCCGAAGAAACCGACCAACGTATCGATCTTGTCTGCGAGCGAGACACAAACACTCACCGGTCTTGTCGGGCACATGTCATTGGGGCCCTGCGGTGCATAATGTTCGGCGATGGCTTCGGCGACATCGGTGTTCTCACCGTCATTCAGCGCGTAATAGCGGCCCATGACGCCCTGCAGTTCGGGGAACTCGCCCACCATGCCAGTGGACAGGTCCGCTTTGGCAAGGCGCGCGGCGGAACGCACCATGTCCTTGTCCGCGCCCGGAACGGAGGACGACAAATCAGCCGCCAACGCCTGAACGCGGTCAACCTTCTCATCCAGGTTACCGAGCTTGGCGTGGAACACCCGATCTTTCAGCGCCGGCGCGCGTGAGGCTAGTGATTGTTTCCTGTCCGTATCCCAGAAGAACCGGGCGTCGGAGAGCCGTGCGCTCAAAACCCGCTCGTTACCGGCGATTACCTGTTTGCCGCCATCAACCGTTTCCGTGTTGGCGACAACGATAAAGCGGTTGGCGAAGTTGCCATCTTTGTCCAAGCAGGAGAAATACTTCTGATGCGAGCGCATGGAGGTGACCAGAACCTCGGGCGGCAGGTCCATGAACTGATTATCGATCTTGCCCATGAGGACAACCGGCCATTCCACCAGACCGGCGACTTCATTAAGCAACCCCGGGTCGTCCTTTACCGCCAGCCCTTCCTCCGCCGCCAGTTCTGATGCTTTCGCCTGGATCAGTTCACGTCGTTCATCGGGGTCGACCATGACCTTGGCGTCACGGAGTTTGTCCTGATAGTCGGTGAAATTCGTAACGGTGATAGGATCTGGTGACAGGAAACGGTGGCCGGCAGTTTGGTCGCCGGCAATCGACGAACCAAAAACTGCCGCTAACGCCTGTCCATTAAAGACACAGAGCATACCCTGAATTGGCCTGACCCAACGCAGGTCGTAATCGGCCCAACGCATGGATTTGGGCCAGGAAAGTGATGACAGAGCGCCCGTGATGACATCCGGCAGAACTTCCGCAGAAGCAGTTCCCTTCTTCTCAATCACGGCGAAGTAGAACTCACGGCCTTTGATTTCGCGTTTCTCGCATTGTTCCAGCGTCAAACCGCCGAGTGAGCCGAGAAAACCCTGGATGGCTTTGTCCGGTGCATCCGTTGCCGGGCCCTTGCGTTCTTCGGAAATATCCGGTGTGCTTTCCGGGATATTATCGGCGACGAAGACAAGGCGGCGCGGCGTCACATAAGTACGCGCATTATCGAAATCGAGACCGGCGGCCTTCAGGCCATCGCACATGAGGCGTTTAAGATCGTCTGCAGCGCGCGCCTGCATGCGGGCGGGGATTTCTTCGGACAGGATTTCAAGCAGCAGTTCAGGCATCGCTGCTCTCCCCATTCTCGTGGATCTCGACCCATTGCTCGCAACAGGCTTTCGACAGCGCCCGAACCCGGCCGATATAGGCGGCGCGTTCGGTCACGCTGATAACCCCGCGGGCGTCGAGCAGGTTGAACAGATGGCTTGCCTTCAGGCACTGGTCATAAGCGGGCAAGGGCTTGCGGGCGTCGAGAATACGGGCGCATTCCTTTTCCGCATCCTCGAAATGACGGCGCAGCATATCCGTGTCAGCGATCTCGAAGTTGTAGGCCGAATGTTGCTGCTCGTTTTCAAGAAACACGTCGCCGTAGGTCTTGCCGCCCTTGTCCTTGTCAACGCCGTCCCAGTCCAGGTCATACACATTCTCGATGCCCTGGACGTACATGGCGAGCCGCTCAAGCCCATAGGTCAGTTCAACCGGCACCGGCGAACAGTCCATGCCGCCGACCTGCTGGAAATAAGTGAACTGGGTCACTTCCATGCCGTCACACCAAACTTCCCAGCCAAGCCCCCAGGCGCCCAGCGTCGGGCTTTCCCAGTCGTCCTCGACGAAACGAATATCATGCAGGTCAGGATCGATACCGATATGGCGCAGACTTTCCAGGTACATGTCCTGGATGTTGTCCGGTGACGGCTTCATGATCACCTGGAACTGATAGTAATGCTGCAACCGGTTGGGGTTTTCGCCATAGCGTCCGTCCGTGGGCCGGCGCGAAGGCTGGACGTAAGCCGCATTCCAGACATCGGGCCAGAGTGAGCGTAGCGTCGTCGCTGGATGAAAGGTGCCGGCGCCCACTTCGACATCAAAGGGCTGCACGATAACGCAACCGCGTTCGGCCCAGAACGTCTGGAGTCCCAGGATGATCGATTGGAAACAGGTGTCTTTGTTGGCCCCGTTGGACATGTGCCCGGCTCTTTCAACTGTGTGTGGCAGTCGTTTATATGCAGCGCAACATAACCAGCCGTATAAGGCGGGTCAACACGGCTCAAACAGGCTCTGAAAATGAAGGCCGTCAGCCGGGATAGGGGCAGTTTTCCCGGCCACAGGAACGTGCTCCGCTGGCGGCTACATAGGAGCCGCAAACCTTGCATTCGATCATCGTTTCCACATCGTCAGCACCCGATGCGGACGAGGACCGTTGCGTCGAAGCAGTAGCGGAACCGCCCGATTTCCGGGGGCTGGAGCCGCTTTTGGCTTGCTGTTGATTGCGTTGCTGCAACCGTCCTAGCCAACGGAAACCATAGATCACAAGAGCGATGGCAACGGCGGTAAACAGGAGCTTGGGAAGTGAAAATCCGAACATGGTCGATCTTTTAGGGGTCTAGGGGCCGCCGGGTCAAGGCTTTAGCTGAAACAGGATAATTCATCAAAGGCCGAATCGACCCCAGAAGAAACGCTCTTCGACAGCGGCGATCAGATCATCGGCCCATAAACCGGGACCATGCGTTTCGCCGCCAGGCAACCTGCCACCCCTGAAGCTCCACCAGGGTTTCTTGGGGCTGACGATCTTGAAACGGACATCATCACCGAAACGGTCCTTCATGACGGCCCGCAAATCACCGATGCCGTCGATCAGGCCCAGTTCCTGCGCACGGCGTCCGGACCAGATTTCGCCACTGAACAGGACGTCCTCGCCCGCTTTCAACCGGCCTCCCCGGCGTGTCTTGACCGCCTGTTGGAAGTTTTCATGCATTTCATTCTGCAGGGACTTGAGGCGCTCGACATCTTCAGGATCCTCCTCGCGAAACGGATCGAGCATGGACTTGCGGTCCCCGGCGGTATGGAGCCGGCGTTCCACGCCGATCTTTTCCATCAGGCCGGTAAAGCCGAAACCTGAACTGAGAACGCCGATGGAACCGATGATGGAATTCTCATCGGCATATATCTCATCGGCCGCCAGCGTCAGCCAGTACCCCCCGGATGCGGCGACATCTTCGGCAAAGGCGATGACCGGAACATCCTTTTCCCGCGCCAGCTGCCTGATACGGCGGCAGATCATGGCGGACTGAACCGGTGAGCCGCCGGGTGAATTGATCACCAGGGCCACCGCCGACAATCCACGCAACCGGAAAGCGCGGTTAAACGTCGACGCCAGGGCGTTCAGGGACAATCCCCGGCGGAAACTGCCAACCTGGCCAATAACGCCGCTTAAGCGAACCACGCCAACAACTGGAGGCTTGCGCCCGACAAAAGGTATTTTGGATAAAATGCCCATAATGTAAGAAGATACGCCTGTGACGGGATCATCGCAATCCGTTAGATACGGTTCGGCTTACAAGGTGATGCTTACCGCATGCCGCAATACACCATCGGCATCAGGCGTATATTTGCCGTCTTCTTCGTGAAGGATCATCCCCGGCAACAGCTCAAGCGGCGCGTTCACGCCTTTTCGCGCCTGTATCAGCAAGCGCTTGGCCGGTTTTTCCATTCCCGGCCCCGGCCAGAGGGGAAAGATGCGAATGTCGCCGAACCGCCCCTGCAAAGCCGTCAGAATACCGGTCAGGCGATCGGCCCTGTGAACCATCGTAAACGTCCCCTTGGGCTTGAGCACACTCGAAGCAAACGCGATCCAGGGTTCAATCCCGGCCGGGCTTTCAATCATTGCCGTTGCGCGGACCGGATCTGGCGGCGGGTTACCCGATTGCGCCGCCATGAAGGGCGGATTGGCCATGACATGGTTGAACTGGCTTTCGTAGATTCCATCCGGCGGAACCATCACATCGCCCTGGATAATCCTGATCCGGTCGTTCAGGTCATTGGCGTTTACATTCCTATCAGCCAGCCGGACCATTTCAGGCTGTAATTCCAAGCCTAACACCGTAACACCAGGAACACGAACGGCAAGGCAGAGTGCGGCAGCACCCGTTCCACAACCAATATCGAGAATTGTATCACCGTCGACGGCAGGAACAGCCGCGGCCAGGAATATGGGATCAATGGCCACCCGATAGCCTTTTGTGGCCTGATGGAGAACGACCCGGCCATCAAGCAATTTATCAAGGCTTACGTCTTCGGTCATATTTCCAGATAACGTTCTTGGTCATGATTTAACAGGATCCGGCAGCCAGTTCTCAGAGCCTGATTCATCGGAGATGGTTTCAACATCCTGCCCGTACGCAGGCGCCTGGGCAAGAATTTGCCTGGCTTCGGTTTCGTGTTCTTCCAACACCATGACCCGCCTGGGTATGGCCGCGATGCTGCCTTCCAGGATGCTGGTGTGTGTATCGAACACCATGGCTTTTATACCGGCCTGCTCAAGCTGGTTGACCAGCCAGGAAAGCAGAACAGGATCATTGGTGCGTGTCAGTTCAATCATGTATCAGGTAATCCTGATCGATTTTGGGCGCTCAAATGCTTGACCACGTTACGGCCACGTCCCTATGCTTCCTTACCTAAGGACCAATGGTCAAGTCACTCGTTACCTGCGGTCCGAAACATTCTAGGATTTTAGTTCGCCGGCATGGCGATCAGGAAAGGGTTGGAAAGTGGGTGTTGTCGTCAATCTTGACGGGGAGCGTGACAGGAAACCGACTATTGACCGGTTGACCGAGCTTGTGGCCGAGGACCTGAAGGCCGTCAATGCGCTCATCGTCCAGCGCATGCACAGCCCCGTCGCCATGATCCCGCAACTTGCCGGGCATATCGTTGCCGCCGGCGGCAAACGCTTGCGGCCCATGCTGACGCTGGCGGCCGCCAGAATGTGCGGATACGAAGGCGAACGGCACCTGGCGCTGGCCGCCTGTGTCGAGTTTATCCATACCGCCACGTTGCTTCATGACGATGTGGTCGACGAAAGCGACCTTCGCCGCGGCAATGAATCCGCCAACGCCATCTGGGGCAACCAGGCCAGTGTATTGGTGGGTGATTTCCTGTTCAGCCGGTCCTTCGAGTTCATGGTGGAAGATGGCTCACTTGATGTGCTGCGCATCCTTTCCAATGCCTCTTCGGTGATCGCTGAAGGCGAGGTCATGCAGCTCATGACCGCCAACGATACCGAAACAGGCGAAACCGCCTATCTGGAAGTCATTACCTCCAAGACCGCCAAGCTGTTTGCGGCCGCCAGCCAGATCGGCGCAGTTGTCGCCGAACGGCCCAAGGTGGAGGAAGAGGCGCTTGAAGCCTTTGGCCTTAATCTCGGCATTGCCTTCCAGTTGATCGACGATGTGCTGGATTATTCCGCTGTCCAGGCGGAACTGGGCAAGACCATCGGCGATGATTTCCGTGAAGGCAAGATCACACTCCCCGTCATCCTGGCTTTCCGCCGCGGCAATGACGAGGAACGTGCGTTCTGGCGCCGCACCCTGGAAGACCTGGAACAGCAGGACGGCGATCTGGAACGTGCTATTGAGCTGATGGACAGGCACGACGCCCTGAAAGACAGCGTTGAGAGGGCGCGTCATTACGGCGCCATCGCCAAGGATGCGCTCGGCATCTTTTCCGACAGTCCGGAAAAGGAGGCCTTTCACGTCCTTATCGAGTTTTGCATCAAGCGTCCTTATTAAGACAGATTCCGGTCCGGCGCCCCACAGGCATCCTCCTGGCATCACCCGAAAGAATTTTATGCGCCCAACATCAACGCGCCGCTTGCGGTGGCGTGCAGGGAGCGCTATAACCCGCCCCCATCAGGATCGTCGGAGTGTAGCTCAGCCTGGTAGAGCACCGTCTTCGGGAGGCGGGGGTCGGAGGTTCAAATCCTCTCACTCCGACCATTTTTCAGAAAATCAATCATCCCACAGATCGTTTTCGCGCATGAAGGACTCGATGTCCTCCTGCAGGGAATACTGGTCGTCTTCCTGGGCGTCAAAAGAGACGGCAAAACCGTCGTCCCAGTCCCTGACCACGGTCGCGGAGAATTCACCGAATTTTTCAAGCCGTATCTTCAGCGCGTCACTTTCGTTTGCCGGTTTCTTGCCAAGAAGGGATGCGCCGGAGCCCGACAGGTCATTCAACGCCCTGTCATAGGTAGCCTCGTTCACATGGAGTTGCGTCATCGCCTCCATTTCGTAACGCATGAATTTACGCCGGTCATGATTTTCCATTGTTCAGCCCTTTCCAGTCGATACTGCTACGGCAAAACTGATTCTGCCCGGGCCCAGGTCGCCACACACATTTATTCTAGAATTCAGGCGTTGAATCCCAAAGAAGTTTCTACGTGAAAGCCATTTATAGGATTAAGCATAAGTTTAAACCCAGGCGCCTAGAAAATCTTCAGGATCACCAGTATCAAAAAGGCTGCAATGGGCAGGGCGCCCATCTGTACGGCCGTGCAGATGTTTTCCCTTAACGAGGCGCGGTATGACAGGCGGGCATCAAAGATATCCTGCCACATGGTTTTATCCTTTTCCGCATCATACCCGTCCGTATGGAAAAAACCGTCATGTGGCGTAAACCAGTTTTCAACCCGGGTCAGGGTTTCCTGCGCCCATTCGATATCCAACCATGCCATGGTCATGAGAGGAACAAGAAGAAGCACGTTTACACATAAGAATATTGCCGTGATCAGCAGCAGGGCCGTGCCGAAAACCGCCAGGAAATGACCGAGCACAGCGAACCACCCGCCGATTGCATAGAGACCGTCACTCATGAACAACGTCGAGAACAGGGCCCAAACAATGGGGATGTCGATAATGACGAAAAACAGCCATCGGGTTGGCCTGGACATCACCTGATCCTTCTTGGGTAAGAAGGATTCAAGTCTACACTGTTTCCCGAAGATGATGAAGCCGGGGAAAGAAAATCTACGTCTGGAACTGAAACGGGGTTATTCCGCCTTATCGTTGCTGCACCACTGGCAATTCGCCGGCTCCATGCACATAAAGGTGGTTTGCTTGCCCCCATCTAGGGACTCAATCTTCAAAGGAACAGAATCCATGTCGAAGTTTCTGCAATGATCATCAGCGATGGTGTTGATTTCATCGGCGCTGAACATGGGCAGGTCCGGATTGGGCGTTGCTGAGCCTGATGCCTCGTCCGGGTTGTACCAGATAACGATCCCATCCCTTTTCTGAGACATTATCTTAAGACCATCCGAGGCCTCGCAAACGCCCAGGCCCAGAAAGAAGAGACCCAGAAAGACAAAGACCGGGATAAAAAAGACGCGCATGACCTGCTCTAAAACCACATAATCCAGTGTAAGGGTTGTAACTTTATGGCTGCACACATGCAATGCAGCCATCAAATTGCGTACCCAGTGCGCACCGGTTTTTGGTATTGGCCTGATTTTTTTCACTTTATCTACGGATATCGTATAAATATATATTTTAAGTGATTTATTCGTAGATATTTTCAGTTGACGTACGATTTCAGTAATTCAAGAATGCTGACGATTGCTCATCACGCAATCATCGTTAAAAGATGCTAGACTATAGGGGGCACGATTCCAGATGACAAAATCCGTTTCTCCGACTCTGCAAGGCTTAAATGCGCCCGGGAATTTCCAGGGCTATCATCACGCCAGTCTGGCCGACAGCGACGAACAGATTGCCCGCGTCGGCCCCGGGACTCCGTGCGGTGAATACCTGCGCTGTTTCTGGCATCCGATTTTTATAACAGAAGAACTGGATGACCTGCCCAAAGCCATAGAAATCCTGGGCGAGGAACTGGTGCTGTTCCGTTATGGCGGCGGCGACAAGATCGGACTTGTGCATAAATACTGCCCACATCGCCGTGCGTCGCTGGAATACGGTAAGTGCGAGGACCGCGGTATCCGCTGCTGTTATCACGGCTGGTTATTCGCCCCGGACGGGAAAATTCTTGAAACACCAGCTGAAGATCCGGATGAAAAAACCGTTCAGCAGGTACGGGAGCGTACACGCCTCGGGGCCTATCCCGTCATCGAATACAACGGCCTGATTTTCACCTACATGGGGCCGCCGGAAAACATGCCGGACTTCCCCATTTACGACGCCTTTGAAACGGAAGGCATAACCACCCGGCCTTACAAAATCCCCTATAGCTGCAACTGGATCCAGGTGCTCGACGCCATTCTGGATCCGACGCACACGACCTTCCTGCACTCGCAAAACAGCCATCCACAGTTTTCGGACGGCATGCTGGCATCCGGCATGCTGAAGTTTTACGAACGCAACGAAAACCATTTTCTCGGTTCCTCCACGCGCCGAGTCGGCGACAACGCCTGGGTCCGGGTCAACGAGCTGATCCTGCCCAATTTCACCCAGGCAGGCGCCGCCTATGCGACGGACGGAACGAAATCGCGTTATTTCGGGCGTTCCGCCTTTACCCGCTGGGTCGTGCCGGTCAACGACGAGAGCTGCTTCGCCTATGCCTGGGCCAATTTCGGTGAACGAGGCGATCCCCATGATTACAATTCCCAGGAAGGGTGCGAAATGATCGAACAGGGCGAAGTCGTCGACAGGCCTTACGAAGAAAGACAACGAAGGCCTGCGGATTCGGAAGCCGTTGAGGGCATGGGCGCCATCTCACGCCATATGGGAGAGAACCTCATGCCCACGGACAGGGGGATTTCCCTTTACCGGCGGCGTATACGCAAGCAGATAAGAGACCTGTCCGATGGGAAATTACCGCCGCAACCGCTCGTGCGTGACGGCATGTCCGTTCGTACCTATGGTCAGGATACGGTCCTTAACCTGCCGCCTTCGGGCCGCAATGATGATCGGGAGTATCTTCTTAAAATCGGCGAGGTTGTCATGGATCTGCAATTCCAATTCGAGGACAGCGACAATGCGGAAAGAGATGCGTCCATTATCAGCGGGCTGAAAGAGCTGGAAGCCAATGGCCTCGAGAACCAGGGCTGACGACAGAATTCAAACAAGCATGAGGGAGCCGTCATGACCATAAAGGTTCATGTCAAAAACAACCGATGGGCCGAGGGCTCTTTTCCCAACACACCAGAGGGTGAGGAAGTTTTCACGATAACCCAAGAGCGTTTTGATCAGGCTTTGGAAGATTTTCCATCCATCAAGGGGAAGCTGGATGTCTTCATCGACTGGGACACGGATAATTTCGAACAATCCATGCAGGATGCGGATGTTCTTCTGACCTGGAACCTGCCAACGGAAAGCTTCGCCCAAGTAGCCCCGAAGCTGAAATGGATTCATTGCATCGGCGCCGGGGTTGAGCATTTGCTGCCCATGGACTGGCTGCCGAACGACGTAACACTGACCAATAACAAGGGAGTCCATGCAGCAAAGGCAGGGGAATTCGGATTGATGAGCATTCTGATGCTGCATTCCCATATCCCGGCCATTGTCACCAACCAGAAGAACAGGGTTTATGATTCACTTTACGCCTCTCCCATCGCCGGCAAGGTGCTTGTCGTGATCGGAACCGGTAGTCTTGGGGGATCAGCGGCAAGGAAACTGCACGAATTGGGAGTCCACGTTATCGGCGTCAACCGCAGCGGCAATCCAGTTGACGGCTGCGATGAAGTCGTCACCACGGAACGATTGGACGATGTCCTGCCGCGCGCCGATTACGTTCTGGCGGCGACGCCGGATACTCCACAAACGCGGGGCCTGCTGGACAAAAGAAGGCTTGATCTGTTGAAACCGACAGCTGGCGTCGTCAACATCGGCCGCGAAGCGGTCATGGATTACGATGCGCTTTGCGACAAACTCGAAGCCGGCACCCTGGCGGGAGCTATACTCGATGTGTTTGACCCAGAACCCATCGATCCTGCATCGCGTCTGTGGGAAACGAAAAACCTGATCATCACGCCGCATGTTTCCGCCGACGACGGCGATGCCTATGTTCCGATGACCCTTGATCTGTTCTTCAGGAACATGGAGCTTTTTCTCACCGGCAAACCTTTGCTTAATCCGGTCAGGCCGGAATTGGGTTATTAAGCTTATTAGAATCCAAATCCCCTGGCAGATTATTCCGCTGAACCTTCGGCGGTAGCGACCAGTTCTTCCTGTGGCCCCGACTTGATTTCCTGCGGCTTGATCACTTCGACAACCGCTGCACTGACGATAAGAACGGTACCGATTATTTCGCGCGCGCCAAAGGGTTCGTCCGTCAACATTGCCGCCGAAGCCACGCCGATGAATGATTCGGACATGAACAGAATACCCACCCGCGCCGGGCTGAGAACGGTTGCCGGCCAGACGGTCAAGTAGAAGGACGGCAAAATAAAGGCCGCCAGGATGACGATCCATACCCAGGCGTTCATGACGGATTCCATTTTGGGAAAATCAGAATCGATGCCCAGAGGTAGAAGCGCCAGAATAGACGCAGCAATCAGCGCGCAAAGGGTAAATCCGAAAGTCTTTTCGGTTAGCAAGCTGGTGCCGCCCTTGAAAAACCTGACAGAGGCCACGGCCCATATAAACCCTGCCCCGAGAGCGAACCAGTCACCGGCATGCCGTGGCCAGGGGATGCCGTCTCCTGCGCCCAATATCACCGCAAGCCCGCTAAAGCCCAACACGATTGCCAGAACCCTGTTCCAGTTCAACCGTTCACCCAGAAAAAGGGCACCCAGTATCGTGCTCCAGATGGGCGAAATATAGAACAGCAGCATCGCGTGGATGACATCTGTCAGATTGAAGCTGATCGAGTACATAGTGAAGGCGGAGCCCCCAAGGGCGCATGTGAGCCAGAAACCGCCATCACTTTTCAGAAAATTTCGCCACCGCCATAGGGCGACAGGAACGAACACGCCAACCGCAAAGACCAGCATGCTGGGCGATGTCCAGGCTATGCTGACACCCGCTTCATGGATCGCCCGAACAGGTATCCAGAACAATCCCCACAAGGCGGAACTGAAAGCGATAGCAAAACTGGGCAGCAAATCCGGCCGACGCTTGAAAATACTCGCTGACATGTCAGTTCCCTTTAGCCCTGATGGAAGCCATCATAATGCACCTATTTCCGTATGTATGTACTGCTAACGTCCTTTTAACTTCCTTGACCTACCCTAACAACGTTTCGGTGTACCAGATCGCGCACGGATGAGTGATTGGCTGAAACTTTCGCCAGTAGCATTGGGAGCTTACCATGGCCAAAGATGATGATGACCTGGAAGAAAACGGATCGGAAAGCGATGAGATTACGCCATCTGAGCTGGATGAGTTAAGCCACGCGGAACTCCGCATGCTCTATGCTGAATCAACCGAAACATTACGTTTCGTGAAATCGCTCCAGTGGAAAACGGTCGGGTCCACACTGGCGACATTCGCCGGTATTATCTTTATTGCCCGCTTTATCGACGCTAACAAAGCGATGACAGACAGGTTTATGGCGATTTCCATCCTGCTGACGCTTGCGGCGATCTTCACGATTGTCCTCTATCAGTTCTGGCAGTCAAACGAACACGCCAAGATCAATTCAATGAATTCCAGGTTTTCGACCTTGTATCGAACAGTCAGATCCCATAAATCTCAACTGGAAGCAAATATCCACCGATACACGTTGTTGTTGTTTATGATTGTATCGATCGTACTGGGAGCAATCGTGACGCATCTGGCATTAAGTCGAATAGCTTTCACCTAGAAAACGCGACACCTCTTTTCAGAAAGGCCCGTGAAATCCAATGCAGCAACAACGAAAACTGCTGCCGGCCTTCGCGCTTGGGCATTTCTGTAACGATTTTGCGCCCTGCGCCATCTGGATTATTGCTCCAGCTTTCGCCGTCGCCATGGACCTGAGTCCGGCACAGCTCGGCTTACTGTTCACGATCCATAGCGTCGGTTCCGCCATTGCGTTTTTACCGGCAGGCATAGCCGCCGATCACATATCAAACCGTGGCCGGTTACTGCTCATCACGTTCTGGTGGGTAGGCCTGGGATACCTAGCAGCCTCTTTCGCCCCTGGCTACTGGACCTTCGCCCTGTTGCTCGCTATTGGCGGCATGGGCGATGCCGTCTGGCATCCGGTAGCAACCGGAACCCTGGTACAGCAATCCCCAACAGGCCGGGCCAAGGCTTTGGGCGTTCATGCCATGGGCGGAACCTTTGCCGAGGTTCTCGGGCCGCTGCTTGTGGGCTTCCTGCTGGCCTACATGGACTGGCGTTCGGCTTTGCAGATCACTGTCATCCCGGCATTCGCCATGGGCATTCTGTTTTATTATGTGGCGCAGAAAATACCCAAGAAAGAAACGACACGTTTTTCCCGTCATGACCTGATTTCGCTATGGCAGACATGGCGCACGGCCTCCGGCATAAAAGTTGTCGGACTGATCGCGATCTACAACATGGCGTTCATGGCGCTGCTCAGCATGGTCCCGCTTTACCTGCAACGGCGTCATGGGCTGGGCCCGGAAATGACAGGTCTGACATTTTCCATCATGATCGTGATCGGCGCACTGGCACAGCCAGTGGTCGGTGGCATTTCAGACAAGCTGGGCCGTCGTTCGATCGTTATTGGCGGCAACCTCCTGGCCGCAATGGCAGCAGCCCTTACCTTCATCGTTACGCCACTGGCGGCAATTCTTGTCCTGCTGGTCGTTGCAACCGGCGCCCTGACGGCGATCCGCTCGGTGCTGCTGGCCTCAACGGTCGAACATGCCGGCAGCCGGGAAGCGACAACCCTCGGCCTTGCTTTTGTAGTGCTCGACGGTGTCGGTGCATTCGGCGCCCTGATTGCCGGCGTGGTCGGCACGATCAAGCTTGAATATGCCTTCATACTGGCGGCCCTGCTCTCGATCACGGCCGTCGGCTTTGCCGTATCCCTGCCGAAGGAACCGATCCCTGAAAAAGCCTGAGGATGCTTGATCATCTCCTCTTTAAGGGTTTAGCTATCTGCATTAGATGTTAATGCAGAGAGACATTTGCCGTGCCGGATGACGTTCATTTCAGCGCCTGCCCCCATGATTGCCCCAGCACATGTGCGCTGGAAATCGAAACCCTGCCGACAGGTGGCATCGGCCGCGTCCGCGGGGCCAAAGACAACACCTATACCGATGGCGTGATTTGCGAGAAAGTCAGCCGATATACGGAACGCGTAAACCACCCGGACCGCCTGTTAACGCCGCTGAAACGAACCGGCGAACGAGGCGGTGGAAGTTATTCAGCGATTACCTGGGATGACGCATTGGATGAAGTCGCGGAAGCTCTCCTGAAAGCCGAACAGCAGCACGGTCCGGAAACGGTCTGGCCCTATTACTATGCTGGAACCATGGGGCTGGTCATGCGCGACGGCATAAACCGCCTGCGCCATGCAAAACGCTATTCCGGTCAATACAACACGATCTGCACCACGCCGGCCTGGAGCGGCTTCGTAGCCGGAACAGGCAAGCTGATGGGACCGGATCCGCGCGAAATGGCGCTTTCTGATCTTGTCGTGATCTGGGGGACAAACGCCGTCAGCACCCAGGTTAACGTCATGACGCATGTAGCCAAGGCGCGGAAAAACCGTGGTGCGAAAATCGTTGTTATCGACACCTACCGAAATGGAACGGCCCAAAAAGCAGATTTGTTTCTTTGTGTCCGACCCGGCACGGATGGCGCCCTGGCCTGTGGCGTCATGCATGCCCTGTTCAGGGACGGATATGCTGACAGGGATTTCCTGAAAGCCCATACGGATGCTCCAGAAGAGCTTGAAGCGCATCTTCAATCCCGGACGCCGGAATGGGCATCCGAAATTTGTGGCGTTTCGGTGGAGGGCATCGAAACCTTTGCCCGAATGATCGGCAATACGCCGCGCACCTATCTAAGGCTCGGCTACGGCTTCAGCCGCAGCCGGAACGGCGCCATCAACATGCACGCGGCGGAAAGCATCGCATCCGTAACCGGCGCCTGGAAGCATGAAGGTGGTGGTGCCTTTCATAACAACGGCGCAATCTATCACTGGGACAAGACCATGATCGAAGGCCTGGATGTTCTGGACCCGTCGGTACGTGTGTTCGACCAGTCCCGCATTGCCGAGATTCTGACCGGGAACCCCCGGGATCTGGCGGGCGGCCCGCCGGTCACGGCGGTTCTTGTCCAGAACACCAATCCCATGTCAATCGCCCCGGACCTGAACAAGGTCCACGAAGGTTTTTTGCGCAAGGATTTGTTCGTCTGCGTTCATGAACAATTCATGACGGAAACGGCCCGTGTTGCCGATATCATCCTGCCCGCGACCATGTTCGTTGAACACGACGACGTTTATCAGAGCGGCGGTCACCAGCACATCACACTGGGGCCGAAGATACTCGAAGCACCCGGCGAATGCCGGTCAAACCATGATGTTATTTGCGCCTTGGCAAAGCGTTTGGGAGCGGCACATCCCGGTTTTGAAATGACCTCGAATGAATTGATTGACTGGACACTCAAACATTCAGGCTGGGGTGATTTGGCGGCACTGGAGAAAGCCCGCTGGATTGATTGCCAACCTTCATTCGAGGAATCCCATTTCATCAACGGTTTCGCGCACCCCGACAGGAAGTACCACTTCAACGTAGACTGGAAGAACATTACGCCCGGAGGGTTTGTAGATACCGCATTGTTCGATACAGCCCCTGTGTTCCCCGATCACTGGGACATTATCGATCAGGCAACGTCGGATAAGCCGTTCCGGCTTGTCACGGCGCCCGCGCGCACGTTTCTGAACTCAACCTTCAATGAAACGCCTACATCCCTGAAACGGGAAGGACGTCCGGAAGTGCAAATCCACCCTGACGATGCAGAGCAGCACGGTATCAGCGATGGCATGCTTGTCGAGATGGGTAATGACAGGGGGGCCATCAAACTCCATGCCCGTCTGTTCGATGGCATCCGGCATGGTGTCGTCATTTCCGAATCCATCTGGCCCAATGACGCATTCGAGGGCGGCAAGGGCATCAATGTCCTGACGGGGACCGACGCCATTGCCCCCGTGGGCGGCGCACCTTTTCACGACACAGCCGTGTGGATAAAAGCCCAATAAGACTTCTATGACCGGTATCATTGATCGATCCCTGAGAATGATAAAAGCGGCGCGAGGATTAAGCGCTCTGCGCCGGGCCGAAGGCCAACAGGACAAGGAACGTGCAAAGGCGGCCCTTGCCGAACTGTTCGCAGATGCGCGGGGCGTCACCATGAAGATCGGTCAGCTGTTTTCCGAAATGGATGGCGGCTCGCCCTTCGATGATTTGGCGAAAGGCATAGAACCCTACCCCCTGGAAACCATGCTGCCGGTTCTTGAAGATAGCCTGGGGCGCAACCCAGATGACGTATTCGAGCACATTGATGATCACGGAATTGCCGCTTCTCTTGGCCAGGTCCATAAGGCTGTCCTGAAGAACGGTGATGTTGTTGCCGTTAAAATCCGTTATCCGGAAATCGCCGAGGCCGTAGCGGCGGAGATGAAACTCGCCGGGCTGATACCGGGTGTCGGCCCTGCCAGGAAGTGGGGTATCGATCTCGCCGGTTACAAACGCGCCTTGAAGGACAATATGGACAAGGAACTGGACTATCGGGACGAAGCCGAACGGCAACTCGCCTTCAGGAATGCCGTTCATCTTGATGGACTGAACATTCCCAAGGTTTACCCGGATTTTTGCAGCGAGTCTGTCCTTGTTCAAAGTTGGGAGGACGGCGACTACCTTGACGCCATCCTTGAGTGGCCCCAGGAAGACAGGGAACAGGTGGCTAAGCTCATCTTGTCGACATTTCTCTATTGCCTGCTGGTCACAGGGGAAATGCATGGCGATCCCCACATGGGTAACTCTCTCTACCGCCGCTCGCCTCAGGGGAATGTCGAAATGGCGCTGCTCGATTACGGCTGCACCATTTCGATCACGCCTAAACAGCGAGAGGCCCTCCTGGAACTGATCCTTGCCTGCCGCGACGGCCAAAACATACCGGCCTATGAGTGTCTGGTGGACATGGATTTTGACGGTGCAAAGCTGGGTTACATCCGTCACGCCCTGCCGGGCGTTACAGAAGTCCTGTTGAAACCGTTCCTCAACGACACGGCATTTGATGCCAGCGCCTGGAACATGAAAAAATCCTTCGATGACCTGTTGGGGGAACAACGCTGGTGGTTGCGCTCAGCCGGACCACCTGAATCTCTGCTTACAGTGAGAGCTTTTCACGGAGTCATTGCGCAACTGGAAATTCTCAGGTGTTCCCTATCCTGGTGGTCCGTATTGAAAGACGTTTTAGGCGACACCATGTTGAGGCAGGCAGAAGAAAGACTGACCAAGCGCAGAGATAACCTGGCCGGTATCGCGGAAAAATCCGGTAAAGACGGTGAGGACACACCTCCGGTACTGGCCCGTGAACTGCGGGTCCGTGTAACGGAGGGGTATCGAATGGTGGTTTCAATGGCGATGCCGGCAGGCGCCGCTTATGACATCGTAGATTTGATGCCCGGCGATGTTATTGACCACATCCGGGATACCGGCGCAGTTGACCTTGAAGAAGTTGTAGAACGTATTAAGCATACAAATGCAGCACCGCAGACGCTGTTTGAACTGGACCGCGGTGAACGGCATTATCGTGTTTGGCTCGAATAACCATCAACAGCTTTAAGTGAAAGCGTAAAGGAAAGATCAAGAATGGTCACAATCGGAATGAATTACCGGGTTCTGCCCGGCAAAGGTGAAGAATTCGTCACAAATTTTCGCGCCGTGCTTGCCGTTATCAACGAGGCTGATGGCCATAATGAATCACACCTTTATCAAGACGTCGACGAGCCCGATTCCTATCTGATCGTCAGCGACTGGCATGAACATGAAGCCTATCAGGCCTTTATCCAGAGCCAGGCCTTTAAGGATGTGACCTCATTCGCAAAAGACAACATTCTGGCAGACCGACCCAGCCATAAGGTCTATCGTTCCTGACGGGTTTTCCCATCCGGTAATGTCTATTGCACCAAGCCTTTAGCCATTTATGAAAACCCCTTGCCTGACAATAGGTTCTTGGAGTTATCCCCAAGAATCTCGCCGAATCCCGATGTTTTGACCCCCAACGCATGGTCCCAGTTGATAGAGTCCGGCCCGATCTCTTAAAAACTGCGTTTTATCCGGGAAGTAATGCAGAAACTAATCGTAGGCATGATTATCGGCATGGTGGTCGGTATCCTGTTCGGGGCTTCGGTGGTTGCGCCGCGCCTGACGGATGCCACGGTTCATCGCGCGGATGAAAAGGGAGAAGCCATTGTCGCCGAGAAAATGGAACGCACTTCTGGCGATGAAGCCGTCCAGCAAACTTCCGTAGCGGACGGTTTTTCATCCGTAAGCTGGAATATGGTCAGTGCCTTTCCGTCCTCCCTTCCCATTCTCGGTGCGTTGCCACAACGACTGAGTCAGCAAATCAGCAACGTCTCTAATGGTGATATTTCGATAGTTTTCAATGAACCGGGAACGCTGGCGCCGGGAGAGGAACTGTTCGAGGCCGTTCGCTCCAGCGCCGTTGACGCCGCCTTTACCGCCCCGGCGCTGGGGGTCGATAAAATCCCGGCACTGGGCCTATACGGGTCCGTTCCTTTTGGCCCCTCACCGAGGGAAATGCTGTCCTGGCTCTATGTCGGCGATGGCCTGGAGCAACTGAACGGTATTTACAACGAGCGTGATCTGCACGCCATCCCCTGCGGTCTCGTAACAGCGGAAGCGGCAGGTTGGTTTCGTAATGAAATCAACAGTGTCGATGATTTGAATGGACTCAAGATGCGGATCGACGGTCTGGCTGCCAGAACGGTTGAAAGGCTGGGAATTGAGCCCCAGTCTATCGATACGCCCGATGTTTTTGGCGCTCTTAAAACCGGCGCCATTGACGCCGCCGAATCGTCACTGCCGTCTATCGATAACGCCATGGACCTGCAAGGCGCCGCCGAACACTATTACTTTCCAGGCTGGCATCAGCGCTCGACTCTCCTGTCTCTGCTTGTCCGTCTGGACCGATGGGAGGGTTTATCCGCGCCCCAACGTCACCAGATTTCTGCGGTATGCGGTGATAATGTTCGTGAAAGCCTTGCCGAAGGCGAAGCCCGGCAATTTGACGCCCTGAAGGAAATCTCCAATTCAGGCGTGAAAATAAACCGTTTGCCTGCCGATGTGCTGAATGCCTTGTCTAATTCTTGGAAATCCGTCGACGAGGCTGAATCAGAGAACGATCTGGAATTCAAAGAGGTGTGGACATCGTTGTCAGGATTCAGACGCGATTTCGATATCTGGAACGAACTCAGCAGCCTATAAAACCGGTCAAAATCAATGACTTTGTGATTCTGACACGTTATTGCAAGGTTTCATGTTTAGTGTGGTTGCAACATCGGGGTTCTGCAACGATAATGCGCCCCAGCTTCGCGGGAAGCGAAATGTTATTTTATATTTGTCTACGGACACTCTAAGGAGGATATCCATGAAGAAGACCCTTATTTCATCACTGGCCGTCGCCGTTGTCGGTCTTGCCATCGCTGCGGTTCCCGCTCATGCCGGTGATGCCGCCAAGGGCGAAAAAGTATTCAAGAAATGCAAGGCCTGCCACACCACGGATGCCGGCGGCAAGAATAAGGTCGGCCCGAACCTGCATGGAATTGTCGGCAAGGCTGCCGGCACCGTTGAAGGCTTCAAATACTCCAAGGCTTTGTTGGAAGCGGCCGAAGGCGGCCTGGTCTGGGATGAAGCCAATCTTGACGCTTTCCTGACAAAACCGAAAAAGTTCATCAAGAAAACCAAGATGTCCTTTGCCGGAGTCAAAAAAGACGAACAGCGGGCTGATCTGATTGAATATCTGAAGACCCTTCAGTAATCATCAACAGACTCAACACCTTGAAAAAAAGACGCCGCGTCCACATAAGGAACGCGGCGTTTTTTACAGGAAGAGACCCCAGGTTTAATTAGTCGCGGACAACCAGAACGGATTTCTTTGAATGGCGGACCACCCGAGCCGCATTCGGGCCCAGTAAATAATCTTGTAATCCGGGACGGTGCGCCGCCATGACGATAAGGTCACATTCGGCTTCTTCCGCCATGTGGATGATTTCCTCATAGGGCGTTCCATGCGCAACGATGTTACGGGTCTTGATATCCGAAGGGATATGATCATCCGCAAAGGCATGTAATTTCTCATTCACCGCCGTTAAAACGGTCCCTTCGAAATCATCCGGGAAAAACTCGCCCACGATACTCATGCCGTAATCGGGAACGACGGTCATTAGATGGAGTGTCGCCTCATTTAGTTTGGCTAACGATAGCGCCGTCGGCAGGGCCTTCTCCCAGGACCCGGCATCGCCAAGATCGACCGCCAGCATGATGTTCTTGTACATTTTCTTCTCCCTTAACTTCTTTCACTGGCTGTCACATCAAGCCAAAGCTGTTTCGGCTTTACGGCGGCGACTGCGTTGCAACAGGAAAATGCCTGCCAACACGACAAGGGCGGGGATATACATCACCTGTTTCGCCAAGCGGTCGCTTTCCTGCTGGATGCCAAGAATCTGCCAGTCAAAATCAATCCCGGCTTTTTGCGCGGCGCTGTCAAAGATGATGTTGTCGACAAAGACTTTGCCGTCTTCCTCCCTGACCTCGATACCGCCAAACGCCAGACGATCAAATCCGCTCCCGGCATCACCCAGCGGCAACAGGACGATCTTGTTGACCATGTCACCATCAAGGGTTTCCCCTTCTACCTGGATCCTGAGATCCGTTCCTGAAGCCTGGGCCTCGGCAATTTGTTCGATATCCGTTGCCGGCAGGTTCTGATAAGGCTGCGTTATCATGTCCATCCAGAAACCGGGCCTGAACAGCGTAAAGGCGATCAGGATCAGGATAATGGTTTCCCATATCCGGTTTTTAACCAGGAAGTACCCTTGAGTGCCGGCAGCGAAGACCAGCATGGCGATAACGGCGCTGACAATGGTCATCAGCAGATGCCACCAGGAATCCACGCCAATCAACAGCAATTCGGTATTGAAAATAAACATGAAGGGAAGGATCGCCGTACGGATATCGTAGGCGAAACCCTGCAGGCCCGTCTTGATGGGATCACCGCCGGAAATGGCGGCCGCGGCAAAAGCCGCCAATCCCACAGGTGGCGTATCGTCCGCCAGGATGCCGAAATAGAAGACAAACATGTGAACAGCGATCAACGGAACGATCAGGCCGCTTTGCGCGCCAAGCGCCACGACGACCGGCGCCATCAACGTTGAAACCACGATGTAGTTGGCCGTGGTCGGCAGACCCATACCGAGAACCAGACAGATGATTGCGGTGAACAACAGCATCAGCATCAGGTTTCCGCCGGAAATGAATTCGACAAATTCCGTCATGACCAGGCCGATCCCCGTCTGGGTAACGGTACCGACGATGATGCCGGCCGCCGCCGTCGCGACGCCGATGCCAATCATGTTACGCGCACCATTGGCGAAGCCGTCAATCAGGTCCGAAAATCCATTCTTCAAGGCCTGTGCGGTTTCGCTTTCACCTCTGCAGATGGCTTTCAGCGGACGTTGGGTAATAACGATGAAGATCATGAAGACCGTCGCCCAGAAAGCAGACAGCCCCGGTGAGAAACGTTCCACCGTCAGGCACCAGACCAGCACCACGACGGGAAGTAGGTAATGCAGCCCGGACTTGATGGTCGGGCCCGGCAGGGGCAATTCGACAACCGGCGCATTGGGGTCGTCCAGATGCAGGTCATCCTGTTTCGAGGCGTATTTGACCAGAGCGCCATAGACAATCACCGTAATGACGGCGGCGATGTAAGGCGTTGCGGCGCCGGCCACACCCTTGATCCAGCCAAGACCGTAATAAACGATGCCTGAGAGGATAATCAGCCCGGCAAAGGTTCCGATAAAACCGATCAGTTTCTGAACCAGCGTCGAATGAACGCGGCGCGGCAGTCCTTTCATATCGGCCTTGAGCGCCTCAAGATGCACGATATAGACAAGGGCGATATAGGAAATCACCGCCGGCAGGAAGGCGTGTTTGATCACCTCCACATAAGATATGCCGACAAACTCGATCATCAGGAAGGCGGCCGCCCCCATGATGGGCGGCGTCAACTGCCCGTTGGTGGAAGACGCGACCTCTACAGCGCCGGCCTTCACGGCCGGAAAGCCGACACGCTTCATGAGGGGAATAGTGAAGGTTCCCGTCGTGACGACATTGGCAATGGAAGAACCGGAAACCAGGCCTGTCATGCCGGACGACACCACGGCTGCCTTGGCCGGTCCGCCCCGGTAATGCCCCAGCAGCGAGAAGGCGACCTGGACGAAATAATTCCCGGCGCCGGCCCTTTCCAGCAGGGCGCCGAACAACACAAACATGAAAACGGTCGACGTGGAGACGCTCAAGGCAATGCCAAACACGCCTTCCGTACCAAGCCATTGATGGGATATCAGCTTGGAAAGGGACGCCCCCTGATGGGAAATCACTTCCGGCATATAGGGACCGCCGATCGTGTAGAGCAGAAATATGCCTGCGACAACCATCAGGGGTGGACCTAAGGCCCTTCGCGTCGCTTCCAGCAGGACGATGATGCCGATTACACCGACGATAATATCCTGCGTTATCGGTGCCCCGGGCCGGTCCGCCAACTGGTCATAAAACATGAATAGATACCCGGCGCAGAAAGCGGCAACAGCCGCCAACACCCAGTCCTGGATAGGAATGCGATGCCTCGGAGAACTCTTCAGAGCAGGGAAGGCGAGATAGGCCAGAAAGATAGCGAACGAGAGATGGATAGAGCGGGCAATCGTATCGTTGATAACGCCGATTCCCAATGCAAAGGGCAGTGGGGACGCATACCATAACTGGAAGAGCGACCAGGCGATGGGAACAGCCAGCAACAATTTTGCCGGGAACCCGGATGGGGCACGCCCGCCTGTATCGGCTTCAGCGATCATGTCATCAAGTTGTTGTGTGTCGACAACCTGATCCGTTGAATTGTTCTCTTCGCTCATGCTTCCCATCTCCCCATCAGAAGAACGCGACTGTGCTTAAGAAAGTTTGTTTTTCGCCCGTTCTTAGATGCCGAACGGTTTTAGAAAAATCCCAAAAAAATATGGATGGGGGGAGAACAAAACGGCTCGCCCCCCATCCATGGAGGCGCAGTCAAATGGCTTACATCAAGCCTGCTTCCTTATAGTAACGGGCAGCACCTTCATGCAGCGGTGCCGAAAGTCCGTCAGAGATCATTTCTTCTTTTTTCAGGACCTTGAAAGCCGGGTGGAGCTTCTTGAAGTCCTCGAAGTTCTCGAAAACAGCCTTGACGACCTCATAAACCACATCGGCGCTCAAAGCCGTTGATGCTACAAACGTCGCACCAACACCAAACGTCTTGGTGTCGCTGTCATTGCCACGGTACATACCGCCAGGAATGGTGGCCGTACGGTAGTAATCATTGTCCGCAACCAGCTTATCGACTGCAGAGCCGGTAACATTCACCAGGACGCTGTCACATGACGTCGTTGCTTCCTTGATGGAGCCGGACGGGTGGCCGACGGTGAAGACCATGGCGTCGATCTTGTTGTCGCACAAAGCGGCGGATTGCTCAGCCGATTTGAGTTCCGAAGCCAAGGCGAAAGTGTCGTTGGTCCAACCCAAAGCCCCCATCAGGACTTCCATGGTGCCACGCTGACCGGAACCGGGGTTACCGATATTGACACGCTTGCCTTGCAGGTCTTCGAAATTCGTGACGCCTGCATCAGCCCGGGCGACAACCGTAAAGGGTTCCGGATGCACTGAGAAGACGGCCCGCAGGTCCTTGAAAGCACCTGCATCAGCAAACTTGGATGAACCGTTATAGGCATGGAACTGCCAATCGGATTGGGCGACGCCCATATCCAGTTCACCGGCCTTGATGGTGTTGATGTTGTAGACGGATCCGCCCGTGCTTTCCACGGAACAACGAATACCGTGTTCTTTACGGCCCTTGTTTACCAAACGGCAGATTGCGCCACCCGTCGGGTAGTAAACGCCGGTAACGCCGCCGGTACCGATGGTAATGAACTGCTGATCAGCAGCCTCCACCGCGCTTCCGGCCAAAGCAACACCGACGAATGCCGCTGCTGCGTATAGTACTTTCTTGAATGCCATGATGCCTCTCCTTTTCTCCTGGCAAAATGAAACGGTTAATAATGAAACGAGCTATTGCTTCCCCTGGAGTGGGTTAAACTGCGGCAAGGTAACAGCCGGGCGTGCAAGGATTTCTCTTGCCTGTGCAGCCGTGGCGACGGATCGGGCCAACAGGTCCGCACCGTCATGTACCTGACGCACAAGTGCCGCATTTCCGGGCGCCAGGGATCCGTCGTTAAGATAAAGGTTGTTTTCCATGCCGACGCGAGCGTGACCGCCCAGCCCGGCAGCAATCAGGGCACAGGCCCCTTCAAGCGGGCCGAAGGCGCAAACGCTCCAGTGCCAATCCGCACAGACGTCGCGCGCCGCGTCGATAAACTCAAGCAAATCAGAAGGTTGGGATCTTTGATCCTTCGCATACCGGCCCAGCACATATAGGACGGACACGACGTCGCCGGGAATGATCCCCCGTGACCTTAAATCGGCGAAACGCCTGACATCGGCGCCATCATAAAGAATATACTGAACGGCGATATTTTCCTTTTCGGCCCAGGCATAGAAGTCGGCTGCAGCCTGTTCGGAACCGGTATCCGGAACAAGCTCCCGGATCGCCGTTGAAACGGCTTCAGGACAAACATCCCTGACCATCTCCATCTGCTCATCGGCAGTATAAATTCCGACAGCTTCCGTCGTCACCTGGATGATTAAATCATCGCCGACGGCAGCGCGAACTGCGGCGATGGCATCCCGGTATAGACCGGCGTCCAGCGAATGCCGCCCCTCCCTATCCCGCACATGCAGGTGGATCATGGCAGCACCGGCTTCATGGCACTGGGCCGCTTCCCGGGCGCACTCCTCAGCCGTCATCGGTAACGAGGCATGATCCGCCTTGGTTCGCCTCGCCCCATTGGGCGCAACGGCTATGATCAGGGGCGTCCATGCCTGCTCCGTCTGCGGGGAGACAGAATCCATCGCCACAGGTGCATTCAGCGCACTCATTGACCAACCTCTTTCAGGGCGGCTTCTATGGAATCGCCCACCCGGCTGGCGATTTCACGAACCTCGTCCGATGTAACGATAAATGGCGGGGCCAGTAATATGTGATTGCCGCGAACGCCGTCGGCGGTTCCCTGTCCCGGATAACAGATCAAACCACGATCCATGGCTAGATGCTTGATGGCATCATGCAGCTTCAGTCCCGGATCGAACGTCTCTTTGGTCGCCCTGTCCGCGACAAGTTCGACGCCCCAGAACAATCCCCGTCCCCTGATCTCCCCCAAGTAAGGCTGATTGCCCAATCGTTCAGTTAGGGCCTGCTGGAATACGCTCCCCTGCATACGTACGTTCTCCAGCAGGCCCCTCTCCCTGATGGCTCGTTGCACGGCCAGTGCCGCTGCACAGGCTGTCGGGTGCCCCATGTAAGTGTGGCTATGGCGGAACGCGCCGGAACCGTCGCGAATTGCCTTGTAGATCGCATCAGACACCATAACCGCGCCGATTGGCTGATAACCGCCGCCAAGCCCCTTTGCTATGGTGATCAGATCGGGCGCCATACCTTCCTGTTCACAGGCGAAGGTCGTACCTGTTCGGCCCATGCCGCTCATGACCTCGTCCAGGATCAACAGGATGTCGTAGGCATCGCAGATTTCCCTGATCCGTGCGAAATAACCTTTAACAGGAGTTATGACCCCGGCTGCGGCGCCGCCCACCGTTTCCGCAACAAAGGCACAGACTTTTTCAGGGCCGACTTTGAGAATTTCCGCCTCGAGCTCATTGGCGACACGGAGCCCGTACTCCTCCTCGCTCTCGTTATCCAGTTTGTAGCGATAGCTGTAACAGGGTGAGATATGGGAAGCCGGCATAAGAAGCGGCTCTACAGCAGAGCGGCGGTACTTGCTGGAGCCGACGGAAAGCGCCGCCAGCGTGTTGCCGTGATAGCTCTGCCTGCGGGCGATGAAATGGGTTCGGTTTTCCTCACCCTTTTCGACATAATACTGGCGCGCCATGAGCAGCGCCGCCTCAACCGCCTCCGAACCGCCGGATACGAAATAAGCCATCTCGATACCTTCGGGCGCTGCATCGATCAGCAAGTCGGCTAACTCTTCCGCCGGCTGGGAGGAAAAGAAGCTCGTATGGGCAAAGGAAATTGCCTCGACCTGGTCCTTGATCGCCTGGATCACATCCGGGTCGGAATGTCCCAGGCAGGACACCGCCGCACCACCTGATGCATCCATATAGCGTTTCCCTTCGGCATCCACGATATGGATACCGTCACCCTTGACGGCGATCGGCAACCCGGAACGGGGCGAACGGTGGAATACATGCGTCATGGCGATTTTCTTTCTATCGGACGGCGATGGCGTCCCAAGCGTTTGGAGATCCAATAAGCGTTAAAGGTTTCAAGTTGCCGTTCCGTTTCATCAATGGCTTCCAGCGTTTTTGTGCCGCCCTCGGCAACCATGACCGCCAGCAGTCCCTGCACCAACGTTATCGCAGAGGTAATGGACGGGAAAAATGACGGACTTGTCAGCGTGAGAAGAAGAATTTCGTTTGCCACCTCCGCCAGGGGCGACACCCGGCTGTCGGTCACCGCAATGACCGTTGCATCATGGGCCTTTGCATAACTAACTGCCTGAACGGTTTCTCGGGAATAGGGCTCAAAGCTGATCGCCAGGACAACGTCGTTACCGTTAACGGCGCGCAGATCATCTGAAAAAGCACCACCCTGGCCGTCAAGAAGCACGCCGTTATCGCCAAACATCCGATAAGAATAATGAAAGGCGTAGGCAACCGGATAGCAGCTTCTGAGGCCAAGGATGAAGACCCTGCCGGCTGCTGAAAGGAGCTTTGCGCAGCGAACCAAAGTGTCCGGCCCATTCGCATCGAAAGTCGATTGCAGATTGGCAAAATCCGTTTCAAGAAGATCCCGCAGAAGCTGAGCTTCTTTTATGTCATCACCGCCTCGGGCCTGGAGATCCTTCGCACGGTCCAGATAGCCGCCGGGTCGCCCCCTGAGATGTTGCTGAAACGGTTCCTGAAAATCATTGAAGCTTTCAAAGTCAAAAGACTTGGCCAGTCTGACCATGGTCGATGGCTGGACTCCGGCACGTCCGGCAAGGCGGCGCATAGATAGCAATGCAACGTCTTCCGGGTAATCCAGAACATGTCGTGCCGCTTGACGCAACTGCGGACTGAGCGTCGAAAATGAGTCAGCTATATGCTGGCTGAGTGTCTGATAATCCATGGTCATTGCCATGAGAAACAGGCTTGCGCCTGTTTCTGCTCTCCCTGTTTGGAAGGAGTGTAAACCAAGTCCTGAAACAAATGCAACAAAATGATACAGATTGTTCTATTTTGAAACATTCGATTCTTTTTCTGGATTTAGCAACCGTGAAGAACTCATCCAAAACCAGATGATTGCAGTGCGGAGAACCGGTCGTTACGATGCATCCAAACTAATAACCCTAAGGCAGCCCAATGGACCTGAAAGAACATATTCGAAGCATTCCCGATTTCCCGAAACCGGGGATCAATTTCTATGATATCTCCACGCTTCTATCTCACCCCGATGCCTGGCAAGTCGCCATGGGAAGGCTTGCCAAGATAGTGAGCCGACACCAGCCGGATGTCCTTGCCGGCGTCGAATCCCGCGGCTTCCTCGTCGCTGCGCCATTGGCCCTGAAACTGGGGCTGGGATTCACCATGGTCCGCAAGAAAGGGAAACTCCCAGGTGAGGTCATTAGTTACGAATACGATCTTGAGTACGGTTCGGACATAATTGAAATCCAGACGGATGCCGTATCGCCGGGTGACAAAGTTGTCGTATTGGATGACCTTCTGGCCACCGGCGGCACCATGGGCGCATCGCTCGAACTTTTCAACCGGGCCGGCGCAACAGTCGTAGGAACAGCCTGCATCATTGAACTAACCTTTCTTAATGGCAGGGATCGGCTCAATGGCGTTCCATTCGATGCTCTGATGGCATATGACGATTAGTGTAATCTAACCCTTGATCGTTTGATTGCTGACAAGGGAGGCGACTTTTTTCATGACCGTGGGCAACGCCTGGCGGTGGAAATCTTCAGGCCTGCTCCAGACACCGTTACTCGGCGGGATTGTCGTTGTTTCCGGCAACCGGACCGCCATGACGTCCAGCACCAGATGAAAATGGGTGAAGGTGTGGCGGATACTTCCGTTCACTGTCTGCCACGCGATTTTTTGCTGCCCGTTTAAGAGTTGAAAAGACGAAGCCGCTTCATGCCTGTCCCATGGCTCCGCGCGCCATTCCGTCGAAGGAAATTCCATCATGCCACCGAGCAATCCTTTTTCCGCACGCTTACCCAACAGGACGCGCCCTTCAGGGTCGACAACCCAAAAGACTGTCCCGTAACGAATTGGCTTTTCCTTCTTGGGCTTTTTCACGGGGAAACGTTCCGGATCACCGAGGTCGATTGCCCGGCAGGCGCTATGCCAGGGGCAAGCGCCGCATGAAGGATTACGAGGCGTGCAAACCATAGCCCCCAGGTCCATCATAGCCTGGGCGAAGTCACTCGGCCTGTCAGGTGGTACCAGCTCCATAACCGAATCCCTGATCGCGGCCTTTCCTTCCGGCATGGTTCTCTCAATGCCGTTCAGGCGGCTTATGACGCGGATAATGTTGCCGTCAACGGGCGCAGAAACCTGCCCGAACGCGATAGCCGCAATGGCCGCCGCCGTGTAATCGCCGATCCCGGGCAGGGCCCGCAAGGCAGCTTCATTCGCGGGTATCGTTCCGCCATGGCCACGGACGACAGCAACGGCGCAAGCATGAAGGTTTCTCGCCCGAGCGTAGTAACCCAGCCCTTGCCATTCATGCAGCACCTCATCGAGTTCTGCCTTGGCCAAGGCATCTATACTTGGCCATCGTTTCAGGAAGGCCTGAAATCGCGGAGTCACCGTCGCAACCGTCGTCTGCTGCAACATGATTTCGGAAAGCCAGACATGATAGGGATCAGGCTTGTTACCGGGCGCACTCCGCCACGGCAGGTTACGGCGGTTTTTATCGTACCACGCCAACAGATCGCGCGTTGTTTTTCTGGTTTTCCCCATTGAGATTACCGCCTTCTCTTGCTCTCTTATAAACAGGAGCCTACCATTCGACGCCAGTGTGATAAACGCTCATAGCGGGACCCATGACCGGATCAGATACCACAGACACTGCTGATGATGACGCTATCCGTGAAATGGATGGGAAATCTGCGCGGACGGATAGCAAGACGGTCATCCGCGGCGGCAAGGCTACGTCTATCGGACAGCAGATCAGCCGCCTGACAAAACAGGCATTCGGCAAACGCGGTTTCTCCGACGGCGCCATTATCACCGAATGGCCATCGGTCATCGGCGAACAGCTCGCGGAACTATCCGAACCGGAACGCATCACCTATCCCCAGGGGAAAAGAGCCGGCGGAACATTGCATCTGCGTATCGCCAGTGGCTCCATCGCCGTGGAACTCCAGCATTTGGAACCGTTGCTGATTGAGCGGATCAACAGCCATTTCGGCTACAAGGCGGTCGAGAAAATTCGCCTAATCCAGGCGCCGTTGTCAAAACCTGTCCGCAAGGACGCCGATGATGATCGTCAACCTCTGGATGAAAACAAGCGCAAACAGATCAATCAGATCCTGGGCGATGTGGATGATCCCGAAATGCACGCAGCGCTTGAACGCCTGGCTCAGGCGGTGCTCAGCCGACGCCCGGATTAATCCGTCACATCAGTCAAAGTAACCGGCCCTTACGGCAGCGCCGATATACATCAACACCATCCGACCGGCGATACCGCAAGTAACACCGCCCAGATCGTATTTGGGAGCAATTTCGTTCAGGTCCATGCCGACCAGTTTTCCCTTGGACACCAGCCCCTGAACAAGGGTGCGCATATGGTGATAAAGCAGACCGCCCGGCGTTCGCGCCATGACAGCCGGCGCAATACCCGGATCCAGGCCGTCCAGATCGACCGTCAGATAATAGTGTCCGCCATCAGGAATCCGATCCAGAACCGCCTGCATGCCGGTTTCGTGGATCTCATGGGCTGTGACGATGGTGGAGCCGTAAGCCAGCGCAGCCTCGACCTCTTCCGTCCTGGCGCTGCCGGAAGAGCGAATGCCTAGCTGATAGATATTGCCAATGTGATCCATCTCGGATGCCCGGCGGATCGGGCTTGAATACCCTTCCCTGACCCCATTGACGTTATCACGCCAGTCGATATGGGCATCGACCTGGATCAGCGTTATGGTTTCCCCGATATCGTCCAGCGCCCGCATAACCGGGATGGGAATGCCATGGTCACCGCCAAAAACAACCGGCAGGGCGCCCGCTGCAAGAATTTTTCGTACCGTCGCCTCCGCCCGGGGATAATGAAGGCCAAGCTCCTGTGCTTCAGCCGTGATATCACCGACATCTACGACGTTGATGTTTTTACCGTCAAACAAGGTGCCACCGATATCAAAGTCATAATGATCCAGGCCCATGATGATGTTTTCCGATTCTCGCCGAATGGCGGTTGGCGCATTGGTCTGGTCGTTGGTAACTTCATCAATGTTGTAAGGATCACCGTAAGGAATCCCGAGGATTGCCACATGCGCGCCCATGTCGCCCAGAGAATCAGGATCTTCACACAGGGGAAAATCCATAAAAGTCTGAAAAGTGCGCCGGGGCGGCTGGATTGGTGATGTTGTCATGGCTACCTCCCTTAATTCCCGCTCGGTATTTGGGGGAAAATCCGAATATGGCTGTGGATAAACCAGCGCAATTTTGCTGGTTTTTTCTCCGTTAAACCCCATAAAGCACGGAAATGTGAACTTGTCGCCATCTGTTCGCCGCAATTCGCCAACATCGTGCGATTTGAAAAAAATGCCTGTGTGGAAAACATTGGCTCGACTTTGAGCCTCAGGCGGTTCTATAGTTCAACATCTTGTGGCTAAGGAGGTCACTTTGCGTCAATATATACAAGGTCTTGCGTTTACCATACCGCTTCTTTTGCTGGTTGCAGGCTATGTTCAGCCCTCGGCTGCTGAAATCCTCGATACCGAGGCGGCCTTGGCTGAACGTGTACTGGGCGATGAAAACGCACCATTGACCATCATTGAATTTTCGTCTCTCGGTTGCCCGCACTGCATGGCTTTTCACCGCGACACGTTGCCGATGATCAAGAAGGACTACATCGAGACGGGGAAAGTACGTTTGGTTTATCGCGACTTTCCTCTTGGCGCTCGGGCCATGGCGGCAGCCATGCTAGCCAGGTGCGCTCCGGAAAAACGTTACTTTGGCATGCTGGAGCTGTTTTTCCAGAAACAGGAAGACTGGTCCCATGCCGAGGATGCCGTCGCGTCACTCAGCAAAGTCGCCAAGTTCGGCGGCATGTCCAATGATGATGTCTTAGCCTGTCTGCAAAACCAGGCTTTACTCGACGGTATCCGGGAACGCGCCGAAGACGCCCAGTTCGAGTTTGAAATTTCATCGACGCCGACCTTTCTTATTGGCGGCGAGGACGGCGATAAGGTCCAGGGTAATTTGGCCACGGAAGATTTTCGCGACGTAATAGAAAAAGCGTTAAACTGAGCACTGATTTGAAATGAGGGGTTTCAGAAGCCTTGCTGCACTTTAACAAACTAAAACTAACGGGATTCAAATCTTTCGTTGACCAGACCGAAGTACCGGTCGAGCCCGGTCTCACCGGCATTGTCGGACCCAACGGTTGCGGCAAATCCAATCTGGTCGAAGCGCTGCGGTGGGTCATGGGGGAAACCTCGGCCAAGCAAATGCGCGGCAGCGAAATGGAAGATGTTATCTTCGGCGGCACGGCGACAAGGCCGTCGCGCAACATTGCTGAAGTCGCCTTGGCCCTCGATAACAGTGACCGGGTCGCACCCTCTCAGTTCAACGATTACACCGACTTGGAAGTCTCCCGGCGGATCGAACGGGAAAAGGGATCGACCTATCGCGTCAACGGCAAGGAAGTCCGGGCCCGAGACGTTCAGCTCTTGTTCGCCGATTCGGCAACAGGGGCGCGTTCAACGGCGCTAGTCAGCCAAGGCCGTATCGGTCAGATCATCTCGCAAAAACCCATCGAACGCAGGCATTTGCTGGAAGAAGCCGCCGGTATAACCGGCCTGCATTCGCGCCGCCATGAGGCAGAACTCAGGCTTCGCGCCGCCGAAACCAATATGGAACGCCTGGATGATATCCTTGGTACATTGGAAACCCAGTTACAGGGCCTGAAAAAACAGGCGCGTCAGGCAACCCGCTATCGCAACCTGAGCGACCATATCCGTAAGGCCGAGGCCACGCTGTTCCATCTGAAGTGGGCGGAGGCGGAAGCCGCCATGGAAAAAGCACGGGAAGTCCTGCAAAGCGCGGAAGATACGGTCAATGAACTGACCCGCCGCACCGCCAATGCATCGCTGGCCCAAACGCAGTCGGCCGCCGACTTGCCTGCGTTGCGTGAAGCCGAAGCCGCCGCTGCTGCGGAACTGCAACGCCTGACCATTGCCCGGGACGGGCTGGCCCAGGAGGAAGCCCGCATCCAGCGCGAACAGGAAGATTGCGCCACCCGCCTGGAACAGGTCGTCCAGGACACGCAGCGCGAAACCACCCGTTCGGAAGATGCCGTTGAGGCCATCAAGCGTCTTGAAGGAGAGCAGGCCGATCTCGAGGAAAGCCGGACCAGCGAGGAAGATGTCCTGAAAGCTGCAGCAGACGCTCTTGCGGAAGCCACCGGACAGGTCAACGAACTGGATGGCGACCATACGCGCCTTACCGAGGAACTTGCCGCCGCCGATGCCCACCGCACCAGCCTTGAACGGGCCGCAAAGGACCTCCATGATCGGCTGGAGCAACTGGCCCAGCGCATTGACATTACTGTTGCACAACGCGACACACTGTTGGAGGAAATGGGCGAAACCCAGGGACTTGGTGATGCCGATCAGGAACTGGGCGCAGCCGAGGAAGCCCAGGAAGAAATCCGCCAGCGTATCGAGGCCGCTGAAACCCAGCGCGAAACCGCCATGGGCGATGTGGAAAATGCCCGCTCAACGGAAGAGGAAGCTCGTACCGAGCTGACCCGACTGGAAGCGGAGGCGCGTGCTTTGAGCGACGTCCTGGAAAGCGGTGAGCCGGAAATGTTCCCGCCCCTGATCGATGCGGTCAAAGTCGAACAGGGCTACGAAGGCGCCCTTGGAGCAGCTCTGGGTGACGATCTGTCAGCCCCGGCAGACGAACCGACCGCTGTCCACTGGCGTACGCTCGACCAATATACGTCGACCGCTTCATTGCCGGCTGGCGTTGAAGCCCTTTCCGACAAGGTAAGCGGTCATAAGGCCCTGACCCGCCGCCTCACTCAGGTTGGCGTTGTCGCCAATGAAGAAGCCGGCCGGAAAGCGCAACCTGAACTGAAGCAAGGGCAACGGCTGGTCAGCCGGGACGGCTGGCTCTGGCGCTGGGACGGCTTCACGGTTTCCCCCGATGCCGCAACCGGCGCAGCGAAGCGACTGGAACAACGCAATCGCCTGAATGATGTGCGCAAGGCCATGGAAACGGCCCGTGCAACGGCCGAGGCCGCGGCGGAAGCCACCACGAAGGCGAAGGAGCTGGTTGATATTGCCAACGAAACCCAGCGCGACGCCCGTGAAGCCATGCGTGCGGCGGAAAAACGCACCGCCGTCGCCCGTGAACGCCAGGCCGCACTAAAAGAGAAGGCGGCAGCCCGGTCATCCCGTGTTGCGACACTGGAAGAACAACTGTCTGCCCTGAACACGGACCGTGAAGATGTAACCAATCGGGCAACCGAGGCGGATAGCGCCGTTGAAAATCTTCCCGATACGGAAGAACAACGCGCCCGGCTGGAGGAAATACGTTCAGAACTAGGTGTCCGGCGCGAACACCAGAGCGAATGCCAGGCCCGCCATGCCGGGCTGTCCCGCGCCGCGGAAGACCGCGAACGCCGGATCACGGATATCATTGCCGAGCTTGACTCCTGGCGCACCCGCCGCGAAGACGCCTTGGGCCAGATCGAGCAACTGGAAGCCCGCCGCGATTCGCTGAAAGCCCAGCAGGAGCGTCTGCAGAACCTGCCTGACGAGATTGAAACCAAGCGGCTGGACCTGGCGGACAAGGTCGCCGAGTCCGAGAAGAAACGCCAGGACGCCGCCGACAGGCTGGCCGTCAGTGAAAACAAGGCATCCGATGCCGGGCGCGCCCTCAGAGAGCTTGAAGCCGCCCTCGCCGATGCCCGCGAGGCCCGCGCCCGCGCCGAAGGTGCGGTAGATCAGCATCGCGTCACAATTGAATCCATCGCCGAGCGGGTAGCCGAAAAACTCCAGACCACACCGGAAAACCTGCGGGAAATGACCGGCATCGTTGACGACGCCAAGCTGCCCGACATGGAATCGGCCGAACGGCGGGTCGAGCGCCTGATCAAGGAGCGCGATACCATGGGGCCGGTCAACCTGCGCGCCGAACAGGAAGCGGAAGAACTGATCGAACAGATCGACACCCTGAACAGTGAAAGGGACGACCTGCTTGAGGCCATCGGAAAACTGCGCAAAGGCATTGCGGAACTGAACCGCGAGGGCCGGGAACGCTTGTTAGCCTCCTTCAAGGAGGTGGATGAGCATTTCCAGGAGCTGTTCGTCAAACTGTTCGGCGGCGGCAATGCGCACCTGACCCTGACCGGCAGCGACGATCCGCTGGAGGCAGGGCTTGAAATCATGGCAAGCCCGCCGGGCAAGAAACTGCAGGTGCTCTCGCTGCTTTCCGGCGGTGAACAGGCCCTGACGGCAACCGCCCTGCTGTTTGCCGTGTTCCTGACCAATCCGGCGCCGATCTGTGTGCTTGACGAGGTCGACGCACCGCTCGATGACGCCAACGTTGACCGTTTCTGCAACATGGTCGACAAGATTGCCCACGGCTCCGGCACGCGCTTTATCATCATCACCCACCATCGCATGACCATGGCGCGCATGGACCGCCTGTTCGGCGTCACCATGACGGAACGCGGCGTCTCCAGGCTGGTTTCCGTCGACCTGCAACAGGCCGAGGAAATCAAAAACGCGAAGGTGAGCGCCTGAGCAAGCAACCCGATCAGCGGCCAGCAGGGAAACTGACGATCGGCCCGGTCGGCGGGCACTTGACGAAGATGACCATTCCCATGATCTGGGGCATCCTGGCCATCATCGTGGTCACCATCACGGATACGTTCTTTGTCGCCCAACTGGGCACATTGCCCCTGGCCGCCATGGGTTTCGTGTTTCCTGTCGCCATGGCTGCATTCTCCCTGGGAATCGGGCTTTCAGCCGGCGCCGGCTCCGTCCTCGCCCGCGCCATCGGCGGCTCAACCCACAGACAGGTGCGGCGGCTAGCGACGGACGCGCTGACGATTTCTTTCCTGATCTCGGTTCTGTTCGTCACGGCCGGTCTTCTGACCATTGAGCCGGTGTTCCGGATGCTGGGGGCCGGCGATGATACGATCCCCCTGATCACCGATTACATGATCCCGACCTATATCAGCATCGTCTTCCTGATCGTGCCCATGACCGGAAACAGCATCCTGCGCGCCGGCGGCGACGCCAAATGGCCAGGGACGATCATGCTCATTTCTTCCGTCATCAATGCCGTGCTGGACCCCATCCTGATCTTCGGGCTGCTCGGGTTTCCACGCCTTGAGATCGCCGGCGCGGCCTGGGCGACAATGGCTTCACGGATATTCATCCTGATCAGCATCCTTGCCATCCTGCATTACCGCGAACGCCTGATCGATAGCCCGTGGCCGGGCATGAAGGCCTATAGGGCCTCCGTCAGGAAAATCATGCACATCGCCATGCCCGCCGCCATGAACCAGATGCTCAATCCGCTGGCGATGGCGGCCCTGACCGCCCTGGTCGCGGCCCACGGCGCGGGCGCCGTGGCGGCCTTTGGCGTGGCGACGCGAATCGAGGGATTTGCGCTGGTGGTGCTCTATGCGCTTTCCGCCGCCATCGGACCCGTCGCCGGGCAGAACTGGGGAGCCGGATTGCCGGACCGCTCCCGCGAGGCATTGCTGATCACGTTCCGGTTCTGCATGATCTTCGGCTTCGGCGGCGCAGCTCTCGTCGCCCTGACGGCGCCCCTCATCACCCCCTGGTTCGATCCCGATCCGGCCATCAGCGGCCAGGCCGACACCTACCTGCGGATCGTGGTCTGGTCCTACGCCTTCCACGGTTGCGTGATGATGTCGGTGGCCTTCTTCAACAGCATCGGGCACCCGGGATCGTCGCTGGCCCTGACCATTCTGCGCATGGCCGTCCTGATGGTCCCGCTGGCTTACATCGGCAGCCGGATGGTCGGCATCGAAGGCATCTTCTGGGCCATTGCGCTGGCGAATACAGGCGCCGGCCTGCTCGCCATCTTCTGGCCCCTGAAAGTCTGCAACCGGACCATAAAGATGTGACGCGGGCGATCAGGCCCCGTTGATGCCTGCGAACCCGATCAGAGTTTCGGCTGAGCCTTCAGGGCAGCGTCGGCGAAATACGCCTTGACCTGGTTCAGCACGGCGGCCTTGTCCACGTCATTGGCGCCCATCTTCACCATGGCGTCGGCGAAACGGCCGACGATGTCGCTTATGGCGTCTTCCGACAGCTGGTTGAGGATACCGATACGAACCTGGGTCGGCTCCGAAAGCGTCGGCCAGATGGCGAAACCTTCGGCGCGGCAGCCCTGAACCAGTTCCTTCTCCCGGCCCGCCAACGCATCCGGCAGGTCCAGAACGACCAGGCTGGTCATGTTGGACGTCACATTGCAGCCCATGGAGGTGACGGCGTCGCTCAGGATCTTTTCATGGAAGGCATAGTCGGCGGCTTTATGGGCCCGGCCGTATTCCAGGCTGATGCGCAGCGCTTCGTGGAACGAGGCGATTGCGTAGCAGGAATGGGTCTGGTGATAAGCCGGCGTGTCGACATCCTTACCGTCGATGATGCCCCAGTGACGCGCACTCAGGATCGGGTGGTTGACGTAGGTCGTGCAGCCGCGCTTGGAAACGACATCGACATAGGTATCCGTGAAGCTCACCGGCGCATAGGTCAGCGGCAGGCCCAGCACGCCCTTCTGCGGGCAGGACGCCCAACCGGCAACGGCCGGGTAGTCGTCGATGTTGAAGTCTTCGATGCCGAGGCTGGATACGGCATCCACCAGGCCCATGGCGCCGTGTTTCTCACAGGCGTCATTGAAACCCTGGATATCGTTGATCCGCCCGCTGCCGGTTTCCCAGTGCGCCATGAAGGCCCACATGGGCTTGTGCTCGGCGAGCGCTTCTTCGACCATCTCACCCGTCACGGAAGTGCCGTGCGGCACCACGATGACCTTTACGTTTTCCGGCTTCGGATACATGGGGTCGGCTTCGAAGTCTTCCGCCGAAGCAGCCTTCATGCAGATCGTCTGGCAGTCGATGCCGCTGAAGGTGCCGTTGGTGAAGGCGACAACCTTGTCGCCGGGCTTGATAGCGCTCAGCATGCTATCGAGACCGCTGAAACCCGTGCCCGCGATGGCGTAGGTGTAGGCGTTCCTGGTGCCGAACATGTCGCGCAGCATCAGCTTGATTTCCTTCATGCCGCGAACCACATCGGCCTGCATATGATCGGCGACGCCGGATGACGCAAAAGCCTCAAGCACGCGGGGGTCCGTGTTACCGGGGCCCGGTCCGGCGGCGAGGGTTTCGGGAATTTCGAGAGGCGGGAAAACGGTCATGGTAAAAAATCTCTTGGTTAAGGATCAAAAACTGTCGAAACCTGACTGAAAGGGACTTTTACCCTTAGGATGTGCAGGTTGATTTTCGGTTGAAGGGAATAAATCTGAAGTTCGCAGATTACAATGGTCTAATAACGAATTCTATAATTCCAATTACGCCTGTCTGTAACATTATCACCTATAAAAAGCCGGTTTTCCGGCCTTCAGGCGGTCTTTTCAAGGGAAAACCCGCCGCCAGAAACGTTCACCACGGCAGATTGTTGCCCTGATAATCGTAGAAACCGCCGGAATCGGCGGTTTTTGCGGTGTTGATCACCCGCGCCAAACCTTCTGCGCTGTCCGCAGGCAACACCGGCGCTTCCTCGCCGCCCATATCCGTCCTGACCCAGCCTGGATGAAGGGTGAGGAAGATGACGCCCGTATCCGCCAGGTCGATGGCAAGATTATGGACGACCATGTTGAGAGCGGTCTTGGACGAACGGTAGATGTACTCATCCCCGCCGCTGTACTGGGTGATGCTGCCCATCTGGCTGGAAACGTTGGCGATCCGTTTGCCCGAACCGGCGCGCACGTTATCCAGAAACGCCATGATCACCCGGTAGGGCCCAAAGGTATTCACCTCCAGCGTCCGCTCCCACTCTGTGTAATCTATATCGCCGAAGCTCTGGCGGTCGCCCCCGCCGACGCCCGCATTGTTGATCAGCACATCGATGGGCCTGTCCCCCAGGCCGCGCTTCAGCGTATCGATGGAGCCCTGGTCCGAAACATCCAGGGCGTGGACTTCCGCGCCGAGTTCCTTTAACGCCCCGGCCTGTTCCGGATTGCGGCAACAGGCCAGGACATGCCAGCCATCGCCCGCATAGCGCCGCGCCAGTTCCAGCCCGATGCCCCGGTTCACTCCGGTAATCAGGACCGTACCGCTTTCGATCGCCCCGCCGTTTACCATGGCATCACCTCGGCGTTGTAGCGGATGAATTGGCCGGACTGCCCGAGGCCGAGGCCGGCGATGACATCGCGCATGCCGGCGATGCTTTCCGCCGGTTGCAGGTCGGCATCGGGGCCGCCCATGTCGGTGGCGACGAACCCGGGGGTGAAACAGGTGACGGTGATGCCCTGCCCCCGTAAATCGTCGGACAGGCCCTTGGTGATCAGGTTCAGCGCCGCCTTGGAGGTATCGTAAGGATAATCGCCCTTCTCGCGCGGCCAGGCGAAACAGCCGTTGCCGCTGGAGATATTGACGATCAGCTTTTTCTCGCTGGCCGCCACGTGAGCGGCAAAGGCCTCGCACATGGCCATGGTGCCGAAGACGTGGACCCGGAACTGTTCCATCCACTGCTCGTTGGTGAAGCGGCCCAGGTTTTCATCGCCGCCGATCCACATGCCCGCATTGTTGATCAGCAGGTCGATGGACTGCCCGGCGAGGGCCTGGGCCACGTCGGCGATCTGGTCATGGCGCGTCACGTCCAGACGATGCACGGTAACCGAGCCGCCTTCGCCGCAGGCAAGGGACGAAAGCACATCCGCACCGTCAGGGTCCCGCGCGCCACCATGAACGGTCCAGCCGTCGGCGGCGTACTGGCGGGCGAATTCCAGGCCGAGCCCCCGGCTGGCCCCGGTGATAAGAACGGTCGGCATTGTCAGGCAGGTTCCTCCGGATGGATAGATGGATGGATGCATGAAGCGGGGACTATAGCATGCCGGATTGCGGTTTTACCCGTGAATTGTCATTCCCATAGTCCATCCCGAGCACATGGAACATGTGCAACGACGATGGACGATTGGAAAAAGTAGCGGGAATCCAGCCCATTAATTAGAAAGAGGTAATGTAGACAGAAATGTAGACTTTTGTAGACATTTGTTACAAAGGCCCCTCTGTAACCCGTTGATTCCAAACAAAATGTAGACATTTGTCTACATAATCTCACAGATTATGGAAAATTCCTGAATCGCTCTTTGTTTTCAAGGACTTTCCCATTTAGAGAATGTAGACATGTCTACAAAAGTCTACATTCAGCATTTGCTAATATAAGGGCCTATAGGAGCCGCTTTTCCCTACCCGGAACCTAGGTGAAAGGAAAAGGATCGGGATCATCATTCGCACCCATAACGCAGGCGAAAACGATCAAATCGATAATTTATGAACAATGGAAAAGAGCGCAAAACCAAACTAGGAATATAAGCATATTTTAAGGCAAAAGTCAAGAAAAATCGGAAAGTGTCAGCTTTCAGGGTTTAACCGGACGTGTTCTTGAGTCGGATAAGATGACTGCATATGACCCAATGCAGACATTCCATGACAACGGAGACAGAGCTGGGGAGAGGTTAAAGGCTAACTTGCAAGTGACCAGAAAAGGTATGCCAAAATACTTGTCAGGCCCACTCCAGTTTCACTTTTTTCGGAGATACTCTATTAAATGGTTCGTCAGGCTTCGCTTCGGAGTAGTGGGTGGCCAAACAGCATACACTGACAACGAGACCGGAGCCCATTGAGGTAGAAGGTTGATTAAGCGCCCCTCTCGTAAATCGTCCGACACATGCCAGATAGGCGGGGATGAAACCCCGAGGCTTGCAAGCGTCAACGAATGCATGGCGATGACGCTGTCGGTTTCGATGCGAGACGTAAAATGAATTGTCCTACGTTCCCCACCAGGACCAATAACCTCCCGGAGGGGCGGAAGCATTGAAAGGCGTATCCAGGGCCAAGTCTCAATGTGTTCAGGTTCGGATGGGGCTTCATACTGGGCCGCCAAAGCTGGTGAGCAAACCAGTTTCCGCTCGACTTGACCGATGCCCACCGCCTTGAGGGAGCTATCGGTCATATCACCAATACGGATAGCAAGATCAACCCCCTTGCCAATCAGGTCGGTTCGTTCGTCTGTCGTTATCAGTGAAAGCGACATGTTTGGGTGATCATGCGCAAATGTACTGACTTTTGCCAGAATTGGACTGCCCAACAGGGCAGTTGGAAATGATATTGAAAGATGGCCGGCGGTTTCAGGGGAATCCTCTGCTAGCAGGTGCTTGAGAGTTTCTGCCGAACGAGCAAGGAACCTAGCTTCGTTGAAGATTTTTCGCCCTGTTTCTGTCAAAGAGAGTTTGCGCGTAGACCGGTAGAGTAAGGCTGTGCCGTGCCGTTTTTCTAGCTGGGAAATATGGTGGCTAACGACTGATGGAGATAGCCCGAAGACGTTCGCCGTTTCGCGAAATGAGCCGGTCTCGACGGTCTTGGCAAACAAAACAAGTGGCCTAAGGTCTTCTAACATTCACTCATTATATCGAATTCTGTAATTCAATAAAATAGGATTATATGGAGTCGCTATCACTGCTACCTTTCCAACATAAAAGGGAGGTTATCGTGAGCCTGATCATAGCGATGAGTGGATTTGCCGCAGCAATGTCGGCGACACCAGGACCGGTCAATATTATTTCATTAACGTCAGGATTGAATTACGGCGTTAGTAGAACCCTGCCATTTATAGCGGGCGCTACAGTCGGTTTTACCTGTCTTCTGGCGGCTATCGGCTTCGGGTTATTTGGTCTTGTCGATGCTTATCCGGCCGCTCTGCGTATTCTTAAATACTTAGGAACGGCATTTATCTTGTACATGGCGGTTCAATTCATTCGCTCAGGTGGGACGATTGAAATGAAGGATCGTGCGCGGCCAAGCTTTTTCAAAGGGTTCTTGCTTCAATGGTTAAATCCGAAAGCATGGCTTGCGTGTTTGGCAGGTGTAAGCGCGTTTACGGTAGCAGGCGACGCTACAACGTTGGTCCTATTCTGCGGAATCTACTTTATTATTTGTTTCATTGGTATCGGCGGATGGGCTGTGCTTGGCAGTTTAGCAGAACAATTGATTAACAGCTCACGCCAGATGAAAATATTCAATATCTGCATGGGAATTTTGCTGGCTGTAGTGTCTGTATACTTGTTCTTTAGCGATATCGACGCGAAAGGTGCCTAAGAGATACACAGCTAACGAACAATTCATTTAACAAAATAACATTTGGAGTGAGGGGAAGGATGAAACTCAAAACTCCTGATGTGTCAATTTACACTGCTGCTGAAGATTTGTTCCTATAACATTCGCCCGAGTACCTATAGAGACAGTGATTCTGCTTCTGGCAATCAGCGGAAGGAATTAACGCAACGCAAATATGCCCGCTTCCGGTAGCGTTTCGGCCATTCATACTTGCAACACATACAACCCCGCCAATGGCCTTATGATGCCCGCACTGTCGCCTACTCACTCAAGACGCCATCCTGCATGGTGAACGTGCGCTGACAGCGCGCGGCGAGACCGAGATCGTGGGTGATCAGCATCAGGGTCGTGCCGAATTGATCACAAAGCTCGAACATGTGTTCAATGATCTGCTCGCCGGTGTCACCATCAAGGTTCCCCGTCGGCTCATCGGCCAATAACAGGTCAGGCTCAACGGCAAAGGCGCGGGCAAGAGCCGTGCGCTGCTGCTCCCCGCCCGAAAGCTGGCTTGGATAATGACGGAGGCGGTGATCAAGACCGACCATCGTTAACATCTCGCGCGCACGATCAAAGGCATCGTTGCGGCCCGCCAGTTCCAACGGCACGGCAACATTTTCCAAGGCAGACATGGTCGGCACCAGATGAAAATCCTGAAACACAATTCCCATGCGTTCGCGGCGCAGAAGCGCGAGGCTGTCTTCGCTGGCAACCCTGAAATCACAACCGTTGATTTCGACCGTGCCGGATGTCGCCCGTTCAAGCCCGGCGGCAACCATCATCATGGAGGTCTTGCCGGACCCCGACGGCCCGACAATGGAAACCGTTTCACCGCGCCCGGCCTCGAAATTCTCGCCTCGGAGGATATGGACTTCGCCGGCGTCACTGTCGAGGCGAAGGTGAACATCCTTGAGGATCATAAGGGGGGGAGCAGCCATAAATACTTTCTTTTGAAAAATTGCCGTTGATCGCCGTCGTGAACGCGTCCGCTTAACCTAGACATTACCAACGCCGTACTCCATCTTAAATATTGCAAATTCATCAGGCCCCTACCGGATACATGACGCTTTTCAATGACATTATAATGGCCGCGCGTCTCGCTGCCCGGGATATGCGGGGTGGCGTTCGCGCCTTATGGTTATTGGTGGCGGGTGTCTTCATTGGCACCGCAGCTGTGGCCCTGGTCGGCACGGCGTCGCATGGCATTTCTGAAAGCGCGCATCGTGGCGCCCTTGAAACCGTTGGCGGTGATTTGAGCCTGCGCCTGTACCACCGCCCGCCAAGCGAAACCGAGCTTGCCATCATCAACCGGGAAGGCGACATCAGCGTCACGGCTGAACTGCGCCCCATGGCGCGCGCGGTCATAAACGGACAGGCAAGCGGAACGCCTGTTCTGGTTGAGTTGAAAGGCGTCGACCGCGCCTATCCACTGAAAGGGTCGGTGGAGATTTCCCCTGAATTAAACCTCCATCAGGCGCTCGCGCAACGTGATGGTCTGTACGGCGCGGTTGCGGACCCTGCTTTTTTCGATGCCATGGCGCTGGAGCAAGGCGATCACGTGCAAATCGGAAATGTCCGATATCAGTTACGCGCGACGTTGCTTGTTGAACCTGACCGCGCTTTCCGGGCCTTTACCCTTGGCCCGCGCATTATCGTGTCCGATGAAAGCCTGCAGGCCACCGGCGTCGCTGACTCCGGGGCGGAGGCCTATTTTTACACCCGTGTATCGCTGCCCGCCCAACCGGATATGCGCGCAGCCGCCAGCGCCGCCCTATTTCGTATTGATCAGGCATCGCCGCATTCGGGCTGGCGGATGGTCAATGCCCATAACGGCGTGCCGGGGGTGGAGCGGACACTGGCCCTGGCGCAGGCGCTGCTGCTTTTTATCGGGCTGGGCATCATGCTGGTTGGGGGCGCAGGCATCGTGAGCGCGGTCCGGGCGCACATTTCGGAGAAGACAAAGACCATCGCGATCCTGAAATCCGTTGGCGCATCGCCCCGCGTCGTCACGCTGGCGATAGGCATCGAGGTCATGGCGACAGCCTCATTGGGCGCTGCTCTCGGCGTCTGCCTTGGCGCGTTCGGCCCTGCCGTGACGGCATTTGCATTAGCCGACCAGTTCCCCTTTGCCCTGGCGGTTAAACCGGGCGTGAAGCCACTGATGTCTGCGGGGCTGTTCGGGATTCTCGTCGCCTTGTTGTTTGCCTGGTGGCCGTTAATGGGGCTTCGCAATACTACCGCCCAGATTCTGCTCCGTGAACAGATATCACACACCCGGAAAGAGTTAGGCGCCGGCGGCTGGATCGGTATAGGCGTCATTTTAACGGCGCTTGTGGCGATCATATTCTGGGCGTCACCGATGCCTGTCTTAACGGCGGGATTCCTGATCGGCGCATTTGCGTTGTCACTGTTTTATTATGCCTTTGGCGCCGGCCTGATGCGCCTGGCGAAGGTTTTGGCGAACGGCAGAGGGGTCAACGTGCGTCTGGCGCTCAGCAACCTCTACCGGGCAGAGGCGCCGACCAAATCGGTGATGATGGCACTAGGGCTGACATTGACTTTGCTGGTTGCGCTGGACGGTATCGGCGCCGCAACCCGCCTTCATGTGCAGGAAACCCTGCCCCACAGCGCGCCGGACCTGGTTGCGTTTTCCCTCAAGCCCGAAGCGGCGGAACGCTTTGTGGCTGAAATGTCTCAATCCGGCGCTCTGGACTACCAGCGCGCCTTGCCTTTTCTGCACGCACGCGTGCAGGCCATTGGCGGCATCCCGGTTCGCGACATTACCATACCGGCGTCAATGAATTGGGTTATCCGCGGTGATCGCGGCGTATCGTTTGCGTCCAGACTTCCTGACGGCTCCGGGTGGGATACCTCACAACCGGGACAATTCGGTTTTTCGGTCGCGGCGGATGTCGCCGAGAAACTGGACCTTAAGCCTGGCGACACGATGACCCTGAACGTCAGCGGACATGTCCGTAGCGGGGCCGTCCTGAGGTTTCATCACGTCGACTGGAGCGGCCTGAATCTGGATTTTCCTGTCATCGCCACCCCCGCCACGTTTGAAGATATTCCCTATACTTTTGCCGCTGTCCTGAAGGCCGCTCCCGGCCGGCAGGGCGCTCTTGAACAGCTCATCAGGCAACGTTTCCCGGACACACCCCTTATTCGTGTTGGAGATGTTTTGCAGTCGTTTTCCCGGTCCCTGGACGCCCTGATCGAGGGATTGGAAACCGTGACGCTGGTTTACGGTCTGGCGGCTCTGATCGTGCTGGCCGGGAGCGTGCTCCAGGGCTTAAGAGGCCGCATTGACGAGGCCGTATTGCTCAAGGTTCTGGGCGCGCGCAGAAATCAGTTGCTGGGTCTGTTAATGCTGGAATTTCTGGGGCTTGGCGTCCTGGTGGCTCTGACAGCGGTGCCGTTGGGCTTCATCGTCTCCTATGGCGTTGCCGCTTCGGCAGGCCTTGGTCATGTGGACATGGTGTGGACCGGCGGCATCACCTGGGCCGTCGTCACGATTGCCGTGACGCTGGCCGTCGGGTTTTTGGCAACGCTTGGGGTCTATACGGCCAAGCCCGCCCGGCAATTGCGGAACGCCCAGCAATAAGCAGCAACCCGGAATCCTGATGCATGCCTCTGGCTGGCAGCGGAAGCACGCCCGTGTCAACGGGCGTGATCCAAAGCCTCACCTTGCAGGGGGTTTACTGAGAAAGCAAAATCAGGCCGCGAATTGTTGTTTGGCGGCCTGGGCCTTCTTTGCATCTTCAGGCGAATAGGCCTTGCCTGACCACATCAGCTCATAGGCGATTTCTTCGTTACCGTTCTCACAGATTTCAAGGACATCCTTGAACAAGGGTTGAAAAGTCTCGCTTTGATGGGAAGCCTCGTGCTCTTCAAAGCTTTTCCAGAACGTGATGATCAAGGCTTCACGGCCTTTCAGGGGCGAGTCAACTGTCTGGCCGACTGTACTGCCTTCATTTGACACATTGCCGCTGTTTTGAATGACCATGCCGCCAATAAAGCCCGTTTCAGAATGGTAGGTTTTGACATTTTCACAAAGCACCGCCACGCGCATTTCCAGATCATCCATATCAAACTCGGGCTTGAGAATAATACGGTTTACGGTAATGACGCCGTCATGAGGAAAGCCCCCAATAAGATCATACATGGTTTCGCCTCTTCCATAATAACATAGTGAATTAGTAAGGTATTTTGCCGAACTGATATGTGCTCATTAGCAGCGGCTTTCAATACCCTGGAAAAAAAAGTTACGGCAGGAAGCACCCCTAGCGCACGATGGCGTAGGCCGGCTGGCGCGGGTCGGCGCCGGCGCGGATGAAGCCCGGTTTTGGCTCGGCGACGATCATTTCCACGGCGGCGGCGTTCCGGGTGTAGTCAGGATGAAGATCGATGCGGTGGCCCCGGTCTTCCAAGTCCTTCCGCACCGTTTCGTCGATGCGCCCCTCCAGGCTGACATAGCCCGGATAATAATTGTAGGGATAGAAGGATGACGGGAAATTGTGCGAGGTAATGCGCGGCGCGTCGATGGCGTCCTGAACATCCATGCCGAAATGGAAAACGTTGAGGAAAACCTGCAGCATGGATTGCACCTGGGCATCGCCACCGGGCGCGCCGAAGGGCACAACGGTGCCGTCATCGCGAAGCGCAAGCGCCGGATTGGGGGTCAAACGAGGACGCTTGCCCGGGGCTACGCCGCTGGGGTGATTCGGATCCGTTCGCGACTGGCAGCCGCGGGCCGATAGGATCAGGCCGGTGCCGGGAATGACCGGGGAAAGCCACATTCCGTCTGATGGCGTCGCTGAAAACGCATTGCCCCACTTGTCGACGGCGCACAGGTAAGACGTGTCCGGGTCGCGCCCCGGCAGGCCATCGGTTGCCGGGAAGTCGAACGGCTCATTCACGCCATTGGGCGACGGAATGGTTGTTATGGCCTGTTCGGGGTCAATACGTTCAAGCCATGCATCGATATTGGCGTCGCCATGCAAACGGTCCAGCGGAACATCGATAAAATCCGGATCGCCATAATAGTATTCGCGGTCGGCAAAGGCGCATTTGATGACCTCGATCAGCAAATGCAGGTAATCGGCGCTGTTTTGTTCCAGCCCGTCCAGACCGGCCCGTTCCATCATCAGCAGTGTCTGGATCAGGGCCGGCCCCTGGCACCACGGCCCGCAGGTATTGATCTCGAAATCACGCCAGCGCGCCTGAATGGGCGGGGTGACCTGAGACCGGAAATTGGCGAGGTCGTCGCGTGACAGATAGCCGCCTTCGCTCTCCATGTACTTGACGATGGTCTCGGCGATATCGCCCACATAGAAGGCGGCCCGTGCCGCTTCCAGCCCGGCTTCCCGTCCGTTTTGGACCGCTGCCGTTTCCTCATCCGCCATGTACTGGATCGTCGCCGCCAGGTCGGTCTGCACGAACCGCTCGCCCAGCTTAGGCGGCTTGCCGCCCGGCATAAAAATCGCTGCGTTGGCGGGCCAATGGCTCTCGGCTTCCGCATTCTTTTCAAGGGCGGAGGCGAGATAGTGGAAAACGGAAAACCCGTCGCGGGCGTACTCGATGGCGCCCGCCGCAACCTCGCCGAAGCTCATGGTGCCGTAACGTTTAAGCGCCGTGATCCAGGCATCCGGCGCGGATGGGACGACAGTTCGCAGCACGCCGGGCGGGATTTCACCGCCGTGCTCGCGCATGAAAAGATCGGCCGGCATGGACATGGGCCAGTGCCCCAGTCCCGCAATGGTGACAATCTCGCCGTTTGCCATGCGGATGATAATGGGCGCGACGCCGGAAAAACTGACCTCATCGGCGTGCAGCACCGCCAGCGCCATGCCGGCTGCACACCCGGCGTCGATGGCGTTTCCGCCCGCCTCCAGGATTGCATTGCCGGCCCGCGCCGCAAGATAATGACCGGCGGAAACAGCGTGTTGATTGCCATAAAGTGTCGGGCGCATGTTTTTACGGTCCTCCCCGTTTATTCGAATACGGATTTCGGAAAATACAGCGACACCACGTTGACCGGGTGGTTGACCATCTCGCTGATGACCAGATCGCCGCACAGGCTGCACAAGAGATAGGCGTCGATGGCGGATAGTCCCTGGACGCGGCCCAGCAGCTCGATCATTTCCGTGGCGGCCTGTCGCGCCCCTTCGCGCAGGTCATCGGATATGCCACTGGTGACGAAATAGCCCGAACCGTCCACATGGCTGTTGGGGCGGGCGGGCGTGATGAATTGCGGCAGCCTGATGTTCGCCTGCTTGACGAGATCCACCCGGATCATCACGTCGATGGGGCTTTCCAGCGCCGTTCCGGCTAGTTCGCCATGGCCCTGCGCCGCATGGGTATCGCCCAGCGACAGCAACCCGCCGGCCACCTCCACCGGAAGAAAAAGCTCGGTCCCTTCCGACAGGTCCCGGACGTCCAGGTTTCCGCCCGTCGGATAGGGCGGCAGGGACGACAGCGTCCCGTCCATGTCCCGGGCCAGCCCGATGATGCCGGGAAAGGGACGGAGCGGAAATCGCGCCTTGCCCTCGTAATCGATGGGCTGCTCGCCCGAGGGGTCGTATTCCCAGATTTTCAGGAACGTGTCGGGAAACTGGTCGGTCAGGATGCCGTAACGGTGGCTGATCATGCTCCAGCCCCAGCCGGACGGGCGGAACCCCAGGATCGTGATCTTGAGCGCATCGCCGGGCTCCGCCCCGTCAACGGCAATGGGGCCGGTCAGGGGCGTAAACTTGGAAAAATCCATGCTGTCGATGTCGGCGGCGGTCGAGTCCCTTGTAATCTCGCCACCACCGGTATCGGTGATGCGAACATCCACCGTCTCGCCGGGCGCCATGACCAACCCGGGCGCGTTGTCTCGGCTCCAGCCGAAATGGCGGCAGTCCTTTTCAAGAACGTGATCGCAATCAACCGTCATGACCCTGCTCCACCCTGTCCATGGATTGCTTATCAGAGCTTAAGTATGCGTTCCGCAAATAGATAGCTTAATCATGCGGACTGTTCAGCGTCCTATTTGCCACCCCCGCATTCTTTCCCGCCCCATTTTCCCTGCGTTTTAATCCCGGGACGTTTTCGACAGCGTTATCTGCGTGATTTCCGATGGCGCGCAGAAACGCTTCGGTGGTCCCCAGTAACCCGTGCCCCGGCTGGTATAGACTAACAAGTTACCCAGCCTGTGGAGACCGGCGGTAAACGGCTGCTGCATCCTGACGAAATGCCCCCAGGGCCAGAACTGGCCGCCGTGCGTGTGGCCGGACAATTGCAGATGAAAACCTGCTTCTTCCGCCGCTTTTGCCGAACGGGGCTGGTGTGCGAGCAGCACTTTGGGTGTATTTTCCGGGGGCGCGTCTTCCGGGCTTCCGGCCAGGGCGGCCTGCGGGTCGCTGCCTTCCTCCGGCACGAAACGGGCTGCGCTGTAATCGTTTACGCCGGCCAGCACCAGGCGCGCGCCGCCATGCTCGATCACCACATGCTCGTTCAACAGGGGCCGGATGCCGAAAGACCGGAACACCTCTATCCATTGTTCGGCGCCGCTATAGTATTCGTGGTTCCCGGTTACGATATAGACCCCATACCGGGCGCGAAGCCCTGACAAGGGGCGTACGTCTTCGATCAGGTGATGGACCTTGCCGTCCACGACATCGCCTGTGATGGCGATGATGTCGGGATTGAGGGCGTTCGTCCGCTCGACGATGCCTTTGACGTAGCCGGCCTTGATCGTCGAACCGATGTGAATGTCCGAGAGTTGCACGATGGTCAGCCCCTCCAGGCCGGAAGGCAGATCGTCGAGCGGGATGCTCACATTCACCACCTTGGCCACCCGGCGAGCGTTCACGTAACCGATCAACGTGACGATAACCGACAGCACGACCACCAGGACCGCGCTTTGCGTTGTCCAGACCTCAAGAGCCGGGATCAACAGGGCGATATCCCGGATCAACGTGAAGATCAGCACCGATGAAAACAGTCCCATCGTCAGCGACCCCGCCCAGACCAGGCGGTCGACAACGGAAGGGTTGCGGAAGAACAGCAAAGCGAGCGTGCCGTAGGGGATAAGCACCGTTGAGACGGCCAGCACGACGACGCCCAGGATACGCACCTCGGAAGTTATCGGCAGGTCGGGCAGCAGGCTCCAGCCGATGTAAAGATGCAACGGCGCAAAGATGACGAAAACGCGAAGCGCAAACCGCCGGTAGCGGCTGACCGTTTGTTTCGGCAGGTCCTGATCATCAGTCCCTGTATGAACGTCACCCGACGTGGCGGAGGATGTCTCGCTATTCATGATGCAAGCTTCCGGACCTTCCCCAAGGAGGCATTATTCGTCATAGGCGATGGCGAGGGTCGAAACTTCGCCGTCTTCGCCCGTAAATCCGACGCAGACGGCCGAGTACGTTTTCCACTCGCTGGGCTCCTGATAGAACATCCGTCCCCGCATGACCATGGGCGTGGGGTTGTGAAGGGGAAGCCGGTATAGCCCGATGACTTCATCCACGTATTTGGGCTCGTAGTATTCGGTAACGGTTTTCCCCGTCGCATCGAAGCCGTCCTGATCCCAGAACTCCGTTCCCCAATACCTGTTCCGGAAATCGACGCCGCCATCGAGGACGTCTTTCACGATCAGGAACGGCGCGATCCTGTAGACCTCCATGAAGTCGAAGTCTTTCCAGGCGGCCCTTTCCTTGTCGCCCTTGAGGGCGCGCCAATAGGCGAGGAGTTGAGCGCCATTGGGCCCGTCATAGGTTTCAGAGAAAGAGATGACGGAGTCCCTAATATCGATATCGACAACTTCTATTTCAGGCATGGGAAAAGAGTATCAAACCCAGGCACGAAACGAAATCACATTAGCCGGATGTTTCATCCTATACAGGAATTCTCGTTACTCTTTGCGCCCGAACGGATATGATGACCTTCAAATCCATACCGTCAGTCCCTTCAAACAGGTGATCATTCATGTCTGACTTGTCACAACGATCCTTTCTGGTTGTCGATGATGAGGAATTCATCCGGAACCTGCTGGTCCGCATCCTCGGAACGCTAGGGGTCGATCACGTCGAAACGGCGGAGAACGGTGCGGACGCCCTTGAAAAGATCGACGCCATGGACAATCCGCCGGATGTGATGCTGGTGGATATACAGATGCCGGTCATGGGCGGACCCGAAATGTTGCGCACCCTGGCCAAGCGTGGATATGAAGGCGCAATCGTTCTCGCCAGCGGCGCGGACCCCGATACGATTGCCGTGGCCGAGAGCATGGCCGGCATGCACGGCGTCAATGTCATCGGGGTGATCGCGAAGCCGGTAACGCCGCCGGCGCTGTCGGAAATTCTCGAAAAACTCCCCTGACCGGATGATCGCAAAACCCCTTTTCCGTCTCTAACCCCTGCCCCTTTTTCACAAGAATCCTTGAATCTTTGCCTCAGGTGCGTCAGGAAGGGCCGAATATCGGTTTTTTTTCAAATTTTTTTCCACAAGGCATACCATGGCGGAGCAGCACGACGACTCAGGCAAGGCACCGGTAAAGGACCGTTTTTCCGAGGAAAAACAAGGACTTGATGACATCGATGCGCGCCTGCGCCAGGCCCGCGAAGGCCGAGACAAGCCGTCCAAGCTGGCCATGCGCCTGAAAGCGCCGCCTGGCAATGCACTGGGGCTTGCTTTTAGGGTATCTGTCGAGTTAGTTTCCGCGCTGGCTGTAGGGCTCGGTATCGGATGGCTGCTGGATCAGTGGCTTGAAACGGCCCCGTGGCTGATGCTGGTCTTCCTCATATTGGGGGGGGCGGCCGGTATTTTGAATGTCTACCGCATGGCCAAAGGCATGGGATATGCCGATGGCTATGACACGTTAAACAACGATAAAAAGAACGACAACGAAGCAAGAGAAGATTAAAGGGGTTATCAAGGTGGCAGCAAATTCCAGTCCACTTGCACAGTTCGAGATCAAACAGCTGATCCCTATGGAATTCGGCAATGTAGACGCCTCGTTCACCAACTCGTCCCTGTTCATGGTGCTGACGGTCCTGACCGTTTCGGCGTTCCTGGTTCTCGGCATGCGCAAGCATTCCCATGTGCCCGGCCGCTGGCAGTCCATGGCGGAGCTCAGTTACATCTTCATCGCCAACCTGGTGAAGGATACCGTGGGTAGCGAAGGCCGCGCCTATTTCCCGTTCATCTTCACCGTGTTCATGTTCGTGCTGTTCGGCAACCTGTGGGGCATGATTCCTTACAGCTTCACGTTCACCAGCCACATCGTGGTGACCTTCACCATGGCGCTGTTCGTGTTCATCGGCGTGACGCTGATCGCGATTGCCAAGCACAAGCTGCACTTCTTCTCTTTCTTCATGCCGCCGGGCGTGCCGCTGCTGATGGCGCCCCTGCTGGTCCCCATCGAGATCATTTCCTACCTGTCGCGCCCGATCAGCCTTTCCGTGCGTCTGTTCGCCAACATGCTGGCCGGCCACACGCTGCTGAAGGTGTTCGCAGGTTTCGTCGTTTCGCTCGGCTTCGCCGGGGTCTTCCCCCTGGCGTTCGTCGTGGCGCTCACCGGTCTGGAATTCGTGATCGCGTTCCTGCAAGCGTTCGTGTTCGCCATCCTGACCTGTCTCTATCTGAACGATGCCCTGCATCTGCACTAGGATCGGCAGACAACGGAAATCGTACCAGTTTAAGTAAAGAACAATCGTTTTAACCCGTTACTATTAGGAAAAGAGGAACTATTCCATGGAACTCGAAGCTGCAAAGCTGCTCGGCGCTGGTCTGGCTGTTATCGGTGTTATCGGATCCGGTATCGGTATCGGCAACATCTTCGCCTCCTTCATCCAGGCCGTGGGCCGCAACCCGTCCGCTCAGGGCGCTGTGTTCCCGATGACCATGCTGGGCTTCGCCCTGGTGGAAGCCATCGCGCTGTTCGCCCTGGTTATCGCCCTCGTCATTCTGTTTGGCTAATCATTCCAACGGTTAATGTCGGTGCGGCTGCAGAGCCGCACTGACCCAACCTGGAGGACGTCATGCCACAGTTGGACATTACGACATTTTCGTCGCAGATCATCTGGCTCGTGATCACGTTCGCGGCGCTTTTCCTCGTCATGTGGAAAGTCGCCGTGCCGCGTATCGCGGACGTGCTGGAATCACGCCAGCAGCGGATCGAGGACAACCTGGACAAGGCCGCAGCCTTCAAGAAGGACGCCGAAGCGGCCATCGAGGCCTATGAAAAGGCCATCGCCGAAGCTCGTTCTGAAGCCCAGAACCTGCTGAGCGAGACGGCCCACAGCCTGTCCCAGGAAGCGGCGAAACAGGAAGCCGAATTGGCCGAGAAGCTGCAGGCGCGCATCGCCGAGAGCGAAGCCGCCATCGCCAAGGCCAAGGAAACGGCCATCGCCGGTGTGCGTGACATGGCGCAGGATATCGCCGTGGCGGCGACCGAGAAGCTCTCGGGCGCGGCGCCCGACGCATCGGCTGCCGGCAAGGCCATCGATGACGCCATGAAGTCACGGTCTTAAGGGGACAGGATATGGACGCTGTATTTCAAGATCCCACCTTCTGGGTGCTTGTCGCCTTCATCGCCCTGATGGCCGTGCTGGTCTATCTGAAGGTGCCCGGCACCATCGGCAAACAGCTTGACAGCCGCGCCAGTCAGATCGAAAGCGACATCCGCGAGGCCGAAAAGCTGCGCGAGGAGGCCCAGGAACTGCTGGCCACCTACGAGCGCAAGCAGAAAGAGGCCCTGAAGGAAGCCGAAGCCATCCTTGAAAGCGCCCGCGAAGAGGCCCAGCGCCTCGGCGAGCAGGGCAAGGAGAAGCTGGAGCATGCCCTGGCGCGCCGCGAAAAGATGGCGACGGACCGCATCGCACAGGTCGAAGCCCAGGCTATCGACGAGGTTCGTCAGGTGGCCGTGGAAGTGGCCATGGCCGCAACCCGCGAGCTGGTCGCCCAGCAGGCCGACACCATCGGCGACAAGCTGATCGACCAGTCCATCGGCGATCTGGACAAGAAGCTACACTGATTTAGCCTTCCCTTCGGGATTTGCTATAAGGTTTACCGGGGCTACCATACAGGTAGCTCCGGTTTTCATTTGGGTTATGGATAAAAGATGGACACTGATAATCAGGATGCAAACCTAGGCGCACTGGTCCTGTTTTCCGGCGGACAGGATTCAACCACCTGCCTCGCCTGGGCGCTGGAACGCTTCGGGCGCGTCGAGACCATCGGTTTCGATTACGGCCAACGCCATGCGATCGAACTGGACTGCCGCCAGCCCCTGTTCGACGCCATGCGGGCCATGGATCCCGACTGGGCCGGGCGGCTGGGTGAGGATCATATGGTCGATCTCAAGGTCCTGGGCGACATCAGCGATACGGCGCTCACCCGTGAGACCGAGATCGTCATGGAGGAAAGCGGCCTGCCGTCCACTTTCGTTCCCGGCCGCAACCTGGTGTTCCTCACCTTCGCCGCCGCCGTCGCTTACCGGCGGGGCCTTGGCAACATCGTCGGCGGCATGTGTGAGACGGACTATTCCGGCTATCCCGACTGCCGCGACGAGACCATCAAGGCCATGCAGAACGTGCTCAGACTGGGCATGGACACAAGCGTCGAGATCCATACGCCGCTCATGTGGCTCGACAAGGCCGAGACCTGGAAACTGGCGCAAGACCTGGGCGGCGATGCGCTCATCGACCTGATCTTGGAAAAAACCCACACCTGCTACTTAGGCGAACGCGGCGAGAAGCACGACTGGGGCTACGGCTGCGGCGAATGCCCGGCGTGTGATCTGAGAAAAAAGGGGTGGGAAGGGTTCGCCGCAAGCTAAGCTACATCAGCGGGTGCTGGCTGACCTCAAGGCTGCCGATAACCAGCGACACCCCCAACAGCACGATGATCACGCCGCCGGTGAGTGCGACCGCATCGCCGATCCTGGAAAGGCTGCCGCCCTGCTCCGGCAGGAAAGCGGCGAAGCGTGTCGCGGCGTCACGGGCATGAACGGCGAGTATGGCAAGCGCCGAAACGGTGATGCCGGTGCCCACGGACATGGCCAGCACCGCCGCGATTCCCGCCGGCATCATGTCGAGGGAGGCGGCGAACAGCAAAACGAGAATGGCGCCGCTGCACGGCCTGATACCGACTGAGCCGATGAGGCCGAGCATCTGCCAGAACCCCTGCCTGCCCTCAACATCCAGGTCTTCCGGCCCGGGGTCATGGTGATGGTGGTGGTGGTGATGGTGGTGGCCGCAGCCGGCATCCGCCGCGCCGTCCGAACGGAATGAGCTTATGAGCCGCCTCAAGGCGCGCTGGGCAAGATAGACGCCGACCAGCGTCACCAGGGCAAAACTGAGCGTTTCCAGGCTTGCCGTCGTCTCCCGCGTCTCGCGGAACGAAATGCTCAGCACCTGAACGGCCACGCCGACGGCGACGACCGCCGTCACGCCCTGCGCCAACGATGACAGAGCCGATATGAGAATCCCCCGGGCAAGGCGGGCCTTATGGCTGACAAGATAGGTTGAAATCACCAGCTTGCCGTGGCCCGGCCCGGCGGCGTGGAAGACGCCGTAGAGGAAGCTGAGCACGATCAGGCCCCAGGCGACCCCGGCGCCGGTTTCTTTCGCCTGTTTCAGCGCCTCGACCAGATCACGATGGTACCCGCGTTGCGTCACCTGTATCCAGGCGACGATGCCGGGCCAGGCCATATACAGCCAGAAACCCAGCGCAGCGAGCGCGGCCACCAGCACAACGGCGATCAGCGTTTTTTTACCTGTCAGGGAAGCCGGTGCGGCCGTCTTCAGGGACATGCCAGTTCGACCCATTCGGCGAACAGCTCGCCCAGACCGTCACCGCCGCTTTCCGTCTGGTCCAGCGAGGCGGCGAAAGCGCGCTGCTCGAAGGTCGGCTCGGACGTCACGATGGCGGTGGTGCAAGACCCGCCCTTGGTTTCGGCCCTGGCGCCCTCAGCATAGAGCACTTCGACATAATAGGTCGGATCGTAGACGGCATAGCGCAGGGTCTGCTCTCTGGGATCCAGCGGCTCCTTGAACGGCACGGTGAATTTCAGGAATACGCGCCCCTTGTCGACGCCCGTCTCGAACGTTTCGACCCGGTTTATGGCGATGCGTTCCCCATCGGCCCGGATATCGGTGAAATAGCGGTAGCTTTCCAGCTCGACCAGGTTGCCGCGGGCGGTTTGACGCAAACCCTCCACAACGTCCTCACCCGAAGTCAGGATGTCTTCCAGGATGTAGGCCGAATAGAAATCGCCGAACAGCCAATCCATCTTTAGCGCAACGGCATGCCCCTTGTCGTCGAACACCAGGGTGGAACGCAGGTCGATCCACGCGTGGGGATGGGCGGCGGCTGGTCCGGTCCAGACGGGCAGCAGCAGAACCGACACCACAAGAGCGTAAATCAGGCGTTTGCGAATCATGACATAAGGATAGTCACGCGACACTAACGTTTCCAGTGGTTCGTAGTGAGTGCTCTTTCTAATCCCACACAAAGATGCTGGGCTGGTGAAAGTGATCGATCCAGCTGGCGAAGCTCAAGAGCGGTTCTTTCTGTGTTTTCGTTTCGTGCCGTACGCCCGATGGATGGTAGATGACGTCGCCCGACGGCCGTTCGACCCAGCCCTCGGCGCCGCGCTGCCACAGGGCGTTGCCGCCGATGATGCCGTAGACCTCTTTCTGGCGGTGAGCATGGGGCGGATACCAGGTCTTGGGTCCCTGGATGGTAATGGCCGTGGTCATGTCTTCGGAATGCCAGGCCGCACGCGGTCCCGTCAGGCGCAGGACAATGTAGTTTTTCTCCAACCCCTTAACGCGCTTATCGCCCTTGTAGCTGTGATACATGGTGAACCATTCCAGGGTCTCGCGGTCCTCATAGAGCGCCCGGCCGAGATCGCCCAACGGATTGTCACCGGCCAGATCGACGGTCTGCTTGAAGTATTTCTCAGCCAATTCCGGAGAATGCGGTTCAGGCAGGTCCCGGCGCAGATCGGACCAGTCCGTGCGGTCCAGGATTTGCTGATACCCCCAGGCGGCCTCGTGATCGAGTTTCGCCGCCCATTTGCACATGTCCTTCAGGGCTTCAATGGTGGTTTTCAAATGCCTTCTCCCCATCAGCGGCGATTGCTGGGAAACTTTACCCCCGGCATCAGGGAAAAAGACAGATGATAATTGGGCTAGACCGGATAAAACCGGCTTACTCGCCGCTTTTGATCCGCTCGCGCAGCACGAATTTCTGGATCTTGCCGGTGGACGTCTTCGGCAATTCGCCGAGAACCACCCGCTTGGGCGCCTTGAAGTGCGCCATGTTGTCGCGGCAGAAATCGATGATTTCCTGTTCCGTCACCTGGCTGTCCGCCTTGACCTCGACAAAGGCGCAGGGCGTTTCTCCCCATTTCTCGTCCGGTTGAGCGACCACGGCGGCGAGGGCAACGGCGGGGTGTTTGTAGATGGTGCTTTCCACCTCGACGGACGAAATGTTCTCGCCGCCCGAGATGATGATGTCCTTCAGGCGGTCCTTGATCTCCATGTAGCCGTTCGGGTGCACCACGGCGAGATCGGCGGAATGAAACCAGCCGTCCCGGAAGGCTTCTTCCGAGGCTTTAGCGTTCTTGTAGTAGCCCTTCATCACCGCATTGCCGCGGATACAGATTTCACCCATGGACTCGCCGTCGGCAGGCACTGGTTCGCCTGTGTTGACGTCGAGAACCTTGATGTCCTCCATCATGGGGAAGCGCACGCCCTGGCGGGCCTTGATGGTGGCCTGCTCACCGAAGGAAAGGTCATCCCACGCCGACTGCCAGGCGCAGTGCGAAACGTGGCCGTAAGTCTCCGTCAGGCCGTAGACCTGCATGACGTCGAAACCGAGCGCCTGCACGGCCTCCAGCACCGCGCTGGGCGGCGGGGCGCCGGCGGTCATGGCCTTGACCGGATGATCGAAGCTGCGGCGCTGGTCGTCGGGCGCGTTGATCAGCAGGCCGAGGACGATGGGCGCGCCGCCGAAATGGCTGACCTTGTGGTCCGCCACGGCGTCGAAGATATTCTTGGCCGTGATGTAGCGGCAGCAGATGATGGTGCCGGCCACCGCCGTCATGGTCCAGGCATGGCCCCAGCCGTTGCAGTGGAACATGGGCACGGTATAGAGATACGTCGGATGGTTGGGCAGTTCCCACGCAACCACGGTGCCCATGGTCATCAGGTACGACCCCCGGTGGTGATAGACAACGCCCTTGGGCCTGCCGGAGGTGCCGGATGTGTAATTGAGCGCCAGCGCCTGCCATTCGTCGTCGGGCAACTGCCAGTCGTAGGCCGGATCGCCGTCCGCAATGAAGGCTTCGTAATCGGTTTCACCGAGGCGCTCGCCTTCACCCTCGTTCAGTACCGCCTGCTCATCGGCAATGTCGATCACCTCCAGGTCGTCGTTGCCCAGCATGGCAAGCGCCTGCTTGACCGTGGGCGAGAACTGGGTGTCGGTGATAAAGACCTTGGCGTCGCCGTGGTCCAGGATATAGGCGATGGTGTCGGCGTCCAGGCGCGTATTGATGGTGTTCAGCACGGCACCGCACATGGGGATTCCAAAATGGGCCTCGAACAGCTCCGGCGTGTTGGCCGCCATGATCGCAACCGTATCGCCGATGCCGATGCCGCGCTTGTTGAGCGCGCTGGCGAGCCGGACACAGCGTTCGTAGGACTGCCGCCAGGTGTAGGCGCGCTTGCCGTAAATAACAGATGTGTAGTCGGGATAAATATCCCGGGTCCGGCGAATAAAGGACAAGGGCGACAGGGACTGGTAATTGGCCGGGTTCTTGCCCATGCCGTCTTCAAAAGCGTTGTTCGCCATGTTGATCCTCCCAGTTTTGTCTTCTCTTTTTATCCAGGTATCCGGTAATCAGCCGATCGTTATGAAGCGCGGGCCTGCTCCTGTTCCGGCTTGGGAAACGGCAATTCAGAGACAACACCACCGCGTTCACCATAAGGCGTTTCGAGCCTGACGTCCTGCCCCGGTGAGAAGAAGCCCTTGTCCAGCATGGCAAAGGCCACGTTGCAGCCGAAATCGGGCGAGAACGCCAGCGAGCTTACCTGCCCGACGCGCTTCGATCCGTCATGCACCGTCCACGGCTCCACGTTCGACGGCAACGGATCGCCATCGACGCGCAAACCCATGACTTTACGGCTGACGCCTTCCCCGGCGATGCGCTTGACGGCCTTCAAGCCAATCGCATCGAAATCCCCGCTCACATTGCAATAGCGATCCAGGTTGCACTCCAGGGGATTGTTCTCCAGCGTCATATCGTTACCGTAGGACAACAACCCGCCTTCGATACGCTCAATCAGGTTGGGGCATCCGGGTCCCACATTGAAGGGCTGACCGGCCTCCCAGAGGGTATCCCACAAATCGAGCGCCAGGTTCTCGCGGTCCACGTAAATCTCGAAACCGCCCTGCTTGCTCCAGCCGGAGCGCGCGACGATGAAATCGTGGCCCTTGAAGGGAAGCGGTTGGAAGCCGAAGAAGCGGATATCGTGCACCACATCGCCGAAAACAGCGGCCATCAGGTCATTTGCTTTCGGCCCCTGCACGGCCAGCGGCCAGACATCGGGCTCGAACACCGCCACATCCAGGCCTAGGCCGTGAGCCAAGCCCCTGGCCCAAAGCCAGACATCGGAGTCGGCCACGGAAACCCAGTACCTGTCTTCATCCAGCTTCAGGATAACGGGGTCGTTGACCATGCCGCCGTCCACATCGACCAGCGGCGCATAGACGCCCTGGCCGATCCTGATAGTCGAGAGATCACGCACCGTCATCAGTTGAGTCAGGCGGAAGGCATCCGGTCCTTTCAACTCGACCTGGCGTTCGCAGCCAACGTCCCAGAGCTGAACGTGCTGTTTCAAGTGACGGTAGTCCTCTTCCACGCCGCGGAACGAGGTCGCCAACAGCATGTGATTGTAGACCGTGTAACCGGCGACGCCCAATTCCTCGACACGGGGGGAAAACGGTGTACGGCGGGTGCGCCGGGAAACGGCAAGAACAGGGGCGCTCATGTCTTTAGCTGTCTCCCCGGACTTCAACCGCGCCAGGCGATCTGACAGATTTCCGAGCTCAGGCCATCGAAATCCCAGACCCGGCCGAAATCGCGAACCCGGCTCTTGTCCGCCTTGGCGACAACCACGTCATGGGAAATCCAGTAACCACTGTTTTTGATAACGACGGGATCGTAGCCGTTACCGCCGGTCACGGGCGTGATCGCGCCTTCGATCTTCTTGGCCACGTTGAAATGCCGGGTATCGCCGTTGGTGGCGTAGGAAATCGGCACGTGCTGGGTGCCCAGGAATTCACCCACAAGAATTTTCAGCAGGCCCGTGCTGCCGCCGGCCTGGCCAGTAAAGACTTTTTCGAGCCCGGCGGAAGCGGCGCCATCGGCGCGCTCGTCGATATAGAGGGCGGCTTTCCAGTTGCCGCGCCCCATGTTTCCGGGAATATCCAGCAACAGCCCGATATTCAGGTTGTCCAGCTTGGCATTGCCGTAGTAGCCGCTATCGATGCGGATGCCGGCCCAGCCCTGGCAGTAGCCTTCCGTCGGCGCATGCTGGCCGAGCGATACGACGCAAGGGCAGAACACCGTACAGCAGCAATTGAGGATCAATTCACCGTTTATTTCCCAGTTGTTTTTAGCCATCAAAAAATCCTATCTGCATGAAACCGGTAACAAGGAGCAATACGCCCCAGGTTACAAACACAATACCCACACCATGGGTGATGACGCCACTCATACCTGGCTTGCCTGAAACATCCCCCTCCTTGCCGCCGGGAGCGATTTTTTCAAGCAGCATGACGAGGGTGAGAACGGCCATCCAGACCAGGTTCATCACCCCGCCAACGAACATCAACGCCATCATCGCCCAGCAGCACCCGACACAATAAAGCCCGTGATGCAACCCCATGCGGAAGGCACCCGTGGAACCGTCGCGCCAGTTGCTCATGAAAAACCGCATAGGTGAGCGGCACTGGCTGAGGCAAGCCTGTTTAAGGGCGCTCCATTGGTAAAGCCCGGCCAGGACCAGCATGACGCCGCCGATCAGGGGAGCCGCATCGATCAGCGCTTTTTCACCGCTGATCAGAAACCCGAGACCCCATTGCAGAAGCGACGCCGCCACAGCAATGCCAAGCCAGACGATCAGGTATCCTGCCGGAAAAATCCAGCCGGGAACCGGGGCCATGCCCTTTTCCCGGGCGGCGCTGCGGATATCCTCGAAAGCGGCCATGAACGGCAGGGCGGTCGGCAGCATCATGGCAAGCGACATGACCGCCCACATGACAAGCGCGCTCCACAATTGATGAAGCGGCCAGACGCCGGCCTGCGTGCCGCTTCCCACCGCAAAGGCGCGGCAGATATCAGCCCAAATCCCCTGTTCCGGCAGGCCGTTGCCGCCAAGCGAGCGGACAACATCGTCGATAAACGCCATACCAGGCCCGAGTGCGCCATAACCCCCGTCAAGCGCAGCATGGTCGGACACCATGCGCCACAACACCAGCCATCCCAGAATAGATACCAGGAGAACAGCGCCGATAACGCTGCCCTTTCCCCATAACCGGTCGAGAACCCGTGCAGCACCCTGCCTCGGAATTTCCATGGACCGGTTTGGACCGGATTGTGTCCCGGATAACGCCATGGCGTTTATCCCCCAAGAGCAAAAGAACAAACTGCCTGTCACGCAGACAGGCTCTTGACTTTAACGCCTCTAGATAACCGCATCGGGGAGACATGCGCAAATAACGAATTTTCGATACAAGGCCTAATTTTTTTTATAAGTTAATTGGTCATGGCGCGAAAACTACCCCCCCTGAACTGGATACGCTCGTTTGAAGCGGCGGCTCGCAACTTGAGCTTTACCGCAACCGGCGAGGAACTTCACCTGACGCAGGCCGCCGTCAGCCAGCATATAAAATCCCTGGAGCAGTATCTGGGGCAGCCGCTTTTCATTCGCATGGCGCGGAGCCTGAAACTGACGGACCAGGGGCGCTCCTACCAGCAGCGCATCGAACCCCTGCTGGGCCGGCTGGCCGAAGACACGGAGGAAATATTCGGCGCCCGAAAGACAAACCAGATAACCGTCCGCGCCAATGCCGCTTTTTCGGTGCTGTGGCTGGCCCCGCGGCTGAACCGTTTCCTCGACGCCTATCCCGAGCTTCACGTTCGTATCTTCAATCCGATCTGGTCCATACAGGAAATGGAAGAGGGCGCGGATTTTGAAATCCGTTACGGAATCGAGCAGCAGGACACGCACCTGATCCACCGGCTGACGCGGGAGCTGTTGTTTCCCGTGTGCGCGCCTGGGCACCTTCCTGCCGACAGGAAGGATCTTGCCACGGCGCTGGCGGATGCGCCGCTGATCGACGTGATCGGTTACCGCGACGGCTGGCCCGACTGGATCAGGGCTGCCGGCGTTTCGCCGAAGGACGGTTACAGGTACGTCCAGTGCGACAACTCCATCATGGCGTTTGAACTGGCGCTCAATGGCAATGGGCTGGCGATGGCCCGGTCCTCGTTGGCCGACGGCATGCTGAACAATGGAAAGCTGGCGCGCGCCCATGATTTGAGCATTCCCGCCCGAGAAGCCTTTTATCTGGCGGAACGGGGCAAGGAAGGCTCACCGGACAGCCATGCCGCCTTTCGTGAATGGCTGCTGGATGAATCACAGGATTTTAGATGACAGGCGGATGAAACCGTTTAACCCCTGACGATCACGATGCCTGAATCCAGGTGGCTGGTCCACATCCAGATCGCCAGCATGGGCTCGTGGTTGGTCTGCATGGCGTGACGTATCCCTGTTTCGTGGTGGATTTCGTCGCCCGGTTCGACAGGGAACCAGGGGTCCGTGCCGATCTTCCAGTCCCCGTCGCCGCCGACGATCCAGTAGGTTTCCTCGGCCTGGTGAGCATGCGGCGGATAATAGGCGTCGCGTCCCTGCAGCGACAGCCCCACCTCCACCTTGTTGCAGTGCAGGGGCGCTTGCGTGCCGATCAGCCACGTCCAGGCCCAGTTCCGGGCGATCGCCGCCATGTCCGGCTCGTTATCATAATCTTCGTAACCGACGTTCCAGCGAAGCTGGTCCTTCACCGCCAAAACCGCTTCGGCGACCATATGGGGGTTGGAGCCGTACTGACCCGAATTGGCGCAGGCGGCTTCCAACTGCGCATCGACAACCGGCTGGCTTCGCGGCTCCGGCAGCGTCAACTTGCCGTTCCACTTGATATGCTCAACGGCGAAATTGACGGCTTCGTTCGCCTCGCCACCGGCCATGGCGGATGCAAGGAAAAGGCCTTCCAGGGCTTCGATCAACGGTTTCAAAGCTTTCCTCCGTTAAACTCAGGCGGATTAATGATGAACATTCCAGGTAGAATCCATATCAGTGTGCGGGACAACGATGGACTTCTACCACAGTATGAACAATGTTTAAATTGTCAGGGATTAACGACTTGTAATGTTCCGGGGTTTTTGGATCGTCGCTGACGATTGATATCTCAGCCGCGTAAATGCCGTGGCCGATGGACCAGACATGCAAGTCCGAGACCCGGTCACTCGTATCGGTTTCCAGCGACTGCTTCAGCAACTCCACATTATCCTGGCTCGCCTGACGGTCCAGCAGCACCTTGCCGGAATCCCGTATCAGGCCATAGGACCACCTGGCGACCAATACGGCACCCAGTATGCCCATGACGGGATCGAGCCAATTGAGGCCATAATATTTACCGGCTAACAGAGCGACGATAGCCAACAGGGACGTCAGTGCATCGGCAAGAACATGTAGATAGGCCCCTCGCAGGTTATGGTCATGATGGTGGTGATGACCATGATCGTGGCTGTAATGATGGTCCGGTGTGGACGCAAGAATGACTGCGCATCCACCGTTAACCAGCAACCCGACAACGGCGACAATCAGCGCATAATCAAACGTGATTTCAACCGGGTTAATCAGCCGTTCCGTGCTTTCCACAGCCATTGCGACGGAAAAACCTCCCAGCAAAATGGCGCTGGAAAAACCAGCGAGGCTGTTGATCTTCCCTGTTCCGAAAGCAAACCTGCGGTCGGCTGCCAGACGCCGGGCAACGATGTAAGCAACTACCGACAAGCCCAAGGCGGCGGCGTGCGACGCCATATGCAGGCCATCCGCCAGCAACGCCATGGAGCCGTAGAGAATTCCCGCAACGATCTCAATGACCATCATGATCGCCGTTACGATAACGACGATAAGGGTTCGCCGCTCGGCAGGCTTGACCTGGTCATGCCCAAAGACATGATCGTGGCGCCATGAACTAAGATCCTGGGTATGCAAGAATTCCCTCCAACATCATTCAGTTGCGATCGTTCGGGCCGTTCCCATCATCCCTGATCAATCAAAGCATGCCATTCCGCTTCAGACAATATGGTGACGCCCAGTTCCTCGGCCTTCTTGGCCTTGGAACCCGCACCGGGCCCGGCGATGACATAATCCGTCTTCTTGGAAACCGAGCCCGCCACCTTGGCGCCCAGCATCTCGGCGCGGGCCTTGGCCTCGGACCTGCTCATGGTCTCAAGTGTGCCGGTAAAGACGACGGTCTTGCCTGCCACCGGTGAGGAACTTGTATCGGGCGCCGCCACGTCCTCGATGGTGAGAACCGCTTCCAGGGCATCCAGAACATCCAGGTTGTGCCGCTCCCTGAAGAAATCGCTGAAAGCATCCGCCACCGCATCGCCGATGCCGTCCAGGTCAACCAGATCCTGGCGTTCCTGCGTGCCGACGGTTGCCGCCATTTTCTCCATGGCGTCCCGCCAATCAGCCAATGATCCGTAATGCCGGGCCAGCAATCGGGCCGTGGTTTGCCCGATATGGCGAATGCCCAAGGCATAGATAAAGCGGTCCAGGGGGATGGTACGGCGCTCGGCAATGGCGGCGATCAGGTTTTCCGCCGATTTTTCACCCCAGCCTTCCCGCTCGGTCAAATCATCCGAGCGCAAGGCGAAGATATCCGCCGGCGTCTTGATCAGGTTGTCATCGTAAAAGGCTTCGATGTGTTTCGAGCCAAAACCTTCGATATCGAAGGCGTCCCGGGATACGAAATGCTTGAGCCGCTCCACCACCTGCGCCCGGCACACAAGCCCGCCGCTGCACCGCCAGGCAACCTCGCCTTCCTCGCGCACGACAACGCTGTCGCATTCCGGGCAGGTTTTCGGGAATTCATAGGGCGCGGTATCGTCAGGGCGCTTCTCCTCGATCACACTGACGACCTGGGGAATCACGTCGCCGGCGCGCTGGATGATGACGCTGTCGCCGACTCTGACATCCAGCCGCCTGATCTCGTCTTCATTGTGCAGCGTTGCCCGACTGACGATGACTCCGCCGACGTTGACGGGCTCCAACTCCGCCACCGGCGTCAGCGCCCCGGTCCTGCCCACCTGGACCACGATATCGTTGATCACCGTCTGCGCCTTTTCTGCCGGGAACTTGTGGGCGATGGCCCATCGCGGCGCACGGCTGACGAAGCCCAAGCGCTCCTGCCAGTCGAGCCTGTTGACCTTGTAGACAATGCCGTCGATGTCATAGTCCAGCCCGGCGCGCTCCGCTTCCACATGGCGATACATGTCCATGATTTCCGTGATCGACGTACAGACCTGCGCCAACGGATTAATCACGAAGCCCCAGGCCTCGAATTGTTTCAGGACGTCGCTGTGGGTTTCTCCCAAAGATGCCGAAACCTCGCCCCAGGCATAGGCGAAAAACTTCAGAGGTCGCTCCGCCGTGATCGAGGGATCAAGCTGGCGCAGGCTGCCCGCCGCCGCATTGCGGGGATTGGCGAACACTTTTGCGCTTTTTTCCTCCTGTCTCTCGTTCAGGGCGGCGAAATCGGCCTTGCCCATGAAGATTTCACCGCGCACCTCCACGATATCCGGCGCGCTGCCGGGTAATTGCTTGGGGATCTCGTTGTCCGGGAATGTCTGGATATTGCGCAACACGTCTTCGCCGACCGCGCCGTCACCGCGGGTCGCCGCTTGCATCAGTTTCCCCTGCTCGTAACGAAGCGAAACGGACAAGCCGTCGATCTTCGGTTCTGCCGCAATATCAACAGGCTCGTCGGGCGAAAGTGACAGGAAACGCCGTATCCTATCGAGAAAATCGGTGACGTCTTCCTCGTTGAAGGCATTGCCCAGCGATAGCATGGGGCGGGCATGGGTTATCTTGCCGAAACCGCTTGCCGCCGCAGCGCCGACCCGTTTGTTAGGGCTGTCGTCACGGATGAAATCGGGGAACAGCTTTTCGATCGCATCGTTGCGCTGCCTCAACGCGTCATAGGCGGCGTCGCTGATAACCGGGGCGTCTTTCTGGTGATAGGCCTGATCATGCGCGGCGATTTCATCCGCCAGGGCGCGAAGTTCCTCGGCTGCTTCCAGCGGGGTCAGGTCCTCAACCGCAACGTCGCGCAGGCTGTTGCTCACGCGGCATCCCCTTGTCCTTTGGCGCCCTCTGACGCGCCCCCGTTAAGCAGGCTGAGCGCCGCCACCCGGGCTTCGGACGTGATGGTCGTACCGGACAGCATACGGGCAATTTCTTCTTCGCGGGTGTCGTTGTCCAGAACATCGACGGATGTCCTGACGCCGCCGCCATCCACGGCTTCCAGTTTGCTGACCCGCCAGTGGTGGATACCGCGCGCCGCCACCTGGGGCGAATGGGTCACCACCAGAACCTGCACGTCATCGGCAAGGGACGCCAGGCGTTCGCCAACGGCCGCCGCCGTTGCGCCGCCGATGCCGCTGTCGACTTCATCGAATACGATGGTGGGGATGGGATCGGCCTGAGCGCTCGCCAGGACCACCTTGAGCGCCAGCATCAGACGCGCCAGTTCACCACCCGAAGCCACTTTCCCGATAGGCCCCGGTTCGGTTCCGGGATTGGTTGAAATCAGGAACGCCACCTTTTCCTTGCCGTGCCGGCCCCAGTCGCTTTCCTGCAGGGCATCGACAGACGACAGGAATTCGGCATTGCCCAGTTTCAACGGTGCGAGTTCCAGGGAGATAGCCTTCTCGAGCTTTTTCGCCGCTTTCCGGCGCTTGTCGCCCAGTTTGTCAGCCGCCGCATCATAGGCCTTGCGGGCCGCTTCTGCTTCCCGCCTTAACCGTTCGATATCCGCCCCGCCATCCTCGATGGCGTTTATCTGGGCTTCCATGTCCTGTTGAAGCTGGGCCAGGGCGTCAACCTCGACACCATGTTTTCGGCCCAGGGCACGGAGTGCAAACAACCGTTCCTCGGTCCGTTCCAGCCCGGCAGGGTCGAGATCGAGATCAATCCCCAATCGGGTCAACTCGGCTGACGCCTCGGCGACTTCCGCCGCGGCGCGGTCCAGCGTCTCGATGGCGGAGTCAAACCGCCCCTCCGCCTTGTCGGCGAGCTGGATCAGGTGGCGCATGGCTGATTGCAAGGCTGTCCCCACACCCTTGCCCTGTGACAGGTCGCTTTCCGCCGAAGAGATGGCGTCGGCGAATTTCTCGCCGTTCATCATGAGGGCGCGGGCTTCGGAAAGCTCTTTTTCCTCATCAGGCTGGGGCGCCATCTGGGCGATCTCGTTCAAGGAATGGCGCAGGTAATCCTCATCCTGGCGGGCCTTCTCAAGGTCCTGCTCGGCCTTGGTGACGGCGGCCTCTTTTTCCTGCCAGTCATCCCAGGCATCGCCCGTTTCAGCCTGCTCCGGACCAAGGCCGCCATAAGCGTCAAGCAACCCCCGGTGCGCCGCCGGGTTCAGCAGGCGCTGGTTCTCGAACTGGCCGTGAACTTCCGCCAGGGCATCGCCGATTGCCCGCAGGGCGCCGACGGTCGTGGGCTCGCCGTTGACGAACGCCCGTGAGCGGCCATCCGCACCCAGGACGCGCTTGACGATCAGTCCATCCGCCTTCAGATCGGGCGTCAGGCCGTGTTCCTCAAGAACACCGCCGATCAGGTCTTCCGCCTCTTCAAACACCGCCGTCACGCTGGCCTGCTCCTCGCCCTGGCGCACCAGGGCCGAATCGGCGCGCTCACCAAGGGCGAGGCCAAGGGAATCCAGCAGAATGGATTTACCGGCGCCGGTTTCACCGGTCAGCACCGTCAGGCCCGACTGGAAAGTCAGGTCCAGCTTCTCGATCAACACTACATCGCGGATGGAAAGGCTTGTCAGCATACGATCAGATCGACATCGGCAAGGGGTTGGTCACCAGAACTGATACCACGGATCGCCCTCGACGGGTTCCAGAATATTTCCCTCCACGAGCTGATAGGCGTCCAGATACCACGTGCTGCCCGGGAAATTATGCCCCAGGACGGCGGCGCTCTTGCGCGCTTCGTCGGTCAGACCGATGGCGAGGTATGATTCCGTCAGGCGCAGCAGGGCTTCCGGCACATGGGTTGTCGTCTGATATCTTTCGATCACGGCCTTGAACCGGTTTATACCCGCCAGATAGTGCCCCTGATTCTGATAATACCGGCCGATATCCATTTCCTTGCCGGCAAGGGAATCATAAGTCAGGTCCATCTTGACCTTGGCGTCGCGGGCATACTCGCTATCCGGAAAACGCGTCACAAGTTCATTCAGGGTCTTCAGCGCATCTTCGGTCATGCGCTGGTCGCGATCCGTCGTCGAGATCTGTTCGTAATAGCACAGCGCCTTCAGGTAATAGGCGTAGGGCACATCCTTGTTCGAAGGATGAAGCTGGATAAACCGGTCGAGCGCAATAACGGCGTCATCGTACTTGTTTGCCTGGTAATAGGCGAATGCCGCCATGACCTGGGCCTTGATCGCCCATTTCGAATAGGGATGCTGGCGTTCAACCTCGTTAAACTCGTCTGCCGCCCGGGCATAACTCCCGCCCAACAACAGGGACTGGGCTGAATTGTAGAGGACATCCACCGGCTGTTCGACATAGGGATCTTCTTCATCCCCGGCACAGGAGGAAAGCAGCAGGGGAACTGCAACGAAAGCGGCCGTCCACCACGGGGAGCGATTAAATCGGTTCATGGAAACTGTATTCATTGACGCCGTTATCTTGACGAAATCATTTTGTTGATCTGGGTGCCCGAAGGCCGTCAGACTATAGCATGCGGGTCCGATGAAAACGAACCTTCGATCACCGGAAAAATGTGTTTTTTTCAGGCGCTCATGCCCTTTTCGTGGAATACATAGCCCAGTACGTTCATCAGCAACTGCGCCGCCAGGAACGAGGTCGAGCCGGTCAGGTCGTAATCCGGGGCCACTTCCACCAGGTCGATACCCACGACGTCGCCCCGTTTACTCAGGCCCTGCATGATTTCCAGCACTTCGTAGTAGTCAAACCCGCCGTGGCTGGGCGTTCCCGTTCCCGGCGCAATGGAGGGATCGAACCCGTCGATATCGATGGTCAGGTAGTAGCGCACGCCCTCCGGAACCAGGTCCAGGACGCCCTGCTTGCCCAGTCGGCGTACATCACGCACTGAAAGGATGGTCGAGCCGGCTTCCCTGGCCGCATTGTAATCATCGCGGTTCGACGAGGACACATTGCGGATGCCAAGTTGGGTAAAGCCGGTTACGTGGGACATTTCCGACGCCCGGCGCAGGGGATTGCCGTGGCCGTATCTTACGCCGTGGCGTTCATCGACGAAGTCCAGGTGCGCATCCACATGGATGATGTGCACCGGCGGCTGATCGTCAAAGGCGCGGATACAGGGAATGTGCACGGAGTGATCGCCCCCCAGAACCACCGGCAAAGCGCCGGACTTGAGGATCTTGCGGACGCCAAATTCGATGTTGTCGTGGCTCTGGATGGTGTCGGTGTGGATGATATCCGCATCGCCGATATCGACCATACGGACCTTGTCCGTCGGCAGGTAGGTGATGTCGTCTTCGAAGTCGTAGGCGCCGCCGTGACCGAAGGAAAACAAGGTCGACGCCTCGCGAATGGAGCGCGGGCCGAAACGGGCGCCGGAACGGTACTGCGTTCCCATGTCGAAGGGTGCGCCCAGGATGGCGATGTCCGCGTCGATAGCGTCCCAGTCGAGGCAAACCGGTTGCTTGCCGAAGGTGCAGTGTCCGACAAACGGCAGGTTCAACCGCCCGGTGTCATAGGTGTTATCTGACATGTTTAATCCCCAATGGCTTGTGAACGACTATCATAAATCATCGACCGATACAGGAACAGGGTGACTTTTCCCCTGCCGATTTTCATGTTCGTACAGACTTTTTTCATTTTACGTTCTGAGCCAAGCCACCCTATGCTTATCCGACCTACAGGGGAGTTCGGCACATGTGGATCAGGGGCGCTCAGGTCTTCGACGTACACAACGGTTCTTTCAACAACTCCGATATCCGGGTGGAGAATGGCCGGATTGCCGAGATCGGCAAGGCGGCGGCCAAATCGGGCAATGATGACGATATCGACTTGGGTGGCGCCTATGTTCTGCCGGGTTTTATCGATTGTCACGTCCATATCACCATCAATACCCATAGCGGCGATCCGAACAATCCCTGGCGGGAGGCCTTGCCGGGAACAATAGCGATCTGGGCCGCCGGGGCGGCGAAGCGCATGCTCCATTGCGGCATCACCACGGCTCGTGAAGTGGGTGGCTGGGACTATCATGAAATCGCCGTGCGCGAGGCCATCAACGCCGGCTGGATCGAAGGTCCCAGGCTGTTTTGCGCCGGTCGTATCCTAACCCAGACGACCTCGACCAAACCTTACTTCTCCGGCATGTATGAGGAATGCGACGGTCCCGACGAAGTGCGCAAGGCGGCGCGCAAGCAGCTAGCCCACGGCGCCGACCTGATCAAGGTTTTGGCGTCCGGCGCCATGACATCCACCAAGTACGAACGCGCCGACGCCATTCAGTTACGCCCGGACGAATTACAGGCCGCCGTCGAGATCGCCACCGACAACTACACCCATGTGGCCGCCCATGCCCATGCCACGGAAGCCATCCGGAACGCCGCCGTATGCGGCTGCCGGTCCGTCGAGCACGGCACCTACGGCAACGAGGAGGTCTACGGCCTGATGAAAGAGCACGGCACGTTCCTGGTGCCGACAATCTGCGTCAGCGCCGCCATCTTCAACGACGAGCGCATCGCCAAGAACATGCCGCAACATATCTATGACCGTTATACCGGCCTTCGCGCCATGCGGATCGCCAATATATCCCTGGCCCACAGGATGGGCGTGAAGATCGCCATGGGAACGGACGTTGGCACGCCCGGGAACCATGCCGGCGACAACATGCAGGAGCCGATCATGATGGTGAACGAGTGCGGCCTGTCGCCCGCGGAATGTATTCATGCGTCCACCTGGAACCCCGCCTGCCTGCTGGGCAGGGAAGATGACCTCGGCAGCATCGAGGAAGGCAAGATCGCCGACCTGATCGCACTGCCGGAAAACCCGCTTGAGGGTATCGAAGCGCTGAACGACGTGTTCTTCGTCATGAAGGAGGGCGAGGTTTACCGAAACGACCAGCTCTAAGTTTTTGAAATCGATCGGATTCACACGTTTCGATGAAACGCGCAGCGTTTCCATCGAACGTGATCCGGTCTAGCCAGGCAAACTTTCCAGGCCCGTACGACCATAGACCGTCAGGTTCACTTCCGGATCGCCGACAACGCCTGGCTCGTCTTCATAGACGAAAACGGCCATCATGCGGAGCGTATCGCCTTCCACCGGCGAAACCCGGTGCAGGGAATTGCACCCCCGGAAGATGGTCAATTCGCCCGGATTCCGGCTGACGGTTTTGACCCTTTCCCGGCCGCCTAGCAGGACGTCTCGCATATAGGGAACATCCTCGTCGTCCTCGCCGTTCCGGGTATTGGGGGCCAGTTCGAACAGGCCGCCCGTATCCGCCGCCTGCAGCATGAGCGTCATGGTGAAGGCGTTGGTTGAATCGTAATGCCAGGCCGACTGGTCACCATCGCCGTAACAGATAACGTTGACGGGCTGCAGCGGATCTTCGCTGGGATAAAGGATATCGACGCCGACGATGGCAGCGACCATCTCCATGAAGGGCGGCCAGTAGTAGAGCGACTTGACGACGGCGTCTTCAGCGAACAGGTCGGCGGCGACCATCCGGTAGCTGGCGTGATTGAAGATATTACGCGGATGGTCATCATCCAACCCGGGTGATCCCTCACGCTGCAGGTAACAGTTTCGCATGGAGCTTGCCGGGTTCGCCCTGTCCAGAAGCGACTTCGCTTCGTGAGCTGCTCTCTCGATGGCGTCGGCAAGGATAAAGCCTGGCAAGGAGCAGTACTGCTGTCCGTCAAGGTCTCTGCGGGCGGACCTGATCATGTCCTGAAGCGCACCGTCATCCCTGCCGTCCAGGGGATAGCGTGAAAAATCGATGGGCGGGATCTTGTGTTCCATTATCACCTCGGCATCACGCAGCTAGTTCACCAGGGGATGGTGGCAGGTAACAAAACGGCCATCGGACAACTGGGTCTCATCTGGGTGCTCGGCCTTGCACTGTTCCGTTGCGTATTTGCAGCGGGTGTGGAACTCACAACCCGACGGGCGGTTCGCCAGGCTGGGCACTTCGCCTTCGATAGAAACCAGCGTGCGGCGCTTGTCCGGGTCCGGTTGCGGCACACCCTTCACCAGGGCTTCCGTATAGGGATGGGCTGGATTGTCGAATATCTTTTCGCAATTGCCGCGCTCGACCAGTCTGCCCAGGTACATGATCGCCAGATGATCGCTGATATGACGTACAACGGGCAGGTTGTGGCTGATGATCATGTAGCCGAGGCCATGCTCCGACTGGAGGTTGCTCATCAGGTTGAGAATCTCCCCCTGCACCGATACATCCAGGCCGGCGGTGGGTTCGTCGGCGATGATCAGTTTCGGATTGAGCGCCAGTGCACGGGCGACGCCGACTCGGCGCGCCTGACCGCCGGAAAGCTCATGCGGATAACGCGACAGGAAGTTCCGGGGCAGGCTGACCATATCACACAGCCGGTCCGCTTCCGCGTTCAGGTCGGCCTTGGAAAATCCGTGAATTTCAAAAGGCTCCGTGATCAGGGACCGTACGGTCTGGCGTGGGCTCAAGGACCCTACAGGATCCTGGAACATCATCGCCATGTCACGTCGCAGCGGCATGAAGGCGCGCTTGGAAAGCCCGACGAGTTCCCTTCCTTCGAAAACAGCTGAGCCGGAATGTACATGAACCAGTCCTAAGATGGCGCGGCCCAGCGTCGTCTTACCCGAGCCGCTTTCACCGACAAGACCCAGGGTCTCCCCGGCTTTCAGCGACAGGGACGCATGCAGCACGGCATCCACATGAGGATCGTCCACGCCCTTGGTCAGGGCCTTGATGCTTCCCATGATCCGGAAACGGACACGCAGGTCATTCACGTCGAGCAGCGGAGCCGCATCAGCCTGCAGCGTTTTCGCTGCCTCGCCATTGGTTGAAACGGCGGACTTGCCATTGCCGCCTGATCCGGCGGCGCCTTCGGGTGCGGCGGAACTGTCGAGCAGATGGCAGCGGGCCTTGTGCCCGTCATCGCCGACGGGATGATCCCCCGGACGGGAGTCTCTGCACGCCGGATAGGCCATGGGACAGCGTGATGCGAAGACGCATCCCACCGGTTTGTTGTGCAGGTCCGGCACGTCGCCGGGAATGGTCGGCAGGTACCGGGTTCTTGTCAGCTCCCGCGCCGGATCGCATTCCAGCAGCGCCCTGGTGTAGGGGTGGGATGCATTGTAGAAAATCTCGCGCACGTCACCGTGCTCGACGACCTCGCCCGCATACATGACGACGACCTCGTCACAAAGCTCGGCGATCAGGCCCAGGTTATGGGACACGACCATGATCGTCGCCCCCATCTCGGCCTGCAGCTCGCGGATCAGGTGAATGATCTGCGCCTCCATGGTCACGTCGAGCGCCGTGGTCGGCTCGTCGGCGATCAGCAGCAACGGGTCCATCAGCAGCGCCATGGCGATTCCGGCGCGCTGGCGCATGCCGCCGCTGAACTGGTGCGGATACTGGACAATGCGGGCTTCCGGGTCGGGAATGCCGACCCGGCGCATGATGTCGACGGCGCGCTTGCGTTTTTCCTGCTCCGAAATGTTCTTGCGCCGGTAGAGGATATCCGACATCTGCTGGTTGTAGGACAGCACCGGCGACTGCGATGTCATGGGATCCTGAAAGACAATGGAGACCTTTTCGCCGCGGAAATCGCGCAGCGCCTTGTCCTTGTATTTCAGCACGTCCTCGCCGTTGAAGATCGCCTCGCCCCCTTCCACGACGCCGTTGCTGGCAAGCAGTTGGGTGATGGTCCAGATCACCGTGCTCTTGCCCGAGCCGCTCTCGCCCACGACACCAACGATCTTGCCTTTGGGCACCTTGAAGCTGACGTCGCGGAGCGCATGCACGCGACCGCGCGGGGTTCTGAAATCCACGTCCACATTCCGGATATCCAGCAGCGTTTCCATGCCCTAGTGCCCTTTGCGGAGTTTCGGATCGAACACGTCGCGCAACGCCTCGCCCAGGAATGTGAAGCCCAGCGTGGTCAGCACCAGCGGGATACCGCCGGCGATAACGGGCCACGGCGTATCGCGGATGATCAGGTAGCCCTCGTTCAGGATGGTCCCCCAACTTGCCGTCGGCGGCAGAACGCCAAGGCCCAGAAAACTCAGGCCCGCCTCGATGGTGACGACGACGGGAACGTCCATGGCTGCCAGGATCAGCAGCGGGCCGATCACGTTCGGCATGATGTGCTTCCACAGCGTCCGCGCCATGCTGGCGCCAAGGGACTGCTCGGCGAGAATGAATTCCGTGTTCTTGAGCGCCAGCGTACTGGTGCGCGCCAGGCGCGCGTAACCGGGTATGGATGTGATGATAACGATGGCGAGCACAAGGTTGAGGCTGGGCCCCAACAGGGCGACCGCGGCGAGGGCCAACACGATGGTCGGGAACGAGCGAATGGCGTCGAACAGCAAAAGCAGGATGTTATCGAGCCACCGGGGGCCGAAACCCGCCAGCATGCCCAGCAGCAACCCGACAGCCAACGAGATGGAAACGCCGATGGCGGCGACCTGCAGGGCGACCCGCCCGCCATAGAGCACGCGGGTATAGGTATCCCGGCCCAACTGGTCCGTGCCGAGCCAGTGTTCCGCCGTCGGCCCGCTCATGCGTTGCGGGATATCCATCTGGAACGGATCATGGGTGGCGAAGACCGGTGCGAAGATGGCGCTCACGAAAAACAGGATGACCAGGCCATGGCGGAACATGTATCCCCTGTCGATACCGGTGAAATTATCGACGAACACGGTAGCACCGGGACAAGCCGCCGCCACGCTCACCGTCTCGGCCAGGCGATTGAGGTCGTACAGATTCTCATCCGGATACGCCGTATCGCGGGTGAACTCCACATGGATACATGCCGCAATGCCGGACGCCTCAACGGTCTTGATGGCTTTCAGGATGGATGGCGTCACCAGCTGGTCCCAGGCCAGGCCGAAAACGACGCCGTGGAGGATGCCCCTGGCTCCTTCCATCGCCAGCAGCGTCTCGACGAGTCCCGGTTCGTCGACCGGCAAACCGTGGCTGGTGCTGATAGCCTCGACCTCCGTTCGATAGGGATTGAACAGGATACGCGGAAGCGATCCGTCCGCAGTCTTACCAACCGACTTGATAACGTCCCCGGCGTCGATCACCGGCGCCACCACTTCCCAGGCGTCGACCAGACCGCCGTGCGCCGTCATCGCCGCAAGCTGGGCCTCATTGGGGGCGCCGAAAGAATATACGGTAAACTTAAAACCGGTGGCCTTGAAATCCACCATACGGGTCCGTGTCCGCTCATCCAGCAGGTCATCGATCGGCACCCTGAGTTTAGAGACCGCCATCTCGTCCAGGGCTAGCAACGGATAGTCGTTGCGCAGGAATTTGCGCCGAAAGGCGTCCAGGCCCCAGGGCGTGCGGACATCGGTATATTCGCACCAGGGATCGATCAGGCTTATACCCAGCGATCCGGCGGGCGTTCCGGAACGGCCGATAGCCGGCAGGCGGTGCGGTTCGGGCGGCAGGTCCTCCCCCCGCCTTAGCGCTTCTCCATAGGTCCGGTGGATACGATTGACGTGGCCGTTTTCGTAAACGTCGACCACGGCGTACCCCAGCTTGGCGGCGTCATTGCGTCCCTGATCGTGCTCCGGCGCGACACGGAAAAACGCATGGTAATCGTGACGCAGGAAGCAGACCGAAGGCAGGACGTAGTAGTTCGTCGCACCGTGCCGGTTAAAGAAGTAATTGTGAACATGGCCCGCGTAGTAGGCCTCGACCTTGTGATCATCCATCAGGCCCAGAAGCCAGGACCGGCAGGGCTCGTCGATGGCGTCGTAGTGCTGGGTCTCGCCCGGCTCGGCGAGGAACGGCGGATAGTGTGAAAACACGAAGGTCCTGCGGCCCTGGTTGTCCGCGAGAAGTTTCTCAAGCCATGCACGCTGCGCCGTCTCGCTTTCAAGGCCTGAGTTGAAGATCATGGCGTTGATGACGACAAACAGGCAATCCTGATGCTCAAAGGAAAAGTACTGCGGCTGGAACTCCCGCTCATACTCGGCAATCATATCCTCGTCGATGGTATAGGTGCTTTGCCCGCCCAGGACCGCGGAAAAGACCTTTTCGCCGATATCATGATTGCCTGGCACCAGATGGAGAGGGCTCGTCAACTCTGAATAGACGTCATGAAACTGTTGGGCTGAATCGGCATACCCTGCCTCACGCGGGATGGGGTGCGTCAGGTCGCCGAGATGGATGACGAAATCCGGATTGATGCGGTTAACAGCCTGAACGACGAAACGGGAGCGCGCATTACCCAGTTCCTGACCGGAATCGTCAAAGGAAATGTCGACCTCGCCGGATTTCCTGAGTTCGGCCTCCGTCACGTGCGAGTCGGCAATCAGCGCAAATGTGAACAGATGTTTGCCATGTTTCATAAAGGCGCTTCCCTAATCCGTTTCTTTGGGAAATGATGCATGCCGGAGAGGAGATGGTCTATGTCTAAAACGCTCTATCACGGCGGCGATATCCTGACGGTGGATGCGGACAACCGCAGCGCGGAAGCCATGCTGACGGATGGCGGGCGCATTGCCGCCGTGGGCGATCTAGATGCGGTTTCCGAAACAGCTGGCGCGGATGCAATCAGGAAAAACCTGAACGGCAAGACCATGATCCCGGGCTTTATCGACCCGCACGGCCATTTTCCCGATTCCGGGTTCCTAGCGCTGCACCGGGCCGACCTGTCCGGGCCGCCCATCGGATCATGCAAGAACCTCTCCGATGTGCTGGACAGGCTACGTGACAAGGCCGCCGAAACGCCAAAGGGCGAATGGATCATCGGCGCCATGTTCGAACCAAGCGGCCTGGCGGAAAACAGGTTTCCGACAAGGGACGAACTGGACGGTATTTCGACGGATCATCCCGTCTGGGTGGTTCATATCTCGGGCCATGCCGGCGTCGCCAACAGCCCTGCCCTGGAATTCAGGGATATCGATGAAACCGCGGAAGACCCGCCGGGCGGGCGCTTCGGGCGTTCCCCCGATACCGACAGGCTCGACGGCTTGCTGGAGGGCATGCCAGCCATGGGTGAGTTGGGTGATACCGAGTTCCAGATGACCTACGAGCGGTTCCGCACCGCCATGGAATATTCAACGGATGAATACCTGTCCCAGGGCGTCACCATGGCGCAGAACGCCTGGGCGACGAAAACCTTTCTCAACCATTTCTGCCGATACGCCGCCGAGGAGAACAACAGCATAGACGTCATGGTGCTGCCCGCCGGCTTTCTGGAACCGAAGCTCAGCGCCGGCGAGCATGGCATTCATCTGCCGAACGAAGGACCGATCATGTTCGGTCCCCGCAAACTGTTCGGCGACGGCTCCTTCCATCTGCAGACATCCTGCATGACCGAGCCCTATTACAAGCCGCTCAACGGCGATCCTACCTACCGCTGCGAACTGGCTGTCACCAGAGACATGATGGTGAAAAGGATCGGCAAGCTGCACGACATGGGTTTTCAATGCCACATCCACGCCAACGGCGACGCCACGGCAGACCTCATGCTGGACGCCATCGAGGAAGTCCAGCGCGCCAACCACCGCGACGACCACCGCCATACTCTGATCCACGCCCAGAATTATCGCGAGGACCAGTTGGACAGGATGGCGGAGATGGGCGTCAGCGTCAGTTTCTTCCCGGCGCACCTATATTACTGGGGCGATTTCCACCGCGACGTCACTCTGGGGCCTGAGCGGGTTCAGAACATGTGTCCGACCCGCTGGGCGGCTGAACGCGGCATTCGTTTCACTATCCATAACGACGCCCAGGTGACCCCGACCCTGCCGCTGCACCTGATGTGGTGCGCCGTCAACCGCCGCTCCGTCAACAACACGGATTTGGGCCGGGGGCAGACCATCACGCCCGAACGGGCGCTCCGCTCGCACACCATCGACGCCGCCTGGCAGGTGTTTCAGGAGCACGAACGCGGCAGCATCGAGCCCGGCAAGCGGGCGGATTTCGCCATTCTGTCGGATAACCCCTTGAATAACGCCGAAACGATCCGCGACATCAGGGTCGAGGAAACCATCCGGGGCGGTAAAACGGTGTTTGAACGGTCGGCCTAGAGAAAGTTATTCAGCCGGGTTGAAGACCGGCATTTCCACCGGTTCTGAATAATAGGGCAGCGTATCGGTTCGGGGCGCATAGTCGCCGGAGTCGATCACCTGGCTTACATGGGCGGCGATTTCCTCCATGCTGGCGACCCACACGTCGCCCTTATCCAGCATGTGCTGGAGCAGGTGCTCGACGGCGCGGAGTCGCGACCGCCTGCCCGTCACGAACGGATGCCAGACCGCAACCCATAGTCCGCCTTCTTCCCAGGCGGTATCGAACTCGTCCCGGAAGGACTTGATCGCCTCTGACGGCGCACTGACGGGCATGTGGAAATCGATATCGCTCATATGCACATAGGGTGGCCAGTCATCCAGTCCCCAATGGGAAGGCAGTTCAACGAGTGAGCCCTTGCCGGATTTGATCACGTAAGGATTATCATCGCCCATGAGCGAGGCGTCGTAGGTGAAGCCTTCTTCCAGAAGCAGATCCAGGGTGTGTTCGGAAAACTTGTAGAGCGGCGCGCGATAACCGCGGGGACGCTGGCCCGTATGGCGCTCGATCACCTCGATACTGCGTTGCAGCCAGTAACGTTCCTCTTCCACCGGGCGTTCATTGGGGTGTTCGTGCAGGTAGCCGTGATGGCCGACCTCGTGCCCGGCCTTGACGATGGCGTCCACGGTGTTGGGGTACTGTTCGATACACCAGGCTGGAATATAGAAAGTCTGTTTCAGGTTATAGCGCTGAAAAAAGTCGAGAATGCGCGGCACACCGACCAGGGGGCCGTACTTCAGTTCCGACGTGGTGGCGATCAGACGATAGGAGTCTTCCGGGTTCGACAGGTGCAGGATGCTGTCAGCGTCCATATCGAATGTGAACGCGACCGCACACCTGGCGCCGTTTGGCCATGGAACAGCTTGTTTGTTCATTTTTTTATCTCCTTATAACCCCTGTCGTTCCTTCAGGCTTCTTTATTGATTCTCACGGCATGATGCTCCCGCCGTTGATATTGATCCCCTGTCCCGTGATATAAGCCCCGCCATCACCGCACAGGTAGGCGGCCAGTTGGGCCACCTCTTCCGGCTGACCGAAGCGAGCCAGGGGAATATCCAGTTCTTTCTCACGCCATTCCGGCGTCATGTTTTCGGCATCGAGCATGGCGGTATCCGTCGGTCCCGGGCAGATGGCGTTGACGTTGATCCCGGGCGCGAACTCGATGGCCCAGGAACGCACCAATCCCATGATCGCGGCCTTGGAGGCGACATAGGGCGAGAATGTCTCGCGCCCGTAATAGGCAAGATCGGACGACATCATGACGACCCGTCCCGAGCCCTGTTCGGCCATGCAGCGCAGGGCCTCGCGGCCGACAAGAAACGACCCCCTGACGTTGATCGTCATGACGCGGTCGAATTCCTCCATGGGCGTTTCCAGCAATGGGCGTTCGTGGATGATGCCGGCGCAATGCACCAGACAATCCAGCTTGTCCGCCGCGGCATAATGCTTCTCGAATACGGCGAGAACGGATTCCTCATCCGTCACGTCGCATGTCATCTGTTCCGCGGAACCGCCGCTTGCGGCAATCGCCGAGACGGTCTCGTCACAATCGAGAATATCCACGGCCAGGACATGGGCGCCGCCGGCCGCCAGATGCTTGGCGCAGGCCCGGCCGATACCACGGCTGCCGCCCGTTACCAGGGCGCGTTTTCCGGCAAGAGGCTGCGTCATTGCATGATATCCCCGCGGTCCACGGTATAGGCCTGGCCGGTTATGTTCGCTGCAGCTTCGGAAGCCAAAAACAGATAGGTCGGCACCATGTCTTCCGGCTCCATCAGACCGCCGAACGCCTGTTCGCCGACGATTTCCGCCAGCAGTTCCTCTTCATCCCGGTTTTCCCGTTTCGCCATCTTTGATAGCGAGCGCATTGACGCCTCGGTCCTGACCCATCCGGGACAAACGGCGTTGACGCTGATGCCCCGGGGTGCCAGCTCCTGGGACAGGCTGCGCATGAAACCGATGTTGGCGTGCTTTGAGGTGCAGTAGGCGCTGAATTCCGGCACCGCCGTCTTGCCCCAGACGGATGACGTGATGATGATCTTTCCGCCATCGGGCATCTTCGGCAGGGCTTCGCGGGTGACGTAATAAGTCCCCATAACGTTGATATCGATGATGCGCTTGAAGGTTTCCTCTACCTCCGGACCCTGTTCGTCAATGGGCGTGATCATCTCGAGACCCGCATTGTTGACCAGAACGTCGATACGATCCAGATCGCCAAGGGCCGACGTCACGACCTGCCGGTCTGATATGTCGCAAACCAACCCCGCAACCGTACGGCCATACTTATCCGACAACGATTGGGCCGTTTCCTTTATGCCGTCGCCGGATGACAGGATCGCAACTTCGGCGCCCGCTTCCAGGAAACCTTCCGCCACACCCAGGCCGATCCCGCGGCTGGCGCCGGTGACGAGGACGGATTTGCCGCTGAAATCGTATTGAATGGACGCCATGACCGGATTAATCCTCCAAATCCGGGCGTTGCGAACGCATCAAGGACATGATGTGCCGTTCGGCTTCCAGATAACCGTCCATCTCCAGCGCATCTTCCTTGACGGCGACCCGCTGACCTTTCTTGAAGGCGACGGGCTCGTCTTCCATGACGGTGCCGGGGTGACGGGAGAAGAAAATGATCCTGTCGCCAAGGAACAGGGCCTCCTCGATATCATGGGTCACCATGACAACGGTGGTATCCGTCGATTCCTGGATTGAAATCATCAGTTCCTGCATGTTCCAGCGGGTTTCCGCATCAAGGGCGCCGAAGGGCTCGTCCATCAGCAGGACGCCCGGCTTGTTGGCCAGCGTCCGGGCGATGGCGACGCGCTGTTTCATGCCGCCGGAAAGCTGACTGGGATAGGCGTCTTTGAATTTCGTCAACCGGACCAGATCGAGAAACTGAGCGGCCGTTTCCCGGCGCTCTTTGGCCGGAACGCCGTTGATCTTCATGCCGTATTCAACGTTTTTCTCGACCGTCAGCCAGTCGAACGAGGTATAGTTCTGAAACACCATGCCGCGATGACGGTCCGGTCCTTCGATGACCGTGCCATCGAGCAGCATGCGGCCCGACGTCGGCGTTTCCAGCCCGGCAATCATCCTGAGCACCGTAGACTTGCCGCACCCGGATGGCCCGAGCAGGACACAGAATTCGTTTTTACGGACGGTAAAACTGGTATCGGTGACGGCATGGATGACCTGCCCGTCGGCCAGTTCAAAAGCCTTTCCGACGCCTTCGACGATCAGCTTGGCGTCTGCGTTCGGCATATTGGGGGAAGAAACTGTACTCATATTGCCCTCCCTCATCGGCCTGCGTTGTAGAGATAGCCGAAGGCCAACCGGTGCAGCCATCGGAACAGGATATCGAACAACAGCCCCAACAGGCCGATGACGAGAATGCCCGCCATGATCTCGTCGGTGTGCAGGAAGCGCCGCGCGCGCATCATCATGGCGCCGATGCCGGTGGTGGACGCGACGATCTCAGCGATAACCAGATAGGTCCAGCTGACGGCCAGCATCTGGCGCATGGCGATCACGACATTGGGCAGCACTGCGGGCACGATCACCGTCCACAGCACCTGACCTTGATTGCCGCCGAGAGTCAGGGAAGTCTCAATCAACTCGATACGAACCTGGCGGGTATAGTCCATCACCAGGGTGATCAGGAAAAACACGACGCCGATGAACAGCAGGGCCAGTTTGGGCCCCTCGCCCGTTCCCAGCCACATCAGCAGGATCGGAATAAAGGCCGGGGCCGGCAGGTAACGCCAGGCTGAAACGAAGGGATTGAAGAACGACTCGGCAACAGCGAAGGTGCCCATCAGGATACCGAGCGGCACCGCCAGCAGGCAGGCGCCGGCAAAACTGGCGACGACACGCAACACGCTGATGCCGATATCGCTGATAAAGCCGCCCTCGAAGATCAGTTTGTAGAGCGTCGCCAGGACCTTTTCAGGTGGCGGCACCAGTAACGGATTGACGCCTTCGAAAATCACCGCCAGTTCCCAGGCGGTGAAAAAGATCACCCAGATAGCGATACCCAGTAGGATCGTAACCGTCCGTGAGATCGGCTTCCTGATCATCACGCGCTGGTGCTGTTTTCCTGATGGTTCCGACATGGTTTTGCCCCCATTCAATTTGCCTGTCCGGTGGATTGCGGCTGCTGCAAGGAGAAGGTCCTTGATTCAGAGACGCCAGGCCAAACTGAACATATCATCAATCCATATCCGGGATACAAGATCCGGATAGAGGAAAAATGGCGGGGATGCCGAGGCATCCCCGCCGACAGTTGGGAACCTATTTCGCAGATATTGACTGGCGATAACCAGACGCTACGAGATCGTTCACCAGGGAGCAGTCTACGGCGCCGGAGGAGTCGACGACCTTCTCCATCAGGCCGAGTTTCACCCACCATTCATTGATGAAGGTGACAACATCGACCATGCTGCCGTTTTTCAGACCGAACGGCGGTTCGCCGTCCAGAGCACCACAGACACGAGCCGATTCATCGAAGTCGTACATGTAAATGCCGCCTTCGAAGAACTTACCGTTGGTGCCGATAACATATCCGATATCTTCCGCCGGCCATTGCAGGTAATCCGCCAGCAACTGGTTCACCTCTTCGGTATTGTCATGCCAGTACTGAACCGCATCGAAGCGCGCCTTGATGACATCGATGGCCGTCTGCCGGCGCTCGGCGATGAAGTTCTTGTTCATGTAGATGACGTCCATGAAGATGCCGGTTTTCAGCATATCGGGGTCCGCCGTGTGGATGGCGCTGAAAGCGCCCTCGCGGTTGGCGAGGACCTTGGAAATCCAGGGCTCGTACAGGTAGGCTGCGGCGAGGTCACCGGACATCATGGGTCCGACGGCTTCGTCTGCGTTCAGGTTGACCCATTCGACATCACCCGGCGCGACACCGATGCTGTCCAGCATCAGGCCCATCAGCAGATGACCGATGTAGGCCTGGGGCGCAGCGACCTTCTGACCCTTGATCTTGTCGGCGGTAACGCCCGGCGAGAAAATAATGTGGTCCACGCCGTAGGACGGATTGGTGAAGGCGACGTTCACGACATCAGTGCCACGTTCTGCGATCAGCGGCGTATAGTCGCCGGTGCACATGTAGACATCGATCTGTCCTGCGGCCGTCGCCAGATGTCCGCCGATGGGATCTTCAAAAATGGTGAAGTTGTATTCCAGGTCGGGGCTGAGGTTCTTTTCCTCGGCGACCTTCAGCATGGCGTAACCCGGCCAGGACACGCAGATGCCGACATTCACTTTTTCAGCCGCGCTGGCGCTGAATGATACGAGTGTACCAAGCGCGAGGCCGCCGATGATTCCCGCAAAAATTCTTTTCAACATAGCTATACCTCTCCTGTTCCCTGATTTGAGGACAATAATAAAAGGGCCTGTCCTGTTTGCCGGACATTCGGGATGCAGTTGTCCCTTCGGGTAATAAGGGTAATGCCAAGGTCAAAGTATAGTCAATAAAATTTTTTAGTTACTAAATTATTCAATGTTGTGTATGGTTTGGATAATGAAAAAAAAGTTTCAATGCAGAACCACAGGGAAGTAAGGCTACAAAATGGCCGGGTTAAGAGAAAAACAGAAAGAGGAACGCCAGCGGAATATCCTCGAGGCGGCCCGCCAGCAGTTCAGGGCGGCCAACTACCGCGATGTGACGATTGAATCCATCGCCGATGAAGCCGGCCTGTCAGCCATGACCGTTTTTAACTACTACGGTTCAAAAGGCGGGCTGCTGCTGTCGCTGGTTGCGGAAAGCGACCGTCACCTGATCGCCAAGATCGATGATCTTCTTGCCACCGATTTCCCCGACGCCACGACGGCGGTTAACAAGTATTCACTGGCCATATTCGATCACGCCTTTTCCTATCTCGACCGCCAGACCTGGGGCCATGTACTGGCGACGTCAATTCTCGAAGGGAATTCGACCTTCGGAAGCGAATACGCCAGCCTGGACCAGGAACTTATCGACAGACTGGCGAAACTGCTGGAAAGCCTGAAACAACGTGGCCTCGTGAACGACGACTGCGACACAGCAACCGCCGCCCAGGTGATTTACAACGTGCACAATGCCCGATTTGTGGAATTCGCCTCGAATCCCGAACATTCCAGAGAATCGATCGACGCCTTGACGAAGAAAGACATAGACTTCGTCGTCGGCAGCCTGACGCCAAACTCTTAAAAGTTCTAAGCCCCTAAGCGCGCCGGGTCATAGACCGTCGTGTCGCGCCCGTCGATGTGCATGCCGTCGGAACCGTAATAGCGGCGCAGCTCGGTGCAGACCGGACGGTCCGGTTCCGCTTTCAGCCACAACCTCAGCAACAGCCGCCTGCGTTCCTGTTCGGGCCAGTCCTCGAAACCGGTCCGGGAATGAAGAACTGTATAATTATTGACGAACACGGCGTTACCGGGCCGGTGCATGAATTGCAGCAGGATATCTTCGCGGTGTGCGATCTCCTCGAACAGGTCCAGCGCCTCGACTTGCTCCGTCGTCAACGGATCGCCCAGACCGTCCGCCGCCATTTCCATGAATTCCCGCAAATAGCACAGGCTCATGACGCCATCTGTCCAGGAAAAGACCGGCAACTTGTAAGACGTGATGGGCGGCTCGCCGGGCGGTTCTTCGCCGAACCAGTGATAGCGGAATCCGTCCACCAGCGGCTGCACCAGGTCGGGCCGAAGCCTATGGATTTCGTTGTAGATGGCGTAACCGCTCACCAGTTTCGACAAACCACCGCTTTTGGCCTGGCGGATACAAAGCAGCGAAATGATGTCGTCTGAATCGGTATGCAGGCGAAGCTCCCTGGCGCTGCGGTAGCCGCGCTCCCGTTCGCCCGGTTTCTCGATGTTGGTAACATAACCCAGCCGGTCCCCCATGGGGCTTTGCGATACACCACGGCCGAAATGCGCGCCGATACCCCAATACATCATGCCGATGTCCTCGACGGTATACGCATCGATTGGGAAACCTCGCATTAAAACCAGCCCCCGCCCGTCCAGTAGTTCGCGGCGGATGTCCGCCAGGTCGCCGGCAATTTCGGAAAGAGGGAAATGCTCCTCGTTCAGATCCTGCACGCTGGCGGCGGTTTTCTTCGCCTCCGCCAGGTCGCGCTCCAGCGCATGCAGGTGTTTGTCGTCGAGATCAAAGGCGTAGTCGTCCTCGCTTTTGAAATCGGCGCTTTTCCACGCGGCGGGATGATCGATGGGCGAATAAGTCATGGTTAACTCTTAACACCGATAACAAAGCAGAAACATGCCCAAACCGGGACAAGGCGTCAGGCGGAAACCTGGCACCAGCCGCGCCAGATGGACCGGTACGCCGCTTCCATATCGCGGGCGAAGGATGGAGCGTTGCATAACGGCGCCATGCGATCACGCATGCCGTTCCTGAGGCGTGCCCGGCGTTCCGTGTCGCGCGCCAGTGCGGTCGCAATGGAAACGTAGGCGTCTTCATCGTCCGCCACGCATTCATCGAGTCCGATGCGGGATAGAATGCTGGTGCCGACCCGGCTGCGGTGATGATCGCCGCGCAGCGTCACCACGGGAACGCCCATCCAGAGCGCCTCGCACGTGGTCGTCGTTCCGTTATAGGGGAAAGGATCGAGCGCCACGTCCACTTGGGCGTAGAGGGCATGGTGTTCTTCACGCGAATCCTTATAAGGAACCAATTCGAGACGCTCGGGCTCGATACCATGGTCAGCGAAGCCGGCCTTGATGTAATCACAGGCTTTCGGATCAATGAAGTGATTGGATTTCAGAAGCAACCTGGCTTCCGGCGCCTCCGCCAGAATGCGCGCCCACACCCTGATACAGGCCATGGACATCTTGATCGAGTTGTTGAAGCTGCCGAATGTCAGGGGGCCTTCCGCTCGCGGCGGGATGTCCGATGGCGCTTCCTCCGCCGGGCTATAACAAAAGAAACCGTTCGGCAGGTAGAGCAGTTTTTCGCTTCCCTCGTTCACCGGATCGGTGATCCTGTCGACCAGCCGGTAATCCATGGTGGCGAGACCCGTCGTGTTCGGATAGCCCAGCCAGGTGACTTGCAGGGGGGCTGGCTTGCGGGCGAAAACCAGCAGACGGTTGTTGGCCGTATGGCCGGTGAGATCCACCAGGATGTCGATCCCGTCGGCGTGGATGGTTTCCGCCAGTGCCTGGTCGGCCATCCCGGCCGTATCCCGCCAATGATCGGCATGGCCTTTCAGGCGCGCCGTCATGTCATCCGGCTTTGCAACGTCGGCATAGCAATAGGTCTCGACACCGGAAGGATCGTGCTCGGCCAGCAGGGGTTCAAGGAAATAGCTCACCGAATGCTTGTACATGTCGGGCGATACGTATCCGACGCGTATCCGGCGCTCCGGGGAACGATCATTGCTGTGGCTGAAGACTTCCTTGAACGAAGCTGCGTGCCGGCTGTCCCAACGGCGGGCCTCTTCGAGGATTTCCGCCTGCGACACCACGTCTTCGTAATTCAGGCAGGTCAGAATGTTGCTATGGGCTTCGGCGAAATCCGGTTTGATGGCAAGGGCGTCGCGGTAATGTGACAAGGCTTCGCCGATCAGACCCCGGCGCCTCAGGATATTGCCGAGATTGTTATGGGCTTCGGCAAAGTTGGCGTTGATGGCGAGGGCTCGGCGGTAATTCTCGATGGCCTCCTCCATCCTGCCCTGACGTTTCAACGCCTTGGCGAGGTAATAATACGCTTCGGCGAGTTCCGGCTCCAGGGCGATGGCCCGGCTCAGGCTTTCGATACTTTCGCGAAGCCTGCCTGAGTCTTCCAGGGCGACGCCAAGGTTGAAATGTGCCAGAGCGAAATCCGGCGTGATGGCGAGAGCCGCCTCATAGCATTCAATCGCCTTGCCGGTCTCGCCCAGCCCCTTGTACGCCAGACCCAGGTTGTTGTGCGCCTTGTCGAAGCCGGGCCGCGCCTTCAATGCTTTCGAGATCAGGTCGACAGCGTCGCCGTCCCTGCGCTGCTGGTGGGCGATCACGCCGAGAAGAAGCAGGGCATCGGGATGTTCTGGATTGTCGCGCAAAACCTGCCGGTAGATTTCGCCTGCCTTGGCGAGGTCGCCCGCCATGTGGAGCTTCTTGCCCTGTTCGACGACCTGCTCGGCAGACAGGGATTGATCTCCGGTCACGTCGGTTTCCCTGTTCATCGGCGGCATGTCATCCCAAGGGTTATCATTGCGCGGGGATCATAGATCAATGTCGCGACCATGGGAAAGCGCAAGTGCTTATGGGAGATGGGAATTAACATATTGTCATAATTCCTAGGGCGAAAGATACTACCATAAGTTTCAGGTTTACAATCATTCTCCAGTTAGCCGGCTTAAATGTCTAAACTTCGACTTCTCCTGATTGCTCTGTTCCTAGTTACAACCCCAATTATTCAGTTGGAAGCAAGGACAATAACAATAGGCCCTAAGTCTGATTATACAGATGAAGAACTGGATCAGTATTGGGGTGGGGTTTTCGCAAAACTTATGATGCGATGTGGAGAACATCAAAAAGGCAAGGAATTACATGATTTAGTGAAAGCATACGGTCCAGCAAAATACGGGATGAGTCAATGGAGCCTAAATGACCGTATCAAACCGGATTTATGTACGAGGGTCCGTTCCTACTACCCCGAATACCTTGAGCTTTTTAAATCCATCGACGCAGCTGCCACAAACTCGGCATCCAGTAGCAACAATACAGTATCGATTAACAACAACAGCAGAGCTTACATGAACAATTGGGCAGACAAGCGCATTTGTGAGGGAGCTATCACGTCTGAAGCGCCATTTATGTGGCAAACAAACAATGAAGATTATGTTGAGGAAGCACAGTTCCGTGGCTTCTCGCTAAATCAATGCGCAAATCTCGTAGAACGAGATACCACCAACATCAATATTATCAGTGCAAGCAATGGCAGTGAATTGAATCACGAATGGAGCGGAACAGCGACATCCCGTCTCCTAAAGCCTTGCGGCGGACTGAAAAGCACGCCGTTAACTGGGCATTTCATCGACGGTGAATTTGTGATCAGCGGTAAGGACGCCAAGGGTAAACTAAACGAGTTCTCAGGCGCGATGAAACCGGGTGAGGATTTTACCTTCAAAGGCAGTTGGTATGTAGCAACTCAGTTTGCATCCATAGATTTACGAGGGGCTGTTTTAAAAGGAGTCATGAATGAGAACTCAATAGAAGGTGTGATAATATCTGCCAAACCGCAATATTCGAAAAGATGTGAAATGGACTTCAGCCTTGCCAAAAGTTCCAGCAATGGAAATGAACAAGTGACAAGCTCCAGTAATGGATCAGTCTCAGAGGACTCCAGCAATGGTTCGATCCTAGAGGAAAAGCTGAAAATGATTAAAAGTTTAGTTAATCAGGGGCTGATAACCGAAGCAGAAGCAGCGGAAAAAAGGCGAGCGCTACTTGCTGCATTTTAACTTAGGAGACATTCAAGCTTGCGGGCGCTCGTAGTGAGAATTGCTGTTCACTACAAGCACGACGAAACGCTGCGCGCGCAGATAAAGCTTAGTTGGATTTTTTGGGGAAAATGGCGCACCGGGGAAGATTCGAACTCCCGACCCCTTGATTCGTAGTCAAGTACTCTATCCAGCTGAGCTACCGGTGCATTGCCGTAGCGAGGCCTTAACCAGGCCTTCCATAATCGAAGCGGGAACCTACTCTACGACTTTGCCAAAGGCAAGACGGATCAACGGGTATTTTTCAAGAAATATACCGTTTATCTTTCATTATTCACCTGATGATATGATGTGCAGCGTTTTACAATTTGTCATTGGCTGCTAGTTTGGGTAAACAATTGATCAAATTTGTCGATAAAATGGGAACTTGTACCGGGAAACCCCTTTGAGTAATATCCAATCAATTATAAACAGGGACCGGGAATCTCTTTTCTTCATAAGGGGTTCTTCAAACAGGAATATGTTTACGGGGATGCCCATGCGGTGCAGAATGACCGCGATAACGAGGGATAACTTTTAAATGACGTCATCCAAGGTTCGGACCGCGGTAGTTGGTGCAACACTTCTTGTGTCCGCATGTACATTCGCCGAAGAGTCGCTGTGGCCCTCCCTGACGGGGGAAGACCCTGCCGGCGGGGACAGCGCAGCGCCTGCTGAAGCTGCTGAAACAACGCAGGCGGCGCAAGCCACTCTGCCCGCCTCGCCCCAGCCGGCCTTGGGCACGACCAGCTTCGAGCCGCTTTCCGTTACGCCGGGCGAGCCTACGGGTACGTTTGTCGGCCAGAAGGTTGTCGAGTTGAGGGGCGAGCTTCAGGCCCTGCAAGGCGCCATCGCCCAGCATAACCGCATCCTGCAGGAAACCCGCGGCAAGATCATCAGCGATTCCCAGCGTTACCATAATACGGTCGCCGCCATGAATGCGCGTCTGCAGGTCGGCACCACCCCCGGCAACCCCATCCTGGTACAACAGTTCAACAACGCCCAGGCCGATCTTGACCAACTCGAAGCCGACATCGTCGCGCTTAACCAGCTGGCTCATGCGGTAACGACGGATTCCACCATGTCCGCGTTCCTGGGTGAATCAACCCGCGCCGCGTTCAGCGTTTCCGGCGCCGTTGACGAAGACCACCGCCAGTTGGCGATCCTCGAAGACGAGGTCAACAGGACCGTCGTTCTGATCGAGCGCCTGCTGAAAGAGGTTTCCAGCGACGTTCGCCGCCAGACCGCCTATGTGGGAACGGAACGCTCGAACATGAACCTGCTGGCCGCCGGCATCAAGTCCGGTGAGATTTACGGTGTCAGCCTGGTCAACCAGGCCATGGCGTCCGCCGGCGCCAACCGCACGGCCAACATCGCCGGATTGCCGGTCGACACCACGGGCCGCCGCCCGCTGGTCGTTATTCGCTTCGACCGCGTCGATGTGCCTTATGAACAGGCGCTCTACAACGCCGTTTCCAAGGTTCTGGAACGCCGCCCCGATGCGCTGTTTGATCTGGTCGCCGTCGCCCCCGCCGGTGGCGATGAAGCAACCATCGCACTGAATTCGTCCAAGTCGCGACGCCATGCGGAAAACGTGCTCCGCTCGCTGGTCGATATGGGCCTGCCCCCGTCCCGGGTCGCCGTGTCCGGCAAGACCGCAGCGACGGCCAACGTCAACGAGGTTCATCTCTATCTCCGCTGACACAGGACGGCATACTGCTTTTTAAACAAGCGGCGCTTTTGGATAAACCGGAAGCGCCGTTTCAATATCTAATCCGACGGAAAACCCTATGGCTAAAAAAGAACCCGATTGCGATGTCGTCATTGTCGGCGGCGGACACAATGGCCTGACCTGTGCGGCCTATCTGGCGAAAGCCGGCCACTCGGTGAAGGTGTTCGAGAAACGTCCCATCGTCGGCGGCGCCGCGGTGACGGAGGAGTTCCATCCCGGTTTTCGTAATTCCGTCTGTTCCTACACGGTCAGCCTGCTGAACCCCAAGGTGATCGAGGACCTGGAACTGCACCGCCATGGTCTGGAAATCGTGCATCGCAAGGTCGCCAACTTCATGCCTCTGTCGGACACGGAAATGTTCGCGACCGACAAGGACCCTGAAAAGAACAAGGCTGCAATCGCCCGGTTTTCACAAAAAGACGCCGAGGCAATGGATGATTACGACGCCCTGATCGAACGCCTTGCCGGGGTGCTGCGCGAACTGGTCCTCGAAACGCCGCCCAACGTCGGCGGCGGATTGACGGACCTGGGGCGCGCGGTCAAGGCCGTCAAGCAGTTCAACAAGCTGGACCTGCCAGAATTGCGGGATCTCTCAGACATCATGGTCATGAGCGCCGCCGAGTTCCTCGACCGCTGGTTCGAAAGCGATGTGGTGAAGGCGCTGCTGGCCTATGACGGCATCGTCGGCACCATGGCGAGCCCCTATCATCCCGGCACCGCCTATGTCCTGCTGCATCACTGCTTCGGCGAGGTGAACGGCGTCAAGGGCGCCTGGGGTCACGCCATCGGCGGCATGGGCGCTATCTCGGACGCCATGGCGGCTGCGGCCCGGGAGGCCGGCGCCGAAATCGAAACTGGTACGGGCGTTAAGGAAATCCTGGTCGAAAAGGATAAGGCTGCTGGTATTGAGCTGGAAGACGGCCGAACGATCCGCGCCAAAGTCGTCGCCGCCAACGTCAACCCGAAGCTGTTGTTCGGCCAGCTCGTCAGCGAGGACGCCATCGATCCCGATTTCCGGAGGCGCATGAGGGATTTCAAGTGCGCCTCGGGAAGCTTCCGCATGAATGTCGCCCTGAGCGAAATTCCCAAATTCTCCTGCGTACCGGAAGGCGAACACGAACGCTACATGTCGGGCGGCGTCTATATTGCGCCTTCCATGGACTACATGGATCGCTCCTATCACGACGCCCGCACCAAGGGTTGGCCGAAGCGAGGCTGTGTCGAGATCGTGGTGCCGACGACGCTGGACAAGACCCTGGCGCCGGAAGGCCAGCATGTGGCGAGCCTGTTCTGCCAGCATTTCAACCCCAACCTGCCGGATGGGCTAAGCTGGGATGACGTCAAGGACGAGGTCGTCAACGACATCGTCGACACGGTGACGGAACTGGCGCCAAACTTCCGGGATTCCATTCTCGGCATCCAGGCGCTGAGCCCGCTGGATCTGGAGCGTGAATTCGGCCTGATCGGCGGCGATATCTTCCACGGCGCGCTGGACCTCAACCAGCTTTACGCCATGCGCCCGACCATGGGCCATGCCGATTACAGGATGCCGGTGAAAGGCCTCTATCTCTGCGGCTCAGGCGCACATCCGGGCGGCGGCGTTACCGGCGTTCCCGGCCACAATGCGGCCAGGGAAATCTCAAGCGACCTGAAAAGCTGGTTCCGGCGCTGACGGTTCAGGGCGGATCGGGTATACTCTGCCCATGCGACTGATCCGTATACTGCTGACACCGCTACTTTTTCTTTTCACGACCAACGTCCACGGGGCGACGTTGCAGGAGCTGCTGCACCTGCCGGAAGGTTTCCGTGTTTCCCTCTACGCCCGTGTGCCGGAGGCGCGGACAATGGTGCCCGTGCCGGAACTGGGCGTTATCTTCGTCGGCCAGCGCCGGGGCGACACGATTCACGCCATCATGGATGAAAACATGGATGGCGAGGCGGAAAAAGTCCTGCGGGTTCTCGAAAACCTGAATTCGCCCAACGGCATCGACTGGAAAGACGGCTGGCTATACGTGGCGGAACAACACCGGTTGGCGCGCTTCCCGGCGCCCGATCTGCAGACCCTCGCGGAAAGCCGGCCGGAGGTTCTTTATGAGCATTTACCGGACGATCCGTGGCATGGCTGGCGATACGCCCGGTTCGGTCCGGACGGATTGCTTTACGTTTCCATCGGCTCACCCTGCAACATCTGTGAGACGGAAGGCTTGGAAGGCACCATCGTACGCTTTCAGGAAACCGGCGGTGAGCCCGAGGTTCTCGCCACAGGGGTCCGCAATTCTGTCGGCTTCGCCTTTCAACCCGGCACCGAGTGGCTTTATTTCACAGATAACGGCGCGGACGGCATGGGCGACGATTCACCACCCGACGAATTGAACCGCTTGGACCGTCCCGGCCAGTGGTTCGGTTTTCCCTTTTATGGCGGCGGACTGGACCGTACGCCGGACTTCGACGGTTTCGAGCTGCCCCGGAAAGCCACGCCACCCGTCGTCATGTTCGGCGCCCATGTGGCGGCGCTGGGCATTTCCTTTTATGACGGCGGGCAATTCCCGGAAAGCTACTCAGGCGACGCCTTCGTGGCCCAGCACGGCTCCTGGGACCGGTCTGTGCCAGACGGTTACCGCATCGTCCGCGTCCAGTTCGACGAAAACGGTAACTCCACGGGGTATGAGACGTTCATGGACGGCTTCCTGCAGGATAACGGCCAGGCATGGGGGCGCCCGGTTGACGTGAAGGTATTCGTCGACGGCAGCCTGCTGATCTCGGATGATCGGCAAGGCGCCGTCTATCGCGTTACGTACGGTGAATGATCAAGCAGCAGCTCAGGCGGCGAGAATTTCTTCGACCTTCGCCAGCAGGTCCGGGATGGGAACGGGCTTCACCAGATAACCGGCGCAACCGCGTTGATGGGCGTCATCGATGCCGTCCTGGTTGCGATGGGCGCTGAGAACGACGACGGGAACATTCGACGTTTCGTCGTTGGCCTTCAGTTCGTCCAGCACTTCCCAGCCGGTCATTTTCGGCATGCTCATATCCGTGACGACGACGTCGGGCACGCTGTCCTTTGCCATGGCGACGCCGGCTTCCCCGTCTTCCGCCACCTGCACCGAATGCCCGGAGCGTTCAAAAGCCACTTTCATCAGACCCCTGAACAGGGCGTCGTCGTCGATTACCAGTATATTCGCCATGGATTTCCTTAAAATAACTGCCAAAAGCCCCCGAGATAACCGGAAGCGCAAATTCGTAAGTTGAGGAAATACATGGTGCTAAATGGCGATATTGTCAATCAGCCTGGCTTTTCCGAGACGCGCCGCCCCTAAAATCCTGCCCTTGCGCCCTTTCAGACCGTCCAGGCTTTCTATTTCGGCAAAGGTTTCCGACTCCCGGGCGCTGAGATAGTCCACGCTTGAAAAGCCGGCAGAAAGCAGGTTTTCCGTTTCCTGGGCAATGACGTCGCCAAGGCTTCCCGATTCAAGCAGGGTTCCGCGTATGGCATTCAGGGCCTGATGAAGCTTCGGCGCGATCTCTCGCTCCTCTCCGGTCAGATAGACGTTTCGCGACGACAGCGCCAGGCCGTCCGCTTCGCGCACCGTCGGCACGCCTTCGATCGCCACCGGGATGGACAGGTCGGCGGCCATGCGGCGGATGACCTGCAACTGCTGGAAATCCTTTTCCCCGAACAGGGCGACGTCCGGCGCGCACTGGATCAGCAGCTTGGCGACCACCGTGGCGACGCCGGTGAAAAACCCGGGCCTGTATTCCCCTTCCAGGCAATCGCCGATACCTGGCATGGTGATCCGGGTGACCTCGCCTTCCGGGTACATCTCCCCTGCCGCCGGCGCGTACAGCAGATCGATACCTTCCTGGGTCAGCAAGTCACGGTCGCGATTCTCATCCCGGGGATAGGTGTCCAGGTCTTCATTGGCGGCGAATTGCGTCGGATTGACGAACAGGCTGACGCACACCCTGTCCGCCAAACTCCGGGCATGACGCACCAGTGTCAGGTGCCCTTCATGCAGGGCACCCATGGTCGGCACCAGCGCAATACGCTCACCTGCCTTGCGCCAGCCATCGATCCGGCGGCGGAGCGCCGCCACGGTGTTCACCGTTTCAAGAGTTTCCTCAGTCATCGGCCGCGGGGGTCTTCTTCATGCCGAAGACGTGTTCCGGACCCGGGAACTTGCCGGACCGGACATCTTCCGAATAGGCCTTGGCCGATGCTTCGATCTGCTCGCCCAGCAGGGAATAGCGCTTGACGAAACGCGGCGTGAAGTCAGTGAACAGACCGACCAGGTCTTCGGTTACCAGGATCTGGCCGTCACAGGCCGCCGACGCGCCGATACCGATGGTCGGCACATCGACTGTTTCGGTGATCTGGCGGGCAATGGGCTCCACGGTTCCTTCGATGACCATGGAAAAGACGCCGGCTTCGGTAATGGCGAGGGCATCATCGACGATGCGCTTCGCCTCGGCATCGTCCTTGCCCTGCGCCTTGAAGCCGCCCGTGGCGTGCAGGGACTGCGGCATCAGGCCGACATGACCCATGACCGGTATGCCCCGGCTGGTCAGGTCGCGGATGGTTTCGGCCATTTCAACGCCGCCCTCGATCTTGACGCCCGACGCGCCGGTTTCGCTCAGCACCCTTGCAGCATTCCGGAAGGCGACCGGCGGGCTTTCCTCGTAGGAGCCGAAAGGCATGTCGACAATGACACAGCTTTTCTTCGAGCCCCGCATGACCGCCTGGGCGTGGGCGATCATCATGTCCAGTGTAACGCCCAGGGTGTTTTCCATGCCGTAGATCACCATGCCCAGCGAATCGCCCACCAACAGCAGGTCCATGTAGTCATCCAGCCAGTGCGCTGTCAGCACCGTGTAAGCGGTCAGGCAGACAATAGGCTCCTTACCCTTCCGGCTGCGGATTTCCGGAACGGTGATACGTTTCTTGCTCTCGATGACGGCGCTCATGGTCCTGTCTCCAACCCAGTCTTCAACCTGGCAGTAATCGGTTCATTGTGGCGGCACACTTTAACAGACCGCGCGCCGAATGGCAGGGAAAATGTTGCGGTGCACAATTCAGGTGAAAGCAAGACCGACGCCCTCCAGTTCTATCGGCGTTTGTTGGACCTGAACGCCCAGAACAGCACGCCGACAAACAGGATGGCCATGAGGATCAGCCACTCCGTCCCCTCCGCACCGAATATTTCCGCCCATTCCATAAAAAAGCCTCAATTCCCTTCAAATCTTAAGCGCTATACTCTAGTAAGGCGGATTTGAAGTTCCTATCATAATTGCGGCTGACTCCTTGAGGAACTTCAAATCCTGGAGCCATACTAGATTCATTCATTTCTAGTGTCGGATCTTTATCAGAAATTCGTCCCGGCGCCTGAACTATATAATGCGAATTTCTGATAAACGACACTAGCGTATTCCCTGCACCGAAAACAAAGGCTACCATGGGCCATGGTTAGGAACCTTACCGCAACGATCCGACCCGCCATTCGTCACTGCATGGCTGCGGGCCTGTGTCTTGTGATGCTATCGGCCTGTGTCACGACGCAGGTCAAGGTCGTCTCCACCTCAGAGCCGAGCACGGCGCAATCCTTCATGGCGGCGACGGCCAATCCCTTCGCCACCGAGGCTGCCCTCGAAATGCTACGTTCCGGCGGCAGCGCGGCGGACGCCGCCATCGCCGCCCAGATGGTGCTGACCCTGGTCGAGCCGCAATCGTCCGGTATCGGCGGCGGCGCCTTCATGATGTATTACGACGCCGAGACGGGCGATATCGGCGCCTATGACGGGCGCGAAACAGCCCCGGCCTCGGCCACACCGGAGATGTTCCTGGACGACATGGGCCAGCCGCGCGACTGGTATGATGTCGTACCCGGGGGGCTTTCCGTCGGCGTGCCGGGGGCGCTGCGCATGCTGGAAATGGTGCACGCGGAGCACGGGCGGCTGCCGTGGAAAGACCTGTTCGAGCCCGCCATCCTGCTTGCGCAATTCGGTTTTCCCGTAACCGAGCGCATGAATTATCTTTCCGCCGGGGATGAAGACCTGAAAACCTTTGCCGGCGCCGCCGATTATTTCTTCGGCGACAACGGCGAACCTCACCCGGTGGGGTCGATCCTCACCAATCCGGCGCTGGCCGATACGCTGACACAGATCGCGGAAAACGGGGCCGATGCCTTCTATGAGGGCCCCATAGCGGACGATATCGCCCGCACGACCCGCACGGCGACGCGCAACCCGGGCGGCATGGTTGCAGCCGACCTGGCGGCCTATGAAGCCAAGAAGCGCGCGCCGGTGTGCCTGCCGTATCGGAGCTGGCTGGTCTGCGGCATGCCGCCGCCATCGTCGGGCGGCATCACCACCCTGCAGATCCTCGGCCTGCTGCAGGAATTCGATATGGCCGCCGTTAAATCGGGTTCCGTCAAATCCCTGCACCTGGTGGCCGAGGCTTCCAAACTGGCGTTCTCAGACCGCAACGTCTACCTCGCCGATCCCGATTTTTTCCCGCCGCCACCGGGCATGCTGGATGCCGATTACCTGAAAAGCCGGGCGGCGCTGATCTCGCCGAATAAGGCCATGCCGCCGGTCGAACCCGGCATGCCGGGCATCGGTATCGGCCTCAACCTTGCGCCCGACAGTGCTGAAAAGGGGCTGTCGACGACGCACCTCAGCATCATCGATGCCGACGGCAATGCGGTCGCCATGACGTCCAGCATCGAAACCCAGTTCGGCTCGCGCCTGATGGTTCGCGGGTTCCTCCTGAACAACCAGTTGACCGACTTTTCGTTTGAGCCGGAGCGGAACGGCGCGCCCGTCGCCAACAGCCCGGAACCCGGCAAACGCCCACGCTCATCCATGGCGCCCATCCTGGTGTTCGACAGCGACGGCCGGGTGGTACTCGCCATCGGCTCGCCCGGCGGCTCCTCCATCATCGGTTACGTGGCGAAAAGCCTGATCGGCGTGCTGGACTGGAACCTGAACGTGCAGCAGGCCATCGACCTGCCCCACTTCCTGGACAAGAACGGCGGCTGGATCCACATCGAGGAAGGCACCGAGCTTGAGAAGCTGAAACCGGCGCTGGAACAGATGGGCCACCAGGTCTGGGTACGCAAGATGACCAGCGGCCTGCAGGGCATCGCGGCGACGGAAACCGGATTTGAAGGCGGTGCCGACCCCCGGCGCGAAGGCGTCGCCATGGGTGAATAAGGCGCGTAAGCGCGCCATGGGTGAATAAGGCGAATGGATCGCGATGGGCGAATGACGCGAACGATCATAATGGGCAGGCGTATTCTTTAATGACTGAAAAATATCTTTTGATCGGCGGAAGCAGAGGGATCGGCGCTGCCGCGGCAAAACATCTTGTTGAGAGTGGGCACGATATTGTTTCGGTATCCCGAACGCCGTCAGAATATGGCACATGGCTGAAGGCCGATGTTTCCAACGCCGGTGGAATAGAAACGATTGCCGAGGCGATAGGCGACGACCGGCTTGATGCGTTGCTGTATCTTGGCGGCATTTGGGAGAATGGAGCTTTTACCGACGATTATGAATTCCTGCAAAGCTCAGATGATGAAACCAGAAATGTTATCTCTGTAAATCTCATCGCCCCAATTGAGCTTCTCAAGACTTTGAAGAAAAACCTGAAAAAATCAGAAAATCCGAGGGCCATTTTCATCGGATCGCTTTCGGGATTGGAAAATTCAGCCACACCCGAAGTCGCCAACACAGCCTCGAAATTTGGGCTCAGAGGTGCAGTAGAAGCGATGCGATTGTCTTTTTCCATTGAGGGAATTGCGTTGACGGTTATCAATCCCGACAATGTTGAGACGGATGAAGTTATCGCTGATATCGCTGAGGGAAAGTTTGCCCCTCAAATACCAATTCCGCTGAGCGATCTCATCGCGGCAATAGACTGCGCCCTGTCCATGTCGCCGGCATCTGAAATTCGTATTCTCGATATTGCGCAGCGCTACCCGGGCAACTGACGCCGATCAGGGCGTTTCATGCCCTTTTGGGGTTAAAGCGGACATTTATTGGTTTCGGTTAACGATGCAACCCCTACTGCGAGGCGATTTCCTCGCGCAGCCATTCACACAGTGACTGGCCGACTCGCTTGACTTCCTCGTTGTCTGAGGACTGCAGTTCGCCAAGTTTTCGCGCGAGTTGAATCAGGATACCTTCATAGTGATCGGCGCTGCTTCTTTCGACCATCAAGTCCGTCGTCAGTTTGTTGACCTGGGCCACAAGGTCATTGGTCGACATATTACTCAGGCCATCATGATCACGGATTTCCGTATTTTCCCTGATATACCGGACCCGGTCCAATATCTCCGACTGGCAAAGACTGATTTCCGGCGCTATGGCCTTAACCTCATCGAGATCGACCTTGCCTTCAAAGGTGGTGACATCGGAAGCCTGCAGGCGATCATTAAAATCGGAACGCGACATCCCCAGGAGTTTCGACGCTTTTGAAACGCTGATTAAAGTTCCCATTGTTTCCCATCCCTTCATATTAGGCTCTGTAATAATACTACAATCTTTCCGGTACAATTTCACCTATAGGCTTGAATCGAACCTTTCGTCTGCCGTTGAGCGTTAACAAGGCACCCGGTTTTCCCGCTTCCACTTCACCGACAAAATTTTATGCCCCGGCCGACAAATTTTAATCGGGTGCCAACACCGCCGTTTTAAGGCTAATGAGAATTTCGCCGGGTTAACGGCAACCCTTTGAAACTGAAGAACGGAAGGCATCACGCGTGACGGCTCAGGTGACGGCGACTTACCGGTTTGGCGAAGGCACCCCGCAGGGCATCCTGTGCATCGGCGTGGGCATGTGCCTGTTCGTGTTGCAGGACGCCATGATGAAGTCCCTGCTGGGGCCCCATCCCGTGTGGGTCCTGATCTGCGTGCGTTCGTTGCTGACCTCGCTGGTGCTGATCCCGGCGATCCTCTATCTGGGTCCGCCGCACCGGTTGCTGACGCCCTTGTGGCCCTATCACGTTGTCCGGGCCCTGCTGTTCGCCATCGGGTTTTCCCTCTACTACACGGCCTTTCCGTTCATGACGCTGGCCAGCGTGACGACGATCTTCTTCTCCGCGCCCCTGATCACGGCGCTGTTCGCCGCCATGTTCCTCAAGGAAAAGATCGGCATCTACCGCATCAGCGCCCTGGTGCTGGGTTTTATCGGCGTCATTATCGCCATGAAACCGGGCAGCGATTCCTTCCAGTGGGTTTCCGTGCTGCCGCTGATCTGTTCGGTGACCTACGCCACATCCCAGATCATCGTACGCAAGATCGGGGACAGGGAGACTTCCGTAACAACAGGCGTCTACACCATTGTCCTGGCCGGCCTGTTCGTGCTGCCCATCGGCGGGGCCATCAACGCGTTGACCGACTTCGCCGATCTGGCGCCTCACCTGCGCTGGGAATGGAACATCTCTCTTGCTGATGAGGGCCTCAGCCTGCTTGCCCTCGGCGTTCTGGGCATGGTCGGGTATATCCTGATTTCGCGGGCCTATCAGGTGTCGGACGCCAGCGCCATCGCGCCGTTTGAATACATCTACCTGCCCATCGCCGCCCTGGTGGGCTACGTGTTCTGGCAGGAAATTCCCACCTGGAACACCCTTCTCGGCATGGGACTGATCATCGTCAGCGGGCTCTATATCGGCTATCGGGAACTGATCAGCGCCCGGCGCAGGGTATCCCCCGCCCCGACGGGCGAAACCGTCTTCGTTCCCGGCAATCCGGGTCAAGATTTCGCCTTCAGTCACGAACCTACCGACAACAGGTGAGATCGCCACGACTGTTCCCCCGAGGGGCGATAGTAATGTGATGAGACTGGCGTGTGATGAGACTGGCGTTGATAGTGCCATTGGAGGGGATTTCAAAAACAGCCAAGGGGAAGAGCAGCCACAAAGTAATTGCAGCGATAACCCCAACTATAGACAAGCGAACGATTTGACCTTTTGAAGCTGCATGTCCGAGTTTGTCATTCTGATTTGTTGACAAAAACTACTGGGGAACGACAGAACCGACAACAGTTTGGCATAGGTTTGTCTCCCTTGTGAGGCGATTGAAGATTGTTTCAAGCAGGGAAGAAACGCCGCCGGTCAGAATGGATGTTCCCACGGATATCGCCTTTTTTGAAGCCTCCCAGGTATCCAGGGAAAATTTCGGATCATCAAGGCGGCCTTTCAGACGAATGAGTGACCCGCCCAGGGACGTGCCGAAATCCTCTTTGGGCGTCGACGCCAGGGACAGATCCATACTCTCCTGACCCAGATCGATCCGGCCGCTAGCCATCATGGCGACCCGCTTGGTCTCCAGTGCGATTTTTCTTTCGAACTCTGATACGCCGTCAACGAACGGCAATTGCGCCTCAAGGCAGATCAATTGTGAATGGGGTGTCGTTTCGGCAAAAGGATTCATGTTGCTGTAAATAGTGCTGATCAGATCGCCCCCGAGCCAATCGATGACCGATTTATCGATCTCTCCCGGCCCCACCGACATGACAACCTGACCAGTGAGGGAGGATGCCAGTTCCGCGAATGATCTTCCCACCAAACGCCCCTTGACGGTCCCGGACATGGGTGCGCCCCTCAACCAGTCGGCCACTTCCGTCCGATGGAGCAGCAAGCCAAGGGATATATCCTTAACATCCAGGTCGAGAGCCATTTCTGGCGTTCCCGGGCCAGCAATGTTCCATTCACCGGACAGATCGAGCGTCCCATTCGTCGTTACGCCCAGGAATCGGCGAAGAAGGAAACGTCCCTGGTCAAGGTTCAGCACCAGGTCAAATGTATTAAACACCGGGCTATCGATGCCGATGACCTCACCGGTCGCCGACAAGGACATGTCAACTTCAGCCAAGATGGGGAGGTCATAGCGCTGAGTCTGGAATATTCGAACCTCTTCATTCACCTCCGCCTCCGCGTTTTCCGGCGTCAACAGGTCATTTATCTCCGGGAGGTGGAACGACGCATCACGGATGGAGAACGTCATCTTGGGTCTGCTGGATAAATCCGCCGCGTCAATTTTTGCCGCAAGACGGGACGATCCAAACCGCACGAATAAATCCGGGACACGCAACGTGTCTTTCCCCGTTATGATCTCTGCTGCGACCCTAAACCCCTTCTCTGATGCCGATAATGGCTTCTCAAGCTGATAGGGGGTTGTCGGCTCAGATGACAGGGCGTTATCCACGGCATGACGCAAGCGATACATGTCAGGCCCTTCGATCGTCCACGATCCGTTCAGGGACAATTCGGGCTCTAGGGATGCGGCGCCCCGCATCGAAACGGTTAACGGCAGTTCCCCGTGAGTATTGAGGGTGAATGAGGGCACCGCCCAATCGCCCTTGTTGCGCTTTGCCGTTCCCGTCATGTCAATTTCATCGAGAAACGGCAAACGGTTCAGAACATCGCCATTCGGCAACAGTTCCAGAAGATGGTGTCTGAGGCGCTTGCCATCTTGGGCCATGACATGCGCCACCAACTCCACCTCGTCAAGCGATGTCAGACCCGACAGCTTTCCATTGAGCGACACATGCGCAACATCAGGATCGCCAAAATCAAGGGACGAAACACTCATCGCCAATCGCCCTGCCTCGTCCCTCTGCAGAGTGGCTTCACCCGACAATGGCGCAACAGGAAGAACCCGATTCGCCCAGTCCTCCGGAGCAAGCGCCGTTGCCATATCGTGAATGAACCGATCGCTCTCAGAAGCGATGGAAATCGTCACATTCGGATCGACCCGGCCCAAGACATCACCCACCCTGCCGGAAAGGGAAGCCTTAAGGGCGGAGCCTTGTCCAAATTCCAATTCAACGCCTTCCGCATCCAGACGTCCGTCTGGCGAGGTGTCGATAGAGGCATTGAGGGAAACGCCTCCAGGAATTGACGGCAGCTTATCGAACGGAGGCGGTAGCACATTCCAAAGATATGTGGAGATAAAATGTTCATTTTGAATCGTTATCGACAGTTCCGAAGACAGCGTGAAGGGGGAGGCGCCAAGGGTAAGATTCCGGGCCGACGTAATCATTGTCTTCTTCGTTCCCCAGTCCAGTGTCGCGTTTTTCAATATCGGACTGACAAGCCGCCCCCCGAGATCGCCGGCAATAACAGCATCGCCGAAGTCGATATCTTTCATGTCTTTCAGGAAAACAGGGAAATCGGCCAAGCCGGCGGCATAAGCAACTGGATCATTGACCGTCGCCGAAACCTGACCGCTTATGCTCCCTTCATTCAGAAAATCATCGACCATGCCGCTAAAGCTGATCCGGCTACCCTGATTTCCGTCTACAACCAGGGTCGTATTATCCATGACGGGATGACTTAGGGAACCGCGAACCGATGACTTGAAATCCAGCGCCATTTTTTCAGGAACATCCGGCCAGGCTGGGAGCACGATCATCTCTCCCAGGTCATGGTAGAGGGCGACGGCATCGGTTGCTTCCAGACTTGCCTCCAGATCAACCGAGGTTGCATTCCTTGCCGGCGTCAGGATGCCCGTCGCCTGGGCTTTCCACTTAACCGCGTCAATCGCAACGGCCAATCCCAAATCACCATTACCGGCATGAAAATCAGCCCCATCGTAGATTTCCACATGGAGTGTCTGGTTCCGCCGCGCCGCGCCCGCCCCGACATCCAGAACAAGGCGACTGTCCTGATCAGCCGACTCCAGCCTGGCCCAGGCGATATCATATGTTTGATTGATCTTGCGATCATCATTCGTATAGCGCACCGACAGATCATTGATATGGAATTCATCCACAAACGATGTGATGGACAGCAGGAACGACAATAAATCGTTGACTTGATCCGATGGCGTTGTTGATGGTTGCACCAGGAACTCGGGGCCTGCTGTCGCGACGCCTTCAAAACCCCAGTTGTTCCGGCCTTCGACGTCCGTTTCCAGTAACAGACTTACGTCCTGAATATGAATTTCATCGAGAACAAAACTCCCCCTGATCAACTGCAATAACGAAAAACGGCCGACAACCTGTTCGGCCCGCAACATGACGGGGTTATCGCTCCACGCCGCATTGCTGAAACTGACCGCGCCAATTTCAATTACGGGCAACAAGCCAGGCTCGATGCTGATTGCTCCTTCTATGGCCAAACTCCTGCCTGTCGCCGCCTTGAATTCCTGGCCAAGAAGGGTGCGCATGTCATCGTTGTTGATGGACGACGTCAACATGTAGAGGCCGACGCTTGCAACGCCCGCCGTCAAAGCCAGGGTCAAACCGGTCCATTTGACGGCGCGTTTTATAATTTTAATCGATTTCCGGCGGAGCATGGCGGTAGCGGAAAAAGCAATTCCAGGGTCAGCTTGTTTCTAACGAACAGAATAGCGGTAAGGGTTCCGGCTGATACAACGGACAAATGCCGACGTCACATTGATAATGATAATGCATGGCAAAACCGCCAGCGGAAAGGTAATATGTGGGCATGTTGTCCGATTCGATGACAATTCCTATATATGAGACCTGGTTTACAGCAGGTTCTTCTTCAAGGTGAAATGGTATGATTGCGCTCTCCCGTTTAACTCTATCTTTGATTTTGAGTTTACCCATCGCCCTGTCAACGGCGCAGGCTGATGAAAGCGATTTGTATATTTCGGGTAGCGCCGGCCTGACCATCCCCCGGGATATGGATTTCGATGGCGGCAGTATCAATTCATCGGCGGACCTGGATCCTGGCCCGGCCGTTATGTTTTCCATCGGTCGTGGATTCACCGACAACATTCGGGGCGAATTCGAGTTGGGCTTTCGCGCCAATGATGCCGATTCGGTTAGCGGCGCCAGCGCCTCCGGAGACACCGACTCATGGAGCGCCATGATCAACGGATTTTACGACTTCGACACCGGCGGCGACTTCACCCCTTATATCGGGCTTGGCATCGGCGGCGCCAGGGTCGAGGCGAACAGTATTTCGCCGGTTTCAGGAACGAGCGTCAACGACTCTGATTTCGGTTTGGCCTATCAGGCAATTCTCGGAACCGCATATCAACTGGACGATCAATGGTCGGCGACAGCGGACTATCGTTATTTCTCCGCGCCTGACCTGGACTTCAGCGCCGCAAATGGCACCAGCGTTGATTCCAATTATGACGCCCATACTTTTATGATCGGGCTGCGGTTCAGCTTCGCCAAACCCAAAAAGCCCGTCTCCATGACGGAAACGGTTGCAGCGGTTCCGGAACCCGAGCCCGAACCGGTTGTCGAACCTGCCCCCGAGCCCGAGCCGGTCGTTATTGCCCGAAGCTATCTCGTTTTCTTTGACTGGGACAGTTCCGTGCTGTCTTCCGACGCCCTGGACATACTTGCCCAGGCAGCCGCCAACGCTCAACTGGGTGGTGTCAGTTCAATCGTGGCGACGGGTCATGCTGACCGCTCCGGCCCGGATAGTTACAATCTGAAACTGTCGAAGCGCCGGGCAGAGGCCGTACAGGCCGAATTACAACGCCTGGGCGTTCCGTCAACCGAGATAACGATCGACTGGAAGGGCGAGCGCAACCCGCTGGTCCCAACGGACGATGGCGTTCGCGAGCCGCAGAACCGCCGCGTGGAGATCGTTTTCCCTTAAGATTTTGGAAGCAAAAAACGTTAGCCGGAAACAGCGACGTTGATATCGGCACGGCATGATGCCGGTAAATTATCATCGGCGAAGGGACGGCTGGCGGCAAGGGTTACGAGAAGTTCAGGTTCGGCGACAAGAACCTCTTCATACAATTGCCTGGCCTGATCACAGTAATCACCGCGGGCGTTGATGGTCTGCTGAGACGACTTGTTTGCGAGTTTCGTCACATACCGGTTAAGGCGTTTCTCGCTTTCATCGCCATAATGTTTCACATAATGCTTTCGAAGCGCCTTGCCGTTCAGCGCGAGGTGCTTTTTGAACCGTTTTACGAAGGCATTGTATTCGGGCCTGATCTGGCAGGTAAGAGCCGCGACCATCAATTCAGTTTGCAGAGATCGCACCATAAACGCCTGGCGCGAACGATCGGAACAGCCATCGGCTAGGCTGGCCGTCGAACTCAGCGCCAAGAGAGATACCCCTGCAATAATCCGTCCGAACGGAAGACGCATATTTTCGAGCCCTTGTCGTTTGTTATTATTATTTACAATCAAGCAGAAGAATCCCACGGCTGGAATCCCAAATCAAGTGATTTCCTAAACAGGACGATAAGATCACTCTCGAATCCAGCCCCGCAGGGCCAGTGTTATCGCGTATTTTCACCCATGATCGACATTCCCGCCCTCTCTGGTTTAGGGTAGCCCACAATCAACCGGAGGAGACGCCATGACCCCCGAGACCTACGCCCGCCACGATGCCGTCGGCCTTGTGGCCCTGATCCGCGACGGTAACGTCACGTGGCAGGAGGTGAACGAAGCCGCCGTTGGGGCGATCCGGGGACTCGATCCGGAACTTAACGTGCTCGTCATCGACGACATCGAACGCGCCATGGCGGTCGGCCCGGAGGGCGATGCGTCTTCCCCGCTATTTGGCGCGCCTTTCCTGCTGAAAGACGTCAACCAGTTCACGGCGCACATGCCGACGACCTTTTCGAGCGCCTTTTTCAAGGATGCGAAACCCAAGCAGCGCGACGGCACGCTGGTCCAGCGCTGGCGCGATGCGGGCCTGGTCATCCTCGGCAAGGCCAACACGCCGGAGTTCGCCGAGGATTTCGTTACCGAGCCCACGTTCCGGGGCGCGACGCTTAATCCCTGGAACAAGGGCTTTACCGTGGGCGGATCTTCCGGCGGGGCCGGTTCCGCTGTAGCCGCCGGGATCGTTCCCATGGCGCACGGCACGGATCTGGGTGGCTCGATCCGTATCCCCGCAGCCTGTTGCGGCGTCTATGGCCTGAAGCCCAGCGCCGGGCTTAATCCCGTCGGTCCGTATCTGCCGGAAATCGCCAGCGGTTTGAATTCCGACCACGTGCTGAGTCGCAGCGTACGCGACAGCGCCGCCGCGCTCGATGCCGGAGCAGGGCCGGACGTAGGCCAGCGCTATCCGGTGCAGCGATCCGTCGATTCCTATCTGGATGCCCTTGATGAAGAGCCCTCCAACCTGCGCGTCGGCCTGGTGACGGCGGCGCCCGACGGCGTGGCGGTCGAAGACGAAATGGCCGCCGCCTCGGAACGACTGGCAAAAAGGCTGGAGGCCATGGGCCATACCGTCGTTCCTTACGCGCTGCCGGACGGGCTGTTGAGCGGCGACTGGTTCGAGCTGCTCTGGCTGTTCGACATCACCCGCGAGATCAGGGACCACGCCGCCGCTATCGGCCGCGATCCGCGCGACAACGAACTGGAAGCCTTCACCCGGTACATGCTGGAGCGCGTCGACACCTGTTCAGGGCAGGAATACTACGACGCACGGCGCGCCCTGCACGACAGTTCCGTCGCTCTGGACCGCTCCACGGAAGGCCTCGACCTGATCGTGACACCGGCGCTGGCGTCCGATCCACTGCCCGTGGGCGCCATCGACGCCCGTACGGACGCCTTTGACTATGATACCTGGACAAGCATCGGATACGGCAATGCCCCCTTCGCCGCGCCCTTCAACATCTCGGGTCAGCCGGCGGCCTCACTACCCGTTGAAACGTCACGGGCCGGGTTGCCCCTGGGCGTCCAGCTCGTTGCCCGGCGCGGCATGGATCACCTGCTTCTCGCCGTCAGCGCCCGGCTGGAGGCGGAAACCGGGTGGCGGGACAACCTGCCGCCTGTCTGGGCAGGAAACCTGTAAAGGCCTCCTCTCCACGCAAGCGCACCATAATCCCGATATCATAAAACAGCCACTGACAGCGCATTCCATTGGGGCTAGTCTCTGCGATAACAACAAACCGCAGGGAGCACGGCAATGCCGAGAAAAACGCTTCGGCCCAAGAGCCTGGATTTCCAGCCCCGGCCCACCTTCCCCTATTCACCGGGGGCGAAGGGCGGCGGCATGTTATACACGGCGGGACAGGTCGCCTGGGACCATACCGGCAACGTCATCGACGGCGACGTGCGCGCCCAGACCATCCAGACGCTTTCCAACGTCAAGGCTGTGCTGGAAGAAGGCGGCGCCACACTGGACGATGTGGTGAAGTGCAACGTGTACTTAAAGGACATCGGCGATTTCCAGATCATGAACGAGGAGTTCGCCAAATTCTTTCCCAACGATCCACCCGCCCGCACCACGGTACAAACGCCGCTATGCGACGAAGCCATGCTGGTCGAGATCGAAGCCATCGCCTACATCGGAGACTAGAACATGGGCCAGGCAAGTCTTTCCGAAAACGGCAACCGGGCAAACAGCGTTATCGCGCCGTTGACCTTCACGCTGAAAAAACCTGAAAAGCTGGTCTACCTGATCACGGACATGGGGGAGGACGAAACCGATCCGGAATACGAAAAATGGTACGCCGTGCACGACGTCGAGGTCACGGACGTACGCGACCGGGTCGGAGACTTCTCGCTGGACCGGGAGGGTTTCGAGCTGCTTCACGCCGGAACGGCGGTTCAGGATTTCTATGACGAACAAGAGGTCGAAAACGTTTACAACCCCGAAGTCGAGAAGCTGGTCAAACAGGCTACCGGCGCCGACAGGGTGCTGATCTTCGATCACACCATCCGCATCAGCGACGACGACCTGCGGCGCGAGAGGAAGGTCCGCGAGGCCGTCGACCTGGCCCACAACGACTACACGATCACATCCGGTCCGCAGCGGGTCCGCGACCTGTATGATGAAGACGAGGCGGAGAGGCTTCTCAAAGGGCGCTTCGCCATCGTCAACCTGTGGCGCTCCATCGCCGGTGCCGTCGAGTGCTATCCGCTCGGCCTGTGCGACGCCAGAAGCGTCCATGACGGGGACTGGGTGCCCTGCGACCTGGATTACGGGGACCGGATGGGCGAGATCTACAACGTCGCCTACAACCCCGATCAGCGCTGGTGTTACGTGCCCGACATGACATCCGACGAGGTGTTGATTTTCAAGAATTACGATTCAGCCGAAGACGGCCGCACCCGTTTCATCCCCCACACGGCGTTCAGGGACCCAACGTCCGCTGCCAACGCCAAGCCACGGGAAAGCATCGAGACGCGCGTGCTGGCGTTTTTAAACGAAAAAACAGAATAAGAGGACATGAAAATGAACGACACACCTGAGAAACTTACCGGCGGATGTCTTTGCGGCGCCGTTCGTTATGAAGCCACCGGCGAGCCCCTAAACTCGAGCTACTGTCATTGCAATACCTGCCGCCGGCATGCCGGCTCGCCCGTGGTCGCCCTTATCGGTTTTCCTGAAGACAATGTGACCTTCACCAAGGGTGAAAGAAAGCTCTACCAGTCCTCGCCGGGCGTCAACCGGGCCTTCTGCAGCAACTGCGGCACGCCGCTCACCTGGGAAGGAGACGGCGGTGACGGCAATATGCTGATCGAGATTCTGACCGGAACGCTGGATAACCCCGACTCCATGCCGCCCAATGCTCACAGCCTCCACGCCGAGCGGATTTCCTGGTTCGATACGGCGGATAACCTACCTCGCTACAAAGCTTTCGACGATGAGCCGCCCTATCAGAACAAACCCTCTGATATTGGTCAGGGCAGCTAATCAATCGACAGGGGATCAGGGCTTATTCCGCCACCATCGGTGATTCTTCTTCCTGCATGGCGGGCAGCATGATGCGGAACCGGGTGCCCGTCTCATCAGTCTTTTCAAGTGCTATCACACCGCCGTGGGCGGCAATAACGTCATGAGCGATAGTCAGGCCAAGGCCGGTACCACCCGTTCGTGACGAACCGGCAAAGGGTTCAAACAAGTGCTCTCGCGTCTTTTCGGGCAGACCCGGGCCGTTGTCTTCCAGATGGATAAAAGCCAAGTAACCACCGGTGGCTTCATCAGGGGAAACACTTGCCGTAACCGTCAGGCCCTTTGCGCCCGCCAACTGGGCATTCAACGCCAGGTTATGGAAGACCCTGTATAACTGGTGCCTGTCACCGATAATCGTGACGCCGAAACCGACCTCGTTACGCCATTCCATGACGTCGTCGATTATCCCTTCCTTCAATGCGACGCCCACTTCCGTGAGTAGTTCCTGCAGGTGAAACGGCTCGGATCGCAACTTGAGGTCGCTGGAACTGACATAGTCCAGGGTCTGGCTGCACAGGCGGACAGCCCGGTCCACGGCCTTGTAGAGCCGAGGCATGACACGCTGGACTTCCGGATCCTTGATGGTCGACAGGCGGTCCGACGCCAGCATCGCCGTCGCCAGCGTGTTGCGCAGGTCATGGTTGACCCTGGCCACGGCGGCGCCAAGTGTCGCCAGCCGGGTTTTCTGTTTGAGGGCGTTTCGCACCTCGTCTTGCATGATCCTCAGTTCCCGCTGGGCACGGCCCAGCTCATCGGATCTGTCCGTCGGCATGATGACGCGGTCGGGGTCTTCCGGTTTTTCCCGGAACTTGCCGAGATTCCGCGTCAGATAGCGAATGGGGCGAACCATCAGCCATTGCAGAGACAAGAACACGAGCGCAGCTGTAAACAGGGATATCACGATGGACAAACCCAGAATTCTCCATGAATAGCCGATCATGGCTTCACGCATGGGCATTTCGTTGATGATGATTTCCACACCTATATCGGGATTCTTGGGCGACGGGCCCATAACCCTCAACACACGGTTTTCCCGTTGCACCAGCGTCGAAAAAGCGCCCTTGACCCAGGCAAAGAAGCTGTCATCGGACAAATCCACATCCAGGTCCACCTCCGGCGGCATGGTATCGCCGACCATCAACATGCGTTGATCCGTCAGGTTCAGCACGATGCCGTAGGTATTGGTGTAAAACAGCAGTTCCTGTTCCAGGTCTGAGCTCACCGCATCCGTATTCAGAGCGCCGACGGCGATCATCGCCAGGTGCGCCTTGGCGATGTGTTCCTCCATGTAGCTTTTCCTGAAACGGGAAACGGAAGGCGTCCAGATCAGGACTTCCGCCAGCATGACGAACGCCATTGTCAGCACGACCAGCCGCGCCGAGAGGCCGGTGAAGATGCTGTTCCGGTCGACCCGCCTTGAACCGGTTCCCGCCGGTCCGACGGCATCTTCCCTATCGGCTGTATTTTCCTGATCGGACATGATCACTCTTTATAGCAAGTTTCATCCGAAACGGGCCAGAAACCGTACGATTGATCTTGTCCGTTCGCTGAACAGCGAAGGCGTATAGAAGCTGCCGGCGGCGCGCTTCGATATCTCGCCCAGGGTCGGATAAGGCGCGATCATGCTGGCGATAGCGCCGATCTTGGTTTTTTGCGACATGGCGAGTACCCATGTCTGGATCAGTTCGCCTGCATTGGCGCCGGCAATTCCGGCGCCGAGGATACGCCCCTTGGGCGTCACGATCGCCTTGACCAGGCCATCGGTCTGGCGCTGCGCCCTGGCCCGGTCGTTCTCGTGATAGGGCCAGCGCAGGATACGGATATCGCCGCCGTGCGATTTTCGCGCCATCTCCTCCGTCATGCCGACCTGGGCCAGCTCGGGGCTGGTGTAGGTAACCCACGGAACCGTGCTGTGGTCGGCCTTGGCCGGCAGGCGGAACAGGGCGTTCCTGATCACAATGCCCGCATGATACCCCGCGACGTGGGTGAATTGCAGCCCGCCGGCGCAATCGCCGATGGCGAACACCTTGCGGTTGGTCGTCCTCAGACGGCTGTCGACCCTGATCCCCTTGGGCGAATAGTCAATGCCCGCCGCTTCCAGGTTCAGTCCGCCGACATTGGCGGCCCTGCCCGTCGCAAGCAGCAGGTCCGTGCCTTCCACCCGTTCTTCATTCTCATCCACCTTGATGACGACGGCGACGCCTTCGGCGGTCTTTTCGATACGGACAACGGCGACGCCTTCGCGAAGATCGATGCCGTCCCCCTGCATGGACCGCCGCACCACCTCGACGAGTTCGGGATCGTCCTTGGGCAGGATGGATGCCAGCTCCAGGACCGTAACCTCCGCCCCCAGATGCCGGTGCGCCTGCGCCATTTCGCAGCCGATGGGCCCGCCGCCGATAATGATCAGGCGTTCAGGAAATTTCGACGCGCTGAAAATCGTCTCGTTCGTATAGTAGGAAACGGTATCGAGACCGGGAATGGGCGGCACCGCGGCTGAAGACCCTGTCGCGATCACAAAACGTCTCGCCCTGATCAGGTTGCCTCCGGCTTCAACCGTCTTCGAGTCGACAAACCGGCCGGCTTCCTGAATGACGTTGACACCCAGGCCCTCGAAACGCTCTACCGAGTCATTGGGCGCAATGCCGGCAATGACGTCATGGACGTGCCGGTAGACTGCGTCATGGTCGATCACCGGCTCTGCGGGTTCGATCCCGAAGGGCTTTCCTTCACCCATCATATGGGCGATTTTCCCCGCCGCGAGCAGGGATTTGGACGGTACGCACCCGTAATTCAGGCAATCCCCCCCCATCTTGCCCTTTTCGATCAAGACCGTGTCCGCGCCCATCTGTGAAGCACCTGCGGCAACGGACAATCCACCGGAGCCGGCGCCGATAACGCAGATATCCGTTTCAATTACCCGGTTCTTGTCCGATGTGGTCGCCATGCCCGGACCTCAGCCTTTCTTGAATTTCTTGTAGGCAATGGGAATCAGGGACAATACGGCCAGGCCGACCAGCGGAACGAGAACCGGCGGGTCGAAAATGATGCCCAGATCCGGCATTTCGCCCCTCTCGATGATGGCGCCGAGACCGTTTCCGACGCTGCAGTATACAAAGGTACCTGGAATGATGCCCACAAACGTGCCGATCACATAGGTCCGCAAGGGAACGCCCAATACCGCCGGAACCAGATTGACGATCCAGAACGGGAAAATCGGTACCAGACGCAGGAACAACAGGTAGGAAAGCGCGTTTTCCTGAAATCCTTCCTCCATGCGATGGACCATCGGCCCCGCCTTGGCATGGAAGAAATCGGCAAAGGCATAACGCGCCGCCAGGAAGATCAGGACGGAGCCGACCGTCGCCGATATGACAACGGCGAACAACGCCCCCCAGGTTCCGAATACGAAACCACCAATTAGCGTCAACCATGTGGCGCCCGGCAGGGAAAAGGCGACCGTCAGGGCGTACGCCACCAGGAAAAGAGCCACGCTCAAGATCAGGTTATCGGCATGCCAGGCCAGAATGGCGTCGCGATGCTCGCTCAGCATGGAAAAGGAGAGGTATTGCTGCCCGCCCAGAGAGAAAAAAACGACAAATCCGGCTAAAATAACGGCGATGGGTATCAGGCGTTTTAACGAAAACGGCTTTTTTACAGCCGCTGCAGTTGAGGTCATTTCAGTATCCAGTTCGTTTTCAACGTGTTTCGTCAATCTTCATCCCCATCTCCGAAACCTCTATGCCTGTATTTTCATTGGTATTATGCACGATTGCCGCGCCTTTAGAGAGTTATATCGGCAAAAATATCGCCGATACCAATGAACTGACATAAACAAACTGTGAAGAACCGAATTATGGCGCTTTTTTCCAAGTTAAAAATTGCATAAATAAAGCCTTCCTGCGCCGTTGACTTACACGGAATGAACCCGTATACACCGTGGCCTGTCAACGTTCGGAGAGATTCCGTGAAACGCACATATCAACCGAGCAAGCTCGTTCGTAAACGCCGTCATGGTTTTCGGAGCCGCATGGCCACTGTAGGTGGTCGTAAGGTTCTGGCCAACCGCCGGGCAAAAGGCCGTAAGCGTCTTTCCGCCTGAGTGCGCGCGTGTCCCCTGTTGTCCTTCGCCTGAAGCATCGGCCCCAGTTCTTGCGGGTTGCTGGCACACGGCGGAAATGGGTAACGCCGGGCCTGATTGTTCAAGCCAGGCGGCGCCCTGAAAGCGAAGGGGATGACGTGCCGTCCGATGCCGTTCGCATTGGCTTCACCGTTTCCAAAAAGGTGGGCAATGCCGTCCAACGGAACAGGGCGCGCCGCAGGTTACGCGCAGCAGTCGATGAAGTCGCACCGGTCCATGCCCGTGAAGGGCATGACTTTGTCATTATCGGCAGGGCTGAAACCGTCAAACGGCCGTATACGATGCTTGTAGAAGATTTGAAAACCGCCTTTAAGCGGTTGGGGGAGCAACGCAATGCATAAGCGTATGGCCTGCCTGGACATGATCAACCTGTTTGAGATGGGGTAAGGGGGCATAAGTTTATGAACGCAGTTCTGAAACAACCGGCGCAGGTTTTGGCTTACGCCCTGGTCGGCATCGTTCATTTCTACCGCTACGTCATATCCTCGGTTATGCCCGGACACTGCCGGTTCTCGCCCACGTGTTCCGCCTATGCCATTGACGCCCTGAAAACGCATGGCGTCATTCAAGGGCTGTGGCTGACCCTGAAGCGTCTTGGCCGGTGCCACCCCTGGGGAGAATGCGGTCACGATCCCGTCCCCCCTTCCAAAAACGCCTGAGCATGCCGTCACCAGAGATAGAAAGATCCAGGGAAGCAGAAAATGATCGATAACCGTAATATGATCCTGGCGATTGTTTTGTCGATCGCAATCCTGGTTGGCTTCGAGGCCTATTTCAGTCTGACGGCGCCCGAACCGGACCCGCAGGCCATTGCCGAACAGCAGGCCGCCGAAACCCAGACCGGCACGGCGCCGGATGCTCCCTCCTCCCTGCCCACGGTTGACGGCAGCGGACAGGTTACCGAGTTGCCCACGCCTGAACTGTCGTCGGCAGAAGTCGCTGCCGCCGCAAACGCCGACCGGGCTGAGATCCTCTCAGCACCGAGCCGGATCGTAATTGATACGCCCAGGGTGGATGGCTCTATCTCTCTCGTCGGCGGGATCATCGATGATCTGTCCCTCAAGGATTACCGCGAGGAACTGGACCCCGAAAGCGCCGAAATCATCGTCCTGCTGCCCAAGGGCCTGGAGAACGCCTATTACGCGGATTTCGGCTGGATTGCCGGTGCCGGCGATGCAACGGTCCCCATGCCGACGCCCGAAACCGTCTGGACCCCCGATGCGCCCCAGCTGACGCCCGAACGGCCGGTCACCCTGAGCTGGGATAATGGCGAAGGCCTGATTTTCAAGAAGATCATCGCCATTGACGAGAATTACATGTTCTCCATCACCCAGCGGGTGGAGAACACCGGCACGTCAGCCGCTTCCGTACACAGCTACGGTCTCGTTTCCCGGCGGACAACACCGGAAGTTACCGGATTCTTCATTCTGCACGAAGGTCTGCTCGGTGTCTTTGACGAGACCCTCACCGAACTGGATTACGATGATATCCAGGAAGCCGGCGTGCAGGAACAATCGGCAACCGGCGGCTGGATCGGCATAACGGACAAGTACTGGCTGACCGCCCTGGTCCCGGCGCAGGACCAGACGGTGAATACCCGCTTCGTCCATCGCAAGGATCAGGACGTTGACCGCTATCAGGTCGACTTCCTCAGCGGCCAGCAAAGCATCCCGGCTGGAGGTTCCGCCGAGTTCAAGAGCAATTTCTTCGCCGGCGCCAAGGAGGTCCCGCTGCTGGACGGCTATACCGAGGCATTTGGTGTCGACCGCTTCGATCTGGCCATTGATTTCGGCTGGTTCTATTTCCTCACCAAACCGATCTTCCAGGCCCTGTTGTGGATCAACGGTCATGCCGGCAACCTGGGCGTTTCCATCCTGTTGCTGACGGTCGTCATCAAGTTGGCGTTCTTCCCACTTGCCAACAAGTCCTATGTGGCTATGAGCAAGATGAAGAAACTGCAGCCGGAAATGAAAAAGCTCCGTGAAGTCTATGGCGACGACAAGGTCAAGCTGAACCAGGAAATGATGGCGCTCTACAAGCGCGAAAAGGCCAACCCGGCATCCGGGTGTCTGCCGATCCTGATCCAGATTCCCGTCTTCTTTGCTCTCTACAAGGTTCTTTTCGTCACCATCGAGATGCGCCATGCGCCTTTCTTCGGCTGGATCCAGGATCTGTCCGCGCCGGACCCGACGACGATTTTCAACCTGTTCGGCCTGATCCCGTGGACACCCCCCGATTTCCTGATGATCGGAATCTGGCCGCTGATCATGGGCGTTTCCATGTTCCTGCAGCAAAAGCTGAACCCGCAGCCGGCAGACCCGGTACAGGCAAAGATTTTCCTGTTCATGCCCATCATGTTCACGTTCCTGCTGGCTCAATTCCCGGCCGGACTGGTGGTCTACTGGGCCTGGAACAACTCGCTGTCGATCCTTCAACAATGGGTCATCATGCGGCGCATGGGGGTCAAGGCCTGACCCAGGCCAAACCCGGCATGACGCCGCGCTGACCCGTCCTGACGGGAAGAGAAAATGACACCGACCGGGGATCATTCAACCGAGCCAGATACGGAAGCTATAGAGGCGGGAAGGCTGCTGTTCGCCCAGGCCTGCACCTTTGTCCTCGGCGCGGCCAAGCCCGAGCACATCCCGGCCACGACCCTGCCGGAAATCGCCTTTGCCGGGCGCTCGAACGTCGGCAAATCAAGCCTCATCAACGCCCTGACGGGACACAAGAACCTTGCCCGCACCTCCAACACGCCGGGACGGACCCAGGAAGTGAATTTCTTCAATCTGGGGGAACGCCTGATGATCGCCGACCTGCCGGGTTACGGCTACGCCAAGGTCTCCAAGTCCCGGGTCAAACAGTGGACCGGCCTGGTCAATACCTATCTGAAGGGTCGCGCCCAGTTACGGCGCGCCTGCCTGCTGGTGGACGCCCGCCACGGCCTGAAAGACAGCGACCGCGAGGTTATGACCATGCTGGACACCGCTGCGGTCAACTACCAGATCATCCTGACCAAGGCGGACAAGGTTTCGGCGGGGGCGCTGGAAAAACTGGAAAAGGCGATTTCAGCGGAAGCCGTCACCCATACGGCGCTGCACCCCATACCCATCGCCACGAGTTCGCGCAAAGGGCATGGAATAGAGCGGTTGCGCGCCGAACTGGCGATGATGGCGCTGCCGGCCTGAAAATCTTGGCATTCCCGGTATCTCAATGATTGCCGCAAGGCCTTCTAGGGATTAGGGTTTGCTTCAATTCAACCCTCAAGACTGGTGTACCCTGGCATGAGCGACAAGATACAACAGACCGATTTGCCGGAAACGGAAGAACGCTGGCTGGAAAGCGCGAAAATCCTGTCAAAAGCGCTGCCCTACATGAAGCGCAATTCCGGCGAAACCATCGTCATCAAGTACGGCGGCCATGCCATGGGCGACCCGGCCATGGCGAAACTGTTCGCCCGCGATGTCGTTTTATTGCGCCAGGTCGGTTCCAACCCCGTTGTTGTCCACGGCGGTGGACCGCAGATCGGCGCCATGCTCGACAAGCTCGATATCAAAAGCGATTTCGTCGATGGCCTGCGTGTTACCGACAAGGCGACGGTAGAGGTCGTCGAGATGGTGCTTTCCGGCTCCATCAACAAGAAGATCGTCTCCGACGTCAACGAGGCCGGCGGCTTCGCCGTGGGGCTTTCCGGCAAGGACGGCAACCTGATCCAGGCCGACAAGCTCAAGCGGACGAAACGTGATCCTGAATCCAATATCGAGCGGATTTTCGACCTTGGACTGGTTGGCGAGCCAAGGGAAATCAGGCCTCATATCCTTGATTTTTTTGAAGAATCCGACATCACACCGGTCATCGCACCGATTGGCGTCGGACCGGAAGGCGAAACCCTCAACATCAATGCCGACACCGTTGCGGGCGCCATTTCCGCCGCCACGCGGGCCCGCAGGCTTCTGATCCTGACCGATGTCGTCGGGGTTCTGGACAACGAGGGAACGCTGGTTCCGGAACTAACCGTTACCCAGGCCCGGCAAATGATCGAGGACGGGATTATCGCCGGCGGCATGATCCCCAAGGTCGAAACCTGCATCGCGGCCGTTGAAGACGGCGTCGGCGGCGCCGTGATCATTGACGGACGTGTGCCCCATGCCGTTTTGCTGGAACTGTTCACGGAGCACGGCGCAGGAACGCTCATCCTCCCCGGGTGATCATTATTCTTCGGATGAAGCCGGTTCCGGATCGGCCAAATCGCTGAAGAACTGGATATTCCACTCCATTTCCTTTTCGCTTAACGGAAACGTCTTGTCTTCCTTAGGAATGTCTTCACCGACAGGGTCGATAACGTCTCCGGGCGCGATACGGGCCATTCGCTGCTGAAGTTGCGTAATGATGTACGCCGGCAACCCCGCCTTCCAGACGAGAGAAACGATCCCTTTCGGGTTACGTTCGGCAAAAATACGCTTGGCGACGGCTTCATCCACCTCGGACAAGACGACAAGCCCGGCCAGGACAAACCGGTGGTCCTCGGCCTGCAGCGCGCTCATCAGCACGGAAGCGTTCAGCCCGTCCGAGGACTGCAGGCGTTTCACCAGGACCATGGGCAAGGGACCTTCAAGGAAATCGAAAAGTCCCGCATGCGAAGGTTTCTGATCCTGCTCGGTATCAAGGCGGTCCTTAACCAGTTGCTTGAGTTCCGCCATGGTTTCTTCTTCAAGGTCCGTACGGCTTTCAAGCGTTTGCATCAGGGAATCGGCAATAAACATCGCCAGTTTCTGCGGCGCCTTTGGCGGCAACGTCGGACGATTGACCAACGGCTCGTGCCAGATGTCGATATCGGCGGCGCGATCGATCAGTTCATCGAGCGTTTCTTCCCTGATTTGCGCGGAATCGTTGCCGAGCAGGACGGCGATGGCCTGATGATCGTCCGTATCGACGATGGCATCGGAAACGTTGTGGCTAACGGTTTCACGCCGGGAAATCGCCGACAGGTTCTCGCTCACCGTTCCCTGGTTGATGATCTCAAGCAGGTCTTCGTCCGTCAGAACCGGTGAAAACTCCAGAACGGGCGAAGCAACTGCCGCCTCAACATCCTGGGCCAGAACCTTGACGACGTCCGGCGGCGCGGTCGTCACATCTTTCAGCGCCTCGGCCATCACCTGGCGGACCAGCACCATCTGGTCCTGCGCCAACGTCATCAGGGTTTCATGGGTGCTCTGCCACAGCTTGTCCTGATCGTCCGGGGTCAGATCAGGCATCAGTTTTGCGATTTTTTCCGCCAAATCACCGCGGACATGCTCGCTTTCATCCGCGACCAGTAGATTAAAGGTGTGGCGTGGCGCCGCCTGGTTGGAGGCCACCGATTTCCGGACATCTTCGGAGTGGTCTTCAGCAAGAAAGTACAGAATCTCAGGGCTCAAATCCGTCCGTTCGGCTAAAGCCTTGCGGACTGCAGGATCGTCGCTGGCAGCCAGTTCTTTTGCTTCTTCGTAAGTTATATTATCTGCGTTGACGTCAGCGGCCATACGTTACTTCATCCCGTCATTATCCCTAGGCGTCCTCGTCCTGAACACTACCGTATCCCTGCGCAACACTTATTCCGCCTTTACCGGCGCGTTTAACTGCGTACATGGCCTCATCCGCCCTGGATGTCAATTCATCAAGGGTTTCCCCCGTTTGAGGATCAAACAGGGCCATACCGATCGATATTCCCAGCGGCTTATCATCCGATCCTGAATACTGCCTTAAAACAACGCTTGAATCGAGTAATGCTTCGGCGCGATGCTGGGCTGTTTCAAGGGAAATATTGTCCAGCCACATGGCGAATTCATCGCCGCCAAGCCTGGCGATAACGTCGCCGGGGCGGGAATTGTCGATCATGAGCTGCCTTAAGTGCAACAGCACGTCATCGCCAGCCTGGTGGCCGTGCACGTCATTGACCATCTTGAAATTATCGAGATCCACATAAAACAGCGCCGCCGTTTTCTTTTCACGTTCCAGCCTGGCGATGCGGCGGGGCAACTCCTCTTCGAATATGGCCCGTCTGTTGAGCAGGCCGGTTAGACCGTCCGTCCGGGACAGGGCGACAATCCGTTCATGGTTGGCGATCTGCTCATTGGCGATTCCCAACTGATTGGCCACATCGCTCAGCAGGATTCTGTAATCTTCCTCCCATTCCGCGAGGTCCTTGTGCCGCCACAAAGCAAACACACCGTTGATTTCCTGGCGGTACAGGGTCGGCGTATAGAGAATATTATAGTCGCCGATGGTTATGTGATTCGTTTTCGTCTTTTGATCCATGTCGGCGAAATGTCCGGACAGGGAATCAATACCTTCGGCTTCACCGTATTCCGCCGAGACGCTGTAAGCGTTGTCATTGCCAAGCCGGTAGATTCTGGCGCCGGTCGCCATCAGGGCCTCCGCCGTCGCCGTCGCCGCTGCGGATAGCATGTTCAGCGGATCGATTTCATCACGGATGGCGAAAACGATATGGTTTAACAAATATTCGCGATGACGTGCGCGGTTCAGGGCGGCTTCATTCGAGCGCTCTACGGTCACATCGCGACATACGCCGCGCGTTCCACGCCAGACGTTTTTATCATCGAACAGGGGGACGCACGCCGTCAGCATACAGGCGGTTTCCCCGACCTTGTCGAGCATCCACAATTCGACATTTTCCAGCGGCACGTCACTGGTAAACGGCAAGGGGACGTAACTTTCGGGATCGATGACAAAACTGCTGGCCGGCTTGCCCACGATCTCATCTGCCTTGAACTTCAAAGCGCCTTTCGGCGACACAAATTCAAATGCACCGTCGATCCCCACTTCCCAGGCGAAATCACTGTTTACCTCGACCAGGTCCTTGTAACGCTGGCGCGATTCCACGAGCGTCGTTCTCAGGTTCCGTTCCATCGTCATATCGCGGATCAGGACGAGAAGATTGAGATGGGTGCCGCCGTTCACGGCGGCCTTTGACGGCATGATCGTGGCTTCAAGCGCCATCATGCCCTTGGCGCTTTCAAGTTCGAAATTGCAAAGGGTGATCTTCGATGTCTCGAAAGCTTCCGATACAGCTTCTGAAAGCGGCGGTATTCGGCCCTGATCGTACAGATCCCCGATCGAGCCCCCCCTGGAATTGCTGGTTGAAACAGTACGATCCTGGCCGATCAGGAATGCGGCGCCCGGATACCCTTCGAGCATGGCGGCAGAATTCCCACCTTCCTCCTGCGGGAAGGCTTCAGTATCAGGATCATCAAACTTGGTCGAGTCTTCCACCAAAAAGTGTTGCCCCCATGACAATGCGCTCGCAACGCATCCGCCCTCGTATTTTAGGCCATACGATCGCAGGTAAAAACCATACTATACGAATGGTATATGGTTCTACCAGCCCGTAAAATGTTTCAAAAGAGACGGATATTTTAACAATTCTCCGGTCAGGGGCTTGTTATTTTCCCCTTCCATCCCCAACATCATGGCATGCAAACACACATAACCATAAAGAACCAAAACGGCCTGGCTGAACTCGCCCATGCCGAGGTTTGGATATTTGACCTGGACAATACGCTTTATCCCGCATCCTGCGACCTGTTTTCGCAGGTTGAGCGGAACATGACGCAGTTCATCATCGATTTCCTGAGTGTCGAGCGGCAGGTTGCCTATGACATCCAGAAAAAATATTTCCGCGAACACGGAACCACCATGCGGGGGCTAATGCATCATCACGATGTCGAACCCGCGCATTTCCTGGATTTTGTCCATGACATCGACCTGAGCGTGGTGCCCAACGATCCCGTTCTCGATGAACATCTCGCCCGGCTGCCCGGGCGCAAGCTGATTTTCACGAACGGGTCGGTCTCTCATGCCGAGAACATCACACGCCATTTGGGCGTCGATCACCATTTTGACGATATTTTCGATATCGTCGCCTCGGATTTCGTCCCCAAACCCGATCCGGACGTTTACGCCAGCCTGGTAAAGAAGTTCGATATCCGGCCGTCTTCATCCGTCATGGTCGAAGACATGGCGAAGAACCTGCGCCCGGCGGCGGACCTGGGCATGAAGACGGTCTGGGTACGGACCGAAACCTCCTGGGGTATCGAGGGCAGCGACGAGGACTATGTCCACCATGTCGCGGAAGACCTGACAAGCTGGCTGGGTGGCGTCGTCCGCCATCTTGCCCCTTAAACGAGATAATTCGCCGTATTTTACCTAGAGCAGGTCATGTTTTACTGGAATCATCTCGTGAGCCAATAAAACATGTTCCTCTGCTCTAAGTTATTGAAATCGATCGGATTCACACGTTTCGATGAAACGCGCAGGGTTTCCATCTAAACGTGATCCGATCTAAGAACAGAGTTTCATTGACAGCGCGCGCGCCCTGCCGCATTTTCCCGCGCGAAACCTTCAATCGTTTATTCGACCACTAACACCGGGGCAATTATGACCGACCTTTCGCAACTCCAATCCATTATCGACGCGGCATGGGAAAACCGTGACGCCGTCGACCTGAACACCACCGGCGAAACCCGCGACGCCGTCGACGAATCACTTAAGCTCATGGACGCCGGCGAGGTCCGGGTCGCGGAAAAAAGCGGGGACGAATGGCAAGTCAACCAGTGGCTCAAGAAAGCGGTGCTGCTGTCCTTCCGGTTGAATGACATGTCGGTTATCGAAGGCGGTCCCGGCACATCGACCTGGTGGGACAAGGTGCCATCGAAGTTCGAGGGCTGGTCAGAAAACACTTTCCGTGCAGCCGGTTTCCGCGCCGTCCCCAACTGCACGGTGCGTCATTCCGCCTACATCGCCCCCGGCGTGGTCCTGATGCCCAGCTTCGTCAACCTGGGCGCCTACGTCGATTCAGGCACCATGGTCGATACCTGGGTTACCGTCGGCAGTTGCGCCCAGATCGGCAAGGACTGTCACCTCTCTGGCGGCGTCGGCATCGGCGGCGTGCTTGAACCGTTGCAGGCCGGTCCCGTGATCATCGAAGACAACTGCTTCATCGGCGCCCGTTCGGAAGTCGTCGAAGGCGTCGTCATCGGCGAAGGGTCGGTGCTGTCCATGGGTGTCTACATCGGCCAGTCCACCAAGATCGTTGACCGTGAAACCGGCGAGGTGCACTACGGCAAGGTTCCGCCCTACTCCGTCGTCGTTTCCGGCACCATGCCGGGCAAGCCCCTGCCCGACGGCACGCCGGGACCGAACCTCTACTGCGCCGTCATCGTCAAGAAGGTCGACGAGAAAACCCGCTCCAAGACCTCCATCAACGACCTACTCAGGGACTGAGGCGGAAAAAGGCAAAGCCATGTCCGATCCCGTCAGCCTCAGCCAAGCGCTTATCCGCTGCCCCAGCATCACGCCCGTCGATGCCGGCGCGCTGGATGTCCTGCAGGGATTTCTCGAAGAGCATGGCTTTGTTTGCCACCGCAAGGTTTTCGAAGAGCCGGGCACGGAGCCCGTCGATAACCTGTACGCCCGTTACGGCGACGGATCGCCCAACCTGTGTTTCGCCGGCCACACGGACGTGGTGCCGCCGGGCGACGAGGAGTTGTGGGAACACCCCCCGTTCGCGGCGACCATCATGGACGACAAACTCTTCGGGCGCGGCACCTCGGACATGAAATGCGCCGTCGCCTGCTTTGCCGTCGCCGCGGCCCGCTACATTGACCAGTATAAGGACAGCCTGCCGGGATCCATCAGCCTGCTGATAACCGGCGACGAGGAAGGCGTCAGCATCAACGGTACGCGCAAGATGCTTGAATGGATCGCGGTGGAAGGGGAAACTCTGGATGCCTGCCTGGTCGGCGAGCCGACGAACCCCTACAAGCTGGGAGAAATGGCGAAAATCGGCCGCCGTGGCAGCATGAACCTGTCCCTGCGCGTCAAGGGTGTCCAGGGGCATTCGGCATACCCGCACATGGCAGACAACCCCATTCCGCACCTGGTCACCATGCTGAAAAGCCTGAACGACGAGCCGCTGGATAACGGCACGGAGCACTTCCAGCCCTCGACCCTGACCATCACCACGGTTGACGTCGGGAATCCCGCGACCAACGTGATCCCGGCCGAAGCCTCGGCCCATATCAACATCCGCTTCAACGACGCCCACACCAGCGCCAGCGTCGAAAAACTGGTCCGGGACAGGCTGGACAGGGAAGGCGCGGCTTATGAGCTGGCCGTCAAGGTATCCGGCGAATCGTTCCTGTCGCCACCGGGTATCCTGAGCGACGCCATTTCCTCGGCCGTTGAACAGGTAACCGGGCAGACACCCGAACTCAGCACCACAGGCGGCACGTCGGATGCCCGGTTTATCAAGGATTATTGCACCGTCGCCGAATTCGGCATGATCAGCGACACCGCGCACAAGACGGACGAACATGTCCTGGTTTCCGACATTCATGCGCTTACGGAAATATACGAAATCGTTATCGGAGAGTACTTTAAAGCAGCAACGGCATGAGCACCGTTAACAAAGCCGCCAGCGCCCTTTACGGCGCCATCCGGCTCGCCCGGCTCGATACGGGCGGCATGAAGTATTTTGACGTCAGCCCCGCAGGCTTCTGGCATTCCTTTACAGCAGCCATAATCGTCCTGCCTCTCTACATCGGCACCGTTGTGGCCCGTTGGGGCAATCTTTCGGACGATGTGAACGGTTTCCGCTATTTCTGTATCGAAGCGATCGCCTATGTCATTGCCTGGACAGTGTTTCCTGTCTTGATGTCCGTCGTGGTCCGCGCCATCGACCGGGATCATTATTACATCCGCAGCATTGTCGCCTATAACTGGGCGTCTGTTTTGCAGAACCTGCTGTACATGCCCGTCGCCATCCTCAGTCTTTCCGGCGTCGGCGGCACCGAGCCATTGACCATGATGATCCTGTTTCTGGTGATGTTCTACACGTGGTTCGTGCTCAAGACCGCCCTTGACGTAAGCCCCTTTACGGCCTGGATGCTGGTCGCCATGGATCTCGTGGTCAGCATGGTGTTGAGTTTCTGGAGCGACACCCTGATCTGGGCGAGCTGAGATATCAGACCGGAATGCCGAAATAGGCGGCTAAAGCGCCGAGCCCGAGAACTCCCAGCAGCATGGGCGAAGAAAACAGCCCCACGACGGATAGCGCCAGGCCGATAAAGGCCCACATGCCCTGCCCCATGAACAGGGCGATGATCGAGCACACGAAGCCTAGGGGGACAAAGACGACGCCCCATGAAACGATGCCCAATACGGCAAATCCCACGGCAAACCAGCCCATGACGGGCTTGGTTTCCTGCCGTCCGCCTGTTTGGCCTGCATAGCCTGCATGAGAACGCGCCTGATCCCCCGTATGGCCTTGAGACGTATCCCCGGTCAGGCGTTCGTTACTTTCGCCTAAACTCAACTCAATCGGTTTCCTTGGTTCGTCCGTCATTCTGATCTCCTGAATTGGCGCAACCCTATAGAGTTAGTAACCTACATGCGTCAGGTAAAGCCCCTCCGGAACGGCGGTTTGTCCCGCCGCGGCGCGGTTACGGGCTTCCAGGGCGTCTTTCAGGTCCTTTTTTGACCATTTACCCTCACCGACGAGCCTGAGCGATCCTACCATGATACGGACCTGATTGTGCAGAAACGACCGGGCATGAGCATGCACATGGATTTCCCCGTCGTGTTCCTCCACGTCCAGCCGGTCCAGGGTCTTAACGGGCGAGCTGGCCTGACAGAACGTGGATCTGAAACTGGTAAAGTCATGGTTTCCCAGCAGGACCTTTGCCGCATCGTCCATGGCGCCCACATCCAGCTTGACCGGCACCCACCAGACATGTCCCTGGGTTATGGTCGCCGGCGCCCGGCGCGACAGGATGCGATAGAGGTAAGTCCGGGATGTAGCCGAAAACCGGGCGTGAAAATCGTCATCCACCTCGTCTACGGCCAAGACGGCCACCGGTTGCGGGCGCATGTGGGCGTTCATGGCGTCCCGGATCACGTCCGTGCGAAAGGGCTCGGCAAGGTCAACATGGGCAACCTGTCCCATAGCGTGAACCCCGGCGTCCGTACGCCCAGCGCCGAAAACAACGGCTTCTTCCCCGGAAAACGCCTTCACGGCCTGTTCCATAACCGTCTGGACGCCGAGGCCGTTTTCCTGGCGTTGCCAGCCGACAAACGGCTGGCCGTCATATTCGACAATCATACGATAGCGTGGCATGCCCCTGTTTATCGCCCAAACAGCCGGAAAGCGATAAAAAAACCTGCCGATTGTGTGCTTTTCATCACATCCGGGACGGGTAAATTTGAATAGTCTTTCATTTCTGCGATTAGGGATGGGACTGACCGTATTTCGGTTTGAATCACGTGTACATGAACGACACCAGCAATGTTATCAGCAACGAAGACCGCGATTCCCTGTTTTCGCTGCCCTTGAGCATGCTTCCTTTGGAAACGCGCGGACTTAATACCGCCCGCATCATCAAGAACGCGCGCCTCGATACCGTCGTCGAGGTTTTCCAGGGCAAAAGAACCGGCAGCGGCCAGTTGGCCATTGTTGACCTGCCGCTCGAATTCGATCTGTCGGAAGGCGAGGAGCACTCCGACATGAGAATCCTGCGCAAGATTGAAGCCCTGCACAGCTACGACGTCTATAGCCTCAGGATCAGCTTGCGCGAACTCGGCATCGATATCCGCGATGTTTATTCGTTGCATCTGTCCGAGGAAAAGGAAAAGGAACTGACCTCCTACATGACGTCCTTCACCCGGCCGCTGATCAAGGAAATCTACGGCGATTCCATGACCAGCGAGATCAGGGACTTCGAGGACATCCTAGCCCTGTTCCGGCACCCGGACGTGAAAAAGGCCCTGCAACGCTTGAAGGAAATGGCGGACAAACTGGATATCCGCCCTGATGAGGTCCCGGCTTTTCTGGAGGATTACGGCGATATCTTTCTCTCGCTCAGCTACTACCGCCAATGCCTGGACCAGATCGAGCCAATCGCAAGCGGTTTTCTCGAATCACAGGAAGGCCTGCGGAAGAGCTACCAGTTCCGAGACGACAGAAGCCTCCAGGACGTTTCCAGGAAAATGGAATCCGTTATCAACGAGGCCCTGTCCGGCCTGACGGGCCGGTTCGAGGCATTCGACCGGGCCTCAAAAAACCTGTGGCGCGATATTTCCGCCGAACATTTCCATAAAGTGGAAAAACTGATCCGCACCTTCCACACCACCAACGGCGGCGTGCTGTGCTCGCTCTGGGTGAAGATGAGCGCCTGGGACAAGGCTTTCCCGAATCCTGAAGCAGGCAGCCCGGCCAGGCGGGCAGAGTTCATCCTGACGGAACTTCGCCACGGTATCGATAAAATCCGCAAGCTGGAACGCTCCGCGCCCAAGCATGTGATTATCTGATCAGGGCAAAACCGTTCCTGGCGTCAAGGCATAGCCACGCAGGAATTCATCCGCGCCCTGCGGCTTTTTCCCCGCCCGTTGCAGCCGTTTCAGGATCAGGCTTCCTTCACCGCACGCAACGGCGGGACGTCCGTCGAGGATTTCCCCCGGCGTTCCCGGTGCGCTATCGGCCGAGGCTTCCAAAACCTTGATGCGTTCGCCCTCGTGCTCGAACCAGGTTCCCGGCCAGGGATCGAAGGCTCGAACCGTGCGGGCGATTTCTTCGGCTGGACGGGACCAGTCGATGCGCGCTTCATCGGGGCTCAGCTTGGCGGCATACGTGACGCCGGTATCCGGCTGCGACACCGCATCGATTTCGCCTTCGGAAAGGTGTTCAAGGACTTCGACGCAGGCCTTGGCGCCCATCTGGGATAAAAGGTCATGGAGTTTGCCGCCGGTCATTGCCTGGTCCAGATTCATCGATTTTCGCGACAATACCGGCCCTGTATCCAAGCCCGCATCCATCTGCATGATGCAGACACCCGTTTCCTCATCGCCCGCCTGGATTGCCCGCTGGATGGGAGCAGCACCCCGCCACCGGGGCAGCAGGGAGGCATGGACGTTGATGCAACCCATCCGGGGCGCTTCAAGGATTTCTTCGGGCAGGATAAGGCCATAGGCGACGACCACAGCGATGTCGGCTCCAAGTCCGGCGAAGGCCGCCTGCACCCCGGCGTCCTTCAGACTGGCGGGCGTGCGCACCTCAAGGCCCTGTTCGTCGGCGAAGGCGTGAACAGGACAGGGACGTTCCTTGTGGCCGCGCCCGGCGGGCCGGGGCGGCTGGGCGTAAACGCAAGCGACCTCGTGACCGACGTCCAGGATGGCCCGGAGCGTGGGAATGGAAAAATCAGGGCTGCCCATGAAGACAACACGCAAGGCGCTCATTCGGTGCTCCCCCCTTCAGGCATAAGACTAGAACGAAGAGGATCAGGCCGTAACCAGATCCCCTTTCTTTTTGGCTTTCGTCAGTTTCTTCAAGATCATGTTCCGCTTCAGCGAGGAAACATGATCGACAAACAACACGCCGTCCAGGTGATCGATCTCGTGCTGCACGCAGGTCGCCATCATGCCGTCCGCATCCATTTCGCGGATTTCGTTCTCACGGTCCAGATACCGGATCTTGATGGTTTCCGGGCGGTCCACCTCGGCAAAGTGTTCCGGCAGGGACAGGCAACCTTCTTCCTTGGTGACGATGACATCCGATTCCCAGATCACTTCCGGGTTCGCCATGGCGACGGGTTCACGTTCTTCATCAGGATGAGCAATATCCACCACGATGACCCGCTTGAGCACCCCAACCTGCGGCGCGGCGAGACCAATGCCGTGGGCGTCATACATGGTTTCCAGCATGTCGTCCATGAGCGTGCGAACCTCGTCGTCCACGTTATCGACCGCCAGCGCCTCGCCCTTCAGGCGGGGGTCGGGAGCAACGATAATGGGTAACCTGGCCACGGGTGTTCTCTCCGGTTGTCGAAGGTGGTCGTTTCAACGGATTTTCATTGGGACTGACATATTGCCTCGACCCCCGGGCGTCAAGGTCAACACGGACAGAATGCGCCCTCAAAACGCTCATTCATCACCGATTCGTTAGTTTTCACCCAATGAGCGACTTCCGGCGGCAATATTCCCGGCCAAATCCCCTGCTTTTCCCTTGGATTTTCCTTCAAGGGTGCATGCCCCTGCCGCACCGTGTAAAAAAGGGTATGACTGTGGAACAGATGTTCATGTTCGGAATTATGGCGCTGGTGCTCCTGGCGCTGATCGCCGTCCTGTTGCTCCGGCGCTCGGGAAGCGCCCGGGACTCGGATATCGGTCTCGCCAGCACCATCCAACGCCTGCAGGACACGGCGGAACGGCTGGACACCAACCAGAAGGTTCTCGCCGACAGGCTGCAACAGACCCAGGGCACGGTGAACGAGCGCATGGACGCTCTGCACAAACGACTCGGCGACGGCCTGCAACAGCATACGGAAAAGACCGGCGAGACGCTCAAGACCCTGCACGAACGCCTCGCCGTCATCGATGACGCGCAAAAGAACATCACCGACCTGTCGCAACAGATGGTGGGATTGCAGGATATCCTGTCCAACAAGCAGGCGCGCGGCGCCTTCGGCGAGATTCAACTGAACGACCTGGTCTCCGCCATCCTGCCGCCGAGCGCCTACCAGACCCAGGCAACCCTCTCCAACGGCAAGCGGGTGGACTGCCTGCTGCTGCTGCCGTTGCCGCCCGGCCCCATCGCCATCGATTCCAAGTTTCCCCTGGAATCCTACGCCGCCCTCCAGGCCGCCGACGACGACATCCAGCGCGCCCAGGCCGAACGCGCCTTCTCCGCCGATGTCGCCAAGCACGTGAAAGACATTTCCGAGAAATACATCATTGCCGGAGAAACGGCGGAAAGCGCCATCATGTTCCTGCCAAGTGAGGCCATCTACGCCGAACTGCACGCCAATGCGAAGCTGCGCGGCGTCATCGAGGAGAGCTTTCGGCGGCGGGTCTGGATCGTCTCGCCGACGACGCTGATGGCGACGCTGAACACGGTGCGCGCCGTGTTGAAAGACGCCCGCATGAAGGAACAGGCCGGCGTCATCCAGAAGCAGGTCGGCGAGCTGATCAAGGACGTGGGCAGGCTCGACGATCGGGTCGGCAAGCTGAAAACCCACTTCTCCCAGGCCGAGAAGGACATTACCGATATCCAGACGTCGACGCGCAAGATCGTCTCCAAGGGCGAGAAGATCGAGGCCGTGCAACTGGGCGAAGAAACCTCGCCCGCCGAAGACCTGCCCCCGCCCCGGCCGGTGGATCAGAAGCTGATCTGAGGATTTATACGGGCCTTCGCGCCTTCAACGCCGTGGTCAGCGTGCCTTCGTCAAGATAATCCAGCTCACCCCCCACCGGCACGCCGTGAGCCAACGCGGTGACGTTGACGCCATGCTCCGATAAGCGCTCGGCGATATAGTGCGACGTGGTCTGGCCGTCCACGGTGGCGCTCAACGCCAGCACTACTTCCCCGACCTCGCCGTCTTTCACGCGGGTGAGGAACTGCGGCAATTTAAGATCATCCGGCCCGACGCCGTCCAGGGCCGAAAGCGTGCCGCCCAGCACATGATAGAGCCCCTTGTAAGCAGCGGTGCGTTCCAGCGCCCACAGGTCCGCCACGTCCTCCACCACGCAGATGACGCCGTGGTCCCGCTTCGGACCGTTGCAGATGGTGCAGGGATCGACGGTATCGATATTGCCGCACTGGCCGCACACGCGGATGCCTTCGGAGACGTCCGTCAACGCACGGATCAGGGGCTGCATCTGCGATTCGCGACGTTTGATCAGGTGCAGCACCACGCGCCTCGCCGAGCGGGGGCCGAGCCCCGGCAGCTTGGCCAGTTGCTGGATCAGGCGGTCGACGGCGGCGTCATGCATGGGCGCTTATCCTGGACGATGCTCTCAGAACGGCAACTGCATGCCCGGCGGCAGTTGCAGCCCGCCGGTCAGTTCGGACATTTTCTCCCGCATCTGGACATCGACCTTGTTCCGGGCGTCGTTGATGGCGGCGACGATCAGGTCTTCCAGCATGTCGGAGTCGCCCTCGCCCACAAGCGAAGGATCGATTTTCGTGCGCCGGGCCTCGCCCTTGCCGTTCAGCGTGACCTCGACCATGCCGCCGGCGGCGGTGCCGGTCACTTCCATTTCGGCCAGCTGGTCCTGCATTTCCTGCATCTTGGTCTGCATTTCCTGGGCCTGCTTCATCATGTTCGCGAAATTCTTCATACGTCGTCTCTCTCATGCGCGACTTTTACAGTCCGCGGGGTTGGGAAGGGTTCTGTCTATGGTGTATAACAGGCGAGAGAGGGAGTGTCATGTCACACCAGAACCTGTTTGTCTTCGATATCGAAACCGTGCCGGACACGGATGCCGTGCCGAACCTGACCGGATTCGAGGACCCGGACATCGAAGCGCGGCGCGCCGAGATCGAGCGTTATCATCTCGACATCACCGATGGCCGCAATCCCTTCCCGCGCCAGCCTTTCCACAGGGTCGTCGCCATCAGCTTCCTGGAAGCCGAGATCGAACGCGACGGACTGGAGGAGTTCTATCTGTTGAAAGAGTTGCGTTCCGGCGGAGATGAGGGTTCCAGCGAAAAGGAACTGGTTGAAGGATTCTTCCGCTATGTCGAACGCCTGCGCCCCAGGCTGGTCAGCTTCAACGGCCGCGGCTTCGACCTGGCCGTTCTCAAGTACCGCGCCATGGTGCATGGCGTTAGCGCCAGGTTCCTCTATTCGGACGGCGACAAGTGGAACAGTTACACGTCGCGCTATTCCGATGACTGGCACTGCGATCTTATGGAGGTGCTTTCCGACTATGGCGCCTCGGCGCGGGTCAAGCTGAATGAGGTCTGCTCGGTGCTGGGCTTTCCCGGCAAGTTCGGCGTCGATGGCTCAAAAGTATCCGAGATGGTGGATAATGGACAGGTCGGCGATATCCGGGACTATTGCGAAACGGACGTGCTGAACACCTATCTTGTCTATCTCAGGCACATGCACCACCGCGGCAAGTTCAGCACCGACAGTTACAACCGCGCCATCGCCGATGTTGTATCGCTGATCGAAAGCGAGGGTGAGGAGCGCCCGCACCTGAAGGACTTCATGGCCGCCTGGGGCTTGGCCTGCGGCAATGATTTCATGTTGTAGACCGGCGGAGGAGAATACAATGTCAGATATACGGATGGAAGACTGCATCAACGATGTCTGCCCCTGGTCCGGCGATCCGGTGCAGGAAGACTCGCTGACCCTCTACAAGGGCCAGGTCGTGGGTTTCTGCAACCCCGGCTGTAAGGACAAGTTCGAGAAGGCGGTCAATTTGTTTGATCAGGCCCTAACCGTTGAGAAATAGTATTCACAAGTCGGCCCGTAACCTCTTTCAAACAATGATTCTTTCGCCAAATCAAGCGCTTGATCGCTTAAATATACCACCAAATTGACCGCTTTCTCCCGATTGCACGCCGTTCCAATTGAGCGTATTACGATAGTGACGCTGTTTCTCCACTCGCAGCTTCCCCAGAACCACCGAGATTCAGCGAGTCCCCCGGCCTTCCCCCAAGATGGCCGGGGGGCGCTTCTGGAACGATTATTCCCGAAAACCCGTCTACCGCCCCTTCCACACAGGCGCGCGTTTTTCCGCGAACGCCTTGGGGCCTTCCTTCATGTCTTCGGAATCGAGCATCTTTTCGTAATGTGGGAAGGTGCCCTTGTTGCGGGACATATGCTCGAAAGAATCCTCAACGGACATTTCGGCGGTTCCGTAGAAGGTTTCCTTGAGCGCCGTCAGCGCCAGTGGCGCACCGGTTGAAATGTGTTCGGCCATTTCCCTGGCCGTGTTCATCAGGTCCTCGCGCGGCACGATCCTGTGAACGAAGCCCCAGCGGTGGGCCTCCTCGGCGCTCATGCGGCGGCCCGTGTACATCATCTCCAGGGCCACGTTGTGGGGAATTTTCTTCGGTAGCCGCTGTATCGCGCCCGCATCGGGCAGCAGACCGCGTTCCATTTCCGGCAGCCAGAAATCGGCCTCCGGCACGGACAGCACGATGTCGGAAGCCAGCGCCACCTCGAACCCGCCGCCGATGGTATGGCCGTTCACCGCCGCAATCACGGGTTTATAGAGATCCCACATCTCGGTGAAACCGGCGAAACCGCCGGGCGACATGCCGAGGTTTTCAGGCTCGTCCATGCCATCGAAGGACTCGGCCGCTTCCTTCAGATCCCAACCGGCGGAAAAGCACTTCTCTCCCGATCCCGTAATCAACCCAACGGTCAGGTCCGGATCGTCACGCAAGGTGGCGAAAGCGTCATATAGCGCGTTGGTCATTGCCGTGTTGATGGCGTTGACCGGCGGATGGTTCATGGTGATTTCCAGGACCTTGCCGTTACGTTCGGTGAGGACGACTGATGACATGTGCGTGTTTCCCTGCTTGGTCGTTAAACGAATTCCCGAGAAAACAGGGAAGGCACGGCCCGCGCCACTAACCCCGGGTTGTTTTTACAAATTTTTTCTTCTTATGCGGGAATTTTTAGGATAACCGTTTGTTTTAGAAGGAAAAGAATATGTGAAAAACAACGGCAAAGACACCTATCGCTGAATCGTGTTTCGCCTGAATCCCTCGAGCAACTGGTCCGTTCCCAACCTCTGCGTGGCGAAACGAAGCGTTCAAAGAACGCCGCCGGTTCAAACAGCCTGCCACCAGGCCGTGTTACTAAAATTCAGGTTTCATTCCCATGTTAAAGGATAAGGAACGAAATTCTCGTCGATGCATCCATAGGTGCTGAATTCTGGAACGTTGAAATCATTGTTCAGGATGAGATCCGCATAAAATCGATCTCGGCAAAAAATGATCGTTGCAGCGCAAGGCCAAATTTTCTGGCTGCTCAAGGTCCCGAATTTACCGAGCGGTGTTTCAAACAAAAAGTAGTTGAAATATGGCGCCAAAACACCATCCGCTTGGACGTCTTTTAGCGGTGGGTCAAGGTGGTATAGCCTGCGGTTTTCCCTTGCATCAATCAATGAAAGGGTTGTCGTTTGATCAAAGCGACCCCAATAGAGTTCTTTTCCAGAAACCTGCACTAAATCAAACGAGGCATTGAATATTCGTGTGTAATGCCACTTGCCTTCCATGCCACGTTGGCATACAGGAAATTCGTCCGGTGGCTGGGGTTCCGTCCAATCGGCCCCAACGGGCAACGCTATCATGGTAATCAGCAACACCAATACCGGAATAGCCCAATTGAAAAATCGTTTAAACATCTGCTCTATCAACCTATCAACCGTCAGGCCCTGATACTAATTTCAGGTTTCATTCCCAGGTTAGGGAATAAGGGACATAAACGTTATGAATGCACTGATCGGTACCGTTGACTTCTAACCCAAAATCATTCTCAAGAATCTCGTTAGCTCGAATTTTTCTATAACAAAACGAAACAGTTACTGCGCAGGGCCAAATTTTTTCTCCAAGCAATAAACCGAGCTTTCCCATCGGATTTTCAAATAGAATATAGTTTATCATCGCTTCCGGTTGGTCTCCCCAGTAATCCCATATAGGTGGATCGAAACGGTAAAGTCGCCGTGTATCTTGTTCATCAACAAAAGATATGGACGAAGACTGGTCATGATAGCTCCACCAGATATCGTTTTCCTTGATGTGGACTTTATGTCCTTTCGCGTACGCTTCTGAGTCTGGGCCGACATAAAACCATTCCCCATCCATGGTTCTCCGGCATTCGGGAAATCCATCCGGCAACTGGGGTTGTGGGGGATTGGCCCAGGCAGGCCCAGCCATCAAGGTAATCAGCAACGCCAATACCGGAACAGCCCATTTAAATAACCGTTGCATCATTTGTGCTGTCTCTAGATCTATCGCCTCAGTTCTACACCCCATAATAGAGCCAAATGTGGCCTACCCATGGCATAAAAAAACGACCATCGCTGGAGCGAGGTCGCACGTGTGCCTTTCGATAAAAACGGATTTATGCATAAATCCGTTAAAGTGTCAAGGAATTTTTACCTATTTCTGGCAAGCCGCTATAACAGGCGCGAAGTCTGACAGGGTTTAATCCCGGTTAGGCTCTTCTTCCCCATCCGTTAGGCCGCCCACTTGGTGATGCTCGACGCCGGTGATTTCGGCCTCCGGGAAAGTATCCAGCACCGCTTGCACCAGCGGGTGTGTAGCGGCTTCTGCGATAGCTTCGCGCTCTTCCGACGCCTGCTTTTGGGCCAGTGTCTCTTCGCCCTCGCCGCCTGTGATCCCAACAGTCCAGTTGACGCCGGTTTCCTGCAGCAGAAACTTGCGCAAGCGCTGGAGCATCAGGTCATCGGTGTGCGCTTCCCGCGCCAGTTCGATCAGGCCGGGCTCGAAACGCACCAGCCGGGCGTTGTTGAGCAGGAACGCCTGTAACCGGCCTTCTCGGCGCTCTTCCGCGCGGGCCGCGATGGAAGCGAGATCGCTGAAGGCTTCAGGGTCAGGCTGCGTTTCCTGTACAGGCGCGGTTTCGAGAGGCGTCGGTTCCGCTTGTTCCGGGCTAGCGTCCCCGGCGACGATGCTCAACGCCGCCCGCGCGCCACCACCCGATGGCGGGGCTGCGTTGTTACCTGATGGTTTACTTTGGTTAGAAGCCGCCTGGGCCGAGCCATTGCCACCATTCCCTCCAGGCGCACCGGACCCTGTCACCGGGGCCGAGGGTGCGTCCGGGTTTTCAGACAGGGATTTGAGCGCCTCTTCCGGCGTCGGCAGGGTAGCGGCATGGGCCAGCCGGATAACGACCATTTCCGCCGCCTGAACGGGCGAAGGCGCGGTGCGGACCTCGCCCAGGCCTTTCAGCAGCATTTGCCAGGCCCGTGAAACGGCGGCCATGCCCAGCCCGCCGGCGATATCCTTGCCCCGGGTGCGTTCGATCTCGGGCACGGCCACGTCGTTGACGGCGTCGGGCGAAACCTTGATACGGGTGATCCAGTGGGTGACGTCGAGCAGGTCTTCCATGATCTGTACCGGATCGGCGCCGGAATTGTACTGCTGGGTGAGAATCTCCAGCGCTCCGGCCGCGTCGCCTTTCAGCGTGGCTTCGAATATGTCGAAGGACTGGCTGCGGTCGGCGAGGCCCAGCATGTCGCGCACCTCGTCCTCGCCGATTTCATGATCGGCGTGGGAAATGGCCTGGTCCAACAGGCTGAGGCCGTCCCTGACGCTGCCGTCGGCGGCGCGCGCGATCAGCCTGACCGCCGTGTCGGTGATAGAGGCCCCTTCCTTTTTGGCGATTCCCGTGAAGTGTTCGGCCAGTTGTTCCGATTCCACCCGACGCAGGTCGAACCGCTGGCAACGGGACAGCACCGTTACCGGCACCTTTCTGATTTCCGTGGTGGCGAAGATGAATTTCACATGCTCCGGCGGCTCTTCCAGGGTCTTCAGGAGCGCATTGAAGGCGTTCTTGGAGAGCATATGCACTTCGTCGATGATGTAGACCTTGTAGCGCGCCGAGGTGGGACGGTAACGCACGCCGTCGATCAGCTCGCGGATATCGTCGACGCCAGTGCGCGACGCGGCGTCCATTTCCAGCACGTCCACATGGCGGTCTTCGGCGATGGCCAGACAGTGCTCACACACGCCGCAGGGCTCGATGGTCGGACCGTAATCGTCCTTGCCCTCAGGCCCGATGCAGTTCAGGCCCCGAGCAATGATGCGCGCCGTTGTCGTCTTGCCGACGCCGCGCACGCCGGTCAGCATGAAGGCATGGGCCAGGCGGCCCGCACTGACGGCGTTGGTCAGCACCCTGACCATGGCTTCCTGGCCGATCAGTTCGGAAAATGTCGAGGGACGGTACTTGCGCGCCAGCACCCGATACTGGGCTTCGGCGACTTCGCCATCCATGCCCTTACCGGCAGCGTCGTTCGGCTGGGCGGGGATATCACTGTCCGTCATCTGGCAACGCCTGTCATTTCGGCTATACGCCCAGCAGCATAACCGGGTGAATGAGGCGGGTAACCGGACAGCGACCCAGGACGAAACTCGTTACGGCTGCTTCCTCTCGGACCTGACCGGGTTGGCGAGGATCCTGCCCGCGCCGGCTACCCGGAGGCACTATAGCAAATCAGGGGGCGGGAGAGGCAAGCGCTAAGAACAGCTTCCGGAGAAGATTCTTTCCTATTTTTCGTAATTGGGCCGTTCAGGACAATCCGGATCCAGGGGATAGATGGGCCGGCGCACCTTCTTGAAGGTGAACAGGGAATTGTCGCTGCTGGTCACGCCGACGCCGTTGCAGGGAATCTCCTTCGCCGCGATGGCGCGGAACCCGGCCCGGTAGTGAATGCGCGACTTGAGGATCAGGTAACGCTTGGCCGTGGGCTCGATGCCCACGCTCCTGAAACAGCCAAGGTCGTAGGGCTCCGTATGATCGGAAATGACGACGATTTGCACCTTGCCCGTATCCAGTACGGCGGACAAGCCCATGGACGTTTTGGTTCCGCGCCCCATGGGCACGGTGATGATAAAGTCCCCGTCCGTAATGGCGCGCACCTTACCTGTCACCCGTAACGGCTCGCCTGCGCGGCCGATTTCCGGCATGTCCACTTTGCCGCCCAGGTTGAGGGTAATCTCATTGCCCACGCCGGCCTCCATCATTTGCCTGGCGGCTTCCGGATCGCAAACGCCGAACATGGCGACATCCTCCAGTCCCTGCTCCAACACCTCTTTCAGAACCGCCATGGTGTCCTGGGTACCGCCGGATGCCGAGTTGTCGGCATGGTCGAGCAGGATCACGGGGCCTTCCGTCAACTGCTTGGCGTTGGCGATGGTCTCGGATAGCGGTTCGGAGGAGAACATCCATTCCTCTTTCTGGCTCCAGGCCTCGCCCAGCATTCTTTCGCAGGCCGCTTCGGCGGCAATGGAATCGGCGTCCGCCACGGTGACGATAGATAATCCCGCATCATGGAAATCGGCTAGCGGGAACCCGCCGAAGACACTTGCCGCCAGCAGACCGTTCGCTTCCGCATCACGAGCCATCTCGATCATTCGCCCCATGGGATTATCGTCGTGCCCCATTCGCAGCGTCTGGGCCAGGATCGGCCGCTGGCCCCATGCCATCACCGGTTTCACCGCGCCTTTCAGGGCGCCGACCATAATGCGCCCGGCATGCTCACCCGCCTCGTACATGTCGATGTGCGGATAGGTCTTGTAGCCGACTAGAACCGAACAGTTGTCGATGATGCCCTGCGTAATGTTTGCGTGCAGGTCGAAGCTGACAGCGATGGGCAGGTCCGGGGCGATCTCGCGGATACGCTTCAGCAGTGTCCCTTCGCCGTCGTCCGTGGTCTCCGTGACCATGGCACCGTGCAGGTCCAGAAAACAAACATCGCAGCCCTTCTCAACGGCCTCGCAGATCGCATCGCACATGGCGGCGTAGGCGTCCGCCCGGACATAACCGCTGGGGGCGGCGTTCCCGGCGATTGGGGTGACGATTTCCATGCCCGCCTCGTCCGCAACATCCAGGAAACCACCGAGCCCCGTACCCGTTCCCTTGAAGCGGCGGTACACTTCCTCGCCCATTGGCACATCCGGGCTGCCGAAGCGCGAAAGCGGCGTCGGCACCGGTGAAAAGGTATTGGTTTCGTGCTCCATCATGGCGATTACGGCGCGTTGGGTCATGGCTCCGGTCTTTCAGACTGGCTAGGTCAGTAGGTTTCTTCGATACGAATGAGGCCGCCCGCAGGCGCGGTGTTCAGGATATTGCCGACGGACAGGGCGGAAGCACTGGCATCGCGATATTCGTAGATTCCGTCCGTCGCGGCCAGGAATTGCATCTCGAATGATTGGCCGGGCTCCATTTCGATGACCGGGCCGGGGCATGTCGTCGGCAGGATGTCATTATCGAGGGCGACGGCCTGAACGGCGATGTTTTCAAAAAATTCAGGCGCATTGAAAGCGTGGGACTCGTCGTCCCGGTTGCGGAGGCGGAGCACATAAACCCGACCCTTGGTCAGGCGCAGGATCATGGGCGTGTATTCACCGCGGCGGATCACCATCTCAACCAGGGGAGCAGAGGTGAAATCAACGCCCTGCAACTGGCGCGCCGTACGTTCTTCACAGCCGATTTCCTTAAGGGGCTCATAGGCATCGAAAAAGGATTCCACGGCAGTACAGGCGCTGAGTATCATCAGCGCGCCGCCTACAGCAAGCAATCGTAGCATCTTCACGTCAGGAACACCCTGTGTCTGCGCCTGTGCCTATGACTGTGACTGGGGCCGTCGAGAGCCCGAATCGTCTTTGTTCCTTATTTTTACCAAGACACGACGGACGCTGCCACGGAAATCCGTTGAACGGAGTCCTCCCCCCGAAACACCCCGTTGCCCCGCGTGCCAAGCTGTGTCACTTTTCAACCCATGCCGCATCGACTTACATACTCCGGCCGTCCGCTTGATCGAGCCGCCCTGAATCGCCAGGACAGCGCCTGGCTTGCGGCGCAACTGAACGCACCTAATGTACGCCTGCTGACCGTTTGGCAGGGTTATAACCTCATCGCTACGGCCTCCTCCGATGAAAACCCGGTTCCCGCCTACATTACCGGTGAGGCGACGCGGCAGGTCGTTTCCGCCCTCGGCCCCTATACCGCGCCCATGTTTCTCGGCTTGCAGGGCAGTATTCCTGTTTTCGCCCTCGACCTGTCCCCGCTGGAAGAAATGGACGCCATTGAACTGGTCAGCCGCCTGGGCACGCCCGCTTCGTTCATGGACATCCGTTCTGTCGGCAGCCTGATGCCGCAACACGATGGCTCCGTGCTGGCCTATGCACGCGGGCTCGCGTTCTGGCATCAGCGCCACCATTACTGCGGCGCCTGCGGCTCGGTGACGACATCCGAACAGGGCGGCCATGTACGCCGCTGTCTGGACCCCAAATGCGGCATAAACCATTTCCCACGGACCGATCCCGCCGTGATCATGCTGGTAACGGCCAAGATCGACGGTGAACCGCATTGTCTGCTGGGCCGTCAGGCAAGCTGGGCGCCGGGCATGTATTCTTCGCTTGCCGGATTTGTCGAACCGGGCGAGAGCCTGGAGGTCGCCGTCGCCCGGGAGGTTCTCGAAGAAGCCGGAATTGAAGTCACCGACGTAACATACCGTGGGTCGCAGCCCTGGCCGTTTCCCTCTTCCCTCATGCTTGGCTTCCGCGCCCGGGCCACGACCTTCGATGTCGATGTCGGCAATGACGAGTTGGAAGACGCCCAGTGGTTTTCCCATAGGGAAATTTGCGAACTCGCCAATGCGGACCGGGAAAACCTGCGCTTGTCCAGGAGCGATTCCATCGCCCGCTGGCTGATCGAGGACTGGATGTATGACATACAAGATTCCTGACAGGATTCCTGGCATGTTTACTAAACAGGCCCTCTTTACAGACCGGCTAGCCCATGTTTCGATTTATTATACTGAATCCGGCATGAAACCGGGACGATAGGGGAAGATTGATGCAAGAAGACGTCGCCCAGGGCCTCGAAACCCTGCAAACACTGATCGATACACTGCTTGAATTCTCTGTCGCCTATGGTTTCCAGTTCCTGGGCGCCCTGGTTTTCCTGCTTATCGGTCTGAAAGTCGCTGGCTGGCTTGGCCGCCGGGTTGAACAACTGGCCCTGAAAAAGGAAATCAACCAGACGCTGGCCGAATTCATCGGCATGGTGGTCAAGATCATCATCGTCGTCATGCTGGTGATCATCACGTTGGGCAACTTCGGAATTTCCATCGCCCCGTTGGTCGCTCTCGCCGGCGCAGGCGCTTTCGGCGCGACCATGGCGATCCAGGGGCCGCTTTCCAATTTCGGGGCCGGACTGGGCATTATCCTGTCCCAGCCCTTTGTTATCGGCAACACCATTACGGTCGGCAACGCCAGCGGCGTGGTGGAAAAGATCGCCCTTGGCGCGACCATCCTGGTCGGCGAGGACGGCGAGCGGATCACCATCCCGAACAAGGAAATCGTCGGGCAGGTCATCGTCAATTCCAACGAGCAGCGCGTGGTGCAGACAAAGGTCGCTCTTGCAGGCACGGCGGACGCCGACAGGGCCATCCTCGTCGTCCAGACGGCATTGAACGGCATCGAGGAAATCAACAGCGCTGTGAAACCCCTGGTCGGCATTCACGACTTCACCTACGGCGGCGTCATCATCGGGGCGCGTTTCTGGGTTCCCAGCAGTCGGTATTTCCAGGTCCGTTACATGGTGAACCGCACCATCATGGATACCTTGTCAGGCGAAGGCGTGGCCCTGCTGAGCACATCCGGGCTCGCCCTGTCGGCAGAGCATCTGTCCGCGGACCACGAAGACGAGGTAGGCAGCTAGACTTCGTTATTCTGGCCGTTGACGCCGGCGCGGAATTCATGGGCAGGATAAACCCCCAGGATGTTGACATCGTGGGTGAAGAAGCTCAGTTCCTCAAAGGCAAGCTTCATGTTCCTGTGATCGATGTGGCCTTCCACCTCGGCATAGAACTGGGCGGCGAAAAATCCTTCGCCGACGTAGCTTTCCAGCTTGGTCATGTTGATGCTGTTGGTGGCGAATCCGCCCATGGCCTTGAACAGAGCCGCTGGAACGTTGCGCACGCGGAAGACGAAGCTGGTGATCACCTCAGAGGAGGGAGACTCGACCGGCGGGCGTTCTTCATGGCGTGACATGATGACAAAGCGGGTCGTATTGTGCTCGGCGTCCTCGATATTGGCTTTCAGCGAATCCAGCCCATAGGTTTCCGCCGCCAGGCTCGACGCGATAGCGCCCTGGCTGGGGTGGCCCTTGGCGGCAATTTCCGCGGCGGCGCCCGCCGTATCCACGTGTTCGACCGGCTCAACGCCCAACTCGGCAATCATGTTTCGGCACTGGTTCAGGGCATGGATGTGGCTGTGTACATGGGTCAGCTCGCCGATGTCCGTCCCCTTCACCGCCAGCAGGTGATGGTTGATGCGCTCGAAATGCTCACCCACGATATGCAGGCCCGATTCGGGCAACAGATGGTGGATATCGGCCACCCGGCCGGCGACTGAATTTTCGATGGGAATCATGGCAAGACGGGCGCGGCCGTCCTTCACCGCGGCAAAGGCATCGCTGAACGTCCGGCAGGCCATGGGCTCCATGTCCGGTTTCGCCCGTTTACAGGCAAGGTGGGAGTAGGCCCCGGGCAGTCCCTGGAAGGCAATCGTTTCATCGGGGCTTGCAGCACGTTCGGACATAGTGTTTGCCGTTTCAATTCTTCTGATAGCGATTCATCAACGACCCGGTTGCGCCAGCATCTGTCCGGCGCGCTCTAGGTCCGCGGGAGTATCAACACCGAAGGGAACCGTGTCAACGAGGGTGGCGTCGATACGCATGCCGTTTTCAAGCGCGCGGAGCTGCTCCAGCCTTTCGCGCTGTTCCAGAATGCCGGGAGCAAGGGAGACGAACCGCTCAAGCGCTGCCCGCCTGTATGCGTAAAGGCCGATATGATGGTAAAGCGGCCCTTCGCCCGTCGGTACGGTTGCGCGGCTGAAATAAAGCGCCCGGCCAATCCTCGCGCCGGCCTGCAACGCCGTTACGGCCTTCACGACATTGGGATTATCGCGCTCCTCATCCAGCGTGATTTCAGCAACCAGGGTCGAGATATCGACTGCCGCGTCCTTCAGGGGATCCAGCGACGCCCGAATGGCGGCGGGCTCGATGGTCGGCAAGTCTCCCTGTACATTGATGATCACATCATGGCGGCCATCGGGGTCATAATTATGCAATGCTTCCCAGATGCGGTCGGAACCGGAAGGGTGATCCGGCCGGGTCAGCACGGCTTCGCCGCCCGCACCCCTGACGGCGTCGGCGATTTCCTGCTCGGCACAGGCTACAACTACCGGCCCGACGTCCGCTTCCTCGGCACGTCTGAGGACATGCACGATCATGGGTAAACCGGCTATCGGGGCAAGGGGCTTGCCAGGAAGACGGGTCGACGCCATGCGCGCGGGTATGATTACAACAGGATTCATGGCCGGACTTTAGAGCAGATCGTCCTTAGATGAAAACCCATAGTATTTTATCTGCGGGCGTGAAACTCCTTGGCCTCAAAGAACCGGAAGTTCTCTTAGGATTGAAGAAATATTCCTTGGATTCAGGCTAAATCCACGTTGAATGCCTGTGATCAAAGGAGTATGGTGCGCCGCAAATCAAACCGCAGGTTTTCCACATCCCGGTTCCAATCGAGTAATCAGGAAAACCGTTAGAATTAAGGATCGGCTCCCATGCAGAGCATGCTTGAAAAAATTGGTCTTTCCCTCCTGATCACCGCCTGGCTGATTTACGGCGGTAACTTTATCGGTGACGTACTGGTTCATGCTGACGAAGGAAATATAGAGGATCTGCGCATCGTTGCCGCCGATGACGGCGATGCAGAGGAAGAAACGGAAATGGCTGCCGCCGGATCGGCGGAAATGAGCGTTCTGGACATGCTCGCCAGCGCCGACCTCGATGCCGGTAAAAAGGCTTTCAAGAAGTGCGCTTCCTGCCATTCGGTGGACAAAGGCGGCAAGCACAAGGTTGGCCCGAACCTGTGGGGTACGCTCGGCCGTGACGCCGGTTCCGCAGCCGGTTTCAAGTTCTCCGGTGCTCTGACGGATCTCGGAATCGCCTGGGATTTCGAATCGCTGGATGGCTTCCTGACTGATCCCAAGGGTTTTGCCCCGGGCACCAAGATGAGCTTCAAGGGCGTCAAGAAGCCCGAGGCCCGCGCCGCCCTGATCCTGTATCTCAACGCACAGAGCGACTCCCCTGTCGCCCTGCCTTGAGCGGCATCACTTGATAGCCCCTTAAGGGCGGGAGAAACCCTCGAATGACGGCATTCACGGACCCCTCGGAAGCTCTGTTGCGAGGGGACGTGCCCGGCGAGTTCATGGAAATCGCCGTCGCCATGGCCGATACAGCCCGGACCATTGCGCTCAGTCATTTTCGCTCCGATATCCTGATCGAGCACAAATCCGACGAAAGCCCTGTCACCATCGCCGACCGGGAAGCGGAAACCGCCATGCGGGCCCTGCTCGAAGACAGGTTTCCCGATCACGGCATCCTGGGTGAGGAACACGGACGTCACGGCCTCGATTCCAAATACGTCTGGGTGCTCGACCCCATCGACGGCACCGTCAGTTTCGCAACCGGCTTTCCGACCTTTGGTACGCTGATCGCCCTTGTCGAGGACGGTACGCCGATCATCGGCATTATCGATATCCCCATTCTGGATGACCGCTGGACCGGCGCCAGGGGCCGCCCGACGACGCTGAACGGCAAGCCCGTCACCACCCGCGCCTGCGCCTCGCCGGAACAGGCCTGGATTTCCGCTTCCTCGCCTTTCATGTTTGCCGAAGGCGAGCAACGCGACAGTTTCGACAGGCTCCGCAACACATCCATCCGCCGCCCGGTCTACAGCGGCAACTGCCTGGCCTACGGATTGCTCGCCAGCGGCCATCTCGACATCGTCTGCGAAGCCGATATGGGACCTTACGATTACATGGCCCTGGTGCCCGTTGTGGAAGGCGCCGGCGGCAGGCTGACGGACTGGAACGGCAAGCCGCTGGACATCTCATCCGACGGAACAACGCTGGCGACCGGCGACCCGGCGCTCCATGAACAGGCGCTCGCCATCCTGAATGGATGATTCCTGCCCCAACTTTGCCGCATTCAACCCGCAAAAAAATAACGGTGATTTGAGGGAATAATTAAACGCTCCCTCTTGATTGCTAAGCGGTCGGCGGCGACAATCGCGCCATAACGATCAATTTTGGGACAGGACGGCAAACGGCTCAGTATGAACATCTTCATTCGACATTTCACATCCCTGGCGGCCGCGGCTTTTTTGATGCTCACCGGCCTGCCTGCCCAGGCCCAGGAAGGCGCCGTTACGGCGCACGGTCTCGCCATGCACGGCGATCTCAAATACCAGGCGGACTTTACCCATCTTGATTACGTCAACCCGGAGGCACCCAAGGGCGGCCATATCAAGCTGGGTTCCATGGGCAGCTTCGACAGCCTGAACAGCTTTATCGTCAAGGGCGTGTCCGCGTCCGGTGTCGGCTTTATCTACGACACGCTGCTGACCAGCACGGCGGACGAACCGTTCAGCGAATACGGCTTGTTGGCGGAAACCATTACGGTGCCGGAAGACCGCTCGTGGATAGAATTCCATCTACGCCCCGAGGCCCGCTGGCACGATGGCAAGCCGGTGACGCCGGAAGACGTGATCTGGACCTTCAACACGCTGCTGGAAAAGGGCCGCCCCTTCTACCGATTCTATTACGGCAGCGTTGAGAGCGTTGAAAAAACCGGGGACCGCTCCGTCAAGTTCAGTTTCGTTCCCGGCGAGAACCGGGAACTGCCCCTGATCATCGGCCAGATCACCATCCTGCCGAAGCATTACTGGGAAACCCGCGAGTTCGACAAGACGACGCTGGAACCGCCGCTCGGCAGCGGCCCCTATAGCATCAAGGAAGTGGATGCCGGGCGTTCCATCGTGGTCGAGCGGGTTGACGACTACTGGGGCAAGGACCTGCCCATCAATCGGGGATTCTACAACTTCGACACCATCCGTTACGACTACTACCGTGACACCAATGTCATGCTGGAAGCCTTCAAGGCCGGCGCTTTCGATTACCGCAGCGAGAACTCGTCCAAGGCCTGGGCCACGGAATACGACATCCCCGCGGTGAAGGACGGTTTCCTGAAAAAGGCCACCATCGAGCATAACCGCTCTTCGGGCATGCAGGGCTTCGCTTTCAATACCCGCAGGGCAAAGTTCAAGGACAAGCGGGTCCGCCAGGCGCTGGGCTATGCTTTCGATTTCGAGTGGTCCAACGATCACCTGTTCTATGGTCAGTACGCCCGCACTCGCAGCTTTTTCGATAATTCCGAACTGGCGGCGGCGGGCCTGCCGTCCGAAGACGAACTGGCGATCCTGGAGCCCTATCGGGGCCGCATTCCGAACGAAGTCTTTACGACGGAATACAACCCGCCCGTCACTGACGGATCAGGCAATATCCGCAAGAACCTGCGCGAAGCCACCAAGCTGCTGCGCGAGGCCGGATGGGAGATCAGGGACGGCAAGAGGGTCAACAGCGAAACCGGCGAAACGCTCGATTTCGAGGTTCTGTTGATCAGCCCGCTGTTCGAGCGCATCGTCCTGCCGTTCGCCAAGAATCTGGAGAAACTGGGCGTCAAGGTCAGTGTCCGCACCGTGGATACGGCGCAATATGTCCGCAGGCTCGACACCTATGACTTCGACGTCATCGTTTCCACTTTCGGGCAGTCGCTGTCGCCGGGCAACGAGCAGCGCTCCTACTGGGGATCGCAGGTCGTCAACATGGAAGGCGGGCGTAACTATCTGGGCATCGCCGACCCGGTCATCGACGAGCTGATCGAAAAAGTCATCGCCGCACCGGACCGTGAAGCCCTGGTCCAGGCGACACGGGCGCTGGATAGGGTACTGCAGTGGGGGCACTGGCTGGTCCCGCACTGGCATATCAAGTACGACCGCATTGCCTATTGGAACAAGTTCGGCCGCCCGGAGATTACACCGGTCCAGGGCAACCAGTTCATGGCCTGGTGGATCGATCCAGCAAAAGAAGCGGCGCTTGATAACAAGCAGCCCTCCGGCGGAAACTAGACCCTGACATGTACGCCTATATCGTCCGACGTCTGGCCCTGGTCATCCCCACGCTGCTGGGGATCATGATCATCAATTTCGTGGTCATCCAGGCAGCCCCCGGCGGACCGGTCGAGCAGATGATCGCTGAAATCACCGGTACCGCCGTGGAAGCTACGGCGCGGATCAGTGGCGATACGGGCGCCGGCGAGGTTGCGATGCAGAGCGAGACGACGCTTGGCGCCAGCCAGACCGGCGAAAGCAAGTACCGCGGCGCTCAAGGATTACCACCTGAACTGATCGCCCAGATCGAGCGGCAGTTCGGTTTCGACAAACCGGCGCACGAGCGCTTTCTGCATATGATGGGCAATTACATCCGCTTCGATTTCGGCGACAGCTTCTTCCGCGACAAGGCCGTGGTCGATCTGGTGCTTGAAAAAATGCCGGTCTCCATTTCGCTTGGCATCTGGACCACGTTGCTGGTCTATTTGATTTCCATTCCGCTGGGTATCCGCAAGGCCGTCAGGGACGGCTCACGTTTCGATATGTGGACCTCCGGCGTGGTCATCGTTGGCAACGCTATTCCGGGCTTTCTGTTCGCGATCCTGTTGATCGTACTGTTCGCCGGCGGGCGGTATTTCGACTGGTTCCCCCTGCGCGGCCTGGTGTCGGACAACTGGAGCGAGTTGAATACCTTCGCCAAGGTCATCGATTACTTCTGGCACATGGCCCTGCCGGTGCTGTCCATGGTGATCGGCGGCTTTGCGGGTTTGACCATGCTGACAAAAAATTCGTTCCTTGAGGAGATCAACAAGCAGTACGTCGTCACATGTGTTCCGCAACGCCATGCTGATCGTCATCGCCGGTTTCCCGAGCGCCTTTATCGGCATCCTGTTCACGGGCTCCTTGTTGACCGAGATCATCTTTTCCCTGGACGGACTGGGTCTGCTGGGCTTCGAGGCCGCACTTAACCGCGATTACCCGGTGATGTTCGGCACATTGTTTTTCTTTACCCTGCTGGGTCTGATTCTAGGCATCATCGGCGACGTGATGTATCACATCATCGATCCCCGCATCGATTTTGAAAGCCGTGAGGTTTGAAGCCGATGGAAAAGGATCTCACCCTCAACAATGCCCCTCCGCCCGTCGTCGACACCTTCCTCGGCGTCCGCATCACGCCGCTCACCCGGAGGCGTCTGATCAATTTCCAGCGTAACCGGCGTGGCTCCTGGGCCCTGTGGATATTCCTCACGATCTTTTTCCTCAGCCTGTTCGCCGAATTCATCGCCAACGACAAGCCCCTGCTGGTTTCCTATGACGGTGATCTGTTCGTACCGGTGTTCGCCGTCTACCCGGAAACGGATTTCGGCGGCGAATTCCTGACCGAGGCCGATTACCGTGACCCCTACGTGGTTGACCTGATCGAGGAAAAGGGCTGGCTTCTGTGGCCGCCGGTACGGTTCACCTACGATACCGTCAATTACAATCTGAGCACTCCTGCGCCCTCGCCGCCAACGGCGGAGAACTGGGTCGGCACGGACGACCAGGGCCGCGACGTGGTCGCTCGACTGATCTACGGGTTCCGCATATCGGTACTGTTCGGGCTGGTGCTGACCATCCTGTCGACCATCATCGGCATCGCGGCGGGCGCCATCCAGGGCTACTTCGGAGGCCTGATCGACCTGTTTGCCCAGCGTTTCATGGAGTTGTGGTCCAGCCTGCCGGTGCTTTACCTGCTGATCATCCTCGCCAGCATTGTCACGCCCAATTTCTGGTGGCTGCTCGGCATCATGCTGCTGTTTAGCTGGATGGGTCTGGTCGGCGTGGTCAGGGCGGAATTCCTGCGCGCCCGCAACTTCGACTATGTGAAGGCGGCCCGGGCCTTGGGCGTTTCCAACCGTGTGATCATGTTCAAGCATGTGCTGCCCAACGCCATGGTGGCGACGCTCACCTTCCTGCCCTTTATCCTGTCGGGCTCCATAACGACCCTGACATCGCTCGATTTTCTAGGGTTCGGCATGCCGCCCGGCTCAGCCTCACTGGGCGAACTGTTGAACCAGGGCAAAAACAACCTGCACGCCCCCTGGTTGGGCCTGTCGGCGTTTTTCGTCCTTTCCATCATGTTGAGCCTGCTGGTATTCATCGGCGAGGCCGTGCGCGACGCCTTTGATCCGCGCAAGACGTTCCGCTAGGGGGAGACTGGGCATCGTGGCGAACCTGCTGGAAATTCGGAACCTGTCCACCTCGTTCAACCGGGGGGAAAAAGAGGTCAAGGCCGTGCGCAATGCCTCGTTTTCCATCGACAAAGGCGAGACCGTGGCGCTGGTGGGCGAATCCGGTTCCGGCAAGTCGGTGACCGCCCTTTCCGTCCTGCAGTTGCTGCCCTACCCCATCGCCTGGCACCCAAACGATCCCGCAAACCCCGCCAGCGTCACCTTCCAGGGCGAGGAACTGCTGGATGCCAAGCCGGGCCGTCTGCGTGAAATCCGCGGAGACCGGATCGCCATGATCTTCCAGGAGCCGCTCACCAGCCTCAATCCCTTACACAGCATCTACAAGCAGATTTCGGAAGTTCTGTTCCTGCACAAGCACATGAACCAGCAGCAGGCCCGCGCCCGGGTGGAGGAACTGCTCGATCTGGTGGGTTTGTCCGAGGCCAAGACCCGCATGGACGCCCTGCCTCACGAATTTTCCGGCGGCCAGCAGCAGCGCGTCATGATCGCCATGGCGCTCGCCAACGACCCGGACCTGCTGATTGCCGACGAACCGACCACGGCGCTCGACGTCACCATTCAGGCCCAGATCCTGAAACTGCTGGGCGAGTTGCAGGAAAAGCTCGGCATGGCGATCCTGCTGATCACCCATGACCTCGGCATCGTGCGCGGCATCTCGCACACGGTCTGCGTTATGAACGACGGCGAGATTGTCGAACAGGGCGAAACCGACAAGGTGTTCGCCGACCCGCAGCACGACTACACCAAGCACCTGCTCGCCACCGAGCCCAAAGGCGCGCCGGACCCGGCGGACCCGGCGTCGGAGCCGATCATGCATTGCGATGATCTGAAGGTCTGGTTCCCCATCAAGCGCGGCGTGCTCAAGCGCACGGTGGATCATGTGAAAGCCGTAGACGGCATTACGCTGACGGTAAAGCGTGGCCATACGCTGGGCGTTGTCGGCGAGTCCGGTTCCGGCAAGTCGACTCTGGCGCGCGCCCTGCTGCGGCTGGAAAAATCCGACGGCGGCATCGAATTCGAGGGCCGGGACATCGACGCCTTTGATTCCCGTGACATGCGCCCGCTTCGCCGCCACATGCAGATCGTCTTCCAGGATCCCTTCGGCAGCTTGAGCCCCCGTCTCTCCGTGGCGCAGATCGTCGAAGAGGGCCTCAAGGTGCACGGTCTCGGCGGCGACTACGACGAACGCCGCAAGCTGATTGCCGAGTCATTGCTGGAAGTGGATCTGGAACCGGCCATGATGGACCGCTACCCGCATGAGTTCTCGGGTGGCCAGCGTCAACGCATCTGTATCGCTCGCGCCCTTGTGCTTAAACCCCACTTTATCGTTCTGGATGAGCCCACCAGCGCGCTGGATGTATCCGTGCAGGCGCAGATCGTCGACCTGCTGCGAGGGCTTCAACAGAAACACAACCTCGCCTACCTGTTCATTTCCCACGACCTGAAAGTTGTGCGCGCCATGTCGCACGAAGTCCTGGTCATGAAAGAAGGCCGGGTGGTGGAACAGGGCGATGCCGAAGATGTCCTGGGCAACCCGAAAGAACCCTACACCCGCGCCCTCATGGATGCGGCCTTCGAGTTAAAGGCCGACGAGACGGGCGTGGTGAGTTCCTAAGTAAGCGTTTGTCGTAATTCGTAAGGGATGGAAATCAAATGTTTTCACGGTTTCAGATTTTTTCGACCTTGCTCATGGCCGGGTTCCTGCTGACGGCCGGTACAGTGCGCGCCGAGGAAGATATTATCAAGGTCCGCCTGATGGGATCGGACCTCGCCGCCGATATCGCCCACGGGGCCGTTCATGCCTGTCGCGATATGGGCTATCAGGTTTCCGCCGTCGTTCTGGACAGGGCCGGAGACATAATGGCGTCCCAACGCGACATTTTCGCCAGCCGGCATACGCTGGAAATCGCCGAGCGCAAGGCCGGGCTCGCCATCATGGCCGGCGTCGATTCAGGCCAGATGCGCGATACCCGCGGTGATATTCGCCCGGAACTTAACCACATGGACGGTGTTATCGTGATGGAGGGCGGCATAACGATCCGCGCGGCGGGATCGCTTATCGGCGCGGTTGGCGTTTCCGGCGCGCCGGGTGGTGATATCGATGCCGACTGCGCCACCAGCGCCATCGAGGCCGTCCAGGACCGCATCGACTTCGCGGACTAATTTCCAAGTCAAGCCATCGCGATTACGTCGATCTCGATGTTCATGTCCGGATACGCCAGATAGGGCATGGGAATGCCGGTCGTCGCCGGGCCGGGCGGTTGGAAGTGCCTGAACCGCGCATGCAGGTTTTCCTTCCACACGCTTTCGTCCTCATCGCCGTCGATGCCCGTAGCGTAGAAGGTGTTGATGCGGACAATGTTTCCGAATCCCATTCCCAGTTCATCCAGGACACGGCGGATGTATTCCATGGCCATGTCCGTCTGCGCCGCCATGTCGCCGATACAGGCGACGCCGGCGTCCGGGTTCAGGGGCACCTGACCGCCCAGGAACACCAGATCGCCGCAGCGGATACCGTGGCGGTACGGCATGTGAACAGGCCAGTCCCAGTGATCGTCGGGCCAGACGTGGGTGCGTGAAAGCCGTGAACCGTCCACGCCCCGCATGGCGACCACGTCGTTGACCAGCATGACGCCTTCCGGCCAGAGCTTCCGGGCCGAAATGCCCGTCGCGGCAGGGCCGGGTTCCTGGTAGTACCCCGCACGAATCAGAGCCCCTTCGGCCCAGTCCTCGGCATTGCCCGGCTCGGCGTTGAAGGGATTGGCCTTTACGACGTCGTTCAAATCTGCGCCGAGCTGGCGCAGCAAGACATCCAGTCTTTCCATAACAATCCTGGACTGTCCCGCCAGATTTCCGGCCGCATGGATCATGCCGGATCGGTCGCGGGCCGTAACCCCACTGGTGAAGATCATCTCGCCCACCCGGATGGCGTGGCTGAAGGGCTTGGGCGGCCCGGCCCAGAGCGGATCCCACGCCTGGGTGCGCGCCAGCACCTCGCCGTTCTCACCCCGCATGGCGATCCCTTCCACCTCGAACAGCACCCCGGGCGACATCAGGCTCTCGACGGCGATCATGCTGAGCGCCGGACCGGGGCCATCAAGATCGCTTAAGGATTCCCCGATACAGCCTGCAAGGGCATCCTCATCGATACTGCCGTCCTGCACATAGAAAACCCGCATCTGAACCAGATCGGCCATCTCAAGACCGCCCGCGTTCAGTACACCCGCAAGATCGGCCATGGATGCCCTGGCTTGTCCCATCATGTCGCCGGGCGCAATGATGCTCAGGTCCTTATTTATGGCGCACTGTCCGGTTGTGAAGAACATCTTGCCGCACCGGATGCCTTGCGAATAAGGCAGACGCGGTTCCGTGACCCAGTGGTCGTCCGGGTTGATAAAGGTCCTGGGCAGCATTATCTCCTCCCCGCACAGTATTTGTTTGCGGTATCTGACCACAGCGTGCTGCAATTTTAAACCTTGATGGCGATTGCGCCGGATTTTGCTAGAATCACCCCATGATGACGGATGATCCCAATCTCGATTTCGACCCCAGCGACGACGACGATGATGACGACGGCCCGGATGATCTGCCCAAGGGTCTGAAGAACTACATCACGCCCGAGGGATTCGCCCGGCTGGAGGCCGAGCTGACCTACCTGCGGCGCGACGAACGCCCCAAGGTCGTCGAGACCGTTTCCTGGGCCGCCGGTAATGGCGATCGGTCCGAGAACGGTGATTACATCTACGGCAAGAAACGCCTGCGCGAGATCGACAGGCGCATGCGCCATCTGATGAAGCGTATGGAAATCGCCCACGTGGTCGACCCGGAACACCAGACCAACCGCGAACAGGTCTTCTTCGGCGCCACGGTGACCTATGCCAACGAACGGGACGAGGAGCGCACAGTCCGTATCGTCGGTATCGACGAGGTGCGCCACGATGAAGGCGAGATCAGCTGGATTTCCCCCGTGGCGAGGGCCCTGCTAAAGGCCTTTGAAGGGGATGTCGTCGCCGTCCGCACGCCCCGCGGCATGGAGGAACTGGAAGTCATCGAGATCAGGTATTCTGCCTGACAGCGCCTGTCATCCCCAGACCTCAATCGGCATATCGGCGTTATCGACCAAGAAATCCACGAAGGCGCGGGTCTTGGCCGTAAGATACCGCTTGTGGGGATAGACGGCATAGACCGGATCGACGGAAGCGTCGTAATCTTCGAACAGGCGCAGCAACCTGCCCTCCTCGATATCGCGTTCAACCATGTAATCCGGCAGGTAACCGATGCCCATGCCCTCCAGCGTCAGATCACGTACCGCCCAGGTGTTGTTGACGGAGACGATGCCCTCGATAGCAACGTCGAATTCCCGGCCGTCCCTGTCGAACCACCAGGTCTCCCATCCCCGGCTGGGGTGGGAATACTGGATACAACGGTGTTGTTTAAGCTCTTTCAGATCCTCCGGCAGGCCATTCCGTTCGCAATAACCCGGCGACGCGCAAGCGATGTAGCGGATTTCCATCAGTTTCCTTGAAATCAGCGACGATTCCTTCAACTCGCCCGAGCGGATGCCGACATCGAAACCCTCTTCAACCAGGTCCACCAGGCGGTCGGAAATATCGAGAACGATCACCACTTCCGGGTAAAGCTCATAGAAAGCCGACAACAGTGGAACCAGCCACGATTCGCCCAGCGTCAGGCTGGCCGTCACCTTGAGGCGCCCCGTGGGCTTGGCTTGGCTGTCGCGGGTCAGGCTGTTGAGGTCGTCCAAGTCGTCGAGAATCGTCGCGCTGCGCTCATGATACTGGCGGCCCTGTTCGGTGAGGCTCAAGCGGCGCGTGGTGCGATTGAGAAGCCGTACACCCAGTTCGTCTTCCAGTTCCATGACATGGCGGGAGACGGAAGAAGTGGACATTCCCAGCTCCCTGGCAGCGGCGGCGAAATTGCCGTGGGCGGCTACCGTATTGAAGACCCGCATGGCGGTAAAAAGACGCATTTCTATTATCCCTTAATTTAGGATAATATATTGCATATTTTTGATATTATCAAATTAAACAGGATTAAGTATTGTGCTTTTCAACGACACGGTCCGCGCCCCACCGTTTCAACTATCACCACCCGGGGCACAAGGAGAAAAGCGATGCGAAACACTTTGATTGACATTCTGAACCCGATTTTCGGTGGTTTCAAAACGCAGTGCCCCATTCACCGAGTCCAGGATGGCAAGCGTGTCGACAGGAACACCGAAAAGGATCTGCAGGGTCTTTCCGAACACATCCTCCGCGACATCGGATTCACGACCTGCACCAGCTGAACATCGTCCAGGTAATGGACAGACCTCCCCTGGCGGCGCTTTCTATTCAGGTTAGATCGGATCACGTTTAGATGGGGCGCACAGCGTTTCATCTAAACGTGTGAATCCGATCGATTTGAATAACTTAGAGCAGAGGAACATGTTTTAATGGATCACAAAGTGCTTCCAATAAAACATGACCTGCTCTAGAAGCGCCGCTTTTTTTCAATTTTACCAGTTGATAAAACCGTAGCCGACGGCCAGCAGAACGCAGCCCAGCACCACCCGGTAGAAGACGAAGGGCGCAAAGCTCGCCCTCTTCAGCCATGCCATCATGATCAGGATTGCCACCAAGGCGGCGCCGAAGGCCATGCCGCCTGCCATCAGGGCGTCGGTGGTAAGCCGGGCGTCGCCCGCCTTGTAAAGCTCCAGGCCTTTCAAAACGCCTGCCCCGGCGATGGCCGGGATGGACAGCAGCATGGAAAACCGGGCGGCATCCAGCCGCTCGAAACCCAACAGGCGCGCAGCCGACATGGTAATGCCGGCGCGGCTGGTCCCCGGTATCAAGGCCAACACCTGGAATACGCCGATGATCAGGGCGTCGCTGAGCCTTAAGTGCTCCATGCGCCTGACCGTCATGCCCAGCCAGTCGGTAAGCGCGAGGAAAACGCCAAAACCCAACGTCGCCCAGCCGATCACCAGGATCGAGCGTAGGCCACCGGGATAATAGAGATTGAACAGATATCCGGCGATCACCACCGGGATGGTTCCCAATACGATATAGGCCGCCAGCATGGCCCGGGGATCACGCCTGCCCCGGATGACGCGGAACAGGCCCGCCAGAATGCCCAGAAGGTCAGAACTGAGATAAAGGATAACGGCGCCCAGGGTCCCCACATGAACGGCGACGTCCAACAGCAAGCCCTGATCCTGCCAACCCGTGAAAACGGGAACGAGTACGAGATGACCGGAGGAACTGATGGGGAGAAATTCCGTAATTCCCTGCACGACGGCCAGGACCGCTAAATGTAGAAGGGGCAAACCTTTATCTCCGCCAAATTCCCGGATTCGGCGCATTTTATAGCATGGTGTTTTTAACAACCTATGAAAGAATTTAGTTCCGATACGGGACTAATGTATTGTTTCCTGACAGTGAAATTTGCCTCCCTTCGGCACTGTAAAGCGTTCAAATGGGAAGCTTCTTTCTTTTAAGTCAGTATTACTGTCTTTATTTTGATTGATTTCCACCTCATGAACCGTCATATAAGCGTCTCCGCGGGGCCTGAAGGCGCCCGGTAAAACCGGGATTTCACCCACGGCACCAAGTAACGCACGCAAACAGAACGTGCACCAGTTTAAGTTTGAGGGAAGGATACGCCGCCATGTCAGACCCCATGCAGCGGTTTCTCGATATCGACGCCGCCATGCCGGACAAACGTCCGGCGGACGACCGGCGCAAGGATTTCGGTGAGATCTACGCCGCCTTTACGCCCGAGACCGCGGCGGCCCAGTCGTCCCGTTGCGAGCAGTGCGGCATTCCCTTCTGCCAGGTTCACTGCCCTTTGCAGAACAACATCCCAGACTGGCTGCGACTGGCGACCGTCGGACGCCTGGAGGAGGCTTACCAGCTTTCCCAGTCCACCAATACCTTCCCGGAAATCTGCGGCCGCATCTGTCCCCAGGATCGGCTGTGCGAAGGCTCCTGCGTTCTGGAGCAATCCAAACATACCTCCGTTACCATCGGCGCCATTGAAAAGCACATCACCGATACGGCCTGGGAGGAAGGCTGGGTTAAGGGCCCGTCGCCTAGGCAGGAAAGAGCCGAGTCCATCGGCATCATCGGCGCCGGCCCTGGAGGATTAGCCGCCGCCGATAAGCTGCGCGCCCAGGGTTACCAGGTTCATGTCTACGACCGGTACGACCGGGCTGGCGGCTTGTTGATCTATGGCATCCCCAATTTCAAGCTGGACAAGGACGTGGTTGAACGCCGCACGCGTTTGCTGGCCGACTCCGGTGTCGAGTTTCACGACAATTTCGAGGTCGGCCGTGATGCAAGCCTGAACGAGTTGCGCCAGAAACATGCCGCAGTCCTGATCGCCACAGGCGTCTACAAGGCCCGCGAACTGGATGCGCCGGGTTCGGGCCTTACGGGAATTCACGCCGCCATGGATTACCTGACGGCATCCAACAGGAAAGGACTGGGCGACGATGTCCCGGCCTTTGATGACGGTACGTTCAATGCCGAGAGCAAGAACGTTGTCGTCATCGGCGGCGGTGACACGGCCATGGATTGCGTGCGTACCGCCGTGCGCCAGGGCGCCAAGTCCGTCAAATGCCTCTATCGCCGGGATCGCGTCAACATGCCGGGTTCGTTCCGCGAGGTTGCCAACGCCGAAGAAGAAGGCGTGGAATTCGTTTGGCTCGCGGCGCCCGAGGCCTTCCTGGGCGACACAACCGTTACCGGCGTGCGCGCACACCACATGCGTCTCGGCGCGCCGGACGCCACGGGCCGGCAAACGCCGGAAGTGATCGAGGATTCATCCTTCACCCTGAATGCCGATCTGGTGATCAAGGCCCTGGGGTTCGATCCCGAGGACCTGCCTGCCCTGTTCGGCGAGCCTGACCTGCCCGTCACCCGCTGGGGCACCGTTGCCGTTGATCCGCTGACGCAGATGACGGCCATGTCAGGCGTGTTCGCCGCCGGCGACATCGTGCGAGGCGCTTCGTTGGTGGTCTGGGCAATCCGCGACGGTAGAGACGCCGCCGACGCCATTCACACTTACATTCAGTCAGAAAAACAAAACGAAGGCGCTGCGGCCCTGGCCGCCGCGTCCTGAAGGATCATCCGCCATGAACAATTACAAGTCTGACAGCGATCATTCCTTCATATCCGGCTGGTGCGCCAATGCCGATTACCTGAGCCGGGAAGGCCTCTACGATCCAGCCGATGAGCACGACGCCTGCGGCGTCGGCATGATTGCCGCCATCGACGGCAAGCCCCGCCGCGATGTGGTCGAAAAAGGGGTCGAGGCGCTGTCCAACGTCTGGCACCGGGGCGCCGTTGACGCCGACGGCAAGACCGGCGACGGCGCCGGCATCCATGTGGAGATTCCTCAAGCCTTCTTCCGTGAACACATCCGCGCCACGGGCCACGAGCCCGGCGACGGCGATGCGCGCCATGCCGTCGGCATGATCTTTTTGCCCAAGACCGACCTGGGGGCGCAGGAAACCTGCCGTTCCATCGTCGAAACGGAAATCCTGAAGGCCGGCCACGAGATCTACGGCTGGCGGCAGGTTCCCATCGACGCCAGCATCATCGGCGAGAAAGCCAACGCCACCCGCCCCGAGATTGAACAGATCATGATCAAGGGAGATACGGATCTGGATGACGAGGCCTTCGAGGCCGAGCTTTACGTGATCCGGCGGCGCATCGAGAAGAACGTGCTGGCCGCCCATATCACGGATTTCTACATTTGCTCGCTGAGTTGCCGCTCGATCATCTACAAGGGAATGTTCCTTGCCGAACAGTTGACGGCGTTCTATCCGGACCTGCTTGACGACAAGTTCATTTCCAGCTTCGCCATCTATCACCAGCGCTATTCCACCAACACCTTTCCCACCTGGCGGCTCGCCCAGCCCTTCCGCATGCTGGCCCACAACGGCGAGATCAACACGGTAACCGGCAACATGCGCTGGATGACGGCGCATGAGCCGAAAATGGAAAGCCCCGTATTCGGCGACACCATTGATGACATCAAACCAATAATCCTGCCGGGCAGTTCTGATTCGGCGGCCCTGGACGCCGTCTACGAGGTCATGTGCCGCGCCGGGCGTTCGGCGCCCGCCACCAAGGCGCTGCTGATCCCGGAATCCATCGGCCAGAACCAGACCATGCCGCAGACGCACCGTGATTTCTTCGCTTATTGCTACACGGTCATGGAATCCTGGGACGGCCCGGCCGCCATCTGCGCCACCGACGGCCGCTGGGTTGTCGCCGGCATGGACCGTAACGGCCTGCGCCCCATGCGTTATAGTGTCACCAATGACGGCCTGCTGCTGGTCGGTTCGGAAGCCGGCATGGTGGAACTGACGGAATCAGACATCATCGAGAAAGGCCGCCTTGGCCCCGGCGGTCTGATGGGCGTTGATCTGAAAGAAGGTAGCCTCTACCACGATCAGGAGCTGAAAGACCATCTATCTTCCCAGAAGTCCTATGGTGAATGGACAAAGGGAATCCGCCCGCTCGACAGCCTGATGCCCGATGACGGCAACGCCGGCACCAAGCGCATTTTCGATTCCGAAGGCCTGCATCGCCGACAGCACGTGTTCGGCATGTCCATGGAAGACATGGAACTGATCCTCCACCCCATGGCCGAAACGGCGAAGGAAGCCGTCGGTTCCATGGGCGACGATACGCCTCTGGCCGTGCTGTCCGACAACTACCGGGGCCTGCACCATTTCTTCCGCCAGATGTTCAGCCAGGTCACCAACCCGCCCATCGATTCCTTGCGCGAGCGCCAGGTGATGTCCTTGAACACGCGCTTCGGCAACCTGAACAACGTGCTCGCGGAAGAAGGCGACCAGTGCGAAACGCTGCAGCTTGAAAGCCCGGTGCTGTCCAACGCGTCCTTCAACGCCGTGCGCAGATATCTGGGCGACGGCGCTGCTGAAATCGACTGCACCTTCGATCCGTCGGAAGGCCCGGAAGGCCTGCACGCCGCCCTCGACCGTATCCGCCAGGACGCGGAAGACGCCGTCCGCGGCGGACGCACGCACCTGATCCTGAGCGACATGGCCCTCGACGAAAACCGCGCACCGGTGCCGATGATCCTGGCCACCTCGGGTGTGCATTCGCACATGGTGAACCAGAGCCTGCGCACCTTTACCTCCATCAACGTGCGCTCGGCCGAATGCATGGATGTCCACTACTTCGCCGTTCTCATCGGCGTCGGCGCGACGACGGTGAACGCCTATCTCGCCGAGGAAGCCATCTCGGAGCGCCACGCCAAAGGCCTGTTCGGTGATCTGACGCTGGACCAGTGTGTCCGCAATTACACCGCCGCCGTCGATCAGGGCTTGCTCAAGATCATGTCGAAAATGGGCATTAGCGTCGTCAGCTCATATCGCGGCGGCTGTAACTTCGAGGCTGTGGGATTGAGCCGGGCGCTGGTTGCCGAGTTCTTTCCCGGCATGTCGAGCCGTATTTCCGGCATCGGTCTGTCCGGCATCTGGCACAAGATCAGCGAACGCCACCAGGCGGCATTCGCCCCAGACGTCGTTCCCTTGTCCGTCGGCGGGTTCTATCGTTACCGGTCCGGCGGTGAACGTCACGGCCATGACGGACAACTGATCCATATCCTGCAAAGCGCGGTGACGTCGGAATCATACACGACCTACAAGAAATACGCCGACGGCGTGAACAGCCGCGACCCCATCCACCTGCGGGACCTGCTGGGCTTCAATACTTCGCACGAGCCCGTTTCCGCGGAAGACGTGCAATCCATCACGGAAATACGCAAACGCCTTGTCGCGCCGGGCATTTCCCTGGGCGCGCTAAGCCCCGAAGCCCACGAAACACTCTCCATCGCCATGAACCGCATCGGCGCCAAGTCCGATTCCGGCGAAGGCGGTGAGGATTCCGAACGCTACAAGCCGCGCCCCAACGGCGATAACGCGTCGAGCGCCATCAAGCAGGTCGCCTCGGGCCGTTTCGGCGTTACAGCGGAGTATCTCAACAACTGCTCCGAAATCGAGATCAAGATGGCGCAGGGCGCCAAGCCCGGCGAAGGCGGCCAATTGCCGGGCGGCAAGGTCACTTTCCAGATCGCCAAGCTGCGCTATTCCACCCCAGGGGTGACCCTGATCTCGCCGCCGCCGCATCATGACATCTACTCCATCGAAGATCTGGCGCAGTTGATTTACGATCTGAAACAGATCAACCCGGACGCCAAGGTCTGCGTCAAACTTGTAGCCCGTTCCGGCGTCGGCACCATTGCCGCCGGCGTCGCCAAGGCGAAAGCGGATGTGATCCTGATATCCGGCCATGACGGCGGCACAGGCGCCAGCCCGCAAAGCTCCATCAAGTATGCCGGCCTGCCGTGGGAAATGGGTCTTGCGGAAGCCAACCAGGTTTTGACCCTGAACAGGCTACGCCACCGGGTGAAGCTGCGCGTCGATGGCGGCATCAAGACCGGACGCGATGTTGTCATCGCCGCCATGCTGGGTGGCGAGGAGTTCGGCATCGGCACGGCTTCCCTTGTCGCCATGGGCTGCATCATGGTGCGCCAGTGCCATTCCAACACCTGCCCCGTGGGCGTATGCACACAGGACGAAAGATTACGTGAGAAGTTCACCGGTACGCCGGAGAAAGTCGTCAACCTGTTCTCCTTCATCGCCGAGGATGTCGCCGAGATCATTGCTTCCCTGGGTTTCAAGTCCCTGGACGAGATCATCGGGCGATCCGATCTTCTCTCGCAGGTCAGTCGTGGACACAGAGATCTGGATGACCTGGATCTGAATGCCTTGCTGGCCCAGGCAGACGCCGGTGGGTTCCCGCGTTATTGCGCCACCGAGGAGCGCAACGAGGTTCCCGATACGCTGGACGCCCAAATCATCGCCGATGCGGCGCAGACCCTGGCCAAGAGCGAAAAGATGCAGCTCACCTATTCGGTCCAGAACACGCACCGCGCCGTCGGCACACGGACCAGTTCGGAAATCGTGCGCCGTTTCGGCATGACGGGGCTGAAGCCAGGGCACCTGACGGTCCGTCTGCGCGGCTCGGCGGGGCAGTCACTCGGCGCTTTTGCCGTACAAGGGCTGATGCTGGAAGTGTTCGGCGACGCAAACGACTATGTGGGCAAGGGCCTTTCCGGCGGCACCATCGCCGTCCGCCCACCGGTATCAAGTCCGCTGGAAAGCCACAAGAACACCATCATCGGCAATACGGTCCTGTATGGCGCGACATCGGGCAAGCTGCTCGCCGCGGGTCAGGCGGGTGAACGGTTCTGTGTCAGGAACTCGGGCGCGCAGGCTGTGGTCGAGGGCTGCGGCTCCAACGGTTGCGAGTACATGACTGGCGGCGTCGCCGCCATCCTCGGCCGGGTCGGCGCAAATTTCGGCGCTGGCATGACCGGCGGCATGGCCTTCGTCTATGACCCCGACGACGACTTCCAGTTCCGTGTCAATCCGGAAACGGTGCTTTACCAGCGCATCGAGACCGAGTACTGGCGTGACGTGCTGAAGGTGTTGATCGGCCAGCACGTCAAGCACACGGGTTCGCGCTTCGCCCAGGAGCTTCTGAGCGACTGGGACAGGGAAGAGGCCCGGTTCTGGCAGGTTGTGCCCAAGGAAATGATCGACAAGCTGGAGCATCCGGTCAACGCCGCCGACGAGGATGCGTTGCGCGCCTAATTCAGTAGGTTAGGTATATATAAGCGCACGAGACTAACTCTAGTTTCTGCGCTTTTCCCTATTGGCATCGACTTTGCGTTTTCCTTAATCAAGCATCGATAAACGCCTGTTTCTAAGGCTTTTATGCCGATTCTTCCCAAAATGGGAAGGTGACACCCCCATTGAGGGCGTCAAAATGAAAATTTCTTCATTCCTGGCTGGTGTTTTTGATGCCCTTGAACCGTTGAAGGTGATGCCATGATGACACAGGATTTGTCCCCCAAGCATAAAATGGCGGTGCTGCTCGCATTCGTTTTTGCCGCCTCGGTTATCTTTTCCATTGCCAATCTGATGCCGTCATTCTTCATCCAAACATCGACCGTTGAACTGACAGACGACGGCTATCCCTTGGGCAAAATGGACCGCAGGAAAATTGCCACGCTGGCCCCCACGGTCATGATTCTCCCACAATTCGACTGGTCGCCACGAAGCGCCGGGCTGAATGAGCCGAGCACAACCATTGTGCCTGTTCTGGCGATCAAGGACGCGTCCTTCAAATCGAGAATTTGCGATCTTGGCCCCAACATGATGACCGATATCCGGCAAGCCCTGGACCGGTCAATTCTGCAAGTCGATATGTTGACGCCGGACAGGCTCGGCGAAGCAGGACACACAGCGGCCCAAAAAGTGAATGAGCGTTTCGGCAAGGTCTGGGTCAAGAACATGTACTTCCTGACGGATGTGACCACGCCGGTACAGGTTGCCGCGAAAGGTTGCAACATCATCCTTTAGGACCGTGCCAAACCCCTGAGCCCTGTTTCGTTGCCAGGATCGCGGCCGATGTATAATGAAGGCTTCTGTTAACGTTCTGTGGTATATGGTTGCCCGAATGACGATCCTTCCGGAAACCGGGGTGAAAAGACCGTCGGCGCATGTATGATCAGGAAATCGACACAAGGCTTCGCTCTGTAGCCAATGAAGCCGTTGCTGCCCATAACGTTCAGGATGCCGCAACCTGCAAACCCAAGATAAAGGAAGCCGTCGATATACTAGCGGCCCTGACCGAGCCCCTCGACGGGTGCCAGGACATCATATCCATACTGGTGCTGTTATCCAGGACCTACAAGGAAAGGGATAACCTGATCGTTCTTGATCGGCTGCTTACCGACATGATGGGTGACGGCATGACCCAGCTAAATCCCGCTGCTGTCGCTCAGTTAACGAATGCAGTGGAGGAGTTGAGCAAGTTTTCGCAGAATTGTAGTGATGAAACGTCAAGAACGGCCCTCCGGCAGGCGATTGGCGGTCTGATCGAAGGGCGTAAATGGCATTATTCCGAAGACCCCCAGGTCATAGAGCTGTACAACATTTCCAGCCAGCACGGCTTTGATTCCTTTTGTGAAAAATTGGCGCCCCTGCATTATCAACTGGCCGCCCAGCAAGTGAAGTTTGACCTGTTCAACATTCCCGACCGTGAAGAATACTTAGGCTGGATCGAGTACCCGGTCGTCATCACCATAGAAACCTACATGAAGTGCAACGCCCGGTGCACGTTCTGCCCTTATCCCATCATGGCGGAACAGGGTATCCGGGCCGAGGACAAGATGAGCGAAGAGCTCTTCAAGAAAATCATCAACGACCTGAAGGATATGCCTCCGGAACTGATCTTCACGCTCAATCTCTCCCGCGTAAACGAGCCGCTGCTCGATACGCGTATTTACGACTTCTTGCGCCATGCAAATGATGAACTACCCGGTTGCCGGGTATGGTTGCCGTCGAACGGATCGACGCTGACAGAAAAAAACGTGAAAAAACTGAACGATATTCCGCAATTCTCAAAATTGGGCATCTCCATCAACAGCAACGATCCGGACGAATACGAACGGATCATGGGATTGCCCTTTGAAAGAACCATCAGCAATATCGATCGATTGCATGCCATGAAGACGGCCGGGGAGTTGAATTTCAGCGTCCTGCTCAGCCATGTCATCGTTGACAAGGAGAAAAAGGAAGAGGTTAACGCCTGGATTAACGATCGTTGGCCGGGTTTCGAAATCACGGCCTACGAGCCGACGGACTGGCTTGGCCGGACATCAAATGTAACACGTGACATGGATGCGCCGGTTACACCGTGCCTTGACTGGTTCCAGGTTCATATCCTGGCGGACGGCAGTGAGGCCTTGTGCTGCTTCGATGCATACGGCGAACACGCCCAGGGCAATGCAAACGAGCAGCATATCCTCGATATCTACAATGTCGCCTGGCAGCGCAAGGCGCGGAAGTATTTGCTGGCCCGCCAGTCGGAAATCGTTCCGGATATCTGTCACCAGTGCCCGATACGCTAGGCGGAAGCCGGATGCATAGGGTCAAGACATCGGTAACGGTTGCGGTATACAATGGCGTTGACGTAACGGAAGTGAATATCCGGGGAAATGATGGTTATGGGCAAATCTGAAAGCAGGCCTGTCATCGCTATACTAATGGATTATGAAAACGAAGGTTCGTTTTCATCCAGGCCCCATTACGCGCTCAGGCTCGGATACTTCAACGCCATCGAAAAGGCCGGCGGCACGCCTGTCGCCCTGCCCTATCTAACTGGTTCCATCGATGCTTATCTTGAGATGGCTGACGGTATTGTCCTGCCGGGCGGGTTTTATCCCTTCCCGGCCCGGTACTATGGCGAAACGCAGGTAACGCCCGAGGAGGAAATTCACCCCCGGGCCGTCTTTGAAATGGAATTCGCCCGGGCGATGCTTGCACGAGATATGCCGGTCCTTGGAATCTGCGCCGGCATGCAGGTCCTGGCCGCCGCCAAGGGCGTTATGCTCTATCGCGACGTTCATAAAGTCTACTCAACAACCATCGACCATCTGAACGAAAAGCCGGCGGAAGAAGCCGCCCATTCTGTTTCCATCGTTCCCGGCACGCTGCTGCATGCGATAACGGGGCTGGAGGAAATGCAGGTCAACACGGCCCACCGTGAAGGCGTTGTCGATCAATCCGGCCCGGACGATCTGGTTATAAACGCCCGCGCCCCGGATGGCGTCGTCGAGGGGCTGGAACTGTCTGGGCAACGCTTTGCTCTCGGCGTCCAATGGCATCCGGAGTTTTTCCTCGAAACGGGAAATCCCCACCTGAAACTGTTTGAAACGCTTGTCGCAATTTCAGCCGGGGAACCCTTATCCGGCGTAACGGCCAAGGAGCAGGTAGCATGATGCGCACATTGACGGGAGGGGCGCGGCTATGGCTGGTTCTTGCCGCCCTCAACGGCGCGGTCGCCGTCGGCATGGGTGCTTATGGCGCTCACGGATTTGACGATGCGCCGGAATACCTGGCCCGCAGTTTCAACACGGGCGTCCAGTATCACATGTGGCATGCCCTGGCCCTGTGCGCCGTCGCCTGGCTGGCCAACCATACGGATTCCTGGCTGACCCGGCTTTCAGGTATCGCTTTCATGGCGGGCATCGTGCTGTTCAGCGGCACACTTTATATATTCGGATCAACTGGCGATCTCCCCATGGCGGGCCTGGCTCCCGCCGGCGGGATCAGCCTGATGGCGGCCTGGGTTCTGCTGGCCCTTGCGGCCTGGCGAAGCCGATAGGTAGGAAATGACGGAAAACATTACCCTCAGACGCATTGTTTACGACACGCTGGAAGCCGGCCGGACGGATACCCGCCTGGAAAAATTCGCCGATTTGTCCCTGATGGCCTTGATCGCGCTCAATGTGGTCGCCGTGATCATGGAATCCGTGCCTGCCTATCACGAAACCTACGGTGACGAGTTCTACGCCTTCGAGGTATTTTCCGTCATCGTTTTCACCATTGAATATTTCCTGCGCGTGTGGTCCACGCCGGAGCACAAGGCCGTCAAATACCAGCATCCTGTCTACGGGCGCATCCGGTACATGCTGACGCCCATGGCGTTGCTTGACCTGATCGTGATCCTGCCTTTCTACCTGTCATTCTTCTTCGTTCTTGATTTGCGGGTGCTCAGGGTTCTGCGGTTGTTCAGGGTCTTCAGGCTGTCGCGGTATTCCTCCGCCATGGTCCTGCTCAGCCAGGTCTTGCGCGAAGAGGCCGCCAACATCTCAGCCGCCCTGTTTGTGCTGATGATGCTCATCATTCTCGCCGCCAGCGTGACCTTCCTGGCCGAACAAGACGTCCAGCCTGAAGCCTTCGGATCCATTCCGGCAGCACTCTGGTGGGCGATCATCACCATGACCACTATCGGGTACGGCGACGTGGTCCCCATGACCACCGTTGGCAAGGTTTGCGGGGCCCTAATCGGTATCGTCAGCGTCGGCATGGTCGCCCTGCCCGCCGGCATCCTGGCGTCCGGCTTCAACGAGGCCCTGCACCAACGCCGCAAGGCCTTTGAGATGATGGTGCAGAACGCCCTGGCAGACGGTTCCATGAGTGACGAGGAATGGGACCAGATTCTGGATCAGCGCCTGAAGCTGGGCATCAGCGAATCTGAAGCCGCCAGCATCGTCCGCGCCACCCGGCACCATTCCCAGGTCCGGCTCGGTATTTGCCCCCATTGTCATCAGCCGATCCGCGGCCAGGCCGAAGCCAAAGGCCCCAAAGACCGGCGCCAGACGGATCAGTCAAAAACCGATGAGGCGGACGAAGACAAACCTGAAAAAGATTCTCTATAGAAAAACGCCGCAAGGGCTTCCTGCGGCGCTCTCTGAATTACCTTGCAATTAAACCTTATGCTGCCGCCCTGATGGCCGCCGCCTTGACGCTGTCCGTCACATGGCTTTCAAATTCAACGAAATTCTTCTCGAACCGCTGGGTCAGGTCACGGGCCTGGGCGTCATAGGCGCTGGCGTCGGCCCACGTGTTGCGCGGATTGAGAACGTCGCCGGGCACTTCCGGACAGGTTTCGGGAACCAGCACGCCGAAATTCGGGTCGGGCCGGAAACCGGCGCTTTCCAGCTTGCCGTCCAGCGCCGCATTCACCACGGCCCGCGTATAGGCGATCTTCATGCGTTCGCCCTCGCCATAGGCGCCACCGGACCAGCCGGTATTCACCAGCCAGCACTTGGCGCCGTGCTCGGCCATCTTTTCGCCCAGCAGCCTGGCGTAGACCGTTGGGTGCCGCGGCATGAACGGCGCACCGAAGCAGGTCGAGAAGGTTGCCGCCGGTTCTTTCAGGCCCCGTTCCGTGCCTGCCACCTTGGCCGTGTAACCGGACAGAAAATGATACATCGCCTGGTCGGACGTGAGCTGGCTGATCGGCGGCAGCACGCCAAAGGCGTCGCAGGTCAACATGATGATATTATTTGGATGTCCCGTACGGCCGGTCTTGGACGCATTGGGTATCTGCGACATGTCGTAGGAGACCCGGCCGTTCTCGCTGTATGTGGTATCGAAGAAATCCAGTTCCCGGGTTTCATCGTCCATCATGACGTTTTCAATGATGGAACCGAAGGTGCGCGTGGTCTGGAAAATTTCAGGCTCGGCTTCTTGCGTCAGGTTGATGGTCTTGGCGTAACAGCCGCCTTCGAAATTGAACACGCCGTCCGGGCCCCAGCCATGCTCGTCATCACCGATCAGGGTTCGCGAGGAATCCGCTGAAAGGGTCGTCTTGCCGGTGCCGGAAAGGCCGAAAAAGATAGCGGAATCACCGTCTGCGCCGACATTGGCGGAACAGTGCATGGGCAGAACGTTTTTGGGCGGCAGCAGGAAATTCATCACCGAGAAGATGGACTTCTTGATCTCGCCCGCATAGGCCGAACCGCCGACCAGCACCATGCGCTTTGCCAGGTTGACGACAATGAAGGTGCCTGAGGCCGTTCCGTCCGTTTCGGGGTCAGCCTCAAGACTGGGGGCCTGCAGCACCGTGAACCGGGGCTCGAAATCAGCCAGCTCGCTGTCCGCCGGCTGAACGAACATGTTGCGGGCAAACAGGTTATGCCAGGCGTTCTCGGTTACCACACGCACCGGCAAACAGTAGGCATCGTCGTTGCCGGCGTAACAGTCCTGGACGAAGACATCACGTCCGCTCAGGTGTCCCAGCATTTTTTCATAAAGCTGGTCGAAATGTTCGGCTGAAATTGGACGGTTCACATTGCCCCACCAGATTTCATCCCTGGTTTCATCATCCTCGACCACGAAACGGTCATTGGGTGAGCGCCCGGTATGTTGTCCGGTCAGGGTGACGAAAGCGCCGCCTCGGGCCAGCCTGCCCTCTTCCCGGGCGATGGCCAGTTCATATAATCGAGATGCATCGAGATTCCAAAAAGCGGTCTTGATTCCTTTCAGGCCCTGATTATCCAGCCCGAAAGAACTAACCACGTGTCCAACATCCTGCACGTTGTGCTCCTGGGTTTATGCCAACTTAAAAGGGACACGTTTCTTATTCGATTTTCGCCCCATACCCTTAAAAAGATAATCAACGTATTTTACCCCTTCAAGCACTCGTTCATGGCTATATTGGGGCATAGGGATGGATTTTGTGGAAAATTCTGGGGATTTAACCGGCTTTAAGCCTGTTTTGTGCGTGCTTTCTTCGCCAGGGAGGCAAGGGTCTTCCGGCAATCACCAGCGCTTCTGACCGGTTCTTCGAAAGAAAGCCGGGCGAACTGAGCCCCACGTCTGAGGTCAATTCCCTCAGGATCGATCCCGGTCATCGACCATCCGGCTCCCTTTCGCCCCAGCAAGCCGTTCGCATAAACATCAACGGCATCCGGGTGGTCAGCATTCATATGTTCGACGACACCCGCCTCACAATCGGCAATAGCGGCGCAAGCGTCCTTGTCCATGAACATAACCCGGCGGGCGGGCAGCCATCTGGCCCGGGCGAAACCGCCGACCCAGTGGGCGCGCTCGACAGTCATGCGATAGAAGGAGAAATCGCCGAACCCTGCATACATCCTGGCTTGCGGGTGGCGGGCGAGAAAACGCTCGGCCAGACGGATATCCTTTACCCTCCTGATTTTCCCCGAAAGAGTGACGCGCGGTCCGGTCTGCGGATTGCCGCGGCGTGACGTTTCTTCAAACAACAGCGAGGCTCTCGGGTCGTCGATCAGATTGCGGGTATGATCAGCAAGAGTGGAAAACAGCATCAGCGGACTCGCATCCATGTCGCAGGCGACCGTTACAAGGGACACGTATGGGAAGCCATCCTTGGACGGTATCGCCGTCGCCAGCGATGCGGAGCGTGATCGGCGTACGATCGCCCGCGCCAGGGAGGCCCCTTCGTCGGCTGTTTCGGCCATGGCCGCCTCAACGGCTTTGGCGCTGGTTCCCGTTTTCTTTACCACAGAAATCAGCCTTCCATGTGCTTCAGGACCATGTCGCGGATCGTCACCAGGCCGACCGGCGCGCGCTTGTCGTCGATCACCAGCGCCCTCGACAGCTTGAAACGTACCAGGTGGCGAATGGCGTAGCGAATATCCATGTCGGCGGGCACGCTCATCACCGGTTTCTGCATGATTTCGTACACGTTCACCCGGTCTGCAGATTTATTGTCCGAAATGACATCCTTGGCCACGTCGTAAACCTCGACCAGACCATATTCGTCGTGCTCACCCCGCCGTTCGACAACCAGGGAACTTACATTGTGCTCCTGCATGATGTTGATGGCTTCCGCAACCGTCGCCATCCCGGATACGGTATGGACGCCTTTGCTCATAACGTCGCTGACGCTGGTATATTCTTTCTCGCTCATATCGCTTCCTCGATTTCCTGTATGATGGCATCTTTCTGGGTCTTCAGGCCGATGGCATCTTCTATTTCCACCTGGAACACGATGCCGGACCCCGGCTCTTCTTCAAACTTTCCGGCTTCGGCGATTGTTTCCAGGATTTCCCGCGCCCGGGTTGCTGCGACAATAAACAACAGAAAGTCCCGTTGCGCACTCAATTCCAGCCCGAGGAACGTTTTTTCGGGCTTGAGGCCCTCTCCCCGCACGCTGGTAATGACCGTGGCGCCGGTAGCGCCGGCTTCACGGGCCGCCGCAACGATGTCGTCTGTCTTTTCGTCGGCAACCAACGCCACAATGAGTTTCAGGTTCATGATGTTTTTCCTTCGTTCGTTGGTTCTGGTTGAGAATCGGATGTTTTATCCGCCGAACTGTCCTGCCGGCGTTTTTGCAGCATGTCTGCGATCATGGAATAACCGAGTACGGAAATGATCGGGAACACGCTGGCGAAAGCGATCAGGCCGAAGCCGTCGATCAACGGGCTGCGGCCGGGAATGGTGGAGGCAAGCCCCAATCCTAAGGCGGCGACGACGGGTACGGTCACCGTCGATGTGGTGACGCCGCCTGAGTCATAGGCGAGCGGGATGATCATGCGGGATGCGCGGATGGTCTGGATGATAACGACGACATAGCCCGCCATGATGTAATAGGGCAACGGCGTTCCGGTGACGATCCTGTAAGCGCCCACGGACACCCCCACCGCCACGCCCAGCGCCACGGCCAGACGCAAGGCAAAGGCGTTCAGCGAGCCGCCGGAAATCTCCTCGGCCTTCAGGGCAACGGCGATCAGCGACGGCTCGGCAACGGTGGTCGAAAAGCCGATGGCGAAGGCGAAGACATAGACCCATGTGTAGTCGCGCCAGTTGACGCTGACGGCGTCTTCCGCCGCACCGATGAACTCAGGCGCGGTCAGTTGACTCGCCATGGTTTCGCCGATGGGGAACAGGGCCTGTTCGAGCCCCACCAGGAACAGGGTCAAACCGATCAGCACATAAACGAAACCGATGACGATCCGCTTCAGGTTTGGCGGCGCTCTGCGGATCACGACGATCTGGAAACCCAGCAGGATGGCGACAATGGGCAGCACATCCAGCACGGTGCCGATGCCGGTGAAGAAAATATGGCTGAGGATATCGAGGACAGCGTTCATGTCAGTACACCATCCCGTAGATCATGACGAAAATCATCGGCGTCAGGCTGGCGAACGCGATCAGGCCGAATCCGTCAAGCATGGGGTTGCGGCCGCGAATGGCGCTGGCGAGACCGACACCCAGGGCGGTCACCAGGGGAACCGTGATCGTCGACGTGGTAACGCCGCCGGAATCATAGGCGATGCCGACGATTTCATCGGGCGCGAAGGCGGTAATGACAATGACCAGGATATAGCCGCCGATGATCATGAAATGCAACGGCCAGCCCTTCAGGATACGGAACACGCCAACCACCAGCGCCACGCCGACGGAAAGCGCCACCGTCATACGCAGGCCGAAGGCGTAATTCTCCCTCGCCTCTTGCGTATCGGCGATGGCGCCGGCAATACCAGCCACGGTGGCGGCCTCCGCTGCCACGGCGATCAGCGCCGGCTCAGCGACCGTGGTACCGAAACCGAGCAGGAAGGCAAATCCCAGCAACGCCACAAGACTGCCCTTGCGGGTCAGCGCATCGGCCATGTTCTCGCCGATGGGAAACAGGCCCATCTCGAGCCCCTGGATGAACAGGGCCAGACCCAAAATGACGAAAACGAGGCCGACGATCACATCGCCCAGGTTGGGAAAAGGCTGTTGCAGAACGACAATCTGGAAAAACGCAATAACAAGAACAATAGGCGCCAGGTCTCGAACCGCATCCCGAATAAGCCCCAGGAAACCTTTGAGCGCCTTGCCCATTCAACCCCGCCAGTTCTATGCGGCGATGGCCCATCCGCCGCGTTTGTCTATACCTTCATACATACACAATAAGCAGGGTTTTTCCAACGCCGGGTATCAAGTACATCATGCCTCGGCGAAGCGGTCGTAGAAGTACCCCGCCAACGCGCCGAGCACGATCCAGAACAGGCCGACGGTGACCAGCGACGATACGGCGAACTGAGCCGCTAGTTCGGCGGGAATGTTCAGGTACAGCTCATCCAGCGGCACATGCGGCGCGCCGTATGCATGCGGTGCAACGATGACAAGAATACCGGCAATCCGCCACAGCAGGTTTCCGGCGAATACCAGCAACGCCAATCCCGCCGCACAGCTAATAGCCGCCGAAATCCACCAGATCTGGCGTGCGTCAAAGTCCGGCGCCATCATGCCCGGCAATTCCGGCGGCATACCCAACGCCGGCGACATATAGAATGCGGCAAAACCGCCCAGGCCCCACAAGATACCCTCGTTCAGGCCCACATCCCTACCTCTCAAGGCGAAAACGGCTGTGAGAATAAAGCCGAAGCCAGCACCCATCAGGATGGATGTCAGCAGGGTGAATGCATGGCGCTCGAAACCTTCGTCCGGCATCCACGCTTCTTCATCGTGAGAATGACCGTCAGTTTCTTCTGCAGCCGAATCATGGGAATGGCCATCCGCTTCCATGCCGCCGCTTTCAAAAACCTCGGCCTGGATGATCAGGGGCGTAGTGGTGACCATCTGAACGCCCCATAGGAATATTCCCGCCAGCACGCCGGCGGCGAGGGCTGTCAATACAATCCGTCGAAACATTTTTTAACTTCCTCAAACAAGCATATGCCTAGCATCGGCCAAAAGGCCGATACGTCTGACAAACTTAAGCTTTAACAGGCTGAATTAATGGCAGGGCAACGCGAAAGCGTGGCGGCCGTCATGCGCAGCATTGTGGATTTCCGCCGGTTGGGCGAAACCAACGCCCCAGACGACGAAAACGCCGAATACCAGGGCAAACGCTGCGGGCAGAACCCGTGAGGAAACATCCTGAAGGATGGCGGAGCTGAATTGAGTGGTCTTGGCAGTCATGTGATTCGGTTCCAAACCTAGTGTCAAAAACGTGGATCCAATATCACCGCCGTCGGATAGTTCCGGCCCCTGGACACCCCGTCCATCGGGCTGGCGATGACACCTGGCGGCAGGTCTCCTGGCTCACGGGTCTTCATTCCATCCCACCTTCCCGGGTTTATGCCGTTTTCCGGCGGCCCAGTGGTTTTTATCGGGCGGAACTCTCCGCTTACAGTTGCGGGGGCAGCCACGGTTGGGGATTCCCGATGGGGTCAATCCCTCCCGTGTTCCCTTTTAATCCCCGGGCTTTGTCGCCCTTGGCGGGGAACCGTCAGGGACGACTATAATCAACTATTTTTCGCCCGGTCAATGCAATCCGTGCAAACAGGACTATATTTCTGCCACAATGCCATGATGAAAAAGGGAAATACCCCTCTGAAGGGCCGTTTTGATAGGAATTATGGAGTTTACATATGGCCAGCCGAATAGCCCTTGTCGATGATGACAGGAACATCCTGACATCCGTTACAATGGCGCTGGAAGCCGAAGGATATGACGTCGTCACCTACAAGGACGGCGAGGAGGCCCTTGCCGGGCTAGGCAGCACGCCCGTTGATCTTGCCGTCCTGGACATCAAGATGCCGCGCATGGACGGCATGGAACTGCTGAAGCGACTGCGCACCAACAACGAGTTGCCGGTGATTTTCCTGACTTCCAAGGATGACGAAATCGACGAGATGCTGGGCCTTCGCATGGGCGCGGATGATTACATCACCAAGCCTTTTTCCCAGCGCCTGCTGATTGAACGGATCCGCGCCGTTTTGCGCCGGAAAACGGCGCCTGCGGCCGAGCCCGAATCCAAGGACGTTTTGCGCCGGGGCGACTTGCTGCTCGACCCTGCCCGCCATCTCTGTACGTGGCAGGGCAAACAGGTCAATCTGACGGTAACGGAGTTCCTGCTGCTCGAAGCCCTTGCCCGCAGGCCGGGTCATGTGAAAAACAGGGACCAGTTGATTGACGCCGCCTATGGCGAGCATATCTATGTGGATGACCGCACGATCGACAGCCATATCAAGCGGTTGCGCCGGAAATTCAAGCAGATCGATGCAGATTTTTCAGAAATTGAAACACTTTATGGCGTAGGATATCGCTATCGCACGGCTTAAGGCGGCTCAGGTATGCCGGCGGCTGTTTCAGCGAACGAATAACCGCTTCGACAAAGACAGCAAGGTGTGATGGCACCAGACGACACAAAGTATCCGGCATCCCCGGAACCGGATGTGAAGAAGCAGGCCCCTGAAAAAACGCCTGATGCTAATCATGCCGATTCCAGGCGCAAACCGCCCCGGTGCAGCACCGCTGGCAGGTTTTCTCCCATCACCCGGAAAATCCTGGCAATCAACATCCTGGCGCTGGGAATTCTTGTGGCCGGACTGCTTTATCTGGGCGATTACCGCGATCAGCTTATTCAGGCGGAGCTGGAAAACCTGCGCACCCAGTCTGAAATGTTCGCGGCCGCCCTGGGCGAAGGCGCCGTCGGCGGCGACACGCCCTTCGGGCAGGAACTGGTCCGCGATACGGCCAACCGGATCGTGCTGCGCATGGTGGAAAGCACGGATTTGCGCGCACGCCTGTTCCGCCTGGACGGCACGCTGGTCGCGGACAGCCGAAAATTGCTGAAAGCAGGGCGCGAGGTCGAAATAGAAGTCCTGCCGCCGCCGGAAGACCACAGCGAAATCATGCGTGAGATTTTTGATATCTATGACCGTCTCGTGCGTTGGCTGCCCGGCCAGCGTCCGCCGCCCATGTATGTGGAGCGCCCGCGCCAGCATGCCCGCCATTATCCTGAAGTCATAGAAGCCTTTGAAGGGGATACCGTCTATGCTGTCCGTTCCCTTGACCAGGACCACCTGATTCTTTCCGTTGCCGTTCCGATCCAGCGTTACAAGCAAGTCGTCGGCGCATTGCTGATTTCGGAAACATCCCACACCATCGACGACACCTTGCTGGATGTGCGGCTTGAAATCCTGAAGATTTTTCTCGTTTCCCTCTCCATCACGATCCTGCTTTCCATCTACCTGGCCGGCACAATCGCCAGGCCTATCCGGCGGCTCGCCATGGCGGCGGACCGGGTGGGCCGGTCCCTCAACCGCCAGGATGAACTGCCGATCATGAAGAACCGTGATGACGAGATCGGTGACCTCGCCTGTACGCTGCGCGACATGACCGACGCATTATGGGGCCGCATGGACGCCATTGAACGCTTTGCCGCCGATGTCAGTCACGAGATCAAGAATCCGCTCACATCCCTGAAAAGCGCCGTTGAAACGGCCGCACGGGTGAAGGACCCGGATCAGCAGAGAAAACTGCTCGCCATCATTCAGGGAGATGTCGAGCGCCTAGACCGGCTGATCACCGATATTTCAAATGCATCCCGGCTCGATGCGGAACTGTCCCGCGCTGAGCTGTCATCCATCGATATCGGCCTGATGCTGGAAACCCTGGCGGATGTCCACCAGTCCACGGCAGCGGACGATTCATCAAAGATCGTCCTGGAATCCGCGCCGGACGGCCCCTTTATCGTTTCCGGTATCGAGGACAGGCTGGTTCAGGTATTCAGGAACCTCATGGGCAACGCCGTCAGCTTCACCCCGCCAGAGGGAGCGATCTCCATCGCCATCCGCCGTGAAACGCCGGACAAGCGCACGAATAATGTCGTCGTCACGGTCAATGACGAAGGTCCGGGCATTCCGCCAGGCAAGGAGCAGGCGATTTTCGACAGGTTTTATTCCGAACGTCCCGAAGGCGAAAAGTTCGGCACCCACTCCGGACTGGGGTTGAGCATCTCGCAACAGATCATCGAAGCCCATAACGGTTCCATTATCGCCGATAACAGGTATGGTCCGGGCGGCGCCATCATCGGCGCGCGCTTCATCGTCACCTTGCCGTCAGGCACATGATTTCGGGAATCGCTCACGTGCAAATCCACGCCACTGTCATCAGCATAGATGGAAACGCCGTTGTCCTGCGCGGCGCTCCGGGTAGCGGCAAATCCGACCTGGCCCTGCGCCTCATTGGGGACGGCGCGCGGCTGGTGGCGGATGACCGGTGCGACCTATCGGTTGATGGCATCGTAACCGCCTCGCCGCCTGAAGAGATCGCCGGTATGCTCGAAGTCCGGGGCCTCGGCATCTATAAACTTGATTACCAGAAAGACGCCGTTGTCGGACTGGTCGTCGATCTGGTGGAAAGCAGCAAGCTTGATCGCCTGCCGGAAGCCGCCGTATGCTCTGACTGGGGAACGGATATACCCTGCATCAAACTGGCCCCCTTTGAAGCTTCAGCGCCGGACAAGGTTCGTCTCGCCTTACGCCATGCTCTGGGAGAACTGGACTCCGTTTCATGACAGTCGCTAGCTCCTCCAGGCCCCGATCCGTCATCTTCCTTACCGGGATGTCCGGCGCCGGCAAATCAACGGCCCTGAACGTGCTCGAAGATTACGGATTTGAAGTCGTCGACAACCTGCCGATATCGCTGCTGGGCAATCTGGTCCTTTCCGGCGGTGATAGCGGATCGGTCGCCATCGGTGTCGATGTAAGAACCCGGGATTTCGATGCATCGCGCATTCTGGGTGAGATTGAACGGCTTGGCGGGGATCCGGACCTGGACGTTACCCTGCTGTTCCTTGAGTGTGGAGACGCGGAACTGGAAAACCGCTTCAAGACAACCCGTCGGCGACACCCGCTGGCCCATGACAGGCCGCTCATGGACGGTATCGAGCAGGAACGCGATCTGGTTCGCCCCCTAAAACGGGCGGCCAACATGGTACTCGACAGCACGGGCAAAAGCCTGCCCGAGTTTCGCCAGATAATGGATGCCCAGTTCGCTGACGCCAATGACGTAGGCCTTGCGATCTTCGTGACATCCTTTTCCTATGCCCACGGCGTGCCCAGAGAGGCTGACCTGGTCTTCGATGTCAGGTTCCTGAAAAATCCGCATTACGAAGAAGACCTGAAAACCCTGACCGGCAAGGATGCCGCCGTCGGATCGTTTATCGAAACCGACCCTGATTTTTCGGGCTTTCTTGGCAATCTCAAATCCCTGATCGAGCCCCTGTTGCCGCGGTACGAGGAGGAAGGAAAGAGTTACCTGACAATCGCCATGGGGTGTACGGGCGGACGGCATCGCTCGGTTTTTATGACGGAAGAACTTGCGCAATGGCTGGCTGATCAGGGAAAAACAGTGCATATTGTGCACAGGGAGCTGGAAAGAAACCGCTAGCCCTTGTTACAAGCAGAACGTAACAACCAGAAGAAAATATCCTGATAGAGGGATGGGAAAAACATGATCGGATTGGTCCTGGTTACGCATGGCCGGTTGGCGACGGAGATGATAGGCGCCCTTGAGCACGTCGTCGGGCCACAGGAAAACATCAACGCCGTCTGTATCGGCCCGGATGACGACATGGAACGCCGACGCGCCGACATTCTCGATAGCATAGAGCGCGCCGACGCCGGAAACGGCGTCATTCTTCTCACCGACATGTTTGGCGGCACGCCGTCCAATCTGGCTATTTCGGTGATGGAAAAGGCCAACGTGGAAGTCATCGCCGGCGTCAACCTCCCCATGTTGATCAAGCTGGCGAGCGTACGTCAGACCGAGTCGCTACAGAATGCCGCCGACCAGGCGCAGGATGCCGGACGCAAGTATATCAACATCGCTTCGCACCTTCTGAAAGAAGGCGGTACGTGAGCGGCGATCCCGTGATCTCTGATGCGGCGCCCCAATGCGTCGTAACCATCGTCAACAGCCGGGGGCTCCATGCCCGCGCCGCAGCCAAGTTCGTCCAGACGGCGACCGAGTATGAAGCCGAAATCGGCGTTTCCCGGAACGACCAGACCGTTTCCGGCCGTTCCATCATGGGATTGATGATGCTGGCCGCTTCGCCCGGCACGGAGATTCGTATCGCAGCGGAAGGCGATGACGCCGACACGGCGCTGGAGGCGCTCAAGCACCTTGTTGAATCGGGATTTGGCGAGGACGACTGAAGCCATGGTGAAAAAAGCCGCGAAATCTGGGAAAGAGCAGATATTCAGGGGCCTTGGCGTTTCCCCCGGCATCGCCATCGGCCCGGCCTATGTACGTGAACACGGCGCACTGGATGTATCGGACCATGTGATTTCCGCAGACGAGATCGGCTCGGAATGCGTGCGCCTGGAAAGGGCCGTGGAGCGCGCCCGCCGCCAGATGGGCCGGCTTCGCACCAAAGCCAAAAACATGCCCGCCACGGCGGCCGACGAGCTGAGCTTCCTGGTCGATGCCTATGAGCAAATGTTGAAGGATTCCCGCCTGATCAGGGGCGCCGAACGTCGCATCAGCGAACAGCACATGAACGCGGAAGCCGCCGTGCAGGCGGAAATCAACGACATCACCGTCGCCTTCGCCGCCATGGACGACGCCTATATCTCGTCACGTATCGACGATATCCGCGAGGTAGGCCGCCGGCTGATCCTCAACCTGACCCAAACACCGGTGAAACCCTTCGCCGCCGTGCCGCCGGGCAGTATCGTCATCGCCGACGAACTGACTCCTGCCGATACGGCGCAACTTAATCCGGAACGGGTCGCGGGCGCCGCTGCCGAACTGGGCGGGGCGGAAGGTCATTCCGCCATCATGGCCCGCGCACTTGGTATTCCCGCCGTGCTGGGTGCGCCCGATCTGCTGAAGTCTGTTCGGCACGGCGATATGGTGTTGATCGACGGCATCATGGGACGTGTCGTCGCCAACCCGGCGAAATCGACCCTTGATGCCGCCCAACGCCAGCGCAAGGAATACAAGCGCCAGGCCGAGAGACTGGCCCGCATGCGCGACCTGCCCGCCGTCACCCGTGACGATGTGGACATGGTTCTGCAGGCCAATGTGGAACTGCCCATCGAGATGGGCATGGTCCGCGAAGCCGGCGCGGCAGGGGTCGGCCTGCTACGCACCGAATTCATGTTCATGAACCGCGATGACGTTCCGTCGGAAGACGAACAGGTCGAGCAGTTCCGCGAGGTCATTGCCGCCGCCAATGGGCCCGTCACCATCCGCACCCTTGATGTCGGTGGCGAGAAACCCGCCAAGTCCCTGATGGGTGGTATGGACGAGAAGGCGACGTCCGCGCTGGGCCTAAGAGGCATTCGCCTTTCACTGACCCACACGGCGGTGCTGGAAACCCAGTTTCGCGCCATTCTGCGCGCCGCCAGGGATGGCGAAGTGCGCATTCTGTTGCCTATGGTCTCATCCGTCAGTGAGATGCGCCAGGCGCGGGCGTTACTGAAAAAAGCCATGACCACCCTGAAGCGGCGCAAGGAAAAACTGCCCGATCCGGTCCCACCCATCGGTTGCATGATCGAGGTTCCCGGCGCCGCGCTCGCCGCCGATGCGCTGGCCCAGGTATCCGACTTTTTCGCCATCGGCTCCAACGACCTCACCATGTACACGCTGGCCGTGGACCGCGGCAACGAATACGTGGCGGACCTGTTCGACCCCCTGCATCCGGCGGTATTGCGCCTGATCCAGTTTTCGGCGGAAGCGGCGCACCGCAGCCGCATTCCGTGCAGCATCTGCGGCGAGATGGCGGGCGACCCCCGCTATGCGCCCTTGCTGCTGGGACTGGGATTCCGCGAGCTTTCCATGTCGGCGGCCAATATCCCCCGCGTCAAGCAGCGTATCCGCAGCATCGACATGACCGCCGCCACCCGCCGAGCAGGACAGATCATGGACCAGGTCGATCCGGGCCGCATCGCCATTCTGCTGGACGATTTCAACGGTTAGGGCATCTCGATATGACAGCGCCAAACCAGCTGATCATCATGGCCGACGAATGGACCATCAAGGCGCTGGGCTGTGCCGGGCATGCCGTCGTCAAAACCCCAAACCTGGATAAGTTGGCCGAACGCGGTACTTTTTTCACCAAGGCCTATACGCCCGATCCCATCTGCGTGCCGGCGCGCGCCGCCTTCCAGACCGGCCGCTATGTCCACCAGATCCGGCGCTGGAGCAATGCCGAGCCTTATTTCGGCGAACCGGAAAGCTGGGGGCACTGGCTCAGGCAAGCCGGGCACCGGGCTGTTTCTGTCGGCAAATTGCACTTCCGCGCCACTGGGGACGATAACGGCTTTTCACCGGAGCTGCTGCCGCTGCATGTCAAGGACGGTAAGGGCTGGGTGCCGGGACTTCTACGGCGAGACCCCCTGCCCTTCGACGCCTCTGGACTGGCCGCCGGGGTCGGACTTGGCGGATCGGATTATTCCGATTATGACAGGCGGATCTGCGATACAGCGAAGAAATGGCTACATGAGGAAGGCGCGAAAGACAGTGGTGATCCGTGGTTGCTGTTCGTCTCCTTCGTCAGCCCGCACTATCCCCTGAACGCACCCAATGAATTTTTCGACCTCTACAAGCCTGATGATGTAGGCATGCCGTTCTGCTACGCCGGGGAAGATCGTCCCGATCATCCGGCGATCCGGCACCTGACGGCATGGTCCGACTACGACAAGCATTTCCACGATGACGCCCATGTCGTCGAAGCCCGTCAGGCCTACTACGGCTTGTGCTCCTACATCGACCATCTGGTGGGTGAACTGCTCGAAACGCTGGAGGAAAACGGGTTGAGCGAGCGCACCACAATCCTGTTCACCTCGGACCACGGCGAGATGCTTGGCAATCACGGCATCTGGACCAAGATGAACATGTACGAGGATTCCGTCGGCATCCCCCTGATCATGGCGGGACCCGGAATCCCTGAAGCAAAGCGGGTCTCGACCCATGTTTCCCTGATCGATGTGGCGCCCACGGTTTTGCAGGCCGCCGGCATCGATGCGCCGGAAGGCGTGGACCTGCCGGGGAGCTCCCTGCTCGACATTGCTTCATCAGCCGACGATCCGGATCGCACGGTGTTCAGCGAATACCACGATGGCGGCGCGAAGGAAGGCTTCTTCATGGTGCGCTGGGCGGACAACACGGGCGACTGGAAGTATGTCCATTATGAAGGTTACGACCTGCCGCAGTTGTTCGACCTGGCCACGGACCCTGAGGAGCGGACAAACCTGGCAGAAAGTTCAGATTACCAGAACCATCGCGCCGAAGGCGTACGTCGCTTGAACAATATTATCGATCCGGCGGCGATCAACGCGCTGGCTTTCGCCGACCAGGCCGAGCTGATCGAGAGCTACGGCGGCATCGAAGGCATCCGCAACAACCCGGCGCTGCATTACGATCACACGCCGATTTCGGAAGAGACGTTTTAGGCACGGCCATATTATTCCAGAGACAATTCCGGGCGTTTACGTTTGCCCCGGTTCATGATAGGAAGCGCGCACCAATTGCCTTTTATAGTGGCGCGAAGCGCCCCTTTTTTCTGTCTGGAGAGAATAATCGATGAGCACGAACGAAGATTATATCGTCGCCGATATTTCGCTAGCCGATTTCGGCAACAAGGAAATCGAGCTGGCCGAAGCCGAAATGCCGGGCCTGATGGCCACGCGCGAGGAATACGGACCCTCGCAGCCGCTCAAAGGCGCGCGCATTGCCGGCTCACTGCACATGACCATCCAGACCGCCGTGCTGATCCAGACTCTGGAAGCGCTGGGCGCGGAAGTACGCTGGGCCTCGTGCAACATCTACTCGACCCAGGACCACGCCGCCGCCGCTATCGCCGCCGCCGGCACCCCCGTTTTCGCCACCAAGGGCGAAACGCTGGAGGAATACTGGGACTACGCGCACCGCATCTTCGAATGGCACGACGGCGGCACACCCAACATGATCCTGGACGACGGCGGCGACGCCACCATGCTGATCCACCTGGGCGCCAAGGCGGAAAAGGATATCTCCGTGCTCGACAACCCGGGCAGCGAGGAAGCGGAAGTCATGTTCGCCTCCATCAAGGAGCGCCTGAAAACCGACGACACCTTCTATTCCCGAAACCTGGCAGCCATCAAGGGCGTAACGGAAGAGACCACCACCGGTGTGCATCGTCTCTATGAAATGGAGCGGGACAACGATCTGCCGTTCCCGGCCATCAACGTGAACGACAGCGTGACCAAGTCCAAGTTCGACAACAAGTACGGCTGCCGCGAAAGCCTGGTGGACGCGATCCGCCGCGCCACCGATGTCATGTTGGCCGGCAAGGTCGGCGTGGTCTGCGGCTTTGGCGATGTGGGCAAGGGCTCGGCTGAGTCCCTGCGCAATGCCGGCTGCCGCGTGCTGGTTACCGAGGTCGATCCCATCTGTGCGCTGCAGGCCTGCATGGAAGGCTTCGAGGTCGTCACCATGGAAGAGGCTGCGCCCCGCGGCGATATCTTTGTCACTTCCACGGGCAATATCGATGTTATCACCGTCGATCACATGCGTAACATGAAGGACCGCGCCATCGTTTCCAACATCGGCCACTTCGATTCGGAAATCCAGGTCGCGGGCCTGAAGAACTACAAGTGGACCAACATCAAGCCGCAGGTGGACGAGATCGAGTTCTCCGACGGCAAGCGCATCATTCTGCTCGCCGAAGGCCGCCTGGTGAACCTGGGTTGCGCCACCGGCCACCCCAGCTTCGTGATGAGCGCATCCTTCACCAACCAGACCCTGGCCCAGATCGAGCTGTTCGCCAACAACGACGACGGCAAATATGAAAACAGCGTCTACGTTCTGCCCAAGCATCTGGATGAAAAGGTCGCCATGCTGCACCTGGGCAAGCTGAACGCAGGCTTGTCCAAGCTGAACCAGGAACAGGCCGACTACATCGGCGTTCCCGTCGAAGGCCCGTTCAAGCCGGAGACGTATCGTTACTGATACGTATCAGCATCACATTATTAAGATGAGGGCGGCACGATCAGATCATGATTGATAGATCAATCATGATCTGATCGAAAAATGCTCTTCAGAGCAGTGTAACCGGGTTAATCCTTCTTTCATGTTGATGATTGTGGATTAACCCGGAGCTGCTCTGGGATCGCCCTTTTTTATCGCATCCTTCTCGGTATATAGCGCGTCAGAATCCCCGCGCCGATCATGCCGATGGCGGTAGCGGCGAACACGGCGGGAAGCTGGAAAACCGCCAGAATGCCCGAATAGACGCCCGGAAACGTCAGGCTGGAGACAGACCGGTAGCTGCCGAAAACGGTCGCCATTTCCGAGCGTTCATAAGGATGCACGGCACGGTAAAACAGCGTGTTGCCCACGGAATCGCACAGCACGGCAAACAGGCCAGCCCCCAGCATGATGAAGATCACGATGTCGGGCGCATCCATGAGCTGGCTGATGGTGAGCGTCACAAGGCCGGTGCCCACATACCCGACAAGCAGGATACGACGGATGCCGTAACGCTGAATGGTTCCCCGCAACAGCGGCGTCGTCATGACGAAAGCTGTCGCCAGAGAGACCAGCGCGCCGCCCATGGTTTCGCCAAGGCCCGAGGTGACGCAGTAAATGGGCACGTAAATGAAATACATAGTCCACCAGCCGGAACGCATGGCAGATAGCACATAGACCAGGCGCAGCCGGGGCTGCCTGAAAAACCGGGGCAGGTATTTCAAGGGGTTGGTGACGGGAGGCCGCGCACCCGCAAGGGCAGGGTGATCGGTAAACCTTAAGTAAAAGAAGTATCCGGCCAGGGCCACAATCGCCAGAATGCCAAAAACGAACGGAGCCGCCGGATCGATGGCGTTTCTAAGGTAGACGCCCAGGAATGGTCCAACACACCAGGAAAAGGCCAGGAAAAACATGCGCACGGGCTCATACCGCCCGAAGTCCTGTCGCCTGATATGCTCCATCATGTAGAGGTTGAGCGATACGTCGATGCATGAGGCCGAAAACAGGTGCAGCGCCATGCCGGCGCACAGCGACCAAACTTCTCCATGAATGAACAGGGTCATGGCGATGATACCGGCCACCACGCCAAGGCTGAAAGTCCCCCGGCGTGTGATCCGGCTCACCAGCCATGGCACAGCGAGGCTCATGCCGACGCCGAGCACGCCGAGCACGAAGAAAAAGATGCTGACGTTCTGGGCCGTGCCGAACCGTTCCAGCGCCATGATGGGCACCACGGTGACGATAATGGAACGCGATAGGGGCTCGAAGGTAAACAGCACGGAAAAGGCGGGCATGGTCGGCCGGCTGAGATCACCCAGCAAGACAACAAGATGGTTGGACCCCGGCCGCATGATTTCCCCTTCTACCCAATCGCAAACCAGATGCGAAATCCGCCCTATGACCTGCTCTGGGAGGAAGATAACCACCAAAACAGGCCACGGCGCACCCGAGTAATATTTGTTTTCGGACAGTCAAAAATTTGTCGTTTCGATGCCCTGCAGGAACCTTACGAGAGCCGAACACAAAGCCGTCACGAGGTTTTGATTTTGCCCCGTTACTGCGGCCATCTAAGCTATTTGGAATTATTCCAGTGTTTTAAGGAGAAACGCCATTATGCAACTCCTGTTCTATGCCTATTTTTTCGCTGTGGGCGTCACGTTCCTCGCGATCATCGCCAGTTGTCTTCAGGGGCGGAAAAGAAAACCCGCCCAAAAACCCGTTGCCGTCGATACAACCCTTAAAGCCGTGGCGTTCAGCCTTGTCCTGTCTTCACCTGCCCTGGCCGCTGGCGGCAGCGGCGATCGGAACAACACCTATAACAATGACAGCTCTCCCTACGGCAAGGCGGTCGAGGCCATCAAGGCGAAGGATTACAACCAGGCCATCGACCTGCTGAACCGGTTCGTCATGGAAAAACCGAAACACGCCAACGCCTGGAACTATCTGGGTTTCAGCCTGCGAAAGCTGGGGCAGTTCGACCAGGCAAAGGAAGCCTATTTCAAGGCTCTGAGCATTAATCCCGATCACTTAGGGGCCAATGAATACCTGGGCGAGCTTTACGTGGAAACCGGAGTTGGACCTCGCCCGCGAACGTCTGGAGAAAATTGACGATATCTGCTTTTTCACCTGCGAGGAATATGAAGACCTGAAAGCCATGATCGACGACGCAACGCTCTGAACGTCGATCTCGCGCGGCCGGTCACGGGGCATGGAGCCAGTCGTAAAGGCTGCCGGTTTCCGGTCGAAAGTAGGCGATCATGCGCCCGTCAGTTCCGGCCTCCGCCCCTTCATCCCAGGGCGAGATGCCATGCAGGGCGAGGCGATGGAGGACATAGGATTCTCCGGGCTTGGCATGAATGGCGACCCGTTTGCAGGTTTTGAAAATCCGCCGCCGGGTTTCCTTGTAGACCTCCGTGATGTCCAGCGACGGCCATTCGGTGGGCTCGATGCCTGCATATGCGGCTTCAAAAGCCTCGCGGATTAAATGGTGCGAGCCTTCCCAGACAACCAGGGGCGAAGCGCCTGCGCCGGTTTCCACCAAGGGAATGCCTAGGATAAATCCGTGGTTTTCCAGCAGGAACCGCCGGCGATCATCGCCCTGTTTGCGCAGCCCGTCCACGTGGGCGGCGTCCCGGTCACGGCGGAAGGCGAAATTGGCCTCCGACTCCCCTTCCAGGGGTTTGGGATAGCCCGGATAGCAGACCGAGACCTGCGCCCGGTCCAGTTTGATATCCACCATGTTCAATGCGCGATGCAGAAAGTCCAGAGCCACACCGCTCAAACACGGACCGCTGCCGACCCGGCCCACTTCGTCGTTGGGGAGCGCGTTGACGCCGACAAACCAGGTGCCCTGGCAGCGATGCCATTCGGCGAACGCCGGATCCGTAACCGTCGCACGCGCTGCCGGCAGGACATGATCGACCCAACCCGCCAGCGCCGGATCAAAAGCGAAGCGTTGCCAGCCTTTATCGAAAAAATGGTCCACAGGAATAGCGTTCACCCCACCGCACCATGTTGCTCTCCCCTGCCCAATAGCACGGCAGCCGGATTTCCGAAACACCCCTTGCCGCCGAAGAAGGACATTCTTATGATTCAGGAGCGATTCGCATTCCTGGCGAATGGCCTTTAACGGGGTGACGGGTTTGGCATTTCTGTCCTGGCGAGCGAAATTAACTGCAGTGCATGAGGCCGATGCGGCGGTCTCTGACCAGGCAGATGCTCCCTTTGAGGACCAGACACATCAAAATGAGGACGATGAGACAGCGTCAGCGGACGAATGGCTGCGGATGATCCTGGACGCCATTCCGATCCCGCTCTGGCTGCGTGACCCGCAGTTGGGCCTCGCCTTTTCCAACGAGGCGGCCCGCAATAACGCCAACAGGGACGCCGAGCGCGGCAGTGAAATCGCCGGCCGCGCGCAGAATGACGGTCGCCCCCATACCGAACGCCGCATGATTGAAGCGGACGGCAAGCGCCGCATTATGAAGATCACCGAGTCCCCCCTGAACAGGGATGCAGGACCGAAAACCGGTACGGTCGGCTTCGCCCTTGAGCATGAAGCACCCCCGACTGAAGAGCTGGAAAACGCCCTGATGCGTGAGCGGGCGATTTTCGATCAGATGCTGGAGGCTCTGGGCAGCGGCGTCGCCATTTTCGGTCCGGACAAACGTCTTGAAAGTTTCAATTCCGCCTACGCCCAGATCTGGAGGCTGCCGGAGGACTGGCTGAGCGAACGACCCACATTGAGCCAGATACTGGAAAAACTACGCGACGAACGGCGCATGAGCGAAATGCCCGATTTCCGCGCTTACCGGGCCGAGGAAAACGCCCTGTTCGAGAACCTGACGGAATCGCTTGAACGCATGCTGCATTTGCCGGACGGGCGCGATATCCGCAACACCGTCGCCCCCGCCAGCCACGGCGGGTTGCTGCATGTCTATGACGACATGACCGACAAGCTGAGCCTGCAGCGCTCCAACAAGACCCTGGACGCGGTTCAACGTCACACCATCGACAACCTGCAGGAGGCCGTCGCCGTGTTCGGCGGCGATGGCCGGCTTGAGCTGCATAATGGAAACTTCACCGAACTGTGGGCGTTGTCCCTGTCCGATGAAAACCCACCGCCTCATCTCTCGGAAGTCGTCGACAGGATGCGCGACCCCGGCGAGCACGACGAAGCCTGGAGACCGCGCCGCGCCGCTATCCTGTCGTCTCTCACCGAACGGCGTGAGCATAAATCCCGCATCCGCCGCGCGGATGGCAAGGTGCTGGATGTGGCGAGCGTGCCGTTACCGGACGGCGCCGTGCTTGTCTCCTACCTCGATATTACGGAAGAGGCCCAGGTGGAGGACGCACTTCGCGAACGCGCCGAAGTGCTGGAGGAAACGGACCGGCTTAAATCCAAGTTCATCGCCGATGTCTCATACGAGGTACGAACACCGCTGACAACCATTTCCGGATTTTCCCAGATACTGGAAGCCGGTTATTTCGGGGAGCTGAATGCCCGCCAGCAGGAATACGTACTGGGTATCCGCGATACGGCAGACGGACTGATGACCGTGATTGCCGACATCCTTGAACTGGCCGCAATTGAAAGCGGCGCGGCGGAACTGGACAAGGACGCCATCGACCTGCACGCCCTGTTGGCCGATGTCATGGGGCTGGTCCGGGAACGCGCGCGTCACAAGGAGCATTACCTTAGCTTCGATGTACCGACGGATATCGGCTGGATTTCCGCCGACGGCCGGCGGCTTAAACAGGTGGTGTTCAATCTGTTGTCCAATGCCGTGCGCTTTACGCCCGTGCGCGGCGGCGTCCGTCTGACAGCCAGTCGGGAGGGCGACGGGGTCCTCATCGAGGTGAACGATACCGGCACCGGCATCCCCCAGGCCGACATCGACCGTGTTTTCCAGAAATTCATCAAGGGAGACCAGCCGGACGGAGAACCGGACGGCGCCGGGCTTGGCCTCGCCATGGTCAAGAGCTTCATTGAGTTGCATGGCGGCACCGTCGCCATTAAATCAACGCCCAATCGAGGAACCACGGTAACCTGCCGCCTGCCCGCCACCGGCACGGAAGGCGGTGACGCCCGGGACGCCTTTCAGCATTGAAAGCCGGTAAAGAGGAACGCAGATGAGTAACAGCGGCGGTTTTCCCGACTTGAAAACCCTGATTGAAATCAAGGATCTGATCGACAAGGTCGCCAAGGTGGAACACGACCTGGCGGAAAACGAGCGCGTCCTTTTTCACGAACTGCGGGACAAATACGCCAATGAGGTTTCCATCGGTTTCGAGGACAAGGTCCTGCTGGAAGTCATGCTGCGCAACATCACAGTCCGGCGCAACAAGGGCGTGGCGAGTTAACTGACAACCCTCATCCACCCGGTGTTTGCGATGTTTGCATACCGACTTAATCAAAAATTACTGAATACTAAATTTCTTGTTCATTTTGGGCCCAATGCGCCTTGTCCTAACACCCCGACCTATCATAGGCTGCTAACGCAAATGGACTATTGTTGTGAATGTTCGAATTTTCGACAATGCCCCCGTTAAAACGAAAAACAATCAAATTGAACTTTAGGGAGAGACAAATCATGTTGAAAACCACTGGCCGTTTAGCACTCGGCATAACGCTTGCCCTGGGTCTGGCGACAGCCTCCGCCCAGGCAGAAGAAAGCGTCACCTTCGCCTCATGGGGTGGTTCGTTCCAGGACGCCGAGCGGGAAGCCTTCCTGAAGCCGGCAGCTGCCGCTCTCGGCATCACCATCAAGGAAGAAACCCTGAACGGTATCGCTGATGTTCGCGCCCAGGTACAGTCCGGCGCGCCTAAATTTGACATTGCAGAACTGGGTTCCAACTCCTGTGCCCAGGCTGTTCTTGAAGGTATTGTCGAGCCGCTGGACTATAGCGTCATCAACACCGACGGCATCGATCCGGGCATCGTCAACGAGCACTGGGTCGGCATTATTTTCTATTCCACGGTTATCGGCTGGAACACCAATACCTATGGCGAAAACGGACCGCAGAACTGGGCCGATTTCTTCGATACCGAAAAGTTCCCCGGCACCCGGGCCATGTACGCCAAGCCGTATTACAATCTTGAAACCGCTCTTATTGCTGATGGCGTGTCAAAAGACAGCGTCTATCCCATCGATGTGGAACGCGCATTTGCCAAGCTGGAAGCCCTCAAGCCGCATGTTGCCGTGTGGTGGAAATCCGGCGCCCAGTCCGCACAGCTGATGAAAGACGGTGAAGTCGACATGATCAGCATCTGGAACGGCCGCATCGGCAACGCCATCAAGGATGGTGCACCCGCCAATTTCACGTTCAACGAAGCCTTGCTTGACTTCGACTGCCTGGTTGTACCGAAGGGCGCCAAGAACAAGGACCTCGCCATGAAGGCGATCAACGAGTTCCTAAAGGCTCAAAACCAGGCTGAATTGCCTTTCCACATCAACTATGGCCCGGTGAATTCCAAGGCCTTTGATGTGCCAAACAAGATCACGGCGGATATGGCATCTGGCCTTCCTTCATCACCGGAAAACGCCAGCCGTTCGGTCGTCTTCTCTTCGACCTGGTGGGTCGGTGTGATGAACGAGCTGCAGGAGCGGTTCGACTTCTTCATTCAGGAATAAGTTTTACCTGAACCACTGATTCTGGACCTTACAGGCGGGTTGTTTCATGATTACTGAAACAACCCGCCTAAAAGGGTTTCTCAAAACGCAGCTACCCATCCTGATTTCCAGCACAAGGCCGCATAATGAGTGACGCAACCACAACATCCATTCCTGTCACAATTCGGAATGTCACGAAATCCTATGGTGATTTCAAAGCGTTAGACGATGTTTCCCTGGATATTGATTCAGGGGAATTCATTACCCTTCTTGGACCCTCGGGATCGGGAAAAACCACCCTGCTGATGGTCATCGCCGGATTCGTGAGGCCTGATTCCGGCAGTGTGAGGTTCGACCAGGACGAAGTGATCACCCTTGCACCGCATCTGCGTAATGTCGGCATGGTGTTTCAGAACTACGCCCTGTTCCCGCATATGAATGTTTTCCAGAATGTCGCCTATCCGCTGAAACTTCGCAAAACATCTGCCCCCGATATTGAAAAGCGCGTCATGTCAGCACTCGATCTCGTCGAACTTGGAGAATTGCGCGATCGCCGAGTGGATCAGCTTTCCGGTGGTCAGAAACAGCGTGTCGCCCTCGCCCGCGCCATTGTTTTTGAGCCCCGCGTCCTACTGATGGATGAACCTCTTTCCGCGCTGGATAAGAAGCTCCGCGAACAGATGCAGATTGAAATCAAGCACCTGCACGAACGGTTAGGCATGACAACGATTTACGTCACCCACGATCAGCGCGAGGCGTTGACCATGTCCGACCGCGTTGTCGTGGTCAATCAAGGCCAGTTCGAACAGATCGATACGCCGAACCAGCTCTATGAACGTCCGGCCTCTCATTTCGTGGCCGACTTCATCGGCGAGTCATCCTTTCTTCCCGTAAATACCAGCGGCAACGTGGCTTCCCTGGGCTCAACACCGCTGAACCTTGCTGAACCTATCGCAGCGGCGGACAAGGAGCATCTTCTGGTGATCCGGCCCGAAAAGCTGGAAATCCTGACAAACGGCTCGGACACAAGCTCCTTCAATTGCATCGACGGCACCGTCAAGGAAATGGTCTATCAGGGTGAGAGCTTCCTGCTCTATGTAACACTGTCGTCGGGGGAAAACATCGTCATGCGCCAGCCGAGCCGACGCGAAGTGCTAGCCAATCTTCCCGACCCGGGCCAGCCGATCTCGCTCGGTTTGCACCCTGAAGACACCATTGTCGTACCGAGGGACGCATGAGCAATCACACTACAACCATGCCAGTGAATGCAGATGCCCTGCAGGATGACGCCCGCCGGGAGCAGCGTAATATCTTTTCGCTGTGCAGTCCTGCGCTGGTGCTGATCGGATTGCTGCTGTTCATTCCCGTCGGTTGGTTGTTCTGGCTTTCGTTGATCGATCCGGCAGGCAACCTGACAGACGCCAACTACGCCCGCCTGCTGAACCCGGTCTACGTGAAGACCTTCGAGATGACCTTCAAGGTCAGCTTCCTGGTCACGGCTCTATGTATTCTCCTGGGGTATCCGCTGGCTTACCTGTTGTCCCAGCTGCCGAAGCGAACCGCAGCCATATTCATGATGGGCGTACTTCTACCGTTCTGGACGTCACTTCTGGTGCGCACGTACGCCTGGCTTGTCCTGTTGCAGCGAAAGGGCATCATCAACAACTGGTTAATCGACCTCGGGATTATCGACGACCCTTTGCGCCTGGTTCATAATTTCACCGGAACGATCATCGGCATGACCCATATCATGCTGCCGTTCCTGATACTACCGCTCTACGCCGCCATGACAGCTATTGATCGTGATCTTCTGAAGGCTGCCTCCAACTGCGGCGCATCGCCCGTCAAGGCATTCTGGCAGGTCTTTTTCCCGCTCTCTATTCCCGGACTGGCGGCGGGCGTGACGCTGGTGTTCGTGCTGTGTCTCGGGTTTTATGTAACTCCGGCCCTGCTGGGCGGCGGCAAGGTGCAGATGTGGGCCATGCGTATTGAATCAAATGTTGCGCTCTACGCAAACTGGGGCGCCGCCAGTTCCCTGGGTGTCGTGTTGCTGTTGGTCACACTGGTGATTCTATATGCCTTTTCCAAACTGTCGCGTTTCGACAACATGTACGGCAGGTGACCCATGCTAAACCGCATCGCATCCGAAACCCAGATCACCCACGGACGCCGTTTATGGCTTTATCTGCTGTGTGCGGCAATCATGCTATTCCTGGTCACGCCTAGTCTGATCGTTATTCCGATGTCGTTTTCCGACTCGCGCTACTTGGAATTCCCGCCCCAGGCCTGGAGCTTCCGCTGGTATGAGAACTATTTCGGTTCCATCGAGTGGATGGACGCCACACGCGTTTCCTTTACCGCCGCTGTTTTGACGGTGCTGGTGGCGACACCCATGGGGACGGCTGCCGCCTATGCCCTTCACGTATCCAGATTCCGTATCAGCGGCGCCATCAACGCTATCATGCTCACCCCCATCATGGTGCCGGTAATCCTGATCGCCATTGGTGTCTTTTTCCTCTACGCACGGCTGGGTCTCAACAATTCCATTCCTGGCCTCGTCCTGGCGCATTCCCTGATGGCTATTCCGTTCGTCGTGATCACGGTGGCGGCGGGTCTTAAAAGCTACGACATGAACCAGGAAATGGTGGCGCGCTCGCTCGGAGCCTCAAGGCTCAAGGCTTTCCTGACCGTCACCTTGCCGCAAATCAGGTTTTCGATCATTTCCGGCGCCCTGTTCGCTTTTATCGTGTCACTGGATGAGGTGGTGATTGCACTATTCATTTCGGGCGGTGATAAGGCAACAATAACCCGGCGCATGTTCAATGCCCTCCGTGATGAGATTGATCCAACCATCGCCGCCATCTCGACAGTGCTGATCGCGGTTTCTATTCTGCTATTGGCGCTGGCCCAGATTTTCGGCCAGAAGAAGGAAACCCGGGCACAAATCCAGGAAGGCTGAGCCTTCTTTATCCATGCCGCTTCGGTTTGATTTTGCAGGTCTTTGTGCGTATTTTAGAAATCTCGGCGGCAATCAAGCCGACGATGGTATCATTTACATGTATGCCGTAGATAAAATGAATTCAGAAAGACCTCAGTCCATGCACGACTCGGATAAACAGTATCACGCGAAATTCCCCATCGGTCAGCCGGTCCGCCACCGTCTGTTCGGTTTCAGGGGCGTCATTTTCGATGTGGATCCGGAGTTTAACAACACGGAAGAATGGTACGAAAGCATTCCGGAAGAGGCGCGCCCGCGCAAGGACCAGCCTTTCTATCATCTGTTGGCGGAAAACCATGACGAATCGCCCTACATCGCCTACGTATCCGAACAGAACCTGATGCCCGACGATTCTGACGAACCCCTCTCTCACCCGGACCTCGAGGAATACTTCGAAGGCATCGAAAACGGCGCTTACATCAGCCGCCACAAGGCTAACTGAGGCTGAAGCCGCACCCAATCCCTACTTGCAAGGCACGCTCTCGTAAAAGACCGCCAGTTCGTTGATCTGGTCATCGGTCAGGCGCCGTGAATGGGTGAACATGACCCGGCTGAACCGGGTCGTACCCTCGGCTACAAGATCGATATCCTTGAGCGACTTTGCCGCCCTGAAAAATTTAAGTTGCCGGCGGATGTATATTGCATGCTGTGACGCCAGGGAAGGCGCCCTCTTGGAGGCCTTGGTACCATTCTGGCGATGACACGATTCACACCGCGCCACAATAGCGGGCTTTGCGGTCAGTGGTTTGCCGGTGGGCTTACACGCCAGGGACGCATAAAAAGCCGACAAATCGGCAATATCCTTGTCCGACAGGTTGAGAACGAATTCATCCATGCCGCTGAAGCTGCGGGCGGCGGATTTTAGATGTAAAAGCTCTTCTCCGTTCCGCTCTTCCGGGGAACCCGTCCGTAGACGGGCTGCATGACGGAACATTCTCAACTGGGTCCGTATGTAAGCATCTGTCTGCCCGACAATCCGCGGTATTCCATCAGAAAACCCCATGCCGTCGTCACCATGACAGGATATGCACGATTCGATTAATTCGGCGCCCCGGATGGCGTTCCCCACCAGCTTGTCCTTGTCCGTAGCAACACCGGCAACCGGAAATCCAAGCAAGAGTCCACATGCAACAGCCACACAGCCGAATACACGCAGAGTCAAAAAGTCTCTGATCATAGCAGCTTCCCATTTTTACCACGCACTGTTCCCCAACAGCCCGCAACCGATTATGTAAAATCTTCGGGATGAAAATTCAAGGGCCGTCCCGATGTTGCAGAGAGCCAGCCGGGCGGATAAAAGAACATATGGTTACGGACGCCCCCTCTACGACAATTCATTCCCTGCTGGTCAGAGGCGAAGCCGCCACTGCCCGGTTGGCCGCCGTTCTGGCCGATGTGGCGAAGCCGGGAGATATCATTGCCTTGTGGGGGGAACTGGGTGCGGGGAAAACCGTTTTCGCCCGCGCCTTCATCAACGAACTGACAGGCCATGCCGAGGAGGTTCCCAGCCCGACCTTCACCCTTGTGCAGCTCTATGACGGAGCGGATACAACCATTTATCATTTTGACATGTACCGGCTTGATAAACCCGACGATGCGCTGGAACTGGGAGTAGAGGACGCCTTTGCTGACGGGATCAGCCTGATTGAATGGCCCGGAAACCTGGGCCCCTGGCTGCCCCGGAAACGTCTCGATGTCAGCCTGAAAAACACCGCTGCCGAGCATGATCGCATCGTTGAAATCCTCGCAAACTCAACCTCCTGGAACGAACGGCTGGCAGCCCTGCCCGCATGGGATACAATAGAGGGTATCACAACCGATTCTTGAGTCAGGATCCGGCATGACCGACCAACCGATCAGCCCCAAGATGTCCAGTATAACCCACGGCATGGTACTGGCCGCCGGACTGGGAGAGAGAATGCGGCCGCTGACGGATGATTGTCCCAAACCGCTACTCAAGGTTGCGGGGCGCGCCTTGCTGGACCATGCCCTGGATCGGATGGAAGAGGCTGGCGTCACCCATGCCGCCGTAAACGCCTATTACCTGGCGGACATGATCGAAGAACACGTGGCGAGCCGCCCATCGCCATACATATCCGTATCAAGAGAGGAAGAACGCCTGGAAACGGGCGGCGGCATCCTGAAGGCCCTGCCGCTGCTGGGTGACGGACCATTTTACGCCGTCAACGGCGATGCCTTGTGGCTGAACGGCCCAACGGACGCCCTTGTCCGGATGTCCGACATCTGGGATGACACCGAAATGGATGCGCTTTTACTGCTGCATTCCACGGTTGACGCTTACGGTTACAGTGGCAGGGGCGATTTTAATTGCGGGCCCGACGGTCGATTGTTGCGCCGCCCTGAATCCGAGGTCAGTCCCTACCTGTTCACCGGCATCCAGATCCTGCATTCGCGGTTGTTCAAGAACGCCCCCGAAGGCGTTTTTTCCCTGAACCTGCTGTATGACCACGCCATCGAGGAAGGGCGGCTTTTTGGCGTCGTCCATGACGGGGAATGGTTTCACATCGGCACGCCCGAGGGTTTGTCGGACGCCGAGTCCTATATGAAAAAACGCTATGCCGGCGTTCAGCACCGATGACGCCATGAGCAGCAGCACTCTCTATACCATCCCGTCACACGAGCCGTTTGTGGATGCCCTCGCCCGAGGCGTAATGGCCGAAACCACCGACGATCCGCTTACCCTTGCCCAATATCAGATTCTGCTGCCGACACGCCGTTCCTGCCGGTCGTTAAGAGAAGCGTTTCTCCGACTTGGCGGTGGGTTGCCGACACTGCTGCCCCGCATGACGCCCATCGGCGATGTGGACGAAGACGAACTCTTGCTTTCCGAGGACCTGCCCGGTAGCCCGGCCGGCGAAATCCTGTCCCTGCCGCCTGCCATTTCGGGTCTGCGCCGGCAACTCGTGCTGATGCGCCTGATCCTCGCCCGCGATTCCTCCCAGTCACCGGACCAGGCCGCCCTGCTGGCCGCCGAACTGGCACGCCTGATGGATCAGGTCGCCACGGAACGCCTGGATTTCGCCGGTCTCGAAAAACTGGACGTTGGCGATTTCGCCGATCATTGGCAGGAGACGCTCGATTTTCTGAAACTGGTGACGGAACACTGGCCGTCCATCCTGGCCGGGGAAGACGCCATCGACCCGGCTGAACGGCGTAACCGCCTGCTGGAAGCCCAGGCCGCCCATTGGCGGGACATGCCGCCCGATACGCCGGTTATCGCCGCCGGTTCGACAGGCAGCATCCCGGCGACGGCCGATCTGCTGGCCGTAATCGCCGCCCTGCCAAACGGGGACGTGATTTTACCCGGTCTCGATACAGGACTGGATGATGAGGCCTGGGATTCTCTCGGCCCGACCCATCCGCAGTTTGGCCTGAAACACCTGCTGGATCATTTAGGCGTCGCCCGCACCGATGTCCGTATGTGGCCGGCTAGTGAAATGACAGGTTCCATGGCGCCGGAAAAACGTGCGGTCCTGCTGCGCCAGGCCCTGCTGCCCTCCCCCGCTACCGGAACACCCGTCGCCAGCAGTCTGATCGACGAGGAAGCCCTGGATGGCGTTGAGCGGATAGACTGCCCCGACCCTGGCCGGGAAGCGGAAGTGATTGCCATATCCATGCGTCAAACACTGGAAACGCCCGGGAAAACCACGGCCCTGATCACTCCGGACCGCCAGCTGGCCCGCCGGGTGGCTGCCGAACTGACCCGTTGGGGTATCGAGGTCGATGATTCAGCCGGCACGCCCCTGGACCAGACGCCGCCTGGTGCTTTCCTGCGCCTTGTGGCGAACATGGTTTCCGAACACATGGCCCCGGTTTCCCTGCTCGCTGTGCTCAAGCATCCGCTGGCGGCCTGCGCCATGAGCCCGCCTGTCTGCCGGTCCCTGATCCGCCGATTGGAAATCGAGGCCTTGAGGGGCGTACGCCCGGAACCGGGCATTTTGGGGCTCAGGCGGGCCATCGATGACTATGGGCGTTTGAAGGAACACCCCGTCAACGCCGACCTTGTGGCTTTCCTGGACCGACTGGCGGAGATCATTTCTCCCTTGGAATCAGTTTTGGACGATGCAGAGAACTCCTTTGCCGAACTCCTCAGAGTTCATGTTTCCGTCACGGAAACCCTCGCCGCCAGCGACACGGAAAGCGGTCGTGACCGTCTTTGGCGCGGCGATGCCGGCGAGGCGCTCAGCACATTTCTTGCTGAACTGCACGAGGCGCTGGACGGTACTATCCAGGTCTCAGGCATTGATTACGCCACCCTGCTCGACACCCTGATGATGGGCCGGGTCGTACGCCCTCGTTATTACCGTCATCCCAGGGCCTTTATCTGGGGGCCACTGGAAGCCCGCCTGCAGCATGCCGATACGCTGATCCTGGGCGGTCTAAACGAAGGAACATGGCCGCCTGAGCCGGAAGTCAGCCCATGGATGAGCCGCCCCATGATGGCCGCTTTCGGACTGCCGTTGCCGGAGCGCCGTATCGGGCTGTCCGCCCACGACTTTGCCCAGGCATTCGCCGCGCCGAGCGTGATCCTGACCCGCGCCGAACGTGTGGACGGCACCCCCAGTGTATCGTCCCGGTGGCTGCGCCGGATCGAAAATCTTGTTTCCGCATCCATGGAAAAAACCTCATTCGGTGCAAGAAACGATATATCGCTCACCCTGGCGACGGCGCTGGACGATCCTGCAGAAAATGAACTTGTAACGCCGGTACCGCCTGCACCTAAACCGCCTCTTGCAACACGCCCCCGTTCCTTGTCCGTGACCCGTATCCGGACCCTGCAGCGTGATCCTTATGCCATCTATGCCCGTTACGTGCTTGGTCTGAAACCCCTTGATCCCATCGACGCCGACCCGGGTGCGGCGGACAAGGGCGTAATCATCCACGATGCGCTCGAAACGTTTCTGGCGAAACACATGGATCACCTGCCTGAAGATGCGGAACAGCGTCTGCTCGAAGCCGGGCGTAGGGCGTTCGGCGATCACCTGACCCGCCCCGGTGTCAGGGCCTTCTGGTGGCCGCGCTTCGAACGCATCGCCCATTGGTTCATCGCTGAAGAACGGGCGCGGCGCGAGAACGGCATGACGCCTGCCGTCATCGAGACCAGCGGCGACATAGGCTTCGAAGCGCCGGGCGGTCCCTTCACGCTGCAGGCTCGGGCCGACCGCATCGACCGGCTGAGCGGCGGCGGCCTCGCCATCATCGACTACAAGACCGGCGCGGCGGCGACCGCATCGCAAGCTGAATCGGGTCTGGAGCCGCAACTGCCCCTTGAGGCGGCCATGGCGGAGCAGGGACGATTCAAGGGCCTCGGGGCCGACGAGGTTAATGCGCTTACCTACATCAAACTTACGGGCGGGCGCACGCCGGGCGAGGTTAGGACGCTCAAATTCAAGTCCGGAGTTCACGAGATCGCCGAAAACGCCTGGCAGGGACTGCAACAACTTATTGCCGAATACGATAATGCAGATAAGCCTTATCATTCCCACCTGCGGCCCATGAGCACCAAAGAAATTGGTGATTACGACCATCTTGCCCGCGTACGTGAATGGCTGAGCGAGGAGGACGAGGCATGAGCGCCGATCTTCCCGTTCCCGGCCACAGCACCGAACACGCAAACCGGCAGCAACAAAAAGCAGCCGATCCAACGGCATCCGTCTGGGTCAGCGCCAATGCGGGCACCGGTAAGACCAGGGTGCTCATCGACCGGATTTCCCGTTTGCTGTTGCGCGGTGTCCGGCCGGAAAAAATTCTCTGCCTGACATTCACAAAGGCGGCTGCGGCGGAGATGGAAAACCGCCTCTCTGGCCGTCTCGGCGAATGGGCTGTCATGGCGGACGAGCCGCTACGCGAGTCATTGACTGAATTGCTCGGATCACCGCCGGGGGAAGACGATCTCGTTCGTGCACGACGTCTGTTTGCCGAATCGCTGGAAGCGCCTGGCGGCCTCAAAATCCGGACCATTCATGCGTTCTGTGAATCCCTGTTGGGCCGTTTTCCCGTCGAGGCGAACGTCCAGCCCCATGTAAGCGTCATTGATGACCGAGCACAAGCCGAACTGATGGCTGAAGCACGAGAGCGCGTCTACCGTCAGGCTTTCTCCAATCCCGCTTCCGATCTGGCAAAGGCCTTGAGCGCTATCGCCGGGCTGATAGACGAAGGCGGCTTTGACGACATCCTCGGGGAACTGCTCGCCAAGCGCGAGCGACTGAAATCGGCAAACAAGCTGCTGGGTGACGCTGAGGACATGGGCCGTGCCATTCGCGCTTCTCTTGGGTTGGCGGATGGGGAAACCCGCGAGATCATTCTTCTGACAAGCACGCATGAGGACGCATTTGACCGCGAGGGTCTGGAAGCGGCGGCCGAAATCCTCAAAACCAGCACAAAAACGGACCAGGTTCATGCCCAGAAGCTGTCAAAATGGCTGGCCGCGAATCACGAGGAACGTTCCAGGCGTCTGGAGGATGAGTATTTCCCTATCTATCTGACCGGAAAACTGCAACCGCGTGCTGAGTCAAAATTCATTGCGAAAGCCGTCAAGGACAACCACCCCGCGATTGTGGAAACCATCTACAAGGAACAGGCACGGGTTTTTGCCCTGGCGGAGAAACTCAAGGCAGCCACCATCGCCCGCGATACGGAACATCTGGTAAATCTCGGCATCGCCGTGCTTGAGCGTTATGAGAGCCTTAAACGCGCCCGCGCCCTGATGGATTATGACGACCTGATCCTGAAAGCCCTGGAGCTCCTGGAGCACGACCGCGGTGCAAGTTGGGTCCATTTCAAACTGGACGGCGGTATTGACCATATCCTTGTTGACGAAGCGCAGGACACCAGCCCTGAACAATGGCGGGTCATCCGCCATATGGCGGACGAGTTTTTTTCAGGCGAAGGCGTCTATGAAGATCACATGGATTCTGGAGAAGGATCCACCGAACAGCCCCTCGACCGCACCATCTTCGCCGTCGGCGACAAAAAGCAGTCCATCTACAGTTTCCAGGGCGCAGATCCGGATGGTTTCATGCGCATGCAGGACTATTTCGCCGAACGCGCGCGCGCCGCTGACCGGACGTGGCAGTCTGTGGAACTGGTTCAGTCATTCCGCACGACCGCCGCTGTCCTGAACGTTGTGGACGCCGTATTCCAGCGCCCGGAAGCACAACCGGGCGTATCCGATGAGAACGGCACGCGCCATTTCGCCGAACGCCGCGATCAGGCCGGGGTTGTCGAGTTGTGGCCCGCGCTTAAAAAAGAACCGGTTGAAATGCCCGGTCCCTGGGATGCGCCGGTGGACCGCGTCCGGGCCTCAAGCCCCATGGCGCGCACGGCTGAAACCATTGCGCAAACCATCGACAGCTGGCTCAAGAACAAGGAAATGCTGGAATCCAAGGATCGCCCCATAGAGGCGGGCGATATCATGATCCTGGTGCCCAAGCGCGGACAGTTCGCCGAGGAAATGGTGCGCCGTCTGAAAGCGCGGGACATTCCCGTGGCGGGCAGCGACAGGATGGTGCTTTCCGAACAGATCGCCGTCATGGATCTGATGGCGGCGGCGCGTTTCGCCCTGCTGCCGGAAGACGACCTGACATTGGCGACGTTGCTCAAATCCCCGTTCATCGGTCTGAACGAGGAAGAGCTGTTCGATCTGGCCTATAATCGAAAAGACAGCCTGTGGCAGACCTTGAAAACCCGTGCAGGCGACGCAACAAGCGAAACCAAGAACCTCAATACTGCTGTATCACAGCTAGAGAGTCTGCTGGCGAGTGCCGATTTCTGTCCGCCGTACGAATTTTTCACCAACCTGCTGGGCCCTGGTGGCGGGCGGCGCAGGTTGCTGGCCCGATTGGGCCCTGAAGCCAACGACCCCATCGACGAGTTTCTGGCCCAGGCCCTTGCTTTTGAGAAGGACCACGTTGCTTCCCTGCAGGGATTTCTAGCCTGGTTCGAGGCCGGCGGTACGGTGATCAAACGCGATATGGAAAGCGGTCATGGACAGGTCCGCGTCATGACGGTGCATGGCTCCAAGGGGCTGGAAGCCAATATCGTGATCCTGCCCGACACCTGCTCGGAAGACAAAACGTCATCGCGTGAACGGGTATTATGGGCGGCCGGTGACAGCAATGGTGACGCCGGAGCCGCGATTCCCCTGTGGCCCGGGATCAGGAGCAACGAAACGGCCCGGTGCACGGATATCCGCGAGGCCATAAAAGAAGCCCGCCTGGAGGAATATCGCCGTTTGCTCTATGTCGCCATGACCAGGGCGCGCGACCGTCTCTATGTCATGGGCTGGGAACGGGGCAAGGCGAGCGAAAGCAAAGAACACACGCGGGATGAGGGTTCCTGGTACGAGCTGATCCGTCCCGCCATATCAACCATGGATCGCGTGGAAACGCTCAACACGGGGGATGAGCCCCTCTACCGCGTGGCGACGCCGCAAAATGCCGAACCAGAAACGGAGAAAGGAAAGGATTACGAAGTTTCCGCTGATGCCTCGCCGCCTGAATGGCTGTTTTCACCGCCGCCTGAAGAGCCGGAGCCTTACCAGCCTCTCTCACCCTCTCGTCCGGATGGTGAGGAGCCGCCCGTCACGCCGCCATTCATAGACGACGACACGCAGCGCTTCCGGCGCGGAACCCTGATTCACCGCCTGCTTCAAACCCTGCCGGATATGAAACCCAGCAACCGCCGCGAAAGCGCCCTGAACTGGCTGGAAAGAACAGCATGCGACATGGACGAGGTTTCACGGACAGAGATTGCGGAGGAAACGTTAACGGTGCTGGAAGCGCCTGAATTAACAGATGTCTTTGCATCCGGCAGTCTGCCGGAAGTCGCCATCGCCGGCACCGTGGAAACGACAGACGGCCTGCGCACCATCGCCGGGCAGGTCGACCGGTTGATGGTAACGGAAGACACTGTCACCATCGTCGACTACAAAACCAACCGCCCACCACCCCGGGACGAGCAAGACGTACCGGAAATCTATTTACGACAAATGGCCCTTTACAAATCGGCTTTGCAGCATATCTATCCTGGTAGGGCTATTCGTTGTTTACTTGTCTGGACCGACGGTCCCCATGGCATGGTGTTGGATAATCGCCGCCTGGACCGTTACATACCTTGACGGCAATTCCGCCCGTGGTAGAGTCGAATTCTGTTTTTGCGATTCTTCCATTTGTATCGCCGCAACACTTTGAAAGCTTTATAGGGTTTTAAAACATGCCGAAAAACGTTACCGACGATTCTTTTGAAAGCGATGTCATTGGCTCATCCGAGCCGGTCCTGGTGGATTTCTGGGCCGAATGGTGCGGACCGTGCAAACAGATTGCACCCGCATTGGAAGAGATGGCCACGGAAATGGGCGATCGCCTGACCATCGCCAAGGTCAACATCGACGAAAACCCGGGCACGCCTTCCAAATACGGCGTCCGCGGCATTCCGACCCTGTTGCTGTTCAAGGACGGCGAAGTTGCCGCCATGAAAGTCGGCGCCGTACCGAAAAGCCAGCTCGTCGAATGGGTCGAGGCCCACATCGACTGAGCCTTTCTGGCACAGCCAAAAAACACCAAAACCCCGCGTCAGCGGGGTTTTTTATCGGATAAACAGCAGCCAATAGCGCAATATCATTTGCATAAATGATCAGGAAAACACCCGAACTTTCAGCTTCTCGTAATCGGGAATGTGGTATTCATTGTCGCCACGCCGGATGACGCCTTCCTCGGCCAGGTGGCCAAGGATTCTGGACACCGTTTCACGGGAAGACCCGACAAGGTTGGCAAGGTCGTATTGCTTCGGTTTGGGACTGACGATCCAGCCTTTCGGGTGGCTCGGATCGGGATTTGCCATCCGCATCAATTCGATACACAAGCGTTGTTCCGCGCCCAACAGCCCGAGATCGGCGATCTTTTCATCCGCATTACGGATGATTTCGGAGAGATGCCGCATCAACGCCAGGGCAACCTCTTTTTTTTCGGATATTAGCTCCATAAACACATCGCCCGGCAGGATGGCGACCTGACAGGGCTCCGTCGCCCATACCCAGGCAGACCGCGTGCGTCCGTCTATGGCCGCCAGCTCACCGAAGACATCGCCGCTTTTGATTGTCGCGTAGCTGATAGCCCGACCGGAAGAAGAGTAATTCAGGACAGTGGCGACGCCGCTGATCAGGAAGTAGACGAAGGTATAGGATTCACCCTTTTCGATAATCCGCTGGTGTTCGGAGAATTCCTTCCAGTGACATTGGTTTTCAATCTTTGAACGCTCAGCCGCCGACAAAGACGCCAACAATTGAATACCATCCAGCGAAACGTGCGGGCTGCTTTTTTCACGTGTAAACATGCATCCCTCCATCAGACATACGATTTTATGATAGCCGAATTCACAGGAATTTTGCTGAAATTCGCATCCTTCCGAAAGCTTGGCCCGGGATTAACCGGATTTGTTCGTGTGTAAGGTTCGAATCATGGACCTCAGTTCTGCTACAACACACACGTCAGGAATCAACAGGGCCGCGATCCAGGTGCAGTGGACGGATGACATCGAAAACCTCGCGGCGGATATCGACGGCCTCATAGGCGGCAGGAATAGTCTGGGCCAGTTCCGTGTCGCGGAACGCCGCCAACGAAGCCTTGTCCTCAAAGAAATAGATGCCACAAACGTCCCCTGATTCACCATCCCTGCCGTAGAACTTCTGCACCAGGCCGGGAACTTCCTTGAAGCTCGGCAAGCGCTCGTTCATGCGGCGTTCCAGTTCCTCGAACGCAAGATCTGACTTGATACGCACGAAAAGGATAACTGACATGATCACCCTCCCTTTTTTATTAGCTTATGCCGCCATCTTAGACGGCGGTCTTAAATGCGGCTAGCGGTTTTCCGCCAGGATACAACCCGCCAGATAAAGCGAACCGCAGATCAACACCAGGGCGGGCTCTTCGCCCTCTTCCCCGATAATCGACCGAAGCGCCGCTCCCGCATCGGACGCCGGCGCGGCCTTAAAGCCCATTTCTTCGGCCGCGCCAGCCAGCTCTTCTGCGGACAGTGCGTTTTCCTCGCCGGGTATGAGAACCGTGGAGACACTGGCGGCGACGTCTGTCAGGCGTTCCAGAAACGCCACAGGGTCCTTGGAATTGAGCATACCGAAAATCAGGTGCAATGGGCGGTTATCCCCCAGCGTCCGCCAACTCAGCACTTCATCGGCGATAATTTGGGCCGCCGCCTCGTTATGGCCGCCGTCGAGCCAGAGACCCCAGCCTTTGGGCAGCGTATCCACCAGCGGCCCTGCCGTCAGGTGCTGGAACCGGGCCGGCCAGCTTGCCATTTGCAGGCCACGCGCCAATTCCGGGCCTGATAGCTCAAATCCCGGCAACGTCGCCAGCGCTTCGACGGCAACACCCGCGTTATGGATCTGGTGCCTGCCCGGCAGGGCCGGCCTGGGCAAATACTGTTCCGTGCCGTCTTTCAACACCGTAAACCCACTAGCCAATGGCCTGACAGTCCAATCCTCACCTTCCCGGCTGACGGGCACGTTCAGTTCAGAGGCTCTCTCCAATAGGACAGCCTCTACCTCCGGTGCCTGACGCGAGATGACGCACGGTACGCGGGATTTCAGGATGCCGGCCTTTTCACCGGCGATTTCCTCAATGGTGTCGCCCAGGAACTGCTGGTGATCGAGGGATATTTCGGTAATGACGGTAAGCGCCGGGCGCTCGACAACGTTGGTAGCATCCAGGCGCCCACCCAGGCCCGTTTCCAGGATCAGGATATCAGCCGGAACGCGGGTGAAAGCCAAAAAAGCCGCACATGTTGTAATCTCGAAAAAGGTAATGGGTGCGCCGCCGTTGACCTCTTCACATTCTTCCAGCAATGCCGTCAGGTCTTCGTCTGTGATCAGGTCGCCGGCAAGGCGTATACGCTCGTGAAACCAGACCAGATGTGGCGAGGTGTAAACGTGGACCCGCTTACCCGCGGCTTCCAGAGAGGCCTGCATATAGGCGATGACCGATCCCTTGCCGTTAGTCCCGGCGACGTGGACGACCGGCGGCAGGCTCCGCTCAGGATGTCCGAGACGATTGAGGAGACGCTCGCACCGGTCCAGGGTCAGGTCGATGACCTTGGGATGTAAGGACATCAGGCGATCGAGAACGGCATCGCTGCGCCGGACGGGCGATTTGGTCGTCATAGGAGACTGCGCCTTGATTTAGGCGTCATTCGGCAGGCGGCTCGGCGGACGAATTCGCCACAGCATCGGCAACCGGCGGCATGGGAACGACGTCACCGGACGGGCCCGTATTGCAGAGCAAATCAATAATCCGGATCAGTGTGTCGCGCAGATCGACACGATGGGTCACCATATCAATCATGCCGTGGTCAAGCAGGTACTCGGCCGTCTGGAAATCGTCAGGCAGTTTTTCCCGGATGGTCTGTTCGATGACGCGCTTGCCGGCGAAACCGATCATGCAGCCCGGTTCCGCAATGGCGACATCGCCCAGCATGGCGAACGACGCCGAAACACCACCAGTGGTGGGATCGGTCAGCAGCACGATATAGGGCAGTCCCGCTTCGCGGACTTCCTCGACGGCGATGGTGGTGCGCGCCATCTGCATCAGCGACAGGATGCCTTCCTGCATGCGCGCGCCGCCGGAAGCGGGGATAACGATCAGCGGCGCGTTCTGCACGACGGCCAGTCGCGCAGCGGCCAGCAGCCCTTCGCCCACGGCGATGCCCATAGAGCCGCCCATGAAATCGAAATTGAAGGCCGCTATGACCGTCTTGTTGCCGCCCATGGATCCGTGCGCCACCAGGATGGCGTCATCCTCGCCGGTCTTGTTCTGAGCTTCCTTCAGGCGGTCCGAATACTTGCGCCGGTCACGGAACTTGAGCGGGTCTGCAATAGGCGCCTTTAGCTCGATGGTGGTGTACTCGCCCTCATCGAACAGCATGGCAAGACGGTCGCGAACCTTGATACGCAAATGGTAGCCGCAGTGCTGGCAAACATGCAGGTTCTTTTCCAGATCGCGGTGAAAGATCATTTCCTCGCAACTGGGGCATTTGTGCCAAAGATGATCGGGGATTTCCTTCTGGGAGCCGACCAGTTCCTGAAGCTTCGGACGGACCCAGCTTTTCAGCCAGTTCATGCGTCTGTTCCCTAATTCGTTGCGCCTCTAACGCCTTCGGCCAGACCCCGGACGAACTCATGGGCCTTTTCAGCTAATCCCGGCTGGGCTCGGCCCTCATCATCAAGGTTATCAGCGATGACGTTTACTAACGCCGATCCTACCACAGCCGCGTCGGAAATACCCGCAATGTCGGCGGCCTGCTCCGGCGTGCGGATCCCGAAACCGACGGCAACAGGCAGATCGGTTGCAGCCTTGATCCGGTCCACATGGGGCTTGATGTCGGTGGCGTTAGCCGAGCGGGTGCCCGTGATACCGGTGATTGAAACGTAATAGACGAACCCGGAGGCGTTTTCGAGAACCCGGGGAAGCCGCTCGTCCGTCGTTGTCGGCGCTGTCAGGTAGATGAAGTTGATCCCGGCCTTGATGGCGGGCAGGCACAACTCCGTTTCCTCTTCCGGCGGCAGATCGACCATAATCAAGCCATCGACACCGGCTTCCTTGGCGTCTTGCAGGAACCTATCGACGCCATAGATGTAGATGGGATTGTAATAACCCATCAGGACCATGGGCGTTTCATCATCTTTCGTGCGGAATTGCCTGACCATCTGCAACGTCTTATGCATGTCCTGACCGGCCCTGAGGGCACGCTGAGACGACACCTGAATGGCGGGACCGTCGGCCATGGGATCGGAAAACGGCATGCCCAGTTCAATGATATCAGCGCCAGATTCCGCCAGGCCGTTTAGCACGGCCTGCGAGGTTTCCAGGTCCGGGTCCCCGGCGGTGATGAAGGTAACGAGGCCGCTGCGGCCTTCTTCCTTCAAAGCGGCGAAGCGCCGCGTGATCCGTGTTTCCACGCTCATCGGGCTCTCCTCCTACAATTCAACGCCGAGGTGCTCAGCAACGGCGAACACGTCCTTGTCGCCACGGCCGCACATGTTCATAACCAGAAGATGGTCCTTCGGTAGGTTAGGGGCAATCTTTTCCACATGCGCGAGCGCATGGGACGGTTCAAGCGCCGGGATGATGCCTTCCAGACGGGTGCAGAGCTGGAACGCCGCCAGGGCTTCCTTATCGGTGACGGAGACATAATCGACCCGGCCCGTCTCGTGCAGCCATGAATGTTCCGGTCCGATGCCCGGATAGTCCAGGCCGGCGGAAATGGAATGGCCGTCCTTGATCTGACCGTCCTCGGTCTGTAGCAGATATGTGCGGTTACCGTGCAGCACACCCGGCTTGCCCCCCGTCAGCGAGGCGCAGTGTTCACCGGTCTCAAGTCCGTGACCCGCCGCCTCGACGCCGATGATATTGACGCTTTCGTCATCGAGGAAGGGATGGAACAGGCCCATGGCGTTGGAGCCGCCGCCAATGCAGGCGACCAGCGTGTCAGGCAGGCGGCCTTCGGCTTCCTGCATCTGTTCGCGCACTTCGTTGCCGATGATGCACTGGAAGTCCCTGACCATGGTGGGATAGGGATGCGGACCAGCGACGGTGCCGATCAGGTAATATGTCGAGTCCACATTAGCGACCCAGTCACGCAACGCCTCATTCATGGCGTCTTTCAGCGTACCTGTGCCGCTTGTCACCGGCACCACTTCGGCGCCCAGCAGTTTCATGCGGAAGACGTTGGGCGCCTGGCGCTTGACGTCGGTTTCGCCCATGTAAACGACGCACTGCAGACCAAACAGGGCGCACACCGTCGCCGTCGCCACGCCGTGCTGGCCGGCGCCGGTTTCGGCGATGATGCGGGGTTTTCCCATGCGCTTGGCAAGCAGGATCTGACCCATGGTTGAGTTGATCTTGTGCGCGCCGGTATGGTTCAGTTCGTCGCGCTTCATGTAGATCTTTGCGCCACCCAGATGCTCGGTCAGGCGTTGGGCGTAATAGAGCGGACTTGGGCGGCCCACATAGTGCTTCAGGTAGTAATTCAGTTCATCGATAAATTCCGGATCGTCCTTGTATTTCGCGTAGGCCTGTTCCACCTCGAGGATCAGCGGCATCAGTGTTTCGGCCACAAAACGCCCGCCGAAGATGCCGAAATGACCCCCTTCGTCCGCACCGCCACGATAAGTATTCAGCTTTTCCATGAACCTTTCCCTGCGTTGGTTCAAAACGTCATAAATCCGATGCCCGGTAATACCGCACAAGCGCCCCCGATGACAGCAGGAATTGTTGATTCTGGGGTCAACCCTACAAGAATCCGTACTTTAGCGCTTCGCCGCTTTCAGGAATTCAGCAATTTTCAGCAAGCTTTTTTCACCCGGCGCATCCTCGATACCAGACGACACATCGACACCCGGCGCGCCGCTGATCCGGATCGCTTCCGCAACATTGCCCGCGTCCAGACCACCGGCAAGCAACCACGGACAGCTCCAGCTTTCCCCGGCAAGCAATTCCCAGTCAAAGGCGAGTGCATTGCCACCGGGGCGTTCCGCATCCTTGGGCGGTTTGGCGTCGAACAGCAACCAGTCCACAACCTCTTCGTACGCCCTGGCGGCAGCGATATCGTCAGGCCCGGAAATGGCGCAGGCCTTCATGACCGGCAGGCCGAAACGGGCCTTGACCTCCCCTGCCCGTTCGGGCGTTTCACCGCCATGCAATTGCAATACATCGAGGGAGACCTTGCCCAGAATACCGGCGATCTCGTCGTCTCCGGCGTTCACCAGCAAGCCCACGCGCGTTACCCTGCCCGCTGCTTGTTCGCACAAGGAGGCGGCATTGTCGATACCGACAAACCGGGGCGTGCGCTCGAAAAAGTTGAACCCCACCAAGTCCGCGCCGTTATCGATGGCGGCATCAAGGCTTTCAGCGGTTTTAAGCCCGCAGATTTTGACGTTAACGCTCATGGCTACGCGCCCTGAGACAAAGATTGTTGTTTTTCGGCCATCTTGGCCCTGAATTTCTCAGGATTGATAACGGCCCGCTCATGGGTTCCCTTGCCGATCAGGCCTTCCTCGTCATGGGCCTCGACGGTAAACGAGAGTTTACGCCCCTCAATCTTATCGAGGGTGACGACGGCATGGATATCTGTTCCCACAGGCGTCGCCGCCACGTGGCTGACGCAGATGTGAGTGCCGACGGACTGTTCGCCCTCGTCCAGATGCGGATTAATGGCCTCGATGCAGGCCCACTCGATGAACCCCACCATGTAGGCCGTGGCGAACACCGGCGGCATGACCTGAAAAGATTGCGCTTCGGGAAACACGGCAGGTACCGTATGGGCATCCGTCACGGCGTGATAGAAACGCAGGGTAAGGCCGGGAACAAGGGTGTCCTTCATTGCGCCTGTTCCAGTTCCTGGGCAATACGGTTTGCTGCTTCCAACGGATCATCCGCGCCCGTGATCGGGCGGCCGATGACCAGATAGTCGGCGCCCTTGGCGACGGCTTCAGCGGGTGTCATCACCCGTTTCTGATCACCCGTAGCGGCCCACTCAGGGCGGATACCAGGCACCAGCAGCTTGAAATCGGGACCGCAGGCTTCTCTCAACGCCTTGATTTCGTACGCCGAGCAGACTACGCCATCGATGCCGTTGTCCTGCGCCAGACGGGCCAGATGGACAACCTGGGTTGTAGCGTCACGCTCGACGCCGATGGCTCTCAAATCGCTTTCGTCCAGCGATGTCAGCAGCGTCACCGCCAACACCAGCGGTCGATCGTCACCGGCCTCCGCCGCCGCATCCGCCGCGGCGCGCAGCATGGCAGCCCCCCCTGCCGCATGGACGTTGACGATGGCAGGCTTCAGAGGCAGGGACGCCCGTACCGCACCGGCGACCGTGTTGGGAATGTCGTGCCATTTAAGGTCGATAAAGACCGGCAGACCGGTCTCCGATACCCTGCGAACGCCTTCGGGCCCGTTGGCGGTAAAGAATTCCTTTCCCACCTTCGCGCCTCCGATATGCCCGGCCAGGGTATTGGCCAGCGAAACGGCTTTATTAACATCCGTGGTATCCAGGGCGGTAAAGATGCGGTCGGTGGGTTTCATGACGCCTCGCGAAGGGTTTGAACGCGATATTCGGCGCTGGTTATAAAGCAAATCCCGAGCAAACGACAACGTTTGCGAAGGTGAATTTGCGAAAAAATATCAAGATCTCTCAAATACCAGCTTTGCCGCCGCCAGGTCTTCGATAGCCGTTCCCGCCGACTTGAACAGGGTTATTTCGCTGTCATCATCGCGTCCCGGCACTTCGTTACGGCATAATTGGAACAGGTCGGCCTGGATATCGTCTTCCGAGATCGCGCCCGATTCAATGGCCTGCACGACATCGCCCCCTTCGATCAGGGCGCCGTCACGGGTATCCACATAAACCCTGGTGCGGCGAAGGCATTCATCGTCCGTTTCGCGCATGTCCGCTTTGAACGCGCCGACAAGGTCCACATGCTGACCCGGCTGCAGCCACTCACCTAGCACCAATGGTTCCGTTGACAGCGTGGCGCAGGAAATCACATCGGCCTGGCGGGCGGCCTGTTCCGGGTCATCAACGACAGAAATGATATCAAATCCGTCACCGCCCAATTCTTCCACCAGTTTACGGGCGTTATCAGGATTTCGTCCCCAGATGGCGACTTCCCTGATCGGCCGGGCCGCCGCATGGGCGCGAACCAGATTGGGCGCCATGACTCCGGTCCCCACCATCAACAGCTTTGAAGCATCCTGGCGGGCCAGATAACGAGCCGCCAGCCCGGACGCCGCCGCCGTTCGGCGCGCCGTCATTTCCGGCCCGTCGATGATCGCCAGTGGTTCGCCAGTCACGGCGGATGACAGGGCATAGGACGCCATGACACTCGGCAGGCCCCGGTCCAGGTTTCCCGGAATGACGGTTACCAGCTTGACGCCCAGGAAGCCGTCCTTTTCCCAGGCCGGCATCAACAGGAGCGTACCATCGTCCTCATCATCCCGCGCCATATTGTGGTGATGACGAAGGGGAAGTTCCGCGCCTTTGCGGAATTGATCGGCAATGGCGTCCATCAGGCTGGGAAAGTCCAGAAGACGGCGCGTTAAATCGGCGTCGATAATCTTCATGCTTTTTCCTGACCGGAAATTCTAGGCAGCGTCTGCTGGCGGCGGCAGTCCCTTGCCGGGATCGATTGCCGTTTGCTGCTGGCTTGTGCGCGCCTCTGCTTCCAGGGTTGCAATGCGTTCCTTCAGGCGGCGGTTCTCGGACGCCGCCAATTCAGCCTCCCGGGCCTTCAAGCGCGCCAGGCGGCGGGCCTTGGCGCCATTCAGCCAGGTGGACACGCCGCCCCACAAGACACCTAATAACAGGGCTGCAAAGACAACCGCGAACAACGGCACATCAACGCTAATCGGAAATGGCCACAGATCTATGGTAATTGCATCACGGTTGGTCACCGAAAAAACGATGAGCATGACCGCGACGGGGAAAAGAATAATCCAGGATAAGTGCTTCACGTATGTCAGCTTTGCCCCAAGGTGATCTGCCGGGCGCTTTCGCCGATCAACTGTTCAGTTTCTCGCGAAGTTGCTTGCCCGTCTTGAAATAGGGAATGAATTTCTCTGACACCGCAACCGAGTCCCCTGTACGGGGGTTCCTTCCGATGCGGGCACCCCGCTGTTTAACCGAAAAAGCCCCAAATCCGCGTAATTCAACGCGGTCCCCATTTGCCAGAGCTTCCGTAATTTCGTCGAAAATCGTCGTGACGATCCGTTCGATATCCCGCTGGTAGAGGTGAGGATTTGCCGCTGCTAGACGCGCTATCAGTTCGGATTTAGTCATCGTCATTCCCTCTTGCCGTTCCAACCCTGTTTCCCTGAACGCGGTTCATGTCCTGCTTATTTGCTCTTATATGCAAGATTCCGCGTTTCACTATCTATAGATGAAGATCAGGGTGCCAGAGTGCGAGAATACCGTCAAGTCTAAGTCTTTCAGAAAAAAGTGCTTTTCCGAATATTGTGACAAACATGTCGTGCCAATCTTCCAACTCGTCATGAGGCGTCACATCCTTGACAGGGAGGCTTGCGCCCACGCCCTCATTCTCGGAAAGCCAGTTTCGTGCATCCCGATGGCCGCCGATAGCGTCGATCAACCCGGCATCCAGCGCCTGGCGTCCGGAAAACACACGCCCGTCCGCAAGTTGCCGCGCACCGTCTTTTTCCATGGTGCGGCGGTCCGATACCAGGGATACAAAAATGTCGTGAAGATCGGCGATAACTCCTTCGATCATCTGGCGTGCTTCAGGTGAAAACGGCTCCATCGGATTGGGTTGCGCCTTCAGGGGGTCGCTTTTGACCGTTTCCGGCTTGACCCCCAATTTTTCAAGCAATCCGCTGACATCCGCCGTTTGCAGGATGACACCAATGGACCCCGTGATCGAGCCTTCGCGGGCGTAAATTCTGTCGGCGCCCAGGGCCGCCATATAAGCGGCGGAGGTCCCGGTGTTACCCATGACGGCAACGACAGGTTTTTCCTCGGCTATAAGCCGCAAGCCGTAAAACAGGTTTTCCCCGCCCACGAAAGTACCACCCGGACTGTTTATCGAAACAATGAGCGCCCGGACATCTTCATCCTCGGCAAGGTCAGCCAGCCGGTCATTCCTGTCGGGATCGTCCAGGATCAGGCCTTCAACCTCCAGATGCGCCACATAAGGCTTTGAAGGCAAGACATCAAACCGCGCGGTAGCGACGGCCCCAACCGCCACAATCGCCAAGATACCGATAACACGCCAGAACGTCAGGCTCCTTTTCAGGCGCCTCCGATCCATTATCCTATCAGCATCCATGGACATAGCCGTTCAATCCCCGGATTAGTTTACGCCGGATAGAAAAACGGCGCACAGGCTTTTTGCCCGTGCGCCGTATTCAAGACAATCAAGCGTCGTCTTTGGTTTCTTCTTCGGCTTCCTCGGAAGCGGCATCCTCGGCGGGAGCCTCTTCCTCTGCAGGCGCTTCAGCTTCAGCGGCCTCTTCGGCAGGCGCTTCTTCCGCAGCACCGCCTTCAGATTGCTTCTGCTTAAGCGCAGCACCAAGAATATCACCAAGGCTGGCGCCGGAATCGGACGAACCGTATTCGGCCATGGCCTGCTTTTCATCCTCGACCTCACGGGCCTTGATGGAAAGCGTCAGCTTGCGGCTCTTGGCGTCGACCTGGGTGATCTTGGCGTCAACCTTTTCACCGGCGGCGAAACGGTCAGGACGCTGTTCCGAACGGTCACGCGACAGATCGGCCTTACGGATAAAGCCGGGAACATCGCCATTGACCTTCACCTCGATACCACCATCTGTGATCGCGGTGACTTCACAGGTAACAACAGCACCCTTCTTCAGATCGGACAGGGCCGCGCCCATGGTGTCCTCGGTCAACTGCTTAATGCCGAGGCTGATGCGTTCTTTTTCGACATCAACGTCGATCACCTTGGCCTTGACCATGTCACCCTTGGAATAGGCCGTGATGGCTTCCTCACCGGTCGTATCCCATGACAGGTCGGAAAGGTGGACCATGCCGTCGATATCGCCGGAAAGACCGATAAACAGGCCGAATTCGGTGATGTTCTTGACTTCACCTTCAACTTCGGTGCCAGCCGGATGGGTCGCCAGGAAGTTATCCCACGGATTGTCGGAGCACTGTTTCAGGCCCAGGCTGATCCGGCGTTTCTCGGGATCGACATCGAGAACCATAACCTCGACTTCCTGAGACGTGGAAACGATCTTGCCGGGGTGGACGTTTTTCTTGGTCCAGCTCATTTCGGAAACGTGGACCAGGCCCTCGACACCGGCTTCCAATTCAACGAAAGCGCCGTAATCGGTGATATTGGTGACACGGCCGTTGAATTTGGCGCCGACCGGGAACTTGGCGCCAACGCCTTCCCAAGGATCCTCTTCCAGTTGTTTCATGCCGAGCGAGATACGCTGGGTATCGGCATTGAAACGGATAACCTGAACCTTGACCGTCTCGCCGATCTGCAGGGCTTCCGACGGATGGTTGATCCGCCGCCAGGCAATATCGGTAACGTGGAGCAGGCCGTCCACACCGCCGAGATCGACGAATGCGCCGTAATCGGTGATGTTCTTGACGACGCCTTCCAGGACCTGGCCTTCGGTCAGGTTGGAAATCAACTCGGAACGGGCTTCGGTGCGGGTTTCTTCCAGAACGGCGCGGCGCGATACGACAATGTTGTTGCGCTGCGCATCCATCTTGAGGATCTGGAACGGCTGGGGGTTGCCCATCAGCGGCGTGATATCGCGCACAGGGCGGATGTCCACCTGGCTGCCGGGCAGGAAGGCCACGGCGCCGGACAGATCGACGATAAAGCCGCCCTTGACCCGGCCAAAGATGGTGCCGGTAACGCGCTGGTTGTCGTTGAACGCCTTTTCCAGTTCCTGCCATGATTCCTCACGGCGGGCGCGTTCGCGGCTGAGACGGATCATGCCGTCGCGGTCTTCATAGCGCTCGACATAGACATCAACGGTATCGCCGGGGTTGAGGTTGACGTCGGCGCCGAATTCCTTGAGACCGACGCGGCCTTCTGACTTGAGGCCCACATCAATGGTGACAGCATCGCTGTCAATGGCGATGACCGTTCCTTTTACGACACGGCCTTCAAGGCCATCGCCAAAGGATTCATCGAGTAACGCTGCAAAATCTTCGGTAATTTCTGGAGCTGCATCATCCTGTGCAGCAGTGTTGGCAGATGCCATAACAAGAGTTCCTTCTATACATCGTTGTTTCCGGCCGTCCGGTTGGTTCCGGCGGTCTTGAAAATTGTGGTTGAAATTGCTGTTTTTTCAGCAAGGGCGGGGTTTTACGCCTTTGATGAGATAAAGTCCAGTGCTGTCTTGAACACCGTATCGATATCCATTTCGGAGGTATCGATGAAGCAGGCGTCCTCGGCCGCCTGCAAGGGCGCATTATCGCGCCCCATATCCCTGGCATCGCGGGCCTTGATGTCTGCCAGCACCTTATCGTAATCGGCCTCTTCACCACGCCCCAGCAACTCCTTGTAGCGCCGGTCCGCGCGAATTTCCGCACTGGCGGTTATATAGAACTTCACATCCGCATCGGGACACACCACTGTTCCGATATCCCGGCCATCCAGAATTGCGCCTTCCGCGCCACCGGGCGGATTACTGGCGAAATCCCGCTGGAATTCGAGTAGCGCGCCCCGAACGCCGGTATAGACGGAAACCTTGGAGGCTGCACCGCCTGCTTCTTCCGTGCGCAGGCCATCGGCCTTCATGTCCTCAGACGACAGGCTCTGGGCCTGGGAGGTGGCGAATGCCTCATCTTCCGGATCACCGCCGGCACGGACAACCTTCATGCCCACGGCGCGATAGAGAAGCCCCGTATCCAGCTTGGCCAGGTTGAAATGCTCGGCCAGTTTGGTTGCTAACGTTCCCTTGCCGGCGCCGGCCGGGCCATCAATGGCAATGATCATGGTCTAACCACCCAATCCCGTAATTCATCCTGCCGCGACAGTTTCAATAACCTTCAGGGCCGCGTCAATCTCGTCTTCCGTATTATAGTAATGCGGCGACAGCCTGACGAGAGGCGGCAAGCCCCGGGCGGTAAAATCCAGCACCGTGCTATCCGCCGTTGAAATACTGCAATTGATCTTCTGTTCATTCAGGGCCCGGGCGACGTTTTCCGCTGCGGTTCCGGCAACATCAAAGGTCACGATGGCGCATTTTTCCTTGCCAAGATCCCGGACGGTTACGCCATTGATCGCCGACAGGCCGTCTCGCAGACGGCCCGCAAGCAGGGCATTGCGGTCCCTGATGACGTCGAGACCGACATCAAGAGCATACTCAACCGCTACACCCATGCCGAGTTGGGCAGCATAGTTGTTTTCCCAAAGCTCGAACAGTTTTGCCGTATCGCTGAGCGTATAAGTGTCCGCATCGACCCAGTTGGCGGCGAAGTGATCGATCATGGGGGGCTCCAGCCCGGCCATGACGCCGGAACGTACATAGAGGAAACCGGTGCCGCGTGGTCCCCTCAGGAACTTCCGGCCCGTGGCGCTCAGCATATCGCAGCCGATGGCCTCTACATCGACGGGCAACTGGCCCACGGTCTGACAGGCGTCCAGCAGGTAGAGGATATCGTTTTCGCGGGCGATGGCGCCGATTTCCTCAGCCGGATTGACCAGGCCGCCGCTGGTCGGGATGTGGGTGATGGAAATCAGCTTCACACGATCATCCAGCATGGCGCTGAGCGCTGCAGGATCGACGGCGCCCGTGGGGTCATTGGGGATAACCTCCACCGTCACCCCTTTCCATTTGGCGGTCTGCAGGTAGCCGATATAGTTGGCGCCGTATTCGGACTCGCACGTCAGGATGCGATCGCCTTCGTTAAAGGGAATGGAGAAAAAGGCCTTGTTCCAGGCAACGGTCGCGTTCTCGACCAGCGCTATTTCGTAAGCCTTCGCGTTCAAAAGGCGGGCGACGGAACCATAAACGCCATCATGAGCTGCCTGCACCTGTTCCTTGGCCTCATAACCGCCGATAGCCAATTCAAGATCGAGGTGCTTGTGCATGGCCTCAACAACCGGATTCGGCATCAGCGCCGCACCGGCGTTGTTCAGATGGATCCGGTTGGCCGTCCCCGGCGTATCGTTTCTGATGGCATCAATATCGAACACTCAAGGCACCTCCCCAAAAAACCAAACTCAGCCCAGAGAGACCGAGGCCCCCAGGCCGTTCATGAGATCGGCAAACCCAGGGAAGCTGGTCGCAATCGGCGCCGCGTCGTCGACGCTGACGGGCTGTTCCGCGGCCATGCCCAGCACAAGGAACGACATGGCGATCCTGTGATCGAGATGGACGGGCACTTCCGCACCGCCACGGGGCTTTGCGCCACTGCCGCCAAGGCCGTGAACGACGAGCCAGTCCTCGCCCTCTTCGATGGTCACGCCGCAGGCTTCAAGCCCGCGGGCCACGGCGTCCAGCCGGTCGCTTTCCTTGACGCGGAGTTCGCCCAAGCCCGTCATGCGCGTCGGTCCTTCGGCGCAGGCCGCCGCCATCGCCAGGACCGGGTACTCGTCGATCATCGACGGCGCCCGTTCCGGCGGCACCTCGACGCCTTTCAGGGCGCCATGGGATACACGAATGTCGGCGATGGGTTCGCCTGCCTCAAGACGCTCGTTTTCCAGTACCAGCGAAGCGCCCATTTCCTTCAGTGTCTCGATCAGGCCGGTCCGCAAAGGATTCAGCCCCACGCCCGTGACGGTCAAATCCGAGCCCGGCACGATCAGCCCGGCGACCAGCGGGAACGCCGCCGAAGAGACGTCACCGGGGACGACAATATTCTGTCCCGTCAGCTCCGGCTGGCCGGTCAGGGTAATACGCCGGCCGCCATCGTCCGTTTCCAGTGTTTCGACCTCGGCGCCGAAATGCAGAAGCATCCGTTCGGTATGGTCCCGCGTCGGCTGGGGCTCGATAACCGTCGTCCGGCCCATGGTGTTCAGCCCCGCCAGCAGCACCGCCGATTTAACCTGCGCCGATGCAACAGGCAGGGTGTATTCGATGGGAGCAAGCTGATCCGAGCCGATCACGGCAAGCGGCATGCGCCCGTCCGAGCGGGTCTGGAAACCAACACCCATCTGCGACAGCGGCTTGCACACCCTGGACATGGGGCGGGAATTCAAGGACGCATCGCCGGTGAAAAAGGATGTAAACGGATGGGCCGCGACCAGCCCCATCAGCAACCGCGCCGCCGTACCGGAATTACCCATATCCAGAACGTTGGCGGGTTCCGACAGTCCGCCAACGCCACGGCCATAGACCCGCCAGGTTCCGCCCGGCGCATCGGGACGGATCACCTGCACGCCCATCTGCTCCATGGCGGCGGCCGTGCACAGAACGTCCTCGCCCTCGAGCAGGCCCTCGATGACGGTTTCACCAACGGCGATGCCACCGAACATCAAGGCGCGGTGCGAAATGGATTTGTCACCGGGAACGGCGATCCGTCCGGTTAGGGCGGTGGACGGCCCGGATGAAGCTGCGGTTTTTGTCAGGCCTGACACGTGGTTTTCCTCAAGGTTTCCTTAAAGTTACGGTGCGTTACATCAAGATTTCGTAAGGTCTCTTACAACAATCGGGGCCTTGAGGACAGCCGCGAATGCATCTGGGAACATTATCGGACTGGGTGAGCCTGTCACATGGATTTCCCCCGAACGTCATTTTCGTTTTGACAGGCGTGAACGAAATGGCTATGGCAGGGCTCTTGATTTCATATTTTGTTACTCAATACCACTGTACGGAGACAATACACGTGGCAAAACCAGAATGGGGAACCAAGCGCCTTTGCCCGAGTTGCGGCGCTCGCTTCTATGACATGAAACGCAACCCGGTAAGCTGTCCGTCGTGCGACGCCGATGTGCAGGTCGAAACACTGCCGAAGGTCAAGAAAGCCGCCCCGGTAAAAGAGGCTGCACCCAAGGAAGAGCCGAAGGTCGAACCGGCTGCTTCTGAGGAAATTCCCGAAGGCGATGACATCGATGCGGTTCTTGAAGACGATATTGAAGACATCGAAGATGACGGTGATGATGATACGCTGATCGAGGACGCTTCCGACCTCGAAGAAGACGACGACATTCCCGAAATCGCCGAACATATGGAAGACGATATCAACCAGGAAGGTTGATTTATCCGCCAGGTGCGGTTTCAGAGTATTTCAGGCATATTTTCGCTTGCCATCCCTGAGCCGCGCCCCTTATGTTCCCCCCGCTGCCGACGAAAAAACCGCCGGCGGCATCCCGACACCAAAAGAATTGGGGCCGTAGCTCAGTTGGGAGAGCGCTTGAATGGCATTCAAGAGGTCAGGGGTTCGATTCCCCTCGGCTCCACCATCAAAACCCCCGCCCAAAAGGCGGGGGTTTTGCCGTTCTGGCATGTAGACGTTCATCATCGAACCCCTGAATGTTTTTAATTCGCTCGTTTTGCAGGTGTTTTAGAGGCAACAATATGGGGCTTAGCGAATTTGAATGCAGCTTTATTCCATTTCTCTATCTTCGTAAGAATATTCTGATCCAATCCAGAAGATAGCTCTACAATCCGGCATCTATCAAACAACAGCCCAGCGTCAATTGCATCAGTGTTCCATCTGGACTTATTCGCGGATTCAGCTATGCAGAATGCACGGGTAGGGCAGACTATCGGTTGTTTAAGAAACCATTTTTTGCAGAAATTTAACGGCTGCAGTTCATGCACAGTATCTCGCCAAGATGAACCAGTCTTACATTGTGCAAATATGATCATTTTGCTTGGCAATTTGTCTTGAAATGGTGTCCATGCCACTACATCAAGATTACCGTCTTTTGCAGATACTGGTGCTTCATCAGGATTCTGAAATCCTCCCCCCTCCCCTAAGGATTTGCAAAGATTCTTAATACTTACATCGAATTTCGATTTTTCAGACGTTCCAAACACTAAGGATTCAGCTCTTTCATGCCCCAAGTACTGCTTAATGGCATGAGCCGATATTTTCTCTAAAAGTGTAGTGCCATCGATTTTGGCATGTTTACGATTTGCCTGCATATTAAGCCGTGTACTTAATAGGAGGTATTGATAAACAGCAGTACGAATAGGATCATTAGCTATCGCTTTGTCATTGATTCTTACTATTGTTCCCTCATCTGAGAGGCTAAAAGGATAACCACCATTACAGGCACTTGCGCGAAAGCTGATCTCATTCATTACAACATCTAATTCCGTAGAATTTTCGTCATCACTGTCTTCACATCCATCTTGAACATCGTTTTCTTCATTTCGGCCTAGATATCGTATGATGGTTTGAGCAGACGTCGTTCGTGTGCACCAGCACAACAATTCGACGAAATCCGCCAATTCGTGTATTTCTGCCCTTGGTGAAGGTAGGTTTGGAAGCCTAAACATCTTGGCTTAGCTTCTTGAACGCTTTCGGCTTCTACTGCCAATCTTACGTTCCATTTCACTGTAAATATCTTCGGCGAGATCGGCGACTGATGCTGCAACTCTGAGCATATCCTCAGAATCATCAAACCCAGTAGTGAGAAACCCTCTCGCTTTATGGAGTGACCGTTTTGCACTTAAGAGCGCTTCCTCAAGAACAGCTGATGCAGGACGGCTATACTCGAATGAAATCGATATGTCGTTAACATCCCGAAGTGCAGCAATTGCTTCACGGTTCTTTAGAATGGCATCCAATTGTCGGAGATGAGGATTCTGTGTTTCTACGGCAGGCTGAATACCCGCTTTTTTGCTTCCGTATAACCACACACAGAGTTCGCCAAGCTCTTTGATCTTTCCCTTTGGAACGGGGGACTTGGTTTCTTGGTCTAGACTTTTTAATGAAATGAACTTGCTTATGCCATCGTAATCAAGCCCAGTATATAGATGTGAAAACGACAATCTAGGTCGAATACGATCCTCGCGATTCCAAACTTTTTCTCGCTCAGCTTGCTCAAGCACCATTAGACCCCTAAACAGTCTTTGGACTGTTCGGTGGCCATCACCAATTTGTTTTGCAATCTCCACCAATGGCACAGAGTATTTTGCATGTACATCAGCAATATATTTTGCTTTTGCATAACTACTCCATTTAGCTGGCCCATTTACATGCTTGAAACCTAGGTAACGCCAGGCACTTTCTCTGCTTTCCACAAAAACAGGCAATGACTTGAGGCTTTCACGCCTTTCTTTGGTAATATTCGGTAATACCCATTCATTTCTTTTCGCGATCTCCGAGTCTATTAAAACTCTAACTGCAGCAAGGCGTCTATTCCCCTCGATGACAATGTTTTTTCTGCCTTCTTTCGCTACGATAAGTTGCTCATGAGGGAAGAAGCCACTAGCAGCAATAGATTGGACTAATTCCATCACATCCATTGCTTCCCAAAGAATTGTGATGACCTCCTCATCGCTAGCTTTTGCAGATATTCCGTATTCAGCAAGTCGAGGATTTTTACGATCAAAATCTAGAGCGCTAACAGGCATCATTTCGGTTAACGTTTCGTCAGCCATCTGGCTCTCCTTAAGCAATCGCTTCTAATAGATACTCGCTATTATTCCCTAATCGGCATGCTACAGGAAGCCGTAAAGTAGTTGGTGCGATCATCAATTCGTTAGCAGTGCGTTTCTTTTGCAATGAATAACGGATAGGCAATAAAGAACGTTGGCATTGGAAATACAAAGACCTGACCAATTCGTTATCATCATATGACATCACCCAGGGTAAAACATCTTGGGTAAGAATGTACTTAGACAAACTTATGTGATCTTTTTTATTATAGGCATTTAAATAGAGGCGTTGTCCTTTGATGACATATGGTGGGTCTAAATAAGCGAAAACCTTTTTACGACCTTTTCCACGAGGTAGCGTTTTCTTTAAAAAATCAATGGCATCAAATCCCGTTACATGAATCTGCTGCCTCATTTTTGAAAGATTGGTAATTCGTTGGGCAAGACCCTCACGATTAAATCGAACGTTAAGTTTCCATTTTCCAGCTTGAGAATACCCTCCAATAGGACCTGCCCCTGTCAAAACACCGGACCTATTACAACGATTCATAAAAAATGCAGAAAACCCAATATCAAACTGCTCATGTTTTTTAGGATTGGTGCAAATCTCATTTTGTCGCTTCCATTCCTCGATTGTTAGTGGAACAGACAATATTTTATCAACAAACCTGTCTGATTCCTCCATAGCTGATTGCCAAAATGCAAACACCCTAACATCAGCGTCATTTATGAATAATTCGGATACAACTTTGCGACCAAGGAGTTGTAAGGCTGCTCCAGCCCCACCAGCAAAAGCTTCATAGTAGGCATTGCCTCTAAGATCATTTAAATCAATAGTATCCTCAAGGAAATTAGCTAATGCAGCCTTCCCTCCAGGATATCTAAGAGGACTAATAAATTTCAATAAATCACCCTTTCCATGGTGACATTCAACAATACTATTGAATAACCGTTTTTTCTTTTAGCCATTCATCAACAGCGGCTTTGTGGAAGCGCCAATGACGCCCTACTTTGTGACCAGGTAGCTTTCCTTCTTTAGCTAACTTGTAGAGTGTAGATTTGGACACCCTCAGATAACCTGCCAATTCTCCGATCGTCATTACATCTGAACTGTCAGTTGCCATAGCCAATCCCTAGAATCTCATTCTACCTAAATCTCTATTCACAAACGGTTATATGCGGATAATAGCAGTAATTATCCATTATTAACAATTTCTATACAACTAATGAATGTTGTAATTGTATAAATTCCATCACTAGAAAATTGGGGCCGTAGCTCAGTTGGGAGAGCGCTTGAATGGCATTCAAGAGGTCAGGGGTTCGATTCCCCTCGGCTCCACCATCAAAACCCCCGCCCACAAGGCGGGGGTTTTGCCGTTTCGAACCATCGGACGCCCTGCATCGAACCCCTGAATGTTTTTTTATTCGCGCATAAATGCGCGGGCGGTTCGATTCCCCTGTTGATCCAACAGACCCCACCATCAAAACCCCCGCCCACAAGGCGGGGGTTTTGCCGTTTTGGCATGCAGACGTTAACCGTCGAACCCCCGAATGTTTTTATTCGCGCATAAATGCGCGGGCGGTTCTATTCCCCTGTTCATCCGACAGGCTCCACCACCAAAAATCCCCTTGGGAAACCAAGAGATTTTGCCGTTCTAGATATATTTGGAAAAGCCTCAATCAGGTATGAATATTCACGCCGCGGGCTTCCAGCTCCTTGCGGTGTTCGAGCACGCCGTCGAGCCAGTCCGGGTCCATTTCCGGCACGGACGAAAGCAGCAGGTCCGTATAGTCGTGGTGCGGCGGGGTGAGGATTTCCTCCTTGGTCCCCTGCTCTTCAACCTTGCCCTGGTACATGACGACGATCTCATCGGAAATCGCCTTCACCGTCGCCAGGTCATGGGTAATGAACAGGTAGGAGACGGCTAGTTCGTTCTGCAGGTGCTGCAACAGCTTGAGAATGCCTTCCGCCACCAACTGGTCGAGCGCCGACGTCACCTCGTCGCAGATGATCAGTTCGGGTTCCGCCGCCAGGGCGCGGGCGATGCAGACGCGCTGCTTTTCTCCGCCCGACAGCTCGGACGGGAACCGGTCCAGGTATTTCTCGCTCAGCTCGATCTTCTCAAGCAGCTCGATGGTGCGCTTGAGCTTCGCCTCGCCCTTCATGCCGAAGTAGAACTCCAGCGGACGGCCGATGACGTCCTTCACCTTGAGGCGCGGATTGAGCGCCACGTCCGGCATCTGGTAGACCATCTGGATACGCCGGAGCAGGTCCTGCGAGCGGTCCTTGAAGGACGGCGGCAGGGCCTGGCCGTGGAACAGGATCTCGCCTTCCTCGGGCGGCAGCAGGCCGGTAATGACCCTGGCCAGGGTCGACTTGCCGGAGCCCGATTCGCCGACGACGGCGACCGTGTTGCCCTTCGTCACCTGCGTGGTGACGCCGTGCAGGACACGAATTCCGTTGCCGTAGGCCGCAGTGACGTTATTGACCTCCAGAACGACCTTGCCGTCATCTTCATGGACAACCTTTTCCTCGCGCGTCTTGCGCACGGACAGCAGGGCGCGGGTGTAGTCTTCCTTGGGACTCTCGATCATCTGCCGGGTTTCGCCGACTTCAACCTCTTCGCCGTAGCGCAGCACCATGATGCGATCCGCGATCTGCGACACCACGGCCAGGTCGTGGGTGATGTAAATGGCCGCCGTATTATGTAGGTGAATGGCTTCCTTGATGGCCGCCAGCACCTCGATCTGCGTTGTCACGTCCAGCGCCGTCGTCGGTTCGTCGAACACGATCAGGTCAGGATTGCACGACATGGCCATGGCGACCATGGCGCGCTGCAACTGTCCGCCCGAAACCTGATGAGGATAGCGCGATCCGATATTCTCGGGATCGGGCAGGTCGAGCTGTTTGTAGAGGCCCTTGGCTTTCTTTTCGGCCTCCGGGAATTTCATGACATTGTGCTGAACGGGCGTTTCGGCGAACTGCTGCACCAGCTTGTGCGCTGGGTTGAAGGAAGCGGCGGCGCTCTGCGCCACATAAGACACCCGAACGCCCCTGAGCGCACGCAGTTCCTCAGGCGAAGCCGTGGTCAGTTCCTTGCCGTCAAACTGGATGGAGCCGCCAGTAATGCGGCAGCCCGGCCGCGCATAGCCCATGGAGGCGATGCCGATGGTCGACTTGCCGGCGCCCGACTCGCCGATCAGCCCCAGCACCTCGCCCCTGTGGAGTTCCAGAGACACGCCCTTGACGATCTCGTTCCATTGCTCTTCCTGAAATCCTTCGATGTGAAGGTCCGTGATTTTCAACAGTGGGGAGGACATCTTGGCTATACCTGTTCCTGAATCTCTAAATCTCTTACCTGATATCGCGAATGCCGGAGGCCTTGTGCAGGAACCAGTCCACCACGAGGTTGACGCCGACCGTGAGCAGCGCAATGGCGCTTGCCGGGATCAGCGGAACGATGATGCCGAAATTGATGCCGTCAGCATTTTCCCGCACCATGGAGCCCCAATCCGCCGTCGGCGGTTGCAGACCTAATCCCAAGAAGCTGAGTGCGGCAATAAACAGGAACACGAAACAGAACCGGAGACCGAACTCCGCGATCAGGGGCGAGAGTGCATTGGGCAGGATCTCGTGGCGCATGACCCACCAGAGGCCTTCGCCCCTGAGCTTCGCCACCTCGACGTACTCCATGACCTCGATATCCATGGCCACGGCGCGGGAAATCCTGAAAACGCGAGTCGCATCCAGCAAGGCCATGACGCAAATCAGGACCGGAATGGACGTTCCCAGGACGGAAAGCACCATGAGGGCGAAAATCAGCGTCGGAATAGCCATGAAGATATCGACGATGCGGCCCATTGCCTGATCGACCCAACCTCTTAAAGTAGCAGCGAAGAAGCCGCAGGTAATGCCGACGGCGAATGACAGGATCGTCGTAATCAAGGCAATACCGATGGTGTTCCTGGCGCCGTAGATGAGACGCGTAAACAAATCACGGCCGAGATTGTCCGTGCCCAGGATTGCCGGGGGATCATGCTGTGGGGCGGTTTCATCCCAGAAACCGCCTTCCCACACATCACCGATAATCTGGGTTTCCGGGTAGGGTGCGATAACCGGCGCAAAAATGGCGGCAAATGCATTCAGCAGAATGATAGCCATGCCAAGCTTTGCCGCGATGGGGGATTTTTTCAGCTCTTTCCAGAAATTCTTCATCATCGCCCTTACCCCCTACTTCGGATGCCTGAGCTTGGGGTTGGCGATAATCGACAGCACGTCGGCCAGCAGATTCAGCAGAACATAGGTCGTCGCAAATACCATCACGCTCGCCTGCACCACGGGCAGGTCGCGCGTTGATACGGAATCCACCAACAACTGCCCGAGACCGGGATAGACGAACACCACCTCAACCACAACAACACCCACGACCAGGTAGGCGAGGTTGAGCACCACGACGTTGATGACAGGCGACAGGGCATTGGGAAAGGCATGGTGATAGATAACGCGGGCGCGTTTGAGGCCCTTCAGGTTCGCCATCTCGATGTAAGGGCTGGCGATCACATTCAGGATCGCCGCCCGGGTCATCCGCATCATGTGTGCTATGACGACCAGCGTCAGCGTCAGGGCCGGCAACGCGATCGCGTAGATACGATCCCAGAAAGCCATATCGGGCTGCAAGAGTGAAATGCTCGGGAATACCTGGTTCTCCACGGCCAGGAACAGGATCAGGATATAGGCGAAAAAGAACTCGGGAAACGAAATCGTCGTCAGGGTCGACATGGAAATCATCTTGTCGAACCAGGTTTCCCGGTAAAGCGCCGCCAGCATGCCCAGAACAATGGAAATGGGAATGGAAAGCGCCGCGGCCACGCCCGCCAAAAACAGCGTGTTGCCTAGCCGGGCGGCCAGCAAATCGGCAATGGGCCTGTTGTTGGCCAGGGACTCGCCAAGCTCACCCTGCAACAGGTTGCTTATCCATTCCAGATAGCGAACATGAGCCGGTAGATCGAGACCAAGTCTGCGCCGGAATGCGGCCACCGTTTCCGGGGTCGCCGTCTGGCCCAGAATAATCTCGGCCAGATCGCCGGGCAGGGCTTCGACGCCAAGGAAGATGATCAGGGTAATAACAAACAGCGTTACAACACCAAACGCCAGGCGCTTGGCGATCATGGTAATCAGGCTATCCATGAACAGCTCCGATCCGCCGGATGATCAATGCATTCGGTGTACATGGTTACGACGCGACCTCCCCTAAAGCCCTGATTATGCCGGATGTTTCAACCGGCCCTGTTTGTGCCATGGCTTTGTTTTTTTATCGGCCTGATTTGAAAACCTTCATATCGGGCTCTTGGAATGAATTGGAGCACCATTTCCCGATAAATATCAAGTCTTGCATTTCAGAATTTTCTTACATCGAGAGCAAAAATCCGGCGATGGGGGACATAGCACAAACCGGCTATTCATTGGCGATACAAGCCCGCTTAACCTGAATGGAAAATAAGGGAGACGGGAAAATTTGGTACTTATCATCCGATGTCGGCGGAACCTTCACCGACCTTGTGCTGATCGACAGCGATAGCAAGCGCACCTTTATCGACAAGGTGCCTTCATCCCAACGCGGATCGGCGGCGCATATTGCCGAAGGAATCAAGCGGATCGCCGCCAAGGCCGGCATCGAGCCTGACGGCATCGACTTGTTCGTTCACGGCTTTACGGTCGCGACCAATGCGTTTCTGATGCGCCGCGGAGCCAAATGCGTTCTCGTGGTCACCGATGGCTTCCGGGACGTACTGGAAATCGGCACCCAGATGCGCCCCGATCTCTATGCCTTGCGCCAGGATAAACCGATTCCCGTCATACCGCGTTCCCGCAGCATTGAAGTTTCTGAACGCATGGACAGCTTCGGCACTGTCGTTGAGGAACTGACGGAAGAAGAGACCGCACGGGTCTGTAACGAGGTAAAGGCCCTGGAGCCCGAAGCCGTGGCCGTCAGCTTCAATTTTTCCTTCGTCAACGAGACCCACGAACGACAGATGATGGAGGCCCTTGATAAGGCGCTCAAGGATGTTCCGGTCTTCGCATCCATTGAGGTGAACCCCCAGGTCGAGGAATACCCCCGCGCCAACACGACGGCAATCGCCGCCTATGTGGGGCCGGTTGTGCATCGTTATGTCAGCGAGCTGGAAGAAGGCCTGAAAAAGGACAGCATCACCTGTCCCCTGCGCCTGATGAGAAGTGACGGCGGGGTTGCGACGCCGCGTTCGGCCAGGGAAAATCCGGCGCAAACAATGTTGTCGGGCCCAGCGGGCGGCGTCATTGCGGGCGTCGAACTGGCCGCCGCCGTTGATACGGCCGATGCCATTACCTTCGATATGGGGGGAACGTCGGCAGACTTCTCCGCCATCGTCGGCGGCGAACCCAGACTGGTTCGCGAACGCGACGTTGACGGCCAGCCCCTCAGGTTGCCGACGCTGGATATCGAAACAATTTCGTCGGGTGGCGGCTCTATCGCCTGGGTAGACCGTGGCGGTGCCCTGAAAGTCGGACCGGAATCCGCCGGCGCCATCCCCGGCCCGGCCTGTTACGGCAAGGGCGGCGAAGCGCCGACCGTGACCGATGCCGCCGTTGTCCTGGGCATTCTTGATCCGGAAAACTACCTGGGCGGCGAAATGACGCTGGATACGGCGCTGGCTGAAAAAGCCGTTTCGGATACCATCGCCGGTCCTCTGGGGCTGAGCGTGGAAGAAGCCGCGCTCGGCATTATTTCCGTCGCCAATGCCGCCATGACACAAGCGATCCGCACCCTGTCGGTCGAACGCGGGTTTGATGTCCGAAACTTCGGATTGATCGCCTTTGGAGGTGCAGGTCCCCTGTATGCACCGTTTCTGATGGAGAACCTCGGCATGTCGCAGGTCATCGTACCGCGCCATCCGGGCGTTTTCGCCGCTCAAGGCCTGTTGATGAGCGATATCCGCCACACCACGCAACGCGCTTTCTTCCGCGCCGTGGCGAACACCCCGGAGACGGAAGCCGCCGCCCTGTTCGGCGAACTTAAACAGTACCTGGAAAAACAACTGGACGCTGACGGGATCGATGACAGCCACCGCCGTTTCCGGTGCTTTGCCGATCTGCGCTACGAAGGGCAGTTCCATGAACTGCTCACCCCCATCGACACCCCGGACCAGGACGGGTGGTGGGACCACGACGCGATCTGCGCCCGTTATAACGAGCTGCACCAGAAGACCTACGGGCATTCCGATCCGGATCAGCCCGTCGAAATCGTTAACCTGCGCATGGAAGGATTTGGCGAGATCGACAAGGCAAGCCATGATTCAGAACTGGCTGAAGCGGACGCGGAAACGGCATCAACCGGCCAGCGCAAGGTCTTTCTTGATTCCAGTCTGGGTTTTCAGGACGTTCCCGTCCACGCCAGGCGAAATCTTCGCAAAGGCGAGGAAATCGCTGGCCCCGCCCTTGTCACGCAAACGGATTCGACAGTCCTGCTGTTGAACGGGCATACTGGAACCGTCAAAGCAAACGGCGTTATGGTCATCACCCGTGAAAAGGGAGACGGATAATGAGCGTTGATCCCGTCAGTCGCGATATCTTTCAGCACGAACTTATCGGTGTCGCCGAGGAAATGTCGGTCGCCCTCAGACGATCCGCCTATTCCTCGATCATCTGGGACATGTACGATTACGCCTGCGGCCTGTTGCTGCCCAACGGCGACATGATCGCCCAGGCAGAGACCATTCCGGCCCAACTCGGCATCATGCCCACGGCCGTGCAGCATGTCCTGGAAGAAATTCCCCTGTCCGAATGGAATGACGGTGACGTCATCATCTGTAACGATCCCTACCGGGGTTGCACGCACACCATGGACATCGTTTTGTTCAGTCCCGTGTTTTTCGAGGGTGAAATCATCGCCATCGCATCCACCATCGCGCATCACATAGATGTCGGCGGCAAGGTGCCGGGTACGGAGGCTTCCGACAGCGTTGAGTTGTTCGAGGAAGGACTTGTACTGCCGCCGCTAAAACTGTTGGAAGGCGGCGAAGCCAACAAGGCGATTTTCGCCATCATCAAGACCAACGTGCGCGACCCACGCGCCTGCCTGGGCGACCTGAGGGCACAGATCGCCGGTTGCCGGACAGGCGAAAACCGCATGCGCGATTTGTGCAGCCGTCACGGCAAGGAGCAGTTCCAGGCCCTGGCCGAAGCCTGTCTCGACTATACCCAGACATTCATCGAGAATGCGCTGAATGAAATCGGCGAGGCCGGCAATGAAGCCCATGTCCTGGTCGAGGACGACGTCGCCACGGAAGAACCGATCAGGATTCAGGTTGCCGTTTCCATCCGCGACGGCCGTTTGAAGATCGATTTTGCCGGAACCAGCGAACAACGCGATAACGCCCTCAACTGCCCGGCGTCTTCGACCATTTCCATGGTGCATTATGCGGTAAAAGCCGTTTTCGCACCCGGCCTGCCGCAGAATGAGGGCTGCAACAGGCCCATCGACATCCACGTGCCCGAAGGAAGTTTGCTGGCGCCAGCCTATCCGGCGGCGGTTTCCGTCCGGCACTTGACCCAACAGGCCGTTGCGGACGCCGTGATCAAGACCCTGGCGCCGCTGGCTGCCGATACGGCCTCGGCGGGTGCACACGTTTCATTCCCGACTGTCTGCGCCGGCGGTGTCGACGACAGGCATGCTTCGGACCAACCGCAACCTTACTACGTCATCGCTGATATTATCGGTGGCGGCATGGGCGGCTATCAGGACGGTGACGGCATGAGCGCCATCGACACCCATGGCGGCAACTGCGCCATCCTGTCCGCCGAAATCATGGAACAGATGAGCCCCTTCCGGGTCCTGCGAAGCGAACTGATCCCGGATTCGGGCGGCAGCGGCGAATTCAGGGGCGGGCTCGGCATTCGCCGTGACTATCAGTTATTGGCGTCCAGCTCCATCGTGTCGGGTTACCTGCAGCAGTCTATGCCGGATTGCCTGCCGTGGGGATTTGAGGGCGGCGGCAAGGGCGGTCCTTCGGGCGCCGTGCTGAACCCCGGAACCAACCATGAAAAACCGCTGACCAGCAAATGGGTGTCGATCCGCATGCAAAAAGGCGATGTCATCCGGCTGAACGGCGCCGGCGGCGGCGGCTGGGGCGACCCGTCGGAAAGGACCGCCGACAGGGTGGAGCGAGACCTGCGGGAAGGCTATGTGACGGCGGAATAGCTGCCTATCAGGTTTCGCCGTTCCCCATTCTTTCCCTGTACCATTCGGCAAATCCGTGCAACCAGACTTCTTCCGGCATGAAAACGCCGGTGTCATGACGGATGGAGTGCATGCCGCGCTGGTTCATCTCGGAAGCGACGACATCCTGTTCCATCACCAGTCTGGCGAATCCGAATGTGTTTTGCCTGTCAAAATTGGAATCATCCACCGTTTGTTGCGGGATCAGCCATTCCGCCTGAATCTCCGTTTTTTCCGGTCCCAGGGGCGTCAGGCGCACGATACGCATGTAATCGACATGGCCTGCCATATAAATGGTCGGCAGCAGGGTCATGAAATGAACGCCTTCAAACCGTTCTTCCTCCGTCAGGTTCTCAAACTGGTACGTTGCCGCTTTGCCGTTGTAGGACCAGGTTTCGGCGCCAGGCTTCAGCCCCCTTGAATAGTAGGGATCGGTCGAGTTCTCATGCTCTTTCCAATTGGGGTCGTCCTTCATGGACGTCATGCGCCGCTTCGTTCTTGGCATTATGTCGCAAAGCTCAGGATGGATATCCGGGCAGTGCAGGCATTCCATGTAATTGTCCCAGAAGGTTTTCCAGTTGCAATCCATGACATGCGTCCAGGTTTCGGCGACGAGCAGGTCCTCGACCGGCCAGTTATTGAACGTATCCAGACTGTTCCCTTGCGCTTCTTCGAACGGTACGGGACTTTCAGCCAGTGAAATGAACACGCACCCACGCCATTCGTGCAGGGCAATGCGGTACAAGGGGTGATCTTCCTTGCAGAAATCCACCGCCTCCGAAAGCGAGGTCGTCCTGACGAGATCGCCCTGCATGCTGAAGCTCCATTGATGATAGGGGCAGACGATCAGGTTTGAATTGAATTTGCCGCCCTTGTCCGTTTTGAGCTGTGAGCCGCGATGGGGACAGGTGTTGTGAAATGCCTGCAAGGCGCCGTCACCGTCTCGCAATAGCAGTATGCCCTGGTCCGCAATCTCAAACGTTCGATAGGTTCTGGGGCCGTCCAGGGCATCGCTGCGGCACAGATAGACCCATTCCTTGAACCAGATTTCCTGCATTTCGCGGCGGAAAACGTCTGGATCGTAGTAAGCGTGGCTCGGAAGTGTGCGCTTTGTCCACTTCAGGCCGGAAATGTCCTCGTTTCCGGTGAGTTTCACTTGTTCCGCCATGTCAATCTCTCCCCATCAAAAGACAGTGACGAATGCTGTCATGTTTTCCCTGAAACATGCAAGAATGCTGTTTGGGCTATCTAAAATGCGCTATTACATTCCGGATATTACAAACCAGATATTCATACTGGGACAAATGCTCCCTACATTGAACACTGGGGAATGCAGAAATTTCGACATCACTCGCCAGCGCCGTGCAGGGCGGTGTGATTCTTTTGGGGCACGGAAAAACTTATCAGAGGTACATCATGAACGTCCTATCCAATCTCGGCACGGAACAGCTGCAGGAAAAAGACAATCATTTCATCCATCCTTGGGAGGGCGTAAAGAATCTCGGTAAAAACAAACGCACCATCGTGCGGCGCGCCGAAGGAATCTATTATTACGACACCGACGGCAGACGCTATATCGACGGCCCTGGCGGCATGTGGTGCGTTAATATCGGTTATGGTCGCGAGGAAATGGCCGATGTCATTCGCGACCAGGCCCTGGGCATGCCTTATTGTTCACCGTGGACGGAAGCGAACGAGCCGGCAGCATTGCTGGCCGCCAAGCTGGCTGAAATTTCACCCGGCAACCTGAACAACGTTTTCATGACTAATTCCGGATCAACGGCTGTGGATTCGGCACTGCGTTTTGTCATGTACCGTAACAACGTACTGGGGCGGCCCGAGAAGAAACACATCATTTCACGCCACAGCGCCTACCATGGCTCCACGTATCTCAGTTCTTCCGCCGCCGGCAAGGAGCGGGACAAGAGCTTCATGGATACCAACACGGAAATCTTCCACCATATTTCCGATCCGAAGCCCTACAAACGCCCGGAAGGCATGAGTGTCGAGGACTGGCTTGAGTTCCTGTGCAAGGAATTCGAAGACAAGATCCTTGAACTCGGCGCCGACAAGGTCGCCGCTTTTATCGGCGAGCCCCTGCTGGCGTCTGGCGGCGTCTCCATCCCGCCCAAGGGCTATCACAAACGTTTCCTGGAAATCTGCCGCAAGCACGATATCCTTTACATTTCCGATGAGGTTGTTACCGCCTGGGGCCGGTTGGGTCACTGGTTCGCCTCGGAAGACGTTTACGGCATCGTTCCCGATATCATCACCACGGCCAAGGGTATTACCTCAGGCTACCAGCCTCTTGGCGCCGTGCTGATTTCCGATGAGGTGATCCAGAGCATTTCCGGTGACGATGTGCCGGATTCCTATTTCTCAAACGGCTTCACCTATTCCGGTCATCCCGTGGCCTGCGCCGCTGCGCTCAAGAACATCGAGATCATCGAGCGTGAGGGCATCCTGGAGCATGTCCGAGAAATTGGTCCCCATATGCAGGCCCGCTTGCAGGAAATGCGGGAAATCCCCATTATCGGCGATGTCCGCGGCGAAGGCCTGCTGGGCGCCCTGGAATGCGATATCACCAGCGGCCAGGACGAAGAAACGGTGCTGGCGCTGGATCATGAAATCGGTAAGCGGATCGACGCCCACTGTCATGAAATGGGTCTGTTTGTACGGCCCATGATCAACATGTGCGTGTTCTCGCCGCCCTGCATCATCACCAAGGAACAGACCGATAAGATGATGGATATCATGTACAAGGCCGTCGAAATGACCATGGACGATGTCCGCAAGGAAGGCGTCTGGAAGGGCTGAGCATTTATAAATACCTCCCTGTTACAATCTATGGCCGCCGGGCGTAAACCCGGCGGCCTTATTTTTTGGCTGAAGCCCAAAAAAATTCGGCCCTGAAAAGGACCGATGAGGAAAAATAGAGAGGGAGATAACTAAACAAAAAAACTTAAAAAAACCGGGAGCGACATGTTGTTCGCTCTATTCATTCTCCAATCATGCCCCATATCGGTCCATAAGGCTGTGATCTGGATCACATCCATCGAATTTTATGCAAATTTTTTTAAAATTTTTTTGATCCCGGCTCATTCTTTCCTGGGCGGCAAAGCGCCGGGCGGCGCAAGACCGGCAAGGGCGCGGGTTACCAGATCCGGCTCCCGCGCCTGATCCTGCAGGGCGTCCATGCGATGGAGAACCCTCTTGACGATGTTGCCGCCCACATACCGGAACGGCTCCGGTGGGAATGGCTCCGCCTGGTCCCGCACCAGTCCGCTCCGTGACCATTCGTTATCATCGCCCCTGACCAGTGCGCTGACGATATAACTTCCGACGACGGTCTGCACTACCCCTTCACCGGAAAACCCGATACCGAAAAAGATGCTCGGATGCCCGCCCAGGCGGCCGAACACCGGCAAGGCCTTTAACGAGCGATCGATGGGACCGGTCCAGGTCTTTGCAACCCGAACGGATCTGAAGGCCGGATAATAGCGCCTGAACTGGTTTTCAACTTCTTCTGCCCTCGGCGATGGTCCGTCATAATGATCGGACAATGAGCCGCCGAACGCCAACTTGCCGACCGCCTTGCCGAAAACCACACGCCCGCCTACCGTATTGCGCCAGAACGAGATGGCCAGATGAGAATCGCAGAGGCCGGTTCCAAGCCTCCATCCTGAAGCCTCAAGGACATCAGCAGCCGGATCCGTGGCGATCATGTCGGCGGCCAGGGGGAAGCTGAACTTCCTGAGCTCGGGGAATATCGTGCCCCAGGCATTCATGGCGATCACGACCTTGCCGGCCTCGATCACCCCACCAGGGGTCTCAACAATGGGGCGCCTGGAGCGCAACAGGTTGATCAGGGGTGAATGTTCATAAATACGAACACCCAGGTTAAGGGCATGCTGCCGGAGGCCGAGACCCAGCTTCGCCGGTTGCACCGTGGCCGCATTGGCTTCAAAACAGCCACCAATGACCTGATCCGTCGCCCCCATTCGCCGGGCATCGTCATCGCTTAAGGTTTCGATCGGGTGCTCACCATATCCATCCAGCATATCGATGACAGAATTCCACACCCCCATCTGCAATGGACCGGTCGCCGACCACAGACGTCCGTCACGGCGATATTCGATATCGATGCCATTGGCTTTCGTAAACGCATCAAGGTACTGAACGATGTCATTCGTGGCATGGGCGAGCCGGCGGGCTTCCTCCACGCCACAGACGTCAACAAGGGACTGAAACTTGACCCACCAGGTATCCGCCAGGCCGCCATTGCGCCCACTGGCGCCGCTGCCGCATATAGCGCGATCAACAATGACCACATCCGTCGACGGGTCGGCTTCCTTCAGCCGGATCGCCGTCCATAATCCCAAGAATCCACCACCGACGATGCAGACGTCGGCGGTCGTTCTTTCACGCAGGGCGCGTTGCGGCACGCCGTTTATGGTGTCCCATGCTTCATCGAACCAGAATCCGGCGAATATCATTCCCTTTCCCCCAATCTCTACCTCTACCCTAACAGGGTTTGAAGATATTGACAGAGGCCGCGCACGGACCCATCTTATTGGTACCGGTGGCGCCTTTGGGACCATCGGGGGTTTTGGCGCTTCTGTCAGGAAGGCCATATTTCGGGAGCCGTAATGGCTTGCTCGCTCGTATTCAAGGAGGAGACCCGTAATGTCCCGGGCAACCGGTTTTAATAGCCCCCTGTTACTAGGGTTTGACCATCTGGAAAGGATGCTGGACCGCGTTTCCAAGACGTCCGCGGAAGGTTATCCCCCTTACAACATCGAACAGACAGGCGAATACAAGCTACGCATCACCTTGGCCGTAGCCGGATTTTCCATGGATGACCTGCAGGTCACGGTCGAGGACAATCAATTGGTGATACGCGGACGGAACAGTGAGAACGAAACGGACCGGGTGTTCCTCTACCGTGGAATCGCCGCACGCCAGTTCCAGCGCAGTTTCCTGTTGGCGGACGGCATTGAAATCGAGGGCGCATCCCTCGATAACGGGCTGTTGCACGTCGACCTGCAGCAGCACATACCGGAGCCCGAGGTGCGCACCATTCCGATCACCAAATCCGAAACCGCCAAGGCGGCCGTCGGCAATCAGAAGACCATCGACGTCAAGCCCGACGCCGAATAACCACCCAGCCCGGTGTGCCCGCCAGGGGCGCCGGTTGAACCAGAAGAACGCTTCTAAAGGAGGTTCAAATGACGCACGATAATGACACCCACACCATGATCAAGCCTATCCATGCGGCCCGCCTGTCGGCGCAGGATTTCGCCATGTGGGGATCCGAACACATCGCCTATGTCAGGCCGGTGGAACTGCGGGATGAAAATGGACGGTTAACGGGCCACATGGCCTATGGCATTCACGCAGCGGACGGCAACCCGATCGGTATAGCTGAAACTCGTGACCTTGCCATGGCAACAGTTATCCGTGAGGGTCTGGAAGCCGTCAGCGTCCATTAAATCCGTAGGGATAAAGTTTAAGCGGCGCGATTTTCCGTCGATTCTGTCAACAAGGCGAAGAGCGCGTCCGCACTGTCCGTACCACGCAGTTTCTCACACGTATCCTTGTCACGTAACAGCCGGGACACCCTGGCCAAGGCTTTCAGGTGATCGGCACCCGCTGATTCCGGCGCCAGCAACAGAAAAACCAGATCTACCGGCTGGTCGTCGATTGCCTGGAAATCAACCGGCTCATCAAGTCGGGCAAACACGCCATAAAGGCGTTCCAACGACGGCAGCTTGCCGTGCGGTATGGCGATGCCATTACCGACCCCGGTCGTACCAAGGCGCTCACGCTCCATCAAAACGTCAAATATCGCCCGTTCATGCTGGCCCGTGATTGCGGATGCTTTATCAGCGAGATCCTGAAGCGCCTGTTTCTTGCTGCTGGCCTTCAGGCTGGCTACGACACTTTCCGGGGCTATGAGATCGATGATCTCCATGACTACTCCTTGTGATTATCCTGAGGCGCGTGATGCACAATGAGTAGCATCTGCGCCGGCGGTTCAACCCGCCTGTTCCGGATCAATCCATCCGATATTTCCATCTTCACGCCGGTAGACCACATTCAACCGACCATTGCTCGTGTTACGGAACATCTGTATCGGAGCATGGGCCAGGTCCATCCGCATTACGGCTTCACCGACGCTAAGCGTTGCAATTTCCGTGTTCATCTCTGCAATAATGGCAGGGTCACCTTCTTCCGGCAGTTCCTCGACTTCATTTTCAGACTGCAGAACATACTGCTGTGCAGCGAGGAAACCCTCATCAGGCTTGACCTTGTGGTGGTTCTTCAGGCGGCGCTTGTAGCGGCGAAGCTGTTTGGTAATTCTGTCGAGTGCGCCGTCGAAGGCGCCATAGGCATCCTCTCCGGAAGCTCCAGCCTGAACCATCATGGCGCGCACGGGATGAACGGTGATCTCAACATGGAAACCGTGCGTGGTCTCCCTCGAAATCGTCACGCTGGCATCCAACGCCTTATCGAAATATTTGCCGACACTCGTCTGCAATTGCTCATTGATATGGCTGCGCAAGGCATCGCCAACATCAACGTTATGTCCCTTAACGGATACTTCCATGGGTAAAACCGTACCGCAAATTATGAAATGAATAATGTGAACCCGGTTTCAGGATCGCTAAATCCGATAACCATCTAAATTTTCCTACGCCAGTTTAACAGGCACTCAATCGATTATTGCCACTGAACCACTGGATGCGGAGGCCCGGAAATTAGTTTCACGATCCGGTTAAGTCAATAGCATGGTTTCCATTATTTTTCAGATCAATACCGATCAACGTTTTGTCACTTGGAGCAAGTTTATCATTTTGGCGCCGATTTTTCTCGCCGCCGTTGAACTGAAGACCCTAAACCTAACGATTCCCGGTACTTAGCTACGGTCCTTCGGGCGACGTCCATGCCTTCGCCTTTCAGGATCGCGGCAATTTTATCATCAGAAAGAATCTTTTTCGGATCTTCCGCATCAATCATTTCCTTGATTTTATAGCGAACCGATTCGGCTGAAATGGCGTCGCCACCCGTGGAACTGGCAATAGAGGAGGTGAAAAAATACTTTAACTCGAATATGCCGCGCGGTGTTGAAATGTACTTGTTCGAGGTGACGCGGCTGACGGTGCTCTCATGCATATCAATGACATCTGCAATATCACGAAGAACGAGCGGCTTCAGGAACTGCACCCCTTTTCTGAAAAAAGCATCCTGTTGACGGACGATCTCGCTGGCTACCTTTAAGATGGTGGTGGCGCGCTGGTGCAGGGCTTTTACCAGCCAGTTCGCCGTCTGGTATTGCTCATTGATGTATTCCTTGTCCGACTTCTCCAGCGGGCCTTTGCTGACTTCCGAAAAATAGTGGTTATTAACCAGCACCCTGGGCAGGTTTTCATTGTTAAGCTCCAGGAACCACCCTCCACGTGGCTGGGCGCGCATGAAGACATCCGGCGTAACGGCCTGTATCAGGTCATGTTCATATTCAAGGCCGGGTTTGGGATTCAGGTCACGCAATTCCTGGACCATCTCCGTTATGTCTTCCATATCCACGCCACAGATCTTGCATAAGGCCGTGAATTCCCTTTTAGCGACCAACTCAAGATTATCCACCAGCGCCGCCATGGCGGGATCGTAACGGTCCCTGTCGCGTAACTGCAGGGACAGACATTCACTCAGGTTGCGGGCAAAAATACCGGGCGGGTCAAAATCCTGAATTCGGGCAAGGGTCTCCTCGACGCGTTCGATAGGGCAGCCAAGCGTTTCAGCAATTTCCGACAGATCGCCGATGATATATCCCGCCTCATCGAGCATGCCGATAAGGTGCTGGCCGATCATGCGGTCAACGGGGTCGAAAATCTCCATATGCAGCTGGTCGATCAGATGTTCTCGCATTGTGGGGTTTTCGGAAACCGTTTCCTCAATGCCGGGCAGGTCGCCGTCGAACCCTTGCGAAGAACCGCCACCCATCCCCGACATCCCTGTGTAGTTCATGTCGTTCAGGGCAGGCTGAGGCGCTTCGCTATCAGATGTGTTGTTGTAGATATTGTCATAATCGACATCGAGACCGGCTTCATCGGGTATTTCAACATCACCAGGCCTTGAATCAAAATCGATGTCGTTCAGGTTTTCCGGTTCTACCGTACCTAACTCATCGCCCGAGTTTTCCGTCTCCACCGGCCGGTCGTTTTCATCCGCCCCGCCAGTCGCCGTATCGCTTGACGCATCGTCACGTTCAAGCATGGGGTTTTTTTCCAGTTCCGCCTCAAGGTATCCAGCCAGTTCAAGATTGGACATCTGCAGCAGCTTGATGGCTTGCTGCAACTGGGGCGTCATGACCAGTGACTGGGATTGCCTTTGATCAAGTCTGGGCGTCAGCACCATGGCGGTTCATCCATCACAATTCAGTGACAGGGTGACGAGTGAATGCGACTCTGGACATCCATAAGGATGAAAATCCGGCCTAGATATTAAATCGATCACCAAGGTACACCCGCCTGACATCTTCGTTTCCGACGATATCCTTGGGGGCGCCTTCCATCAGCGTCATACCGTCATGGATGATGTAGGCGCGATCGATAACATCCAGGGTTTCACGGACATTATGGTCCGTTATCAGAACACCGATCCCCCGGTCTTTAAGATGACTGACGAGATCTCGGATATCTCCGACAGCAATGGGATCAATTCCCGCGAACGGTTCATCGAGCAGAACGAAATGCGGATTTGACGCCAGGGCGCGTGCAATTTCCACCCGCCGCCGCTCACCACCTGAGAGAGCCAGAGACGGTGTCCGGCGTAGATGCGTGATGGAGAATTCCGCCAGAAGGGCATCCAGCAGGGCTTCGCGGCGTTCATACTTCGGTTCGGAAACTTCCAGAACGGCGCGAATATTGTTCTCAACCGTCAGGCCGCGGAAGATCGACGCTTCCTGTGGCAGATATCCGATACCCAGCCTCGCCCGTCTGTACATGGGCAGGCCGCTTATATCCTGACCGTCCATGACGATGGTCCCGTGATCGGGCTGGATCAGCCCGGTTATCATGTAGAAACAGGTCGTCTTGCCGGCGCCGTTAGGCCCCAGCAACCCCACGACCTCGCCACGCTGTACGGAAAGAGAAACGCCACGAACAACAGGGCGTTTCTTGAAGCGTTTCCCGAGATTGTCGGCGAAAAGTCCGGGGCGTGTGGTGGAGGTCACCAGTTGAGGGGCAGACTCCTGCCCCTGTTCCACCGTATGTATATGATCCTGCTGCTCGTTCATGCTTATTCTTTTCTACGCATCTGCGTCGGAATGCAAGCCTTGCGTCGGATTTTCATCATTCGGAGGTGCTTTTTTCCGGTATAAGGGTGCCTTGAACCCGCTCACCGGTCTGGCTCTCACAGGCAAACATCTTGCTGGTCCCCGTGTTCAGATTGACCTCCGCCTTGCAGCCGGTGAGGATATTCTGACCTCGCGTTATTTTGACATTGCCCGTCAGGGTCGTCACTCCGGAAGCAACCTGGTAAACGCCACGGTCTGATGTGGCGGTTTCCTGGGTTGTCACAATGGTGACGTTATCATAAGCATCAACACGATGGATATCCGTCGAGCCCTGGTCATTGCGCCTGAAATTGGCGACCAGCACCTCGGCCATCAGTGTCTTGTCTCCTCTTACGGCGACGGCGTTACCACGGGCCACGGCTATCTGTTTGGTTTCCCAATATTCGATCTGGTCCCTGGCGGTAATCGTGTCCTCGCCAGCGACAAACCGGACATCCCCACCACGGAGCACGAGGACGCCATTGATGACGTCATAAATAGCAAGATCGCCATATGCCGTTTCCGTCGGCGATTTGATTTCAACCGAGCCTTCCGCATCCAGGCGCCAGATTTCCGTATTACCGCCATTGTCCCGGTAATAGGCCCTTAGAATATCCGAATCGACGATAACCTCGCCGCGAACCGCCCTGGCGTTGCCCCGGGCGACAAAGATGTTTTCGCCTTGCAGCCATTCGATGCCGTTATCGGCGAAAATCTCGATAGGTCCACCATCTTCACCGCCACTGGCGATGTTCAGGCTCTGGGCAATAGACGGGCTGCATTGCAGAAACAGAGCCGCGACCAGAAGGATCGCCAAACCCATTCGCGTTCCGGGTATCTTCATAAGGCTCACTCGGCACTCTTTCATCAGTTACCCCCCAGGGAATCAGGATACAGGCTCAACTTCGCCTTGCCTGTAAAATAGATGACCTTATCCCTGTTATTCATTTTGAACCCTTCAGATTCCAGATCACCAACAGGCCCCTGCCCTATTACCCTTGTAACACTTTCCGCTGTCCGGGCGTTAAGATCAATCCGCACGGCATCCGTTATCATTTCGTATCCCTGGTCATGGAATATGTTCACGTTTCCGGACAGGTCCAGCAAGCCTTCTTCGCGGCCGTAAACGCCCGTTTCAGCCGTAATCAGTAACCAGGTTCCGTCCCCGAGCGTAACATCAGCCTTTGGCATTTCCAGTTCAACCCTGTCCGTATCCAGCACCAGGTTTTTCGCCAAGTCCGCGGTTATGGCAAATGGTTGTTGATCGGAATCAACGCCCGTATAGCGGGGATTGACCATCGTCGGATCCTCGGCCCCGTCAACGGTGCCGGTTGTAAAACCGATCGTGAGCTGAATGCTTTCTTTCTGGATATAGGGCCAGGCGATGACGATCACCACCAGCACCAGGGCGACAACAGGCAGGATAAATTTCAGAAAACGAACAAACCTGCTGTAAAGGGGATGCAAACGCCGGGCCTGGCCGATACGGGACAGTCCTTCAATGCGCATTGAGCGTTTATCTTCTCCAAACCCTCCGGCAGAGGGTTGAATACCCGGGGTATTACCAGTTCCGAGTTGTTCCGGCGTATCCAATATGTCCTCAATTTCCCATCTGTAAGTTGATTACCGACATGACGGAACCTGGATCAGGCGATCCCGGCCCTCAGGCAATCATGGATATGAAGAATGCCAACCGGTCTGTCATTTTCAACGGCAAACAACGTGGTTATGGAATTTTCATTCATGATACGCAACGCTTCGGTCGCCAGTGTCGCCTTGGAGACGGTTTTCGGTCCTTGCGTCATGACGTCGCGAGCCTTTGCGTCAAGATTGGGCTTATCGAAAGCGCGCCTGAGATCGCCATCGGTAAAGATACCCAGCAACTTGTCGTCATCGTCAACGACACAGGCGCATCCGAAGCTTTTTTCCGTCATGATGACAATCATTTCCTGCAGGCTGGCTTCCGACCTGACCAGCGGCAGGGACTCGCCTGCGTGCATCAGGTCTCCGACCTGGAGCAATTGCTTGCCAAGCTTCCCACCGGGGTGGAACACATGAAAGTCGTCAGGTGAGAAACCTTTTCGTTCCAGCAACGCGACGGCAAGAGAATCGCCCAGGCCAAGCATCATTGTCGTCGATGTCGTCGGCGCCAGGCCCATGGGACAGGCTTCATCGACATCCGGGTAGACCAGGGCGACGCTCGCCGCCTTGGCCAGAGTGCTGTTGTTTCTTCCCGTCAGGGCAATGATGGGAATTGAAAACCGCGTCGCGTAGTCGACGAGGTCCGCCAGTTCGGATGTTTCGCCTGAATTCGACAGGGCGAAAATGGCGTCCTCACTGGTGATCATGCCAAGGTCGCCGTGGCTGGCCTCGGCCGGATGGACAAAGATAGCCGGCGTTCCCGTCGACGCCATGCTGGCGGCGATTTTGTTGGCGATATGGCCGCTTTTCCCCATACCGGTCACCACAACGCGCCCGGTCACGGCCGAAAGGATATCAAGGGCCTTGACGAACTCATCACCCAGGCTTTGAGCCAGGGCCAACAGGGCTGACGCCTCATTGCCAAGGACGCGCCTGGCGGAATCGATATCCTGATTTCCCGTGCGCTGATCGGTATCGGGCATTTTCTCTGCTGAGCTCATTATTTTCCGGATCCTGAACTTCTTCGGTAAAAGATGAATTTCACCGTAACGGATTGAATCAAATGGCAAACCACGTCGCCCGATGATCCATGTAAGTATGCGATTCTCAGGGCGTCAGGTCAACGCAGGCGCATCATCGTTCGATCATTGCCGACCTAATGATGAAATATGTCTTCCTCACCCCATCCCGCCAGGTCCAGCTCCGCCCGAACCGGCAAAAAGGCGAAACAGGCCAAGGCCAGTTCGCGCCGGTTTTCACGTGTCAGGCGCTCTTCCATCTTGTCACGGAGTTCATGCAGATAGAGAACATCCCTGGCGGCATATTCCTGCTGGGCTGGCGTCAATTCGCCGGTCGCCCAGTCGGAAGACTGTTGTTCCTTGGACAATTCAATGCCCAGCATTTCACGGCACAGGTCCTTCAGGCCGTGACGATCCGTATAGGTACGCACCAGCTTGGAGGCGATCTTGGTACAGTAAACCGGCGTGCACATGACACCGAGATAACGGCGCATGATTGCAACATCAAAACGGGCATAATGGAAAATCTTGGTAACGGCCGGGTCGGCTATCAGGCGCTTGAGATTGGGCGCGTCGTAAACCGGTTCGGGGAAGTGGACCAGATGGGCCGATCCGTCACCGGAGGACAACTGAACAACACAAAGACGGTCCCGATGCGGGTTCAATCCCTGGGTTTCCGTATCAACGGCAACAGCATCTCCAAAGGTAACGTCATCCGGCAGATCGCCGATATGATAGTGGATGCTTCCGCTGTCAGATTTTTTGCTCATTAGGATTTTTCCCGGCTGACGTTAGTATTCCTGTGTGTAAGTGGTAACAGAATCCAGCCAGAAAGGAAATGGTGCCCAGGAGAAGACTCGAACTTCCACGACCATAATGGTCACTGGCACCTGAAGCCAGCGCGTCTACCAATTCCGCCACCTGGGCTTAAGCTTTAGAACGGTCCGCCATCGGCGGCGGAGTAGCAGATACTTCGGGTTCCGGGCGTTGTCAACCGCCAAGGTTGACGCCTATGCCCGCGCATTGTAATCCGGTGGCTGCGCAAGGCTTGAAAACGTGCTAATTGTAGGTTCTTGTAGCCATGAAGTTCATGGTCAGGAATTTTCATACTGAGAACGGAGTAACCCTATGACCCGGCCCATTATCACGGTATTTGGCGGTTCCGGATTTCTGGGACGGCATCTCGTCAAACGGCTTGCTTCCTTAGGCTACAATGTCCGCGCCGCGGTTCGCGACGTGGAAGCGGCGAGTTTCCTGAAGCCCATGGGCGATGCGGGACAGGTTGTCCCCTGGCCGGCCGACGTCAAGGACCTTGCCTCCGTCAGGCAGGCCGTCGACGGCGCTGCTTGCGTCGTCAATGCGATTGGTATCCTGTCCGAGTGGGGAAAGCAGACATTCGGCAATGTCCATGTTGCAGGCGCTGCCAACATCGCGCAGGCCGCCAGTGACGCAGGTGTTGAACGCCTTGTTCACATTTCGGCGCTCGGGGCTGATGCCCAGTCCCATTCCGATTACGCCCGGACGAAGGCCGAAGGCGAGACCGCTGTCAAAAGCGCCTTCCCCGGCGCAACCATCATGCGCCCCAGCGTCGTTTTCGGACCGGAAGACGGTTTTTTCAACCTGTTTGCTGGCCTGTGCCGTCTGACGCCGGCGCTGCCGGTCATCGGCGCACCCGTCATACCCGATATCCGCCTTGGCGGCGAATACGGTCTGGAGATCAATCTCTACGGCAATGGCGGGCCGAAATTCCAGCCCGTCTATGTGGGCGATGTCGCCGACGCCATTGTGGCGGCGCTGGCGAACGATGACGCCACATCCAAAACCTACGAGCTCGTGGGACCGACGGTCTACAGCTTTAAGCAGGTCATGGAACTGATCCTGTCCGCCACCAACCGCAAGCGATTGCTGATGCCGGTCTGCTATACGGTGGCCGAACTTATCGGTCTCTTCGCTGGGCTCATGCCAAAGCCCCTGTTGACCCGTGACCAGGTTGAATTATTGAAAACCGACAACATCGCTTCGGGCGAGCTGCCCGGATTGTCGGATCTCGGTGTTCAGGCCCATACGGCGGAAGCCATCGTACCGACATATCTGCACCGGTTCCGCACGCCAAGCCATCGGCACGCGACCTGATTTGATTGAATGAGAATTCTGCCCTGCGGCTCAGTAACGTCCCGCAGGCACACCGTGCGGGCCGCTCGATTCCTGGGATCGGGCGGCAGACACCACCAGTTCACCGAATTCACGCAGGAAGACCGAGCCCTTGACGGTGCGCTGGATCAGGACACTGCGCCGGTCGTTTTCATCGGGCTTTCGCCTGACCAGGCCCAGGTCGCTCAACCGGTCGATGGCGCGCGTGACGGCAGGTTTTGATATGTTAAGCGATGAAGCCATGCCCCTGACCGTATGGGGCGGAGGCGTCAGGTAGACCGTCAGCAACATGGCCATCTGCCGGGCGCTCAGGTCCGGGGCATCGATCCGGACACTGTCGACAATGGCGCGGCGCCAGAGATCGAGAGCCTGTATCTCGGTAAGGTCGATTGACATGACGCCATGCTATCGATTTTGTTCCGATTCGGCAACAATTCTTCCCGAACCAAAAGAATCTCCAAGGCGTCTAAAGACAGTCAGCTGCCGAAACGTTCCGACAGATAAGAAAACAGTGCCCGCATGCCCATGGCTTCACCACCTTCCGGCCTGCCGGGCCTGGACGAGATATTCCAGGCCATCATGTCGATATGCGCCCAGGACGGCGCTTCACCCTTGTCGGGCTGGACGAACCGTTCAAGGAACAAAGCAGCAGTGATGGCGCCGCCGAAATTGCTGTCCGGCGAGTTGGTGACATCGGCGACCTTGCCGTCGATCTGGGATTTATAGCCATGCCACAAGGGCAGCCGCCAGAGCGGATCGGAAACCATTGCGCTATTGGAAAGAATACCGGCCGCCATCTCGTCATCGTTACAAAACAGGGCGGGCACCTCGGTTCCGAGCGCCACTCGCGCCGCGCCCGTTAGGGTCGCGCAATCAATAATCAGTTCCGGCTTCTCAGTAACGGCCTCGGCCAGGGCGTCCGCCAGGATGACGCGGCCTTCGGCATCCGTATTGCCGATTTCGATAGTCAATCCTTTTCGGGTCGGAACGACATCCAGCGGCCGCATGGCGGATCCGTCGACACTATTTTCCACAGCCGGAACAAGCACCCGCAAGCGAACCGCCAGGCCGGCTTCCATGATCATGGAAGCAAGACCCAGGACCAGGGCGGAGCCGCCCATATCCTTTTTCATCAGCTTCATGTTGCCCGCCGGTTTTAAATCGAGCCCGCCCGTATCGAAACACACACCCTTGCCGACCAGCGTCACCTTCGGCGCAGTCTTCTTGCCCCAGGAGAAATCGATCAGGCGCGGCGCCTGGGCACTGGCCCGCCCGACGGCATGAATGGCGGGATACCCGGCCTTCAGCAAGGCGCCTCCCTTGATGACGGAAAATGACGCCTTGTGTTTTTTCGCCAACTTCCGCGCCTCTTTTGCAAGCTGCTCCGGCCCCATGTCGGAAGCCGGCGCATTGATCAGGTCGCGCACCAGCCATGTCGCTTCCAGCGTGGAAAGAACTCGTTTCCTATCCGCCTGCTTCGGCCAAGCAAGGACAGTGATGTCTTTCTTCTGAACCGACTTCCCTTGTTTGGTCCCGTTGCTTCGATAGCGGTCAAAAACATAGCCATGCAGCCCCCAGCCCAGCGCCGCCTGTTCCGCGCGATCCTTGTCCATTGGGGCCTTGTCCGGCCCTGGAACGATCGTATAGATGCCCGGCGGCAGGGATTTCGCCACCGACGCCCAATCCCAGATTTCGCTGCCGCCCTCGGCCGAAAAACCGGCGGCGGCGGAAGTGAGCGAACCATCCTTACCAGACAGCAGACAGATACTTCCCGGCAGCGCCCTGAAATTGTTGGCGTCAACCCAGGCCCGGTGCTGCGCCTCAAGCGAGTCGCGCCAGGCCGCAAAATTTTCTGGCGTTACGGGCGTCACGGGAATGGCGCCTGTGGTTCTGGTGGAAAAGTATCTGTCCGGTGCGTTCATTTTTATGTCCCGATTTAGAAAGTTCGAAGCTGCATCATGAGCGCCCCTATCGTATGATCCTGATCCGATAATCACCAGCCGATTAGACATTAGACAGGTAACGAAGCAATGAAATCTCTCTCCATCGTCCTTGGCAACAAGAACTATTCATCGTGGTCGTTAAGGGCGTGGCTGGCCCTGAAGGCAACGGGAGCACACTTCGATGAGGAAGTCGTTCCGCTCTATGAAGCCGACAGCCGCGAGCGCCTGCTCGCTCACGGGCCGTCGGCCAAGGTTCCTGTCCTGAAACACGGCGACCTGATCATCTGGGATTCGCTTGCCATCTGTGAATACCTTGCCGAATTGTATCCGGATGAGGGCCTGTGGCCGGATGATCCGGACCAGCGCGCCCTGGCCCGGTCCATCAGCGCCGAAATGCATTCGGGATTCGCCGCTCTTCGTGGCGACATGCCCATGAACATGCGCGAATCCTTTCCCGATCACATCCCGGCTCCTGGTGTGGAAGAAGACATCGCCAGGATACAGGACATCTGGGTTCAATGCCGGGACGATTACGGGAAATCCGGCGATTTCCTGTTCGGCGAGTTTTCTATAGCGGATGCCATGTACGCGCCGGTTGCATCACGCTTCCAAACCTATAATGTTTCCCTCGATGGTGTATGCGCGAATTACGTTGACGCCATCCACGCCTGGCCCGCCATGCAGGAATGGTACGAGGCCGCTCTCGTTGAACCCTATACGATCAACGCATATGTGAATCCCTGAACCTGACAGGACACGAGGCATAAGGAAACATTCATGACGAACGCCTGTGAAGCCCGGACCGCCAAGCTACAGCAACACCTGAAGGACGCCGGCGTCGATTTCGCCCTGCTGACGGACGGGGACTCAATTGCTTACTTCGGCGGTTACTGGAATTATCTCGGCCTTGAATTCGGTCGCCCTACCTTGATGGTCGTTCCCGCCGATGGAGCGCCGGCAATCGTCACGCCGCTGATGGAATCGCACATGTGCCGCGAGATGACCTGGCTCGACAACGTGCTGCCCTGGGAGGACGGCGACGGCGCGCCTTGGGGTGACGTCATGCGCCCCTTGTTCGGAACCGGTAAAATTACGTTAGGTATAGAAGCCGCAAAAATGCCGCCCATCATCGCCGGCTACATCGGCGCACGCATACCGAAGGCGCAGATTACCGACGTCAGCCGGCTCATCGGTGAAATCCGCGCCGTCAAGGATGCGGATGAAATCGTCCTCATGCGCCAGGCGGGACAAGTCGCCATCGCCATGATGGATGCAGGCCGGGACGCCCTGGCGGAAGGCGTTCCCGAATACGAGGTCGCCATCGCCATCCTGGCCGGCGGCACGCGCAAGGCCGCGGAATTCCTGGACCCTGTAAAGGATCACTACCATTCCCCCACCATCCATAACCTGCAGGTCCTGCAATCAGGCCATGACACCTGCATGGTGCACAGGCGCTCGTCCGTGCGGCGGCTGGAAAAGGGCGATCCGGTTTATTTCTGTTTCTGCGGCATGGTGAATTTCAAGCACTACAAGCTGGGCTTCGACCGAAACTTCTTCATCGGCTCCGCCACCGACGAGCAGATGCGCGACCATGAGACAACCCTGAAAGCCCAGAAAACGGCCCTGGACATGATCCACCCCGGCGTCGTGGCTGAAGACGTGCATGCCGCCGCCGATGCCGTCTACCGCGAAGCGGGACACGCCCCCGGATATCGCACCGGGCGCGCTATCGGTTATTCATTCCTGGAAAGCCCTGAACTGAAGGTCGGCGACAAGACCGTCTTGCAACCCGGCATGGCTTTCGCCGTAGATGGCGGCATTACGGTGGAAGGCAAATACGGCACCCGGGTCGGCGACAGCATCGTCGTCACCGAGGACGGGTTTGAATACCTGACTCCGTACCAGAAAGAACTGATGATCGTATAACGCCATGACCGAAGGACGTTCCTATCGCTTTACCCATTTCCTGTCCCGCACCCCGGCGCGGAGCGTTGTCGATGGCCTGCGCGACGGGAACGGCGACGATCCAAATCCTGAAAAGTTCGAGGCCCAGCACGCAGCCTACGTCGAAGCCCTCTTAGCGAGCGGCGGCAGCGTCAAACTGCTGCCCGCGCTGGAGGAATTTCCCGATTCCGTTTTTATCGAGGACCCCGCCATCGTTTCCGGCTCCACAGCCATCGTTCTCCGGCCCGGCGCGGAGTCCCGTTTCGGCGAAGCGTCGGCGCTGCGCCCCACGCTGGTTGAGACCTTCGATACCGTCATCGACCTGCCCGGCGATGGTTTTGTGGACGGTGGCGACGTGCTGCTCAGCGACGACGAGGCCTTCATCGGTCTTTCCGCACGTACCGACCAGGCGGGGTTTGATGCTCTGGCGGGAATCCTGAGCGACCTGGGCTACCGTGCGCGGCGCGTTGAAACCCCGCCGGAGATCCTCCACTTCAAGACAGATTGCGGATTGCTGGATTCGGAAACCATCTTTTCCAGCCGAGCACTCGCCGCGACGGGCTGTTTCGAGGGTTACCGAGTCATCGAAGCACCGGACGGCGAGGAAGCGGCGGCCAACCTGATCCGCGTCAACGACGTAGTCTTGCTGAGCGCCGGGCATCCAAAAACGGAAGACCTGCTAACGTCACAGGGATATAGCGTGAAAACACTGGACACCAGCGAAGCCGCCAAGGTGGACGGCGGCCTGTCGTGCATGTCACTCCGCTTCGCACTCAACTAACAGCAATTTCGCAAATGCGTCTTCGCAGATTGTTGCATTCTGCGCGGGATTTGCCCTAACGCATAACATCGCCGCCATCGAAGGGGATGGTCTGGCCCGTCATGAAGCCCGTCGCGTCGGATGCGAGCATGAGGACAAAGGCGGAGGTTTCCTCAAACGTTGTCATGCGCTTCAGCGCCGCCTTGTTCTCTGCGGCCTCAAGCTGCTCTTTCGTGAACAGTTCCTGTACCAGCGGACTGTCGACAAATCCAAGAGCGACACAGTTGACGTTGACGTAAGGACCCAGTTCCATGGCCATGGATTGCGTCAGCATGTTCACACCGGCGCGTGCGGCGGCATAGTTCGCATTGCCCACCCGGGCCCTTACGGCGGTGCTGGCCGATAAATTGACGATTTTTCCCTGTTTGGCGGCCACCATGTGCCGTCCCACGGCCTGGGACATCAGGAAAGTTCCTTTCAGGTTCACATCCAGCACCCTATCCCAGGCTTCCTCGGACAACTCAAGAAACGGCGCATCCATGCTGATGCCGGCGTTGTTGATCAGGATATCGATCCTGCCGAAGGCGCCCATGACCTCTTCGACCATAGCGTTGACCTCGGCGCTTGAGGCGATATCGGCCTGACAGGCAATGGCTTCGCCACCGAATTTTGTGATTTTATCGACCACGCCCTTGGCGGCATCTTCCGATGCGGCGTAATTGACGGCGACCTTCGCCCCTTCGTTCGCGAAATCCAGGGCGACCTGACGGCCCAGACCACGCCCGGCGCCGGTTACCAGCACCGATTTCCCTTCGAACCGATTCATTTTTCGTGTTTTCCCCTTGGTTCTTGTTGTTCGCGCCAAGATTAAGCGATTGGGGGGGATAAGGCGCAAAAATTTTTCATATTCTTCCGAAATGAAAAATCTTGTTGAGAATTTCATTTATGGATACTCTCGTTTTCCCCGGACATTCGCACCTTGCGAACACTGCCGGAGCGCATCTTTTTTAGGGAATTGGACGGCTCATGAAAACTCAGGCTCGCGTTGTGATTGTCGGTGGCGGCAATATGGGTGTCGGACTTCTTTATCATCTTGCAGAAGCCGGCTGGACGGATTGCGTTCTGCTCGAAAAGGGTGAGCTGACCTCGGGCTCCACATGGCATGCTGCCGGGCTCTGTCCCAGCTTCATCGCCGATTACAACATGTCCAAAATTCATCACTACGGGAATACGCTGTATCCCAAGCTGGAAGAGATGACCGGCCAGTACGTAAGCTGGCACGGCTGCGGCGCGATCCGCTTCGCCACGAACGAACATGAGCTGGACTTCTTCAAGCTCGTCGCCGGGATCGCCGACAATTCAGGCGCCGAAATGGAAATTATCGATCCGGCGAAAATCAAGGAAATCGTTCCCTGGATCGAGCTCGATGGCGTGGTTGCCGGGGCCTGGACTCACACCGACGGACATGTAGACCCTGCGGGTGTCTGCAACGCCATGGCTGCCGCGGCAAAGAATCTGGGCGCTGAAATCGAGCGTGAATGCCTGGTGACAGACATCCAGCAGACCGAAAGAGGTGAATGGGAAGTCACCACCGACAAGGGCAAGATTGTTTGCGAGCATGTGGTCAACGCCGGCGGTAACCATGCCGGCGCCATCGCCGAGTGGAACGGCATTAATCTCCCCATTATCAACATGCAGCACCAATACATCGTGACCGACCCCTGTCCTGAATTCGTGGAAACGGACGGTGAAATTCCCGTTATTCGTGACCCCAGGAACTCGTCCTACTATCGCCAGGAACAGAAATCGGCGCTGATCGGTCCTTATGAAACAAAAGGGTCGCGTATCGCCTGGCCGGCGACGAATGGCGTTCCGGACTGGGCCTCCGATCACGAATTGTTCGAAGACGAGCTTGATCCGATCATGCCGTACCTGGAAGGCGTCATGGAAGCCATGCCGATCTGGGCCGAACTTGGTCTTCGGCGCGTGGTCAACGGCTCCATCCCGCATACGCCGGATGATAACCCGCTGCTGGGCCCGGTCCACGGCCTCAGGAACTACTGGCTCTGCTGCGGCTCGGCAATCGGCATTGCGCAGGGCGCGGGTTGTGGCAAGTACCTGGCGCAATGGATGATGAACGGCGAATCCGAGATTAACATGGCCGGTCTCGATCCGCGCCGCTTCGGTACCTATGCCGACGCGGATTACTGCCGCGCGAAGGGGCACCAGGCCTACGAGCACATGTATATCCTGCACCTGCCGGGCGAAGAACGGCCGGCCGCGCGTAACCGGCGCTGCACACCGCTGTTCGACAAGCTGAACGGTATGGGTGCGGTGCATACCGAGGCACACGGCTGGGAACGTCCGAAGTGGTTCTCACTCAACGGTGAGGCCGAGGATGTCGGCTTCCGCCGCGGCAACACGTTCGATGCCGTCGCCAAGGAATGTGAAGCCGTGCGTGAGCGCGTGGGCGTCATGGATCTCTCCAGCTTCGCCAAGTTTGATGTGTCAGGCCCCGATGCCGAAGCCATGCTGGATCGGCTGACAGCCAACAAGCTGCCGAAACGGGCCGGTGGTATCGGTCTTACCCATATGCTGACGCGCAATGGCTGCATCGAAAGCGAAATGACGATCACCCGGCTCGCCGATGATCGCTTCTATGTATTGTCCGGCGCCGGCGCGGAAGAAAAAGACCTGGACATGATGACCCTCGGCAAGCTCGACGGAGAAGACGTCACCATCGCCAACGTCACCGACGATTACGGCATGCTGGTGCTCACCGGTCCGAAATCGCGCGACGTACTGGGCCAGATTACGGATGCGCCGCTCGACAACGATAACTTCCGTTGGTTGACCGGTCAGGAGATCACCGTCGCCGGCGCAAACGTGCGCGCGCTCAGGGTTTCCTACGCTGGCGAACTGGGCTGGGAGCTTCATATTCCCATGGGCGATCTTGAAACCGTCTACGACGCCATCTGGGCAGCCGGCCAGGACCACGGCATCGCCAATTTCGGCGCCTACGCCCTCAACAGCCTTCGCATGGAAAAGGCCTTCCGTGGCCTGCATGCGGAACTAACCAACGAGATCACGCTGATCGAAGGCGACATGGAACGGTTCTTTGCGCCGGACAAGGGCGATTTCATCGGGCGCGACGCAACCCTCAAGCGCCAGCAGGATGGCATCGCCATCAAGGTGGCCTACGTCGAGGTTGATGCCACGGATAACGACGTCGTCGGTGGTGAACCGGTCTTTATCGACGGCAAGTGTGTCGGGGTCGCGACCTCGGGCGGCTACGGCCACGCTGTCGGCAAAAGCCTGGCATTCGTCTACGTGCCGCCGGAAAATGCGACGCCGGGCTCGGAAATGGAAATCGGCCTGCTGGGCGAACGACGCAAGGCCGTTGCCCTGGCGGAACCCGCCTATGATCCGAAGAGCGAACGACCACGGGTGTAGAACAGGTCATTCACATTGTCCGTTCCCATGACTTAGATAACGTAACTGGTTTTCATACGCCTATTCACCCTTGCCAGAGATTCACTCTAACGCCATGCTGTTACACCTGATGGATGTAACGGCTGGCGCGTGGGGTAAGACAGATGTCCAGGACGAGCGAAGCGGATATGGAACTGAGGGCATGCGCCAATTCGCTGCTCGAAATTTTCAACAGGCATTATACGGACCTCGCCACGCCGCCCGACGAAAAGACGGTCGAGTCGGTCAAGGAAAAGCTTCTGCATGTCTGGACCACCTATTTTTCCGGCGGCCGCATCAATGAGGCCACCGACAAGGATGTCATCGGCGCCATTTGCCGCATTCCCTTTTCTCACTGGCCGGAATCCATCGCCATGGAGGTTTACACCGAATTCACCCGGATCATGGGCAGGCCCGTCATCACGACCGTCAATACCCACCGCACAAACGAAGAGAGCCGTTATCTTCTCAAGTATGCCGGTGACGACACCTCACAATCGGGTGAAAACGGCATCATAGAACAGATCTTCAAGACCATCGGCACACAAAACAAATGGTGCGTGGAATTCGGCGCCTGGGACGGGATCAAGAACAGCAACACCCATTCGCTTGTCGGCGAAAGCGACTGGCACGGCGTTCTGATCGAAGGCCATGAAAACCGTTTCCTCAATTTGCGGAAAACCTATGAAGGTAACGACAGGGCCAACCTGTTCAATGAATACGTCGCTTTTGACGAAACCAAGAATTCCCTCGATTACCTTCTGGGATGCACGGACATTCCGCAGGATTACGACCTGATGATCGTCGATATCGACGGCAACGACTGGCATGTCTGGAACTCCCTGAAAAACTACCGTCCCCGCGTCGTCATCATCGAGCACAATCCGACCATCGCCAATGACATCCTGTTCATCCAGGAGAGAAACAAGGATGTGCAACAGGGGTGCTCACTTCGCGCCCTCGTCATGCTGGGCAAGGAAAAAGGCTACGAGCTTATCTGCACGACGAACTACAACGGCATTTTTGTGGTGAAGGAAGAGTTTGAAAAATTCGACATCGCCGACAATTCAATCGACGCCATGCACGTCCCGCTCATGGACGGCCACATTTTCCATTGCTACGATTCTTCCGTGCATTGCGTCGGCATGCCGCGCCTGATCTGGGACTGGGACAAGAAGGGAGCCGACTGGGCCATTCACATGCCGGACTGGTTTACCGTTTATGACAGATAAAATGATTTATCGTTACGACCGATAAAAAAAACGCCCGGCTGGAGCAGCCGGGCGCAAGTCGTTTGACAGGATAAAACGGGAGACTAACCGTTCCAGTAACCATCTTTCTTCAGGCCTTCCTGAACTTCGACAATTCCTTCGCGTAGCGTGTCGACCATATGGTCGATCTGCTCCTTGCTCAGCACCAGCGGCGGCGACATGACGTTCAGGTGCGCAATGGGCCGAACCAGCACGCCACGTTTCTCGCAAGCTTCCGCAATGCGGTCTCCAACGTGGGCTTCCGCCGGCAGCAGTTCCTTGGTTTCCTTGTTCGCCACGTTCTCAACGCACATCATGAAGCATTTGCCGCGCACGTCACCGACGATAGGCAAGTCATGCAACTCGTTCAGGCGCTGCTCCAGATAGGGACCAACTTCCTGCACGTGACCGCAGATATTTTCGCGCTCAATGATCTCGATGTTCTTGAGACCCGCCGCACAGCAAACCGGATGACCGGAATAGGTAAAGCCGTGGGTGAACATGCCTCCCTCGCACTGGGGCTTGCTGATAACTTCGTAGATCTCGTCGGACAGGATCGTCGCCGACAGAGGCGCATAGGCCGATGTCAGCCCCTTGGCCGACGTGATGATATCGGGAACGATGCCGGTAACGGGTTCCGAAGCGAACATGTGACCGACGCGACCGAACGCCGTTACCACCTCGTCCGCCACATACAGCATGTCGTACTTGCGGCAAACCTCCAGGATCCGGGCATGATAGCCCTCGGGCGCGACGATCACGCCGCCCGCGCCCATGATGGGTTCGGCAAAGAACGCCGCCACGTTATCCGGGCCCAGTTCGAGCACCTTGTCCTCGAACTCCTTGACCAGGTGCTCAAGGAAATCCTCTTCCGTCATGCCGTCCGGCCGGCGATAGGGATTGGGGTTGGAAACCCTGTAAACCAGGTCCGGCGCCAGGTCGAAGCCCTGGTGGTCGAACGCAACGCCGGTCAGCGTCATGGCCATGTAGGTGGAGCCGTGATAGCCGTCATGGCGGGTGATGATTTTCTTTTTCGACGTCTTGCCCAGTTGATTGAAATAGAAGTGAATGATCCTGACAGCCGTATCGTTGGCCATGGAACCACCGGTGCCGAAGAAGACGTGATTCAAATTGCCGGGCGCCAGTTCGGCGAGTTTCGTCGCCAGTTCCGCCGCCGGGATGGATGTGTGGTGGCCGAATGACGAGTAATAGGTCATGAGGCGGGCCTGGTCCGCCATGGCCTGGGCGATCTCGTCACGGCCATAGCCGACATTGACGCACCAAAGGCCGCCAATGCCGTCAAGGTACTTGTTACCATCGGAATCATAGACGTAGCTGCCTTCCGATTCAGCAACGACCAGCGAACCGGTTTCCTTGAAAGTGGCGAAATCCGTCCAGGGGTGAATATGATGATCCATATCCTTCTGGCGGATTTCCTCCGTGTTGTAGTTGAAGTTCCGAGCCTGTTCCATGATCCTCTCCATAGCAAATGTCCATACCCGGCAGTATGCAGCCGGAAATCCAGAATGGTGATTATGAGAACAGCATCTCCGCAAACTGGCTAAGCCGTCCATACCACTGCGAGGGTAGCCGTTAGTTTGCGATGATGTTTCATGGCGCGCTCGCCGCACCGGGAACCCGTTATCCCTTAGGCTCGGGCCTTGTAATGTTCTGCTCGATATAGCCCAGCAAGGCATCCATCGAGACTTCAAAGTCCTTGTGCAGGCCATCGATGGTCTCGTCCGCTGCCTCTTCCTTCAGACCCGTATCGAGAGCGACAGCCGCGGCATAAACCTGCTCAGCGCCAAGCGATCCCGAAATGCCCTTGACGGTATGAGCGATCATTTTCGCTTCGGTCCGGTCACTGGCATCGAGGTGTTGGCGGATTGACGCGGGTGCACTTTCATAACGATCCTTGAAATCGCATAGAAGCTCTTCCAGGAAATCCTGGGATAGGTTGCTGATCGCGCTTGCCTTTTCCAGGTTGATGACCGGCAAGGCCATAACATCAACGCCTTTGCCCTGAACCGTTTCAACCACAACGGTTTCCTGGCTGGGTAAGGGAACATCCGCGCCACTGTCGACATGCGCCTCCACTCCGGCAATCCAGGTATTCAGTGTTGCGATCAGGTCATTGGCGATCACAGGCTTCGTCAAATGGCTGTTCATGCCGGCGTCCAGACAACGCTGGCGGTCTTCAACCAAAGCATGCGCCGTCAGAGCGATAATGGGAACATCATTGAAGGACGGGTCGGCGCGAATTTCCTCTGTCGCCGTGATTCCGTCCATCTCCGGCATCTGGATGTCCATCAGGATGGAGGAATAAACTTCCGGCCCTTTCTTGAAGAGGATGTCCAGGGCAATGCGGCCGTTATCGGCGGTATCGACGACCAGACCCTCATTCTCCAGAATTTCCCGCACAACCTGCTGGTTGATGACGTTGTCTTCAACAACAAGCACCCTTTTACCCCTGACTTCTTCGGCAAGGGCGACGACTGTCGTCTCACCGTATATCTCGTGGGCATCCAAGGTTGTGCTGCGAGTGAGCACATTGATCACCTTGTCGATTAGCTTCGATGTGTTGATCGGTTTATCCAGGAAGGCGTCGATGGGAAGTCCCTCCGCCTGCTTTTCCGCTTCATCGCTGTTGAAAGCCGTAGCAAGAAAGATTGCCGGGAGGTTTTCCGCGCTCAGATTCATCTGAAGCCGCCGCACTGTATCAAGACCATCCATGCCCGGCATCCGCCAATCGAGCAGCAACAGGCTAAAGGGACGCCCTGTTTTGTCACCTTGTTCAACAAGTTCGACGGCATCTTTGCCGTTGGTCACGGTATCAACAGGGAATCCAAGCTCACCAAGCTCCTCCTGCATGATCCTGCAGGAAATCTCACTGTCGTCGATAACGAGTATCCGGGTTTTTTCAGGATTTAGTTGCTTGAGCGGATTGTCCGGTGTGACAGCGTTGTGGTCTTCTTCAAGGGGAACCGTGAAGGAAAAAGTGCTGCCCTCACCGGGCTCGCTCTCGACGCTGATATCACCACCCATGGCCTCGACGATATTCTTGCAGATCGCAAGCCCCAGCCCGGTGCCGCCAAACCGTCGGGTCGAAGACGTATCGACCTGGCTGAATGCCTCGAACAGATCCTTGATCTCGTCCTCCGGAATGCCGATGCCCGTGTCGATAACTGAAAACCTTATGTGCCTGGCGTTATCCACCGTCGTTTCCGGCTCGGCCTTGACAACGACGCCGCCCGCTTCGGTGAATTTGACCGCATTGCTGACGAGATTGCTGAGGACCTGTCCCAGGCGCAACGGATCGCCGATCAATGCATTGGGGACTTCGGGTGAAATCTGGAAGATCAGCTCGATGTTTTTTTCTTCTGCAGACACGGCAATCATGGCGCTAACGTCGCGAACGACATTACTGAGCGAGAAGCGGGCCCGTTCAATTTCCATTTTACCCGCTTCGATCTTTGAGAAATCGAGAATATCATTCACAACTTCCAAAAGTCGCCGTCCGGAAGCATATATCTTGTTGGTGTAATCAAGCTGCCGGGGATCGAGTTTCGTTTTCAGCGCCAGGCAACTCAACCCGATCACGGCGTTAATCGGCGTCCTGATTTCGTGGCTCATGTTCGCCAGGAAATCCGATTTGGCCTTGCTGGCGGCGATGGCTTTCTCCCGCGCCTCGACAAGGGCTTTCTCATAGGCATTTTGGAGGGTAACGTCATGCACCGAGGCCGTTATCAATAACGAGTCACCTTGTTTCGCAGCGCTGATGTTGATTTTCACTGGAACTTCCTGACCCGTCTTTGTCTTTGCATGAAATTCGCCCGTCAGTTCCCGCACGCCGTGTTCCGGGTGTTGAACAAATTTTTCATAAGCTTCCATGTGTTTCTGGCGCTGTTCATCGCATACCAGTATCGATAAGGGCTGATTGATCAGTTCGCCCTCGTCATAATTCAGCATGGAAGCTATTGCCTTGTTGGCGAGCAGGATGGTGCCCGTTTCATCGGCGACGACCATTGCCTCGGGCGACGTATCGAGCACTCCTTCAAGCCGCTGCATAGCGGAACTCGCTATCGCATGCGCCGAAATCAGTGACCGCACGGACCGGTAAAGGATGTAACTGAACAACAGGATCAGGGGGACGGCCAGCAACCCAAACGAAGCAAACCGGATGGTTGCGGCCAGTTGTTTCTCCGTTGCCTCCTTCACCATTTTCAGCCGTTTGGCGCTTTCCATTTCAAGGGTATCAATCCCTGCAAGAGCCGCGCTGTCATCAACAATGACAAGGCTATCAACCTCGTTCGATGACATACCCTCGATAAGGGCGTCATCGGCAATCAAAAGGCGCGATTCATAGGCCCTGACCACGGTAACAAGAGCATCCAGGGCCTCCAGCTCAGAGATGTTCAGGTTTTCCTGTCGCAGGATGGAAACAGCATCGGAAATCTGGGACAGGTTTTCCTGCGCCCGATCCAGATAACGCGGATCGCCGCGTAAAACGAAATTCTTGAAATTGTGGATCAACCCGCCATAGCCGATGTGACGGTCGATACGGTGCAGTTGCGCATCACGGCGGAGCGCTTCGGCGGTCGCGGTATTCCAGTGATCGTCGATCGTTCTGACCTGTTCCAGCACGGTAACGCCATAGGAAATGACAACGGCAATCAGCGCCACCGCAGCCACGGCAATCCCCAATGTTCGTTTTCGTAAATCCTGACTTGATCCGCTTTGCACGTCTTTCATCCCAGCCATCAATAAAGCGTAGCTGTCATCAGAACGGGTTTCAACGATAACAGGTCAAAAAAGGCTTAGTTTTCAATACTTACAACAAACTTACAGCTAGCCTGGAACATCAACGACATGCAATAAATGGCGATAGCTAGGAGCTTTTCTTTCGATGGAGAAGCGAAACGGGGAAATGTCCATGCAATCGGACAGGGATAGGCAAAATCATTATGACGTCATTCTCTGTGGCGGCGGCCTGATCGGAGCTGCGCTGGCCTATGGTTTGACCCGGAAACAGGCGAGGACACTCGTTCTCGACGAGGGAGATACGGCTTTCCGCGCCGCGCGCGGGAATTTCGGACTGGTCTGGTTTCAGGGCAAGGGCCTCGGCATGCAGGCCTATCGTGACTGGACACAGCAATCCATAGATCAATGGCCGTCCCTGGGGGATGAGCTGCTGGAAACAACCGGTATCGATGTCGGTTTGCGACAGGACGGCGGCCTGGATTTCTGCCTGAAGGATCAGGAATATGAGGCCTACGCCCGGGAAATCGCAACCATGAAGCGGCAGTCCCCCGATGGCGAGTATCCCGTGCGCATGATCGACCGCAAGGAGGCCGAAGAGATCTTAAACGGGGTTACTTTGGGCGATAAGGTGATCGGCGCCATGTACAGCCCAGGGGACGGGCATGCCAACCCCCTGAAACTTTTGCATGCCCTCCATGCCGGATTTCAGCGCTTCGGCGGATCCTATAAGCCCAATTCACCGGTTCGGCGAATTACAGCAACCAATGGCGGTTTTTCCGTCGCCACGGATAAGGAAACGTACAGTTGCGCTAAAGTTGTGGTCTGCGCCGGTCTGGGTATCCAAAAAATCTGTGAAACCAATCAGGACGAAATCGGATTGACCGTCCCGGTTTTTCCGGAGCGCGGGCAGATTCTGGTGACCGAACGGACAGCACCGTTTCTCCCCATCCCGTCGCTGACGGCGCGGCAGACGGAGGAAGGTTCCGTCATGATCGGCGTTTCCAACGAAGACACAGGCCTGGACAACGGCACCACAGGGGACATGACCGCCATCATCGCCCGCCGCGCCGTTGACACGTTTCCCATCCTTGGATCCCTGAACCTGGTCAGAACCTGGGGCGCGCTAAGGGTGCTAACGCCGGACCACAATCCCATTTATGATCAATCCCGACTATCGCCGGGCCTGTTCGTATCGACCTCGCACAGCGGCGTCACCCTGGCGGCAGCCAATGTCAGTTGCGCCGCCGAATGGATCCTCGAAAACCGCCCGCCCCTCGCCTTTCAATCTTTCACGACGGATCGATTCAATGCTGAAAGCCCGCAATAGACCCGGCAGTGCGCCATCCGTGTCAATCGAGATCGACGGCAGGGTCTTTGACGTCGCTGCCGGTATTTCCGTCGCCGCCGCCGTAATGTCCCTAACGGCGGAGAGCAGCCGCACAACCCCCGTCACCGGCGAGCCGCGTGCGCCCTATTGTCTGATGGGTGTGTGTTTCGACTGCCTGATGGAAATTGACGGGCATCCGAACCGGCGCGCCTGCCAGGTTATTGTAGCAGAAGGCATGCGGATCAGACGCCAGCATGGCAGCAGGGAAGTGAATAATGACTGAGCTTGTTAGCCCGTCCGGTTACGATGTCGCCGTTATCGGCGCCGGCCCCGCCGGGCTGGCAGCAGCCATTGAAGCGAGCCGGCATGGCCTGTCTGTCGCCCTACTGGACGAAAACCCCGATCCGGGCGGGCGGATTTATCACGCCGTCGATCACGTTACGGAAAGCAGGCCCACCGACGCCGCTCTGCTGGGCGATGATTATACCCATGGGACAACCCTGACGGCACAGTTCAGGGAATGCGCGGCTGAGTATCTTTCAAAAGCATCTGTTTTCCGCCTCGATCCGGACGGCATGGTCTGGTTTACGCAAGACGACACAGCAGGAAAACTGCAGGCGGAATACATTATCCTCGCAACAGGCGCCATGGAACGTCCCGTTCCCATTCCGGGATGGACCCTGCCTGGGGTGATGACGGCGGGTGCGGCGCAAATCCTGCTGAAGGGCGACAACATGATACCGGCGGGCCCTGTCGCCCTGATGGGTGCAGGTCCGTTGCTGCTGTTAAGCGCCGTGCAACTGCTCGATGCCGGCGCGGACGTCACCGCCGTTATCGAAACAACATCGACCCGGGACGCCCTGCGGGCCCTGCCCCACCTGCCCCGCGCCCTGATGGCGCACGAATACCTCTGGAAAGGGCTGGCCCTCGGGCGACGGCTGAAACAAGCTGGGGTCCCCCGCTATTCAGGCGCATCCGGCTTTTGTATCCAGGGTAGTGAAGCCGCAACGGGTGTGAGCTTCTCTCACCGCGGCAGGAAAGTTGCCCTGGAGGCGGAAACCGTTTTACTGCACAACGGCGTGGTGCCGGAAACCCATTTGACCCGCCAGCTCGGTCTTCACCACGAATGGAATCCGGCCCAACGCTGCTGGCGGCCGAAAAGCGATACCTGGGGTCAGACGTCATCCGAGAAAATCTTCATCGCAGGCGATGGCGGCGGTATCGACGGTGCGCGTGCGGCGGAATATACCGGGCGCTTGAGCGCCATCAAGATCGCGGAGATCGCCGGTAGGCTGGGCCGAAAGGAATGCGAAGCCCTTGCCGTTCCCTGTTCCAGGGCGCACCGGCACCACCTGGCGGTCCGCCCCTTCCTGGACAGCATGTTCAGACCGGCGGTGGAATTGCTATCGCCGCCGGACGATGAAACCATCGTATGCCGCTGCGAAGAAATTACAGCCGCTGAAATCCGGCGGATATCGGACCTGGGATGTCCGGGGCCCAACCAGATGAAAGCGTTTTGCCGCGCGGGCATGGGGCCGTGTCAGGGCCGAATGTGCCAGCTTACCGTCACGGAAATGATGGCGGAGGCTTACGGCATATCACCGGCGGATATCGGCGCGCTCAACATCCGCCCACCCGTCAAACCGGTGAGCCTTGCCGCGCTGGCCGCTATGGTTGATGAATGACCGTCCCAATTCGGACGTTGCAATGGAAACGAAACAGGCGCTCAACTTCGACCAGGAAAATGACAGTCGCCATATGGGAAGGCCGGCATGACGTTTAAACACCTGTTCTCACCGCATGCCATGCGTGGCATGGAAGTCCGCAACCGTATCTTCTCCACCGCGCACCAGACCATCCTGGCAAGCAACTGGTCGCCCACCGATGAGATGGCGGCCTATCACGAAGCCCGCGCCGCCGGCGGGGCGGGGTTGATCATTACGGAATCCGCCCGCTGTCACGGCGACGCTATCACCACCTCGCACTACATCGACGCCAGTACGGATGACTGCATCCCCGGTTACCGGAAGATCGCCAAGGCCGTCCACAAGCACGGCGCAAAGGTGTTCGGTCAGGTTTCCCACGGCGGCCGTATCGCCGGCGGCCATAACGGCCTGCTCAGCGTACCTTACGCGCCTTCGAGCGTACCCGACCACCGGTTCCACACCATGTCGCGCGCCATGTCCACGGATTATGTATGGGAAGTCATCCAGGCACATGCCGAGAGTTCTGCGCGCATGATGGAAGCCGGCCTGGACGGCGTCGAACTGACCGCCAGTTTCGGCTTGTTGCTGGCCCAGTTTCTGAGCCCCGACGTCAACCGCCGCGACGATATCTTCGGCGGCACGGAGGAAAATCGTTTCCGTTTTATCACAGAGGTTGTCTCCGCCGTCCGCAAGGCCATCGGTAACGACAAGGTACTCGGCATCCGCATTTCCGCCCATGAAGACGAACCCACGGGCCTGACCAGCGAGATGGTGCTGAACGCCTGCAAGCGCATGGACGCGATGGAGGATATCGATTTCCTGAATGTGTGCATGGGATCCATGGGCGGGCTTGGCAGTTCCACCCATGTGGTGCCCGCCATGTTCTACGAGCACGCCTATGTGGCGCCCCATTCGGGCAACATCAAGGAAGTCTTTTCGCGCTCCATCCTCGTCGCCGGCCGCATCAACCAGCCTCAACTGGCGGAACAGGTTCTCGAACTTGGCCAGGCCGACATGTGCGGCATGACCCGCGCCATGATTTCCGATGCCGAGATGCCCAACAAGGCACAGCGGGGCGACCTCGACGATATCCGCGCCTGCATCGCCTGTAATCAGGCCTGCATCGGCCACTACCACCAAGGCGTCCCCATTTCATGCATCCAGAACCCGCTATCGGGCCGAGAGCTGAAACTGGGTGCACATCAAAAGACGGACACGCCCCGTTCCATCCTTGTCGCTGGCGGTGGCCCCGGGGGCATGAAAGCAGCCGCCGTCGCCGCCGAGCGGGGCCATAAGGTCACGTTGTGCGAAAAGTCCGGCCAGCTGGGCGGCCAGGTATTGCTGGCCCAGAGCCTGCCGGGGCGGGCCGAATTCGGCGGCCTGGTGGACAACCTGCGGCGGGAATTGGATCTGGCCGGAGTGGAAATCCGCCTCAACACCGCCGTCGATGCCGCGTTTGTGGGACGGGAAAAGCCCGACGCCGTCATCATCGCGACCGGAGCCGTTCCTTATGAGAACGATGCCGAAATCGGCGACGACACCCACGCTGTCGAAGCGTGGCAGGTCCTGAAGGGCGAGGCCAATCCCGGCAGTTCCGTGGTCATTGCAGACTGGCGCTGCGATTGGATCGGGGTCGGATTGGCAGAAATGCTCGCAGCGGAAGGCTGCCATGTGCGCCTCGCCGTGGACGGTACCCATGCCGGACAGAACCTGCAGATGTACATGCGCGACGCCTGGGCCGGCAGGCTTCACAAGTTGGGCGTCGAGGTTATTCCCTACGCCCGCCTGTTCGGCGCGGACGGCGATACGGCCTATTTCCATCATACCGCCAGCAACGAGCCCATCGTCTGTGATAACATGGATACGTTGGTCATGTCGCAAGGCCACCAGCCGGTAGCCACGCTGGAAGACGAACTGCGGGAGGCGGGCGTGGAAGTCCACCTGGTCGGCGATTGCCTCAGCCCCCGCACGGCGGAAGAAGCGATCTATGAAGGCCTGATGGTGGCGAGAGAGGTCTGAGAAGAATGGCTGGGTCAGACAAGAAACCATCACGGCGGGGCGGTGGCCGTTCCGCCCGGATCGCCCAGCGTGATGCGCCGAACGACGAGTTTGAGGTTACCCGCATCGGCCACACCGGCGGCCAGTATCAGGCGCTGACGGAAACCGACATTCACCGCATTCATGATGGCGCACTCCATGTGCTGGAAACCGTCGGTATGGGCGTCATAGGCAACATGCCGCCCGGGGCGCAGGGTATCCTGGATATGGGCGCGAACCTAAACGACGCCGGACGCATCCTCATCCCCCGTTCCATGGCCGAAGACGTGATCGCCGCGACCTGCCGCAAATGGACGCTCCATGCGCTGGACGGTGTCCGGTCCTTAGACATCACCCCGGGTCACGTCCAGTTCGGCACAGCGGGGGGGGCGGTCAACGTCCGGGACTTCCATACGAAAACCTACCGCGAAAGCACGTTGCTCGACCTATACGATGTGGCGCGGCTGATCGATACCCTGCCCCACATCCACTGGTGTTATCGCCCCCTGATCGCGCGCGACATGCCGACGCCTATGGACCTGGACATCAACACGGCCTATGCGCTGATCACCGGCACGTCCAAACCCTGGGGCATCACGCTCGGTTCGCCGGAAGCGGTCGAAACCGTCATCACCATGTTCGACATGGCCTTGGGCGGCGAAGGCAAATTTAAGGAAACGCCCTGCTGCCATTCGGTTCAGGGCGACGGCGTGCCGCCGCTCCGGTTCGCCGAGGAACGCTGCCTGATCAAGGAGGCCTCCATCCGGGCCGGCATGCCCCTGATGATCGCGTCGGCCCCGCAGGCCGGCGCCACCTCGCCCGCTGCGCTCGCCGGCACCATCGTGCAGGTCATCGCCGAGGCCATCGCCGGGCTGGTGTACGTTCACGCCGTCAAGCCGGGTCATCCTGTCGCTTTCGCCCCGTGGCCATTCGTCGCTGACCTCCGTACCGGGGCCATGAGCGGCGGCAGCGCAGAACAAGCCCTGCTGTCGGGCGCCGTGGCGCAGATGGGGAAATTCTATGACCTGCCGACCAGCGTCCCCGCCGGCATGGCGGATTCGAAAGCGCCGGATGCCCAGGCGGGGTATGAGAAAGCGTATACCACGGCGCTCGCCGGGCTGGCGGGCGCCAGCATGGTTCATGAATCGGCCGGCATGCACGGCAGCCTTATGGGCTGCACGCTGGAAAGTTTCGTCATCGACAACGACATGCTGGGCAGCATCCTGCGCACCATCCGGGGTGTCGAGGTCACCGACGAGACGCTTTCCCTTGACGTGATCGCCGACGTGAACGTCAACGGTCCGGGCCATTACCTGGGCCACGACCAGACACTTTCCATGATGGAAACGGAGTACCGCTATCCGCCACTTTCCGACCGCGCCAGCCCCGCTGCGTGGGAGGAGGAAGGAGCGCTGGACATGGAAGCGAGAGCGCGCAACACGGTCACGGAAACCCTGTCGTCACACTATCCCGGCCATGTCTCAGAAGAACTCGACGCAGAATACCGGAAACGGTTCAACATCCTCCTGCCGCGGGAGTTCATGCAGCCCGGTAATGAGCGATGGTGAGTAAGCACACCCGGATAAAGCAATATCCAATTCCGTCGCTTAGATGTTAATCTGTCCGGGGGAGATGGCAGACGGCGAGATATAACTGTGAGCAGCGCAATCGAAATCTATATCTGCAAGAAAGGCCAGGACCTGAAAGACGGCGCTGTTGAATACAGCCAGACAATTCACGCCAGATCGGACGCCGAGCAGGACGCCCAGGCGCGAGTCAAAAAGGATCCGTCTATCCATCGGATTGCCTATTACAAAATCAGCGGTGACGGCGATTTCAAGGTGTTCTATTCCTTCACGAATGAGGCCCTGGCCGGGGACAGGCCAAAATCGACACGGGAAACCGTTAAGAAAAAACCCTCAGCAAAGAAGAAGCCACAGAAGAAAAAGTCTTTTTGGCAGAAGATGCTTGGCGATTAATAAAGCCGAATGAGGAAATCGGGAATGGGAAATACTTACGACTACATCATCGTGGGCGCGGGATCAGCGGGGTGCGTTCTTGCAAACCGGCTCAGCGCCGATCCGGGCATACGTGTCCTGCTGATCGAGGCCGGCGGAAGCGACAACCACCTGATCATCCAGATGCCGGCGGCATGCGCCATAGCGGCGCGCGATTCCCGGTTTGACTGGGGCTACGTCTCCGAACCGGAAGCCAATTGCGACGGCCGGACTATCCTGGAACACCGCGGCAGGGTATTGGGCGGCTCGTCCTCGACCAACGGGATGGTCGCAAATCGTGGAAACCCGCATGATTACGACGGCTGGGCGACGGAAGGCCTGCCAACATGGTCTTTTGCCCACTGCCTACCCTATTTCAGGAAAATGGAAACCTATGGAGAAGGAGCGAACGACTGGCGTGGCGGCGACGGCCCGCAGTCCATAGAACGCTGCCCGGCGACGCATCCCCTTTACCAGGCTTTCCTCGCGGCCGGCGTTGAGGCCGGCTACGGCCTCACGGAAGACCAGAACGCCGCCAAGCATGAGGGCTTTCACGTCGCGCAAAGCTTTACCCGCAATGGCCGCCGGTGCAGCACGGCGGCGGCTTACCTGCACCCCGTCAGCCACCGATCCAACCTGACAGTACTGAGCAACACCTTGACACACCGTATCGTTTTCGATGGAAAGCGGGCCGTCGGCGTCGAAGCCGAAACAGGGGGACAGGTGACCACCCATGAAGCATCACGCGAGGTCATCGTAGCTGCCGGGGCGATCAACTCACCGCAGCTCCTGTTGCTTTCCGGTATCGGCGATCCAACGCAACTTCGCACCCATGGCATTCTCCTTACCGCCGACGTGCCCGCCGTCGGGCAAAACCTGGAAGATCACCCGATCGTTCCCATCAAATATGCAACCCCCGACGGCCTCTCCCTTTCGCACAAGCTCAAAGGCTTGAGGCGCTACCCCATCGGTTTGCAATGGCTTCTATTCAAGTCGGGTCTCGGAGCTTCCACCATGTGTGAGGCCGGTTGCTTCTTCCGCTCGTCGGACGAGGCCGACTATGCCGATATTCAGCACGAGTTTTATCCCCTGACCGCCGAACTGGGTGAAGAAGAGGCGAACTTCGACGACGGTTTTATGTTCTCCATGGGCTTGATGCGACCCGAATCGCGCGGCCATGTGACCCTGAAATCCGCCGATCCCGGCGTACACCCGGAAATCGTCTTCAACTATTTTGCTGAGGAGAAAGATCGCCGCGTCATGATCGACGGCCTCAGGAAAACGCTGGAGATGGCGGCGCAGAGCGCGTTTGACGGACTGCGCCAGGGCGAAATCTCGCCCGGTTCCAACGTCCAGTCCGACGACGAAATCATGGCCTGGCTCAGAAGCGCAGCCTCGACCGAATTCCATCCCTGTTCGACCTGCCGCATGGGCGTGGGTGAAGACAGCGTCACCGACGGCGAGGGGCGGGTCCATGAAACGGAAGGCCTGCGCGTTGTCGACGCCTCGATCATGCCACACAACGTTACGGCCAACCTGAACGCCCCGGTGATCATGATCGCGGAAAAACTCGCCGACGAGATCTTGGGCAACGATACTCTGTCGCCGAGCCCCTTAACGCCCCAATAAAATCTTCCGACCCCCCCATTTAGATGATCAGCGCTGGCCTAGCGCCCGTCCTGCATGTTAAAAGCCAGCCATGAAAGCCGCTATCATTCCCGTCACCGCATTCCAGCAGAACTGCTCGCTTCTTTGGTGTGAGAACACCATGAAGGGCGCCGTCGTCGATCCCGGCGGCGAACTGGACGTGATCCTGAAGGAAGCCGAAACCCACAACGTGGAGATCGAAAAGATCCTCATTACCCACGGCCATGTGGACCATGCCGCCGGCACGGCGGAACTGAAACGCCGCCTCAATGTCCCCATCGAAGGGCCGCACGAGGACGAGCGTTTCTGGATCGACCGGTTGCCGGAAGACGCCATCGAATGGGGCTTCCCTGAATCGGAAGTGTTCGAGCCGGATCGCTGGCTCGTCAACGGCGATACCGTCACCGCCGGCGAGCTGACGCTGGAAGTTTACCACTGCCCCGGGCATACGCCGGGTCATGTCGTGTTCTTCGAGCCTGAAACGCGGGTCGCATTCGTGGGTGACGTCCTGTTTCAGGGATCCATCGGGCGTACGGATTTTCCCAAGGGGAATCATGCGGACCTGATTCGTTCCATCCGTGAGCGCCTGTGGCCGCTTGGCGACGACGTCACCTTCGTCCCCGGCCACGGCCCGGCTTCCACCTTCGGCGCTGAACGCCAGAGCAATCCCTTCGTCGGCGACGGGGTCGTTTAATCGAGAACAGGTTCCGGGACCGGTTCCGGCGTCAGCAGATCAGGCCTTCTGCCTTCCACCGCCGCCTTTGAGAGCAAATGGAAGCGCCAGAGCAACAGGCTGCCGGTGACCGTCAGTCCGCAGGCCAGTCCCCACCACAGACCTTCGGGACCGTAGCCCATGGGGAACGCCAGAACCCAGCCGCCGCCGATTCCGAACACCCAGTATCCCAACGAGGCGATCCACATGGGGATCAGCGTATCGCGCATACCCCTCAATGCACGTGTTGCGATGGCCTGCAAGCCGTCCGTCAACTGGAACACGGCGCCGATGAAGAACAGGACGATTGCCAGCTCCACGACCGCTGCGTTTTCCGGGTCGGTTATATCCAGGAAAGCCGCCGACAGAAGTTCAGGCAGGAAGATAAAGGCGACAGAAAAACACCCCATGGACAAAAACCCGAGGCAGACCGCCAGCATACCGGCGCGGCGGGCGTCACCGGGGCGTTTCGCGCCTAGTTCGTGGGCGACCCTGATCCCGGCGGCTTCACCAAGCCCAAGGGAGAAAACAAACGTCATGGCGGTCCAGCCCATGACCACCTCGTTGGCGGCAAGGGCATCGGCGCTGATCACGCCCATCAGGACGATCACGGCGATGAACATGCCGCCTTCCAGCAGGGCAATACCGCCGATGGGCATGCCGAGGCGGAGAATTTTCAGCATTTCCTTCCAGTCGAATTCCAGGATATGGCTGAATACATTGTGCTCCTTAAGCCCCGGGGCCACGCTGACATACCACGCCATGGACAGGAACATGCCCCAGATCACGATGGTTGTGGCCCATCCCGCCCCGGCGACGCCCATGGCCGGAATACCGAAGCCGCCGAACACCAGAACATAAGTGACGGGCACTTTTGCGATCACGGTGCTGACCGTGATCATCAGGACCGGCACGGCGCGGCTCATGGCCGATGTATAGGCCCGCAAGGCGATAAACAGCACACCGGGAACCAGGCTCCATGAAAGCGGTTCCACATAGTCGCGGCCCAGCTCGATGACACGCGGGTCCTGCCCGGTGAGCGCCAGGAGATCGCCCAGATACCAGCACAACACCGTCGCCGGCACGCCAAGCGCAAAGGCGACCCACAGGCCCTGCGCCACATGGTGGCCGATTTCCTCCGGGCGTTCCGCGCCGCGGGAATGGGCGACGAGAATGCCAACGATGGAAACCACGGCGGTAATGAAAATCAGCGCCTCGAAGGCCGCGTTTCCGAGCAGGCCCACAGCGCCCAATTCCAGCGAGCCCAACCGGCCGACCATGACGTGATCGACCAGCACCATGGCGACCTCGGCCAGATAGGCGCCGGCCAGCGGCGCCGCAATGATCATGGTTTGCTTCAGTTCATGGGACAGGGGACGAGACATGGCTGAGAAAAACTTAGTAGTTCCGGCAAAAACACATGCGCCGGGCGTCAAGGCCCGGCAGATCCAGGGTACAATGATCCTATTTCTCTTGAATGGAAACATCTCATTTGTGAGAAATCACTTTGAACTTGGAGCGGTGCCGGGTAGCGTTTTGCAGGACATAAGGCGAAGAGGATAAAGGGGGAAGTCCATGATATGGCAGAGCATGTTGGGCCTTGTGGTTTTCACCGGCCTCGCCTGGGTATTCAGCGAAAACCGCTTGCGCGCGCCCTGGAAAGTGGCTGGCGTCGGCCTGGGGCTGCAAATCCTGATTGCCTTGTTACTGCTGAAGATTCCCATTGTTCAACCGGCGTTCCTGGCCCTCAATGATGTCGTCATCGCCGTGCAGGAGGCCACGCGGGCGGGCACGTCCTTCGTGTTCGGATACATCGGCGGCGGCCCCCTGCCATTCGAGGAATCCTATCCCGGCGCCAGCTTCACGCTCGCCTTCCAGGCGCTGCCCCTGATCCTGGTGGTCAGCGCCCTGTCCGCCGTGCTGTTTCACTGGCGCATCCTGCCCGCCGTCGTCCGCGGGTTCGCCTGGCTGCTCGAAAAAACCCTGGGCGTCAGTGGCGCGGGTGGATTCGCCGTCGCCGCCAATATTTTCGTCGGCATGGTTGAAGCGCCCCTGCTGGTCAGGCCCTACGTTGAAAAGCTGACCCGTTCCGATCTGTTCATGGTCATGACCGCCGGCATGGCGACCATCGCCGGCACCATGATGGTGCTTTATGCTTCCGTGCTTGGCGGCGTAGTCGAAAATGCGCTCGGCCATATCCTGACGGCGTCCCTGATCAGCGCACCCGCCGCCGTGATGACGGCGCGCCTGATGGTTCCGGTCAATGCCGTATCGGCATCCGATAAACCTGCTGCGTTTGAGGTCCCCCGTCTTTACAGTTCAACCATGGATGCAGTGACCAAAGGCACCACGGATGGCATCAGCCTGCTGATCAATGTCATCGCCATGCTGATCGTCATCGTCGCCCTTGTATCGCTGGTCAACATGATGCTGGGGTTACTACCGGATGTGGGTGGCACCGCCCTGTCGCTGGAACGAATGCTGGGATGGGTCATGACGCCCTTCGCCTGGCTGCTGGGCGTGCCTTGGGACCAGGCGCAGGCGGCCGGGCAGTTGCTGGGCGTGAAAGTGATCCTGAACGAATTCATCGCCTATCTTCAACTCGTGCAGCTTGACGGAAACGCTCTGGATGAGCGATCACGCATGATCCTGATCTACGCCCTGTGCGGTTTCGCCAACCTGGGGAGCCTGGGCATCATGATCGGCGGCATTCTTTCCATAGCGCCGGAAAGGCGGCACGACATCCTGACCCTGGCGCCCCGGACCATCGTATCCGGTATGCTGGCGACCTCGCTGACGGGCTGTGTGATTGGGCTGCTTTACTGACCGGCCTCAGGCCCGCATGCGGGAGCCTTCCGCGTCGAACAAAGCACCCAGGTGCATGACGGCGGGGCGCTCGTCTCCCTGCAGTTCCACAATACACGCGGCGCCTTCGGCAATAACGTCCGGTTTCAGGTAGGCAAGCGCCAGGCTCTGGCCGATGGTGTGGCCATATCCGCCGGAAGAGACATAGCCAATCCGTTCACCGTTCACGAAGACGGCCTCGCCGCCGGAGGTATCGGCATCATCCACCTCCACGCTCAACAGCACGCGCTGGACGGAAGGTCTCTTTTCCTTGGCCGCCAATGTGGCCTCGCGACCGATGAAGTCGGGCTTGTCCAGCTTCGCGAACCTATCGAGCCCGGCCTCGAAAACCGTGTAGTCCGGTCCCAGATCCGCGCCCCAGGTGGGGAATGCTTTTTCCAGCCTCAAGGACATCATGGCGCGACCGCCGGCGAGACGCAGACCCTCGTCCCTGCCAGCCTCCATCAGGGTATCGAACAGGGTTCGCTGGTATTCTGACGGACAGTAGATCTCGTAGCCAAGCTCACCCGTGAACGAAACACGGAAGGCGGCGGCTTCAGGCACGTTGCCGAGGCTCATCGCCCTGGCGCTCAGGAACGGGAAGGCGTTAGCGCCCACATCCACGCTCGCCACCTTGGCCAGAATATCCCGGGATGCGGGCCCTGCCAGCATCAACCCGGTCCATCGCGACGACAGGTTTTCGATGGCGACACTGCCGTCGGCGGGCAGGTAATCTTCAAAATGGCGCAGGTGGAAGCGCTGCATGGCGCCGGCGCCCAGCATCATGAAGGTATCGTCGTCCATACGGGTCACGGTGAAATCACCGACCACACGCCCGTTGGGGCTGAGCATGGGCGTCAGGCGCGTGCGCCCGATGGTTTCCGGCACACGGTTGGCAAGCATGTGGTTGAGCCAGTCTTCCGCGCCGGGCCCGAGGACGGCGTACTTGGCGAAGGTCGAGACCTCGAACAGGCCGGCGGTATCGCGCACGGTGCGGCATTCCTCACCCACGGCGTCGAACCAGTTGCCGCGCTTGTAGGAATACTGATCGCGGGCTTCCTCGCCTTCACGGGCATACCAGAGCGGGCTTTCCCAGCCATAGGATTCACCGAAAACGGCTCCCGCCTCTTTCTGTTTATCGTAAGCGGGGAAAGTGCGGACCGGGCGTCCGGCCTCGAACTGGTGGTCGGGATAAATGCGCGCGCTGCGTTTTTCATAAAAATAAGCCGTTCTGGCGCGCGTATACTCGGTGCTCACGTGTTCGCCGAAGCGGGTCACGTCCCAGCAGAAAATGTCGATGCTGGGCTCGCCGTCGATGATCCAGTGCGCCAGCTCACGCCCGATGCCGCCGCCCTGGTTGAACCCGGTCATCACGCCGCAAGCGCAGAAATAATCCTTAAGCCCCGGGTAAGGACCGAGCAGGGGCCCCAGGTCCGGCGAGAAAATCATGGGACCGTTGATGACGTTCTTGATGCCGGCTTCCGCCACGACAGGGAAAATCTCGCACATGCGCTCGAAATTCCATTCCATGCGGCCCAGGTCGTCGGCCAGCAATTCGTGGTCGAAATCAAGCGGCGTGCCCTCCTCCGCCCAGTGGATGCACTTGTCCTCGTAGGCGCCCAACAGCAGACCCTGGCCCTCCTGGCGGGAATAGACGTTGGATTCCGCATCCGAAACGCTGGGAAATTCTTTCGCCATGGCTTCGATTTCCGGGATCGTCTCGGTCACAAGATAATGGTGCTCGACGGGCATCAGCGGCAGGGTAATGCCGGCCATGGCGGCAACTTCGCGCGCCCACAGTCCCGCAGCATTGACCAGGACATCGCATTCGATGGTTCCCTGGTTGGTCACCACGGACCAGCCGCCGTCGGGTTTGGGATTGGTTTCCATGACTTCCGTGTGCCGGTAGACAACAGCGCCCATGTTCCTGGCCGCCTTCGCATAGGCCATGGTGGCGCTGGCTGGATCGACGTGGCCTTTCATGGGCTCCCACAAAACGGAATGTAGCGGACCCGTTTCCAGGATAGGGGCGTGTTCCTTTGCTTCTTCGAAGGAAATGAATTCGGCATCGATTCCTAGCCGGCGACCACGCCCGCGGGCGATTTTAAGCGCCGTCGTCTGCTCCGGCGTGCGGGCGAGCGATAGCCCGCCCGTTGGATGATAACCGGTCGCCTGACCGCTTTCCTCTTCGATCTGGGGATAGAGCTCGAAGGTGTATTTTTGCAGCGCTGAAACGGAATTCGGCGACGTCAGGGTGAACAGATTACCCGCCGCATGCCAGGAAGAGCCGGACGTCAATTCCCGCCGTTCAAGCAAGGCGATGTCGGTCCAGCCCATTTTCGCCAGATGATACAGGATGCTGCATCCGGTGACGCCGCCACCGATAACGGCCACCCGGACATGGGACTTCATTGCCTCTGCCATAAATCGCCCTCACCTTTTGTCACTTTCAACCTTCGGGAAAGAGTGAAAGATCGTGGCAAAAACGGCAAACGAAACTTTCACGCCCCCGGCAAAGTTTCTTTTTTTCATGCAGCTTCATGATTGGCGCTGGCAATCGGCGCGTTTCCTGCCTATCTAGGGCCCATGTCAGAACTCGAACAGCATACCAACCCGCCCCGTGTCGGCATCATCAGCCTCGGCTGCCCCAAGGCTTTGGTGGACTCTGAGCGCATCATCACCAAGCTGCGCTCGGAAGGATACGACCTGGCGTCCACTTACGACGGCGCCGACGTGGTCGTGGTCAACACCTGTGGCTTCCTTGATTCGGCCAAGGCGGAAAGCCTGGATGTGATCGGCGAAGCCATGCAGGAAAACGGCCGCGTGATTGTCACTGGCTGCATGGGCGGCGATGAGAACGCCATCCGTCAGGTTCA
>CAYFMQ010000001.1:505478-523605 GCA_964344255.1 uncultured Thalassospiraceae bacterium
GCCGTGCACGACGCCGCCCCGCCGCCGCACGATCCCTTTATCGATCTGGTGCCGGAAGCGGGCCTGCACCTGACGCCCAGGCATTATGCCTACCTGAAAATTTCCGAAGGCTGCCATAACCGGTGCACCTTCTGCATCATTCCCCATTTGCGTGGCGATCTGGTGAGCCGCCAGGCCAATGACGTGCTTTACGAAGCCGAGCGCCTGGCGCGGGCGGGGGTCAAGGAACTGCTGATAATCAGCCAGGACACCAGCGCCTATGGGCTGGACCTGAAGTACGCCGAGAGCACATGGAACGGCAAGCCTGTATCCGCCCGCATGCTGGATCTGTGCGAGAACCTCGCCACGCTGGGTATCTGGGTGCGCCTGCACTACGTCTACCCCTACCCCCATGTGGATGACGTCATCCCATTAATGGCGGACGGCAAGATCCTTCCCTACCTGGACATTCCCTTCCAGCACGCAAGCCCGGATGTGCTGAAAGCCATGAAACGCCCAGCCCACGACGAAAAGACTCTTGAGAGGATCGCCAAGTGGCGGCGCGATTGCCCGGACCTGACGTTGCGTTCCACCTTCATCGTCGGCTTCCCCGGCGAAACCGAGGAGGATTTCGAGCTGCTTCTTGACTGGCTGGACGAGGCGCAACTGGACCGGGTCGGCTGCTTCAAATACGAAAACGTCGCCGGCGCGCCGTCCAATGATTTTCCCGGCCATGTGGACGAGGATGAAAAGACCGACCGCTGGGAACGCGTCATGGAACTGCAACGTGAAATCAGCGAACGAAAACTGGCTGGCAAAGTCGGCCAGACGGTGGACGTCATCATCGACGAGCTTGATTCCGAAGGCGCTATCGGGCGCACCAAGGGTGATGCGCCCGACGTGGACGGTTCGGTTTTCCTGGACGACGACTTCGACGTCGAACCCGGCGATATCGTCCGGGCCACCATCACCGAGGCCGATGACTTCGATCTGTGGGCCAAACGGGCCTGACGGCTATCCTCACGCCACCATCGGCCTGGCAAGTTCCTTGGCAAACCAGATAACTTCCGAACCCAGTTTCGGCTTACGGTGCGTCTCAACGTATCCGCGCCGGGTATAAAGGGCGGCATTCTCGACCATGGTCTCATGTGTGCAGAGCGTCACCCTGTCATGAAAATGTTTCGCCGCTTCGTGCTCCGCCAGTTTCAGCATCATGCTGCCGATCCCCTTGCCCTGATAAGACGGATCAACCGCCAGGGTTTCGACGCAAAGCGAGGAATCTTGCATGCGTAGTATCATGGTGGCAATGAGGCCGTTCGGCCCTTCGATGATCCAGACGACATCATGGCAGAGAATTGATTCGTAATTGTCCGTCATGGGCGTCGGCTTCCGGCCCATGCGGGTAATGTATTTATCAAACGTCCGGTTCATCAGGTCCCGGACCGGTTTGACGTCACCATACCTGGCGCGGCGCAGTTTAATGTCATTGTTCAAGGCATACATTCCGGTTTCTCCTTCAAGCCGCCAACGTTCCGGCGAGCTTCTTCGCCATCAGGATGGCGTCACCCGTCACGTGGATCATGGGATGAGGCACGATTGCCTTTCGGTCGATTTCCCGGAAACCCAGGCGTTCGTACAACCGTCGTCCGCCCGTATTTTCATCAAATACGATCAGACTGATCTGGTTGTAGCCTTGAGCAAACGCCGCCTTTTCAGCTTCCGCCAGCAGCCGGCTACCGATTCCTGAGTTGCGGCAGTCCTCAGACACGGCAAGCCCCGCCAGGTAGTAGCTGTTGTCCAGTTCCAGTTCCGCAAAGGGCGCGAGGACGGGATCGTCACACGGTTCCGCAATCGGATCCACATGCATGGGAAAGCCCAGGGCCAGACCGACAGCTTTACCGTTGTCATCGGCGATAATGGCGTTTTCGTAGCTGAAGGCCGTGCCGGTTCGCGAGAAACGGCGCTCCGCCACATCGAGCAGGTCTTCACCGCTTTCCTGCAGGCTCGACCAGATGTAATCCGCGACGCCGTCTGCAGCCGCGCGGAAGAGAGAGCCGACAATGCGGCTCTCGTCCTGACGCGCCGGGCGATATGAAATGGACTGCATGGCCCCCTCCTTATCGCCTGTTGCCGCCGCTAAACGGCACGGCGTGGAACATGAAGATCATCGAAAAAAGTGACATGATTGACTCCATCTTTACCTGTTTCCTCACTTCACACGGTTACGGGCGGCAGACGTAGTAGGCGTTCTGCACGTCGTGATCCAATTCGAACACGTCGATCTGTCCGAAACCGGCTTCACCCATCAGCTCATTGGCTTTTTCACGGCCCCACATGGCGCCCAATCCTTCGCCCTCCTGAGCGAGCGAGACCGTCATGCAATGCATGCAGGAAACCGTGTAGAGAAGCGTCCCGATGGGATGGTCGATATCACCGTGATGATGGCTCGACGCATTGATGTCCTGCGCCAGGTAGACACCGTCTTCGCTCAGGGCTCTGCGGATGCCTTTCAGCATACCGCGCGGGTTTGGCTGGTCGTGGATGGCGTCGAACGTGGTGATCAGGTCGAAGGCGCCTTCGGGGGCATCCTGGTCAAAGGACTGGAGGTCGCGGACCTCGAAGCTGATGTTCGTGTTGCCCAGGCGCTCGGCTTCGGCGCGTCCATAGGCGATCGCTTCTTCCGACAGGTCGTATCCGATAAAGCTGGAATTGGGATACCAGCTCGCCATCAGGTTCAGCGCCCGTCCCCGGCCGCAACCCAGATCCATGACGGAAATGCCGTTTTCCAGCGCTTCCTGAATACCCGGCACCAAGGGCAGGATATGATCCTTCAGCGCCGGCAGGACGGACTGGCCGGAATCTTCCGCCATCACCTCATGGAAACGGTCGAACTTCTCATAGGGAACGCCACCGCCGTTCCGGAAGCATTCGACAATATCCTCCTCGACTGAGCCGAGCAGCGGAATGTACTGGGCGAACACCGCCATGTTGTCGGGCGTGGCGGCCCGGGTCAGCATGCCGGCGTGTTCCGGCGGTAATGAATAGGTCTCGGCTTCCGGGTCGAGCTCTATAACACCGCCCGTCACCATGGCCCCCAGCCATTCGCGGACATACCGTTCGTTCAGTTTGGCGACAGCCGCAATTTCGTCGACCTTCGACGGGGATAACGTCGACATTGCGTCGAACAATCCGGTGCGGTGTCCGATGGATGTCATCAGGCACAGCGCACCGCCGTTCAGGGCGGTGACGAACCTGTCTTCAAAAGCAGACGCCTTTGCTTCATCGAATACCGACATTTCAACGGCCAGGGCCGTGTTGCTGTTGGTGGTCATGATCTTCTCCCTTGCATCAAGAAAAACAAATAAACATACCGACTGGTTGGTCTGTAATAATCCGACCGGTCGGTATGTGTCAACAAGATTTTTTCAGAAACTTTCTTTTCAGAAAAAAAATAGCTGAATTCTGCGGAAAAATTAGCACAAAATTTTACCTGTCAGGGATGTGCGGCCTATTGAAATTTGACTTTTGCATACCAAATGGTATGTTTGATACCAACTGAAAATGAAAAGGTGTGAAAATGGCGCGCTCAGGTGAAGCAACAAAAGACCGAATAATCGAGGAAGCGGAGACACTCATCTTCGAACATGGCCTCAGCGGTACTTCGATTGACATGATCATTACGCAGGCAGGCGTAACAAAGGGTGCCTTTTTCCATCACTTCAAAAGCAAGGGAGAGCTCGCCGAAGCCCTGATCGACAAGACCGCCGATGCTGACAGAGCGATGATCAACAGTTGCATTACCCGGGCGGAAAAGTTGAGTAGCGATCCTCTTCAACAGGTTCTGTTGTTTATCGGTCTGACGAGGGAGATCATCGAATCCCTCGATTCGCCGCCAAAGGGATGCATGTTTGCTTCCTTTATCTATCAAAAGCTGGAAGTGCCCTTCGATATGCAGCACACAGCCTGTTCGATCTTTAAGGAATGGCGTAAAGTATTAGGCGACAAACTGGCGTTAGCAAAAGGGGCTCACCCCCCGGTTCGCGATTTTGACCCCTATGATCTAGCGGACTTGTATACGACCATTTTCGAGGGCGCATTGGTTATGTCACGAATCTTCGACGAGCCGGCCTATCTATTGAAATCCCTCGATTATTATCGCGACCTTGTTTCCGGATATTTCGATCTTCTGGCGGAAACGCCAAAACCGGAAGCCGCCGAATAAGCCGCTCCGGCACACGTCTTGTGTGTTGTGCTCACATATTGCGGTCCATGAAATCGATGGTGCGCTGCCAGGAAAGATTGGCGGCGGCTGAATCATAGGCGGCGGATTTCTCGTTGAAGAAGGCGTGTTCACCCTCGTAACGGTGCATTTCGTAGGGCACGCCGGCGGAACGCAGGGCTTCTTCCAGGTCTTCGGCGGCGGCAGGCGTGCACCAGTCGTCACGGCTGGCGAAGTGGTCGCAGCCTTCCAGCTTGACCCCGGCGATGACTGTCAACGCGCCGCCCATGCAGAAGCCCATGACGCAGACCGTATCGCAGCCGCCTTCGCCTTTCAGGTAGGCGATTGCCCCGCTCACGTCCACTTCCGTCGCGCCGACCCAGTCGAGTCCGGTCATCATGTGGTTCGCCTCGTCCGGATCCTGGGTCACCCGACCTTCGTATAAATCAGGCGCCATAGCCGTGTACCCGGCATCGGCGAAGCGGTCTGCCACGCCCTTGATCTGGTCATTCAGGCCCCACCATTCCTGCAGGACAATAACACCCCGGGTGCCGCCTTCGCTTTTCGCTAGGTAGCCGTCCGTCTGATCACCCTTGGCGTTTACAAACTGGATCATGTCTCCCATTGTTCTCTCTCCCTTGTCTTTTGTTATACCCGACGCTCACCCTGCCTGTTCCTGGAAATGGAACTTGGCGTGGAAGGGTGGCAACTGTTCCCGTCCGCGGATGAAGTCGGCGGCGCGCGCTGCAATCATCTGCGTCGGCGCGTTCAGGTTGGCGCTGGTGACCTGCGGCATGACAGAAGCGTCCACCACGCGAAGACCCTCGATACCGTGAACCCGCAGTTCCTCGTCCACCACGGCCACGGCGTCATTGCCCATGCGGCAGGTGGCGCAGGGATGGAAATCCGTCGTTGTCACCTGGCGCACGAAGTTCTCGATGTCCTTGTCGGAAGTAGCGTCCGGTCCGGGATAAATCTCCTCGCCCCGATAGGGATCGAAGGCCTTCTGGGCCGACAGTTCCCGCGCCTTCCTGACGCCTTCGATCATTTCGCGGCGGTCATGTTCTGTGCTCATGTAATTGAAGTGCATGGCCGGCTTGTCTTTGGCGTTGGCGGACTTGAGAAGCAATTTCCCCCGGCTGGTCGGGCGGAGCTGGTCGATGTGCAACGAGAACGCCTGGTCCAGGATAATATCCGTCCCTTTGTATTCTGCGCCAATAGGTCCGAAATGATATTGCAGGTTGGGATAGGGCACGTCAGCGTTACCCTTGATCAAACCGCCCGCCTCCCAGATGTTGGATGACGCGATCCCACCCCTGTCGATAAACCAGCGCAGACCGGCCATCATCTTGTTAATCGGGTTATTCACCCGGTGAATCGTTACCGGCTTGGTGCAGGCGTACTTGACGATAACGGTGGCGTGGTCCTGCAGGTTCTGTCCTACGCCGGGCAGGTCAAGCACTGGCTCGATGCCGACCGAGCGCAGATGATCGGCGGGCCCGATACCCGAGAGCATCAGCAGCTGCGGCGAGTTGATGGCGCCGCCTGAGAGAATCACTTCCTTTTCCGCCATTGCCAGGTGACGCTGTCCGCCCTGTTCATATTCGATCCCTGTGGCGCGGTTACCCTCGACGACGATCTTGTGAACCATGGCCCGGGTCTGAAGCGTTGTATTGGGTCGTTGAAGAGCGGGCCTTAGATGCGCCACGGCGGCGGAGCAACGCCTGCCGTTCTTCTTGGTGCTGTCCAGCCGCGCCACCCCTTCGGGCTTGTAGGCGTTCAGATCATCGGTCTGCCCTTGCCCGGACTGTCCGCCGGCTTCGACAAAGGCGTCAAACAGGGGATTTTCGTAGGCGCCCTTGGTGACGCCCAAGGGCCCGTCGCCACCGCGCCAGTCGCTCGCCCCCCGGTCGCTCGATTCGGACGCCTTGAAATAGGGCAGGCACTGGGCGTAGCTCCACTTGGGCAGGTTGAATTCCTCACCCCAGCGGTCGAAATCCAGCGGATGCCCCCGCATGTAGACCATAGAATTGATAGAGGACGAGCCGCCCACCACCTTGCCGCGGGGCATTTCGACCTTCTGGCCGAACAACTCCGGTTCATCCTCGGTCATGTAGTTCCAGTTGATCTTGGGATCCTTGTAGACCTTGTAGACGCCCGCCGGAATGTGGATCAGCAGGTCACGGTCCATGGGCCCGGCCTCGAGCACCAGAACGGTGTTCTGGCCGTCTTCCGACAGGCGGTTCGCCAGCACGCAACCGGCGGACCCGGCGCCGATGATGATATAATCGTAGCTCTCTTCGCGGGGCATGCCGGCAAATCCTCCCATGGTCCCGGTTTATTGTTGTCTTAATATCTTGCACATGAGTGTAAGGCCAAAATACCTGCCGTGAAACTATTTCAGACGGGATGTATTCCCGGGCTTGGCGAACGCACAGTATGCGTTATTGTGTTGCCTCTGGAAGGCGGGGGTCTTTCAAAAGGACGAGACGCATCACATGCAAACGAACAAGATAATCGATCACATTCTCAGCTGGCTGAACGCCTATGTGGAGAAATCCTCCACCAAGGGCTTTGTCGTCGGCGTATCCGGCGGCATCGATTCTGCCGTCACCTCGACATTGGGCGCCAGGACCGGCCTGCCGCTATTGTGTGTCGAAATGCCCATTCACCAGCCGGAAAACCAGGTGACCCGAGCTCACGAGCATATCAACTGGCTGATGGACAATTACAGCAACGTCGAAAGGGTCGAAGTGAAGCTGACGGACGTCTTCGATGGTTTTGTCGCCGCCCTCGACATGGACGACACCGGCGAGCGTCACGAAATGGCGCTGGTCAACTCCCGCGCCCGGCTGCGCATGACGTCGCTCTATTATTTCGCCGCCTTGCACAACAGGCTGGTCCTGGGCACCGGCAACAAGGTAGAGGATTTCGGCGTCGGCTTTTACACCAAATACGGTGATGGCGGCGTCGACCTGTCGCCCATTGCCGACCTGACCAAGACGGAAGTCTACGCCGTGGCCGGGGAACTGGGCGTGGGAGACGCCATCATGCAGGCCCCGCCGACGGATGGCCTGTGGGGCGACGACCGCACCGACGAGGACCAGCTCGGCGCCAGCTATCCGGAGCTGGAATGGGCCATGGAATTTGCAGGCGATGAAAGCGCCCTCGATGACAGGCAAAAAGAGGTATTGGCCATCTATCGCAGATTGAATACGCTCAATAAGCACAAGATGGAACCGATCCCCGTTTGCATGATTCCTGAGGAAATGCGTTAGGAGTGCACACGTCATGGACTCGCTGCTGGCACAACTTGAAAACGTCAAAGCGCCCATCGGGACATCCGCCACCCTGCCGCCCTCCTGCTATTCGGAAAACAGCATTGCAGAGATCGAGCAAAACGCCGTTTTCAGGACTTCATGGATCGGCATCGGCCGATGGGACCAGTGGAAACAGCCGGGAGACTACACGGCGCTGAAAATAGCCGGGGTTCCGGTGATCCTCGTACGCGATAAGGCTGGGGATTTGAAGGCCTTCGCTAATTCCTGCCGTCATCGTGGCTCGCTGCTGCTGGAAGGCGCTGGCAACACGAAAACCATCAGCTGCCCGTTCCACCGCTGGACCTATGGCCTGGATGGCGCTTTGCGCGGCGCGCCGGACATGCCGGAAAACGGCCGTTTCGACAAGTCGGCCTATGGTCTGGTCGAGTTTCGGGCCGAAGAGCGGGACGGCTTCTCCTTCATCTGCCTGAGCGACGAGACCGATGATATCGATACCTGGCTCGGCGATTTTTCCGACGTCCACGCGCCCTGGTCCTTAGGGTCTCTGAAACTCACCCGTCGGCTGGAACTGGAAGTGGACTGTAACTGGAAGAGCTTCCTGGAAGTCTTCAACGAATACTACCACCTGCCTTACGTCCACCCTGATTCCATCAACAGCATCTACGCCAAACCCGATCCGGGCGAAGACGTTACCGGACAATACGCCAGCCAGTTCGGCGCCACGGAAGGAACCGGCGGCCTGCTGGAAGGCACCCAGCAATACCAGTTGCCGCCCATTCCGGGACTTGAGGGACGGAACCGGGACGGCGCGCGCTATACCTGGTTGTTCCCCAACATGACGTTTGCCGCCGGCACGGAATCCATGTGGGTTTACGAGGCGACTCCGCTGGAACCGGGTCGCTGCCGGGTCGTCATGTCCGTGTGTTTCCCGGAAGAGACCATGGCGCATGAGAATTTCGAAGAATGCGCCCAAGTCTATTACGACCGCATGGACGCGGCATTGGCCGAGGATGTTCCGGCCCTTGAGTGGCACCAGAAAGGGCTGAATTCCCCCTTCGCCACGCAGGGACGTTTCTGCGCCGATCTGGAACCGAACGTGGCCAACTTCGCCTTCTGGTACGCGGACCGCCTGAAACAGGCGCTTTAGACGTCCCTTACCCTCAATTCAATGTGACGCCTTCCAGCGTGATGCGATGCATGGTGCGCCGGTGGCCGTGGTAATCGTTCATGGCGTAATGCCAGGTGGCGCGATTGTCCCAGAAGGCGATGGATCCCGGCTCCCAATGAAAACGGCAGGTAAATTCCTGGCGAGAGCCGTGGGCATAGAGGAAGTCCAGGATGGGTTGCGATTCTTCCTGCGTCCAACCATCAAACCGAACCGTGAAATCGGCGTTGACGTAAAGCGCTTTCCTGCCCGTCAGGGGATGGGTGATCACCACCGGATGCAGGGCGTCCTGGGTCGCCTTGTCCGGATTGGCAAGACGGCCATCCTTGTAGGACTCGCCGTCCGCCACCCCGTAACCGAAAGCGTGGCGGCTGGAATGCCACGCCTTCAGGCCATCCAGCATTTCCTTCATGCCGTCCGACAGGGTTTCGTAGGCCATGTACATGCTGGAAAACAAGGTGTCGCCGCCGACCGCCGGCACTTCACGGGCGCACAGGATGGAGCCCATGGCCGGTATCTGGTCATAGGAATGATCCGTATGCCAGCCGCCGCCGATGTTTTCCTTCTGGTCCGGTTCCTTGCTGACCGTGGCGATCTGCGGATAGCCGTCCAGGGGCTTGAAGAACCGGTTTACGTTAATCGAGCCCCAACGCTCGGCGAAGGCAATGTGCTGATCCGGGGTCAGGTCCTGGTTCCTGAAAAAGATCACCGAATAGCGGCGGAAGGCGTCATCGAGCTCCGCCATGGCGCGGTTGCTCAGATCCTGTGAGAGATCGATCCCGCCGATTACGGCGCCGAGCGCCGCCGAATGTGGCGTCACCTCGATCTCGGAATAGGTCATCGTCTCCGTCATCACGCCGCCTCCCTTTCATCTTCCATTATAATCTCCGCCGCACGCGCGCCAACCATCATGCAGGGTGCGTTGGTGTTCCCCGTTGTCACGTTGGGGAAGATCGAGGCGTCGGCGACGCGGAGCCCCTCCAGCCCGTGAACCCGCAAGCGGCTGTCCACCACGGATGTCGCGGGATCCGGACCCATCCGGCAGGTGCATGAGGGATGAAATACAGTGCCGGAACGCTTGCGGAAATCCTCTGTAAGCTCCTCATCGCTCTGGCAGTCCGGACCCGGCAGCAATTCTTCCTCGATGACCTTGCTGAGCGCCGGCTGGCCTGCCAGAACGCGCAGGAACTTGACGGCTTCCAGCATTTCCCGAACATCTTCATCCGTCGAAAAGCCGTTGGGATGGATGGCGAGCGCCGTGAAAGGATCATCGGATTTGATCTCGATATGGCCTCGGCTGGTGGGCCGGCACGACGACAGGCCCAGCGACACCGCGGGAAACGGATCGGGTGTCAGCAGCGGTCGCTCGCCGATGGCCCTGGATTCAGAATTAACGGTGGTCATGGCCTGGAAATAGAGCTGCATGTTGGGGCGGTCCAGGTCCGGGCGTGTGCGGAAAAAACCACCACCGTGATTGATGCAGACGCTGAGCGGACCCTTCCCCGTCAGCAAATAACGCGCGCCAACCATCATCTTGCCCCACCAGGGACGCAGGCGTTCGTTCAGTGTCGGATGGTTGACCCGGTAGGTGTAGTTGATCCCTAAGTGATCCTGCAGGTGACGACCCACGTTCGGGTTCTCGAGCACGACGCCGATACCTTTTTCCTGTAGCACATCACCCGGTCCGATGCCGGAAAGCTGCAGGATCTGCGGCGAGTTTACCGCGCCGCCGGACAGGATGACTTCCCGCCGGGCCATCGCCGTCTTGTCTTTTCCGTTCTGACGATAGGCCACACCCGTGACCCGCTTGCCCTCGAACAACAAGCGCATGACATGGGCATTCGTCTCGACGCGCAGGTTGTCCCGTTTCATGGCCGGGCGCAGGAAGGCCCGCGCCGCCGACATGCGCCGCCCGCTTTTGGACGTGATCTGGTAATAGCCGACGCCTTCCTGGGATGCGCCGTTGAAATCAGGGTTCAGGGGCAGGCCCGCCTGTTGGCCCGCCTCAAGATAAGCGCCGCAGTATTGGCGGACTTCGTCCGACATATCGGTGACATGCAGCGGACCGCCCACACCGCGCCATTCGTTTGCGCCCAGTTCGTTATCCTCCAGCGCTTGGAAAACAGGCATCACGTCCTCGGCTCCCCAGCCGGGATTGCCGGCGGCTTTCCATTCGTTGAAATCCTCGGCATGGCCGCGGATGTAGACCATGGCGTTGATGGAACTGGAACCGCCGAGCACCTTGCCCCTGGGCCAGTAATCGGACTGTCCGTTCAGGCCCGGGTCCGGTTCGGTGTCATACATCCAGTTGACGGCCGGGTTGTAGAAAGTTTTGCCGTAACCCAAAGGGACCTGGACCCAGAACTTATGATCACTGCCGCCCGCTTCCAGCACCAGCACCTTGCGCCGGCCGTCCGCCGAGAGCCTGTCGGCGAGAACACATCCGGCGGAACCAGCGCCGATGATGATCGTGTCGAATTCCATGCACGCCCCCAATTTCACTTTCTCACTTTTACGCCCGACATGCCGGTCATCCAACTGAATTCAATATGTGGAGGTCAGGAAAAAAGTTTGTCTTTTAGGGAAAAACAACAATGATGCCGCCATCGAATCCCCCTGACGTTTTTAAGAAGATAAAGAGAAAAGAAGCACCATGAAGGAATACAGGATCGCCGCCATCCCCGGTGACGGCATCGGACCCGAAGTCATCAATGCCGGCGTTGAAGTTCTCAACGCCATCGCCGAACGCACCGGCGCGTTCACATGCCAGGTCGAAACCTTTCCCTGGGGCGCGGATTACTACCTGGAGCACGGCGTGATGATGCCGGAAGACGGCTGCGACGTGATCCGGGATTTCGACGCCCTGTTTTTCGGTTCCGCCGGCGATCCCCGCATCCCCGACCACATTACGCTGTGGCAACTGCGCCTGAAAATCTGCCAGGGGCTGGATCAGTACGCCAACGTCCGCCCCAGCCGGGTCCTGCCCGGCATCAAGTGCCCGCTGGAAGGCGTTGGCCCCGGCGATTTCGACTGGGTCATTGTGCGGGAAAACTCGGAAGGCGAGTATTCAGGCGCCGGCGGCCGGGTGCATCAGTCCCTGCCGGAGGAAGTCGGCATCGACGTTTCCGTGTTCACCCGTGATGGCGTCGAGCGCATCCAGCGTTTCGCTCTCGAACTGGCGCGCTCGCGTCCACGCAAGCACTTGACGCTGGTCACCAAGTCGAACGCCCAGCGCCACGGCATGGTGATGTGGGACGCCGTATTCGAACAGGTCAAAGGCGACTACCCGGACGTCACCACGGACAAGATGCTGGTGGACGCCATGACGGTTCGCATGGTGATGGATCCAAAATCCCTCGACACCATCGTGGCGACCAACCTGCATGCGGACGTGCTTTCCGACCTGGCCGCCGCGCTGTCGGGCAGCATCGGCATCGCGCCAACGGCGAACCTGCGCCCCGAAGGCGATGCGCCTTCCATGTTCGAGCCCATTCACGGATCAGCCTTTGACATCATGGGCAAGGGCATCGCCAATCCCATCGGCGCTTTCTGGACGGCGTCCATGATGCTCGACCACCTGGGCGAGGCGGACGCCGCCCGGATTGTGCTGCAAGCTGTCGAGCAGGTTACGGAGAAAGGCGATGTTTTGCCGGCCGACCTGGGCGGGACGGCATCGACCTGGGACGTGACGGATGCCGTACTTGGTGCAATTCGCGGCGCAAACATTTAAGCTGACGCATTAGTTCGGACACTATCGAGGCCGCTTATGGCAGACATTGCATCCCTGGAAAAACGCATTAGCGAGTTGGAGGAACATGTCGCCCATCAGGAAGCGGCCATCCAGGATCTGAGCGACATGACCGCACGCCAGTGGGAAGTGATCGACGCGCTGACGAAAAAGGCGGAGCGCCTGAAAGCGCATATTGAAGCCCTTGAAGAATCCGTCGAGACCGGTGCGTCCAACGAACCGCCGCCGCCGCATTATTGACGTTGATCTAGCCAAGACCGGAACCGGACATCCTGAATGACTTTCCCGCATCTGTCCCTGCTCGTACTGGTTAATCTGGTCTGGGGCAGCCTGTTCATTATCGCCACGCTTGGCCTGCATCATTTTCCCCCATTTCTGTTTACAGCGCTGCGTTTCGGGTTGCTGATGATCGTCCTGTTGCCGTTTCTCAGGATTATTCCCGGCCAAATGCAGCGCATTGGCGCGATTTCCCTGATCATGGGAATCGCCATGTACGTGACGCTCTATCTGGCGCTCGCCTGGACCGACAGCACCGCCGCCATCGCCATCGCCGTACAGATCGAGGTCCCCATCGCCGTCTTACTGGGCATCCTTCTGCTGGGAGAACGCGCCAGTCCCTTGCGGATCATGGGCATGGGCGTCGCCTTTGCCGGCGTCATCGTGCTTGGGTTTGATCCGGCCATGCTGGATAACCTGCCGGCGCTGGGCATGATCACCCTATCGGCCGGATTTTACGCATACGCCATGATTCTTGTTCGCAAACTGGATAACGTCAGCCCGTTCATCATTAACGGGTGGATGGCGGTGATCAGCACTTTTCCATTGCTCCTGATATCCTATCTCGTTGAAGGCGACCAATGGGTCGCCGCCTTTCAGGCCGACCTGTGGGGCTGGAGTACGCTTTTCTATTCGGCCTTTGTCGGCTCGTTGATCGGTCACGGCGGCATGTATTATCTGTTGCGTTTCTATCCGGTCGGCACCATTGCGCCCTTTACCTTGCTGACGCCGCTTTTCGCCGTCACGGGAAGTGTCCTGTTCCTGGACAACGAGCTGACCCTGGCGATAACCATAGGCGGCCTGATGACCCTTGGTGGTGTCGCCATCGTTAACAAGGTGTCAGGTGAGAAGCATTAGAATGGCCATCTGATGACAGACGATGTAACCGATTGTAATTTTGTCTATGTCCTGGGCTCGGAAGGCCCCGGTGATTTTCGAACCTACGTGGGATGGACCACGGAGCTGGAGCGCCGCCTGGATCAGCACAATTCGGGCGCCGGCGCGCGGTCCACGCGGGGGCGGCAATGGCGCCTGCTGTATGCCGAGCGTTATCCGTCGAAACAGGAGGCCATGAGCCGGGAATGGCATCTGAAACGGGACCGACGATTCCGCAAGATGTTGGCCGGCAACTGCCGTCCAGTCCCTGAAGGCAAGGCATGACAAGCCCGCTGCCGGTGATTATAGTCCCGGCACCGAAACACGGACCGAATTCCCCATGAAACCCGTCCTTGTCACCGCCCTCTACAAGTTCACGCCGCTCGACGGCCTCGACAGCCTGCGCACCGCAATCCTCGACAAGTGCCGTTCGGAAGGTATCGTCGGCTCTTTGTTGTTGGCCCGGGAAGGCATCAACGGCACCATCGCCGGGTCCGATAAGGGGATCGCCAACGTGCTGGCGTTCCTTAAACAGAACAACCGCATCGGCGAGTTCGCTCACAAGGAATCCCGCGCCGACGAGCTGCCTTTCAAGCGGATGAAGGTGCGGCTTAAGAAAGAAATCGTCACCATGGGCGTGAACGATATCGACCCCAACAGGATCGTCGGCACCTATGTTAAGCCCGAGGACTGGAACGCGTTGATATCGGACCCCGACGTGATCGTGGTCGATACCCGCAACGACTACGAGGTCGAAATCGGCACCTTCGAAGGCGCCATCGACCCCGATATCCGGACCTTCCGGGAATTTCCAGGCTGGGTCAGGGAAAACGGCCTGCTGGAAAGCGGGAAAAAGGTCGCCATGTTCTGCACCGGCGGGATCCGGTGCGAAAAATCCACCGCCTATTTACGACAGCAGGGCGTTGAGGACGTTTATCATCTCGAAGGCGGCATCCTGAAGTATCTGGAGACCATCCCTGAGGACAAGAGCCTGTGGCATGGCGAATGTTATGTCTTCGACGAACGCGTTTCGGTCGGCCATGGCCTGAAACCTGGTCCTTACGATAGCTGTCTCGGCTGCGGCCGCCCCGTCAGCGAGGAAGACAAGAAGTCCCCGCTTTTCGAACGGCATGTCTGCTGTCCCCGCTGCCACGACGGGATCACGCCGGAACAACGCGCCCGTTTCGAGATGCGGCGCGACCAGTTGGAACGCGGTTGAGCGTTAGTCAGTTAAGGGTTTTCGAGATACCTTAACTTCGCTCTTCACCAAAAAGTTGAAATATTCCGGAATTGGCCAATATACACCTCCAATATATAAGCTTATAAATAAATGCATAGGATGATATGCATGGATGTAATTCCCTCCAGGTTTAAGAAAAATGAACAACACAACAGGGAAAATTCCGGAGATTCTTTCCGTAGAAGAGCGTGAACACCTCTTCAATGAGGCCGAGCGGATTGCCCGTATCGGTCATTGGAAATGGAGCGAGGGTGGTGAGTACATGACCTATTGCTCCGAACAGGTCGCACATATATTCGGCCTGAGCGTTAACGATATGCTCTCCCCACCCAAAACCCACAGCGATTATCTCCAGCTTGTCGTTCCCGAAGACCGGGAAAAGGTCAACAAAGCCGTCGAGGACTATTCCCGCCTGTATGATGACGAAAGTGTTGATCTGGAAAACATCAAGATGGATGTCGATTACAGGATTTTACGCGCTGACGGCGCCGTCAGGCATGTGCGTGAACGATCGGAAGCCGTCCTCGATGAAAACGGGCGCAGGGCTCGGGCCGTTGCAACGATACAGGATGTAACGGAACAGAAACATCTGGATCATGTGGCCCGGCAAGCACAGGAACACCTTGAAAAGCTCGTTGAACAGCGTACTCGCGAATTGCAGGAAAGCGAGGAACAGTTCCGTCATGCGGCACAAAGCGCCACCCTGTGTCATTGGCGAACAGATGCAGATTTCATCAACTGGACCCATACATCGGACAATACCATAGACATGCTCGGCGTCGACCCGGAGGAAATGTTCGGTCCGATGCAAGTTCTATATATGAACTACATCCACCCCGATGATCAGGCGCGCGTCTCTGTTGTTTATGAAGAGAACCATCATAACAAGACGGCCTATGATGTTGTTTACCGATGGTGCCGTCCTGACGGCGAAATTCGGCAATTATGGGAAATGGGCGAACCGGTGTTCGATGACGGCGGAAAGATCACCGAGTGGCTGGGGACCACCCAGGACGTAACGCCGCTCAAGCAGGCCGAAGACGCCATGATGCAGGCCAAGCTGGAAGCCGAGATGGCCAACCGGGCCAAATCGGAAATGCTGGCGACCATGAGCCACGAGCTGCGCACGCCGCTGAACGCCATCATCGGGTTTTCCCAGGTTTTCCTGGGCGAAATTTATGGTCCCCTCGGCAATGCCCGGTATCACGAGTATGCCGCCGACATTATCAGGTCCGGCGAGCACCTGCTGGAGCTTATCAGCGATATTCTTGACGTCTCCGCCATCGAAACAGGCGAGCTGGAACTGTTCGAAAACGAACTGGACCTGCCGCGGCAGGTAAAAAACATGCTGCGTCTTGTCGAACACCGCGCCCGCCAGGGCATTGTGACGCTGGTAAACGACGTACCGGATGATCTGCCCCGCTTGTATGCGGACGAACGCCGGGTTAACCAGATTCTGCTCAATCTCCTGTCCAATGCCGTGAAGTTCACGGATGAAGGCGGTACTGTCAGTATCGACGCCCACCAACAGGATAACGGCGCCCTGTCGGTTACCGTCAAAGATAGCGGCATCGGCATGAGCGAAAGCGATCTCGCAAAAGCGCTCACGCCTTTCGGCCAGGTTGATCGCGGCATAACGGGCAAGCACGAAGGCAGCGGCCTTGGTCTGCCGTTGACGAAATCTCTCGTCGAACTGCACGGAGGAGAACTGGACATCGAAAGCACGCCCGGCAAAGGCACCGTGATCAATGTCAGCTTTCCGGTTGAACGGACCCTGAACTGAAACCCGGGTCTTTTCTCCTGATAATCCGTAAAACCAATACAGCCTTTCATTCAATGCCGAGTATTGTTAGAGTGACCCCAAAGACTTTAGGGTATTATTCAAGTACAGTTTAATGCTTTGAATTTTAAGGCTTTTATCTGGGAACAGGATTGATAACTCATGGCACTTTATGGAAATCCACAGGTGACGGGTGTTGAAAAGACATTTGGTGAAGACGAAATCATCGTGTCTAAAACCGACCTCACCGGCAAAATAACCTATGGCAACAGGACCTTTTACCGCCTTGCCGGGCTGGAAGAAAAGGACTGCATCGGCGTACAGCATAACCTGATCCGTCACCCGCACATGCCACGGGCCGTGTTCGAGTTGCTCTGGACGACGCTGAAGGAAGGCAAGGAAATCTTCGCCTATGTTATGAACCGGTCGGACAACGGCGATCATTACTGGGTCTTCGCCCATGTCACGCCGAGCCGGGATGCCGGCGGCAATATCGTCGGCTATCACTCGAACAGGCGGGTTCCCAACCGGGCGGTGCTGAACGAGCATATCATTCCGCTTTACAAGAACCTCCTGACCATGGAGCAAAGCGCCTCGTCGCCCAAGGACGGGCTTGCCGCTTCCTTCCAGGCCGTCGTCGATCTGTGCGAGGAAAACAAGATGGGCTTCAACGAATTCATGTTCTCTCTGGGGGTGTAAGATGGCTACTGATGCACAAGCAAGCGACGTACAGGCTGAAAACATCACAAAGGCGCTGGATGTCATGAAACGGGTCGCCGCCGGCGACTTCGAAGCCAGGCTGACCGGTATCACCGCCGAAGGAGACCTGGGCGAACTGCTCAACACGGTCAACGACCTGATCGACCGCTGCGACGCCTATCTTCGGGAATCGGCCGCCTGCATGGAGCATGTCTCCAACAACCAGTACTTCCGGAAAATCATCGAAACCAGCATGCAGGGCTCGTTCCTGAATGCGAGCAGGACCGTCAACGGCGCACTGGCGGCCATGCAGCAGAAGGTCGTCGACTTCACGGAAGTCGCCGACAATTTCGAGCAGACCGTCGGCGAGGTCGTCGAAACCGTCTCCTCCGCGGCGACAGAGCTGACCAGTTCGTCCGACACCCTGCGCCAGCTTGCCAGCGATACGTCGCAGAAGTCGACCACCGTGGCGGCGGCGGCGGAAGAGGCCTCGACCAACGTCCAGACCGTTGCGGCGGCGTCGGAAGAGCTGACCAGTTCGATCAACGAAATCTCGCAGCAGGTCGTCAACGCGACGAAGATCGCCAACGACGCCACGCAGATTTCAGGCGACGTGGGAGGCCAGGTCGAGCAACTGAAAGAGGCCGCCGACCAGATCAGCAGCGTCGTCGGGCTGATTAACGACATTGCGTCGCAGACCAACCTGCTGGCGTTGAACGCGACGATCGAGGCCGCCCGAGCCGGTGAGGCCGGCAAGGGCTTCGCCGTTGTGGCCGCCGAGGTCAAGAACCTCGCGCAGCAGACATCGCGGGCCACGGACGAGATCGGCGTGTTCGTTTCCAACATCCAGGGCGCCACGGAAGT
>CAYFMQ010000001.1:523615-612294 GCA_964344255.1 uncultured Thalassospiraceae bacterium
CGTCAAGGGCATTCACGATATTTCCGGCAAGGTCACCGAGATCAGCGAGGCCAACTCCTCCGTTTCGGCGGCCGTCGAGGAACAAAGCGCCGCGACCAACGAGATCGCCCGCAACATCGAGCAGGCCTCGTCCGGCACGTCGGAAGTGACGTCCAACATCGCCGAGGTTTCCACGGCGTCGCAGGAAACCGGCGAAAGCGCCACCGAGGTGAACTCGGCGGCGGAAGAACTGTCGAAACAGTCCGAATCCCTGCGAACGGTGGTGGACGAATTCCTCGAAGCCGTCCGCAAGGTGGTGTGACGCGAATCAGAAAATCCTATCCGCAACGACGGTTTGCGCTCTAAACCAAAAAAGCCCGCTTACGCGGGCTTTTTTAATGGCGGAGGGAGCGGGATTCGAACCCGCGATACGGTTCCCCGTATACACGCTTTCCAAGCGTGCGCCTTCAGCCACTCGGCCACCCCTCCACAGGGTTCGCACCGGATCCGAAAAACGGCCATAGTTGCCTGCCGCCATCGTCCCGGGCAGGCGCAACCTATCTTAACCGCCCCCCCGGCGCAAGGCTTCAAAAGCCCTCTGGCGCGGTTTTTACCGGGGTTGGAATGCTTGTCGGCATTCTTGATGCCGCCGGGGCGATTCACCTACAATAAAGGGGCATTTCGGGGGGATCGTCATGGACCGCAATCAGGGTCTGCAGGGTTTTCTGGACAGCCTTCACCCCAGCCGGCGGCGCCTGGTCAGGGCCCTGTTGCTGGCGTCCGCCACGCCGGTTTCCCTGCTCAGCCTTATCGGGCAAGGCCGGGCCATGTCCGACCTGCCCATCGTCGAAGGCGTCCAGGTTTTTTCCGGCGACGTCACCATCAACGGCGTTCCGGTACAGGCAGGCCAGTTGATCAGGGCGGGCGATGTTGTTCGCACCGGTGGCGGCGACAGCCACGTTACCATCGTGATCGGGCAGCACGCCTACCTGCTGCGCGAGAACAGCGAAATCGAGTTCAGTTTCGAAGACATCGCCGAAGGCGAGGCCAGCGCGCTTTCCGGCAGCATCGATGTCGTCACCGGCGCCATGCTGGCCGTCTTCGCCAAATCCAACGTCGAGATCACGACACCGCTGGCGACCATCGGCATCCGGGGCACGGCCTGCTACGTCGATAGCGCGGAAGAGAAAACCTATATCTGCGTCTGTTACGGAACCGGCGATTTCTTCACCGCCCGTGACCGGCATTTCCTGGAAACGGTTACCACATCTCATCATGACGAACCGCGCTACATCTATCCTCCCGGCGGTACGCTGGCGATCGAAAAGGCGCCGGTGATCGACCATACCAACGACGAGCTGCGCATGCTCGAAGCCCTGGTCAACCGCCGGCCGCCTTTCGATGACCTGCCTCCAGGCAGCACGAACAGAAAAGAGTACTAGGGCAGAGGCACCTGCTCCTGTCTTTTGCATTTTACCGTATGGCTTGAAAGAACGGCCTTAATCACCCTAAACTCGTGAAGGCTAGAAAGGGTACCCGCATGGTTGATTCTTCACCGGATAGTGCGCGCACACGGACCGAAACCATTTGCGAATCGGACCGCTCGCTCGAAATCCTGCTGATCGACGACAACCCCATGAACCAGCAGAGCATCGGCTTCATGATCGACCGCATGGGTCACGAGGTCAAAGTCGTGGGCGACGCCCAGTCGGGCATCGACGCCGCCCGGCAGGAATATTTCGACATCATCCTGATGGATATCCACCTGCCGGACATGAACGGCGTCGAGGCCGCCAAACATCTTCGCAGCAACCCGGGCTCTTCCGGGATGCGGCCGATCCTCGCCATCACCAGCGATGCCGAACCCGACCATATCGCGAGTTACAAGGCAGCCGGCATGAACGGCTGCGTTCCCAAGCCGGTCGACAACGCCCAGATGGCGCGCGCCTTCGACGAGGTCATGGGCGAGACGCTACACTCCATCCGGCAAAAGGTAGTGCCGCTGACGGAAGCAGAAATCGCCCGCGAAGAGGCCGACAAGGCGGCTGCCGAAAACCGCGACGAAAACGTCGCCGCTTTTCTCGCATCCCTTGGCGCTGCACCGTCAGACGACGATAGCTGACGTTCCGGGGAACGCGGCAGGATGACCGGCCAAACACCCGACATATCCGGTTATCACGCCCACATATATTACGACGCTACATCCAAACAAACCGCCACCGCCGTGCGTGAGGGACTCGCCGCCGCCTTTCCCGAATCGACGCTGGGCAGCTGGCACGACGAGCCCGTCGGCCCGCATCCCATGGGAAGCTACCTCATCGCCTTTGGCCCGGAGCGTTTTGCCGATGTCGTTACCTGGCTGACGCTTAACCGGCAGGGGCTGATCGTTTTCGTCCACCCGGAATCGGGCGACGACCTTGCCGACCATACGGAACGGGCGATCTGGATGGGCGGCATGCCGGATCTGGATTTATCCCTGTTCGGGGACAGCGGTGAAACCTCTGACGATTTCTAGTTCCCGACGATGACCAGCTCGCGGGGCACGTCGGTCAGAATCTCCAGGCCATTGTCCGTCATCATGTAGGAATCAATCCACCCGGCGCCGGACCCGCCGGGCCAGCCGTCAAAGACGTCGTACTGCACCTCGAAATTGAACACCATGCCCGGCTTCATTTCCGGTATGGGCGCATCGTCGAAGGTCATGGGACGGTGGCGGTCTACCCAGTCGGGCGGAAAGGCGATGCCGAGGACATAGCCGCCAATGAACCATTCATAACGCGCCCGGTCGACGCCGGACGCGTCGATGAACGCATCAGCCGCTTCCTGAACGCGGCTGAACGGATCGCCGGGTTTTACACCATCGGCAATGGCCTGGCTGCACCCGGCGGAGCGGTCCATCAGGTCATGCCAGCGGGAATCGATCTCGCCGACGGCGAAACTGCGGCTCAGGTTGGCGTGATAGCGGTGCAGGCTGGCGCCGAAATCCACATGCACGACATCGCCCTCCTTCAGCGGACGGCGGATCGGCGGGCTGTGGTGGTTCCCGGATCGCGCACCGCTGCCGACCATGGTCCGGATGCCCGGATGGCCGCATCCGTTGTTGATCAGGTGATGGCTGGCGATGGCGTCGATTTCGTATTCCATCATGCCCGGTTTCATGGCGTCCCGGACCAGGTCCATCGCCTCGCGGCACAGTTTGGCGGCCTGGCGGATGGTGTCCATTTCAAGGGGGGATTTGTATAACCGCACGGCTTCGATCACGCCGTCATCTTCCACGATCTCGACGCCGGACTCGGCGAAGCGTTGGCCCATGGCGCGGACCATGTCGGCGTGCAGGCCGTAGTTCATGGGCTGGATGGCGATCAGGCCCTTGCCAAATCCGCGGCCGAGCAGTTCGGCGGCGATGGCGTTGACATGATCCGTCACGTCGCCCTTGCGGGGGCCGTAGATGATGTCGGTGATTTCCGGCGTCGTGGAGATCAGGTTCTTGTGCGAAGCGTTATCGAAAAAGACGAACGACCCTGACGCGGTGTCGAAGTACAGGCCCGTCACCGCATAACGGTACTGCCAGATATGGTCGTGGCCCGACAGGTAGTAATAATCCCGTGGCTCGGTCACGACCATGCCGTCATAGCCGGCTTCTTCAAGGGCCGCTTTCACCTTCGCCCGGCGTTCGGCGTATTCCTCTGCTGGAAAAGCTGGTTCCCAGTCGATCATGTCGCGAATGACGGATTCCATAACGCTGCCTCCCGTTTATCTACGTTCTGGGAGGCAACGATAGGACAAATGCTAAAGTGACGGTAGCGTCCTTACTCGGACATGCCGTAGGCCTTCATCAGCAGATCCTGGAAGTGATAAACGCCGTGTTCGCTTAGTTCCGTGCGGTCCTCGTCTATCACCAGGCGGCCCTGGTTGTAGCCCTTGGAGCGTAACCCCTTCTGCACGCTCTCGCACAGGCCGATGTCTTCCGGCTGCAGGACCTCGTCCATGTATTCGATGGCGGCGTCCAGTTGCGGCGTTCTCTCACCCTTCAGCGTATAGCAATCCAGGTATTCGATGGTCTTCTCCTCACCGGCGGGAACGATCTGCAGCGTCAGCATCAGCGGCTCGCCCGGATAGGCCCAGATGGTCAGGTTGGGCCACAGGAACCAGCCGGCGTAGCCGAAATCCACGTCGCCGGGTTCGAAGCTGTAGGCCTGGCTGTTGAGGGTCCGGGGCGATCCCGCAAGGTGGGATGAATAATACTTGTGCGTGGTGGTCGTGTAGGTGTCCATGTCCATCAGGTCGACCAACGCCGGATGGGCCGGGTGGCAGTGATAGCATTCCAGGAAGTTATCGATCATGACCTTCCAGTTGCACGCCACTTCGTAGGTGATGCGCCCGGCGTATTCCAGTTCATCGACGCGGGGCAGATGGGCGCGAATCTCGCCTTCGAGGTTTTCCGTCATTTCGTTCAGCGGTTCGGCATCTGGATCGAGGTTCACATAGAGCAGGCCACACTTCTCCGCCACCTGGATCGGTTTCAGGTTGAAATCACACTTGTTGAAATTGGGCAGGTCTTCCGTATTGCGCGCGCGCACCAGCCCGCCTTCCAGGTCGAAGGCCCAGGCGTGATAGGGGCAAACCATCAGGTTGCTTACCTTGCCGGCGTCGTCCTTGACCAGCTCGTGTCCCCGGTGCTGACAGACGTTGTAGAAGGCCCGGATCTGCATGTCCCGGCCACGCACCAGCAAAACGCCCTGATCGTGGATGTCGACACGCAGGTACGAGCCCGGTTCCGGCAGACGGGACACATGTCCGGCCAGCCACCAGTTCTTGTAGAAGATGGCTTCCTTTTCCATCTCATAGATATCGGAATCCATGTAATAGCGGGCCGGTATGGTGAAGGACTCCCGCGGTTCCTTGGAAAACGGGGCGTCGTCCTTGGTGTATTTCAATGCCGGTGCGCTCATGTAGTCTCTCCCTTGTCCGCGCGATCCAAACTGGAATCAGTCCAGATAATCTATTATTATGCTTATTCGATGATAAACGATAATTTTTGAGGAAAATTCATAAGGATTTGTTATGCGTTTTCTCGGCAAACGCCTTCCGCCTCTCGGCACGTTGGTCGCTTTCGAGGCCGCCTCGCGCAGCTTGAGCTTCACCCGCGCCGCCGACGAATTGAACCTGACACAGGCCGCCATCAGCCGTCAGATACGCCTGCTGGAAGAAGATTTGGGGGTCAAGCTGTTCACCCGCGCGAACCGGACAGTCACCCTGACCCCGGAGGGCCGCGACCTGCAACATACCGTTTCGCTGGCGCTGGCCCATATCGCCAATGCCGCCGAACAGGTCCGTTCGACGGGCGGCGAGCACCGGCTCACCGTGGCGGCGGACCAGTCCGCGGCGACCCTGTGGCTGATGCCGAAACTATCCGACTTCCGTCGGGACAACCCGGACATCAACGTCCGGCTCGTCGTCTCAGATAATGACGAGGACTGCATGGCCGATCATATCGATCTGTCGATCGTGCATGGCAACGGCGAATGGGCTGGACATGATTCGACCCTGCTGTTCGGCGAGGACGTCTTTCCCGTCTGCAGCCCGGCCTATCTCGACCTCAACGGTCCCATCGAAACGCCCGCCGACCTGACGCATCAGACCCTGCTGGGCCTGGAAGACGATCACTGGGACTGGATGACCTGGCGGGTCTGGCTGACGGAGAATGGCGTCCATTTGCCGGCGGAACATCACGCCATGACCATCAACAATTACCCGTTGCTGTTGCAGGCCGCCGCCGACGGGTACGGTATCGCCCTCGGGTGGAGCCATCTGGCGGATCCGTTCCTTGATGACGGCAGGCTTGTCCGCCCCTTAAGCGACCTGTCCGTCACCACGGAAGCCGGTTATTACCTGCTGAGCCCCCTCTCCCGGCCCCTGGGCCCGGACGCCGTGAAATTTAACGACTGGGTGACGGGCGTCATTGCCTCATAAAGCATTAACGCCTTCACTGTAGCTTGTTTCATTGTGATACCGGCCACCAGGATAAAGGAGTATGCTTCGCGGATGCGGATTTTGTTTTATTTCGGCTGGGCGCTGCTCATTTTCGCTTTCCTGATCACGGCGACGGATCCCTATCTGGCCATGCTCGGCGCCGGTGGCCTGTGGACGCCGACCTACGACGTCTGGTACGCCTATGCGCCGGGATCGTTGGTCCTGACCGAAATCCGCATCGAGAAAGTCATGCCAGCGCTGTGGGACCCGGTGATCGTCACCATCCTGCAGGTTCCGGGCTGGCTGCTGTTCGGCATCCCCGGCACGGCCCTGGTCTGGATTTTCCGCCCCAACAAGGTCATGTCACCGGAAATGCGCGAAGAATACGAACGCCACAAGGAATCCCTGTTTGTTATCGACGAACTGAGCCGAGAAGCGCGCATGGACGAACACTACGACCACGGCGAGGACGACCAGGCGCCTTCACACCAGATGTTCGACCTGCACATGGATGAAGACGAGGATATCCGCGCCTCCGTCACCAAGGGCGATATCCCGGCCGGGTATCCGGCCCCGGAATATCTGGAAAACTGGGATGCCGAGCTGGACCAGACGGACATCGACGACATGGACGGCATGAATAAGCTGCCTGCAGCGGGTGACATGGATATCTCCACCCTGCCGCCCCCCGGTTCGGTCCTTGTCGATATGGATACGGATGTTACTGAGGATACGGCGGAGCCCGGTCAGCCTGTATCTCCTGTAACAGAACAGGACGACACGAAAAAAACCTGAGGCTTCAATACAACATCTTTCGTATTCGGCACCCAGGCGGCGTCAAATTCTTTCTTGCGGCAAAAGAAATGCGTCAGCGCCGGGATCTCAGGGAATTAGCCCTGATGATGTTCGATTCCAATTCCCTGGTTTCAGGCGCGGCGTTTTCTTCAGGTTGGTTTTCCGCCAGTTCATTCTCAACAACGGCGCCCATGGCCAAGGCGACTTCTCTGGCGACACGTAGACTTGGCCAATAATCGCCATGCCCGTTTCCCGCCTGCCTTTCTCTTCTGTCTCCGAAACTCTCGGGCTTGCCATTCAGTCCAAGGGCTGAAAAATAGCTCTCCCGCTCATAGCCAATCTGAGCCGCGCCGAATTGTCCCATCGGGAATGCGAACCGCAGAACGGTATCCCAGCCTGAATACAATACCGAGGATTTTGCCCCCATTTCCCGACAAACATCCGACAGCCGTTCCCCATCCTCCAGTAAGGCCGCAGGCACGGCGCCGGCCATCAGGACGATAGATTTGATAACGACATTTCCCAGGCCCGGTTGAACGGCAAAGGCCGTATCTTCATCTGCAACAAGGTAAGGGTCAGCATCCGGTCCACCGGCGAGTTGGGATAAAAGCTCCATGACCAGGCGGCACCCGAGTGAATGGGCGACCAACGTCACCTGAAGGGGTCTCCCACCCGGGCCTGCCAACCCCTGCAAATACTCGGCCAGGCGACGTGCGGAACGTCGCGCCTGTGGAATCTGTACCGGATAGCTAAGGGCGCTCGCGGCATAAGGCCATGTGGTTTCCCCCGGCCAGAAAAATTTCCGGATTACCGGATTATCCGGAATTTTCCCATGAAAGCTCTCCCATTGCGCCAGGAAATCATCGTAGTACCCGCCAGCCCTTGCATAATCATTATTGTAGCCATGCAGCAATACGAGAACATTGTCGAAGCCATCAATGGAATCGCCCCCTACCTCGTCAGCAACATCACCGCCCGTGGGATCAATGCGGACGCTAAGTTCCCCAATTCTGGCGTCATCGATGCTTTCACTCACGAGCGAACCCTGAATTTCTTGAGGGTGGAAACCATGTCATGGGCAACGGGCGCAATAAAAGCGCCGACAATGGTGATAGCGATCCAGATCATTCCTTCATTGGCGTCGTCGATGACACTGGGATTAAAAATCTTAACGGTTGCATACAGTATGATCCCGCTGACAAGTACGGAAACCCAGTGCATGGCGCGTTTCCATTTTCGCGTGATTATGATTTGAATCTGGTCAAGGCTTCTCTGGATTTGCGCCGCCACCCGGTTTCGGGCATCGGTGTAACGCATTTTGTCTTCCGGAAGGACTATCAGTCCGTTCTGCAATACACCAATATCGTCTTTTTCAGCCATGACAGTTAATGCTGTAAAAGCTGACTCGTATTGCTCAGGATGATCCAACACCAGTTGCGACGCGATTCCCATCTGACCCACAAGCTGTCCCGGCGGAAGTTCAAAGAGAGCCTTTTCATCTCCACTCATGGAAAGCTTCAGGATATCTTCATAAGCCTGATCCCGGATTCTTAAACCTTCCGGTTCATAATGCTTACTTTGTGAAAGCCGCACCTTCCGGATGCGTTCGCCTAGCCATTTTCTGAATTGATATTGCTGATACCACCTTCTAACCGGAAGCAGCTCTTTCAGAAGCTGCAAGACAGCCATTGTCAGGACACCGACGCCCGCCAAGGTGATGAACAGTTCCAGGGCTATTCCCTGAAAAGCCGCCAGCGCATCTTGTATGCCCTTTAATGCCTCCAGAAATGTCTCACTACGTGTCGTTTCGGCCATTTTCTATACCCCTACTTAAAATAGTATTGTTCACGGTCATACTACCACAAATACACATAAATGAAAAATGTGAGGGGGTGGCTGATAAATGGTTCACAAAGATTTCAATCGTTCATCCCGGCCCTTAACCGGCAATATTCCTGACTTCCACCATCCCGATGGCGTTTTCCCCAGCTGCCGCATAGAACAGGTATAAACGGCCGTCCCATTCCAGCAGGCCGGGATCGCGGAGCTGATGCACCGGCCCGATCACCTCGCCCACGGCGGAAGGAGTGACGGGAAGCCCTGCCCCTTCCCAGCCCATTTCGGGGTTCAGCACGCTCGTCACATCCTGCAACCGCCACGCGTCCGCTGGTTGGGCCAGGTTCACAACGCCATGGAGAATATGTTCCGGCGTATCGCCGATACGTGAAAAGAACACGTGCAGCCGGTCTCCCCTCACCAGCACCGCCGAATGACGGATGGCGGTATCTCCCAACGCGCCCACGGGGCGAAAATCCGTCAGGCCGTTTTCGGACCGCAGCACCCGGTCCCGCATTTCCAGCGCATACCATGCCCCGTCATGGGGAAAGACGCGGAAGTAGGGACCGCCCAGAACGTCAGGCAGGGGCTGAAAATTTATGCCGTTCTCAGATACGGCGACGCGGGTTTTCTGGCTGCCGTCCGGCATGAGCCCGTGATAGTACAGGCGCACCTGTCGCTCTTCTTCGAGGACATGCACATCCGGCGACGCCACATGGGCGTAGGTGTAGTTCCGGGCCATTTCCTCGGGTGTGCCGATGTCAGCCGCTTCAAACAGCGAGTCCACAACATCCAGACAGCCCGGCCCATGCACCCGCCACGGTCCTTCAATGGCGTCGGCGAAGGCCAGCCGGATGAAGCGCCCCCGATGATGGGCAAAGTAGAGATAGACCCTGCCCGGCGGGTTTTCGATCCACGGCGGTGCGGCAATGGGAGACGGCCCGTTCAGGTTATCGCCCAGCCGGGCGTCCATGGCGGAGGTGATGACCGGCCCATCAATCAGGCGCCTGATGACCGGTTTGGAATTGACCCTAGCATTCATCGGCTGTGTCCCCCTCGTTAGGCGTCTTTCCAACGGAGGGCGTTCAATAAACAATGCCCCGAAACCGATGGATCATTATCCGCCAAAGGCATGAAAATCATGCCAGATCATACCTTTGTATAGGGTCTTCCGACCTTTGCATAATTGATCCGTAAGGTTAAGTCGATCACCATATACACATCGTATGCGGCTTGGATGTTATACATTCCTTGTTGCTTTGTTATTGGAAAATAATGCCGTTAGGCGCTTCCTTAATGAACAAGATCAAAGACAAAACAGTCATTCTTGATGAAGTCATAGATTTTACCATCAACCGGGGCGGTCAATTGCACGGCCAGGGTTTCCTGGAATCCCTGGTTCAGTTTGTCGGTAATCTATTGGGCGTCAAATACGCATTCTGCGGTCGACTGCGGTCAGAAACTGGTGAATTCTCCATTGAAACGGTTGCCCTGAACATCGGGGGAGATATCGTCGACAATATAAGCTATCTGCTTGCGGGAACCCCATGCGAGCAGGTGGTCGGTAAAACTGTCTGCAGCTTCCCGGAAAATGTCTGCACCCTTTTCCCCGAAGATAAAATGCTAGTCGACATGAATGCCGAGAGCTATGCGGGGATTCCGCTGTTTTTCTCTTCGGGAGAACCCCTGGGACTATTGGCCATCGTCGATACAGAGCCGCTTTCCGATCCCGGCATTTTTGAAGACGTTCTTCGCCTGCTTTCCATTAGCGCCGCGGCGGAACTGGAAAGGCAGGATATTGAAGCGAAGCTGCGAAAAAGCGAGCGCCGTTTTCAGGATTTTGCCGAAACGTCATCGGACTGGTTGTGGGAAATAGACGCAGAAGGGCGGTATTTTTGGCAATCGGACACCGGCGGTCTTACTGATGGCCTTACATTTGACAAGCTTATCGGCATGACCCGTGAAGAGCTTGCCGGCGATCTGATGGGCGATGAAGACTGGCGGGAATACAGTGCTGCCCTGAAGGAGCATAAGGACTTCCAGGATGTCGAATTCCGATATCCCGGCCTCGACGGCATGGTCCATGTCGCCTTGCTGAACGGCAGGCCCATGTTTGACGAAAGCGGCACATATATTGGGCACCGCGGATCGGCGACCGATATCACGGATCGGAAGCTCAATGCAGAAGAGTTGGAAATCAGCCATGCGGTCCAGGAAGCCATTCTGAACAACATCGAGGTGGGCCTGAGCCTGGCCGACAATGACGGCCGCATTGTTGCCTACAACCAGAAATTCATCGACATCCACGATTTCCCGAAGTCCTTGTTCAAAGGCGAAACGACCTATGAAGATTTGATCCGCTTCAATGCCAGGCGAGGGCATTACGGCGAAGGGGATACGGAAGAACTCGTCAGCCAGCGGCTGAAAAGAATCAGCGATCAATCCAGAACCGTCGAGAATAAGGTTATGGAAGATGACCGGGTAATCGAGGTCAAGCGGATTCCCCTGCCCGATGGCCGAATGCTCATTACGGATACGGATATTACCGAGCGGCGGCAGGCGGAAAACGCTCTTAGGGAGAGTGAGAAACGCTACCAGGAGCTTATCGAGAACCAAGTCGATCTGATAACCTATTTCGAACCCACGGGACGACGCACCTATGTGAATTCCGCCTTTTGCCGGTTTACAGGATTGTCGCAAGAGGAAATGCTTAACATCCCCGTCGGCGCACACTTTTCCAGTGAAATGACGGAAAAAATCCTCACGGGTGTTTCAAAGTTGACGCCCGAAGATCCCCTGTGCGAATTCGAATTTGAATTTACCCGGCACGACGGTGTCAAAAGGTGGTTCTTGTGGTCTGATCTTGGCATTTTCAATGAGGGCGGCGTTCTCGTCGGTGTCCAGGGTGTGGGGCGCGACATCACGGACCGCAAGAACACGGAAGAGGCCTTGCGTAAAAGCGAATTGCGGCTTTCCACGGCCATCAGCATGGCGAACATTGGTTATTGCACCTGGGATTCCATTAACGATAAGTGCACGTATTGTTCTGAAGCCTATGCATCATTGCATGATGTAACCCCGGAAGAATACATCAGCAAGTCCAATGCAACCAATGACGTCTATGTCTACGTCCATCCCGAAGATAAGGAACGATACCACACCCTGCTCACCAGGCCTGAAAACAGAGGCGGCTTTGACCTGGAATACAGAATTATAACACCCAGCGGCGAGCTACGCTGGCTCCATGAAACCATCAAGCCCGAACGCACCGCTGATGGAACAGTGGTTATTCAACATTACATAGCCCAGGACATCACCGAGAGGAAACTGGCGGAAGACGCCTTACGCGAAAGCAAGTTGCGGCTTTCCACGGCAGTTAGCATGGCGAACATCGGATATTCCTCCTGGGATGCCCTCGAGTTCAAATGCACCTACTGCTCTGACGAGTATGCGTCAATTCATGGGACAACCCCCGAAGAATTCATCAGCCGGTCTAATTCAACCGAGGGCAACTATGTTTTCGTTCACCCCGAAGACAAGGAAAGATATCGCGCCATGCTCTACTTGCCGGACAACAGGGACGGTTTCGAGCTGGAATACAGGATTATCAGACCCGATGGCGTGGTCCGCTGGCTTCACGAAATCATCAAGCCCGAACGTGTTGATGATGGAACAGTAACCGTTCAGCATTTTATCGCCCAGGATATCACCGAACGAAAAAATGCGGAGGCGCTGCTGATACAGTCGAGCAAGCTTGCTTCGTTGGGTGAAATGGCGACCGGTATCGCCCACGAACTGAACCAGCCCCTGAACGCCATCCAGTTGACGGTCGATTCCCTGACCGATCTCGCCGAAGACGGTGCGGTCGAGCCGGACTATGCCCTGAAAAAATATGCCCTGATCGATGACCAACTGGCTCGTGCAAGCACGATCATCAACCATATGCGCTCATTCGGCCGCGAAGCGAACGAAGAGTTCTCGCCTGTTTCGGTAAAGAACGTTGTCGAGAACGCAACGCGCTTTATCGGCGACCAGATGAGGGTCAAGAACATCGACCTTGTCGTTGATATACCCGATACATGCCGACAGATCATGGGTCACCCGACCCAATTGGAACAGGTGGTCCTGAACATGATCACCAACGCCCGTGACGCCATTGAGGAAGCGAACGCAAGGCGTAAAAACACCCACAGGGCCGGGGTCATCCACGCATCCGTCATCGATAACAATGAATCCGACAATATCTGCATTATCGTCCAGGATGATGGCGGCGGCATTCCTGATCACATCAGAGACAGGATATTCGATCCCTTCTTTACAACCAAGGAAGTGGGCACCGGAACCGGTATCGGGCTCTCCATATCCTATGGCATCATCGCCAACATGGGCGGCAGCATTTCCGCGGACAATGTAAACGATGGCGCCCGGTTCACCATTTCGCTTCCTGTTGCCGCCTAGACCGGCTCACGTCCGGATATTTCCCTGACAGCGAATTAAAAGACAACGGGCTTTGGTTCCTTTACACTGGCTCCATGAACATATCCGTGATCCTGAAACGCCGTCCCGACGGCCATGCGGTTCCTGAGGATTTCGCCATTCAGGACCAGCCGGTTCCCGAACCGGGCGAGGGCGAGCTTCTCGTGCGCCAGCACTATTTCTCCGTTGATCCCTACCTGCGGGGGCGCATGGATGACATCCGGTCATACACCACGCCGTTTGAATTGGGCAAACCGCTGGAAAGCGACGGCGTAGGAGAGGTCATTGAAAGCCGCCACCCGGACTTCAAGCCCGGCGACTGGGTCATGACCCACATGCCGTGGCAGGAAGTGTGCTGCGTGAAGGTCGATCTCTCCATGCCCATCTATTTCCGCCGCATTGATCCCGACGACGTGCCGGCGACCTATCATCTCGGTTTGCTCGGCATGCCGGGCCAGACCGCCTGGACGGGCCTGAAAGGGCTGGGCCAGCCGAAAGCAGGCGAGACCGTGTTCGTTTCCGCTGCCTCCGGCGCCGTGGGCTCCACCGTCGGCCAGATCGCCAAACAGCTCGGCTGCCGCATCGCCGGGTCGGCCGGATCGGACGAGAAGGTCGACCATGTTCTGAGCGACCTCAACTTCGATGCCGCGTTCAACTACAAGACGGAAACCGATCTTTCGGAAGCCGTAAGGCGCTGCTGCCCGGACGGGGTCGACGTGAATTATGAAAACGTCGGCGGCCCGGTGATGGACGCGGTTTTCGACAACATGAATTTCTTCTCGCGTATGATCGTCTGCGGCCTGATTTCACGTTATCAGGAGCCGGACTCCCAATCGGGGCCTTCCATGATGCCCGTGCTGGTCAAGCGCATCCGCATCCAGGGTTTCATCTGCAGCGATTATCCCGAGCTGTGCTCGGAATGGCTCGACGTCGGCACACAATGGGTGCGCGAAGGCAAGCTCACCTACCGGGAATGCATCAAGGACGGCATCGAAAACGCGCCGGAAGCCATGCTCGATGTGCTTGCGGGCCGCAACTTCGGCAAGCAGATCGTGAAGGTCTAGATCAGATCATGTTTTGAGGGAAACACGTCGTGTTTGCCGCAAAACATGTGAATCTGATCGATATCAATAACTTAGAGCAGTGGAACACGGTTAAACAAATTGTGCTAGTGATTCCGTTTAACCGTGACCTGCTCTAGATCCGCCCGGCAGGCGCCGGCCGTTAACTCCCGCTTGCCGCCTGGCCTGCGTCTTCCAACAGTGTTTTCAACGCAAGATTCATCAGGTTGTATCCCTCGGTCAGCACGTCGGGCGGCAGGTCGGCAAAGCCGATAAACAGGCCCTCGAAATCTTCGTTATGGATCAGGCGCGTCCCGCCGTCGCCGGTGCTCTCCAGCAAAAACACATGCTCGCCGTAAAAAACGCCCTTGATCCCGCCGCCCCAGGTCAGCTCCCTGTTTTCCTCCAGCCTGAGGACATGAACGGCAGGAACATCGACCCGCTTGCCGTCGGGTCGCTGGACCGTGATGTCCAGTTCGGCGCCCACTTCTGATTCGCCGCTGACGTAAACATGATAGGGATTCCAGTTGGCGTAATCATCGAAATCGATCAGCTTGGCGAACACGACATCCCTCGGCGCATCGATGTTGATTTCCGTCCGGATGGGGATATGCGTCGTGCAGCCGGCCAGGATCACGAGAATACTCAGGGCCAAAAACCGTATCATGGCATCTCCTGTTTTTCTGATAGTTGCGCGTCGCGCTCGGCGAGCATCCAGTCCCTGAAGGCCTGCATGGCGGGAGAAGTGGTCTCACCATAGGGTCTCACGATGTAATAGGCGTAGCGTGTTTTCACCGCCCCCTCCACGGGCCTCACAAGCCGTCCCGCCGCCAGGTCGTCGTCGGTGAGACTGCTCCAGCCCAGCGTCATGCCGAGCCCCCGCTTCGCGGCGTCGAGGAGCATCGGGTAGTTGTTCATGCGGAGCTTGCGGGGAACCTCGGGCAGCGGCAGCGACATTTCCGTCAGCAGGATCGCCCAGTTCATCCAGTGCCAGTGCTCGTAATCCAGGTCCAGCAGGTCGGCCCGGGGCAGGTCCTCGGGCTTAAATTCCCCGCCCCACCGGGCAAGGTAGTCCGGCGAGCAGACCGGGAAGACCTCCTCTTCGAGAAACAGCTCCGAAACGCAGCCGCGCCATGAACCGTCGCCGTGGATGATGGAAAGCGGAACATCCGGGCCCAGGAGCTCCGAGCGTACATCGCTGACCGTTATCTTCAGCGAGATGTCCGGGTGCAGGGCCTCGAACCGTGGCAGCCGGGGGATCAGCCACTGCTCGGCGATGGAGGTGTCCGTGGCGATTTCCAGCAGCGTCTCGCCCGCGGCGCGCGCATCGTTGGCCGCGTTGACGAGATGGGTGAGCGCGATGGTGACGCTGTTCTGGAACCCCCTGCCGCGCTCGGTCAGGTCGACGGAGCGATGGCCGCGCTCAAACAGGGAGACGCCCAGTTGCTGTTCCAGGGCCTTGATCTGCTGGCTGACGGCGGACGCCGTGACGTTCAGCTCATCGGCGGCCTGCGAAAAGCTGCAATGGCGCGCCGCCGCCTCGAAAGCGATCAACGGGTCCAGGTGCGGCAGCGTCTTCCGGATCTCTTGCATTAGAAATACTTATTCTAAAGGACAATAAACTATCATTTGAACACCCTATAGAGCCATAATAACTTAAGTCAAACGATCTTAACACCCAAAAAGCCAAGGAGCCTCACCATGGACCGCAATAGCTGGATAGGATGGATCCTGTTTACCGTTTCCGCCGTTTTCTTCACCGCCACCAGCCTGCGCAGCGGCGACATGGTCGGCCTGGCCGGAAGCCTGCTGTTTCTCGTTGCCTGCTTCTTTTTCATGATTCCAACGCGCAAAGCGGCCAAAGACCGGGCATCCTGACAAGGTTTCTTGTATCGCACCATTTTCCCGCCGTTGACATCAAACGGCGTAAAACTCCCTGCACCGTATATAATGCAATCTTTGATTAGATTTTCCTAATTCAGAGCCCTATACTCCCTTGTGGGGAAGCAGATTCAACGTCTGGAAAAGACGAAAGTCAATCTGCTGATGGGAAAAGAAGAGAAACGCGCGAAACTGATCGAAGAGATCTACCGCAATTCCTATGCCGGGAACGGTTTGGAAGGCATTTCTGCTGTTCTGTACAAGCATTTCGACGCCATGATCGGATGTTACGGTATTCACGACCTGGTCGACGATACGCAGAGTATCCGTTTTTCGCTGTTTGAGCAGGACATCCCTCTGTCCCATTACGAACACTACAAGGGCGGCAGCCCGCTTTCCAAATCACTCGCGCGGAAGCCCGTCGACAACGCCTTGGCCGACCATGCTGCCGATACTGCCGAGGAATACTATTCTTCAGCCATTTTCAATGAATTGTTCAAGCCCCATGAAATTGATCACTCCCTGATGGTTGTGCTGGGCCGGGAAAATGGCGCCGTCAATTATTCCGGGGTCCGCCGGGGCGATGACAGGGGGGAGTTTGATGACGAAGAAATCCAGGAACTGAACTTGCTCGCGCCTCATTTACGCCAGGCCTGGCAGATCGAAAGGCAGCTCGGGACCACATTACAGGATATTCAGATTCTTGAGCAATCCCTGAACAGCCTCTCAAGCGGCGTGTTGATACTGGATGCAAGAAAAAAGGCCCGATTCATAAACACGGCAGCAGAACGCATTCTTGCAGAGAAGGACGGTTTCGCCCTTTTAAGCCAGGGGGAATTTGTTTCGGTCGATTATCATTCCAACAAGATGCTGCAATGCCTGATCGAACAAGCAGCTTCGCCGGCAGGGCTACTGCATTCCCACACCGGTGGCGCGCTTTCCATTCCGCGCGCCAGTGGGAAAAAAGCCTATGGCGTCCTGGTAACCCCGCTTGATGGGCAGAGTTTCGAGGAAGTCGACCCGTTTTCCAGATCCGCCCGGACAATGGTGTTCATCCATGACCCGGAAACACATGCCGGAAATGGGGCGGCGCACTCGATTGCCGCCGTTTTCGGTTTCGCTCCCCGCGAGGCTGACGTAGCGGCGGCGCTCATTACCGGCCGGAACATTCCGGAGATTGCCGAAGGCATCGGCCTGAAGGAAAGCACAACCCGGTTTTACGTCAAGCAGTTGCTGGCCAAAACCGGCGCCAGAAGCCAGCATGAGCTGGTCAGCATGATCTTCCGGTCTGTTCCCAACCTCTGATCTTTTGTTGTTCGGCAATCAGGTAATGTCGTCCAGAAACGCTGACAGTTCCTTGTTGTAAAGATCTGGACTTTCCCAGAACGGCATATGACCGCATCCGCCGATGACCGTCGTCCGCTCCCGCCAGCGGCTGGCGTAGCTCAGGCCATCGAGATAATCCCGCCTTACACAGGGATCGTTCTCCCCTTCGATTACGGCAATGGGAACCAGGCTACGCCCAACCAGCGAAACCTCGTCTGCATACCTGCCCTCCTGCAGGCTGGAGACCAGGGATGTCCGGGCCTTTCCGTCCGTCCGCATGGTTTCATCCAGCAGGACCGGCGGCACATCATCATCTGACACGCCCAGGCATGTTGCGATAAAGGCCTTTGCTTCACTCTGGTCGATGCTTTCCTTGAAAGCGACTTCCAGCGCGATTGTCGGGTTGAAAGCTTTCGCCATCGTGGCGGGATCGTGATCGATGGGCGGTGCGCCGCTGATGACAACACCAGCAATCCCGGAAGGATCGGTCGACAGTACTTCCATGACGACATGGCCGCCCAGGCTCCATCCGACAAGAACCGTACTTTTCAAATTCAGGGCGTCCATGACCTCCCTGACGGCTCCGGCGTAACCGGGCAGGGTATAAGCGCTTGCAGGGTCAGACGCATCGCCGGAACGGCCATGCCCCGGCAGGTCGATAGCAATGAGTCGATGTTCGGCTTTTAACGCTCCTGTGAACTGATGCCGGAAGACCTGCGATGAAAAGGAGTTGCCGTGCACGAACAGGACAGAAACGTCTTCATCACCTTCGTTCCGGAAAGCAATTCTGCCCGCCGCCGTATCGATGTAGTTTACCGTTCCCTCCAAACCGGTCTCCTCTTGTCTTCGTTGTTAAACGTCCATTTTGACCAGAAAAATGCATTTTTTCATCAGATACCTACCATTTGGTATATGACGCATCATGATCGACCAGCAATAAGAAAGGTGACCAATAAGAGAAAACTCCTTGTTCATCAAATTGGTCATTACGTAACATTCTCGGGTAATGGCGGGACACTCGCCATTACCCTTTTTTCTTATAAACAGCACAGAAACCGCGGCACACAACTCTTATGTCAGAGGGGCAAGGAGCCGCCTATCCAACATTTGGCATGTGCATCAGTGGATTTCGGAGTATGTTTTCCGCCATAATGATAAAAACGCGGTCAAAACAGGAATTTACCGATGTCAAACAAGGAACTCCCCTCTCTCGCATACCGCCATCTGTGGATGCATTTCACCTCCATGCCGTCCTACAAGGACACGGACGTTCCCGTCATCACGCATGGCGAAGGGTGTTACATTTATGACACCGAGGGCAAAAAGTACCTGGACGGCCTGGCCGGGCTGTTCGTTTCCCAGGTCGGCCACGGCCGCAAGGAAATCGCCAAGGCCATGGCGGAACAGGCGGAAAAGCTCGCCTACTTCCCGATCTGGAGCTACGCCCACGAACCGGCCATCGAGCTGGCGACGCGCCTGGCGGAGCTGGCGCCGGGCGATCTCAACCGGGTGTTTTTCACCTCCGGCGGCTCCGAGGCCGTCGAGACCGCGTGGAAGCTGGCGCGCCAGTATTTCACGGAAATCGGCCAGCCGCGCCGCTACAAGGTGATTTCGCGTAACCTCGCCTATCACGGCACCACGCTGGGCGCGCTCTCCATCAACGGGCTGTCGGATATCCGCACCACCTTCGAACCGCTGGTGCCCGGCGTCGCGCATGTCGAGAACACGGACGCCTATCGCAGCCACCTGATGACGGAAAGCGACACCAGCGAGAGTTTCGCCAAGAAGTGCGCCTATGAAATCGAGCGCGCCATCGTGATCGAGGGCCCGGAAACGGTCGCCGCCGTCTTCCTGGAGCCTGTGCAGAACTCCGGCGGCTGCATCACGCCGCCCGAAGGCTATTTCCAGGAAGTCCGCAAGATTTGCGACAAGTACGGCGTCCTGCTGGTCTCCGATGAAGTCATCTGCGCCTTCGGCCGCCTGGGCCACATGTTCGGCTCGCAACGCTATGGCTACCAGCCCGACATCATCACCTGCGCCAAGGGGCTGACCAGCGGCTACGCCCCCATGGGCGCCATGATCTGTTCCGACAAGCTGATGGAGCCGTTCCTGAAAGAAGGGTCGTGCTTCCTGCACGGCATCACCTTCGCCGGCCATCCCGTCGGCGCCGCCGCCGCCCTCGCCAACCTGGACATTTTCGAGAAAGAGGACGTGCTCGGTAACGTCAGGAAGAACGAGGACACGTTCCGCGGGCTGCTGGAAGGCCTCTACGAGCTTCCCATCGTCGGCGACGTCCGGGGCGACGGCTATTTCTACGGAATCGAGCTGGTCAAGGACAAGAAGACCAAGGAAACCTTCGACGATGATGCCGGCCACGCGTTCCTTTACGAATACCTCTCGCCGCGCCTGTTCGAATCCGGCCTGATGTGCCGCACGGACGACCGCGGCTCGCCGGTCATCCAGCTCTCGCCGCCACTGGTCGCCGGTGAGGATGAACTGAACGAAATCGCCGGCATCCTGAAAACGGTGCTCACGGAAGCCTCCGACAAGGCGGGCTGCGCCTGACGGCGAAGATAAATCAGATCAAACGAAGAAGGGCGGGATATTCCCGCCCTTTTGCTTTTAGTCTTCGCCCGTCTTCAGCGCCGCCAGGAAGGCCGACTGGGGGATTTCCACGTTGCCGAACTGGCGCATCTTCTTCTTGCCCTTCTTCTGCTTTTCCAGAAGCTTGCGTTTGCGCGTGATGTCGCCGCCGTAGCACTTGGCGGTGACGTCCTTGCGCATGGCGGACAGGGTCTCGCGCGCGATCACGTTGCCGCCGATGGCGGCCTGCAGCGCGATCTTGAACAACTGGCGCGGGATCAGGTCCTTCAGGCGCTTGATGATCGCCCGGCCCCGGCCCTCGGCCTGGCTGCGGTGCGCGATGAAGGACAGCGCATCGACGTTTTCCTCGTTGACCAGGATGGAGACCTTGACCAGGTCGGCCTCGAAGTAGTCCGACATCTCGTAATCGAAGCTGGCGTAGCCGCGGGTCACGGACTTGAGCCTGTCGTAGAAATCGAACACCACTTCATTGAGCGGCAACTGGTAGACCGCCATGGCCCGGTTGCCCACGTAGGTGAGTTCCACCTGCTTGCCGCGCCGCTCGGTGCAGAGTTGAAGCACGGGACCCAGGTACTCGTCCGGCACCATGATGGTGGCCTTGATCCAGGGCTCCTCGATAGAGGTGATCTTCACCGGGTCCGGCATGTCCACGGGATTGTGCAGTTCTTTCTGCGAACCGTCCGTCAGGTTGATGCGGTAGACCACCGACGGCGCCGTGGTGATGAGGTCGAGATCGAACTCGCGCTCCAGCCGCTCCTGCACGATTTCCAGGTGCAACAGGCCCAAAAACCCGCAGCGGAAGCCGAGGCCGAGCGCGGTGGACGTCTCCGCATCGAAATGAAAACTGGCGTCATTCAGGTGCAGCTTTTCAAGCGCATCGCGCAATGTTTCGTACTCGGACGAGTCGATGGGGAACAGGCCGCACCACACAACGGGGATGGAGGGATGGAAGCCCGGCAGGGCTTCCGCCGCCGGGTTGCGTTCGTCCGTGATGGTGTCACCGACGCTGGTATCGGCCACGCGCTTGATGGCCGCCGTGATGTAGCCCATCTCGCCGGGCCCCAGTTCGTCCACCTTGACGGGTTTGGGCGTGAACATGCCGACCTGTTCGACCTGGTAGGTCGCGCCCTTGGCCATCATGCGGATCTTCATGCCGCGCTTGAGCACGCCGTCCTTGACGCGCACCAGGATCATGACGCCCAGGTAGGGATCGTACCAGCTGTCCACCAGCAGAGCCTTCAGCGCCGCGCCGGCGTCGCCTTCCGGCGCGGGCAGCCGGTCGACCACGGCCTGCAGCACGTCTTCGACGCCCATCCCGGTCTTGGCGGAAATGGGCAGCGCGTCCGTGGCGTCAAGGCCGATGACTTCCTCGATCTGTTCCTTGATGCGTTCGGGCTCGGCGGCCGGCAGGTCGATCTTGTTCAGCACCGGCACGATTTCGAGATCATTATCCAGCGCCAGGTAAACGTTGGCGAGGGTCTGCGCCTCGACGCCCTGCGTCGCATCGACAACCAACAACGCGCCTTCGCAGGCGGCCAGCGAGCGGCTGACCTCGTAGGCGAAGTCCACATGGCCCGGCGTATCCATCAGGTTCAGCTGGTAGGTCTCGCCGTCGGCGGCCTTGAAGTTGAGGCGCGTGGTCTGCGCCTTGATGGTGATGCCGCGCTCGCGCTCGATGTCCATGGAATCGAGCACCTGCTCCTTCATCTCGCGCGCCTCCAGCCCGCCGCACATCTGGATCATGCGGTCGGCGAGGGTCGACTTCCCGTGGTCGATGTGGGCGACGATGGAGAAGTTGCGGATATGTTTCAGGTCTGTCTTGCTCATGGCGGGGGCCTTTTAGCACCCCGCCACAGGGATGCCAAGAACGGGAATGACTCAAGCCGTCAGGTAGGGCTTCACGTCGAAAATGCCTTCGGGGACCTTGGGGTAGACCTCGCCGATGATATTGACCAGGCGGCGGGACCAGCCGGTCGCCTGGCGCGGCATGACGGCGTGGATCGTGTTGATGGTGTTGATGAAAAAGGCGAACTGGTTGCGCCGGTAGGGCACATAGGCGCAATCGATGACGTCCTCGGGCAGGATGCGGTTCTTGCCGAACAGCCGCGGCGTACCGCTCCGCCATTTCTGCACCACGAACTCGCCGCCCTGCGAATCATCGTGGTCGTCGCGGAAATAGAGCAGCCCGGCGTAAAGCTCCACCGGGTTGTCGAGGTGCGGCCCCAGCACGGTACAGGCCTCGCGGACCGGCGTGTTGATGCCGGGCTGGCAGTCGAGGACCACGGATGCCAGGTCGTCGTCCAGGCGCCTGACGCCCACCGGCGCATCCCGTAATGATGTTCCCAGCCTTTCCTCAAGGTCCGGCACCGTCGCCTTGATGGCCGGCTCGCAGATATCCAGCAGCTCGTGGAAGAATTCCTGCGACGTATGGTAGGCGATGAAGTCGTGCCAGATCTGCGGCACCCGGGTTTCGCCCGTCAGCACACCTAAAGCAGATAGCTGCCGCCGTTCGTTGTTGGGCGGGGCGCTTGCGTCGGAGACGTGATAAAAATCATGGCCCAGGATCACCTCGTCGCTGACGTAGGCTTCCTCCAGTTCCCTGTAGACCGCCTCATCCAGGCAGCAGTCGATGGCGAGATGGGGATAGGGATCCAGTTTCAGGTCTTCTTTCCTGACCCTGGACAGGACGCTCAGCTTGTTCGACATGATTTCCCTCCGAATGCCAGTCCCGTTAGGTCACGCCCGATAAGGGCGTGCCGGATTCTTCCACGTTAACCCTAGCCGACTACCCCCTTCCCGCACATGATCCATATCAAGAAGGGCGGCTTCCGGCGCGCCGTCATTATCTACCACATCGTGGTTATTGCACCCGACGCCATTCCGTCCCATCCTCCGATCTGTAAGGTAAACACAGTAAAACCTGGGAGCACGCCTATGAGCGCCGAACACACCGTCGACACCATCGTCGTCAACGCCGACATCCGGACCATGGATGCCATGAACCCGAGCGCCGAGGCGCTGGCTATCAGGAACGGGCGCATCGTCGCCGTCAACGGCACGGATTCGATCAGGGATATGGCGAACGGCTCGACCCGCGTGATCGACGCCGGCGGCCGGCTGGTCATGCCCGGTTTCCAGGACACCCACATCCACCTGCAGGATTCCGGCGTCGGCTTCGTCACCGGCGTCGACCTGGAACAGGCCGACACGGCGGACAAGCTGAAAGCGGCGCTGAAAAAACAGGCGGCGGACACGCCGGATACTTATTGGGTGCAGGGCCTGTGTTTCTCAACCGGTATCTTTAATGCAGATAACCTGACCCGCGAACTGCTTGACGAAGCCGTGCCCGACCGGCCGGTCTACATCATGGCCAGCGACGGCCACAACGCGGCCATGAATTCGCTGGGCCTGCGCGAGCTCAACATCACCTCCGAAACGCCCAATCCGCCCAACGGCGAGATCATCCGGGATGACTCGGGCGAACCCAAAGGTTTTCTATACGAGGACGCCATCTGGTGGGCGCTCGGCATGCTACCCAAACCAACGGACGAGGATTACCGCAAAGGCGTCAAGTATGCCACCAACTACGTCAACCAGTACGGCATCACGGGCGTGCTGGACGCCATGGTGGGCGAACGCCACATGCGGGTTTACACGGACCTGGACAAGGCGGGTGAGCTGAACGTACGCGTAGGCTCGACCTGCAAGATCCATCCCCACGAGACGAACGTCCAAGAAGCCGTCGAACGCCTGAAGGACCTGCGCGAACGCTTCAAGACGGACAAGGTCGTCATGCATTCCGCCAAGTTCTTCCTGGACGGCGTCATGGAGAACGGCACCGCCGCCATGATGGACGATTACGCCACGGGCGGAAACGCGCCGATCATGTTCGACGAGGAGCATCTGGAACAGCTGCTGATCGCGTGCGACGCGGAACGTTTCCAGCTTCACCTTCACACCATCGGCGACAAGGCCGTGCGCGTGGCATTGGACGGCATCGAGGCCGCCCGCAAGGCCAACGGCACGTGGCCGGCGCTGCACCAGTTGGCCCATATCCAGAGCATCCACCCGGACGACATTCCGCGCTTCCGCGAACTGAACGCGCTCGCCAACTGGCAGCCCTACTGGGCCTGCCCGGAAGCATCAAACACCGAATACGCCGTGCCCATGATGGGACCGGAGCGCGCCCGCTATCTCTATGCGGTCAAATCCGTGATCGACACCGGCGCGCCCTACGCCATTTCATCGGACTGGTTCGTCACCACGCCCAATCCGTTCGAGATCATGCAGGTCGCTGTCACCCGGCAGGCGCCGGGCAGCGCACCGGACAGCGAAATCTTCTGTGAAGAAGAGCGCATCGACGTGGAAACCGTGGTCAGGGGCTATACCACCAACGCCGCCGCCGGGGTCTGGCGCGGCGAAACCACGGGCTCCTTAAGCACCGGCAAGTTCGCCGACCTGATCATCGTGGACCGCGACATCTTTTCCATCAGCCCCTACGAACTGGGCGAAACGAAAGTGTTGCTGACCATGCTGGAAGGCAGCGATGTACACCGGGCGGACGGGTTTGACGGGTGAGGCTTAACCCGCCAGGAGGCAACCATGGACATCGAGCGCTTTAACGCTGACGTTTCGGCAAACAACGTGGTGGAAGCCGTCAGACGCGACGGCGGCGCCATCGTCGAGAGTGTCGTTGATGTTGAAACCATAGACCGTATCAATGCCGAATTTCGTCCCGAGTTCGATACCGTCGGCGCCACGACCATGAATGACTTCAACGGCTACAAGACGCTCAGGATCGGCAGCGTGCTTGGCTACGCCCCAACGTCCGCCGACCTGATCGGCCATCGCCTGGTGCTGGAAGTGGCCGACGCCCTGTTGCTGCCCCATTGCGAGAACTACCAGATCGGCAGCAACACGGCCATCGAGATACTTCCCGGCGAGGACCAGCAGGTTTTGCATCGCGACGATACGATCTACCCTATCCGGATGCCGGGCATGGAATGGCAGATTTCCGCCCTGTGGGCGCTGGATGATTTCACGGAGGAAAACGGCGCGACCCATGTCGTCGTCGGCTCTCACCGGCAAGTCGACCCTGACAACGTGCCCGAAAACAAAGACAGCATCCAGGCCGTCATGCCCAAGGGGTCGGTCCTGTTCTATCTCGGTACGACCTGGCACGGCGGCGGGGCCAACCGCTCGAACTCTCCGCGCCTGGCCCTCGTCAACACCTATGCGCTGGGCTGGCTCAGGCAGGAGGTCAACCAATACATCGACGTGTCGCAGGAAATGGTCGCCTCTTATCCGGAACACATCCGCCGGCTGCTCGGCTACCAGATGCACGGCGACATCCTGGGTCATCACCGCGCCCACAACCACATCAATCCCAACTGGGTTTCTGACTGGCAGCGCTCGGGCCTGCCGAAAGATTAGGCGATATCCGGATATTCGCCGTTAATCGGAGCGCGACACCTTCCGACTGAAAAGTAGTGCTTGTGTATTACCTGGCATCCTATATGGTTGCGGAACGTTTCTAAGGTCGTTGTTGTTTACCTGTTTTTCCGCCAAGGCGGCGCACCAAGTTTTCTCTCCGACATTATCAGACGTAGACACCGGGACATTGCACGATGCAGTGGCCCTTCTATTCATTTGTCGTGAAAGGAAAATTATTATGACGACAGGTACAGTTAAATGGTTCAACCCGACCAAGGGTTTCGGCTTCATCGAACCGGAAGACGGTTCCAAGGACGCTTTCGTCCACATCAGCGCGGTTGAGCGTTCAGGCCTGTCTGGGCTGAACGAAGGCCAGCGCGTCACGTTCGACCTCGTTTCGGGTCGCGATGGCAAGATGGCGGCGGAAAACCTTCAAGCTGCCGACTGATCAAGTCGACCGAACAAGTCGATTGACCAAAGATGAGGCGGCCATTGGCCGCCTCGTTTTTTTATGCCAAATGAAATAAGTGAAACGGAAGCGACGGTTCAGGTCGTATAAACTGGCTTCCAGTCTTCGCCCCAGAGTTCCCGCCACAGGAAGGGCCGCGTTGAATTGCCCTTGGCGCCGCCGCCGGTCCAGAGGTTCCATTTGGGATTTGAATACGTCGCGAAGAAAGCGTCGACGCGCGCGCTTAAGGCTTCCAGCACGTCGGCGTGCTCAGGCCTGTCGGCAACGTTCTCCCGTTCATCGGGATCATTGCGAAGATCGTACAGTTCATCGGTGAAATCGTACTCTGTGGGACCATAGCGCCGCATCAGCAACCAGTCGGCCGTGCGGATGGAGCGCGTTTCCTCCTGCTCCATGAAGACGGCGTCGCCCCATTCGGGCTCGTCCTCTTCGATCAGCGGCCGCATGCTGCGGCTGTGCTTTTCGTCGAGCGACGGCACAGGCAGCCCGGCGTAATCCAGGATGGTGGCGAAAATGTCCGTGGTGCCGACGAGGGATTGCCGCACTTTTCCTGCGCGCCTTTCGCCGGGCGGGCGGATGATCAGGGGAATGTTGTTGGCTTCCCGGTGCGTGTTCGACGGCCAGGTGTCCTCGCCGTGCCCCCAGAAACCGTGCCCGCCCAGAGACATGCCGTGGTCCGAGGTGTAGATCACCAGCGTGTCTTCGGCGATGCCCTGCTCATCCAGGGCCGCCAGCACGCGCCCGACGCCGTTATCGACGACGCTCATCTGCGAGTAATAATTCCGGAGCGTCGGCAGGTCGTTGATCAGGCGCGGAAGGTCGGTGATGCCGTCATCATCATGGTAATCGGGCATCTTTTCCTGGCGCACGCTCAGCCAGTCAAGCAACTGCTTGGAGACGGCCTCCCGCGGCACGGAATGAAAGGGCGTATCGTTGTAAAGCTCTGCGAACTCGTTCATCGCCACCCCCTTGATCGACGGCCAGTGGCCATAGGGAGCGGGATAGGTCAGGAACATGAAGAACGGGTTATCCGTCTCCTGGTCCCGGCGGCTGATGTAATCGACGGCCCTGTCGCTGAAAAAATCCACGGAATGGCCCGGGTACGTCAGGCGCTCGCCGTTGACGATCATCTTGTTGTCGTAAAACGACTTAACATGCCCGATCTGCAGGGTGACCCAGTCCCTGAAGCCGTTCTGCGGCTCGTCCGCGATCCCGAGGTGGTACTTGCCCATCAGGGCCGTGTCGTAACCGGCCCGGGACAGGATGCTCGGCAAGGCGTCGAACTCCTGAATGGCGCTCCATTTTTCAGGCCACTCGCCTATCGTCGAATCGTCGAGCCAGGTGTGAACGCCATGCTGCGACGGCATCAGGCCGGTCAGCACGGATGCCCGGCACGGCGAACACATGGCGTTGGGGCAGAAGGCCTCGCTGAAGCGGACGGCATGTTCCGCCAAGCTATCAAGATTGGGCGTGTGGATTTCGTCGTTCCCGGCGCAGCCCAGCATGTTGGCCGGCTGGTTATCGACGAAAACCAGCAGGATATTCGGTTGTTTTCTGGACATTGCTTATAAGGCCCCCGGGCTTGTTTTCCTGTTTCGTGTGTTCATACACGATTACAGGACAAGAACAAAGTTCGCCGGGGGCTTACACGTCAGATTCCCGGATCGGCGAGCCCGTTCTGGCGGCAGCAGGCGACCACCGCGTTCCTCAGCAAACAGGCGATGGTCATGGGGCCGACGCCGCCCGGCACCGGCGTGATGGCGCCCGCGACCTTTGAGGCCTCGGCGTAGTCCACATCGCCTACCAGCTTGGTCTTCGGGCTGCCGTCCTCGTTGGTTCCCTTTTCCGGCGCATCGACGCGGTTGATGCCCACATCGATCACCGTGGCGCCCGGCTTGATCCAGTCGCCCTTGACCATTTCCGGCCGGCCCACGGCGGCGACGACGATGTCGGCCTCGCGGCACTTGCCGGGCAGGTCGTCGGTGCGCGAATGCGCGATGGTCACCGTGCAGCTTTCCGCCAGCAGCAGCGCCGCCATGGGCTTGCCGACGATGTTGGAGCGGCCGATGACGATGGCGTTCTTGCCCGACAGGTTGCCGAGGAAGTCCTTCAACAACACACTACAGCCGAACGGCGTGCAGGGCACCAGCGCCTCGCCGCCGGTCCACAGCCGGCCGACGTTGGTGGTATGGAAGCCGTCCACGTCCTTGTCCGGGTCGATGGCGCTCAGCACCTTCTGCTCGTCGATCTGGTCGGGCAGCGGCAGCTGCACCAGGATGCCGTTGACGGATGAGTCGTTGTTGAGCTGGCCGATCAGTTCCAGCAGCGTGGCCTCGTCGGTGCTTTCGTCCAGGCGGTGCTCGAAACTCTCCATGCCGCATTCGACGGTTTGCTTGGCCTTGGAGCCGACATAGACCTTACTGGCCGGATCCTCGCCCACCAGCACCACGGCCAGGCCGGGCGTAATACCGCTTTCGGACTTGACCTTATCCACCGCCGCCGAGACCCGCTCGCGCAGTTTCGCCGCAAAGGCCTTGCCGTCGATCACCGTTGCTTCCGACATGATGGTTTCCTCCCGAAAATGCAAAAACGAATAATGCTGATTGGATAAGAAAAATGCCGGAAATCAAGCAAAATGATTGGGCGCAAGCGCCTTCAAGCATCCTCATAGCGACACCCGGCCCCACAATCCCATCATCCAGAAACCAGCGGATACCTTAAATCGCGGAAAGGGCCGTCATCACCGCCGAACGGACAGAGGGATCATTCGGCACCAACAGGGTCTTGTTCCTGTCCGTTTGGCCGGACACGATGGAGATATCCGACTTCGGCACCCTCCAGATTTTGGACAGCAGCTTGATCACGGCCGCATTTGCCTTGCCGTTCTCGGGCGCCGCCGTGACCTGAATTTTGAGACGCAGGATTCCGCCGCCGCTGTCCACGATACCCTGCACGCGATTAGCGGACGCCTTGGGTGTGACGCGAAGGAAAACTTCCAGACCGTTGACGGTTTCGCGACAAGGCAGGGCGCTCACGCCGCTCTATCCCTTACAGCCCCACGTAGATGTTGATGATGACTTTCTTGATGAAGAACAGGCCGATAATGAGGATCACCGGCGAGATGTCGACGCCGCCCAGGTTGGGCAGGAAGTTGCGGATCGGCTTCAGGGCCGGCTCCGTCAGGCGGTGGGTGAAATCGCCCACCATGTAGACAAAGCGGTTGGACGTGTTGATGACGTTGAACGCCACCAGCCACGACAGGACGACCTGGATAATCACGATCCAGGTATAGAGATCGATTAGCGTCAGGATCAGCCACAATATCGGTTCGCCGATGACATCCATGTAAATCTCCGTGATCTTTCCGTCCTAACCGCCGGCGCCTCCCCGGACGCCCTTGAGATAGTAAACCTAATCTCAGAGGGATTCCGTGGCAAGGGGTGAAGGCGACATAATGTTTTATTATGCAACGGATTTGTTTAATCTCTTAAACCATGACTGAATTAGCGCTTATCAACCAGACTGACGCCCGGCCGGACGGGGGGGAAGCCGGGAAGCCGGTCAAGGTGAAAAAAGTCAAGAAAGTGAGGAAGCGCCGCGCCAAACGGCGGGTCGAGGTGGCCGGCTGGCGGGAATGGGCGACCATACCCGGCTTCGATATCCGCGCCATCAAGGTCAAGCTGGATACCGGCGCGCGCACCTCGGCGCTGCATGCCTGGAACATCAAACCGTTCGAACGCGACGGCGAGCCGTGGGTCAGTTTCGAGCTCCACCCGGTGCAGCGGAACAACGCCGTGCGTATCCTCTGCGAAGCGAAGGTAACCGGCAAGCGCTCCGTGCGCTCGACGTCGGGCAAGGCGGAGACCCGTTACGTCGTCCGCGCCAGGGTCAAAATCGGGGTTCAGGAAAAGGAAATCGAGATCACGCTGACGAACCGTGACCAGATGGGGTTTCGCATGCTGATCGGGCGTTCCGCCATGAAAGGGTGGTTGATGGTCGATCCCTCGAAGTCCTTTCTGCACGGAAAGCGACCTGATACATCAGGCGATAATTCGTGACTGAATTTCGCCCAACAGGAGAGGAAAAATGAAAATTGCGCTCATGGCCCGGAACCCGGACCTGTATTCCCATCGCCGTCTCGTCGAGGCCGCCGAGGAACGCGGCCACGAGATCGACATTATCAACACGCTCCGGTGCTACATGAACATCACTTCGCACCGGCCGGAACTGCGCTATCAGGGTGAAAAGCTGATCGGCTACGACGCCGTGATCCCGCGCATCGGCGCGTCCGTGACCTATTACGGGCTCGCCGTGCTGCGCCAGTTCGAGATGATGGGCGTTTACCCCCTGAACGAGTCCGTCGCCATCGGCCGCTCGCGCGACAAGCTCAGGTCCCTGCAACTGCTGGCGCGTGACGGCATCGGCCTGCCGGTCACCGCCTTCGCCCATGAAACCCGACGCACCGACGAGGTCATCGAAATGGTCGGCGGCGCGCCCGTGGTGATCAAGCTGATCGAGGGCACCCAGGGCCTGGGCGTGGTGCTGGGCGAAACCCAGCGCAGCGCGCGTTCCGTGATCGAGGGTTTCAGGGGAGCAAAAGTCCAGATCCTGGTGCAGGAATTCATCAAGGAGGCGGGCAGCTCCGACATCCGCATGTTCGTGATCGGCAACAAGGTGGTCGCCGCCATGGAACGCCGGGGCAGCGACACCGACTTCCGCTCCAACCTGCACCGCGGCGGCTCGTCATCGAAGATCAAGATCACGCCCGAGGAGCGCTCCACTGCTGTAAGGGCGGCCAAAAGCATGGGCCTCAACGTCTGCGGCGTCGACATCCTGCGCTCCAACCACGGCCCCGTGGTCATGGAGGTGAACTCGTCGCCCGGCCTGGAGGGCATCGAAAACGCGACGAACATCGATATCGCCGGCAAGATCATCGATTACATCGAGAACCACGCCAAGCCGGGCAAGACCCGCACCAAGGGCAAGGGCTGACGCCTTTTCGGAAACGGGCAAGACCAAAACAATGAGGATGTCGAACGAAAATGCGCGCGGCTTTTGAAATCGGCGGCGAAACAGTCAAGCCAGGAACCCGCCGGACCGTCAATCTGCCGGTCAGCCTGTTATCCACCCACACGCCCGTCACCGTGCCGGTCAGCGTCGTCCACGGCAAGCACGACGGTGCGGTCCTATTCGTCAGCGCCGCCATCCACGGCGACGAGATCATCGGCGTCGAAATCATCCGCCGTCTGTTGCGCTCCAGCGCGCTCAAGCACCTGCGCGGTACGCTTTTGTGCGTGCCGGTTGTCAACGTCTTCGGCTTCGTCAACCATTCACGCTACCTGCCGGACCGCCGAGACCTGAACCGAAGCTTTCCCGGCACCGAGCGGGGGTCGCTTGCCGCCCAGATCGCCAACCTGTTCATGTCCGAGATCGTTGCACGCTGCGACTTCGGCATCGACCTGCATTCCGCCGCCATTCACCGGGCGAACCTGCCGCAACTCAGGATATCCGAGGGCCAGGAAACGGCCCTGGATTATGCAAAAAACTTCGGCGCGCCGGTTATCGTCATGGCTCCCCTGCGCGAGGGATCGCTTCGCGCCGCCGCCGCCGGCATTGGCGTCGAGGTCATGGTTTATGAGGGGGGCGAGGCCCTGCGCTTCAACAACTCCGCCATCACCACGGCGGTGCGCGGTATACTGAGAGTGCTGAAGAACATGGGCATGCTGCGCTCAAGCCGCATCAAACCCGGCGGGCTGGAGCCCTACATCGTCGACAACACCCACTGGCTGCGCGCGCCGGCCGGCGGCGTCATCCAGTTGCGCCGCGGCATCGGCGACCTGGTCGGCGAAGGCGAGACCGTTGGCGTGGTGACGGACCCGCTAGGCGAAACGCAGGAGACGGTAATCGCCGGCCATGCGGGCCTGGTTATCGGGCAGACGCGCCTGCCCATCGTCAACCAGGGGGATGCGCTCTTGCATGTCGCCAAGACCGAGCACGTGGGCCGAACGAAATCGCTGCTGGAAAACTTCGAGCAGGAAGTTCAGGCCGAACCCCTGTTCGACGAGGACGAGATTCTCTGAAGCGTGCGCACCGCGAACTTCGCGAAATCCCTACAGGGATCCTGCAAGCGCGGGCTTGACACCGGCGCCCGGCCCGAACATGTATAGGGCTGATGACCGATCATCAGGCGGGGCCGTAGCTCAGTTGGGAGAGCGTCGCGTTCGCAATGCGAAGGTCAGGGGTTCGATTCCCCTCGGCTCCACCATCAATTTCCGGTCTGGCGAAGCCAGGCAAAACGATCCACTGGATCGTTTTGAGGAAATTGATAATTCTCCCGGAAATACGTATCGAACCCCTGAAGTTTTATATTCGCGCCATTAGGCGCCGTGGTTCGATTCCCCCTGTGTATCACCGGGCTCCACCATCATTATCTATAAGTTATCAAAGATAAGTTGGTTTTCATTTTTTAATAGAAACCAATCAGCAACCACCACAATCAATTTCATATTGTTTCGCGACCAATGATGAGCGGTCGCTATCTGATGTCCGGTTAAGCCTCAATAGCAGTCGTATTCCAAGATCGTTTATCAGTTCTGCTGATAGCCTTTAGCGGTCTTCGGCAACTCAACTAAATCTCCTTGGTAAAACGCTCCGATCAATGGTCTCGAAACATCTCAGCCAACAACTCAAACTCTGTGACGCGAGGCGAGGATGGTCGCCATACGAGACCGACCTGGCGTAACGCAGGTGTTTGGAGAGGGATCAGCCGTATGTTTGGAATTGAGGCCATGCCGGCATCAATCGCCATCTGAGGCAGTAGGGTTACGCCAATTCCCGAGGCCACCATATGAACCAGTGTTTGCAGGCTCGTCGCCTCAAACTGAACGCGGACGTGCGAGCTATGAAGTTTGCACGCATCAAGGGCGTGGCTTCGGAGACAATGCCCTTCTTCCAACAATAACAAGGGTTGGTCGGCAAGCTCATTTTCCGAGATTGCTTTCCTGTCAGCCAGCGGATGATCAGCGTGGCAGGCAAACTGAAACGCATCATCGAACAGTGTGCATGCGGCAAAATGTTCGGTGTCATAAGGTAACGCGATCAAGGCGACATCAAGTTCTCCATCCCGCAAACGGGAGAGAAGAACGGCAGTTTGTTCTTCGCGCAGAAACAAACGTAATTCCGGATACTGCGCCTCTATGGCAGGAAGAGCGTTTGGCAATATGAATGGGCTGATCGTCGGTATCGCGCCAAATCGAAGCTGTCCCGTCATGGGTTCGCGCTGCGCCGAGGCGATTACCATCAGATCATCGGCATCGCGAAGCAGCTGCCGCGCCCGATCAGCAATGGCTTGACCCGTTGGGGTTATCAACACGGATCGCTTGGTGCGTTCCGCCACCGCGACGCCAAGTACGCTTTCCAGGTCACGGATACCGGCGCTCAGTGTCGATGGCGTAATGTTGCACCGCTCGGCCGCGTGGCCAAAGTGACGGGTTTCAGCAAGAGCCGTCAGGTATTCCAACTGTTTGAGACTTGGCAGCAGTTTCATGATGATCAAACAATATGTATTTTACGAATAATAAAACGAATTTATATCGTTTCTAAATATTGTTCAAGAGGCGTAACATTCCTTTCAGCGAACACGGATTGCAAAGAGCAATCGAAGCCAAGAGAAAAGGAACAAAGCCATGCTACAGACCATAGACATCGGCATTTCAGAACAGGACCGCCTCGCTATTGCCGACGGATTGTCCGATCTGCTGGCCGACACCTATACGCTCTACCTAAAGACCCACAATTTCCATTGGAACGTCACCGGTCCCATGTTCAACACCCTGCATCTCATGTTCGAGACGCAGTACACGGAGCTGGCGACCGCCGTAGATGAAATTGCGGAACGCATCCGGGCGCTCGGCGTTGCGGCGCCAGGTTCCTATTCGCAATTCGCGGAACGAACGAATATCAGTGATGAAACGGGTACGCCAACGGCGGAAGAAATGATCGCACAATTGGTCAAGGACCAGGAAACCGTTGCGCGTACTGCTCGTAGGGTCTTCCCTGTCGCGGACAAAGCCGACGACGAACCGACCGCTGACTTGCTCACCCAACGTATGCAGGTGCACGAAAAAACCGCATGGATGCTGCGTTCGATGATCAGCTAACTGAGGAATGAGCGGACATCGGCAGCAAATAGGAGCATATCATGAGACTCGCTATGAAAACATCGAGCTACGGTATTACGCACATCGCGGTTGCAACGACGGTTGCCTATGTCCTGACGGGTAACCTGGCAGCCGCCATCGGTATTGGATTGATCGAACCGATCATCCAGACCGGCGTGTTCAGCCTGCATGAATATCTGTGGGAGTCTCGCAAGGACAGGCCGGGTCGGGCCTTGTTCCCGGCGATGCAACATTCTTGAAGCCGGAGACAGGCTCGTGACCGAACTATTAGAACTAATGACACAAGCATTCTTTAACCAGCAAACCCTAAAGAGGAGTGACGAAAATGAATGAAGGAAAATGCCCAGTAATGCACGGTGGAAATACTTCCACAGGCGAATCCGTGATGGATTGGTGGCCGAATGCCCTCAATCTCGACATTCTGCATCAGCACGACAACAAGACCAACCCGATGGGCGCAGACTTCGACTACCGCGAAGAACTGAAATCCCTCGATGTCGAGGCGCTCAAGAATGACCTGAAGGCTGTCATGACCGACAGTCAGGACTGGTGGCCGGCCGACTGGGGACACTACGGTGGACTGATGGTGCGCATGGCTTGGCACGCCGCTGGTTCCTACCGTACGGCCGATGGCCGTGGAGGCGCGGGTACAGGCAACCAGCGTTTCGCGCCGCTGAACTCCTGGCCTGATAACGCCAGTCTCGACAAGGCGCGGCGTCTGTTGTGGCCGATCAAGAAAAAGTACGGCAACAAGATCAGCTGGGCCGACTTGATTATCCTCGCCGGCAACATGGCCTATGAGTCCATGGGCTTGAAAACCTTCGGCTTCGGCTTTGGTCGCGAAGACATCTGGCACCCGGAAAAGGACACTTACTGGGGCTCGGAAAAGGAATGGCTCGCAAAAAACCGCTATGAAAAAGCCAACGACGAAACCTCGCTCGTAAACCCGCTTGCCGCCGTACAGATGGGCCTGATTTACGTTAATCCGGAAGGCGTCGACGGCAAGCCCGATCCCATGAAGACGGCAGAGGCCGTTCGTGAAACCTTCGCGCGCATGGCCATGAACGACGAGGAAACCGCAGCGCTCACTTGCGGCGGCCACACCGTCGGCAAGGCTCATGGCAACGGTGATGCCGGCGCTCTGGGTCCGGACCCGGAAGGTGCGGATGTCGACCAGCAGGGCTTCGGCTGGGCCAACCCGAATATGGATGGCAAGGCTGCGAACGCTGTGACTTCCGGTATCGAAGGTGCGTGGACGGCCAATCCGACGCAGTTTGACATGGGATACTTCGATCTGCTGTTCGGCCATGATTGGGAAATCCGCACCAGCCCCGCCGGCGCCCGGCAGTGGGAGCCGGTCAATATCAAGGAAGAGGACAAGCCGGTGGACGCCACCGATCCCTCGATCCGCCACAATCCGATCATGACCGATGCTGACATGGCCATGAAGGTTGACCCGGTCTACAACGAGATTTGCCAGAAGTTCATGGCTGATCCTGAATACTTCAAGGACACCTTTGCCCGCGCCTGGTTCAAGCTGACGCATCGCGACATGGGGCCTAAGGCTCGTTATGTCGGTCCGGATGTGCCCGAAGAGGACCTGATTTGGCAGGACCCTGTTCCCGCCGGCCCGGCCTCCTATGACGTCGATGCCGTCAAGGCAAAGATCGCCGAGAGCGGACTCAGCGTCAGCGACATGGTCGCCACCGCCTGGGATAGTGCGAGGACCTATCGTGGTTCCGACATGCGGGGCGGCGCTAACGGCGCCCGTATTCGCCTGGCGCCGCAGAAGGACTGGGAAGGCAACGAGCCCGACAGGTTGGCCAGGGTGCTCGGCGCGCTTGAACCGATCGCGGCCGAAACCGGCGCCAGCGTTGCCGACGTGATCGTGCTGGCCGGTAACGTCGGCGTCGAGCAGGCGGCAAAGGCTGCGGGCATGGACGTCAACGTGCCATTCTCACCGGGCCGAGGCGACGCTACTGACGCGCAGACCGACGGTGATAGCTTCGCGCCCCTGGAGCCGATCCACGACGGTTACCGCAACTGGCTCAAGCAGGACTATGTCGTCAGCGCCGAAGAGATGATGCTCGACCGCACTCAACTCATGGGCCTGACCGCTGCGGAAATGACGGTCCTGGTCGGCGGCATGCGGGTCATGGGAACCAACCACGGCGGCGCCAAGCACGGCGTGTTCACCGACAACGAAGGCGCCCTGACGAATGACTTCTTCGTCAACCTGACGGACATGGCCTATAGCTGGCACCCCAGCGGAGACGGCCTCTACGAGATCCGTGACCGCAAATCCGGCGACGTCCGGTGGACGGCGACGCGAATGGATCTGGTGTTTGGCTCCAACTCGATCCTGCGGGCCTACGCCGAGGTCTACGCCCAGGACGACAGCAAGGAGAAGTTCGTGTCTGACTTCATTGCCGCCTGGACCAAGGTCATGAATGCGGATCGTTTTGATCTCGTCTGATCTATAAGTTAAATTTTCGATCAAATCTTGGGGCGGGCCTCACTGGCCCGCCCTTTGTTTATAATAAAAAGAGACAGATAGGGAGTTTGCTTCGGGTCATTAAGAGAAGTTCTCAGCACCCATAAATAAACTCTGCTTTAGCTCTCTAAGCAGAAAATTCACTAATGCGCTATCTCATCTGGCTCCAGCACACCATCAATTCCCTTCCCGACATCGCCCACCACGCATTCCCGAGCAATTTCGATGAAATTGCAGCAAGACTGCATAAGACAGTTCCCTTGTCCCCCCGCTATTATTACCCTTACACTTTATCGGGATAAATTAATCCAATGCGTAAACGCAACATTCAGGGAGGAAAATCCAGATGACGAGAGTTGCAGTAATCGGCGCCGGCCCGTCGGGCCTGAGCGCGTTGAGGGCTTTCCAGTCGGCGGCGGACAAGGGCCGGGAAATTCCGGAAATCGTCTGTTTCGAGAAACAGGAAGACTGGGGCGGGTTGTGGAATTACACCTGGCACACCGGCACGGACGAATACGGCGAGCCCGTGCATTGCTCCATGTACCGCTATCTGTGGTCCAACGGACCGAAGGAGGTGCTGGAATTCGCCGACTACGGTTTCGAGGAGCACTTCGGCAAGGAGATCGCCTCCTACCCGCCGCGCGCCGTGCTGTGGGACTACATCAAGGGCCGCCTCGACAAGACCGTGGCGAAGGACTGGGTCCGCACCCGCCATCCCGTGCGCAACGTGCAGTACAACGAGGGCTCGGAAACTTTCACCGTGACCGCCCATGACTTGCGCGAAGACCACGTCTACCAGGAAGAGTTCGACTACGTGATCAACGCCACCGGCCATTTCTCGACCCCGCACATTCCCTATTTCAAGGGCCTGGACAGCTTCGCCGGCCGGGTCCTGCATTCCCACGAATTCCGCGACGCGCTGGAATTCAAGGACAAGGTCGTCATGATCATCGGCCGCAGCTATTCCGCCGAGGATATCGCGTCGCAGTGCTGGAAGTACGGCTGCAAGAGCGTCGTCATGTGCTACCGCTCGGCGCCGTGGGAATACGAATGGCCGGAAAACTTCACGCAGCACCCGTTGCTGGACCATGTCGACCCCAACACCAACATGTGCCATTTCATCGACGGCACGAGCGCCGAGGTCGACGCCATTATCCTGTGCACCGGCTACCAGCACTACTATCCCTGGCTGCCCGACGACCTGCGCATCGGCGAGCCGAACCTGCTGTGGAAGGAAGAGCTCTACAAGGGCGTGGTGTGGCGCAACAATCACAAGTTCTTCTACATCGGCGCCCAGGACCAGTTCTTCACCTTTTCCATGTTCGACGTTCAGGGCTGGTGGATCCGCGACGTCATCCTGGGCGACAAGACCTTGCCGCCGAAGGAAGAGATCGACGCCTGGGCCGCGAAATGGCAGGTCGACTTCGAGGCGGCCATGGAGCAGGGCGTCGAGGCCTGGTACCGCTTCCAGGGTGAGCATGTCCGTGACCTGATGGTCGAAACCGATTACCCGCAGATGGATATCGACGGCATCATCGAGCTGATCGACCAGTGGGAAGACCACAAGGCCGAGAACATCATGGAATTCAGGAACAAGTCCTACAAGTCGCTTTTGACCGGCAAGGTCTCACCCGTGCATCACACACCGTGGAAGGACGCCATGGACGATTCCATCGAGTCCTATCTCGCCGTTTAAACTACAGTAACCCTGACACCTTGGCCGGTCTCGTCTGTATTCAGGCAAGACCGGCTTTTTCTCGCCCGCTTTCCAGCCTGTTACTTTTCTGTTGCAGGCATTCGTGAATGTACGCATGCTATGGGGTCATCAGGGAAGGATGGGATGCATGCGAGAGGGAATTCCGAACCAGCCCGCCGTCGACCCTGCAACATGGGGCGGCTACATGCCGCGCCCGCCGGTGCTGAGCAGCGACGGCTTCAAGTGGAAGAACCTCCGCGCGCGGCGTTATCATCACATTCCCGCCAAGTTCAGCGCCCCCGCCCTCGACCATCACCTCGTCACCTTCTTCCTGGAAGGCAGCACGCCCATCGACTGGAAGCTTAGCGGCGAGACCATCAAGGGCCATGTCACGCCCGGCAAGATGCTGCTGATGGCCGCCGGCCAGGACAGCCGCTGGGACTGGAGCGGCTCGCCCGATGTCCTGCACGCCTATCTCGACCCGGACTTCATGTCGCAGATGGCGCTGGAGGTCGGGATTCACAATTTCAACCTGGCGGACGGCCTCGATATCGAGGACCCGGTGCTCTACGGGCTGGGCAAGCAGCTCCTGCATGAGCTGGAAAACCCGTCCTACGGCGGCGACATCATCGGAGAAGCCCTGTCGCATATGATCGCCATCCGCCTGATCCGGGCCCATTCCGCCGGTGAGGTCAAGAACGTCCAGACTACGGTCGCCCTGCCGGCATGGCGGCTCAAACGCGTGCTGGACGCCATCGAGGACCGGCTTGAAACGGGAACCACCCTGGATGAACTGGCAACTGTGGCGGGGCTCAGCAAGTACCACTTCGCCCGCTCGTTCAAGTCCGCCACGGGCACGCCGCCGCACCGGTACATCCTGGAACGCCGCCTGCACCGGGCCAGGGGCCTGTTGAAAGATTCTGACCTGCCCATCGCCGAAATCGCCCTGATGTCGGGCTTCGCCAGCCAGGAGCACCTGACGACCTGCTTCCGCCGCCACCTGGGCTCGACGCCGGCCAGCTACCGCCGCAACCGGCGCGCCTGAGCTTCCCTCCTCCATTTCCGCAAGATTGCAAAAACCGGCGCAAGGCAAAGCAGGACGCATATCCATGCGCGCTTTTAAACTGCTGTCTTTGAATTTATCATGTTCTTCAGGAATAACTTGAGCCGGGGGACGGGCGTACCATGGACAATCATAAAACGGTCGAACGCACGGTCGTTAACTACAAGGAAGCCGACTATCAGACCTACAGCCTGCAGGGCAAACCGCAGGACGATATCGCCTGGTACAACATCAGCTGGTCGGACGAAACCGATACGGGCTTTTTCCTGATCCATTTCGACCCGGGCGGCGTGTCCATCCCGCACGAGCACCTGGGTTTCGAGGAGTTCGTCATCCTGGAAGGCGAACTGACCGACAACGACGGCTATGTCTACCGGGCCGGCGACTGCGTTTCGCTCAAGGCGGGAAGCCGGCATTTTTCCCGCTCCGAAACGGGCTGCAAGGTCGCCGTGTTCGTCCGCGGCGGTTTCAGGACCATCGACGAGAGCGAGCTCTGACAGGCGCGCCTGGGCGTCACCCGGTTTCCATCACCAGCGCATCCACGGCCAGCACGCCTGAGCCCTCCGGGTAGACCATCAACGGGTTCACATCCATGCTGACGAGTGTGTCCAGGTTGTTTTCCACGTAACCCGCAACCGCCATGACGGCGTCAACCACCGCCTCAACATCGGCCTTCGGCCTGCCCCGGAAGCCATCTAAGAGTGGAAAGGCCTTGAGCGATCTGAGCGCCGTTTCCACCTCGGCCCGCGTCACCGGCAACAGCATTTGCGCCGCGTCTTGCATCAGTTCCACCGTGACGCCGCCCGCGGCCAGCACCATGACGAAGCCGAACTGCGGGTCGCGCTGAACGCCGAGCATCAATTCGGTAACGGGCTCCGGCGCCATTTCCTCGAGCAGGAATGCTTCGACCTCCACCAGGGGGTCATAGGCGGCGACGGCATCGATGATGTCTGCCGCTGCCGCCCGCAGGTCGCCTTCGTCCCACAGCTCCAGCGCCACGGCGCCGGCGTCCGTCTTGTGCAGCAATTCCTCGTGCAGGGCTTTCAGGGCATAAGGCGCGCGGAGCGTCCCGTCTTTCACCGCCGCCACCACGGCATCGATGGTCCCGGTGCGGGACTTCGGCGCCTTGACGCCCGCTTCCGCAAGGCGTCGCTTGCTTTCATGTTCATCGAGGATGGCGAAGGAAGCGCCGTCATAGGGTTTGGCGGCGAAGGGCGGCAGCGGGCTTTCCTGTGCGCCTGCATCCTTTAAGCAATGCGCCGTCCACATGCCCAACACCGGCCCGCCGTCGTGCAGGCCCTGCAGCGGCGTCATGCCGAGCTCGATCACCTGGCGTCGCATGATGTCCGGCATGGACTCCGGGTTGACGGAACACACCACGCCGCTGACGCCCGTTTCCCGGCACGCCCGGCCCATGGCGCTGACCATGGCGGCCATGGCCCTGATCTGCCCCTCGCCCAGCTCCAGCCTGGGGTGGTCGACAACCAGCATGCCCTGGTCAAAGCCTTCCGACAGCACGTCCACCATCATCGGGTAAAGTCCCTCCTCGTCGCCCCAGTACTGCGACGAGAAATCAAACGGATTGCCGATATGGGCGAAATCGGGAAAACAGGGCTTGAGCGCGGCAACCTGTTTGCCGCTCAAGGGCGGCAGCTCGAGACAGCCGCCTGAGGTGAAATCCGCCGCCATGCCGTTGTCGCCGCCGGAACTGGAAAAGACGGCAAGCCGTCCGCCTTTGGGCCGGCGCCCCAGCGAAGCGATCTTCAACAGTTCCAGGAACTGCGGCACGGACGCTGTCTGCATGACGCCAAGCCTTTTGAACAGCGCGTCATAAAGTTCGTTCTGGCCGGCCAGTGAACTGGTGTGCGTCGCCGCCAGCTTCGCGCCCAGGTCGGACACCCCGACCCGGAAGGCGATGACCGGCAGGCCCTTTTCCTGGGCCCGGATGCAGGCGTCGGAGAAGGCGGGGATGTCGGGGATGCCTTCCAGGAACAGGCCGATGGCCGTAACGTTGGGATCGTCCACCAGACAGTCCACGTAATCGGCGAACGACAGCATGGCCTGGTTGCCGGCGGAAATGATGTAGCTGAACGGCACGTCGCGCTGGTTCATGGACATGTTGATGCAGACGTTGCCGCTCTGCGCGATAACGGCGGCGCCCTTCGGCCCCGCATCCGGCTGGTAGCCCACCGGCCACAGGCTGGCGTGGGTGGCGTAATTGATCACCCCGAAACAGTTGGGCCCGATGATCGCCATGTCGCCGGCAGCCTCCACCAGCGCCGCCTCGCGCGCCTTGCCGACATCGCCGAACTCACCGAAGCCGGAGGCGAAACACACGGCCCCCGCCGCGCCCATTTCGCTGAGCCGGCGCACGATATCGATGGTGTCTTCCGCCGGAACGCCCAGCAGCGCCGCATCGGGAACGCGGTCCAGTTCCTCGATGGAAGGCACACAAGGCACGCCCGAGATTTCGGCTTTCGAGCGGCTGACGGCCATGATCTTGCCCGTGTATCCGGCTGAGCGGCAGGTTTCGATGGCAGGCGCGATAAAACGGCTGGAGCCCATGAACAGCAGGCTTTCGGCCTTCAGCACTCTCGCCAGGTTGGCGCGGCGGCGGGCTTTCCGGTCCGTATCGTCGCTCATCGTCCTCGCCACACCTGTCTCATCGGTAGCTTCTCAGGATATCCCGCGCGATGACGTCGCGGTGGATTTCGGACGTGCCTTCCCAGATGCGCTCGATGCGGGCGTCGCGCCAGAACCGCTGGATGGGAAAGTCCTCCATGACGCCCATGCCGCCGAAGATCTGCACCGCATGGTCGGTGACGCGGCCGATCATTTCCGATCCGAACAGGTTGACCATGGAGGCCTCGTCGCGCGTCAGCGTGCCCTGGTCCATCTTCCACACCGCCTCGCGGTATTGAAGGGTGGCGAGCCGAATCTCGGTCGCCATGTCGGCGATTTTGTAGCCGATGCCCTGGAACTCGCCGATGGTCTTGCCGAAGGCCTTACGCGTCGCCGCCCATTCGCAGGTCATGTCGAACACCCGTTCCGCCCGGCCGACGGCCGCCGCGCTCAGCATCACGCGCCCGGCATAGAGCCAGTCGTTGGCGAAGTTGAAGCCCTGGCCTTCCTCGCCGAGGATTTTGCTGTCCGGCACCCGCACATCCTCGAAATAGATCATGTTGGGGTTGTAGCCCCGCGTGCAGATGGACTTCATGGGCTCGATCCTGACCCCGGGCGTGTCCACATCCACGATGAAGGCGGTGAAGCGCTTGCGCTTCTTGCCCTCGGGCGTCTCGTCGATGCCGGTGACCACGAAGACGACGATGAAGTCCGACTGATCCGCATGCGAGATGAACTGCTTCACGCCGTTGATGATCCAGTCGCCGCCATCCCGCCTGGCCGACGTGACGATGCCGAAGGCGTCCGAGCCCGCGCCCGGCTCGGTCAGCGCGAAGCAGCTGTCCTTCTCGCCGCGGATGGAGGGCATCAGGTATTCGTCCACCTGGTCGCCTTCACAAGCCAACAGCATCTTGGGCGGATTGCGCACCAGCAATGTGAGCGCCGTCGATGGTTTGCCCATAATACGGCACGCCTCGCCGAGAGTCTGGTAGTCGAGACCGCCGCCGCCCAGGTCTTCCGGCATGTTCATGGAAACGAAGCCCGCCTCCTTTGCCTTGGCCTTGATATCCTGGGCAATATCGTCAGGCACGCATCGCAGTTCCTCGACAATGTCCTCGTGGGGGTAAAGCTCCGTTTCGACAAAGGACATGAGCGAATCGACCAGAGCCTGCTGTTCGAAGCTAAGTGAAAAATCCATTCCTCAGCGCCCCTTGAATTCCGGCCGGCGGCCTTCGTTGGCGGCGGCCAGGCCTTCGGCGTGATCTTCGGTCTTGCCGGCGATCTTGCCGACGCGTTGCTCCTCGGTCTGCTGTTCGGCCAGCGTGCGCGAACGCGCCGTATCGATCAGGGCCTTGGAGAGGCCGATGGCGACGGTGGGGCCGGAAGCCAGCTTGTCGGTCAGCGCAAAGGTTTGTTCCTCAAGCGCCTCGGGCGCGGCCACATCGGTGACAAGGCCGTGCTCCAGCGCCTTTTCCGCACCCCAGGAATCCCCGGTGTAGACGAACATCTTGGCGGACTCGACGCCGATCAGGCGCTCCAGCAGCCACGACCCCCCGGCGTCGGGCGGATAGCCGACGCGGGTATAGGCGCAGATGAACTTGGCGGTTTCCGACACGACCCGGAAATCGCAGGCCAGCGCCATGTCGAGGCCGGCGCCCACGGCGACGCCTTCCATCATGGCGACGGTTGGCTTGGGGAACTCGTAGACCTGGTGGACCAGACGGATGGCCTCCTCCACCCAGTCGATATCGGGATAGGGATCGTTGCCCTTGAGCGCCTCCGCCCATTCCTTGACGTCGGCGCCGCTGGAAAACGCGCCGCCGTTGCCGGTCAGCACCAGGGCGCGCACAGTCTCGTCGGCCGCCGCGTCCCTGAAAGCCTGTTGCATCTTCATCAGCACTTCCTTGCCGATGGCGTTGCGGGTTTCCGGCCGATTGAAGGCGATGATACGGACCGCACCCCGGTCCCTGACTTCCACCACGTCACTCACGCTCTTGCCCTCCCTTTGTGCTTGTTCGGGATGATTGTATCGGAAAAATCTTGGCACAGAAAAGACGCCCCCGACACCCCCATTTAGGGACAGGCGGATGGGGATCGCTTGAACGACGGTTTGTGCGGTAATAGGGTGTTTCCTATTAGGGAGGAGAGCAGGATCATCAAGTGAGCATTATTCCGAAAACACTTTCCAGGCCGCCATGCGTCATCCCCGTTTCTACCTGATTTGCTTCGGCCTGTTCCTGGCGGTCGGGTCATGGGGCCTGTACTGGATTCCGCAACGCGCCCTGGAAGGGGCCGGCATGACCGGCGGTTGGGGCACCATCGCGCAGTATCTTATCAGCATCGGTTTGTTGGCCCCATTCGCCGCTTGGCGCGCGCGCAAAGGCAGGCAAACCGGGCCGGATTTGCCCTTGGCGGGCCTTTTGATGGGCGGCGGCATCGTTTGTTACGCGAACAGTTTCCTGCTGACGGATGTCATGCGCGTGCTGGTGTTATTCTATCTGGTGCCGGTCTGGGCGACGATCATCGAAGTCGGATTTTTGCGGCATTCACCCGGCTGGCGGCGGGCCATCAGCCTGACCGCGTCGCTGATCGGGGTGTGGATCGTCATCGGCCGGGATGTGGGCATTCCGTTGCCGCAGAACGCCGGAGACTGGCTGGCCGTTCTGGGCGGGGCGATGTACGCAGGCGGCGCTGTGCGGATTCAGGTTGCTCGCATCGATGGCGTGTTTCCGATTGTGTTCTCTTTCTTCGTCTATGGCGGCATCTTCGCCGTGATCGTGTCATTTTTCCTGACCGCCGAACTCGGTCCGATTCCCGCCGGCGGCTCCTGGGCAATGCTTGCGCCCTGGCTCATCCTTCTGTGTGTCGTATTTGTCATCCCGACGACGGCCCTGATTTGCTGGTCGCCAACGCAAATCGGCGCTGGCCTGTCGAGCATCATACTCATGTCCGAGTTGATCTTCGGAACGGTGAGCTCCGCCATCTGGGCCGACGAAGTGTTCGGTTGGCAGGAAATCACCGGTTGCACGCTCATCGTCTCTGCCGCCGTCATCGAAGTCCTGCTCACGCCGCGTCATTCTCGCATCGAAGAGCCCGAACCGGCGTAGGCAGCCTGCCATACATCACCATTTTAATGGGTGCCGGAAATTGATTATTATTCATGGCGCGCGTTAATAATCTAGAGATCGCTTCCGTAAAGCATGTTAGCCTCAACTTGGTGAACGATCTTGAAAAATAGCCATAGTATTTAAGTTGTTACAGCCATCGGAAGGAAAACCATTTGGAAGGCCTGCCAAATTTTTCTGAGTTGGCAACCACGATTCAGCAACAGATACCACAGGTAGTTGATTGGCTGAAGAACAATGCCTTCGTGCTGTCCAATATTGCTCAGGCAGCAGCTATCGGCTTGATATATATTGTCGGACGCCTGTTGGCTCCATTTCTCGAACACCTGTTCACTCATCTTGAAAAAGGGCGCATCAAAGATCGCTACCTGCGCCAGCTTATCACCAACCTTACTTCCGTTACGCTTCCTCTTGCCTCGCTGATTCTTCTTTGGCTCTTGAACCACGCTGTTGTCCTGGCCGGCTGGCCTGATCATATCATCCGATTTGTGGTCAGCCTTCTTACCGCGTGGGTAATCATTCGTGTGCTATCTTCTCTTATTGGACACGAAGGCTGGTCACGGTTTTTCGCTGTTGCCGCCTGGGCTGTCGCCGCCCTGAATATTGTCGGCCTGCTTGATCCTGCCATAGTGCTGCTGGAGAGCCTCGCCTTTAATCTCGGCACCTTCCGGTTGTCATTACTCGGGTTGTTAAAGGCCGCCGCCGCACTCGCATTGTTGTTGTGGGCCGCCGCTGCGACATCACGCCTTGTAGAACGTCGACTTTCCATAGCCCGGCAACTGAGTCCTTCCGCACAGGTCCTGTTCGGCAAGCTGGCGCGCATAGGTTTGTTTGCAACTGCCATTGTACTGGGCTTGAATAGTGTCGGCATCGACCTGACGGCATTCACCATCTTCTCGGGCGCCCTTGGCCTTGGCATCGGCTTTGGCCTGCAAAGGGTCGTGGCGAACTTGATATCTGGCATGATTCTCTTGCTTGACCGCTCCGTAAAGCCCGGAGACGTAATCGCACTTGGAACTTCTGTCGGTTACATCAAAACGCTGGGCGCCCGGTATGTTTCCGTCGTTACACGAGACGGCATTGAACACCTGATACCCAACGAAGAGCTGATTTCCCAACGGGTGGAGAACTGGTCCTATTCCGACCGTTTGGTGCGCCAGCGCATACCCATCGGAATAGATTATTCCTCAGATGTCCAAAAGGCCATTGAACTAACCGTTACCGCGGCGGAGCAAATACCGCGCGTACTGCATACACCCAAGCCGGTCTGTCATCTGAACAGTTTCGGAGACAACGCCGTAAACCTCGAATTGAGGATATGGATTGAAGATCCGCAGAATGGCCTGTCCAACGTCCGTAGTGAGATACTTTTAAAAATATGGACGCTCTTTCACGAAGAAGGCATCGCCTTCCCGTTCCCGCAACGGGACCTTCACATAAAGAGCTCCGTCCCGATTTCGGTGCTCACAGAAAAAGAATTGAAGGCCTAATCACGCCAGCGCGCCGTGGAACTGTCCTCTTCGTTTTCCCGGATCCCAGACAACACTGAACGTTCGGGCATCACCAAATGACTTTACGTCAGTGGCTCGTCCCCTTCGACAGGTTGATCTTGTTGTAGACGTTGTACTTGCCGGACGGCTTGACCATGGGGATACGGCGGACCTCTTCCAGCGTCGCCGCGTCGTAGATCACCAGCGCGCCGTCCATGTCCCAGATGCTGAGCAGCACATAGCGCCCGTCGCGGGTGAACTCCACGTGCGCCGCCGTCTTGCCGGGCGCGGGTCGCAGGGTCTTGACGATCTCCAGCGTGCGCTTGTCGATAACGTGGACGGCGTCGCGGTTTTCACCGAAGAACACATCGACCCAGGCGTAGGGCGTGTTTTCGTGGCTACGCATGAAAAAGCCGGTGCCCAGGGTTTCAATCCGCTTGACCGTTTCCCAGGTTTCCATGTCGATGACGCTGACGGCGGCCTCGCGCAGGTGCGGCGTCGCCATGACGGTCCGCCCCTTGTAGTCGAAGACGATGCCGGAACCCAGGTGCGGCATACCGGACAGGTCCAGTTCCGCCACTTTCAAGCGGGCGTCCAGGTTATAGACCTGGCCTTTCTTTGAGTTGCGCGCCGCGCCCATGACCTCGGCATAGGAAGGATCGAAGAAGAAATCGTCCATGTAGTCGTCGATCTTGATCCGGCGCACGCCGAACGGCTGCTCATCCACGACAATGCCTTCGACCTGGTCGGTGCGGTAGCTGTGCACGAAATCCCCGTAAATGGGATCGGCGTCCGGATCGTAGGACAGCTCCCAGATTTCCTTGATGTCCTTGAGGGCGGCGACAAAGCTGGTCCGGGGCCGGGCGTCATAAACGGCGCTAACGCGCGACGTCGTTCCCTTGCCGTCGCCGACCTCGATCAAGCGGTAAGGGCGCAGGTCTTCGGCGTGCAGCACCACCAGGCTATGGGGCAGGTAGTTTCCGGCCAGAACCCACTTGCCGTCCGAGGAGACGGCGATGTTGCGCGTGTTGACGCCGACGCGGATCTCGGAGAGGACCTGGAAACTGTGCAGGTCATACTTGCTGACCCAACCGTCGCGGGACGCCAGGTAGACGAAACGGCCGTCCGGCGAATACTTGGCCCCGCCGTGCAGGGCAAAGCGGGACTTGAAGCGCCACAGCGGCTCGAAGCTATCGCCATCGAGGATGGTGACGTGGTGGTCGCCAATTTCCACGACCGTGAACAGGTTCAGCGGATCGGCCTTGTGCTGGGGCGCCGCCGGAAGCGTGTCCATGGCGGTATGGATAATGTGGCTTTCCTGCATTTCAGCCAGGCCCCAGGTGGGCAGCTCGGCCAGCGGCGTATAGATTTTTTCCACCAGGGCCGCAATCTGGCTTTCCGTCAGGTCTTCGCCGAATGCCGGCATCTGCGACGCCGGCCGGCCCTTGGCGATCACCTTGACGGCGCGCTTCTTTTTCAGGCGCTTGAGGTTCTCGGGCAGCAGGGCCGGGCCGATGCCGCCAAGCCTTTCCGCGCCATGGCATTCCGCACACATTTCCTGATAGAGCGCATCGACATCGCCATCATAGCCGCCATCGCCCGCGAAAGCGGAACCCGCAGCAAGGAAGCAGAGCACGAAAGCCGCAGCCGGTATTCCAGCGAAGCGTTTTTTTTTATAGAACCGTCGCATAGGACCCTTTCCCGTATGGAGAAACCTTGACCCGGGGAGCCGAATCCTCCACGCCGATTTCATCATCATCAAGATAACACCCCGGGTCTTCAGCCCAGGGATCGCCCGTCAACTGGTGAGCGCGGACCCGGGTGTTGCCACCACAAATATCGAAGAATTTGCACCCGCCGCAGCGCCCGGAGACGGTGCGCGGCACGGCTTTCAGGCCCGCCATGACGGGATCGCTCACGTCGCTCCAGATTTTCGAGAACGGACGTTCCTTGACGTTACCCAGGGTATAATGCGCCCACATGGTGTCCGGATGCACGTCGCCCACATTGTCGATGTTGGCGATGTTGACGCCCGACGCGTTACCGCCCCATTCCACCAGCTTGGCGCGGATGTGCGGCGCGTGTTCGGGGAAATTGTCCTTCACCCAGTAATAGAGAAAGACCCCGTCGGCGTCGTTGTTGCCGGTGACGATTTCCTTGTCGATATGGTCGCGGGCGTAGCGCCAGGTGACGTCGAACAGGTAATCCATGGCGTCGCGTGTCATCTGGTGATGGGCGTCATCGCCGCGGTTCTTGTTGCCGCGGCCGGCGTAGTTCAGGTGCGAGAGGTAGAATTTTTCGATCCCCTCTTCCTCCGCCAGCCTGATCAGGGCGGGGAGCTCACGGTGGTTATCCTGGGTGATGGTGAACCGCAAACCCACCTTGATGCCGTGCTCGACGCAAAGCCGGATCCCTTTAAGCGACGCCTCGAAGGCGCCCGCCTCGCCACGGAACTTGTCATGGGTTTCGCCGACGCCGTCGAGACTGATGCCCACGTAATTGTAATCCGTCTCGGCGATACGCCCGATCATGGCCTCGTCGATCAACGTGCCGTTGGTGGAAAGCCCGACATAAAAGCCCATGTCCTTGGCGCGGCGTGAAATTCCGAAAATATCCGGATGCAGCAGCGGCTCCCCGCCTGAAAGGATCAGCACCGGCACGCGGTAGGCCTTCAGGTCGTCCATGGTCCGGTTGATCTGCTCAGCCGACAGCTCGCCCGGAAAATCGTGATCGGCGGATATGGCGTAACAGTGCTTGCATTTCAGGTTGCAGCGGCGGATCAGGTTCCAGATCACCACCGGTCCGGGCGGGTTACGGCGTGGGCCGACGGGCGTCGGCTCGATGATTTCATTCATGAACTGTGATACGCGGAACATTGTCTGTTCTCCATGTTATCATGCCGCCAGCCGGAGTCCGGTTTTCTTGAGGATGCGCGTCGAATAGAGCACCTCGCATCCCCGGCAGGCGTCGCCGAGCAGCTTCTCGATTTCCTGAACCTTTACCGCCACTTCGTCACGGGACTTGCCGTGGACCATGGCGAACAGGTTGTAGGGCCAGTGCGGCAGGTGCCGCGGGCGCCGGTAGCAGTGCGATACGAAGGGAAGCCCGCCGATGCGCTCGCCCAGGCTCGCCACGTCCTCGTCCGGCACATCCCATACCGTCATGCCGTTGGCCGTATAGCCGAGCGCATAATGATTCGGGATCACGCCGATCCGGCGGACAACGCCGGCATCCAGCATAAGGCCGAGACGCTTGAGCACCTCGTCGTGGCTGACGCCCACTTCTTCGGCTACGGCCTCATAAGGCCTTGGAACCAGCGGCAGGCCGCCCTGGGTGGCGCGGACAATGGCCTTGTCCGTTTCATCCATGACGTAGGTGGCGGCTTTGCTGCTCATACTTCAAATCCTCAGGCCTCCAGTTTGAGGCCGATGAAAAACTCCTGCTCCTTCGGCATATCGCAAACCTCGATCCCGGTGCGCCGTTCGATATCGGCGAGCACGGCGTCGATTTCCTTCCGGGATTCGGCTGAGACGACAAACCACATATTGAGCCGGTGATCCCGTTCGTAATTGTGGGCGACTTCCTTGTAGCCGTTGACCAGTTCCGCGGTGGCGTCGAAATCCTCTTCCGGCACGGCCATGGCGGCGAGCGTCACGGCGCCGCCCATGGCTTCCGCGTCATACAGCGGACCGAAGCGGCTGATGTCGCCCCGCTCGACCATGTCACCGATGCGGCCGATCAGGGTTGCCTCGTCCGTTTCAAGCGTATCGGCTGCGTCCCTGAAGGGCGTCTCGGTAACGGGAAAGCCGCCCTGGAGATTGTTGATGATGGTCCTGTCCAGGCCGTCCATCAGGCAACCTCCCGTTTTTCGCCGCTGCCGGTATCGGGACGGTAGCATGCCCCTTTCTGCTTGAAGCGGCGTTCAGAAAACAGCACGTCGCAGGGCGTCCGGTCGAGGCCCTCCGCGGATTTCAGGTTTTCGATATGCCCCAACACCTGATCGCGGCTGGTGCCGTGGATCATGGTGAACAGGTTATACGGCCAATCCGGCAGGCACCGGCGGCGGCGGTAACACAAGGTCACCGTGTTGTGGCGGGCAAGGCGATTGCCGACGTCCGAGACCTGGTCGTCGGGAACGTCCCAGACGACCATGGCGTTGGCGTTGTAGCCGACTTCGTGATGGCGGACGATAACGCCAAAGCGGCGGATCACGCCGCCGTCGATCAACCGGCGGAGCCGGTCGAGAGCCTCATCTTCTTCCATACCGAGCCTTTTTCCGATGATCGCATAGGGGCGCATCAATATCGGCAAGCCTGATTCAAGTTCCCAAAGCAGGCTGCGGTCCGTATCGTCGACGTCAATGGTGGAAGCGGCGTAAGGCGAGCATGGCGCCTGGCGCTTCATCTTTTCCAGATCGAATCCCAAATCGATGTGATAGGCCTCGGCCAACGGCAGGCTCATGACTGCAAGGCCCGTTTCCTGTTCGATGGAACGGAGCACCTTGTCCCGCCCCGCCTCGCAGTCCGCCGTCACCACGAACCACAGGTTATAGTCGTGATCACGCTCGTAGTTGTGGTTGACCTCGCGGTAGGAGGAAACGTGCGCCGCGACCTCGTCCAGCCTGTCAGGCGGCACGGCCATGGCGGCCAGCGTGCTGGCGCCGATCACATTGGGGCGGACGACAGCGCCGATGCGGCTGATCGCGCCTTGATGCTTCAGGGAGTCATAGGTTGCCAGCACATCGTTTTCCAGCATGTCGAGGTTGTCGGCAATCTGCTGGAATGGGCGCTGAACAAGCGGAAAATCCCGTTGCCAGTCGTTCAGCAGGTGTTTTTCCAGATCCCCGAACATGCCGTCTCCTTACAATCCGATGCGGTTGGCCCGGGCGGTAAAGAAGATGCCGCTCGGCTTATCCGCCTTCAGCGTCTGCAACCGCTCGAACGTGCGCGTGTCGTAGACATGCACCTCGCCGGCGTCGCGGACGGAAATCCAGACCTGTTCGCCCCGGGGTGTGAATTCCATGTGCAGCGCCGCCTTGCCGGGTTTCATTTCGTGGATGATCCGGCGGCTCGGCACATCGATGACCTGAATGGTGTCATTCAGGGGGTGGGCGAAATTAACCCAGACCTGGCGTCCGTCGGGCCGGGCCACGGCGAACACGGGCTGACCGTGAACCGGGATGCGGGCGACTTCGTCCCAGGTGCGGCCATCGACGATCAGAACCTCATGCCGCCCGACGGCGGGCAGGAAGAACAACTCGCCCGCCTTCGCCCAGCCTTCCAGGTGGGGCATCTTGTAGACCGGCAGCGGTTCCTCGCCCCGGCCATAACCGTCGAGGATACGGCGGACGCCGTCTTCCGGACGCCACAGGTCCAGCATGGCGAGGCCGTCCTCGCCGAACAGGCCGGCGATGTAGTGCCGCCCATCTCCAGTAATCAGGCCGTCATAGGGCTGGATGCCGATGTCGGTGAATTTCGTTATCTGAGGCGCATTCCTGTCGGACATGTCGGCGATCCAGATTTCACCGGAATCATACAGGCTGAACACGAACCGCTGGTCCGGCGCATCGACGAGGCCGACGGTCTTGGAGGCGACGCCGTTTTCACCCACCGCCGGGATATCGGCGACCATTTCCAGGGTCTCGGCATCGAAAATGCGCACCCCGCCGGGCTCATAGTTCGACACCGCGACCAGCGAGCCGTCCTGCGAGATGGCGCCGCCGATCGAGTTGCCGCCCTGGATAACCCGGTTGACGATCCTGGCGTCCAGCAGGTCGACCTTCGTCAATCCGCCGTCGCGTCCGAAGATATAGGCATACCGCCCATCCCGGGAATAGACGGCCGAGGCGTGGCTGAGATCGCCCAACCCTTCGACGGTGGCGAGGCGGGACCGGTTGGATGTCTCGATGACCTGGAGGGTGCCCTGGGCGCGTTCGATAATAATGCCTAAGTCCCCGGTGCCGCGAAGTCCGTCAGCGTGCGCGACCGCACCCAGAGAAACACCCAGATAAACACCCAGAGAAAAAACAAACCCTGTCAGGATGTTTCTGGTCAGTTTGTTCATGGCTCTACCTTCACGAACCCGATCATGCCCTCTTTTTCCCAGTGCGGGCCACACAGATAGGGATAGGCCCCGTCTTCGGTGAACGTGTGCTCCCATATTTCTTCAGGGAAGAAGCGTTCCGATTCTTCCAGGCCGGCTTCTTTCAGCCAGACACTGTGGCTGGTGCGCTTGTCCACATTGATCCAGCGCACTGTCGTGCCTTTCTTGACCGTCAGGTTCGGCGGGCAGAAGGTGTACTTGTAAAGCTTCACCACAACGACGCCATCCTCTTCCTGGGCATCGGGGAAGACAACCTGATAACGCTTCTCCGCCTTTTCGCAGGTCGCCAGGAGTTCCGGGGTTTCTTCGATTTCCGAAGCTTTTGAGAACGTTGGAGCCAGGCCCCCGCCGCCCACAACGAAGGCAAGCGCCAGCGCAACGGTTTGCAGGGGTATGATATTCCTATTTCTTGACCACATTAATCTCAGCCTCCGCTGTATCCAGCGCCAGCCTGTATTCCAGTGAAACATGATGGAACCGGGCTGTCGTATAGTCATCATGAACGGCGAAACCGATGGTATAGGTCTGGCCCGGCTCGAACGTCACACCCCCCGGCTGCGTTGCCGCAAGCGGGCGCGTGATCGTGACGGTCCAGATGCCGTTTTCAAGCGAACCCGTTCCGCTAACCTGGTCATTGGGTCCGAGTTTACGGTCCGCCAGGATATATCCTGCCTCAACCACGCCGCCATTGCCACTCTTGTAACGGATAAGATCCATGAAAGCGCCTGCCGCCATCTGGGCGTCCAGCTCTTCCTTGGTGTACAGCTTGTCCCAGGCGCCGCGGGGCTTGTCGTTCTTGCCCTTGTATTCAAGCTCGGTACGGCTACCCGTGGTGTACTTGGTTATACCGTCGGAAATGGAGATCATATCCTTGAAGGCGGCCATGGCGTCCGCTGCCGGATGATCGGGCATATAGCGTGAATCGTTATGGCAGGTAACCCAGCAACCGAGCTGTTCCGCCGACTCGACCTTGCCGTCGTCAAACATCATGGCAAGCTTGATCTGGTTATCCGCATCCATCTTGCCGCCTTCGGCAAAGGGCGCAGGCGTATGACCGGCATCGGGCCACTGGAAGCGGAAGCTGATGTTCTCGCCGTCATGCTTGGCCTGCACCGACATGTTGAAGCCGCCGCGTTTGCCGGGAATGGGCGACGATTCGGCTTTTTCACCGGTAACGATCTTGTCGCCCATGGCGATCTGTTCGCCCAAATGACATTCCATGCAACGGTCGCCGGCGCGGCGTACGGCGCGGCCGCCGCCATGGTCGCTGCCTTTATAGACCCATTCCAGCGATGCCTCGCCCGGATAGAGGAGCGCAACCTCCGTGACCGGAACATCCGCCCAGTCACCGCTGTCCGCAGCCGGCGCAGCGGCGGTTTCAGTCTGTTGCGCCGATTCTTCAGCAGCCTGCTGCGTGGCTTCCGCCCCTTCCGCTGCTTCCTGCTTGGGTTCAAGGTAGCGGTCATCCGGCTCGCCATCATAGGGGTCATCATCTTCTTCCAGCAGTTCATGGACGCTCCTGTGGACGATGCCCTTATGACAATCGATGCAGGTCAGACCTTCTTCCCTGGCCTCCGCATGACGCTTCCAGGCGCGGCGTTTCTGCTTTTCCTCCGTCATGGCGTCCCAGGAATGGCAGTTCCGGCATTCACGGGAATCCGTTTCCTTCATGTCCTGCCATACATTCTTGGCAAGCGTCAGGCGTTTCTTCTCGAATTTTTCAGGCGTGGCCAGGGTTCCCAAAGCCCAGTGGAAAAGCTCGTTGGTCGCCTTGACCTTGCGGACCACCTTGTGAATCCAGGGGTCGGGTACGTGGCAGTCCGAGCATGTCGCCCGCACGCCGGAGCGGTTTGAATAGTGGGAGGACGCCTTGTATTCGATGCCGACGTTATCTTCCATTTCATGGCAGCTAACGCAGAAACCCAAGGTATTGGTCGCTTCCATGGCCGTGTTGAAGCCGCCCCAGAAAATGATTCCGGCGATGCCGCCTACAATAAAAATTGCGCCAAAGGTCAAGCGATAGCTTGGCGACCAGAACATTTTCCACAATTTGGCAAGCATCCCTTTATCCCCTCATGCAATTCAAAATTATGTTTGTTCGAAAATTCATTAAGGGGACGGGTACCGATTTGACTATGAAAGCTATCGATACCCGTCCTAGTCGTTAACTTACGTCCGATCCATATCAGGTTACGTGGTGGACGCGATTATAGACGTTGAATTTGCCAGTCGGCGTTTCAAGCCCCTTGATGCGGGCCTTTTCTTCCAACGTTTTGGCGTCATAGACGACGATTTCGCCTTTGCTCCAGTTCTTCTTGCCGCCACGGACCCAGACGGAGACCCAGAATTCACTGCCATCAGCATTGAATTCGATATGGGTCGCGAGACCGAACTCCTGATCCGTGACCTGGATTGTCTTGACCAATTTGCCGGTCTTCTTGTCCAGAACCTGAATGGCCTGCTGGACTTCGGGGTCCGGGTGTTTGGTCTGATCAAAGATCACGTAATCGGAGGTCGGATGGGTCCGGATGAACAAGCCCGGTCCATCGGATTCAACCGAGTAGCAGATTTTCCAGGCATGCTCCGGATGACCTTCGGGGTCATTGCCCCAAACCGTCACCTTGCCTTCGCCTAAGTGCGGCGTTCCGGCAACAGGACCGCAATTCGGATCCATCCAGTTTGCGCCCGGCCCCGGATGGGGCTTCTTGCCCGTTTCCAGGGAACCGACAGCCTTACGGGTTACGGTGTCCTGGAATTCCATGCGGTTAGAGGCATTGGCCGCAATCTGGAAGTACCGCTGTGTCGGATCGAAGAATCCGTCATGCAGGAACTTGTTGGTGTTGATCTGTTCAATGCGGAGATTGTTCAGATCGGAATAATCGACCTGCCACATCTGACCCAGCTCTTTCACCGCGACCATCCATGTAGGTGCCTTCGGCGTGTTGTAAACAGCAGCAACACGGGCTTCATTGACATATTCGCCGTCAATGTTGACACCCCGTGTTGAGACGACTTTCAGCGGCTCAAGCGTTACAGCGTCCATGATGACAAAATGCGGAGGCCAGTAACCACCACCGATCACGTATTTGTCTTTCCACTCACCATAATGGGATACGGCGATATCACGGGCGTCTGAAGCGATCTGCACTTCGGCAACAACCTGAGGCGGATCCATCCAGAGATCGATTTTCGTCACCTTGCCGTCACGGCCCTGGGTGAACCAGAAACGGCCGTCTGAAGTTTCCTTCATCACGTGCACGGCGTAACCGGTATTGATTTTCGCCACGACTTCCTTGGTGTCACCATCGATAACACCAACCATGCCGGCGTCACGCAGGATAACCATGAAGAAGTTTTCCCAGTTCCGGTCGTGCATGGGCTTGGAAGGATAATCCTTGGGATCGACAAAAACCGTCCGGCGTTCTTTCATCTGCGCCAAGCTCATTTCAGCAGGTGGCGGCACGTCCATCTGGATGTAGGTCGCCAGCTTGCTGATCTGTTCCTTGGAGAACAGGTCATCGAAGTTGTTCATACCGCCTTCGGTACCGATCGCGATGATCTTCTCAAGGCGTTTCTGACCAAGTTTCCTGGTTTCTTCCGGCTCCAGGCTTTTGCCTGTGGCGCCTTTACGCAAGACGCCGTGACAGCCGGCGCAACGTTGGAAATACAAGGTCTTTGATTCCTCGAAGTCCTCTTCAGATAACGTTGGTTCTTCCGCTTGAGCGACACTGACAGGCATTGCCAAAACAACCCCCACAGCCAAACCCAATGCGGAAATGGTTGCTAAAAATGGTTTCATAATTCTTCCTTCCGTCAATGAATTCAGGCCGTGCGCCAATTGACCCTCGCCCCCATGGCGCCGACTTTATTTTTCTACACCTTTGGGGATTGGCGCTCCTTGACTGTGGTCAAATACACGGCAGTGTTTTGCGTGTTATCCAAAACCCATCCAAAGAACCAACATGGCTGAATGGGATTGAAGAAATGTCCGATAACAACAAGCCAATTGTCCATCTCGTCGGCGCCGGCCCGGGAAACCCGGACCTGCTGACGCGCCGCGCCTATGATTTGATCAAGAACGCCGACGTGGTTGTTTATGATCGCCTGGTCTCACAGGATATCATGGACGAGGTGCCACAAGGCACGGCCCGCATCTATGTCGGCAAGCGAACCAACAACCACACCCTGCCGCAGGATGAAATCAACGCGCTTCTGGTTTCCCTGGCGAAAGAGGGACGAAAGGTCGTTCGCCTGAAAGGCGGCGACCCGTTCATGTTCGGCCGCGGCAGTGAAGAAGCCGAGTACCTCGTCGCCAACGGCGTCGGTTTCGAGGTGGTCCCAGGCATAACCGCCGCTTCGGCCTGCAGCGCCGCGTGCGATTTCCCGCTGACGCACCGGGGGCTCGCCACGAGCGTACGGTTTATCACCGGGCACTGCCGCGAGGACGCCGAGCTGAATTACGACTGGGCCGGCCTGGCAAATTCGGAAACGACACTTGTTATCTATATGGGACTTGCCAACATCGGTTATTTCTCAGGTCACCTGATCGCCAACGGCATGGCGCCGGATACGCCGGTCGCCGCCATATCAAACGGAACAACGGCGCGCCAGCAGCAGATTTTTTCCAGCCTCGACAGGATTGCGGACGATGTGCATACCTCGGAACTGCCGTCTCCTGTTCTGTTCGTCGTCGGTCAAACGGTCGCCATGCAATCCGTGCTTACCCAGCTATCCGATGACGAAGACGCCGAGGCAGACGTATCACAGAATAATTTCAGCGAGGCGGAGCGTGCATAGCTTCTTGTGCCTTGTTGTCGCCGTTGCCGGTGTCCTGGTGCTGGGCGCCAACCAAGGCAGCGCCGATCAGGTATCGCCTGAGCGGGCGGCCTATCTCATCAACCTTGTGAAACAGGATTGCGGTTCCTGCCACGGCATGACCATGAAAGGCGGTCTCGGCCCTCCGTTACTGCCGGAGAACTTCGCCGGCCGGGATGAGTCCGAAATTATCGATACGATCCTGCATGGTGTTCCCGGCCAGCCCATGCCGCCCTGGAATGTTGAATTGAGCCAGGACGAGGCCCTCTGGATCGTCCGGCAACTGAAGGCGGGGCTGAACTGAAACCTTAGGGAAGCGACTGAATAAACAACAAAAAGAAGCCTGCCCATGAAGACTCGCATAGACGCCTTTTTTTCCTACGGATTTCGACCGTTTTTCCTGACCGGATCCTTCTATGCGGTGATCGTGGTCATCCCCTGGATCATGCGGTTCGTAACGCCGGACGAGCTTGGCCTTGCCTGGCTTCCGACTCCCACCACCGCCTGGCATGCCCATGAAATGCTGTTCGGGTTCGCCTGCGCCGTCATCGCCGGCTTTTTCCTGACCGCCGTACCGAACTGGACCGGCCGCAAGCCGGTTTCGGGTCCGGCCCTGGCGGCGCTCTTCATCGTCTGGATTCTGGGACGGGTGGTGAACTGGCTGCCCGGCGATTTTTCACCGTTCCTGTTCGCCGCCGTCGATCTCGCCTTTATCCCGTTTCTGGTGGCCCTCGTCCTGCGCGCGCTGATTGCGGGGTGGAGCAAACGCAACCTGATTTTCCTGCCCATCTTCGCCGGGTTGTTCATCGCCAACCTGATGATCCATTTCGAGCGGCTGGCCCTGACCGCCGACACGGCGGACCAGGGTCATCGCCTGGCCCTCGACCTGGTCATCGGGTTGATCATCATCCTGGGCGGACGGATCGTTCCCTCGTTCACCACCAATTACCTGCGCAACCACGGCGGCGGCGATCTGCCCAAACAATCAGACAGACTGACGCAATTGGCGGTGCTGTCCGCCGCCGCCATCGTGATCGTCAACCAGGCGGCGCCCGATTCGGACTTGAGCGGCGCTGTCTACGCCCTGGCGGCGCTCATCAACCTGATCCGGTTTCTCGGCTGGCAGGGGCACAGAATCCTGAATGTGCCCATTTTATGGATCCTGTTCGCCGGATACGGTTTCGTCATCGCCGGCCTGGCGCTCAGCGCCGTCTCCGTCTTTGTCGACGCCCTTCCCCGCATCGCCGCGGATCACCTGATGACCATCGGCGGCATCGGCAGCATGACGTTGGGCATCATGACCCGCGCCAGCCTGGGCCATACGGGCCGCACGCCGACGGCCTCGCCCGCCATGCTGGCCGCTTTCCTGGCCGTCGGCGCCGCGTCGCTGGTCCGCGCTCTCGGTCCCGTCATCGCGCCGGATTATTATGTCGTCAACATGATCGTCACCGGCGCCCTGTGGACCGGCGCGTATGCGCTGTTCGTGCTGACGTTCTTCACCATCCTGACGACGCCCCGCCCTGCCAAGGCGGTCTAAACTGGCTGCTAGCCAGCGCCGTTCGTCAGGAAATGGTTATCTTCGCCGTCATGGGTCATGGAATTGACCAGCCGGTAGCCCCTTGATGTGAGCCAGTCCAGAGCCTGGCCTCCCAGCCCCTGGCCCACCTTGAGCATCAGCTTGCGCCCGGCTGGCGTAAGAATTCTTTCTGCGCCCTGCAAGGCGTCCATCAGGTCCGATTTTACATCGAAGCGGATAAAGTCCCACGCGCCCGACGCGCCGTCTTCCGCAATGTCATCCACCTTCCGGCGGGGCACATCCTGGCCGTAGAGACGAACCATGCCCTCTGAGGATCCCGGAACCGCGTTGACGACCTCGGCCCGGCCATCCAATCCGACGACCTTGTTCAGAAAAACCGTCTGACGCGTGATCGCGACATGATCGGGAACGCCGTCTACGCCTAAGTACCGGTCCGGTTTCATGAAACGGAGCAGGTAAGCCGCATGGTTGCCGGCAAGGCAGCCCACTTCGAGAACCGATTTCACCGGCCCGGCGAATTCAAGCGCAAAACGCAGGACGTCGATGTCGATGACCTTGGAATTTGCGTGGTTCAGCGTCGCCAGCACGCCCTGGGGCGTCCGCGTTTCGCTGGTATAGACCAGCCCTTCGCCATCGACGATAAATCCGATATGGGGTCTGTGGCGCGGGTTCGATACAAACTCGCATAATCCCCGGAACCTCATGACCATATCGTGCGCCGCCCCCAGATGTTTCATCATGGTGGCGTGCGCCATGTAGGCTTCCCATTCCCTGCCCTGCATCAGGTAGATGTTGATGAGGGTCGCATAGGACTGGACATGCTGCGGATTGATGGTCAGCGCCCGGATGGCGGCGGCGATGCCCCGGCCCTCGTCCCTGTTTTCGCAATGCGCAATATAACTGGTATGGGCATACATGAACCACAGGTCGGCGTTCTTGCCGTCATACGCCAGGGCGCGGTCGATGACGCTTAAGGTCCGCTCGTCGAACCACTGTTCGTTGAACATGATGATGGCGGCATTGCTCAGGATGAAGGTTACATCAGTATACTCATCGCACAGCTTGAACAGGTATTCCCTGGCCTCGTCCCGCTCGCCGTTTTTCAGGAGAACACCGACTCGCTCCATCTGTTCTGCAGGATTAGCCATCACGCGATACTCCTGTCCAGGAACAGGCTGAGGATCTCGCTCATGGGCGACATCCTGTTTTCCATTCGGAATTTGCAGATCAGGCCCGTCTCGTTCCACACGGTATCGCGCATCGCCGTTTTCATGTCGTGGCGATAGCCGATTTTATCGAGCAACGGCAGCAGGACATCGTGCTCGAAGGTGTCGCGATAGGCCTGCATCCTTGTAATCTGGGACTGGCGGACATCGGCGGGCGAGAGGTTTCCGGCGTTGATGATCTCGACCGCTTCGGCGACCGCCGCCGGGGTCGGACGGCAATAGACGCTGTTGTCATCCGACAGCCAGGCCTCGCGCCCGCCCATGGTGTCGCCGGGGTCGGGCATGGTGCTGACCGCCGGAATGCCGCACAGCATGTATTCCGTCACCGTGTAGCAAGCTCCTTCATGCCTGGACAGCATCAGGCCGCACCGGGATTCACTGTAAAGATGCGTCAACTGCTCGAAATTCAGGTAATCGGCCGGGGCGTAGACGGGCCTGCACCGTTCGTACCCGGTAGCGGGCGGGATGGTCGATTTCATGTTGATGCCAGATTGCACCAACGCGAGGTTGGGCACCTTCTCCGCCAGATGAATGCGCTTCATATCGACCGCACGGGCCGTATAGACCGCGTCGTATTTCTTCTCGGCGCCTTCCAGGATGGAAAAGCTGTTTTCATCGAGCCAGCAATTGTTGTTGACGAGGAAGGAGTTCAACCCCGCGCCAAGGCGCAACTCATGCACCTCCGGCTCGTTGGACAGGAAATAGACCCTGTCCCGAACGGGTTCCGGCGCCAGCGCCTTCCAGAAGCCGGGCGGCAGGTTGCTGCAGGGCCCCCAGTCGGTCAGGATCAGGTAGTCGTTCTCCGGCAGATGCGGAATCCAGCATGCGATTCCTCCCGCTGCATAAGGGGCGAACGTGCAACTGGCCAGGAAGACACGCCCTTTCTCGCCCGCGGCCAGGTAATTGAACGGGCTTTTGTGCTTGTAAACCCAGTAACTGCCGAGAACCTCGTCGAGGTCATGTCGTTGAATGAGGGTGCACACATCCAGCATTTCGGCATAGCGCGCCTCGTCATCGGGCGCCAGGCATCCCATCAGCGACACCATCTGGTTCATCGTGCGCTGGATTAATGGATAAAGACGTATCATCGAATCCAACAGCCGGATGCCGTCCTCAACGCGGCCCAGCAGGGCCAGGGCTTCGGCCTGGAAACACACGAACGCCGGGCTCTTTTCCAAAGGGATTGAAACGCCCTTTACACCGGACGCCTGTTCGTCGGGCGGCACCGTGGTGCCGATTTCGTCCAGGCGGGCGAACAGGTGGATCAGCGAAACATTGTCCGGATCGTCCTGGACGGCCATTTTCGCCGCATCGAAAGCGCCGACGAAATCCCCGTCCGCGGCAAGTTGCAGGATTCCGGTTACTGCTGGATTGTCCAGATCAACTGAGATCATTCGGCACCGGTCATTCGGTTGAACGCAGCCACGCGGCAGCGGTGGCTTACCGCCTCGATAGTGACGCCCAGATGTTAAAAATCCCTTGCCGCGCAATCAGCGCGTCAGCTTTACGGAGTCAGCTTGGGCAGTTCGAACGAATCGGCCAGTTCCGTCAGCTCGCGGCGGAACGGAATCTCTTCGGCCGCCTCACCCAGTTCCCGCGCGAATCGGTGGCCTTCATAGACCGCGGCGGCGATGGTCGCCGGACCGTGGCAATCGCCGATCCGCCGCAAGGTCTCGATCCCGGCCTCGCTCAATCTGCCGGGATCGTCCGCCAGTTCCTGGTAAAGCGCGTCATCGGGCACGCGCGAGGTGACCATGACGACGGAAATGGCGTCGACGGTTTTCTCGCGCCCCGTATAGGCGCAGCCCAGCGTGACGCCCTCTGTGGTGATTTCCTTCAGCTGGTGCAGGGGAACGATGTCAACGTCCAGTTCGATCAAGCGGGCCTGGATGCGATGCTGTTCCATGGTGTAGCCGGTCCAGTAGGCGGCGGCCGATTGCGGCGTGGCGTAGATGACCTTGCAGCCGTCGGCTACCAGCCTCTCGGCGACGACGGACGCCATGTAGTAATGATCGTCGTCATAGACGAGCACGGGGCCGTCCGGTTTCACGCCCGCCATGATGTCGTCGGGCGTCAGCACGTTGGCGCCGTCGGTTCCGGGAATGGGGAACTGGTGGGTGCGGCCATAACCGTCCCGCCGCCATGTGGCGCCGGTGGCGATGGCGACATGGGCGGCGCCGAATTCCAGCACCTGGTCCGCGCTCAGGCGGCTTGATTTGTAGACCTCGACATTGGCCATCTGGGATATCTGGTAGGCGCGGTAATCCCTGACCCGGCCCCAGGCGTTCAGGCCCGGCAACTGGCTTTCCTTTGTGACGCGCCCGCCCAGCTCCTCTTCGGCTTCCGCCAGCACGACCGAATAACCGCGCCTGCCGACGGCAAGCGCCGCTTCCAGTCCCGCCGGTCCGGCGCCGACCACCAGCACGGGACCGTCGTCGGTCTTGGGGGCGATGCTTTCCGGGTGCCAGCCCTTGCGCCATTCCTCGCCCTTGGTCGGGTTCTGGGTGCAGCGCATGGGCGCTTTCATCATGTCCCACGCAACGCAGATGTTGCAGCCGATGCACTCGCGGATATCCTCGATACGGCCTTCCTCGATCTTCTTCGGCAGGAACGGATCGGCGATGGAGGGCCGCGCCGCGCCGATCATGTCGACGACGCCCTTTTTCACCAGCGACACCATGCGGTCGGGCGACGTGTAGCGGCCCACCGTGACCACCGGCTTGGTCGTGACCTTTTTGACGAATTCGATGAAGGGCTCCTGGTGGCCTTCTTCGGAAAACCGGCTGGTGATGGAATCGTTTTCCCATTCGGCGATGTTGACGTCCCACAGGTCCGGCAGCTCGGCCAGCATTTCGACGATGTCCCGGCCTTCCTTGTCGTGCTCCATGCCCTCGGCGCCGCGCAGCTCGTCGACGGCGAAGCGCACGATAACCCCCATGGTGTCGCCGACGGCTTCCTTGGCGTCCTCGATCAGTTCGCGGAACAGCCGCACCCGGTTTTCCAGGCTGCCGCCGTATTCGTCCGTGCGCTTGTTGTAACGCTGCAGCATGAACATGCCGGCGAGCGACAGGTTGTGCGCGGCGTAGCAGCACACGATGTCGAAGCCCGCCTTTTTGGCGCGCTTGACCGAGTCGAGGTGCCAGCGGCGATAGGCCTTGATGTCGGCCTTGTCCATGGCCCGGGCCTGGACCGGCGCGCCGCTGTCTGTCACCGGCATGTGCGACGGGAACAAGGGCACCTCGCGGCTATAGAGGTTGGCCGCCCACTTGCCGTTGTGGCAGAGCTCGATGGAAGCCAGCGAGTCGTGTTCGTGCACCGCGTCGCACATGCGCGCCAGGTAGGGAATGTCCTGGTCCGACCACATGCGCCCTTCTGAGGCGGGCGTGATGTCGCTGCTCGGGTGGATGTCGATCTGTTCCGTCGAGACGACAGCCCAGCCGCCCTCTGCCTTGACGCCGCGCATGGCCGCCATGGAGGATGGAAACGTCCGGCCCATGCCGTTGCAATGGGGCGCCTGGTAGAACCGGTTGCGGGCGGTGACCGGCCCGATCTTGACGGGCTCGAACAGAATATCGTAACGGGGATCGCGGGCCATGAGAGCTTCCCTTTTTTATGGCTTCGTTGTCACAAGGCCGCGATTATCCCGGTACCGGACCGGTATATCCATGTCTTTTTTATGACGAACGGCAAAGACACGCCAAATAAACTTGCCCCTCCTCAAAGAGTCTTCGTGGTCAGACAGACACGAACCAAAGAACTAAGTTGCCTTTCCTGATGGATGAATATGGTGATATTACGGCGGACCAGATACATTCTGGGAGCATTTAAACCTTGGACGCTTATCGGCAATGATTTTGACACGGTTTTTTATAATCCCGGCCCTCCCTTTCGCGGTCATGATCATGACCTTGACCTTTCCCGGCGCCGTGACGGCACAGGACGATCAGGGCACGCCGCAATACGCCGTCGTCGCCCCGCCGTCCTGCGCCAACAACAAGGGGGAAACGGTCCGTTTCGCTGAGCGCAGCGGCGGCCGCGCCGACGTGGCGATGGGCATGGCCGTCCGGGAGCAGGACGGCGAGCCGGTGGTTTACCGGTTGAACTTCGCCGCCACACCGCCGGATTTCCAGCGTTTCATCGACCGGCACGAATGCGCGCATCACCAGACCGGCGACGTCGACCGGCCCCACCCGCCGCAACACAGCCCCGAGCATATGATGAATGAAAGCATCAGCGACTGCGTCGCCATCCTCCGGCTGCGCGACGAGGACGGCTATGACCGTGCGGGCTTCGACAGGGTCGCCGCCGCCATGCGCCACGACATGGCGAAAATCGGGTTTCCCGAGATCAGCATTTCAAGCCGGATCAGCAATATCGAGAACTGCTTTAACGAGTACGGAGCGCCGCAGGACTTCGTGCGGGAAATCCTGGATCACAGAGGCCTGCTCTAGAGCAGGCCGCGCCGTTCCTTTTGGAAACGAGCCGTCCAGTCCCGGCTCTCCTGATCCGACAGCTTCGCTGTTCGGGGCTTGACGGTTTCCGCAACGGCGGGATTAAGGCCGAGCGCGGACAGGATGCGCGCCAGCACGGCCTGCGGATCGGACGACAGCGCTTCATAGGTGATGCGCAACGGCTCGATACCCTCGCGGGCGAACCAGCTTGCCCACGCTGCGTCCTGCTCTTCATACGCCGCCACCTGTCCGGCAAGCGCATCGGCGTCATAGGCCGGCGCTTCGGCCGGCTTGAGGCGCTCGCGTTCGCTTCCGTCTGCATTGACATGCCACAAGCCGGACTGCTCCGCCTTCAGGCGCGAGACGGCCTGGGCGACCTTGTCTTCGCGGGTGAGATGCACGTAAAGCGGGGGCCCGAACGCCGCCTCGAAACGGGCGCCGTCACTCGGCAGGCCGGGATAGAACGCATCGAGCCTCGCCAGCAAATCGCCGGCGCTCTCCCGCATCAGGCGCATGCCGAAAACCCCGGTTTCGCCATCGGGCCCGCCATCAGTCCCACCGGCGCCCTCTTTTAGGACAGCCGCCAGATAGGCGCGGTCAAAATCCAGTTCGCTGTCCCAGTCCGTCATCGGCACGTTGAGATAATCCGTCCACCAGGGAATGGACTGGCGGCGGAAGAACGAGTCGGGCCGGCCGGCAACCCCGGTGTCCGCCAGCAGATCGCACAACAGGGTGGTGCCGCTCCTGGGCGTTGCGCAAATGATGTATGATTTTTTGTGAGCCATGACAGGTAAATTAGAGCACACGCTCTTTGGGGAAGGTTATCGTAACCGACGTTCCCTGTCCTTTCTTGCTCTCGACATCCAGCGTCCCGTCGTGAAGTTCCATCAACCCCTTCGACAACGGCAATCCCAGTCCGGTGCCTTCGTGCTTTTTGCCAAGGCCCCTGTCAACTTGCCCGAAGGGGCTCAGGGCGACGCTCATACCGTCTTCGTCCATGCCGATGCCGGTATCTGCAACGGTTAGGGAAAGTGCGCCGTCTTCAGTCAGTTCCGCATGCAGGGAGACTTCACCTTCTTTAGGCGTAAACTTGACCGCGTTGCTGAGCAGGTTAATCAGGACCTGCCGCAAACGCCGGCCGTCGGCATGGATCATCGGCGTATCCTGATCAATTGAGGAAATGACGCGGACCTGCCCGGCTTCCGCTCTTGTCTTGATAAGGCGAATGGACGAATCAACCACATCGGCAAGCTTGATGTTTTCTTCCTGCAGGTCCATCGCTCCCACTTCAATGGCGGAAACATCGAGAATATCGTTGATGAGATCCAACAGGTGCTGGCCGGATTGCTGTATATCGAGGAGGTATTCCTTGTTCTTGTCGCTACCGACGGGCCCGAAAAATTCGGCCAGCAACACACTGGAGAAACCGAGGATCGCATTCAGCGGCGTACGCAGTTCATGGCTCATGTTCGCCATGAAGTTCGACTTGGCCCTGTTGGCGACTTCGGCCTCGTTCTTGCTTTCGATAAGCTCACGTGTCCTGTTCTCGACCTGCAGCTCCAGGTTATCGTGGGCCATGCGCAGGGCGTGCTCCGATTTTTTGAGGTCCGTGATATCGGTTGTCAGGCTGCATATGCCGACGATGACGCCGTCTTCGTCCTGCAGGGGAAACTTCTCGCTCAACGAATAACGCGTTCCGTCATCGGTCTCCTCGACGACCTCCTGGTGTATTGGCTGGCCTGTTTCCACCACCTTGCGATCGGCGGCCATATAGACATCCGCGATATGGGGGGGCAGGAAGTCCGCCGTGGTCGCGCCGATGAAACGGTCCTTATCGACCCCCAGGATTTCGGGCACGTTGTCGCTGATGGCGATGATTCGTCCCTCGGTATCCTTGAGGACGATTTCCACCGGCGCGTTCTTGAAGATCGACTGCAGCCAGGCATCCCTGGTCCGCACCATCTTTTCCGCCTCGTCCGTGAACTTGCTTTGCTCGATAAGCTTCAGCTTGGCGCTCGCCAACGCCGATACGGTCGACAAAATATCCATATGGAATTCGGTGAACTGCGCCGCCCTCGGGTCTTCGCAATCGATGACGCCGACGACCCTGTCATCGATCATCAGCGGCACGCATATTTCCGATCGCGCCGGAACGACATCCGGGATGTAGCGGTCATCCTTCGCAAGGTCGTGAATGATCAGCGGCTGTTTCGTTTTTGCGACATGGCCGGTTATTCCTTCGCCAACGGGAATTTCCAGGATGTTGACGATCTCGTTCAGCTCGGGGTTTTTATGGTCTCCGATTGCCGCATGCTGACGCAGGATCTGTTTCTCTTCATCGAGGTAGTAGACGATACAGTCGGCAAAACCCATTTTCCCGACAACCTCGCGCGCCAGGTACCAGGCAAGCTCCTCCTTTGACGGGATTGAAATGAGTTCGACGGCGAAATGGTTGATAACCTTCAGGACATCGCTGACATGAACTATTTCGGCGAGCAGGCTTTCCTGCCCCTCAAGGGACAGGTCACGCCAGCCGGCGATATCGTTGTTCATATTCTTTATGTCGTTGGCCATTATCCGCCGTTCCTAAGATGAATATGGGCATGCAAGCATGCCGTGTCCATGAGCGTACCCTGATACCCTAGAAAGATGACATCAGGATTACCTTGTTTTCAAAACACAGACTTATGCAGTTTGGGCCTGGTTTCAATATCCGCTTGCGGCTAGGAAATGACTGATATTCCCCGTCAGGGAACGATCCGGACTGTCGTTCAGCAAATCACCCGCCCAGCCTCACGCCGGATCGACGGCTTCGCCCTCGCTGTAACGTTCCAGGTGCTCGACGTCGGAAATGAGCACCCGGTCGCGTTCGGTCACGACGCCGTATTTCTTCAGCCTTGCCAGGATGCGTGACAGGCTTTCCGGCTGGATGCCGAGGCGGGCTGAAATTACGGACTTGTCGTAGGGCAGCGCCACTTCCGCCTTACCTTCGTGGCTCTTGCACAGCCGCACCAGGAACTGGCACACCCGCTGGGTCGCCGTCCGAGTCTTCAGGCTTTCGATTTCACCCACCAGGTGATGCATGCGTTGCGACAGCGACGACAGCATGGTCAGCCCGATTTCCGGGTTTTCCTTCAGGTAATTGACGAAATTGGCGGACCGGATCGGCAGCACGCGCGCCGACTCGATCACCTCGGCGTTGGCCGGATAATTGCCGCTGACGAAGGCCATGGCCTCGGCGATGGTTTCCCCGCGGGTGAAGATGCCGATGATGGCTTCGCTGCCGTCCATGGATTCACGGTAGACCTTCACCCAGCCGCCCATGACGAAGTAGAAATAATCCACCGGTTCTTCCCGGGTGAACAGCACATACCCCTTGGGGTAGTCCTTGACCGTCGCCCCGCCCAGAATGGCCCTTGAGTCCTGTTCGGAAAGTTTTCCGAACAGGGGGTGCCTGCGAATCAGGTTAAAATCATCGGTATCCAAAGGTCCTACCCCTCATAACCGGCTATGTTCACAAGAATAGCGGATAAGTTTCCAAAGCGCGATGACGGAATTTCGTTCCCTAATCATTCATTCATCAGTCCAGCAGGGAACTGTGGAGCTTTGAATCCATGGTCGAGAAGTGGGAGACGAACCAGTCGGTAAGGTGTTTCACGAAATCCGCCCGGCGATTCTCGTAGTCGCCTTCTTCATAGGCGTCCATGATGTCGCGAATTTCGTCGAGCAGGCGTTCGTGGTCTTCCTTGTGGGGAACGAAATCGGCGTATTTCGCACCCCGCATGATGGTTTCTTCCAGCGCGAAGTGGGCGGATATCCTGGCGTTTACCTCACCCAGGGCTTCGACGACCGCATCATGATCGCGGTTTTCATCAAGCATGACGATCACGTCGTTCAGCAACTGCACCAGCTCCTTGTGCTCGTGGTCGACGGAGCCGATACCGGTTGAGAACTCGTCCCGCCATGCGATTGCCGATTGTTCAGACATCAAGCACCTGCCGCCTTCTATTGAAACATAAATCCGTCGCCACCGGCATGGAAATCGATCGCCAGGCTCTGGCCCGGCGTCAGCGTCACCCTGCGCGTGGTTTCATAATCAAAGCCTTCGTCGCGGACGGTATCGCGCAGCGCGAGCTCGATGGTGTGATCGCCGGGCGGCACCACGATCCGTTCGTAGATCTTGGACGGGCCGTCGCCGTGCAGGCCGCTGGGCGGAAGCTCGCGTTCGACCTTCACGTCGCCGTCGATGACCAGCCGCACGGTGACCGGCAGCCGTTCGCGCGGGCAGACTTCCGCGCGGCGCATGTTGGCGGCCAGTTCCTGCAGTTCCTCCCGTGTCAGCTTGCGGCACTCGCCCTTGGCCTTGGCGCCGTGGGCGAAGCTCAGCTTGATCAGGGCCTGGCCTTCCGGCACCCGCAGGTATTCCGGCGAGTTGGCGAAAGTGCCCAGGAACAGGGCGAAGCCCGTATAGATGACGGCCTGTCCCAAATACATGAAAATCTGGCGAAGGCTCAGGCTCATTCCGCGGCCTCCCTGTCCGGCTTGTCGGGGCTGTCCGGCGGCGTCAGCGTCGGCTTGGCATTCGGGCCCAGGGCCTCCAGTTGTTTGCGGAAGGTCCCCACTTCCTTGACGAAGCGGCGACGGTCCGTCGGCGACGCCCAGATGCGCGCAACCCTTTCGCGTGGCACGCGTTTCCTCAGGCGCGGATCGCGCCTGTCGTCGAGGCGCTCCACCAGCCAGGCCTGTCCCAGGCGGTACTGGCATTCGCCCTTGCGGCAGCCGGATACGACGACGCCGTCGGCAAGGCGTTTGCTCAGCACGTAGTCGATGAACGACGGCGGCAACATGCCGGCGCAGGGCAGGCTGACGGCGGCAATTCCCGGTCCCGTCACCTTCGCCATCTTGAGCGCGTGGTCACAGCCGAAGACCATCACCCGGGCCGGGCCGTCGAGGGTGGCGGCGGCTTCCTCGGCCTGCTGCTTCATGGCGGCAAGCGTCAGGCCCGGCAAATCGATTCCCGGCAGCAGGTCGCCCGCGCGCCTGAACGGCGTCGCCGTCGGGCAGGCGCCGACGCAGATGCCGCAGTTCTGGCACAGATCGGGGTCGACCACGGCTTCGCGTTCAAACGCCATGCCGTCCGAACGCGGCTTCATGACGATGGCGTAAAACGGGCAGTCCACGGCGCAGCGCGTGCAGCCGTTGCAATGTTCCAGATGGACGACGGCTTCCGGTTTTTTCTTTCTCGGCGGCAGCCACGGCATGAGCATGAGCACGAACGTGCCGCCCAGCGAGCCGATCCAGACGAATCCCGGCCCCCACCAATCGGCCAGCGGATACATCCACAGATAGAACCAGTCGAGCCGGACCGGCGAGGCGGTTTCGGACAGGTTCTGGATTCCCTGGCTTTCAACCGGCCACAGCACGCTCAGGACCATCAGCATGCCCAGCGTTCCGATGGCGAGGCCGCGCGGCGCGTTGAAGCGGGAATGGGCGACCCGTTGCAGGTGGATCCACATCACGAACACCATGAAGATGGGAATCGCGATGTGCATGAACACCATCAGCGTAAAGAACCGTCCGTCCAGGTAGCTGGGCGCCAGGAAGTTGCGCGCCACCGGCTCGCCGAAAATGGGCAGCCAGTCGAGCAATTCCGTGGACGCGATGGCGACATACTGACCCAGCTTGTCGCCGACCAGCCAGTAACCGGTGATTCCCGCGGCGATCACCATCCACAGCATCGGGATGCCCGACACCCAGGAGAACCAGCGCTTGCCGCGATAGCGGTCAAAGGCGAATTCGCGGATGATATGCAGGACCGCCATGGCCACCAGGGCGTCGGAAGCGTAGCGGTGCAGGCTGCGCATCACGCCCGCATGCCACCAGTATTCGTTGCTCATCAGTTCGACGGAAAGATAAGCGTCGGGAATACCGGTATCGAAGAAGATATAGACATAGGCGCCACTGACCGCGACGACCCAGAAATAGAAATACCCCAGGCCACCCAGGCAATAGAGCGGGTTCAGATCCTCGCCGAAGGCCTTGTCGAACCAGCCTTCCAGCCACATCAGTCCATAACGCAACGGCGCCCTGATCAATTCCACGGTTGTTGTCCTACCCTATAATTCTATGACCGCCTGATGCGTCAGACATGCCGGGCATGATGCCTGCCGCGCCGGTTGGCCCACCAGATACGGAACAGCACCACCCCGAAACCGATGAACGCGATGGTTCCCGCGCTCATGGTGATGAAGATGGAGTAATCGAATGTGTAACGATCCGCCCGCGGATCATAAATTGTGCAGAACAGCTTCACCCTGTTGATCAGCCCGTCGAGACTGAAGCTGGAGGCCGCCCGGCCGTAAATCAGGTCCTTCATGGGCTCCATCAGGTGCGGCGCTTCGATGTCCGCGCCATAGAGATGGCGGTAGACGACGCCTTCCGCATCGATGATGGTGGTCCGCGTCATGTGCTGGAACCCGGCGGCGGAGGGAAAGAACAGGAAGCCGAGGTCATCGGCAAACCGCTCGATGGTGGCGGCGTCGCCGGACAGGAAATGCCAGTTCTCGATGTTGATGCCATGCGAAGCGGCGAAGGATTTCATCCTGGACGGCGTATCGTTATCGGCGTCGAAGCCGATGGTTACGACGGAGAAAGCGTCAACGCCGAAGGTGTCCTGGGCAACCTCGACGGCGTACGCCAGTTGCTCGGAAACCGTCGGACAGACGTCGGCGCAACCGGTGTAGATCAGGCTGACGATCAACGGCTGGCCGGTGAAGCTGTCCAGTGACCGGACCTGGCCTGAACTGTCGACGAAGGCGTAGCGGCCGAGCGGCGAGCCGATCGAGGCCTCGCTGATGGCAAGGGCCTCGCGCTCATCGAATTTCTTTGAACTGTCTTCCGCGCCTGCCGGGGCCCCTTTCCCGGCGAACAGCAGCAACATCGGAATCAACAACAGCGTCAGGATGATCGGACGAGGTTTCATGAAGTGGAAACTCTTGCAGTTAATGCCCATATACTACACCTACCCCTGGTGGTTTGAGGGAAAGAGGGGAGGATGCCGGTGCGCACGGGGGGTAGGACAACCGTGCAACATCCTCCCTTCGAGGTCAGCTTAACGGCCAGATCTCTGACAGATACTTCCAATTGACGAAGTAGTAGAGAACGAAGGCCACGAAGAAGATACCGACCAACATGACCGTTCCCGGAATCTTCAACGTTCCTGCATCACCCACGCCGGAGACGACTTCGCCACCGCCCTGGAAGACAACAGGATCAGCCTTGGCCGCAGCATCGTCCCGTTTCTTGCCGAACAGGATCGAGCACACGATCACGACGATGAACGCGATACCGCCAATAGAGGCGATGATACCCGAGATGCCGTTCAGGGCCATCATCAGGAACGCCGCCGGCGGGTAATCGAAGCTCATGGCCGCGTCAGAGAATGCCATATCCCAGTGCCGGCGAGAAACGCCGAGCGTTCCAGCCGCCATCATGAAGACGGCCAGACCCGTCGTGCCGATGCCGAACAGGTAGGGTTGCCATTGCGCCAAACGCTTGAACACCAGCTCGCGCCGGAAAATCAGCGGCACAACCAGATAGCTCAACGCCATGAAGGTCAGCGTCGTACCGGCGACCACGGTTCCGTGGAAGTGACCCGGTACGTAGAGCGTGTTGTGCATGATGATGTTCAACTGCTCGGTGCCCATGATGACACCGGAGATGCCGCCAAGGATGCCGAACAGGATGACGCTCATGAACATGCCGGCGAATGCCGGGTTGCCCCACGGCGCTTTCCTGAGCCAGCCGAACACGCCTTGCGTAAAGCCGTTCCTGCGCTGCGCCACTTCGACCGCGCCGGGAACGCTCATGCCGTGAATCATGGAACCGAGGACGGCCAGGAACAGGGCATAGGACGTGTTGAACACCTTCCATTCGGAGCTGATGCCCGGATCCACCAGGATATGGTGGGCGGACGCCAGCAGCAGGAAGCAGATGTAGAACAGGAAAGCCGTGCGGCTGACCTTTTCCGAAATCGGCTTGGCGCCGACGGTCAGCGCCGCGATGGCGTACCAGCCCGCGACCTGGGCGGCCACGTTGATCTGCTGCGACGAGTGACCGAAGCCCCACCACACGACGCGGTAGGTCAACGTGTCGATGTCGCCGATCAGTCCGAGGGACCACAGGAACGTGGGCACCAGGATGATCGCCCCGGACGCGATGGTGTAGACCGCCAGAATGGCGGCCGTCACCGCACCGAAGGTGACAAGCGGGACCGACCCCTCATAGGTCTTCTCCTGCTTGGCGATGACCAGCGTCGCGAAGAAGATGCCGACCGCCACCAGGGCGCCGACCGCAAACAGGATCAGCCCCAGATAGAAGTGCGGCGCCGCCTTCATGGGAACGTAGGACGTGAACATCACGCTCGATTCGCCCTGCAGCACGGCGACATTCGCCAGCAAGGCGCCGCCGAGCATCAGGAAGAATGCGACCCAGGCGATTTTCGGCGCCGCCAGCCTGCAATTGAGCAGGATGGCCGAGGCGAAATACAGGATCGCGATCTCGAAGAAGATGATCCAGAACACCAGCACGTCCGCACCGTGTGCGGTCAATGCCAGGTAGAACAGATCAGCCGGTAACAGGTGAATGGCCTGCCAGCGCGTCAACGCAACCAGGAGGCCAAACAGGCCACCGATCAGAAGAAAGACAACGGCGACGACGGCGTTGGCCTTGATCAGGGATTCAGCCGGGCCGTGAACTTTCAATCCGGTTTCGGGGCATGTGCGGAAATTCAGATTTACCATGATGCAAGCCCCCTATTCCACGACAATGATCTTGCCGACCATCTGGTGATGGCCGATACCGCAGAATTCATTGCAGACCACGCCGTACTCGCCGGCCTGATCGGGTTGGATGGTCAGAACCATTTCATAGTTCGGATGGATCTGGAGATTGATGTTGGCCGGCTGCAGGGAGAAACCGTGCAACCAGTCCAGGGAAGACAGGTGAAGCCTGTATTCCTTGCCTTTCTCCAGCTCGAGAATGGGCCACCATTCCCACAGCCGTCCGAGCATGTAGACGTCCGAACCGGGGGGCGGATGGACAACGGGATATCCGCTGGTTTCGTCCTCGCGGACGGTATGCAGCGCAGCCGCGGCTTCCACCTTTTCGGCATAGGCTTCCGGATTGACCCGGTAGGCCTCGTTGGACAGGTTCTGTTCGCCGTTGATGTGCCAGTACACCATGATGCCGAACATCAGGATGCCCCACAGGAAGGCGATGGTGATCCATGTGGCTTCCACGCCGTGTAGAGGCTCTTTTCCCCACAATCGATTTTCAGGAGGTGTTAAGGCCATTTCTCATCTCCTCCCTTACTCAATCGCCAATGGGGATTTGCACGATTTCCATGACACCCCATATCGTATAAAGCACCGCCGGAAGGGCGACGCCGATGAACAGAAGTAAAAAGTGATTGTCGAGTAGACTTTGTAGCACCGGAATGCGTTCGGACTCTTCACCCGAACTTTCCGGCGAACCAGTTTGATCCGTCATAATTACCTACCTCCTCAATTACGCTCCCTTCCCCGCCACGGACATGGCAGGCGATTCCAAGCGTCATTAAGGATAGGCCGGGTGTCGATACCTGGTCCTTGACTGCGGTTAACTCCGATAAGAGGTACTATTTTATGGTGACAACCCGTTCGGCGGGCAGAACGATGTTCACCGTGGTTCCCTTGTACTTTTCACTCTCGATTTTCAGGGTTCCGAGATGCAGTTCGACAAGCCGGTTCGTGAGCGGCAGACCGATGCCCGTTCCCTCGATCTGGCGGACGGTGGCGTTCTTGATCTGCTTGAAGGGAATCATGGCCGACTCGATCTCATCTTCGGTCATGCCGGCCCCGTTGTCCCTGATGGAGATCACGGGCCGGTTTTCATCGTCCTGCCGGTAAAGGACGGAAACCTCGCCTTTGGGATCGGTGTATTTCACGGCGTTGATCACCAGATTGAGGATGATCTGGCGGAAACGGCGCGGATCGACCGACAACTCGACGCCCGCAAGCTCCGGCGACTTGATCAGGGCGATCTCTTTCGCCTTGGCGGATGGCCCGGCCAGGTCGAGCATCTCGCCGACCAGGTCATCGATGTTCTGGGGTTCCGGTTCAATAGACAGCTCGCCGGCCTCGATCGCCGACATATCCAGCAGGTCATTGATCAACGCCAGCAGCAGTTTCCCTGAGTTATTGATGTTGTCCATATATTCGTTGTACCGCTCGTCCCCGAAGGGGCCGAAAATCTCGGAACGGATTGCATCCGAAAACCCGATCACGGCGTTCAGGGGCGTTCGCAGTTCGTGACTCATGTGCGCCAAAAAATCGGACTTTGCCAGCGAGGCGCTTTCGGCGGCCTCCTTGGCGGTTCGCAATTCTTCTTCCCGCTCCTTGCGGTCCGTGACATCGCGAACAACGCCGATGGCGGTGGCCGGGGTGCCGTCATCGTTACGTTCCAGTGGCACGGAAACGGAACGAAGCCATCTGATAGAACCATCCTTATGGATAATCCGGTATTCCAGATCATAGGAGGAAATTTCGCCAGCGGCATATTGGGCATCAATTTCAGCGCAGTATTGCCGGTCGTCGGGGTGAACCACCTGAAGATATCCTTCGTTGGATGACAGGGTTTTCTCCATTTCCTGCTGGTTAAAACCATATATCGTCTGGCACGAATCGCTGACGTAATCCATGACGCCATCCCTGATATTCCAGGACCAGAACCCGATATCGAAACTGTCCTCGATCTGCTGGAACATGACCTCGCGGCGGCGCAGGTCCTCTTCCTCGACCTTGCGGGCCGTGATATCCCTGATCGTGCCGATGGAGGTTTCCACCACGCCATCATCCGAGATATGCAAGGGTGACGAGACCTCATGCACCCAGCGGGTTGATCCGTCCGAATGAACGATGCGGAATTCCAGATCATAGGACTCGCCGGTTTTCTGGAATTGGTCAGCAACCTCGCGAACCATGCCCTTGTCATCCGGGTGGACAAAGAACAATTCGCCATCAGCCCTACTCAGGGTGTTGATGTATTCTTCTTCAGAGACACCATAGATTTTCGGAACGCCCTTACTGACGTAGAGCGGACGATAATTTATCTCATCCCAGGTCCAATAACCGATAGCGATATTTTCCTCGATCTGGTTGTAGATGATGGCTTGCTTGCGCAGCTCTTCTTCTTCCAGTTTTCTCTCGGTGATATCGCGAAGCGTGCCGATAGAGCTCAGCAGGGTGCCGTCTTCCGCGACTTCAAGGGGGGTGGAAACCTCGTGCACCCAGCGGACCGAGCCGTCCTTGTGCAGGATGCGGTATTCCTTGTCATAAGATGCCGATAGTTCATAGAATTTTTGAGCCGAGTCCCTGATCCGTTGCCGGTCTTCCGGATGAACGAGAGAGACCTCGCCATCAAGGCTGGAAAAGGTTTCGCGGTACTCTTCCTCCGTCAGGCCGTAAATGTTGGGAATGCCTTTCGAGAGGTGATTCGGACCGTAATTCCGCTCGTCCCAGGTCCAGTAGCCGATGGGGATGTTTTCCTCGATCTGGTTGTAGATGATGGCCTGCTGGTGTAGTTCTTCTTCGCGTTGCTTGCGCTCGGTAACATCCTGCACCGTACCGATGACGGTCTTGAGATTGCCGTCTTCCACGATCTGCGGGGCCGCGATCTCCTGGATCCAGTGAACGCTGCCGTCCGGATGGATGATGCGGTATTCTTCATTGAATTCACCTGTTATCTCGCGCGCCTCTTCGATGGCGGCGCGGATGCGGCGGCGGTCATCCGGATAGATTTTCTCCATGTTGGCGTCCAGGGACTCCATGTGCTTCGCGTAGTCATCCCGGGTCATGCCGTGCACGGCGGCGGCCTCGTCAGAGAAATAGAGAGACTTGTCCTCCATCATGTCCCACATCCAGAAGCCGATCCTGCCCACCTTCTGGGCCTGCTCGGCGATCAGCCGCTGGGTTGCCAGTTCCTCTTCGCGTTGTTTCCGTTCGGTGATGTCCTGAACGATACCGATCGTCTCCGTGGTCTCCCCATCGACGATTTTATGGGGAATGGCGACTTCGTGAATCCAGTGAACTTTTCCATCGGGATGATTGATGCGGAATTCCTCATCAAAGGATCCGTCCGCGCTCTGTGTCGAAAGGACGGCGTCGCCCACGCGGTCGAGGTCGTCGGGATGAATACGCTTCAAGTCGGCTTCGGCGGACGCCTGGAATTCTGCGAATTCCTCGCGGGAATACCCGTGAATCGCCGCAGCCTGGTCACTGAAATACAATGACGTATCGTTGACCAGATCCCACACATAGTGGCCGATCTTGCCGATCGCCTCGGCCTGGCGTGAAACCGATCGCTGAAGGTCCAGTTCCTGTTCGTGCGCCTTGCGGTCGGTTATGTCATGGACCAGCCCCATGGTGACGACACGGTTGTCATCGCCCAGGGTACGGCGGACGCCGACTTCGCGGAGCCAGCGAATACCCTTTTCCGGATGATCGATACGGTATTCGACATCCAGCGGCGTACCGTGGAGGCGGCTGTCGGCATAAGCCTCCGCCAGGTGCGGACGGTCTTCGGGAATCGCAAGGGCAACGTCCGCTTCCTCGCTGTCCACGGCCTGATCCATCTCTTCCAGCGTCATGCCGTGGATGGAAGCCAGGCTTTCGCTGTAGTAGAGATTGCGCTGTTCCGCCACGTCCCAGACAAAAACCCCGGCGCCCATGACTTCTTCCACCTGATGGACGAAAAATCGTTCCCGTTCCAGCACTTCCCGTTCCCGGACCTTGTCCGTGATATCGTGTGTCATGATGGTGATGGCGTAGACCGTTCCGTCTTCCCGGCGCAGCGGCGCATATTGCACGTCGAACCAACGGTCCCGCGCCGCCTGAAGCGAAGCCTCAGCCTCAAAAGAAATCGTTTCCCCGGCCAGGGCCCGCCTCATGTTGGGTTTTGCCACGGTCTCAACGTACTCTTCCGTCATGAGAAACCCGACGGACTTGCCGATCACGTCTTCGCGGCTGAGTGTGTGGCGGTCCAGAAACGCCTGGTTGACATAGATATACGTGAGTGAGTGGTCCACGACCGCATAAGCGCTGGGTGACGCGTCCAGCACCTGATACGCCAGATATTCGCTTCCCAATATACCTGTGTGATCGCCAGACATGCCTACATATCAACGCCCGTTATCCGGTTGTTATTCCACCCCCCCGGGCAAAACCGCACAGTAACCGGAACCGTGGGTTCATATGTTTTTTATCCCAGCGGATGGTAAGGTTTTTCACCGGTTAGACCAAGGTTTATATTTGTAATAACTTATATGTGATCATGAACAGCCCAGGAACGGACATATGCCCAGCAAACTCAGCCCGGAAACCCGGTCAGCCGCGTTGGAAAACATGACAGGCTGGTCCGAAACGCCCGGCCGGGGCGCCATCTCGAAAACCTACAATTTCAAGACGTTCAATGAGGCTTTCGGCTTTATGTCCAGGGCTGCGCTGAAGGCCGAGAAAATGGATCACCACCCGGAATGGTTTAATGTCTACAACCGGGTCGACGTGACGCTGACCACGCACAGCGCCGATGGCGTGACGGAACTGGACCTCAAGCTCGCCACCTTCATGGACAGGATATCCGGTCTGGATGAATAACGGGGTCCGGTAGCAAGCCCTATTGATAGGTATCGGCGTAGCGTTCCCTGAGCTCTTTTTTCTGAACCTTGCCCATGGCGTTGCGCGGCAAAGAGTCGACGAAAAAGATACGCTTGGGCTGCTTGAATTTGGCCAACTTGTCCGCCAGGTGTCCGTTAATGTCCTCGGGTGTCAAAGCGGCGGCCGGCTCGGGCACCACCACGGCCGTGACGCCTTCGCCGAAATCCGGGTGCGGCAGACCGATGACGGCGGATTCGACCACGCCCTCGATCAGGTCGATTTCGCCCTCGACCTCCTTCGGGTAAACGTTGAACCCGCCTGAAATCACCAGGTCCTTGGCGCGGCCGACGATGGTAACCCGGCCCTCATCGTCCATGACCGACATATCGCCCGTAATAAAGAAGCCGTCATCGCGGAATTCCGCCGCCGTCTTTTCCTCGTTGCGCCAGTAACCCTTGAACACGTTGGGGCCCTTGATTTCCAGCACCCCGGTTTCGCCGCGCGGAATCTCCACGCCGTCGTCCGAGCAGACCCTGGCCTCCACGCCCGGCAGGGCGAACCCGACCGTACCGGCCAGCCGCTCGCCGTCATTCGGATCATAGGGATTGGATGTGATCATGCCGGCTTCCGTCATGCCGTAGCGCTCCAGGATGCGCTGGCCGGTGCGTTCCTCGAAGCTGTCGAAGGTTTCCGCCAGCAGCGGCGCGGAGCCCGCGATGAACAACCGCATGTTGGCGCAAAGCTCTTTCGTGAACCGCGCGTCGCCCAACAGGCGGACATAAAAGGTCGGCACGCCCATCATCACGGTGGACCGTGGCAGCAGGTCCAGCACCTGCCCGATCTCGAACCTGGGCAGGAACCACGCCTTCGATCCGTTGAGCATGGCGCAATGAAGCGCCACGAACAGGCCGTGCACATGATAGATGGGAAGCGCGTGAAGCAGGACGTCGCCCGGCTGGAAGCCCCAGAGCTCATGCAATGTCAGCGCGTTGGACGCCAGGTTGTCGTGGCTCAGCATGGCGCCCTTGGAACGTCCCGTGGTGCCGGAGGTATAAAGTATGGCGGCGGTATCGTCTTTATCCCGCTCGGCGATGTCCGGGTCGGCCTCGAAGCCCCCGACATGGTCCATCCAGGAGCCTTTCCCTGATGCATCAAGACACAACAGGTGCGGTACGCCGCCTTCATCGCAGACGGCGCGAAGCGCCGCATTTTTTTCCGGCTCGCAGACCAGCAACTGAGGCTCCGCATCGCCCAGGAAATAGGCCAGTTCAGCCGCCGTATAGGCCGTGTTGAGGGGGATATAGATGGCGCCCACGCGCAGACAGGCGAGGTAAAGCACGACGGCCTCGGCCGACTTTTCCACCTGCACCACGACCCTGTCGCCCGGATTGACATCCAGCGCCCGCAAGCCCGCCGCCATGCGCGCCGACAACGCGTCGGCCTCGCCGTAGCTCAGCGTATCGCCACCAGGATCATCAGAAACGGGGCTTTCAAGGAAAACGTCCGCCGGATCATTGGGGAAACGGGATTTCAGGAGGCAATAAAGATTGTCGTTGGTCATAGATGGGTCGTCCGTTCTTTTTATCCTGGCGCTTCAGGGCGCCTTGTTCTATCTGGCGCCTTCGGACGCCTTGTTCTATCTGGCGCCTTCGGACGCCATGGCCTTCACCAGTTGGCCGACCAGTTTGTAGGAAATTTTGCCGGTGATTTCCAACCCTTCCGTATCCTGGAACCGGCGGATGGCGCGTTCGATGGAGCCGCCGCCCGTATAGCCCAGGTGCGCCAGCAGCTTGCGCGTGGTTTCCACCGGCAGCAGGTCGCTTGCCGGCGGCAGGCCTGGGGCCCCCAGTTTCATTTCCTCGACGCCCGCAAGGTAGCTTTCCGTGGGCGCCGCCACGCCACGGACCGGCGACCTTTGCGTCGTCGTCGCCACATGGATGGCGACAAGGACGGGCAGGCCGTCTTCGAAGGCGAAGATGGGCGAGCCGGAATCCCCCGGCACGGCGTCGCAGCGATGCACGATCAGCTTCAACCCCGTTGCGAAGCCCTCGAAGGGACAATTGATGTGGGCCGTCAGTTCCTGCTTCTTGTCCTTGGAGTAACCGGCCTGGACGAAAGGCACCTGGATATCAAGAAACTGTTGCAGCACCTGGCGGTTCATCATCCTGACGCCGAACCAGCCGCTTTTCGAACCGATGTCGTCATTCAGGATAATGAAGGTCCAGTCGTTGGCGGCGATGCTGCCGGTGGGCGGTACGCCTTCCTGGTAATTGGGGGGAATGTAATAGCTTTTGGCCGTGGAATGGCCGATATAGCTGGTTTCCTTGTAAAGCACCTCGCCGCCCGTCCATTCGTCGTCCTCGCGAAAATAGCCGGCCACGAAATGAACCTGCGACGGCGGTACGAACCACTTCTTGCGCTTGTCGTACAGGCAATGCGCCGCCGTCAGCACGACGCTGGGGCCGACCATGACGCCCGTGCAGTGGCCGCCGGTTTCGGTGTTGATGCGCCCGACGGCGCTCCAGGGGTATTCGTTGGAAATCATGGTCAGGCGGTCATCCGCCCCCTTGATCCCGGCCAGGGCTTCGGCGGCGTTCGCGCTCTTTCCCTCAGCGGAAAGCGCGAGAACCAGGGCGGCGGCAACGAACGGGGCAAAAAGACGGCACATGATATGACCCTGCCATAGAAGAAAGCGGGAGGGCAACGGCTGATCAGGCCCTGATGGCGGACAGACCGTCCACGTCACGCGCCGTGACACAAATGCTCGCCAGGACGCGGGGCTGATCGTAAGGCCACGGCCTGCCGCGGTGCATGGTTGCGCGTTCGTCCCAGATGATCAGGTCGCCCGGCGCCCAGGCGTGGGTATAGACGGCTTCCTCAGGCGTCATTGCCGCCATCAGCTCCTCGACCAGGGCCTGGCCTTCGGCCTGGTCCATGCCGTCCACGGCGTAGACGTGCGAGGCGATGTAAAGCGCTTCGTCGCCGGTCGCCGGGTTGGGCCACACCGCCGACCAGGCCGTCGGCGACCATTTGGATATCATCTCAAGGGCCGCCAGGTCCGTATCGATCTGGGAGCGGGAATGCGTATAAGCGTGCCGGAAAACCGTGCCTCTCAGCCTTTCCTGCAAGGCGGGATCGAGCCGCCGCCATCCGGCGCGGGTGGAGACGAATTCCGTCTCACCGCCGCTGGATGAAACGATGCGCGCCTGCAGCAGATTGGCCAGCGCCGGGACCGGCAGGAAGGTGCTGTCCGTATGCCAGAGCTGGTTGGCGATAAGCTGCTTGGTGTGCAGGCTGTCGGGCGCAGACACGGCGCCGTCATCCAGAACGTTGGAGACCGTCGTCATCGCCGGCTCGGGCAGGTCGTCCCGGTCTTCCAGCGGGCCGAACAGGCGGGCGAGGCGGAGATGCTCTTCCTCCGCCAGGTTGGCTTCGCGAAACAGCAACAGGGAATGGGCGTCGAAGGCGGCGCGCAATTCCGGGTAGCCCTGCTCCGCCGTCACGGTTCGGAGATCGAGTCCGGTTACTTCCACGCCGAAATCGGGGTGCAATGGCGTCAGTTGCATGATTTCCTTTTCTCCCCAACATGTCGCCTCATGACCATGACACTGCCATAATCGCCGCTAGAATGGAATCCCATGACGGATCGCGAAGACGATAATTCACACGACCAGACGGACCGGCTCGCCGGTTTCATGGACAAGGCGCGCCGCACTTTAGGGAAGGTTCCGTTCCTGGAACAGGCGCTGGCCGCCTACTACTGCGCCACGGACCCGCTGACGCCGAAGCACGTAAAGGCCGTCCTCGTCGGCGCGCTCGCCTACTTCATCGTGCCGGCGGACGTGGTGCCGGATTTCATCGCCGGGCTCGGCTTCACTGACGACGCCGCCGTTTTCTGGGCCGCCTGGAACCGGGTCAGCGCCCACGTGACGGATGCGCACAGGCGACAGGCGGCAACGAGGCTGGAGCAGCTTCAGGGTCCTGGGTCCGGCAATGCGGCTGATTGATCCGGATCAATTCATTTTTTCCCGATTCGAGGCACACTCTTCTACGTTCTTCTACGTTGATCACGGTAACAGCCAGGGAGCCGGTTCATGCACGATAGCGTCGATGTGGGAAAGGTCATCCACAAGGAACACCAGGACCTGTATTCGGTCCTCACCTGCCTGCGCCTGATGGCGAAGAAGGGCCGGGAAAGCGCCGAACCGGTCAACACGGTCGCCATGCACCAGGCCTTCACCTACATGGAAAAGGTGCTCAACACCTATCACCACCCGAAGGAAAACGCCTACCTGTTCCCCGTTCTCCGGGAGCATTGCCCCGACCTGGGCGATGTCATCGACGAGCTGGAAGAACAGCACCGGCAACTGCCCAAGTACCTGGACAAGGTCCGCGAGACCCTGGCCCTGTACGAGCCGCCGCCGCATCAATCCCATAACGATTTCTGCGACGCCGTCGAGGACTGCTGCTCGCGCGAGATCGGCCATATGCGCCTTGAGGAATCGAAGGTCCTGTCCCGCGCCCGCGAAAGCCTGTCTGCGGAAGACTGGGCCGGAATCGACGCCGCCTTCGAGGACAACCCCGATCCGCTATTCGGCAAGGAACGCGAAGCCGAATACAACGAACTGTTCCACGAACTGCTCGACACCATGCCGGCGCCTTACGGGTATGGGGAACCGTCTTAAAAAAGTTACTATTTCCCGCGAAACGGGAAACATGTAATATCTGCTACATAATATTGTATTGTTGAAAATCTCTACGCGACTTCCAAAGTGGGGAGGGAGAACGATGTCGGGATTTGTCGATGACGGAACCATTGGGCCATGATGACCTGATCTGGGACCAGGCCGAACGGCTGGCGAAGGTCGGCCGCTGGATTTGGGACGCCAGAACACAGGCTTGCGTCTATTGTTCCGCCGGTCTCGCCGACATCTTCGGCATGACTCCGGAAGACTTCATTGCACAAGCCAATAACAAGTACGGCCTGCTCGATGCCGTGCATCCCGATGACCGGGACCGCTACGCCGCCACCGTTGTGGGCTTCGCCGCCCCGCGAACGCCGGGACAGGACCTGACCGACCGGATGGAGCTGGAATACCGGATCATCCGCCCGGACGGGCAGGAACGACACCTGCACGAGGCGGCCTTCGCCGTATTTGAAGATGACGGCACGCCGGTCAGTTCGTCGGGCGCCATCCAGGACATTACGGAAACCAGGCTGGCGCAGCGGGAGCTTGAGCACGCCCGCGCCGAGCTGGAGGCGCGGGTCGAGGAACGGACCCGCGATCTCATGAGCCAGAACGCGCTGCTGGAACTGGCCGAATCCGTCGCCCGGATCGGGCACTGGAAATGGAGCGATAACGGCGAAACCTTGATCACATGCTCGAAGCAGGCGGCGAAGATTTTCGGCCTCACCGTCGAGCAGTTTTTTGAAGTCGCGCGCGATTATGCGTCGTTCCTGGAACTCGTCGTCCCTGAGGACCGCGAAACGATCGACCGGCAAATTCAGGCTTTCTATGAAGATGTCCGGGCGCATCCGGAATCGGCGAAACCGCTTGAAATCGAATACCGGATCAGGCGGCCGGACGGCGAGGTGCGCTACATCCTGGAACGGGCGAGCGCAAACCTGAACCCCGGCATCGAATCCGTCCGCACACCGGGCACCGTCCAGGACATCACGGAACGCAAGCTCATGGAAATTGAATTGAAGCAGGCGAACGACGGCCTTGAGGAAAAGGTCGCGGAACGCACGGAGGAGCTTGAAGAAGAAATAAAGGTACGGCGGCTGGCCCAACAGCAGGCCGACCAGGCGAACAGGGCGAAATCCGATTTCCTGTCCTCCATGAGTCACGAGCTCAGGACTCCGCTCAACGCCGTAATCGGTTTTTCCGAAGCGTTGCAGATGGGTATCGCCAGGGACGACCCGGCAAAGCAGGAAGAACTGCTCCAGGTCATCGCCGAGGCGGGCCGCCAGCTTGACCAGCTCATCGGCGAGGTTCTCGATTTCGCCAAGATCGAACAGGGCGGCTTCGAGTTTACGCCCGAGCCTTTAAGCCCGGACGACATCTGGCAATCGTGCCTGCCGATCATTGAAAAAACCGCCGGGGATAAAAACCTTGAAATCCGCCAGGTTGCCGATACCGGCGCCACGATCCTGGCGGACGGCGTCAGGCTGCGCCAGATCCTGCTGAACCTGCTGACCAACGCCGTCAAATACAACACATCCGGCGGCTCGATCGACTACGGCAGTGAGGAGACGGAGCAGGGTAACATCCGGATTTTCGTGCGGGATTCCGGACTTGGCATCGCGCCTGAGGACGTCGACAGGATTTTCCAGCCCTTCGACAGGCTCAGGCATTCCTCCACGGACATCGCCGGCACCGGTATCGGTCTGAGCATTTCAAAAAAACTGACGGAAGCCATGGGTGGAAAGATCGGCTTCGAGAGCGAGCCAGGCGAGGGCTCCACCTTCTGGATAGAATTCCCGACCCTGAAAGAAACAAAGCAAGGCGCCGCGCAGTGAAATGACAGGGGCTGCGCCCGGGACGCAGAGACGCCGACAAAACCACACCCCGGAATTATCCCCAAATTGCCCTATATTAGTGTTTCCATATATACAAAACTTACCATACAACAGGCCACCGTTCTCACTGACGCCGGCGATAGCCTCCTTGACACACTATCGCCGACACATTCCAACGTTGGGGGGGGGGTGAAAGAAGCCCGCCCACGCGGGCTTCTTTTTTTGGCTGTAAAGGCTTCAGGGGAAAAATCTTGACAAAATAGGAAAATTATGCTATATAATCGGCTTTCTTTCCTAATATTCCAGGAGGCCGTATATGCCCGATTCCCCCTCAAAACGGGGCGACGACCCGTTCAGCCCCGAAGCCCTGCGCGACATCCTGTCCGCAAACCCCGCCAACAACCCTGACGATCCCGACCCTTTTTCAGACAGCCATCCCCTGAACGTGCCTGCACCCGATTACCTCAATCCCATGAGCGACGATGCGCCGCTGGCTCAAGACCAGCGTGCGCGGTGGCTGGAGGAGCGCGGCTACGACCCCAAGGCGGAGGCCGACCTGAAACGCCACAACGCCGAAGGCGTGGTGCTCAACGGCGAGTTCGTATGCGACCCCGTTCCCGGCGACCTGGACCTTATCCGCGACGGCATCGAGCACGACGAATGCCCCGACCTGCCCCGCATCCCGCCGGAGTTCGACATGAAGCCGCGCTGGGAATCTTTCTGCCGGCTCTACGCCTTCGGTCATTCCGCCGCCGACGCCGCGCGCCACGCGGGCTACGCCTGGGGCACGTCCAAGCACGCGGGTTGGCGGCTGTTGCAGGATCCGCGCATCCGCCGACGTATTCACGTGTTACAGGAATTCGCCCATGAACACCGGCCCAAAACGCGGGAGGAGCTGGGTATCCGGTTGGAGACCGTTTACCGGGAGTGCATGAACCGGGGACAGTACCATGCCGCCGTTCGCGCACTAGACCTGATCTCGCGGCTGGAAGGCATCCGTCCTCCGGCGCGTGATCCCATCAGCCCTGAAAAAGCGCCAATAACGAACGCCCCAGCGGACGAAAATTCGGGCGGGTAGGTAGAGGGTGGGATTAAGCGTGTGTCTACATTTGTCTACAAATGTCTACAAAATGTGGTATTTCAAAAACTTACAGACCCGTTTCTGCGGGTTTCAGGGGCAAAATCCCGGGATTCGGCAAAACGGGTGTCTACAAATGTCTACATTTTTATCCGCCGTTTTCGCCCCCGCCGGCCCGTCACAAGTCTTGTTTTTGCCGCCGCCGACCTGTTTACTCCGCACTGTTTCGGACGCCTTTCCGCGCGTCCTGAGAGCGGAATGAGGAGGAGCCGTTTTCCATGACCGCCAATACCGATTTACAAAACGACAAGCCCCTGTGGACGCCCAACCCGGAGACCGTTCCCGACACCAACATGTACCGCTTCATGGCCTTCGCCGAGGAGCGCCTGGCGGTGCCCGCCGGTAATTACGAGGAACTGTGGCGCTTTTCCATCGACGAGCGCCCCGCGTTCTGGGACATGTTCCGCCGCTTCGCCAACCTGCAGGCGGAAACCTGGGGCACGCAGGTTCTCGTCAACGGCGACAAGATGCCGGGCGCCCAGTGGTTCCCCGACGCCAGGCTAAACTATGCGGAAAACCTTTTGGTTCGCCGCGACGACACGGACGCCCTGGTGTTCCAGGGCGAGGACAAGGTGAGCTACCGCGTAAGCTGGGCCGAAATGTATGACACCGTCTCGCGCTTCGCTCAGGCGCTTCGTGAGGCCGGCGTCGGCGTCGGCGACAGGGTCGGCGGCTACCTGCCCAACATGCCGGAAACCATCATGGCCATGCTGGCGACCTCCTCCATCGGCGCCGTGTGGTCGTCGTGCTCGCCCGATTTCGGCGTGCAGGGCGTGCTTGACCGATTCGGCCAGATCGAGCCGGACGTGCTGGTCACCGTCGACGGCTACTACTACAACGGCAAGGCCCACGACATGACGGAAAAGATCCAGGGCGTGCAGGCGGGCCTGCCCGGCCTGGTCAAGACCGTCGTCGTTCCATACGTCAACAAGACGCCGGACCTGTCAGCGTTCCGGAAAACCGTTTCCTGGGACGACTTCCTCGCCCCCCACAGGGCGCAGGAGATCGAGTTCGCCCAGCTTCCCTTCGACCACCCCCTGTTCATCATGTTCTCGTCCGGCACCACGGGCGTTCCCAAATGCATCGTCCACGGCCAGGGCGGCACGCTGATCCAGCACGCCAAGGAACACATGCTGCACGCCGATACGCACCCCGGCGACCGGGTGTTCTATTTCACCACCTGCGGCTGGATGATGTGGAACTGGCTGGTGGGCGGGTTGACCCAGGGCGCGACGCTGCTGCTCTACGACGGATCGCCCTTCTATCCCGGCCCGGAAGTGCTGTGGGATTTCGCCGACGAGGAAAACATGACCCTGTTCGGCACGTCCGCCAAGTATATCGACGCGCTGTCGAAATCCGGCGCGCGCCCTAAGGACACCCACAAGCTGATCCACCTGCGCGGCATGGCGTCCACCGGCTCGCCCTTGGCCCCGGACAGCTTCGATTTCGTCTATGACGCCATCAAGACGGACCTGCACCTGGCCTCCATCGCCGGCGGCACGGACATCATCAGCTGCTTCATGCTGGGCGATCCGACGGGACCCGTATGGCGGGGCGAAATCCAACGCCCGGGCCTGGGCATGGCCGTGGACGTGTTCGATGATGACGGCAATCCGATCAGGGGCGAAAAGGGCGAACTGGTCTGCACGCGGGCCTTCCCGTCCATGCCCGTCGGATTCTGGAACGACCCGGAGGGCGAGAAGTACCACAACGCCTATTTCGACCGCTTTGAGAACATCTGGCATCACGGCGACTACGTGGAGCTGACGGATCACGGCGGCATCATCATCTATGGCCGTTCCGACGCCACGCTGAACCCGGGCGGGGTCCGCATCGGCACGGCGGAGATTTACCGCCAGGTGGAAAACCTCGAAGACGTGGTCGAGGGGCTGGTCATCGGCCAGGACTGGGACAGCGATGTGCGCGTGGTGCTGTTCGTGCGACTACGGGACGGCCTTGACCTGGACGATACGCTCGCCGACACCATCCGCAAGCAGATCAGGGCCAACTGCACGCCGCGCCACGTACCGGCCAAGATCATCCAGGTCGCCGACATCCCGCGCACCAAGTCTGGCAAGATCACCGAGCTCGCCGTGCGCGACATCGTGCACGGACGCCCGGTCAAGAACCAGGAGGCGCTCGCCAACCCGGAAGCGTTGAAGCTATTTGAAGACCTGGATGCGTTGAAGGATTAACGGCCCGTCTCGGCCTGCTCGGCGGGACGGGGCCAGAAGCCGTCGATCAGGGCGTTGTTCTGTTCCATCATCGGGCGGATGTCGTTGAAGACGCGCTCGTAATTGTACCACGGGATGCCGGGCATCATGTGGTGGATCAGGTGATAGTTCTGGCCCTGGGTCAGCAGGTTGCCGCCGGGCCACAACGAACACCGGGTATCGCGATAGCGTCCCGTCTGCGTGTGCGGGTGGTGCGGCACCCAGGTGAAGAATACCAGCATGACGCAATAGCCGAAGAAGAAGGGCAGGAACCACAGTGTCAACAGCTCGAAGCCGTAACCGAAATGAATAAGCCCCGCCGCCACCGCCACATAGGATGCGTAGGTCGCCAGCGAAAACCATTTCTGGCCTTCCGTCACCTTGAACTGGATGCAGGATTTGTAGGCCTTGATGGGGCTGAGCTGTCCCAGCGTCGCCAGCGGAATGCGCCAGAAGGTGACCACGCCGAAGGAACCGCGG
>CAYFMQ010000001.1:612304-881920 GCA_964344255.1 uncultured Thalassospiraceae bacterium
ACTTTCGGGGTGGATAGATCAGCAGCAGCAGCGGGATTGCGCCCAGGAACGCGGCCGTCATGTTGACCCACTTGAACGCATGATTGCGGGGAACGATGTTGTCGTGCACCCCTTCGTGCACCACCGTATAGGTGCCATACAGGATCACCGCATTGATCGCGGCGGCGAGCCAGTAACTGATCTGACCGGTCACGGCGCTGTGGATCGAAATAATCAGCCCGGCGTAGATGCCGGCAAGCAGCAACAGCGTCGGCCACGCCACATCGGGCATGAACCGGCGCGCCGATTCCATTTTCTGCCGGACAGTAGAACTGACTGTGGAGTCCATCGATTTTACAACTTCCGTTTCAAAACCGGTGCCTTGGTATACCAATTTTGGGAACGTGGAAATACCACAATTATGATATGGTTATTGCTTTTCAAAATCAAAGATCGATTGCTTGACTTGGGTCATTGTTTCCGGCGCACACCGGCACTAAGGTGCGCCCATGGTTAAGGACATCCTGGAAAAATACGACCGGCTGGTGCCGCGTTACACCAGCTATCCCACCGCGCCGCAATTCAGCGAGGCCGTGGACGGCGGGGTTTACCGCGGCTGGCTGGAATCACTGCCCGCCGATACGCCGCTTTCGCTCTATATACACATACCTTTCTGCGACACCATGTGCTGGTTCTGCGGCTGCAACACCAAGATCATCAACCGCTACGTCCCGGTGGAAGCCTACCTCGATACCCTGCTGGCCGAGATCGAGCTGATCGCGGACATTCTCGGGCCCGGCCGTCCCGTCGATCACGTACACTGGGGCGGCGGCAGCCCGACGATCCTGAGACCCGAGCACATCAAGAAGCTGGCCGGGGCGCTCAAATCCAATTTCAGCTTTACCGACGACGCCGAGTTCGCCGTTGAGATCGATCCGCGCGAACTGGACGACGAAGGGCTGCACGCCCTGGCCGAAGGCGGCGTCACCCGCGCCAGTCTGGGCGTGCAGGACGTGAACCCGCAAGTGCAGGAAGCCGTCAACCGCATCCAGCCCGTCGAGGTCACCCGCCATGTCATCGACACGCTGCGTACGCTGGGCGTCGAAGGCGTCAACATGGACCTGATGTACGGCCTGCCCTACCAGACCGTGGACGGCATCCGCCACAATATCGAAACCGTGCTGACCATGCAGCCCGACCGCATCGCGCTGTTCGGCTACGCCCATGTACCGTGGATGAAGACGCACCAGAAGCAGATACCCGAAGACGCCCTGCCCGGCCGCGACGCGCGCCACGACATGATGATGGCGGCGGCGGATGCCCTGATAGCGGCGGGCTACCGCTGGATCGGTCTGGATCATTTTGCGCGCGAGCACGACCCCATGACGGTGGCGCTGGACAAGGGCGAACTGCACCGCAATTTCCAGGGCTACACCACGGACCCGTGCCCGGCGCTGATCGGCCTGGGTGCGTCTTCCATCGGTTCGCTGCCCGAAGGTTACGTGCAGAACCACACGCCGGTGCGCACCTGGCGCAGCCTGATCGAGGCAGGCGAGCCGGGCACGGCCAAGGGTGTCGTTCTCGACGACGACGACCGGCTGCGCCGCGCCATCATCGAGCGGCTGATGTGCGACCTGCGGGTCGACGTGGCCGCCGAATGCGCCCCCTACGGCCGCGCGCCGGAAGACCTGCTATCCGCCTTCGATGCGTTGAAGCCACTGGAAGCGGACGGCGTCTGCCGGGTCGAGGAGTGGACCGTCACCATTCCCGAAGACGCCCGTATCCTGATGCGCACTGTGGCCGCTGCGTTCGACAAGTACCTGAGTCCCGATGCCCAGCGGCACTCGCGTGCCGTGTAAATAGAAGGCACTCGCGGGCCGTTTAGCTAAAAGCCCCAATCCATGACGACAGGAACGGGGTTTTCGTTTGGTTTTATAATAGGAATATTTTCGTAATATGTTTGACGCTATCGATTTAATCAGATTGTTCCGGATAGGCGTCGTGCTGCGGCACCGGGTCGCTGATGTCGTAATAGTCGCCCTTGTCGGCGACGAAGATGTGTGCGCCGACCTTGATCGGCTGCGTGTGGCTGTCCAGCGTGCGGCCCGTCTTCTCCGGGTCCGGCACCCAGAACAGCTGCGAGCCGCAGGTTTTGCAGAAACCGCGCCTGGCGTCTTCGGAAGCCGCGTACCAGGTGACGCTATCCGCGCCCTCGATCTCGACGGCGTCCCACGTCTCGACCTGGACATAGGACGCATAGTGGCCGGACTGCTTGCGGCACTGGCTGCAATGGCAGGGGCGGATTTCTTCATCCAGCGGACACCATACGGTGTAACGCACCGCGCCGCACAGACAGCTTCCGGTGGCGGTTACTTCGTCCGCCTCTTGGTTTTTTCCGTCCTTTTTGTTGAGCGGAATTTCAAGGCCATGCAGTTTCATCTTTCAACCTTTCAGCTATTCCGATTCGTTCACTTCATCCACCAGCCAGGTGCGGAAGGCGCGCACCTTGGGGCGGTTCCATTCGGCCTCCGGCGCGACAATGTAATAGGCATACATGGCGGGCAGGCTGATGTCGAACAGGCGCACCAGCCGCCCGGTTTCCAGCGCGTCCCGGACCAGGGCGCTGCGGCCCAGGGCGATCCCCTCGCCGGCCATGGCCACCTGGGCGATCAGGTGGGAGTGTTCGAGCCGGTACCCGGTATCGGCCGCTTCCGGCGCCTCGACGCCGGCTTCCCTGAACCACATGGACCAGGTTTCCGGCAGGGTGTCGTGCAGCAGCGGGTATTTCAGCAGGTCCGCCGGCTCGCTCAGGCCCGGACCGCTCTCGATCAGTTCCGGGCTGGCGACGGGGAAGATTTCCTCGCCCATCAGGTGCTCGACCTTCGCGCCCCGCCACTTGCCGAAGCCGTAGCGGATCGCCAGGTCCACGTCATGGCTGCGGGTGAAATCCACCAGCGTATCGCCGACGGTGACGCGCACGTCGATTTCCGGATGGCGGCGGCGGAAGCGGCCGAGCTTCGGCACCAGCCAGGCGGATGCGATGGAATCCAGCGTCGTTACGGTGAGCGGCCCGGAGCCGGTCTCCGCCCGGTCGATCTGGCGAAGCGCGGCAGCCATGGTGTCCAGCCCGTCGCGCACGGCGGGAAACAGGACCTGACCCTCGTCGGTCAGCATCAGGCCGCGATTGACGCGGCGGAACAGGTTGAAGCCGAGGTGGTCCTCGAGCCCCTTGACCTGGTGCGAGATGGCGGCCTGCGTCACGAACAGCTCGTCCGCCGCCCGGGTGAAGCTCAGGTGCCGGGCCGCCGCCTCGAAGGCGCGCAAGCCGTTCATGGGCGGCAGGTCTCTCGACATGGTTTCACCTCAAAAAATCAATTTGGCCGCAAGCCCCGGATAGAACCCCGCGCGCCGCCAGGCCATGATGCGTCAAGATGCACGGCAAATGAAGACAGGGCATTCCGGATGCGCATACCGGGTATGTTCAAAGCACGTATCTTCATAAATTATTATCGGGTGAAAAGCCATGTCTAATTTTACAAAAACGGCGGAAAACCGGGGAATAAATAAATTTTTGCCACATCTATTCATTATTTTTTCTAATGCTTTCAATAGAAAACATCGTTTGAGGAATTTATCCAACACCGTTACACAGGCCTCACCCGATCGAACGACACCGACACCCCTTTTCAGGCTGCTGAGAAGGGACCGGGCCAAAGGAAGGAGAACCGATATGAGCAAGACCGCTTTGAGCATTTTTGATTGCACCATGGGCCACGCCGGCGGAAACGCCGCGGCGGAAATCGGCAAATCCGCGATCATGGCGATCGTCCGGCTGCCCGACGCCGCCCTCCGCACCCTGGCCCGCTGGCAGAAACGCGCCGAGGACCGCGCGCGGCTGAACGGGTTGGACGGCCGCCTGCTGCAGGACATGGGGATCACGGGACAGGAAGCGGACCGCGAAGTTTCGAAACCGTTCTGGCGCGCCTGACGGCGAAGTCCCCGGGCGAATTATTCAGACAGGTTTCTTCGGCGAAAAGGCCGGTGTTTCCCGCACCGGTCTTTTCATTCGATCCAGCGGGGCATCGCCCCTTACGGAAGCCACTCGATCCAGCGGCCGTGGTAATCCACATTGGCGAGGCAGAGCTCTTTTCCCTCATCGGCCCCGTGGCCGGACCAGAGCCTGAGCGTCAGGGCCGCATGGCTGGAATCGAAGGCGTCCATGCCGAGCAGGGCCACGGGGTTGCCGGAGGCGCCTGCGTTATGGATGGCCGTTTCGATTCTTTGCGTCGTTTTTTCCGGCAGGTACTGCCAGACGATGGTGTGGAAGAACACGCTTAAAGAGCCGGACGGCAGGTTTTCAACCCGGGCTTCCACCCAATCCGCCGCATCCGACGCGTCGAGCCTTGGCGGGTTTTCCCTGAACAGGGCGATAGCGCCGTCCAGCCGCTGATGGCGTTCCAGCTGCTCGGGCCAGATATAACTGTGCAGGCGGAGGGTGGCGCTTTCGTCCAGCACGTCGATGGGCCGTTGATCGCAACCCCTTACGGACGCGACCGCAGGCAGGCAGGAAACGGCGGGCAGGTTGCCTTTGACATCGGGAGCGAGCCTGACGGGAGATGACGGGTCGCCCGCCCGGACGCCGCCGAAGTCATAGAAGAATTTATCCAGGTTGAGCATCAGCCCGGCGCTCGAACCGATTTCGAAAAGCGAGAGCGGTTTCCCGAATTTTCCAGCCAGCCACATGAGCGCCGGCATGATCATCCCGGCCCGGGCGACCTCGTTGGTTTGCGGCGGCGAGGCCAGCCAGTCCAGAACCGTATCCTCATGGCGGCCTACGGCGGCGTCGATGATGCCCCAGACATCCGCATCATTTTCAACAGCCTGTTCGCCGGGCGGATAGATCGACACAAGGGCGCTGTCCTTCCCGCCCAGGACAAGGCCATGCAAGGCTCCCATCAGGCGGAGCGCCAGGGCGTCCGCCTTGGGATCGCCCGGCCAGTAGAGTATCCGTTCCCAAACAGGGCCGGTCGGCTGGATGTTATCGGCGGCCAGGCGGCACAGGCGGCTGGTGAAGGGAGAGCCCAGTCCCTCGCAGGCATCTGCCTGCCTCTGGAAATGGAGCTTCACCGCATCCGCCTTGTCCATCAGCTCACCGTCAGTACGATCTTGCCGGTGGACTTGCGCGCTTTCAGGGTTTCCAGCGCCTCGGCATAGTCTTTCAGGTCAAAGGTGTGCGAGGTGTGTGGATTCAAATCGCCGGCCGCATACCAGTTCAGTAGCGTTTCCATGGCGGCGCGCACCCCTTCCGGATCGAGGATACGCCAGCCGCCCAGGTGATAGCCCGATATCGTGACGTTCTTGACCATAACGATGTTGGCGGGGATTTGCGGGACATCGCCGCTGGCGAAACCGATGACGATGATCCGCCCGCCCTGGGCCACGGCGCGCAGGCTGGCGTCGAACACCTTGCCGCCGACGGGATCGTAAATCACATCCGCCCCGCGACCGTCCGTCAACGCCTTGACCCGGGTGCGGATGTCCTCCTCGCGGTAATCGATCAGGTGGTCTGCGCCGTGCTGTTCGGCGATGGCCAGCTTGTCCGGCCCGCCCGCTGTGGCGATCACGGTAGCGCCCATGCGCTTGCCTACCTCCACGGCCGTCAGGCCGACCCCGCCGGCGGCGCCGTGGACCAGCAGGACGTCGCCTTTCTTCAGGGCGTTGTCGCGCATCAACGCATCGCCGGAGGTGCCGTAGACGATGGGGAATCCGGCGGCGCTGACCCAGTCCATGGTATCGGGAATGGGGAAGACGTTCATTTCCGGCGCGATGGCTTCTTCCGCATAGCCGCCATGACCGACCACGGCCATGACCCGGTCCCCGGCCTTGACCCGGCTGACATGATCGGCGACCTCGATTACCTCGCCGGCGACTTCCAGCCCCGGTGAGAACGGCAGCGGCGGCTTGACCTGGTACTGTCCCTTGATCATCAGAGTGTCGGCGAAGTTGATCCCGGCGGCGCGGACCCGGATCCGCACATCGCCCCAGGCGCGCGCCTGTTCCGGTGAGGAATTGAACGCAGGTTTTGGCGCCTCGTCTGTAAACGATAAGGCTTCAATACCGTCAAAAGCGTGACAAAGAACAGCTTGCATCGGTTGTCATCCTTTTCATGTGGCCGCAAAGCGACCCGCTGTTTTCTGGTAGCCGCGAAGCGGCTCGATTGCAATTTATTTACGTACCTGTTTATTCCTGGTGTCTTGATTCAAGGACAAAATTCGCGATAGTCGGGCTCCTAAACGGAATTTCAGGAGAACAAGGCATGCGCGGATACTTCGGCGTCGGCGTAGAGGGAATCAGCAAGGCCATGAACGTCGGCAGCCTGTTTCGCACAGCGCATGCCTTTGACGCCAGCTTTGTCTTCACCGTTGCGGCAGCCTACGCCCGGAACGACGGGAATTACGCCGACACGTCGAATTCCCTGGGGCACCTGCCGTTCTACAGCTTCCCGGATATCTCATCCATGATCCTGCCGGAGGACTGCACCCTTGTTGGTGTCGAGTTGACGGATGACGCGGTTGAGCTGCCGAGCTTTCACCATCCGCAACAGGCGGCCTATATCCTGGGTCCGGAACGGGGCTCGCTGTCGCCCGAGATGCAGGCCAGATGCGACCACATCCTGAAAATTCCCACAAAGTTCTGCATCAACGTCGGTCTCGCCGGCGCCATCGTGATGTACGACCGGACAATCTCGCAAGGCCGCTTCGCGCCACGCCCGGTCAGCCCCGGCGGACCGAAAGAAGACCTGCCAGATCACAAGCACGGCGGACGCTTTTCCCGCACGCCCAAGATGGAAGCCCACCGAGACGCGCCGCCGCTGGAGGCCGTCGAGGTCTTGAAGACCGAAACGCTGGATACTTGACAGCGGGCCTGATTATCGGTTTCCTTCCTCTCACTCCAACTGGCACTTGGATATCCAACAGGGCCGCATTCGAACCGGACTGAAAGGATATCGCCATGAACCTTCCCATTATCGATCTTGAACGCTTTGTGCACGGCTCGCCTGATGAGCGCCTGTGTATTGCCGAAGATATCGGCCACACCTGTGAAACCATGGGATTCATTTATGTAAAGAACCATGGTGTAGACGAAGCAGTCATCGCGGATGCCAGAGCCTCCGCCGAGGCCTTTTTCGCCCAGGCGCGCGACGTGAAAATGATGTACGAGCGGCCCAGGGGACATTATCGGGGCTATATCCCTGTTTCCGATTTTACGAAGACCGCCGACGGACGGCCACCAGTTCATTACGAGGCCTATCTCGTCGGTCATGAGATCGACCAGGCCGACCCCGCCATCGGGAATAGCCACGGCATGCTGATCCCCAATATATGGCCGGAAAACCCTATCGGCTTTCGCTCGTCCGTGACGGCCTACTGGCAAGGCGTCGAACAGGTAGGCCGGCATCTGCTCGAAGCGTTCGATCTCGCCCTGGGCGGCCCGGAAACCGATAGCGCAAAGCCAAGCGAACGCCTGAACGATTTTTTCACCAAACCCCTTAGCAACATCTCCCTGCTCCATTACCTGCCGAGGGAAGAAACAGGCGACCGGCAGCCGGACAATGCCCGCGCCCACTACGACACCAACGCCTTGACCATCCTCCTTCCGGGAGAGGTCGGCGGCCTTGAGGCCATGAAACCAGATGGCGCGTGGATGGAGATCGAACCGCTTAAAAACTGCTTTGTGGTCAACATCGGCAACATGATGGCGTGCTGGTCCGGCGGACGATTCAAGTCGACCATGCATCGGGTCCATCCGCCGCTGGGGGTCGATCGGTATTCCATCGCCTATTTTACCGTGCCGGATTACGACACCGTTGTCAGGCCGCTTTCACCCGAAACGGTCATCGACCAGGAAATCTCCCAACCAGTCCACGTCGGCGAGGACCTGGCCCGCTTCGTCGCCAGTTGCGATGCCATGCAGCCGGTATACGGTTGATGATTGGGCAACTAAGCGCCTAACGACAATCACCCTGGCGAGCCGGATCGTCGATCAGGATAAAGCCGTAGCGGAGTGGTTTTTCCCGGCCGGGAAGCGTCACATCGATTGTTCGCATCTTGTCTTCCGATGCTGGTGTAACACCGAGGCGTTTTTGTAACTGCGCCAGCATGGTTTCGGTCGCCGGAGACTGGGCCCCTGAATCAAGCAGCCAGACGGCGAGACACTGGCCGGAATCAACAGCACGACCAGGAGGCGAATAAGCGCTGAACTTGTAGCTTACGAAGCGGGAGTCGGGGAAATACCGTCGCAGGTTACCCCCGACCTGCGTCGGGTAATCATACACGTAGATCGTGCCGCCTGAAAAACCGGCGTCGTTCAGGCCTTCCGCCAGTTGCTCATAGGGAACAACCATTTTGCATTTGGCGCACGTCGCCGATTGGGTTGATGCACGCACCATCAGTCCGGCAATAACGGCAAGTCCGAGCAGGGCCAACACAGCGGCGAACCCGCCTACCCGGCGCGGCAGGTTTCCGTCTTTCCCGGCTGGATAAGCCCCGGCGATGCGAATCACGGCATAGGCCGGAAACGGCGCCAGCACGATGAACCAGTGATTGCGAACCTCCGTCAGTCCCGAAACCAGCACCATCACGGCCATTAAGGCGAACAGGAACAGGAAACCGCGCTCACATAACCGCCGCCACCGTCGCCGGTTTTCCTCTCCCTCACCCGAGGCCCAAACCGCCCTGGGAAAAAAAAGGATGAAGAGGATCAGTAGCGGCGACAGGATGGAAACGATTCCCACGACCATGTCCAACAGCCCCGTCAGGTGTGCTAAAGCGGCGTTATCCAGCTTAGGTACGGCCGTCGCCATGGAGGCCCCTGACACGCCCCCAGTTAACAGCCATACGCCATAGGGCAGGACCAGCCCTAAGGAAACGAGGGCGGCCAGCAGGGCATGGCTGCTTAACAATTTCTGCCTCAGGTCCCAGTCCATCATGGCGGCGGCAAGGAGGGAAACCACCAGGACGATAAAATTGTATTTGACCAGGATGCCGACACCAATCAGGAGGCCTAGCCAGATATAGTTCCCTGTTCCGGATGAGGGTTTAATACCAATGCGGACGAGAGCATGGATAAAGGCGAGGGAAAGAGCCGCCAGCATGACGGTCTGGCTGTAGTTCAGCACGGCGTCCCAGGACAGATAATAAATGCTGAGAACCGACAGGCCCGCCACGGCGGCCCATTTTCCGTTTCCCGTAAACAGGTACGCCAGTCTGTGGGAAAGGAAGTAGACGAGCCCGAGCAGGAAAAATTTCAGCGCCACGACAACGGACAATGCCGGGCCGAAAGCCTGAACCAGACCATAGGCCAGCCAAACATACAAAGGCGGTTGGCCCACCTTGTAGATTCCTTCAAGGGACTGCGTCAGCAATAGAACTTCGGCATCGTCCTCCGATGCGGCAGGAAACAGGATGAGGCGCAAGGCAAACAACGCCGCCAAATAGATAACAACCGTAATTGTAAAGCTGCGTGGGGATGAGAGAACATTCAGCGCACCATCAATGCGCCCCTGTAGCCCCCCCGTCGATGCCTGGCTCACCTGCCGGCTCCGCCGGATTCACGGGTGATGATACGACCGACGGTATTTCCAAGGGTATTTTTCACGGGCGCCTCGAGATAATCAATCAGTTCTGTGGCTGCCCGATCTCCGATCACGTCCAAGTACCGCAAGACCCATAGGATGGCCGAGTCCGATGCACGGGCGTTGCCGTCACGGGTCTTGAGGGCGACACCCATGCCACGTTCAGGCAGAATAGCGATGTGAACACCTTCCGCGCCGCCTTTTATTGCGACATTGTCCATGACCGCCATGGCGGCGGTATCTACCTTGCCGCGACCGCCGACCATGTCGGGATGCGCTGTCATGGCGGCGATAATTCGTTGAGCGGCGTTTTCCCGGACAGCGCCCATACCGCGTGGGTCCGCCATTCGCGCCATGCCCCGCGCCAGCGCCGCCAGCGGCATGCCATGGACCGGGATTCCGCATCCGTCCGAGCCAAGGGATGTTGAGGATAAATCCCACCCCGTCATTTCACTCAAGGCTTCGGATACCCGTTTCTGAACCGGGTGATCCGGCTGGATATAACCGGCAGGCTGCTCGCCCATATGCATTGCCGTCGCCAGAAAGCCGGCATGCTTGCCGGAGCAGTTATTGTGGAAACGAGTCGGGCGTTGACCCGAACGCGCCAGATCACCCCCTGTTTTCAGGTCATAAGGCCAATGCGGGCCGCATTCAAAGTCGCTCTCAACCAGGCCGATACGATCCATTATGGCTTTTGCGCCATCGACATGGATAGGCTGCCCCTGATGAGAGGCACAGGCCAGGGCGATTTCCGCATCCGTGAACCCGAAATGATCCGCCGCGCCGGTCTCGATCAATGGCAGCGCCTGCATCGGCTTTGCCGCTGAGCGGGCGTATATTTCCCGGTCAACGTCACCCCAGGCAGCGACAATACCGCCATCGGCCGTTACCACGATAGCATCGACATGATGCGTGCTTTCAACCAAAGGGCCACGAGAAACTTCAACCAGTAACGATTCAGAAAGATTCATCAGGTATCCATCGTTATCAAACAGTCTTAATGTTGACCCCTTGTCGGGCGTCTTCGCAAACGGTATGGCATTTGCAATGAAACGTGTCTACGGGAAATCCAATAAACGCCTCCTGGGTTATCTCTTCAATTTGTCTCTCATCATTATGCTCACGGCAGGCGGTCAGAGCGCCCTCGCCGAAACGCTCGGCATCCATGGCGACTGGAGCGCTTTCAAAACGGCCGAAAGCAACAGCGATGTCTGTTATATCGGTTCCGAGCCCCAGAAGGCTGAAGGCGATTATACCCAACGCGGCGAAACCTATGTTCTGGTGACCCAGCGCCCCGGCGTCAAGGAACTGGATGTCGTTAGCATCCGGGCCGGTTACAATTACCGCCAGGGAAGCGAAGTCTTCATCAAGATCGGCGGGTCGTCGTTCACCCTGTTCACGTCCGAAGGCCATGCCTGGGCCAGGGACACTGAAACGGACAGAGAACTGGTCAAGGCCATGCAACGCGGCAACAAGATGGTCGTCAAGGGGACCTCCTGGCGGGGAACGGTGACGACCGACACCTATTCCCTGAAAGGCTTCACTGCAGCCTACAAGGCGTCCCGCACCGCCTGCGGGCTTAACTAACCGACTGAGCATATGGGCCGATCGTATCCAGCCGCCATTTTCTTTGACTTCGACGGCGTGATTGTCGACTCAACGGCAATCAAGACGGAAGCTTTCGCCAGCATCTACGAACCCTACGGCAATGAAACCGTAGAGGCGGTGCTGGAACACCATAAGGCGAACGAGGGCATATCGCGCTTGCTCAAGTTCCGCCATTGCCACAAAACCCTGTTGGGGATCGATCTGGATGACGACGCCCTCGGTGAGTTGGCGGAAACCTATACTGCCCTGGTCGAAGAGAATGTCGTAAGCTGTGCCGGCGTAGCAGGTGCAGAAGAGTTTCTTAAAAAACATAACGACAGGATCATGCTGTTTGTCGTATCCGGAACCCCGGAAGATGAACTTCAACGCATAGCGGAACGTCGCGGCCTGTCCGGCTATTTCAGGGAGGTCAGGGGCTCTCCCGCCACAAAGGACGTGATCGTTCGAGATCTGCTTGCCCGTTATGACATTGATCCCAACCAGGCATTTTTTGTTGGTGACGCCATGGCGGATTATAGGGCAGCAATTACCTGCGGCATTCCATTCATTGGGCGCGTTACGCCGGGGCATGACAACCCGTTTCCCCCGGAAGTGGCGGTTATTGATGACCTGACACGCCTGGAGTCACAAATTTTTTAGTCAAACTAAAATTTGAAACTTTTGTGACAACTTATTTTATTTCTGTATATAATCCGACTTTAATGAACAGCCCTATGAAATGACGGGCTGAATAATAAATGGGGAGGTGCGTATAATTTTCTCACTTTGATTTATCGTTTCTCCCAAAAAGCCACATTCTTTGAGGCGCAGATCAGGAACGCACATACAAAAAAAACAATGTGCCGAATCGTTAACCAGGGAGACTATATGAAATGTTAAAAATCAAAACGATCTTCTCGTTCCTCAGCATTGCCGCTTTATCGGCATTGATCTTATCTGCTCCAGCTATTGCAGCAGGCGATTGCGCCCGTGGTACGCTGGACAAGCAATACTGCGACATTGACGGCGATCTTGTCGCTGACCTGCCAACCGATCCTGCTGAGTGGGTCAATCCGGACACCATTATCTTCTCTTACACACCCGTCGAAGATCCTGCCGTTTACCAGAAAGTCTGGGATGGTTTCATTAATCACATGGCGGAAGTTACGGGGAAAAATGTTGTCTTTTTCCCGGTCCAGTCCTATGCCGCACAATATGAAGCCATGCGCTCCGGACGGCTGCATATCGCCGGTGTGAATACGGGCGGCAATCCTGTTGCCGTTAACTGCGCCGGTTTCGTACCTTTCGCTATGATGGCCTCCAATGACGGTTCCTATGGATACGAGATGGAAATCATCGTTCCGGCCAACAGCGATATTACAACGCCATCCGACATCAAGGGGCGGACGCTGACCTTTACGTCCCCGACATCCAACTCCGGCAACAAGGCACCCTCCGCCCTGTTGAAATCCGAATTCGGCTTGATCAAGGATGTAGACTTCGAAACCAATTTCTCAGGCAAGCATGACAACTCCATTCTCGGCATTGCCAACGGTGACTATGAAGTCGCACCTGTCGCCAACTCCGTCCTGAAACGCATGATTGACCGTGGCGTGGTTTCAACGGACCAGTATCGTACGATCTACAAGTCCGAAACATTTCCGACCACCGGTTATGGCCATGCCCATAACCTGGACCCGACCGTGGCTGCGCTGGTCAAACAAGCGTTCTTCACGTTCGAATGGGAAGGCTCCGACCTCCAGGCGGAATTCAAGAAAGAAGGCCGCTTCGTTTCCATTCATCATAAATCCGACTGGAACGTGATCCGCAAGATCGATGCCGCCAACGGTGTCGATTATAGCTGCAAGTAAGCCTTTATCCTCCCCGCAGGATGCGGGAATTAATGCCCGCATCCTGCTGATTTTTTTATTTTTTATACCCGATAATCCAGTAATCCGGAGGGTTCCCCATGCTGCGCCTCGATAAACTGGTCAAGCAATACAAGACAGGCGATTTGGCGCTTAAGGAAATCTCTCTTGAGATTCCCGATGGGCAGGTCATGGCCCTGATCGGCCCCTCCGGGGCGGGCAAGTCAACGCTGATCCGTTGCGTTAACAGATTGGTGGAGCCGACCTCCGGCACGGTACACCTTAACGTCCTGGAACTGACATCGCTGAACCAGACCCAGTTGCGGCGTGCACGGCGGCGCATGGGAATGATCTTCCAGGAATACGCCCTGGTCGAACGCCTGAGCGTCATGGAGAATGTCCTGTCGGGGCGGCTGGGATATGTCGGTTTCTGGCGCAGCTATTTCCGGAAGTTTCCGCAAGAAGATGTTGATGAGGCCTTTCGTCTTCTTGAGCGTGTCGGTCTCGATCATATGTGCGACAAGCGTGCTGATGAACTATCCGGTGGACAACGCCAGCGGGTGGGCATTTGCCGGGCGCTGATCCAGAACCCCGAACTTCTGCTGGTTGACGAGCCGACGGCCTCTCTCGATCCGAAAACCTCTCGACAGATCATGCGGCTTATCTGCGAGCTTTGCGAAGAAAGAAACCTATCCGCCATCATCAACATCCATGATGTGATGCTGGCGCAAATGTTCGCAAAACGCATCGTCGGGCTGCAATTGGGCGAGATTGTCTATGACGGTCTGCCTAACGGCATGTCGCCCGATGTCCTGACCCAGATTTATGGTGAAGAGGACTGGGAGGCCACCATCGGCAAGGTCGAAGACGACGACATGGACGATTCATTCAAGGATTCGATGGCGGAGGCAGAAGCTGACCATACGCCGCATCTTGATCGCGACCGCCTTGCCGGCATGACATGAGCATTATCGTTATGACGACCGAAACACTGGTATCAACCCGATCACGACGCTGGACGAAACCGCCGCTCATAAAAAGCCCGCTGTTACGTTGGGTCTTGTGGCTTGGCGCCGGTATTTACCTGGCCCTCGCTTTCGGCACCATGGACGTCAACTGGTCCCGTGTCGCCGACGGAATCCCCAGGGGAATACGTTTCATTTCCGGATTCTTTCCGCCAGATTTCATTACAAGCTGGGAAGAGATATTAGGCGGTCTCAACGAAAGTATCTGGATGACCGTTACGTCCACCGTTGTCGGCATCGCCATCTCCATCCCGGTTGGCTTGGGCGCCGCAAAGAACCTGGCGCCGGCGCCGGTGTATTACTTCTGCCGGGGTATCCTTGCTGTATCCCGAAGTTTTCAGGAAGTCATCATCGCCATTTTCATGGTCAAGCTATTCGGCTTCGGCCCGTTCGCCGGTTTTCTGACGCTGGTCATCGCCTCCGTCGGTTTCTACGGAAAGCTACTGGCCGAGGACATCGAGGATATGGACCCCGTCCAGGCTGAAGCCATCAAGGCAACCGGGGGCAGCTGGTTCCAGTGGCTCAACTACGCCGTCCAGCCACAGGTCATGCCCCGTATGATCGGCCTTGGTCTTTACCGCCTCGACATCAATTTCCGGGAATCGGCCGTGGTCGGCATCGTTGGCGCCGGCGGAATCGGCGCAACATTGAACACAGCCTTTGACCGTTATGAATACGGCACGGCGGCGGCGGTGCTGCTCGTTATCATCGGCATCGTCATGATCGTGGAATACACCTCAGGCTTCGTCCGCAAGAAGGTGCAGTAAGATGGCGGTTAGAGAGAGCAATGGCCAGAAGGTCTGGCAACGGCGGGATCGCAACAGACAGCTTTCCATCTGGGCTGGTTATTTCGCCGCGGCAACGGTTTTTGCCGTCTGTTGGGAATACATGTCCGGCAAAACCATCTGGATGTTCGTTTGGGATGCGCCAAGACAGGCGGGCGATATCGTATCGAGAATGATTCCGCCAAAATGGCCCTATATAAATGAACTGTGGCGTACCATCTGGGACACGATCAACATCGCGACACTCGGTACTATCATTGCCGTCATCCTGGCCGTTCCCACGGCGTTTTGCGCGGCCAGGAACACAACACCCAGCGTCCGTTTCGTTAGGCCCGTGGCGCTTTTCATTATCGTTTCATCCCGTTCTATTAATTCGCTGATCTGGGCGCTTATCATTGTCGCCATTCTGGGCCCGGGCGTGCTTGCAGGTGTGTTAGCGATCGGGCTGCGTTCCATCGGGTTCTGCGCCAAGCTGCTCTACGAGGCCATAGAAGAGATCGACCCGAACCAGGTCGAAGCCGTAACGGCAACCGGCGCCAAGGGCCCGCAGGTTCTGGCCTATGGTATCGTGCCGCAGATTCTTCCCGCTTTTGCCGGTATTTCAGTTTTCCGCTGGGATATCAATATCCGGGAATCGACCATTCTCGGTTATGTCGGCGCGGGCGGCATCGGCATTCACTTGAGCGGTTCCATCGCCAACCTTGCCTGGACCCAGGTCAGCGTTATCCTGCTTGTTATCCTGGCGACCGTTATCATCAGCGAATGGGTGTCGGCAAAAGTTCGTCACGCGATTATTTAGACCTCTGATCTAAAGATACGGAAATACTGGCATTAAACCCCCTTCTGCCTATATGAAGGGGGCCATGAACACACCCGAGACCACCAAGGCAATGGAAAAGACCGACGGCAGGACCGATCTTGTCGGCCTGTCCCGTGACGAGCTTGTCCAGGTTCTGGCCGAAATCGGCGAAAAGCCGTTTCGCGCCAAGCAGCTCTGGCACTGGATCTACCACCAGGGCGAACGCGATTTTTCCCGCATGACGACCATATCCAAGACCATGCACGGTGCGCTGGCCGAACGTTTTCATGTCGGCAGGCCTGCCGTTTCGCGTGAGCAGACATCGGAAGACACATCCCGTAAATGGCTTTTCCGGCTGGAAGACGGCAACGAGGTCGAAACCGTTTTCATTCCCGAAGAAGACAGGGGCGCGGTCTGCATCTCGTCCCAGGTCGGATGTTCGCTGACCTGCACGTTCTGCCATACCGGCACGATGAAACTGGTCCGCAACCTGACGGCCGGGGAAATCGTCGGTCAGTTCATGGCGGCCCGGGACAGTTACGGCGAATGGCCGTCACCCACGAGAGAGCGCCTGCTTTCCAACATCGTCATGATGGGCATGGGTGAGCCGTTGCTGAACTATGACGCCGTGGCCAAGGCGCTGAAAATCATCATGGACGGCGAGGGCATTGCGCTTTCCAAGCGCCGCATTACCTTGTCGACATCCGGTGTCGTGCCGATCATGGACCGCTGCGGCGATGATCTGGGCGTGAATCTGGCGGTCAGCCTGCATGCCGTTACCAACGAACTGCGCGATGTGCTCGTGCCCATCAACAAAAAGTATCCGATCAAGGACCTGCTCGACGCCTGCCGCCGTTATCCCGGCGCCAACAACGCCAGGCGCATCACGTTCGAGTACGTCATGCTGAAAGGCGTCAACGATTCCGAAGCCGACGCCCGCGAACTGCTGCGGCTGATCAAGGGAATTCCGGCCAAGTTCAACCTGATACCCTTTAACGCCTGGCCGGGCGCGCCTTATGAATGCTCTAATCCCAAAGACATGAAGAAGTTTGCCGCCATCCTCAACGACGGCGGTTTTTCCGCGCCCATCCGCGTGCCGCGAGGCCGGGATATCCTGGCTGCCTGCGGCCAGCTAAAGTCCGCCAGCGAACGGGACATTGCCGCTCTCCGCGAGGCGGCGCGCGCCAGACAGGAAACGCACGCCCAAACCTCGGCCTGAGCTGTTTTACGCCAGGTTCGTTTTCAGGAAATCACACACCGTTGCAAATTCGCCGGCGGCGGCCTCGCTGGCGAGCCTGAGCCGGTAAAAGCCGTGGATCATGCCCGGCACTTCACGATAGGTGACGTCGCACCCGGCGCTCGCCAACAGGGCGGCGTACTGGCGTCCATCGTCACGGATCGGATCGAACTCAGCCGTGTGGATGAACGCAGGGGGCAAGTGGCGCAACTCTTCCATTTCACACAGGATCGGGCGCGCCAGGGCGTCCGCCCAGTCCGCCGGTTTCTGAAGGTAGTTTTCCAGAAAGAACTTCATCGACGCCGTTGTCAGCCCAACGGCATCGGCGTTTTCCACATAGGAAGGCGCATCCAACGCTATACCGGTAACAGGGTAGATCATTGCCTGGGCGGCAACCTTGGGGCCGTTTCGCCGGTTTGACAGAAGGCACGCCACCGTGGTGAGGCAACCGCCGGCGCTGTCCCCTGCTAGGGCGATGCGGTGGGGATCTATGCCCAGGTCCGCCGCATTGTCATGCGCCCAGCACAATACGCCATAGGTATCTTCGAGGGCGGCCGGATAGGGGTTTTCCGGCGCCAGCCGGTAATCGACGCTGATGGTGACCGCGTTGGTTTCAGCCGTGAACCCCCAGGCAATGATGTCCGAGGATTCCAGATCGCCGAGCATAAACCCGCCACCGTGCATATAGATAACACAGGGTGCATTCGCAGGCGCTCCGGTCTGACGGTAAACCCTGACAGGAACTTCATGCGCTTGCATTGAGTCGGTTAGCGGCACAAATCGATCTTAAACGTCAATCGATTCCGGACGGGGATTGGGAATGGCCCGGTAATAACGTTCCCAAAAGGCGCGGTAAGCTTCCGGTGTCTTTTCGGTGACGGGCGTGCCACCGACAGACTCACGCGCGTCCAGAAGGATCTGCATTTCCGGATGGAGGTTATCTGGAAGCTTCATATGCTGCGTGCGCCCCGTTGACCGAATTGTGATGAGCATTTCTGTTTATTTTGCACCATGATATCGTGGCCCTGCCCCTTTCGGGCATAACCTATCTAGGACAGGGCGTCAGGAAACCGTGAAGGATCCAAATGTCGACAGAACAACAACACGACCGTGAGGTCCTCTATATCGCCGATCCCATGTGCTCGTGGTGCTGGGGTTTTACGCCGACCATCCGGGCCATGGCGCAAAGCGTTAACGGCAAAGCCAATTTGTCGCTCCTGATGGGGGGCTTGAGACCGCTGACCCGAACGCCCATGGACGATGCCCAGAAAGCGGAAATCAGGCATCACTGGGAAAGCGTTGCCGATCGTTCAGGTCAGCCTTTTGCCTATGAATTCTTTGACCGGGACGGTTTTGTTTACGATACCGAGCCGGCAAGCCGGGCCGTCTGTGCGGTCCGCACGATATCACGGCCGCTGACCCTTGATTATTTCGAGGCCGTCCAGCGCGCTTTTTATGCGGAAAACCGGGATGTGACCGATGGCGGCGTGCTGCAGGAGATCGCCCACGAGACAGGGATAGAGCGCCAGGCTTTCGAGGGCCGTTTTTCGGATATCGCCAGCGCCTATGAAACCGCCGGGGATTTCCATGTAGCCCGTCAGTTAAAAGCAACAGGGTTTCCGACGGTTGTCTTGCGCAAGGGCGACGAGTTCGCTTTGCTGACGGCAGGCTACCAGCCCTGGGACGCCTTGAAAGAGGTTTTTGAAGGGTGGTTGAGCGGATAATGTTATGTATCGGCCCTGGCCCCGATAGCGGCCCAGTTCTCCACCCACGAAAAGATCTGATCGCCCGGCATGGCGCGGGCCACGAAGAAGCCCTGAACCACGTCACAATCAAGTTCAGAAATCCTGTCCAGGTCAATCTGATCCTCCACCCCTTCGGCGACGATTTTCAGGTTCAGCTGGCGTCCGAGTTTGGTGCCGGTCGACCTTCAACTCATTGAACGGCATACGGCGTAATTGCTCCATGGAGGAATAGCCCGTTCCGAAGTCATCCACGGAAAGGCCAAAACCCTTCATACGCAACCGGGTGAGAACCTCCAGGGCCACTTTCTGATCCCGCATCAGCTTGGTCTCGGTGATTTCCAATGTCAGCTTACTGGGCTCCAGTCCCACATCACGAACCAGGTCGGCGATCATGTCGGGGTAATGGTGCTCATGCAGGCAGTCCGCCGACAGATTAACGGCAAGGGTGAGGTCCAGCCCTTCCTCCGCCCACTGCCCGGCCTGGGCAATGGCGGTTTGAAGGACGTAATCCGTAATATCGCCTACTAACCCCGTATGCTCAGCCAACGGGATAAAAACCGCAGGACTGATCCAGCCCTTATCCGGATGCTGCCACCGTAACAGGGCCTCAACGCCGATGACCTTTTGGTCATGAACCGATACCTTGGGCTGATAATGAAGCTCAAACTCTCCCTTATTCAAGGCATCCCGGATATCCTGTGGGTCGATATCCACATCGTTCTTATGTGACCGAACGTCATTGGACTTGAACGCAATTTCCAGCAGGGCGGTAAGTTCTTCGGCTATCACGGGTTTTTGCAGCATGCCAACAATGTTAACGCCATGGGCAATAGCCAGGTCACGGCTTGCTTTCAGGACATCCATGTCCTCGGCGCTGACAAGCGCAAGGCTGCCGGCATATTCCCTGGCGCCGATATGGCGCAAAAGCTCAACCCCGTCCATGCCGGGCATGTGCAGGTCCAACAGGATCAGGTCTGGGTCATCCCGGTCCGCGTCGAGCCTTACAAGGACTTCATTGGCATTCACCGCCAACAGCGTATTCGTGTAACCAGCCAACGCCAGCATGCGTTCCAGCATGATCGACAGCATGGGCTCGTCTTCGGCAATCAGGATTGTCGGGCCGGTAGTTGCGTCCTCAACCTGACTGGCCGAAGCTCCGCCCTCTTCTGTTTCTCTGGCAAAATCACCCTGCACGATATTTCTCTTGTGATCACAGTTCTATCCCGTCCCGTATTGGTGCACGGACCGGCTAGGTTGATCAACCATGTTTTTTTGAAGGAGTTTAGTCGCCCTGGTGTTCCGCCCGCCAGTCAACGAGCCAGTCGTCAAAAGCATCCGCATCCATGGGCCTGGCAATGATAAAACCCTGGACCACGTCACAGCCCATTTCGCGGACATAGGCCATGTCTTCGTCATTCTCCACGCCTTCAGCGACAATCTTCATATTGAGCCGCCGTCCCAGGTCCGCGCTGGACGACATGATTGCCTGGGCTTTGGCGTCATGCTGAACACCGTGAACGAACACCCGGTCGATTTTCAGTTCCGTAAACGGCAGGCGCTGTAACTGGGTCATGGAAGAATAACCGGTTCCGAAGTCATCGATTGAAAGTCCAAACCCTTTCATGCGGAGCCGGGTCAGCACCTCCAGCACGCTGGTCAATTCCTGCATCAGGCGGCTTTCGGTAATTTCCAGCATCACCAGCGAACGGTCCAGGCCGGCTTCATCGGCCAGGGCGGCGATAAAATCCGGATAATCGAGACGCCCGAGACAATCCATTGAAATGTTCACCGCCACTGTGATCGGATTTCCAGCAGCAGCCCATCGCCCGGCCTGGGTTAGCGCTTCGCGTAGCACAAAGTCGGTGATATCAATAATCAGGTCATGCTGTTCGGCTAAATGAATGAAATTGTCCGGACCGATCTCGCCATGGTGAGGGTGATTCCATCTTACCAGCGCCTCGACGCCGGACAGATTATGGGGCTCAATCTGAGCCTTGGGCTGGTAATGAACGGCCAGGGCGCCGGTTTCCAGCGCCTGCCTTAGCTCATCAGGATCGACCTTCACGCTTATCTCTTCAAGGCCGCCGGCAGACTTCTCATCTTCACCAGCATCGACAACCGTCTCGGAAACGGCTTTCGCAATCTCTGTCATCGATGCGGCAAGGACGTCATAGGCAATCGGTTTCGTCAGCGCCGCCGCCATGTTCAAACCATGGGATTCGGCCAGCGCGCGGGTTGTCTGCAGAACATCGGCATGCTCGCCGGTAATCAGAATCATGTGCCCACGGTAGTTCAGGTCGGCGATATGCCGCAACATCTCGATACCGTCCATGCCGGGCATGTTCAGGTCGGTAATAAAGGCGTGGGGTGCTTCATCAGCCGAGGACAAATGGTCAATCGCCGCCTGGCCGTCCTCAACCACGACAGGCGCGGGGCAACCGATCTTGCCCAGGTAGGTCTGGATAATTTTCGCCATCAGGGGGTCGTCCTCCGCAAGGAGGATCCGCAGATTCCCAACACCTGTACCGAGCGCGTCTTCTTCGGACATCGTTGACTGTTTCCCTCTTGGAACTCTTCGCGGTTCCCGTAAGCACTATAGACTCAACTTGTTTATCGATGCACGACCAATATGCGTGTTTTCTTATGTATGGCGGCGAACGCTGGAAATGTTCCCACTGCTGAGTCTTGCCCATGACCCGTGAATGCCTATACTGCGCGCGCATTGCCGGACCATGACTGGACACTTCCGGCGCCGATACAATTTTCTGCGGGATTAACGAGCATGAGCAGCGCTGCAAAAGGGGAAATCAAGAAGGTCGTCCTGGCCTATTCCGGAGGTCTTGATACATCGGTCATCCTGAAATGGCTGAAGGATGTCTACGGCTGTGAAGTGGTGACATTCACCGCCGACCTGGGGCAGGGCGAAGAACTTGAGCCGGCCCGGAAGAAGGCCGAAATGCTGGGCATCAAGGAAATCTACATCGATGACCTGCGCGAGGAATTCGTGCGCGACTATGTCTTCCCCATGTTCCGCGCCAACGCCATTTACGAAGGCACCTACCTGCTGGGCACTTCCATCGCCAGGCCGCTGATCGCCAAACGCCAGATCGAAATCGCCAACGAGACCGGCGCCGACGCCGTCGCCCACGGCGCAACAGGTAAGGGTAACGACCAGGTCCGTTTCGAGCTCGGTTACTACGCGCTGAAACCGAACATCAAGATCATCGCACCGTGGCGGGAATGGGACCTGAACTCACGCACCAAGCTGATCGATTACGCCGAAAAGCACCAGATCCCGGTTCCCAAGGACAAGCGCGGCGAGCCGCCCTTTTCACAGGACGCCAACCTGCTGCATATATCTTCCGAGGGCAAGGCGCTGGAGGATCCCTGGGTCGAGCCGGACTGGGAGCATATCCTTACCCGCGTCACGCCGCCCTGGAACGCCCCCGATACGCCGGAAGAAATCACCATCGATTTCGAAGCCGGCGACCCGACCCACGTCAACGGCGAGAAGCTGAGCCCTGCCGAACTGCTTACCAAGCTCAATGAACTGGGTGGGCGTAACGGCGTCGGCGCCATTGATATTGTCGAGAACCGCTTCGTCGGCATGAAATCCCGCGGCGTCTATGAAACGCCGGGCGGTACGGTGCTCTATCACGCTCATCGCGCCATGGAGAGCCTGACCCTCGACAAGGGCGCCGCGCACCAGAAAGACGAGTTGATGGCCCGTTATGCCGAGATCGTCTACAACGGATTCTGGTTCTCGCCCGAACGCGAGATGTTGCAGGCCGCCATTGATGAGTCGAGCAAGAAGGTCACCGGTTCCGTGCGTCTGAAACTCTACAAGGGCAACGTGATCGTCACGGGACGCAAGTCGCCGTTCAGCCTCTACAGCGAGGAACTGGTGACATTCGAGGAAGACAGCGTTTATGACATGCGTGATGCCGAAGGCTTCATCAAGCTGAATGCCTTGCGTCTTCGGCTTAGGAAATAGTTTCTGGCGACACCGTCAATCTCGATATACCTGTGTGAAACCTTCTCCCAGTCACTCCCGCGAATGCGGGAGTCCAGGAAAACGGAGAATCTGGATTCCCGCTTGCGCGGGAATGACCTGGCGGGCAAGATTTGCGCCATACTAGAATTGTAGGGGTCACGCCATGACCGAGATTACCGTTCCCGCCAGCGACGGACGCGCCGTCCGGGTCAACAAGGGCCAGCACATCCGTATCACCACGCCCAAGGGGGCGCAGGCCGCCGACTTTTTCGCCTATAACGCCGATGACGTGGGCGAGTGGCTGTCGGCCAACCATACCTGGGTCACGACCTTCAACGTCAAGCCGCGCCAGGGCGACACCCTGATCTCCCGCTTCCGCCGGCCCATGCTGACGATTACCGATGACGGTGCAAACGGCGTTCACGACATGATGATTGCGGCCTGCGACCAGTTCCGTTATGAGTTCTTCGGCCATGTCGGGCCGCATGCCAGCTGCTCCGAAAACCTGCATACGGCCATGCGGCGTGAAGGCCACCAGATCGATGTGGTGCCGCAACCGGTCAATTTTTTCACCAACACCAGGATCGAAGAGGACGGCTCGTTCGTTTCGCCACCCAATCCGGTGCCGCCCGGCGCCTACGTTGAACTGGAAGCCCTGATGGACCTGATCTGCGTGGTCTCGTCGTGTCCGTTCGATCTGAAAGTGGATGGCTGGCCCATCAACGCGGATGGCGGTCCGACCGACCTGCTGGTTGAGGTCCGTTAAGGAACGACGTTACATTTTCATTGGCAGGGATATCTTGAATTGAGCGCCGGTATCCGTATTGGAAACGGCGATGGTTCCGCCCATGTTGGCGATAATTCCATAGGAGATCGATAATCCGATGCCGGTTCCTTTGCCGATTTCCTTGGTCGTGAAGAAGGGATTGAAAATGTCTTGAATGATCTGATCGGGAATTCCCCCTCCCGTATCAGTGACCAAAATATCGACCATTCCGGACTGAGAGCATTCCTCAACCTTGATTGTAACCCTGCCTTGGCCGAAGTCGTTTACGATATTCTCTTCAATGGCGTCGCCGGCATTTGTCAGAAGGTTCATGATCACCTGTTCCAACTGCGTCGCGTGTCCCATCACGGGACAACACGTATCGGGCATGTCGACCGTCAAATTAATATTGCGCACCTTGAATTGCTCGCTAACAAACTGCGTTGCATTGTTGATGACGTTGATCACGGATATGGGGGTAGGAGTCTCAGAAGCTTCACGCCCATATGTGCGCATATGATTTATTATTGTCGAAGCACGTTCTATTTGCCCGTTTATCCGGTTTAACTTTTTAGTGACGAGTTCAGGGCTGATATCGCCATCTTCGATAAACTCCAACAAGGAATCTACGGACATCTGAATTATATTTAACGGCTGATTGAGTTCATGGGCCACACCAGTGGCCATTTCTCCCAGCGACGCCATTTTCCCGGCCTGAACAAGTTGTGCTTCGGCGCTTTTCAACTCGGTAATATCCTGAATAGTGCCAACATGTTCGACAGGCGTGTCTCTTTCATCCCGGATAACTTTGCCTATGTCCTTGATATACCGGACTTCGCCATCCGGGCGAAGAATTCGGTAATCAATTTCATAATTCTCCCCCTTGTCATGGAATTCATTGAATACGGCATCATAAAGCTCCCGGTCGTCAGGATGGATAACCTGATCCAGGTGATCGTTGATAAGATCGTAGATTTCCTCCACCGTGACACCATAAATGCTGGCATATTCATCCGAACAGGCTATCAGCTTCTTGTCCTTCGTATCCCTACGCCAATTGCCGACATGTGCGATGCGCTGGGCGTTAGACAGGCTTTCATCGCTTTGCATTTTTGCTTTTTCAAGATCGGCTTTCGTATGTTCCAGGTTTTCGGCCAGATCGACGAGCCTTTTGCCCTGCTCCTCCATGGCCGCTCTCGACATTTCGAGATCGTAATTGGCGTTCTCCAGGGTTTGCCCTCTGAGTATTAACTCATTTTCCTTATGCTTTAATTCCGACACGTCGTTCATTATGACAACGACGCTTCCGTCTTTGCTGCGCCGTTCGGAAATATCCAGATAAGTGCCATTCTGATAAGAAAGGGTTTCGTGCCTTACGGGCAGGTGTCTGTTTTTAAGCCTGCGGTCTATCCACGTATCGGCAGGGACGTCCAGACGCAATAAACCGGACCAGACCAATGCCGTAAGAACGTCTTTGTACTGCATGCCAACATGCATGCTTCCCACAAGCCCATGATTAGCTGCAAACTTGTCATTGAATTGTTTAAGTCTGCTATCTTGACCCCAGATCGCAAATCCCTCACCGATACATTCGGTGGCGCTTTTGAATTGCATGTCCTTACGAATGTATTCCGTAACGTCCTGCCACTGGATAATGACATCATCGTTTGCGGTTATTCGTTCCTTGACCTCGATCCAGCGCCCATCCGCCAATTGCTCTAGGCTGGTACACCGCATTTTTCTAAAGTTTGACAGCCTGTTTTGGAGGGCTCCTTCGGGATCGCAGACGATATCACTGCCTGCCAGATTACCGCCCTCGATAATCCGGCGCATCAGTTCTTCATAAGTGAGACCGATAATTCCGTTTATGCTCTCAATGGAGAGAAATAACCGTAAAAACTGTTCGTTGCAGTATTCCAGCCTGTCGTCACTGTCAAAGCAGGTCAGGCCTATTCGTAATTGATCCAGTACATCATAAAACAGTGGAAACTTAGGATTATTAATCTCTAGTGGAGCACTCTCACTTAAGTGAACACTTGGCTTTTGGTGTGTCACTTGCGTCTCAACAAGGCTATTTCACTGTTTCAACTATCTTTGATTGGGAAAAAAATACAATTGTACAGAAGTATGATTGATTTATACGAAGGTAGGAGATCGACAAATCAGGGAAAGCGCCGTTTATATCGTTAAAGCTGTTACTGAATGACGAAGAAACGTTATTTATGCTAACATTCCACCAAGATTTTCTTTACAGTTTTGGAATGCTAACCAGGGATATGCCCCGGCATTCATGGGGCATGAAGAATTAATCGGGCAGGAAGAAGATGGCAGATCTTAAAATCACAAGTGCCGTTGTTAACGATATTGTCGCCCTTCAGAAGTCAGCGGCGACTATCGGGAAGAAAACCGAAGCACAGCAACAGGCTGATAACAGCCGGGCCGACGCAGCCGTTCAAGTCGATGTGAATCCCAAAACGGCCGCACTGGCTGAAGCCTCGCCACCGACGGAATTGAATCCGGACGAGCCGGTTATCGCCGAGCAGGAAGCCCGCGATCTAGCCGCTTCGATCAGCGGGGACTTGAAAAACACCGGCACATCGTTCGCCGGCGCTTCCGAAAGAACCATCCTGAGTCTCTTCGGTTGATATCTTGATGCTGTTTTTTTGATTCAGGCGGCGCGCCCTGCCGCCGGTTGTAGGCTTTCACCCTCTATCGTGATCCGGTGCAGAATCCGGCTGTGACCGAAACAGTCGTCCAGCGCACAATGCCATGTCGCGCGGTTGTCCCAAAAGGCGACGTCGTCTGAACGCCAGCGGTGGCGATAGGTAAACTGTGGCTGGCCGATGTGGCTATAGAGGAAATCGAGCAGCGGTTTGGACTCCTCAACCGTCCAGCCGTCGATACCTTCCGTAAAACCCGGATTGATATAGAGCGACTTGCGCCCGGAAATCGGGTGGCGGATTACGACCGGATGCCGGGCGCGGGTGCCGGGTGTATCGAGCAATTTCAATCTTCCGCCGAAATCCTCATGCAGGGACGGCTGGCTGACTTCCGGGCAGACAAGATCGCTGTGCCACGCCCAGAGACCGTCGAGAACGGACTTCATGCCGTCGGACAGGGCGTCATAGGGAGCATACGTGCTGGCGAACAAGGTATCGCCGCCGACGGGCGGCAATTCCCGGGCGACGAAGATTGATCCCATGGCCGGGTTCTCGTCATAGGAATGGTCCGTGTGCCAGTACCAGCCCGTGGCCCCCCTTTCATCCGGCTTGCGCTGGACGTTGGCGATCTCGGGAAATCCGTCGACGTGATAGAAGAATTTGTTGATGTTGATGTCGCCGAACCGGCGCGCCAGGGCAAGATGGTCGGCAGGCGTAATCGATTGGTTGCGGAAGAACAGGACGCCGTATTCACCCAGGACCTGTACGATATCGCTAATCGTCCCATCGTCCAACTCAGCGGACAGGTCAAGATCCGTAACTTCCGCCCCAACGTTGGGGGTCATGGGCTGGACAGTGAATGTAGCGCCAGCATTACTTTTAAAGTGTCGGCTTTCCATGGGCTCAAATCGTTCCATGTCCATATAGTCAGGACAACTAAAAAGGAATCGTTTTTCGGAAGCAATATCCTGATTTACAGGGCTGGCCGGCAGTCGTGCGGCTTCACAACCTTTTGACTCCAATCCTGAAATAGGTCGTATATACAGGAACGCACAGGGGTAAGAGATCAATTCTGGAGGAAGCAATAAAATGACAACATTGGAAGAACGGCTGGCGGAGGAGAAGATCATCCTTCTCGACGGTGGTGTCAGCACGGAAATGGAACGCAAGGGGCTTGCCATGGACGGCAGCGTCTGGAGCGGCATCGCCCATGTCGTCAATCCCGATCTGGTGCGGGAAGTACATGAAGACTACATCCGCGCCGGATCGGAGATCATCACGGCGAGCACGTTTGCCTGCGCCCCCCATGTCCTGGCGAGCGTCGACAAGGACCACGACGCCGCCCAGATCAATCGCGATGGCATCGCGCTGGCGAAGCAGGCGCGCGACAATGTGGCGACCGGGCAGGTCTGGGTTGCGGGCTCCATGTCGAGCATGCCGTCCCTGGAGGGCATTTCACGAACCGCCGTGGGCGAAGGCGTACGCGACAGCTACCGCATCCAGGCCGATGCCATCGCGGAAGAGGGCTGCGACCTGATCCTGTGTGAAATGATGATCGACAAGGAAAACGCCGCCCTGGTTCTGGAAGCCGCCAATGAAACGGGATTGCCCGTATGGACGGGCTTCAGTGCGAACGTTGACGAAAACGGCCAGGCGACCAGCTATCATGCGCCTATCGACTTCGCCGACATGCCCGAGGGCGATTTCGGCGAGATCGTCGACAGCGTCCTGTCCCACGGCTGTCAGGTTGCCGGCATTATGCATTCCGAGGTCGAGGCCATAGCGCCGGCCGTCGATGTCCTGCGCGAACGTTGGTCGGGCCCTGTCATGGCCTATGCCGAAACCGGCGCCCTCGTCATCCCCGACTGGGACTTCACCAATGCCATAACGCCGGAGGATTATGCGGAGCTCGCCGCCGACTGGATCGAGAACCACGGAGTCTCCATCGTCGGCGGGTGCTGCGGTACCGGCGCCATTCACATCGAGGCGCTGCGGGAAAGGCTTCTCAACTGATCTCAGGGCGCTGGAACAAGGCGTTCGGCGCGGAGTCCTTCATAAACGGGAAGGGCCGCCTCGATGGCGGCAAGAACCGGACCCGGCAACCCGCCGAGTTCGGGCTCGGCGCCGCGCGGCCTGACCATGAAACCATTGCTGCCGCTCAACGTTTCATACCACTCAACGCCCCAGACGGCCCAGCGATCCTCGCTCTCGCTCGAATCCCAGCTCAGCATGGCCGGATCGTAGGCAAGCCCGACAGCATCGCAGTAGGCCCGCATGGTCGCGGCCGGCTCCGCCAGGAGGTCTTCTGAATCGATGATCGGGCAGACTTGGCCGTGCCCAAACAGATGCTCTCTCAGCCGGGCAAGCGCCGCATAATCGAACTCCTCGGGGATGAAATCGTCCCAATGCGCCGCCTTGCCGCTTTCCAGAATCCTGTAGAGCGAGGGAATGGACCAGCGCGGGTCGCGAATCAGGAAGGAGTGGGTGTAGCCCTCGGGCAATAACGAGTAATCCTCGCCCAGGGTATAGGCCATGTCCTTGACGAAAAAGGCTTCGCAGCCGGGATCGTCGGATTCCAGCGAGGCTTTTATATCCTGGAATCGGCAATCCGGAACCGGTTCAACGCCTTTGTAGCGGGGTGATCGCATCTCCTCGCCTAGGTAATAGGCGGCTGAATAGGGCTCATGGAATCCCCGCACGCCAGCCAGGGAACGCACCGAATGCTCAAAGGCGGTGGAGACCGAACGCGGCAGGGACCAGAGGATAATCCGGGTGGAAGGGCGGGGAGCAGGCGTCATGACCCAAGAATTACTCTATCTGCGGTTTAGGGTCGAGGGAAAGCCATGGGACAAAGCCTTGGTTTCCCACGCAGTCGCCCGCTAGGACTTCTACCTTGGCAAACTTATGAGGTCCGTGATTCGCCCTTTTCAAGAAACGCACCAGCGTGCGATCCGGCAGGTCGCAGATAGTACTGCCCGTATGGGGCGCCGACAGCAGCCGGTCAGTCGTCGCCGGCGCCGATGCCATCAGCTTCACGTCCTGTTCCTGTTCAATGGCTTTTGCTGGCACGGCAAACAGCACAGCAAGGGTTAAAATCGATAATAGAACATATGCGGTTAGAAACCTCATACGGCGCCACCATTCTCGATCCATGCATGACAGTCATCGGCAAGCTCGCGCTTGGCCGCCGCCCGGTACATGTCCAACTCCGCATCGTTCAACACGGACCGCCAGCGCCCGTTCGTTCCCTTGTTGATGAACGTCCTGGCGCCGCCCTTGAAGCGGAGATGCATGTCGGGCTGAATTTGCTCCGCATCGCGTTTCATGCTGTCGAAGGAAACAAGATCGGCAATGGCTTGAACCGTATCCACGGGGCAGGCGATTTCCAGAAAATCGGCAATGCGCCCAATCTCGCCCGGCAGGTCTTCCAGCAGGTCATTGTAGTGCACGAACAGGATGTTCGGCATATGGCGGTAGTTCCACCAGGTCTGCACATGCCTGAAATTCGACCAGTGGGGATACCCCTCGGTTTCCCACTCGAACCAGCCCTGGTTGATCCATTGGTTCCAGAACGCGTGAATGTCATCGGGACATTCCGGCATGGGCGGGCCGACCCGGCCAGGCGTTTCGTTCATGAGCCGGTACATTTCCGGTGTATAGGCGCTGTAGTGGTTCCACAAGGACATGAACACATCGCGCGGGTCGCGCCCGACGACGATGTACTTCGCCGTCTCGAAAAACCGCAACCCGTCGAGCGGTAAATGGCTTTTCAGGCAGCGCCGGTGATCCTGCGTCTCGATCTTGTCGAGCATTGTCTCAAGGGGAATGACCCGGTTATCCACCCAGGGCGAGAAACTGTTGATAAAACGGACTTCCAGGTCCTGGAAAATCAGGTGCAGGACGATGTTCTGCATCCAGGTTGTGCCGCTCTTGTAAGGTGTCGCGACGACAATGTCATCAGGGCGCGGGCGGACGTGGTCCCATCGCGTGCTGTCGAGGAGCGGGCTCTGGTAAATGTGCGTCTGTTCCGGCATCTCGGAAAAATGCCCCTATTCCACCCTTTTACGATGAAAACTTCTAAGCGTCGGGTCTCGATCCAGCCAGTAACAATATAGTGACAATGGCGCCAGGGTGAGGTTCACGGTCCGCATCATGCCGGGCCGGGCGATGGAATTGGTCAGGATATAGGGCAGGGCTTCCACGTTGTTGCGTTCGACAAAATCGACGATTTCATCCGGCCTGTTTTCCGGAGAATTATACTTATCGGTCCAGTCTATTTCATAGACGTGATCGGGTTTGTCGGTGTTCGGATGCATGGCGATCAGGTCGATCTTGCCGTTGCGCCAACTCGCATAGGCCAGGTCATTGACGCTGGGCGCCCCCAGCCATTGCGATACCAGCGCCGTTTCCGCCAGCCTGGAAAAGGTCTGGTCGTTGGCCGCCACAGGACCATAGAGGGCCGAGTAGATGCAGGGCGACGTCAAGTAGACCTTGAAGGAGACCTGGCGCTGGAATCGTTCCGCATCGCCGTCGACGCGGGCGACCCGGCGGATCAGGAAAGCGGATTCCAGATAATCCAGGTACTTCCGCAAGGTGTTCTTGGCGATGCCCGTTGCCTTCGCCAGATCGTCCATGGACACCTCGCGCGCCGTGTTGAACGCCAACAGGGCGAACAGCCGGTTCAGTTCCTGGGCGTCGTTGACGCCATGCATGCCGGCCAAATCCTTGTGCAGCACCCTGTCCGCGACCCCGTCCCGGATAAAGGTGGGCGCCGGTGCGCCTTCGCGTTGCTGGCCGAGGACGCCTTCGAGAAAACCGCCGAAATTGACATACCGGTGGAACTCCGCATTCAGATGCGGCAAGGCGCCTTTCCGCATGGCCACATTGCCACGGGAACCGCCTCCCTTGCCTTCTCTCAGGTCAAACAGCTTTTCTTCCGTATTGCGAAACCGCATGAATTCCAGGAACGTCAGCGGCGGCAGGATAAACGTGTCCATGCGTTCCTTGTGGGATCTTTCGCCGGATACGGTGCTTGGCGAACCGGCGGATACCGCACAGACGAACCGTGCATTCGGGCGCTGGCTTGCGAGTTTCAACAGCGCCCCTTCCCAGTCTTTCAGGTACTGAATCTCATCATAGAAAACATAAAGCTCCGCATCCGGCGTATGGCGGTAGCGGCGGCAGAACATCTCGAAAAGAGTGCCTAAATCAGCCGCCGTATAACTGGGCGTGGTCATGGAACAATAAAAGACGTTTTTCGGTGATATGCCCCGTTCGATCAGATCGGCCACCATCTGGCGCATCATCACCGTCTTACCGGCGCGTAGCGGGCCCGCCAACACCAGGACATCGCCCTGCCCGGCTTTCATGACGCGGGTGACGAAAGCCGGAAAGAATGACCGTTTTGTCGGGTTACGGAACTTGATCTCGGTCTCATCCGTGAAGTCCCACCACGGATTGTCGAAGACAAGCCGGTGAAACAGGTCATTGTCGGATATGGTGTGCACAGACGAACCCCATGAACCACGTTTATTACGCTAACGTGTTGCAGCTTTCAGATCATAGGCACAATTCCATGACAGGAAAATGACAAAGATCAACTGATTGATCCTGTTTGTGGACAATCATGTCAGTCTATTGATTTCAAATGATAATTTTTTCTGAAATCAGATAATCATTAGCCTATGATCTCCGCCACCCGGTGCCGCAGCCAGGGCAAGATTTCCGACTCGAACCAGGGATTCTTCCTCAGCCACGCCGTTGTGCGCCAACTGGGATGGGGCGTCGGTAAAAACTCTGGCTGATAGTCACGCCAGCGGGCAACGGTTTCGGTCATGGTCTTTCCCTTAGTGCTGCCGAGATAGTGTTTCTGTGCATAACTGCCCACCAGCAGGGTCAGTTCCACCTTTTCAAGCCGGTCCAGCGTCCTCTGATGCCAATGGGGCGCACATTCCGGACGCGGCGGCTTGTCGCCACCCTTTTCCTCCCGGCCCGGATAACAGAAACCCATCGGCATGATGGCGATGGAGGGACTGTCGTAGAACACCGCACGGTCGAGCCCCAGCCAGTCCCGCAACCGGTCGCCCGACGGATCGTTCCAGGGAATGCCCGTTTCATGAACTTTCGTTCCCGGCGCCTGGCCGATGATCAGCAGCCTGGCCCCGGGCTTGAGGCGGACCACCGGCCTGGGCCCGAGCGGCAGGTGGGCAGAACACAGAGTGCAGGCGGCGATTTCCAGTTGCAGGGCTTCAAGGGTGTCGGGCGATGTCGTCATTCGATACTGGACAGCAGATCGCTGACGAACACAGGCACGACTTCCGTCGCCGGGCCGTAGCGGGCATGATCGAAGTTCCTCGCTCCTTCGGATGGTTCAAGGTTCAGTTCCACGGACACGGCCTCGGTCCGTTCGACCAGTCTAACAAACCCGGCCGCTGGATAGACATTTCCGGATGTGCCGATGGAGATGAACAGGCCGCAATTCATCAATGCCTCCTCGATAAGGTCCATATCCATGGGCATTTCACCGAACCAGACGACATTGGGGCGGAGCCCCCCGCTTTTTTCGCAGCCCCCGCATACATCCGCCGTCGACATGTCGCCATGCCACTCGACGACGTATCCGCAATGATTGCAGCGGGCCTCGCGGTGTCGGCCATGCATGTGGATCAGGTTCTGTGTGCCGGCCTGCTCATGCAGGCTGTCCACGTTCTGGGTTACGATCAGCACACCACCCGGCCAGGCCTGCTCCAGTTCCACAAGGGCGTAATGAGCGGCATTCGGCTCGACTTGCTTTTCCGTCAGCAGGCGGCGGCGCATGTTGTAGAAATCATGCACGGCCTCCGGATTCCTGGCGAAGGCTTCCGGCGTGGCGACGTCCTCGATCCGGACTGTTGCCCAGATGCCGTCATCGTCACGGAAGGTGGACAGGCCCGATTCCTTTGAAATGCCCGCGCCGGTCAGCACGACAATGGGCGCATCGGCGGCTAACGCTTCAATGGATGAATGGACATTTTTCATGGGGCATTCCTTGCTCACATCATATTAACGTGATCCGATCTAAGCGGACGCCAGTCAAGCTTCCTGCTATACTCTGCATATCATGTGGAGGCTTTAAATGGTCAATGTTCTTTTTGTCTGTCTTGGCAATATTTGTCGTTCACCGACGGCTGAGGGCGTCTTTCGAAACCTGGTGCGTAACGCCGGATATGGAGACAGGATCACCGCCGATTCTTCCGGCATGATGGACTGGCATCGCGGGAAGCCACCCGACAGCCGTTCCCAGGCCGCCGCACTGCGCCGCGGCATCGACTTGAGCGGACTTCGCGCCCGCCAGACACAGCCCGGGGACTTTCAGCGCTTCGATTACATCCTCGCCATGGACAGCGGAAACATGATGGATTTACGCACCCTTTGTCCCACGGGATTCGAGGACCGGCTGCACATGATGCTGGACTTTGCCGAAAGCGTTCCCGAACGTGAAGTCCCCGATCCCTATTACGGCGACGATGGTTTTGACCATGTGCTGGACCTTGTTGAGAACGCCAGCCGGGGACTGCTCAACCATATTATCGAGCGTGATCTGGGCTGACATGCCGGATGTCGATCTGGTCATTTTCGATTGTGACGGCGTCCTGGTGGATTCTGAAATCATCCATAATCGAAACATGGCGGGCTATCTGACGGAACTGGGCATGCCGCACACCGCTGACGATTGTCTTACGCAATACGCCGGACGCTCAATGGCGTCCGTCATTTCGTTGATTGAAAACAACTGGGGTCCTTTGCCCGATACGTTCGCGACAGAACTTCGCCGGCGAAACTTCGAAACCAGCAAGACCCAGCTGCGGGCCATTGATGGCGTGGCGTCCGTGCTGGAAACCATTCCCTTTAACAGATGCGTCGCCTCATCCGGTCACCCGACACGCATCCGCCAATCGCTGGAAATTACAGACCTGCTGGAAAGTTTTGAGCCTCACATCTTCTCCGCGGTTGAAGTGAAGAACGGCAAACCAGCGCCGGACTTGTTTCTTCATGCCGCCGAACGAATGGACGCGAGCCCGGAAAGAACGGTGGTGATAGAAGATTCCATCTTTGGCGTACAAGGGGCCGTCGCTGCGGACATGGCCGTTTTCGGATTTACCGGCGGTAGCCATGTAACAGCAGCGCAGGGCGAAAAGCTTCGCGCCGAAGGCGCCGCCTGTATTTTCGATGCCATGGCCGATTTGCCGAACCTGTTGCAAAGCGCGGCGGAAGACCGCCTATAACGCGTTTCTTCAGCTCACATGTCCCGCCTTGTCCAGCATGGCGCGGAGCAGCACGTCGCACCCAGCCGTTATCCATTCCGGCTTGGCGTCCTCCACCTCGTTGTGGCTGATACCGTCGATGCAGGGAACGAAGATCATGGATGTCGGCGCGGACTGGGCGATATAACAGGAATCGTGCCCGGCGCCCGATACCATGTCGCGGGTTACATAGCCGCATTCTTCCGCACCTTTTCTTACCGCATCAACACAGCTTTCATCGAAATTGACCGGCGCGAAATAGAAGATTTCCTCCAATTCCACATCGAGACCGATGTCGGCAGCGATCTTTTCGATACCCTCACGCACGGCGTCGCCCATGGCGTTCAGGGTGTCATTGTCGGGATGACGGGTATCGATGGTCAGGAACACCTGCCCCGGAATGACGTTCCGGGAATTGGGGTAGACGTTCATCATGCCGCAGGTGGTGCAGGCCTTGGGCGCGTTGTCGAGTCCGATCCTGTTGACCAGGTCGACAACGCGCGACGCGCCCAGAAGCGCGTCCTTGCGCCGTTCCATGGGGGTCGGCCCGGCGTGGGATTCAACGCCCGTCAGCGTCAGCTCGAACCAGCGCTGGCCCTGGGCGTCCGTCACCACGCCGATGGGGATGTCAGCCTCCTCCAGAACAGGGCCCTGTTCGATATGAACCTCAAAGAAAGCATGGATGTCACGTCCGCCGACATCGTCCGACCCGGCGTAACCGATGCGTTTCAGTTCTTCGCCGAACACCATGCCGTCCTGGTCCTCAAGGGAAAGTGCGAAATCCAGATCGAACACACCCGCATAAACGCCTGATGCGATCATGGCAGGCGCAAAGCGCGAGCCTTCCTCGTTGGTCCAGACAGCAGCCTCGATGGGATGTTCCGTCTCATAGCCCAGGTCATTCAGGGTACGGATAACCTCAAGACCAGACAGCACGCCGTAAACGCCGTCGAATTTTCCGCCCGTGGGTTGGGTGTCCAGGTGGCTACCCGTCATGACGGGCGGCAGGTCGTTGTTGCGGCCCGGGCGGCGTGCGAAGATGTTACCCATCTTGTCAACGCGGATGGTGCAGCCGGCATCCTCGCACCACTTGACGAACAGATCGCGGCCTTCCTTGTCCAGATCCGTCAACGCAAGGCGGCAGCATCCGCCCTTGTCCGTCGCGCCGATCTTGGCCATTTCCATCAGGCTGTCCCACAGGCGCTGCCCGTCCACTCCCAGATTCTTGATCTCACTCACGCTTCGTACTCCCTGTCATCCTGACCAGTTAAGGCCCCCTGATACCACCGCAACAAACCTGTCGGCTATAACCCTAACGGGGGATCATCACCCTATTGCAAAGGTTGTATCAGCAACCCTATATCATATCGAACCATTTGATGGAGGACACTATTCTTGGCAAATCCCGTTGTTCGATCTTTCTTTGATGAAGCGACCTTTACCGTTACTTATGTCGTATCGGATCCTGAGACGTCGGCCTGCGCCGTTATCGATTCCGTGCTGGACTACGACCCGGCTTCTGGCCGCACTTCGACGGCTTCCGCCGACGCCGTGCTCGATTACATCAGGGACACCTCGCTAACGGTTGAGTGGATACTCGATACCCATGTTCACGCCGATCACCTTACGGCGGCGGCCTACCTGAAACAAAAAACCGGCGGACGAACCGGCATCGGCGATCACGTGCCGGTGGTGCAGGATACTTTCAGCAACGTTTTCAACACCGGCCCCGGCATGCCTTGCGACGGCAGCCAGTTCGACCACCTGTTCAAGCCGGATGAGGAATTCACCATCGGCAGCCTGAAGGGCGCCGTAATGCACACCCCCGGCCATACGCCGGCCTGTGTCATGTACGTTATCGGCGATGCGGTTTTCGTGGGCGACACCCTGTTCATGCCCGACTTCGGTACGGCCAGGTGTGATTTTCCCGGCGGCGACGCCCGCCAGCTCTACCGGTCCATCCAGCGTGTGTTCGCCATGCCGGACGAAACCCGCCTGTTCATGTGCCATGATTACAAGGCGCCGGGACGGGACGAGTATGTCTGGGAAACCACGGTCGGCGAACAGCGGGACAAGAACGTTCACATCGGCGGCGGCGTATCGGAAGAAGACTTCGTCGCCCAGCGCTCTGCGAAGGATGCGGAACTGAAGATGCCGGCGCTGATCCTGCCTTCGGTTCAGGTCAACATCCGCGCAGGCGATATGCCGCCCGCTGAAGACAACGGCACATCGTATCTTAAAATTCCCATCGACGTTCTTTGACCACGTTAAATCATACGGGGTGGCTTAACCGCCGGTCGGCTTCCGGGGAATGAAGTCACCTGGCGCGTCGGCCTCGTCACCCATAAAAGTACCGTCGTCCCACATGACCCGGCCCCTGAGCAGCGTCATGATGGGCTGGCCGGTCAGTTCCATGCCTTCATATGGGGTGTAGTCCGTGGCGTCGTGCAGGTTTTCATGGCGGACGGTGACTTTCCGGTCCGGGTCCCAGATGGTGATATCGGCGTCCGCGCCCACGTTCAGGTTGCCCTTCTTCGGGTAAAGCCCATAGCGCTTCGCCGGATTGGTCGAGGTCACGGCGACAAAGCGGTTCATATCCATGCGGCCCTTCATGACGCCTTCCGAGAACAGCAGCATCAGGCGCGTCTCGATCCCCGGCACGCCGGGCGGCACCTCATGGAACGAAGGATTGGGGCCGGCGTTCTGCTTGCCGCCTGCGCCCTCGAATTTATAGGGGCAGTGATCGGAAGAGAAAATATTGACGCTGCCGTCACACAGGGCGTCCCACATGGCCTGCTGGTCGGAGCCGGAACGCGGCGGCGGCGAGCAAATGAACTTTGCTCCCTCCACGCCCGGCTTGTCCAGGTCGGCCTGTGAGAGGAACAGGTATTGCGGGCAGGTCTCGCCGTGGATGGGTAATTTACGTTCCTGCGCCCACTTCAGTTGCTCGACGGCGTCGCCCGCCGACATGTGGACGATCAGAATGGGCGTGCCGATGATCTCGGCCAGCGTTATGGCGCGATGCGTCGCTTCGCGCTCCACCGGCGTCGGCGCCCGGCGTCCGTGCGCGCCCATGTCCGTTTCGCCCCGTTCCAGCGTCTTGTTCATGAGGTAGTGGATGCAGCTGTTGTTCTCCGCATGCACCATGGGAAACGCGCCGTGCTCCTTGCAGGCCGCGAAGACGTCGAGCATCTGGGAATCATCCAGCGCCAGTTCGTCATAGGTCATGTAAACCTTGAAGGACGTATAGCCGTCCGCCACCAGGGCCGGCAGGTCCTGGCCCAGGATTTGCGGCGTCGGGTCATTGAGAATGATATGAAACCCGTAATCGCAATAGGCGTTTCCCCCTGCCTTTTCGTGGTATTCATCCACCACCGCTCGGATGGTCTTGTCCGGTTCCTGCTGGGCGAAACTGATGATCGTCGTGGTGCCGCCGCAAACAGCCGCGCGCGTGCCCGAGCTGAAATCATCGGCCAGCCTGATGCCGTCATAGCCCGGTTCGTCGATATGGGTGTGGGAGTCGATACCGCCCGGCAGCACGTACTTGCCTGCTGCGTCGATCACCGTTTCAGCATCGCCCAGGTTTTCACCGATCATCACGATCCGGCCATCCCGGATGCCTAAATCACAAACCGACTCGTCGGACGCCGAAACGACCGTGCCGCCCCGAATGATGGCGTCATACCCTGTTGCGGCCATTTTTTATTCCCTCTTTTTCATTCTTTGGGCGGGATCGCCCCGGTTCTCTCGACGATCAGGCCATAGGCTTCCGTACGGCGGTGGGCGTCGAAGTTGAAGATGTCATCCTTGTAAGGCTTGCCCGCATCCAGATCACAACGGTGGGTGATCAGTTCGTCACCGGTCGTCGAGCACATGGCGATGATTTCTCCGGACGGCGCGACGATGCAGCTCTGCCCGATCATGTTGTAGCCTTCCTCGAAACCGGCCTTGGCGACGCCGACCACCCAGGTTGAATTCTGGTAAGCCCCGGCCTGAAAACTCAGGTGGTTATGGAACGGCGCGAGCCCGTCCATTTCGTAAGAATCCCCCAAACCGACCGGCGTGTTATAGCCGCACAGCACCATCTCGACGCCCTGCAGACCCATGACCCGGTAGGTTTCCGGCCAGCGCCGGTCGTTGCAGATGCACATGCCCATGACGCCGCCGAAGGCCCGCCACACGCCGAAGCCCAGGTTGCCGACCTCGAAATACTTCTTCTCAAGGTGCTGGCCGTCCATGCCGTCAACGACTTCGGCGCTGCCGGGCAGGTGGATCTTGCGGTACTTGCCGATGATTTCGCCGTCCGGCCCGACCAGGATGGCCGTGTTGAACCGGCGTTGACGCCCGTCTTCCTCGATCAGTTCCGCATACCCTAGATGAAAGCCGATCTCGAGCTCCTTCGCCGTGTCGAACAGGGTTTTGGTTTCCGGCCCCGGCATATCGGTCTCGTAAAAACCGTTGATTTCTTCCTCGTCATCCATGTCCCAGCGCGGGAAAAACGTGGTCAGCGCCAGTTCGGGAAAGACGACAAGGTCACAGCCCCGGTGCTTGGCCCGGTGCATCAGGTCCAGAAGCCTCGCGACAACCTGGGCGCGGGTTTCAGCGCGGGCGATGGGCCCCAACTGGGCGGCGCCGACGGTCATAAATCGGGACATGGCCTTTATCCTGTATCAAGGGTTGCGGAACGGCGCAGGCGCGCTTGATGGAAAGGATGTCCGTATTCGGTTTTGATTGCAATATGCGGAATGCGATACGAGGGGGTGTTTCGCTTCACCCCGTTTCGCCCGGATAATCCATCAAGGGATAGGATTCCAGTTCGAGGTAGCGCGCCCCGCCGTGGCCCAATTGGCTCTGGAACAGGGAGAATTCCGTGACCGGGAAGGGGGGAATTTTCAGGCTGCCCCTGTCCTCAAGCCATGGCCCAAGATGCTCCACCGGCACGTCCTTCAGCCGGGCGATGGTCACATGGGGCAGGAACTTGCGCTTTTCCACCTGCCCGCCGGAACGGACAACGGCGCTTTCGATCTTGGCCTGGAGATGCAGCAAGGCCGGAGATTTTTCCGCCCGCGCCCAGACCGAATGGGCGTGCCCACGGCGCTCGAAATAACCAATCCCATCCAGGCCCAGGTCAAAAGCCGGCGCGTGCACCGCCGAAAGCGCATCCATCATGTCATGGACGTCCGGTTCCGCCATTTCACCGATAAAGCGCAACGTCAGGTGCATGCTTTCGGAATCGATCCAGCGCGCACCGGAAAGCCCCGCCTGAGCGGCGACAAGCTGGGCCCGTACATCCACGGGCAGGGCAAGGGCAACAAACAGCCGTATCATGGCCTGAACTCCGTCGGATCAGGGAACGGGATTCTCATCCTGCTTATGGATGGCGTCAATGCCGTCCAGCACTTCCTGCGGCAATACGATATCATCGGCTTCGATGTTGCTTTGCAGCTGTTCTTTCGTGGTCGCGCCGATGATGTTGGATGTCGTGAAACGGCGGTTATTGACGAAGGCGATCGCCATTTGCGCCGGATCGAGACCGTGATCTTTCGCCAGCGCAACGTAAGCCGCCGTCGCCTTTTCGGCGCGGGGGGTCGTGTAGCGGGTGTACTGGGGATAGAGCGTGACGCGCGCCTTGGGCGGCCTGGCGCCGCCCAGGTACTTGCCCGACAGCACCCCGTAGCCCAACGGCGAATAGGCCAGCAGGCCGCAGTCCTCGCGAATGGAAACTTCCGACAGGCCGACATCATAAGTCCGGTTCAGCAGGTTATAGGGGTTCTGGATACTTGCCATGCGCGGCAGGCCCTGGGAATCGGCCAGTTGCAGCATCTTCATCACGCCCCAGGGCGTTTCGTTGGAGCACCCGATGGCGCGGATTTTCCCCGCCTCGATAAACCGGCCGAGCGTCGCGAGCGTTTCCTCGAACGGCGTCCAGTCCTCGTCTTCCGCATGTTCGTAATCCATCTGGCCGAACATGTTGACCGTGCGTTCCGGCCAGTGCAGCTGGTAGAGGTCTATATAATCGGTCTTGAGCCGCTCAAGGCTCTGCTCCACAGCATCGTTGATCTGTTTCTCGCCGAAACTGAGATCACCGTTGCGCACGTGATAGACATAACCACCCGGCTCTTCCGGGCCGGTGATCTTGGTCGCCACGATCACCTTGTCGCGGTTTCCCCGCGCCGCAATCCAGCTGCCGAGAATGCGTTCGCTGTCACCCTGTGTTTCCGGACTGGAGGGGAAGGAATACATCTCGGCCGTGTCATAGAAATTGACGCCCCCATCCATGCACTGGTCCAACAACGCGAAGGATTCTTCCTCGGTGTTCTGCTCGCCGAAGGTCATGCAGCCCATGCAGATGCGGCTGACCTCAATGCCGGTGCGGCCAAGGGGATTGTAATGCATCGAATGCTCCTGAAGTTGCGGAAGGATTTAAGAGAATAGGTGTCAGAAGAAAAGGGTCAACACCCCGGTATAGGTGTACAGGCGGCTGTTGGATATCTCGCCGTTGCCGAAAAAGCCGATGAAGGGGATATCGTCATCCCAGCCTCGTCTCAGCCCTTCCTGCAGGATACGGGCCTCCTCACCGCGGGCCCCGAACATATGCGGGCCGCGCGCCGTGCAGGTGAAGTAGAGCCCGCCCCGGGGCTTTGAAGGAACGCGTTCGCAAAGCTCCCCGAGCATCCGGTCCAGGTCGGCGCGCGCACTGGCCGGATCACGGCGCACGAACATCAGCCTGTCGCCGGGCGCAACCTCGCCGCCGATGGCGATCCAGTCCCGCTCGGGGTCTATGGCGATCAGATTTCGCACCATGTAATCGCCCGTATCGGAACCGATCACCGGAAGCGCCGCATGAACATAACCCGCGATGCGGCTCAGGTCCCTGGCCAGCAGTTCGCCGACATCGTCTTTCAGGACGGCGAGGGCGGGCCGGTCATCCAGGGCGATGACCACATTATCGACCGCATCCGTCACCAGATGCGTTTCGCCGACCGGCATGCAGCCCTGGCTGAGGCCCGTCGCCACCTCGACGCCGGGACCAAACGCCACGCCCGACACGCCGCCGCCGGTGATATGGTCGGCGATCTGGAAATGATCGCCCGAGGCGGCCGTAAAACCACCCACCAGGAACGCACCGCCCATCATGCCGCCCAGCCCCAGGGACAGCGAGTTCATGGCGTTTAATGATTCCGGGTTCGTGGGATCGGCATGCACCACGGCGAAACCCGGCGTCACCTCATCGGCCCAGGTCCTGGCTTCAGGCGCCAGGTCATCGTAATCCCCTGAGGTGCTGTTCAGGGTCTGCACGGATCCTTGCGGAAACTGCGCCAGCATGGCGACCAGCGCCGGGCCGTCATGACATTCCCAGCCATCGGCGAGCACACCCGCGCCCAGGGTGCCGGACCAGCGCTCGACACCGGTTTTCTGGCGCATGTAGGTCAGGATTGAGCCCAAATCACTGGTCAGTTGGCTGGTCGCATAGACGAAACCGTGCCATTCCATGCCGGATTCAAGGGCCGGCATGGGGCCCAAGGCGTCGCAGCAATCCCTGGCCGCGTGGGCCCAGTCTTCACCCACGGCGTGGGCTGTTCTGTATCTGTTCATAGGCGACAGTTTCCCCCGCCGACGCGGCTTAGGCAACGCCAAAAATGCCCGGAAACTGTTGATTTTGGGCTGCAACGTGCCATATTCATACCATATTGATTGTTGATACTCCGGATAACACATCCGGCAGCATTGGGGCTGCCGGGTTGGTTGACCGGAAATTGGGAGTTTTAGAGGGACAATGACACCGGATAACAAGTTTCAGCTTAAAACCGCGCACATGGACAGAGCGCAGGCGCAAGCAGCGGAAATCGACGTCGGCCTTCGCCAGTATATGCTGCGCGTTTACAACTACATGACGCTCGGCCTGGCGCTGACCGGCGCGGTCGCCTTCGCCGCCAGCACGTCCATGGAAGTTATGCAGCTTATCCACGGAACGCCTTTGAAATGGGTTGTCATGCTTGCACCCCTGGGTTTCGTATTTTTCTTCAGCGCCCGCCTGCACGCCATTAAGCCGGCTACGGCGCAACTGCTGTTCTGGGCTTTCGCCGGCCTGATGGGGCTGTCGCTCAGCTACATCTTCCTGGCCTACACGGGCGCGTCCATTGCGCGGGTGTTCTTCATCACCGCCGCCACGTTCGCGGGCATGAGCCTCTACGGCTACACCACCAAGCGTGACCTGTCGGGCTTCGGCTCGTTCCTGTTCATGGGCCTGATCGGCATCATCATCGCCAGCCTGGTCAATATCTTCCTGGCGTCTTCGGCGTTGCACTTCGTGATTTCCGTCGTCGGCGTCCTGGTCTTTGTCGGCCTGACGGCTTACGACACCCAGGCCATCAAGTCGGTTTTTTCCGAAACCGATTCTGGGGCGGCACAGGAAAAGAAGGCCATCATGGGCGCGCTTCGCCTCTATCTGGACTTCATCAACCTGTTCATCATGCTGCTGAGCCTGTTCGGCAACCGCGAATAAGCGCACCCAGCATTAAACGAACACGGAAGAGCCCGGGGTTAGCCCCGGGCTTTTTTCATGTCGCGGACCATTGCCTGCCATAGGCGTCATCCCTCGGCATTGCCGGACATCGGCTGGGATGGGGCGCCGGACACAAAAGAAAGCGGCATGGGCAGGTGGTAGGATGAAACCGAAAGTGGCCGGAATGGCGTCGCCGGCCCTATTTTTTCATACTTTATTTACCCATGCACCCTACTATCCCTAGTTATCTGGGATAGTCTGAGGACAACATGTACCCGATTTCGTTTGATAATCCGAACAAGGGTCAGGAAAAGGGCAGGAAGCATCCGTCACCCGTGCCGGAGAGCGCGACGCCTGACGCCGCCAACCGGAATGTTGCCGCAGATCCCCCCGAAACAGCTTCCTTTGAAGACGGGCTACCCGATGCGCCGGCGCCCAACAGCTTGCTGGTTGTAGAGTGCCGCCGTGACGATAAATGGCGCGTTGAGCTCTGCACGGACCTGTCTGAGTTGGACAGCGCCCTCGACATGGCTCGCGCCCTGCGCAAGATGCCCGATGTCGATGAGGTCTGCCTGACGCTAGAGGTTTCCGGTGAAAACGGACGGGAATCCCGCCGTGAGGTCATCAGGCTTGTGCCGGAAGCGCTCGAAAATGCCCAAATTCCTGCTTTTCAGGCGCCTATCGCCGCCGCAATGCCCCGAGCCGAACCTGAAAATTCACTCGACCCGTCGGTTATGGAAGTGCTCAGCGATTCACTCAAGGCGCCTGACTACACCCTGGACGGCCTTGAATTGGAAGAAGTTCTCACGCCGCCGGCAAATGACGCTATCGACGATGACGAATGGCCCGAAAGCACGGCCAATCTTCATTTTGGGGATGAAGAACCGATCGATATCCACAGCCTGGCTGGTGATGAGCGTCACGACCGCCAATCAGCGCAGACTCTCCTGGCTTCCCTTTACCGGGATGCGCCCGAAGCGATTGAGGATGAAAACGCAATCCGCGTAGAAATTCCCAACCGGCAATCGTCGCCTACAACCAGTTCCGCCACGGCGGGACAGGATCCCTACGACTGGCTGGACAAGACACAGGGCGGCCATATGGCCCACCGGAGCGGCATGTCCCAGCGCCGCAGGCATCATGCTGACAGCAGTCACGACGACGATAACGACAACGATGTCATCCGGTTTGACGCCCCCCTGTTCAGCCAGCAGAACGGCATCGCCACCAAATTGCTGGTCTTTGCCGGCACACTGGCCCTGCTGGTTCTCGGCGGCGCGCTGGCCGAACTGCTTGCCGTCGACCTGACGACGCCCGCCAATGCAGGCGTCGGCGCTTTTGATACCCTGAATCCGCTTCAGGGCGGCTCGAATCGTTAAAATCTGTTCCTTCTGATTGCATCTGCGTCTCTAATCGGTAATATCCAGCCGAACATAGCTGATTTCTGTGGTCGCTTCAGGGACGTTGGACCGCCGGCAGCCCGCTGATCGCCGATCAACGGCAGCTAAATTGCAATTCAAATTAACCGGGAGGCCCCAACCGTGAGCCAACGGATTGTCTTTCTTGACCGTGATACTGTAGCGCCGGACGTAGTCGTCCGCGCCCCCGATTTTCCCCATGAATGGGAGGAATACGGCAAAACATCGCCTGACCAGGTGCTCGAACGCCTGCAGGGCGCAACCATCGCCATTACCAACAAGGCGCCCATTCGGGAAGAAACGCTGAAACAGCTTCCCGATCTCAAGCTGATCGCCGTTGCGGCAACCGGCACGGACGTTATCGACGTCGCCTACTGCAACGCCAACGGTATCGTCGTTTCCAATATCCGGGGCTATGCCGTCAACACGGTGCCGGAACACACCTTCGCGCTGATCCTGTCGCTCAGCCGTTCCATCATCGGTTACCACAACGACGTCGCCAAAGGGGAATGGCAGAAGGCCGGCCAGTTCTGCTTCTTCAATCACCGGATATTCGATCTTGCCGGCAAGCGGCTCGGCATCCTGGGCGAGGGCGCCCTTGGCCAGTCCGTCGCCAACCTGGCCCGCGCCTTCGGCATGGAGCCGGTCTTCGCCGCCCACAAGGGCGTTGACGGCCTTGGCCCGCTTTACACGCCCTGGGACGAAGTTATCGAAACGGCAGACGTTTTCACCCTGCATTGCCCCCTGCTTCCGAGCACGCGCGACATGCTCGGCATGGCCGAGTTCAAGCGCATGAAGGACACCGCCATCATCATCAATACGGCCCGCGGCGGCCTGATTGTCGAAGATGATCTCGTTGAGGCGCTGGAGCAGAACATCATCGCGGGCGCCGCCATCGACGTGACGCCGGTGGAGCCGCCACCCGACGACCACCCCTTCTTCCGCATGATGGACAAGCCCAATTTCATCTTCACGCCCCATGTGGCGTGGGCGAGCCATGAGGCCATCCAGGCACTGGTGGACCAGATGATCGACAATATTGAAAACTTCGTTGCCGGCACGCCCAGCAACGTGGTCGAAAAATTCTGATCCCATTTTAAAGGCTCGGAAGCCAAAGGGGCGTTTCAGGTCTGTCTGCCTGAAACGCCCTTCTTTGTTGCGCCGCTTTTTTAAGAGACTTTGCTATTTTCTCTGCCTAAAGGGTTCTTAGAAGCGCCATCGCTTCGTTGATCTGGCTCATGCGCTGGTGGCTGCCGTAATCGCTGTCCGGGTGATGAATGGCCGCCATCATCCTGAAATGCGCCTTGATGACGTCCATGGAGGGGTCCTGGCCGGGCGAGAATCCTAACACATGCAGGGCTTCGGATCGCGTCGTGACGCCATCGGGCAGCGGATCGAAGCTGAGGGCGGACACCACGGCCCTCAAGCGGATGATTTCCTCTTCCATATCCTTGAGCGCCTCCACGTTGCCGCCGGCGATAATACCGGGAGCCTCAAGGAAAACCGTCGCATCGCCGTCCGCCATGGCGAGGGATATGGCAAGCGCCCTTCTGATGAAGACAGGCTCGTATCCGGGACCGAGGCGAACCTGCAGGCGCGGTTTCCGCCGCCACGGGCGGCCTGCAGACGGCCCTGATTTCAAGGTAACGACCTCGCGGTCATCACGGGCCGGCTCACCGGGATCGGGGTAGGCCCGGATCGTTTCTTCCGGCAAAAGCAGGACCACGGAACGCGCCAGGTCGGCGACATTGGCGCTTCTTGACGCGGCCAACGCCATTACGGCATCACGAAAGGCCGACGAGCAGGGGATGGTATAGGATTTCTTTTGCGGCGAGGCGGTCATCGCTGGCGGTCCTTCCGGGGCCGGCCCCTGGCGGACAGGGGAAACAAGATTCGGCATCAAACCGAATTGGCCCGCATGCGGGCCGAATAAGACGGGATCATGCCGGTTAGCTTATGAAATATCACGTCAAAACCTTTATTTTCAACTGCATTCGTTGTTTTTTTGCCAATTTCCTGCACCGAGCCGTCATGTGCGATTTTCTTCCAGCATGAGCGTGACTAACACATTGATATTGCTGACTGAATTTCATCGCCGTCCGGGAACTTCCACACCGAAATCTGGCTCCGGCATTCCTGATTAAGACTGAAACGCCGCCTTAGGAACCTGGAATCGGGGCAAAATCGAACGGAAACCGCCATAATAACTGCTATTGTAGGTGATTTTTAAGGATATTTACCCGTTTTGTGCCTGCCCTCCCGTCAAACGCCTTAACTCATTGATATAGCGTAATTTTTAACACTTTCTTTACCTTTGAAGACAGCGTCCTCTATCTTGGACGAATCCGGCATGGCGCTGGAATTTCACTCGCCTGAATAGCAATGATCGATATTTTTTTATCGTCCTTACCGGTCTTTTACGTTCTTTTGGAAATAGACAACGCGGATAATTTTCCGGCCAGATCAAGTTGCGGAAAACGACCCCGGTCCAGCGGCCGTTGAGGTGTCATTCAGGAGCCCTCGCAAGCCCGGATGACTGGTGTGAAAATTCTGCAATGAAACGGTTCCCGGGGGCGTGTAACGCCGTCTCTGAAGGCCTGATCGGTTCACAACCGCATCGATCCGAAACCAGCCTCTGCGAGCATACGGTTTAGATAAATAATCTTATTTTTTCATACATTATCAATATCTTATGAGTTTATTACGAAATCGCAATTAATCTTCGACCTGCTCAACCCGTTCCCCAAGCCGGCAAAATGCCCGGATTTTCCGGCCCTTTCGGAACAGAGTCTTCAGGACCGCGTCCAGCATTCCACCGGCCCGCCGCCGGTCCTGAAACAATCGTTTATGGGCACGAGAATTTTCCTGCATGACCCTAACCGTCAGTCGCCGGAAAAATCCGCATCCCGATCATCATCCGGCCATGATCGATCAGGGCGTCCCGAGCGGGAAAAAACAACACGCATGAGCTCACCCACTCAGGCCATCAGAATTCGTCGGTAATGGAAAAATCGTCACCAAATACAGGCCGGGTCTCTCACGGGCTCGGACATGGGACATGATCCGAAGATTGATTCGACACCGGATTGAAATTCCGCACCGGTCTTGCCTCCGGCTGGCGCATGGGTAAAAAAGGGGGCGAACAATTTGCGCCCGCACGGAGGATTGGGATGTCGCGACAAAAGGTTTTCATCTACGCCGTGATTGCCGCCCTTCTGGGCGCCTTCGTTCTCGCGGCATGGCTCGCCTCTTACGGCCGCTTCCTGGAGGCGGTTTCCGTCGTGGGCGTTTCGACAACAATGGCCTGGTTTGTCGCCCGCGCCATCAACAGAGATGACGATGGCGGCGATAACGGCTGAGCGGCGGCCTGGACGCACTTCCGGTAATGATGCAAGGAGACAGAGGCGGCCTAGTCCCTGGCTTCTTCGACAACTTCCTCCGGGATGGAGCCGGGATCGAAAATAGTATCGAGCTTTTCGCGCATTTTCTGCGGTGAAATGGGTTTGAGGAGGAACATGTCGCACCCCAGGTCGGTCGCCTTCGAAACCAGTTCCTGGGAAAAGTCACCGGTCAGGAACACGAGAGGGAGCGTTCTGATCTTCTCGGATTCATTGCTCCGGACCCATTTCAGGAACGTCAGGCCATCCATGGGTTTCATGTTGATGTCGCAGATAATCAGGTCAGGGCAGGCCTCTTCAACCGCGGTAATGGCGTCTTCTCCATTTGCCGACGTCCTGATCTCCCCGAAACCGATCTGGGTAAGGATGGTCGTGACGATCTTGAGGACAAAGTCCTGATCATCCACGATCAAGGCCGAGAGTGATTTGTAGATATCAGCGCCCATGGCTTCCCTGCAACATCCTTATCCTGTTCGGTGAAGGAAGTTCACCCTTCCAATAGGTCTAAAAGAAAAGCGGGAATAGTCAACCTTCTGCATTGCCTTCCCATGCCTTCAGAAAATCGTCGAACTCCTGGCGCAGAACGTCCTTGTAACCTAGGACGGAAGCCAGGTCCTGATCGGTCGCGGCCTGTTGAATTTTTTTCGTGATTTCGCCCAGCCTCAGGGCGCCGGACATGTTCGACGCGCCCTTGATAGCGTGCGCCGTTTCCCGGACAGCTTCCGCATCGCCGGCGCCAAAGGCGGCGACAAGGTCGTCAATCAGGGGCGGCGTGGTCTCGATATAGCTGTCGATCAGCATCTTGGTCATTTCCGGATCCCCTCCGGTGACTTCATCAAGATAGCTTCGATCGAAGGCCGGCTTGCCTTCATTCTCAGCAACCTCCTCTTCAACCTTCCGGGGTTCAGGGCGCTTCTCCGGCGATTGTTCACTCGTCTCTTTCATCAAGGAGGCGCGCGACGCGCCCGCACCGACGCCAGCCTGACGTCTGAGGGAACTGGCCTGCGGAAGCAGTTTCAGGATCGTCCGGTTGAGTTCATCCCGAGCTATGGGTTTTTTCAGATAGGCATCCATGCCGCATTCACGACACTTTTCCTCAACACCAATCAACGCATCAGCCGTCAGGGCGACAATGGGAAGGCGGGGGAGGCCCTCTTCCGCCTCGCCTCTCCGGATCTCCCGGGACAGATCGTAGCCGTCCATGTTCGGCATGTGGCAGTCGCTCAGCAACAAGCCATAAGGGGTGTTGCGCAGCGCCTCGAGCGCCTGAACGCCATCGTCGACCATTTCCGCCGCATAACCCAGGCGATCGAGCAGCATGCGGATGACCTTCTGGTTCACCGGATTGTCCTCGGCGACCAGAATCAACGCGCCGGCGTCTCGCGCCGTGGGAATATCCGGCGGCGCGAACTTGCGCGGGCCGACATCGGATTCACGGCCGCTGTACAGATAGGCGCCGTCCAGGCTTTCCAGTCCGGCCGCGGCGGCGGCTACCTCCCACAACTGGTTGCGCCGTACCGGCATGGGCAGTTCGGCGAACACCTGGTCCAGATAGGCAGGACGCTCGACCATCATATTGGAGCGATACCCCATGGCGACAATGTTGATATGCGCCATGTCCTTGTCGGCCCTTACCTGTTTAACCAGCGCTGCCGCCTGTTGTTCCGGCATGTCGCCGTCGACCAGCATCATATGAACCGATCCGTTGTCGGCCTTGGCCGATTTAACAAGCGCCCTGGCCCTATCATACCCGGTCGCGGTTTTCGCCCTGACCCCGGCAAAATTCAGATAGTTCTCCAGGACATTGGAGAAGGTGACGTTTTCACTGACGATAATCGCGCCCTTGCCGGAAAGCTGGCCTTTACGGGACGCCCTTTGCTCCTTCTTGACCTTCAGCGGCGCCTTGAACCAGAAGGTCGAGCCAAGCCCTTCCGTGCTCTCAAGCCCGATCTCGCCCCCCATGGCCTCGACCAGAGCCCTGGATATGGAAAGCCCGAGACCGGTACCGCCGAAGCGGCGCGCCGTTGAGGTGTCCGCCTGGACAAAGGGTTGGAACAGCTTCCCCTGTTTTTCCAGCGGAATGCCGATGCCGGAATCGATGACACGGAACGCAACGGTCGCCCGGTCTGGGAAACTTTCCTCGATCGTCACCTCGATGACGACCTCACCCTTTTCGGTAAACTTGACGGCATTTCCCGCCAGGTTGGTCAGCACCTGGCGGATACGCACCGGATCGCCCAGAAAGAAATCATGGGCTTCGGGATCGACATAAGTGAACAGGTGGATACCCTTTTCGGCAACCTGAGCGTCCAGCAGGTCGGCGACGCTTTCAACAACCTGGACCAACGACATGTTGGCTTCATCCAGTTCAAGGTTCCCTGATTCAATTTTCGAGAAATCCAGGACATCGTTGATGATGCTGACCAGGGTCGCCGACGAATCACGGACAATGACCGCCATGCCCTTTTGCTCGCTGGTCAGCTCCGTCGTTTCCAGCATCTCCGACATTGTCATGATGCCGTTCAATGGGGTGCGGATTTCGTGACTCATGGTGGCCAGGAAGTCGGACTTGGCCTGGTTCGCCTCTTCAGCCGAGCGCCGGGCCTCGGCCTGAATCTCTTCGCGCATTTTGCGTTCCGTGATGTCATGCACCCAGGTGAGGAATGATTTCTGACCTTCAAAAACCAGACTCTGGATCGACATCTCAACCCAGGCCGGCTCCTCGCTGGCGGTAACGATCTCGACCTCTTCGTTACGGACCTGCTCGCCCCGTTTCAACCGTTCAAAGAACTCACGCCGCAGGCCGGGATTGGCGAACATCAACTGGAAATCGTTACTGGCGCCGGGCGTGTCCTTGCGCCAGCCGAACTTGAGAAAACTGTCGTTCCAGAAAACCGGTGTGCCGTTCTCATCCGTCAGGCCGATGGCGATCGGGCTTTCGTGGATCATGTTGAAGAGGGCGGATTCGCTTTCGGAAAGGCTCCTGGTTCGTTCTTCAACGTGTTCTTCCAGTTTTTCGTTCGCTTCTTGCAGGGCCAGCTTGGCGCTCTCGAGCGCCTTGGCGTTTTCGCCGAACACTTCGAGCGCGGCGGCCATTTTACCGATCTCATCGTTTCTGCCCTTGCCGGGAAGGGGCGCCTTGTAATCGCCCTTCGCCATGGCACCCATGACGGTGGTCATCTGTTTCAGGGGGTGGGTAATCGAGCGCCCGAGCAGATGGATCAGGACCAGGATGGCAATGGACAACACAATCGAAGAGACGATGATGATAGTGCCGATCTGCTGTTTTCTTTCCGAAGACGTTGCTTCGATAAGCGTCTTTATCTTTTCGATCTCGTCGAAGGCAATCAGGATGACAGCTCCAAGTTGCCAGCGCAGGCCTTCGTCGCCGGACAGGCCGACGATTTGAGCCGCATGCAGCAGGGTCTGGAAATCCCTCCGGTACTGCTCAAGGGCGGCGGCAAAAAGCGTTCTTGTTGCATCATCGGGAATCAGAACTCCGGCCTCGGCCAGCGCGCCCCGGTAAAAGCCGTCAAATTCGGCGCCATGATCGATATCGCCGCGGTGCAGCATACTCTGAACGATCTGATCGCCATGCATCATCGTCCGGCCAAGGGCATTTTGCGCAGCCTGGTCAGGCAAGGTTTCCAGCAGGTCTTCAATCGTATCGTGTGACGCCTGCAATTCCCCCCTGAAGCCCTCAGCATCGGTCCGGCCGATACCGTTCAGGTTGTCCACCATCACGAGGAGAAGGGACCTGTAATCCTTGATGTTCTTGGATAGCTCGTCCAGGAATGCCGGATCGGCGCCGATAGTCTCCGCTTCCTCGGCGAAATGTCCGATATGCTCTTCCAGCGTTCCATAGGCCTTTTCAAACCTGGACATTTGCTCCGGGCTGAACGATAAGCCGTTCTCGCCCCTGATCTGATCCATTTTCAGGAGCAGCAGTTCGATTTCCTGGAAGTGCTGCGCATTCTCATGGATTTGAGCGGTGTGCTGGGAACGGTACCAGGTCATTGCAGCGATCAACGCCAACGCAACAGCCGTTACGACCGATATAAACAGCAACCTGGTCTCGATGGATAACGCCTTCACCTGAATATTTCCCAGAGTATGTGATATTGTACGGCTTCCAAGTCTGAACCATAAAATGTTCCCGGAAAAGGCGTTACGTCACACTAAGCACAGATAAAAACGCAAAAACCCCAAATCGCCACGCGATTGTATTCGATCACCGGATTATCCTCTGTCCACCTGCAGACATAGACGCATTACGGCTCTTGTCTTAAGATTTTTTCCATGCCTTTCAGGGAGGCGATCTTCATCGGCGACAGCAGGAAACGGATAGCAAGATGAGCACATACGAAAACTATGCGGACCCCGCCAACCAGGGGACACGGGAACCGGACGACATGTTCTCTCCCCATCATTACGCCTCGGTAAGGGAGAACGGGCGCGACATGCGCACCCTGCCGCTCTGGTGCTACACGTCCGAGCGGTTCCATGACGCTGAAATGGAAAAGATCTTTCTGCCGTCGTGGAACATGATCGAGCGCGAAGAGATCGTGCCCAACGTGGGCGACTTCCGATGCCTGACCTTCCTGGGCGTCAAGGTGGTGGTTGTGCGCGGCAAGGACGAGAAGGTGCGCGTTTTCGCCAATACCTGCCGCCACCGGGGTGCGTTGATCGCCGAAGGCTCCGGTAACTGCAAGGGCTTTCGCTGCCCCTATCACTTCTGGAATTACGGACTGGACGGCCGCCTGATCGTCGCGCCCAATTTCAAGGACGCCGACGGCAACGACATCATCGACGATACCAACCGGGCGGAATACGGCTTGTCCGAGATTGAAAGCGGTACCTGGGGCGGTTTCATTTTCGTGCGGTTCAACCGGGGCGAGGGCGCTGAAACCCTTGAACAGCATCTTGGCACTTTTGTCGAGAATTTCTCTTCGCATCGGCTCGAAGACATGCGGTGTGCGCGCAAGACCGTGTATGAGATGGACGCCAACTGGAAGTGTTTCATCGAAAACTACATGGACCTCTATCACATTCCCTATGTGCACAAGAATTCGCTGGCCCGCTGGAACACGACGGAGTACTGGACCGTCGAGCCCACGGGTCAGGAATCCGCAACCTTCGCCAAGCACGAAGGCAGCCAACTCCTGCTTCCCGGCGATGACTATGCCGGTTTCCCGGCCATGGAGCAGATCGATGAGGACAGGAAACACGGCACTTTCTTCACGAAACTGCGCCCCGGTTTCCTGATGACCATGGGCAACGACGGCGCGCTGGTGTTCCAGAGCGAACCTATTTCAGCCGGTAAATCCTACCTGACGGTCAGCTCCCTGTTCCCGAAAGCCTATTTCGAACGGGATGACTTCGACGACATCGCCAATAACTACTATCGCCGTAATGCGCTGGTGGTTGAGGAAGACAGGCTGGTCGCGCTGCGTCAGTACGCCGGGCTGCTTTCGCCCATGGCCAGGATCGCCCGGATCTGCGATGACGAGCGTTACCTGAACAGCTTTGCAAACTGGATCATCGACAAGGTCATCGGCGAACCGGACAGGGAAGCCCGGGCGGCCGAGTGAATTTGCACCCCGGTTTCAGGCTTGACGCCGGTTCCGAACGGGGGAATGCCTATAACGATAGAGCAAATTGCCGTAACCTTTCCGGCCGCTAGTCTTTTAGGAGATGCATTATGGACAAATACACAGGCGGTTGTCTGTGCGGAAACGTCCGCGTTGTTGCAATGGGGCGCCCATACCGTGTCGGGATCTGTCACTGTCTCGATTGTCGCAAGCATCATGGCGCCCTTTTTTACACCGCCGCGGTCTTTCCTCAGGATGCGGTAACGGTTACCGGTGAGACCCATGATTATCGCGGGCGACATTTCTGCCCCCGGTGCGGCTCATCCGTTTTCGCGCGAAGCGGCGATGAGCTTGAGATGCACCTGGGAGCCCTGGATTCACCGGACCAGTTGACGCCAACTTACGAGAGCTGGACCGTGCGCCGGGAATCCTGGCTGCCGGCGTTTCCCCAGACGAAACGATATGATCGCGACCGTGAAACGACAGGACGTTCAGAGGGCTAAGCCGCCGTAGTTTCAGTGAATGGATTTCACATACTCTGGGGGAAATCCGAGGTTGCGGAGAACCGATTGAAGTTCGGCGGCATAGGCCGCATTGAATTCCGCGGCTTGGGGAGGTCCGGGCAAGTTGTAGCACTGGGCGTGTACGGAGCCGCCATCGATAAGCTCCGCCATCATCATTTCGGGCCGGTAATCCTCCAGGCCGGGCCCCGAATACAAGTGATCGACATCCTGCTGCGACAGGGAAAACACCATTCCATACGCCTTGCGTCCCACGCTCGGCGTGAGAGTCGCACGCTTTCCGATCCTGAGGGCATAATCAAGCACACAGGCTCGTCGCGGGTGGTTCGCAGAAATACCTAAACGGCCCAGGACATCGGCGTCCATGAACAGGCCGTAAAAAAAGACATCAATCGATTTCCGTTCTTCATTCCCTGCAGGATTACCGTCAATCAATGAACACGCCTCCAAATGTTCTCGTTTGGATGTTTCCTGATTCAAGTGTACTAGACCGGCTGCCAAAATGCTTTGGTTTGAAGGTTTAAAAAATGCCTCTTGACTTTTGCCTTAAATATGCTTATATTCCTAGTTTGATTTTACGCTCTTTTCCATTGTTTATAGATCCCAGGAATGATCGTTTTCACTTATTGTTTGGTGGGAATGATGATCCCGATCCTTTTCCTTATGACCCTGGCCCGGGTGGGAAAAGCGGCCCTTATATTAGCAAAACCTGAATGTAGACTTTTGTAGACATGTCTACATTCTCTAAATGGGAAAGCCCTTGAAAACAAAGGGCGATTCAGGAATTTTCCATAATCTGTGAGATTATGTAGACAAATGTCTACATTTTCAGTGGAATCAATGGGTTACAGAGGGCCTTTTGTAACAAATGTCTACAAAAGTCTACATTTCTGTCTACATTACCTCTTTCTAATTAATGGGCTGGATTCCCGCTACTTTTTCCAATCGTCCATCGTCTTTGCACATGGAACATGTGCGACGACGGTTCACGGCTCAAAATAACTTATCTGGATTCCCGCCTTCGCGGGAATGACGACTTTTAACGCAATTGTCACCCCCGCGAAAGCGGGGGTCCAGGTCAGCGGATACTCCGGATTCCCGACCGCGCGGGAACGACGACATCGGAAGAGCCGGCTGCGGGCGGCCATTGAAAGAGCCTGAAAAATCGTAGGAGAAAATGGTGCCGATGAAGAGACTCGAACTCCCGACCCACGCATTACGAATGCGTTGCTCTACCAACTGAGCTACATCGGCACGTGATCTTGTGCTTTCGGGGCCTCCTATATACCGGTGCGGGCAAGATTTCTAGCCCCATTTACATATAAATGATCAACCTTCCGCCGGCGGCGGCTGTTTTACTTCTCTGGTTCCGATATCATCGCCATCATCCGATACGTGTTCGAGCAGGGCATGATCCTCTTCTGATGCATCACCAATCAAGGCGTCGGCGGTATCTCCTGGTTCTCCGTCTTCATTGCCGGGGGCTTTGAGGCGCATCACATGGGGCGGCGTTCGCCAGTTCATCGTATCGAACCCGTTGCAGTTTTCGCAGACGGCGTGCCAGGTGTCGACAGTATGACCACAAGTCCCGCAAACCCAGGCCGGGTCCGGATCGGCCCGGGACGAGCGGACGAGCCATTGCCGGGCGCTGGCGGCATCGCCGTGTTCCGCCTCTTCCAGATCGGCCATCATCCGGCAGACCCGGGCCGGGGGCTCGTCACCGCCGGCCTGCGCCAGGTGCTTTCGGGCCTGTCCCCATAAATCGGCCTCCAGGGCGGCGCTGGCGATCGCCATGTCGCTCTCCACATGCCCCGGGTTGAAACCGGACAGTCGTTCCGACGCCTTGACCCTGTCGAGGGCGCTGTGCGCGCCCTTTACATCCCAATAGAGCGGGACAAACGCCGGGTGGGGCTCCTGCCCCCACAACCGTTCGATCAGCGCTCCGGCTTTCCTGGCCTTGCCGGTTTCCACATAATGGCGCGCTAGGACAAGGGCCGCCGGCATCAAGTCATGGTCAAGATCAAGCGCCGTTTTGACCTGTTTCTTGGCTTCCTCCTTGTCGCCGTTTTCAAGGGCGTCATAGCCAAGCTGGCAGGCCAGAACGGCCTGGCGGTGTCGGCTGTCGGGGCTGCTGAGGTGGCGGTTACGGGCGGCTTCCTTCGCCGTCACACTGGCATCCAGCCACTTGCCGGTACGGGTTTGCAGTTCGAACAGGCTTTGCGAGACCCATTCACTGTCCGGATTCAGGCGATGGGCGCGGCGCGCCAGCGCAACAGCCTCGTCCAGGTCCTGGCGTTTCATTGCCTGGTTTAGAAGTCCGCGCAGGCCCAGGAACTCCGTTTCGCGATTTTCCGTCATGGCGCGGAAGAACCGCTCCGCCGCCCGGTCATCGCCGCCCAGTTGGGCGGCCTGGGCGGAAAGCAGCATGGTGAGCGGCGGCTCGCTCAGCAATCCGTCCGCCTTGCGGGCCTGGCGGCGGGCCTCTTCGGCATCGCCGGCGGCGACGGCGACCATGCCCTTGGTCAGGGCCTGATAGCCGCGCGAACGCTTATGGCCGCGCCAGGATTGACGCGCGCTGCCCGGTGCTCGGCGGATGAAAAGCCAGATTCTGTACAGGAAGGCGGAAACCACGACCAGGACGCCAAGCCCGACCGCCATGACGCCGAAGGACGTATCGACCTGGTAGCCGCCCCATTCGAGGCTGACCGAACCCGGCTGATCCGCAAGCCAGACCGCCGCCGCCGCCAGCAGCCCGATAACGATGAAATAACGTAAAGCGCGGATCATTCAGATTTTTCCCGGCTTGCCGATAACTGTGCAATGGCGAGTGAATTGAGCTCCCTCAGGGCCTGCTCGGCGGCATAGGTTGCCTGCACCTGTTCCAACCAGGGCGCAATCGCATCTGCGCCAGGGCCCGTTAAATCCGACAGTGCTTCAATCACGGCATTGAGGTCGCCAACGGCCAGATGGGATTCGGCGCTGGCAAGCCGGGCGTCAACCGTCCCGGCGGAAGCATCTCCCACCCGCCGTATGGTCACCAGGTTGCTGAGGCGGTTGGCGATTTCCGCAAACCAGCCATCTTCTTCGATCCGCTGGTCGGCCTGGAGCGCCGCCAGACTTATGACAGGGAATGAATCCCGCAAGCCGGCCTGGCTGGCGACACCGGTTTCTGCATATGTTTCCAGCGTGCCGACATGGCCGCCAACATCGGAACTGCCTGAAAGATGCTCGGGCAGAACGGTTTTCAGGCTTTCGAGTTCAGCCGAAAATGGCCGGCCCACCCGGACCGCTTCACGCAGTTGCCCGACCGCCAGGATCAGGGCCGACGCGCCAGGCGACACGGCGCCGGCGGCGTTCCCCTGGCTGGCTTCAAGACTGTCCATCCGTCGCTTGACATCTTCCAGCAGAGCCGTCTTGTCGGACAATGTGTCATCGACTGTGCGGTTCTGTTCTTCGAGGCTGCTCAACCGGGTGAGGACCTCGTCAATATTGGCGGTCTGTTCCAGAACCTCCTGACGGGACTGTTCCAGCGTGTCGACCCGGTTAACCAGATACTGGAGCGATTCCTGGGCCTCTACACCATCTGCTTCGGAACCGACGGCCACGGCCATCTGCTCAACGGTTTCCAGCGATTTTTCGACGGCCTCCAGACGTTCCATGACGGATGCCAGTTCGGCGCTCAACTTCTCACGGGCGTCTTGAAGTTCCTGAAAGGAGGCGCCTGTCAAATCCCGATCTGCTCCGGCTTCCTCAACCAAGGTTTCCAGCGTACCAAGCCTTTCCATGAGGATCGCCACACGGGGGTCTTCTTTCACCTCGGCTTGAGGCAGGTATTCTTCAACGTATGCCCACCAGATATCGCGTGTCACGAAGGCCCCGGCGCCAAGGGCGCACAGAAGGATTAGTACTATAAAGACGCCAAGCCAGGGGCCCGCCTTGCGCATCGATGGCGGCGGGGAAGGGGAGGGCGAGGTCTCTGCGGTGGCATTAAGGGCGGAAGATCCAGAGGTCTGACGGTCACCTTCCTTTACGGCGGACGCCTTTTCGGCAACGCCCTTTTCTGCCGCCTCGGACGCAGCCGTGTTCTTAACGTCTTCGACCGCTTCTTCTTTCTTGTCCTTACTGGTCGAAGCGGCTGTTTTTTTCGCCGCCGACTTGTTCCTAGCGGGATTAGCCGGTTTGGTTGCTTTGGTCCTGGTTGTCTCTGTCTTCTTCGGGGTTTGTGTCATCGCCACTGCTTCTTTCGATGGTCACAGGTATATTAAGGTTTTACACCTTTGTTGCCGCCTCTAAAACCTTTGCGATCAATGACGCCTCGTTCGGTTCCGGGGCAACGATGATTTCCTTCCAGTTGAATCCGGAAACCTTGTCGGCGACAGCGGTACTTAAACAGAATGCCGTCATGGATCGCAACGTATCGTCAAGCCCGGATGCCTTTGCAAGATCACAGAAAGTCGCTGCCGTTCTCGGGGAATAGAGCATGACGCCGCTCACCGAGCCGTCACCTATTGTCGCACGGGCTTTATCCGAAAACCGTTCTGCGGTTTCCGCCTTGTAAAGGACACATCGCTCGTAGCCGAAGCCCTGATCCTCCAGCAGCCTCGCCAGATCTCCGGCGAGTTTTGTTCCGGCGACATGCAGCAAAGGGCCGTCTTCCGGCCTCGCCTGATCCTTGACCAACGCGGCGAGGGCGTTCACATCCCCGGAAGCGCTGCGAACATCGGCAAATCCCTGTTCCCTGGCGCACCGGGCAGAGGCGTCACCAACCGCCCAGACCGTTAGTTCACGGTTTTCCTCAAGCCGGGCAAAGGCTCGGATTCCGTTGGCGCTGGTAACCAATAGGCCCTGAAACATTTTCAGGTCTGGCAGGTTGGAATCGAGATAGACGATATCCAGTAACGGCTCGATGATGGTTTCAACGCCAGCGTCAGCCAAGGCCGCCGACAGGGGCAGGGCGTCTTCTTTCGGACGGGTTATCAGCACATGCATGATCGTTGTGTCTCGCTTAAACGGCTAACCTGGCTTCAGGCCTCAATCAGCCAGCCGTTCGAAGAATTCTTCGCCGACATCCTTTCGCAGCTGGGCGCCGGCGTCACGGCCCATGCTTTCCGCATCCGAGATGCTGCCGGTGCGCTCCGCCGTCCAGACCTTGCTGCCGTCCGCTTCAGCGACCAGTCCGCGAAGCGTCATGGTTAGGCCGTCCTCGCTCAACTGCGCCAGTCCGGCGATCGGCGTCCGGCAGGAACCGTCCAGCACGTCCAGCATGGCGCGCTCGGCATTGACGCAAAGGGATGTTTCGCCGTGATCGAGCGCCGCCAGGGTTTCTATGGTTTCAATGTCATTCGCCCGGCAAGTGATGCCGATGGCGCCCTGCCCCACGGCGGGCAGCAGGTCTTCGGGTTCAAGAATAGACGATACCACGTCGGTTCGCTCCAGCCGGTTCAGGCCAGCCAATGCAAGTAATGTGGCATCCGCCTCACCCTCATCCAGCTTACGCAGTCGGGTCTGCACGTTGCCGCGGAAAATGACGACCTTCAGGCCCGGATGCCGAGCCAATACCTGGGCCTGGCGGCGCAGCGACGTGGTGCCGACAACGCTGCCGTCCGGCATGTCGGCAAAGGTTTTGTGACGGGGCGAGACCATGACGTCGCGCACGTCTTCGCGTTCCAGCATGCAGGGCAACACCATACCGTCCGGCAGCCACGTCGGCACATCCTTCATGGAATGAACGGCGATATCGATCCGCCCGTCGAACAGGGCGTCGTCCAGCTCCTTGGTGAAAACGCCCTTGCCGCCGACCTCAGAGAGGGGGCGGTCCTGAATCTTGTCCCCCGTCGTAGTCAGGGCGACGATTTCCAGCGCATCCGGTGATGCCAGGTCCGGATGCGTCGCGGCCAGAAGATCAAGGGTTTCATAAGCCTGCGCCAATGCCAGGGGGCTTCCGCGGGTGCCGATTTTTATGCTCACGAGTAATTCTCCCGCACGAGGTAATTGAGTTCAGGCGTCAAAGCGTTTATGACCCCCTCATTACGCCTTTGCAACCTCGTGCATGATAATGTGTATCTGACAGGAATAAACCCGTGCTTATTCTAGGGATCGAAACCAGTTGTGACGAAACCGCCGCCGCCGTTGTCCGCGACGACCGGACGATCCTGTCCAACCGCATCCAGTCGCAGATAAAGGAGCACAGCCCTTATGGCGGCGTGGTGCCGGAGGTGGCAGCCCGGTCCCATCTTGATTACCTCGACAACATCATTAAGGGAGCCATGAAGGACGCCGGCATCGGATTTGAGGATTTGAGCGCCGTGGCGGCAACCGGCGGGCCGGGGCTGATCGGCGGCGTCATGGTGGGAGTCATGGCGGCCAAGGGCATTGCCGTTGCGACAGACCGGCCGTTTATCGCCGTCAATCACCTGGAGGCCCATGCCCTGAGCGCGCGCTTAAGCGACGGTATCGACTTCCCTTACTTGCTGCTATTGGTCTCCGGCGGTCATTGCCAGCTTCTGTGCGTGGAGGATGTCGGCCAATACAGACGCCTGGGAACGACACTGGACGATGCGTTGGGTGAAGCGTTTGACAAGACGGCAAAAATGCTTGGCCTAGGTTACCCCGGTGGGCCTGCCGTTGAAAATACGGCCCTTAAAGGCGATCCGGAACGGTTTTCCCTGCCCCGGCCCATGCTGGGAAGGAAGGGGTGTGATTTCTCGTTTTCAGGCCTCAAGGCCTCGATCCGCCAGACAGTCGAGAAACTGCCGCCCGGTGACTTGTTGGAACATGATGTCGCGGATTTGTGCGCCGGGTTCCAGGCCGCAGCCGGCGACGTGCTGTCGGACCGTTGCCGCCATGCCATCATGCAGTTCCGCACCCTTCATCCGGACGGCGACACATTGGTCGTTGCCGGTGGTGTTGCAGCCAACACGTACATAAGAGAACGACTTCAAGGATTATGCGAGGATGAGCACATATCCCTCGCCATCCCGCCGCAGAACCTGTGCACCGATAACGGCGCCATGGTTGCCTGGGCAGGTATCGAAAGGTTCCAGCTGGGCCTGTCGGACGGGCTGGACTTCGCCCCGCGTCCGCGCTGGCCGCTGGACCCGGATGCGCCACCCGCCGCTTTCGCCGGGGTGAAGGCCTAGCAGCAAGGCTACCGTGATTTCTCACATGGCGCGCTGGCGTATGTGATCCGGATCGACGAACGGAATGGGCGCCGCCGTCGCCGTGCATTCAATGGTCGGCCCTTTCAGGTCCAGCTTCGTTCCCGGCTGGGCTGCCGACGGCACGAGGTGAACAAGCGCCAGTGACTGACCGAGCCTGCGGGAATAGGCTGGTGTGGTGACGTGGCCGACCTTTTCGCCATCGATGGAGAGCTCGGCAAAATGCTCCACCACATCATCGTGGTCTGCGATGATGCCGTAGAATTTGACCTTTTCCTTGCCTTCCAGCGCAAACACCGCCTCCTTGCCACGAAAATCACCCTTGGTGCGGGAAACGGCCCAGCCCATGTCGACCTCCCAGGGGGTGTTTTCTTCCGTGGCTTCCGCGCCGTAAGCCATCAGGCCGCTCTCGATATGCACCATTTCCAGTCCGTCAAACCCGACTGGCCGGATACCAAGGGGCCTGGCGCGTTCAAGAAGCTGTTCCCAGACGGATACGACCTCGTCTCCGCGCATGTAAAGCTCATAGCCCCGTTCGCCAGAGTAACCAGTGCGGGAAATCATCATGTCTACGCCGAACAAGGGAGCATGGATTTGATGGCAGAATTTCACGTCGCGCAATTTACCGTCGACAAGCGGGTCAAGGAGATCAATGGCCTTCGGACCTTGTATCGTGAGGATATGCAGATCTTCGTCTTTTTCGACACTCAAGTCCCGGCCTTGGGCGTATTCCTGTAGCAACTCGAATGAAGGACCGATACTGCTCGCCACCAGGAAGTGATCGTCCGCCACATGAAAGATGATGCCATCGTCGCAAAAGTGACCGTCCTCTTTCAGAATCGGGCAGTAAGCCGACATGCCAACGGGAATTTTTGCCATGTTGCGGGTGACGAGATAATCGACGGCTGCAAGCGCATCAGAGCCGCGCACCTGGATTTTCGTCAAGGCAGACGTATCCCACATGCCGGCTGCCTCCCGGATGGCGTCGTGTTCGAGGTGCGGATCAGACGGAAACCGGAACGTAACCTCCATGTCGTTCCACTCGCCCATTTGGGCGCCCAGCGCCTTCAGTGTGGCGTCCAGCGCCGAAACCCGGTTTGCCATAGTGCAGCTTCCCTTATTCTTTAAAACAGCAGATGACCTACTATTGTTCGCCCATCGGCCCCAGCACTATATATCCCAAGTTATATATAACGAAGCACATTGCCGGGCTATTATGGTAGGCAACAAACCCGAATAAACAGGGAATCAATGGTTTCAAACGTCATGTGGAGGACTTCCAGATGAGCACTGGCAAGACAATCGCTTTTTTCCCGGAGGCCTGCTACGGCCCCGCACTAAATTCCGTCGGCATCGCCCAGGCGCTTAGAAAGATGGGGCATAATCCGGTCTTTCTGACCGATCCCGGCCTTTCCGGCACCTATGAGGGCTTCGGCTTTGAAGAACACCCCGTCAATATGTCGGAACCCATGTCGGCTGAAGAAATGGCCAAATACTGGACCGGTTTTATCGACGGCCATATTCCGAACTTCAATTTGACCCCTTATGAACAGATCGACAATTACGTCAAGGAATGCTGGGCGAACATCGTCAACACCTCGGTATGGGCGGAAAAGGAACTGCCCGGCATCCTGAACAAGGTCAAGCCGGACCTGATCTGCATCGATAACGTGATCCTGTTCCCGGCCTGTAAGCAATACGGTGTGCCGTGGGTACGGATTATTTCCTGCAGCGAGAATGAAATAAGTGATCCGGAAATTCCACCACACCTTTCCGGCTGTGGCGAGAGCGATTTCGAGGCCCAACAGGCCTACCGCGACAAATTCAATGAGGTGATCAAGCCTATTCATGATGAATTCAACGCCTTTCTGGCGAAATGCGGTGAAGATCCCTATCCTATTGGCGAGTTTTTCGAAGCATCGCCCTATCTGAACCTTCTGCTTTATCCCGAACCGGTGAAATTCAAGCGGAAAAACCCGCTCGATCCCAAGCAGTTCAAGTACCTGGAAGGCTGCGTGCGCCAGGACAAGCCCTTCGATATTCCGACATTCAAGAAAAACAACGAAGGGCCGCTGATTTACTTCAGCTTCGGCAGTCTCGGGTGCGGTGACACCGACACGATCAACCGCTACATCCGTGAACTGGGCGATACCGAATACCGTGTCCTGGTTAACGTAGGCGATTACATGGATGCCTATTCAGATCTGCCCGACAATGTGCAGATCAGCGACTGGTTCCCGCAACCAACCGTTATTTCACAGGTGGACATGGTGATCCATCACGGCGGCAACAATACGTTCACCGAATGCCTGTACTTCGGCAAACCCGCCATCATCACACCTTATGTTTGGGACGGCCATGACAATGCCACCCGCGAGGAAGAAACCGGTCACGGTTTCAAAATGCACCGGACCAACTGGGACCGCGAAGAGTTGCTGTCCAAAATCGATGCCTGTCTTAACGACCCCGCCATCCAGGCCAAGGCCGCATCAACGGCGGCACACATGCAGGCCTTTGACGGCCCGACGCGGGCGGCGGAATACTTGAATGAACTGCTAATGGAGCACGCCAATGCCGCATAAGGGCCTTAACTCTTCCGCGCCGCATATCCGGCCCGCAACCACCATTGATGAAGATCTGGAGGACTGGGGCGATCAGCCTGATATGATCGAGGGCCAGTCCAAGTCCTCCGGCATCCTGCTATGGCAAAATGAGGACCAGACGTCTGAATCGGCCATGTGGATTTGCACGCCCGGCACCTGGCGGTTGAGTATCCCCAGTGATGAATTGTGTCATTTCGTCGCTGGGCGTGCGACCTATACCAGCGATGACGGTGAAGTCATCGAGGTTACGCCCGGCACGGTAGTGCATTTTCTGAAAGGCTGGACCGGCCAGTGTGTCGTCCATGAAACCATGCGAAACGTCTTTATGCTGCGTTGAGGGAAAAAGAATAATGAAAACGCCTGTATTACAAGACCCCCTCAACATCGAGCCGACCGAGGACTGGGGCGTCATCCCGACAATGATCGAGGGGGAATCCCACACATCCGGCACCATTCTGCATATCGGCCCTAATGGGGAAGCCGAAAGCGGCGTCTGGATATGCACGCCGGGATATTGGGAATGTCACGTCACATCCGATGAATTCTGCCATTTCCTGGCGGGGCGATGCACCTATACCCATGAATCGGGCGACGTTATCGAAATCGAGCCGGATACGGCGGCCTTTTTCCCAAAGGATTGGAAAGGCACCTGCCGGGTGCATGAAACCATACGCAAGGTTTACCTGATCCGTTAATCCCAGAGCGGCAGACGAAAAGCCAATCATACCCATGCTAATATTGTGTCTTTATTCGGATAGTTCGTGCCGCAAAGATGCAAATAAGATTTGCAATGTATCATTACCGTTTTAACATACTGCGACTTACAATAAGCATAATGCTATAGTTCAAAAAACGAACGAAACATAAGACAACAAAATAAAATTAATATCCCAGCAAGGAGGTACACGATGGGAATTTCACGTAGAGACTTTATGAAATCAACGGCTGCGGGCGCAGCCGGCGCTATGGTTCTCAGCGCCGGCGTACCGTCACGCTCATTGGCCGATTCGCATACCATCAAAATCGGCATGAATATCCCGATGACCGGCGATTACGCGCCATGGGGCCTCCCTGGCCTGTACGGTTGTCAGATCGTTGCCGACAACATTAACGCCGGCGGCGGATACGAAATCGGTGGCAAGAAATACAACATCGAAATGGTTTCCTATGACCACGGCTACGACATTGAAAAAGCCGTTCAGGGTTACAAGAAGATGGTTTCGGAAGACGAAGTCAGCATGGTCATGATGCTGGGTGGCGCTACCGTCGGCGCCGTCATGCCGTGGGGTGAGCGTAAAAACGTCGTTACCTCGACCTTGCTGTCCAGTGACATCACGCCCGATACGGAGCACTTGATCGCACCTTGCGAATCCCATCCGCTCTACGTCGTGACCGCCGTGGAATGGCTTGCCAAGAACCACCCCGAAGCCAAAACGGCCGTGATCGTTACCAATAATGACGTTGAATACGGCCTGCAGGCTGTCGCCACCTTCGAAGCGGCCTTCGAGGTTGCCGGCATCGAAGTTGTGGACATGAACCTGCATGGTTTTGACGTCACGGACTTCGCGCCGATCGTCAGCTCGGTTCTGGCCAAGAACCCGGATATCTTCTGCATGGCCACCAGCTTCTATACCACGTCGCTGATGGAACAGCTCTATCACCAGGGTTTCAAAGGTCATGTCGTCACCACGACGCTTGACTACCATGAGGAAGTGATCGCCAAGACGAGCCAGGAATTCGTTGACGGCACCATTCACAACTTCCCCACGTTCGATGACCCGCGTCTGAATGACGAAGGTATCGACTTCCCCGATCCCAATGGATTTGGCGCTGAATACATGAAGCGGCACCCCAATGACTGGTCCGCCGTGTCCTGGGAATACCCGGCTATCATGCTTCAGTTCCTGCAAGGCATGAAAGATGCCGGTTCCACTGATACGGAAGCCGGTCTCCAGGCCCTGCTCAACAACCCCAATCCGCCGCACCCCTTCGGCGCCGGCAAATGGTGGGGCAAAGAGCTCTGGGGCCGCGATCAGGTTATCGTCGGCAGGTGGCCCGTTGTCCGCCTGGAAGGCGGCAAGGTTCGCATCAAGGAATTCGGCGATGTCGCCGGATGGCTCGACAAGAACACCGACGTGCTGATCAAGTACAACAAGAAACATGGTCTCAGGACTGTCTCCTAAAGACAGTTCTTTAAACAAGGCCGCTTTAAGGTCTTGAAGTTGTTGATTTCCGCCGTGGCCGTAAGGCTACGGCGGAATATCGAAGGGCAAAAACAGGGACACGGAAACATCCCTGACATTATCGTCAAGACATTCGGTTTAAGGTATTTAGATGGAGCTTTTTCTCCAATCCATTGTTAACGGACTGATCCAGGGAGGTTTTTTCTCCCTGTTTGCCGTTGGTCTGGTGCTTATTTTCGGCGTCATGAGGGTTGTCAACTTCGCCCACGGCGAACTGGTGATGGCCGGCGCATTCACTATCTGGGTTCTGCACGCACAAATGGGACTTGGATATATTCCCGCCATTGCTGTGGCGATTATTCTGGTGACGTCAATCGGGCTGGTCATGGAACGGCTGCTGTTCCGGCCAACGCGCGAAGATCCGTTAGCCGGACTGATCTGCTCCATCGGTGTTTTATTCATTTTACAAGTTATCGCGACCCTGGTCGGCGGCGACGGCCCGTCGAAACAGGTGCCGCCGCCATACCACGGAACGCTGGTCCTATTCGACCTGATTCGTATCCCCAACCAACGCCTCTTTAGCCTGGCAATTTCTTCCAGCGCACTGATTGCGCTCTGGCTCTTCCTGACCCGCAGCCGTTTCGGCTGGGCGCTTCGCGCCGTTGCACAGGATCGCGAAGCTGCTGCACTGCAGGGTATCAACACGGACAGGATTTCCATCATCGCCATCGGCATTGGCGCCGCCCTTGCCGGACTCGCCGGCGGATTGGTTGCGCCGCTAGGCAACATCAATCCCCACATGGGCCATAATGTTATCGTGACAGCCTTTATCGTCACCATTGTTGGCGGCGTTGGCAGCCTTTCCGGCGCCGTGCTGGCCGCCATTCTCTACGCCATGTTCCACACCATTATGACCGTCTATTTCGGCGCTACCGTAGCGACCATCTGCGGGCTGGTCCTGATGGTGATTGTTCTGATTGTTAAACCGACCGGCATCATGGGAGTACGGGTCAGTGAGTAATCAAGGCTTGTTCTCTCTCCGTAACCTGATCGTTGTCGGTTTTTTAATCGGCATCTTCATCATCATGCCGCACTTCCTGAAGCTGCATCACCAGGATCTGTTAATCTTCCTAGTCATCAACATTCTGGTTGTCAGCAGCTACCGCCTGGTGACGCTAACGGGTGAATGGTCGTTGATCCACGCCGTTATGATGGGTGTCGGGGCCTATACAGTTGCCCTGCTTGCAATTCATTCATCGCTGGATATGTGGTTCACCCTGCCGATTGCCGGCACCGTTGCGGCCCTGATCGCCGCCATCCTGTGCTTTCCGCTTTTACGTATGACCCAATTCTATTTCCTGATCGGATCCTTCGCCGCAGGTGAGGCTATCCGGTTGACATGGGTCGAGTGGGTCGCCGTGTTCGGTGGAACCAGCGGTCTGCGTGGCGCAGAACCGCCCATCATTGGAGATATCGATTTCCTCGATCCTATTCCTTATCTGTACCTGTGCCTCGGCGTTGTCGGGTTCTGCCTGTATATACTTTATCGCATTGAAAACTCACGGGTCGGTTTGACGTTGCACGCCATTCACTGGAAAGCGCCTCTGGCTGAGTCCGTCGGTGTCGATGCGTGGAAATATCGAGCGCTGGCTTTCATTATCGGGTCGTTCTTCGTTGGCATCGCGGGTGGCCTGAAAATTCATTATCTCGGCACTGTTACGCCAAATCAGTTCACCATCGGGTTTATGGTTTTCATTTTGATCTGGGTGATCGTCGGCGGCTACAACAAGTTCTACGGCCCTATAATTGGCGTTGCCGTTCTGACAATCTTCGATGAATCAATCAGGACTTTTGAGATTCTCCGCCCGGCGATTTACGGCGGCGTCCTCATCCTGGCGATCCTCTTCCTGCCTTTGGGGCTTGAGAGTATTCCCGGCAAACTCAGGGCGTGGTTCGGCATTGGCAAACAGCCAAAAGAACCGCCCCTTACCGACCATTAAGACATGTGATAGCAGACGCAAATGGCAGTTTTAGAAGTCAAAAATGTAACCAAGCAGTTCGGCGGCCTCCTGGCGCTGGATGACGTCAGCTTCCAGGTCGAAGAAGGCGAAATCCGCGGCCTGATCGGGCCTAACGGCGCCGGCAAGAGCACCATGTTCAAGAACATCGCCGGATTCTACGCCCCCACGAAAGGCGACATTTACTATAAAGGTGAGAACATCAGCGGCAAGAAGCCCCACACCATCGCAGAGATGGGCGTGGTCAGAACCTTCCAGGAAACTACCCTGTTCCAGGAAATGACGGTTTTCGAAAATGTCCTTGTCGGGCGTCACATTACGGCCCGAACCAATGTTTTCTCGGCCATTCTGGGACTGGATAGAAAGCAACAGGCTGCCGCCCGCGACAAGGTCATGGAGGTTCTCGACTTCATGGGCCTATCAGACCGCAAAGACCAGCCCGCTGCTGACCTGCCGTTAGGCTCCCAGCGCGCTTTGGCCCTTGCCATCGCCTTGGCGTCCGAGCCGAAGTTGATGCTCATGGATGAACCGTTCGCTGGTATGAATCCGGAAGAAACGAACCACATGATGGACCTGACCCGGAAAGTCAGGGAATCCGGCGTGACCATCGTCCTCGTTGAGCACGACATGAAAGCCGTCATGGGCTTGTGCAGTTACCTGACCGTGCTGAATTTCGGACAGGTTCTGGCCCAGGGCTCACCTGATGAAATCAGAAACAACGACAAGGTAATTGAAGCCTATCTGGGTGGAGCGAACTGACATGCTTTTGAAAGTGGACAATATTCACGTTCATTACGGACAGGTTGCCGCCTTGAAGGGCGTTTCAATGGAGGTCGGCGAAGCCGATTTCGTGACCCTGATCGGCTCTAACGGTGCAGGGAAAAGCACGACGTTGCGCACCATCTCCGGACTCAGCCATCCATCCGCCGGTGATATCGTGTTTGACGGTGAGCGTATTGAAAATCAATCGCCCGATGTGATCCTTAAAATGGGCATCGCCCATGTGCCGGAGGGCCGCCGGGTCTTCAAGGATTTGTCGGTAACGGAAAATCTGCTGCTCGGCGCATTTACCCGTGGAGACCAGGACGGCATCAAGAAGGATCTGGAAGAAACATTTGAGCGATTTCCTCGCCTACGCGAACGGCGTAACCAGTCCGCCGGCACCATGAGCGGCGGCGAACAACAGATGCTGTCCATCGGCCGCGCCCTGATGTCAAAGCCCCGCGTTTTGTTGCTGGACGAACCGTCACTCGGCCTGGCGCCGACCATCGTGCGCGACATCGCCCATATCCTGATGGAAATCAACGAACAGGGCGTTTCCATCGTCCTTGTCGAACAGAATGCGGAACTGGCGCTTGAACTGGCGCGTCATGGCTATGTACTGGAAACGGGTAACGTTGCCCTGGAAGGCGAGGCCAAAAGCCTTATGGATAACGAGCACGTCCGGAAGGCTTATCTGGGTATCTGATCCTTAACCGGGCTGCCCTATTCACCCGGAAGCATGCCGACCTCGTCACCGATCACCCTGGTCTGGCGCAATCGCCGCCGCCACTTATCCGCATCATATCCAGTCCCGCGATGCAGCAGGCACCTGTTGTCCCAGATCACCGTATCGCCGGCCTGCCACTGATGGGCGTAAACGTCCTGCTCCCGGGTAGCGCGCTGCAGCAGGTCATCGAGCAGCTTACGGCTGTCATGGCCGCTCCAGCCGACGATGGACCGGGCATGGGAGCCTACGTAATAGTTCTTTTCCCCATTACCCGGATTTGTGCGCACCAGCCGATGGGCAACGGGCGGAAGCGATGCCGCATGGTTTGGATCAACCGGAGCCACCGGGGCGCGGGAAAAGACGTAATCATGCACCACCCTCAGGTCGTCAATGGCAGCCTTCATGTCCTCCGGCAACCTTGAATATGCCGCCCGCATGCTGGCGAATGCCGTGGCGCCGCCTTCATCTGGAACCTCATAGGCATGCAGGATGGAAACATACGACGGAACTTTTCTGAAAGACGAATCCGAATGCCAGAGCTGATTGCCTTTCTGGTATCGGGTATTGGCGTTCGCACTATCATCCTTCGTGCCGTCATCATGGACGTTCCCGACAGTCCCGAAATAGACGACCTTACCCGTCCGGCCAAAGGTAACGTGTTCCGGCTCCGGTTCGCCCAACAAGCGGGTAAACGCCAGATGTTTTTCGTCCGACATGTCCTGATCGGAAAAATAGAGAAGGGAATAGGTATCGACGGCTTCCCTGATTTGGCTGACCACTTCTTCAGATAGGTTGCCACTCAATTCAACACCCCTCACGCGTGCTCCGAAGTCGTCATGCACCGGGTTGATGATTAGCTGAACCATTGCTCATTTCTCCCTGTTACAGGGCAAGTGACATCAACTTGCTTAACCGATATCGGCCTTGCCATCCAGACATAAGAACTTCATGTCTGAATGCTTGAGCCAACCCTTCCGGCACGGCATAACTATTCCATGAGCAATAATATCCACAAAGTTGGCATTATCGGCGCCGGCGCCTGGGGCACAGCACTGGCATGCTCCGTACGCCGGGCAGGGCGCAAGGCTGTCTTGTGGGCTCATGAGAAAGAAGTCGTAGACGCCATCAACAACGGGGACGGAAATCCCTTGTTCCTGCCGGGCGTGCCCCTGGAGCCCGGCATTCTCGCCAGTAATGACATCACGGAAGTTGTTGATGCCGATGCGGTTCTGATCGTAACACCGGCCCAGTTTCTCAGGCCCGTAACCAACGGCCTGAAGGAAGTCTGGAATGAGGGCACGCCGGCTGTCCTGTGCGCCAAAGGCATTGAGAACGATACGCTCATGCTCATGAACGAGGTGCTCGCGGAAACCATACCCCAAGCGCCAGCCGCCGTGCTTTCAGGACCGACATTTGCCGCCGAAGTGGCCCGTGGCCTGCCCACGGCGGTAACCCTGGCTGTTGAAGACACAGCGTTGCAGGAATCCCTTTCGGCAGCCCTCACGACACCCTATTTCAGGCCTTACCGTTCAGATGATGTCGTAGGCGCGGAAATTGGCGGCGTGGTGAAGAATGTCCTGGCCATAGCCTGTGGCATAAGCGAAGGCCGCTCATTGGGCGACAACGCCCGGGCCGCCCTGATTACCAGGGGTCTTGCTGAGATAGTCAGGCTGGGTCGCGCCAAGGGCGGCAAGGCAGAAACGTTCATGGGGCTGTCAGGCCTTGGCGATCTGACTCTCACCTGTAACGCGATGCAATCCAGGAACTTCTCTTTGGGCGTTGAACTGGGCAAGGGCGCGGATTTAAACGATATTCTGAACAGTCGTCGTACCGTCGCGGAAGGGGTCCATTCTGCCGCTGCTCTTGTCAAACTGGCGGATAAACTCGATGTTGATATGCCCATCTGCCAAGCCGTTGACGCCGTTATCAATCAGGGCGCTGACATCTCTGAAACCATATCGGAACTGCTGGCCCGGCCCGTCAGCGTCGAATTACCATAATTACTGTTAGTTTAAGGATCCAAGCATGCTGTTCTCTATCGTCTGTTTTGATAAAAAAGATCACGGCCATGTCAGGGCGGAAAACCGTCCGGCGCATCTGGAATACCTGAAAGGGTTTGCAGACAAAGCTTATGTAGCCGGGCCCATGTTGGGTAATGATGGCGAAAGCATGATCGGCAGCCTTCTGATCATGGATTTCGACGATAAGGCGGCCGCCGACGCCTTTGCCGCAAACGATCCCTATAACAAGGCGGGTTTGTTCGATAGCGTTACCATAGCCCCCTGGAAGAAGGTCCTTCCCGCTGACTGACGGCCCTCAATACAAGCTATGCGCGCTTGACGATATCGCGGATGGCCAATCCGCCGGATTTGCCATTGAAACGGATGATCTCAGGATCGGAATCATGGCGATACGGCGGGACGACAAGGTTTTTACCTATATCAATAGCTGTCCCCATATCGGTGCGCCGTTGGACTTCAAGCCCGGGCAATTTCTGGACCTGGCGCGTGAACATATATTGTGCTCAAGCCACGGCGCTTTGTTCAGAATTGAGGATGGGTACTGTATTTCAGGCCCCTGCGCAGGGAAAAACCTAAAGCCAGTTTCAAATGCAGTGGACAAAGGCGTCGTTTACGTTCGCCCTTAGGTTGACAGCCATACCGTTGGCATTCCTGTCATTTGCTTTCCCGGTCGTTAACCGTGATCAAGCTCAAAACTGCATCTTCAATGCATGAATTCATGCCCTTTGACCATCGGGGCAATGTCCGATTTGGGCCGAAAAACGGAGCCGATCCTACCAGCATAGAATAGATGGTTATTGCCAGTTGCCTACACGCCCGTTCACCCAATTCAGGGCGAAGACGGGCAATGAGATCGGCGTATCGACCGGTAACCCAGTCATACCAGCGGTCCCGCAATGACCGTGTGCCTTCATCATGGGTTTCGAGAGACCAGCGTTCCCTGACGAGCGCCAGGAATTTTTCATCTTCGTTGGCTTTTAACTCGAATGCGACCAGCCTTTTTATACAATGGAGTGGATTACCGACATGCCTGTCGTGAACGAGGATCCATTCTTCCCGGTGCCTGTCCATCATCCGGCTTAGAGCGGCGCGGAGTAGATGAGCCCTGCTGGGGAAATAGTATTGCAGGTTCCCCTTCTTGATACCGACTCGTTTTGCAACACCTTCCAGCGTCAACCCCGCATGCCCGTCCACGGCGATGATATCAAGGGTGGTCTTGAGAATTTCCTCAACGCGATCTGCGCCCTTCGCTGTGTTCGCCCGGTCAGACGGGATATTTGAATCTTCCTGGAAAAATTGGGTGTCAGTTTGCATTTTTCGCCTGCATTCAATCTGTTTGCCGGTTTAGGGGAATTCCAATTCGTTAAAGATTTGACAGTCGAATTTCGTTTCTATATTTTATGCCAATGGCCTAAAATATTCAACATTGCTTTTGGTGAACTTGATGGGCAGTTTGCAAAATGTCCTGCTTCTTCCCGGCCTGCTCGATGACAAGGCCATGTGGAGGCATCAGATTGATGGCCTTTCGGATATAGCCAACCCGATTGCCCTCGACCTGGTGAATCACGATTCAATTTCCGAAAGCGCTGAGTGGGTGCTCAGTCAGGCGCCAGATACTTTTGCCCTCGCCGGATTTTCCATGGGTGGTTATGTCGCCTTTGAAATCATGAGGCGCGCGCCGGAACGAGTCAGCCGACTGGCGCTGATCGATACATCCGCAAGACCGGATACCCCTGAAAGGGCTACAGAACGCAAAACGCTAATCGCACGGGCTGAGGCTGGTCATTATGCGGACATGGTGGATGAGGTTATTCCGAAGGTCTTGCATCCTAGTCGCGCCGACGATCATGAACTGGTGAATGCGATCCGTGAGATGGCCATGCGCATTGGTGCTGATGCCTATATCCGCCAGCAGAAATTGATCATGAGCCGCCCGGACAGTCGTAACGACCTTGCGGGGATTGTCTGCCCGAGCATCGTTGTCTGTGGCCGTGAGGATACGCTCACGCCGCCCGGGCTTTCAGATGAAATGGCGGAGGGAATTCCAGTCGCGGACTTGTTTCTGGTCGATGAGTGCAATCACTATGCTCCCATGGAACAACCCACCGTCGTGACGGATATTCTTCGCCAATGGCTGGCAGGTAAAGCCGGGGCATTAACAGGAGGTGCCTTATGACAAAACCGGATGTGGATGTCGCCGTCGTTGGCGCCGGAATTGCCGGACTGACCGCTGCCTTACGCTTGAAGGGCGCCGGATTGACGGTGAGGATTCTTGAAGCCAATGACCGTGTCGGTGGCCGGTTGCATGGATTTAAGGTCGGGGACCGGGCTGTCCAGGTCGGCGGCCGATGGACCGGACCGGGGCAAGACCGAGTGAAGGGTCTCGCAGCCGAACTTGGTATCAATGTCCTGGACAACACAATTTTCAGCGACGCATCGATAGGCAGGGCAGGAGAAGAAGCTAAGCAGGTCGCTGACGCCGTGAGGAAACTTGATGCTGTTGCCGATACGGTTCCCCTCGATGCGCCATGGCAGGCGCCGGACGCCGCCGAACTTGACGCCCAGACACTGGACTCCTGGCTTGTTGCAAATTGCGGGAGACGCACGGCGGATACCGTCGGCGGCATTCTCAGCGGATTCCTGCCCATGGCGAGTGACGTTTCGATGCTCCATGCCGCTTTTTACTTACATTCAAACGGCGGTTTGTCCGGCATTCTCGGCCTGGACGGTCCTGCGCATGACAGTGAAATGTTCGAAGGCGGCGCTCACATACTGACGACACGCCTAGGCGAAAAACTGAAAGACGACATCCGGCTCAATACTCCCGTAACTGAAATCCATCAGAATGACGATACCGTCACGATTGTAGGCCGCGAAAATGAGCTGACGGCGCATTATGCAATTGTCACACTGCCGCCAACCCTGGCAGGGCGTGTGCTGTACGATCCTCCCATGCCGCCTGATCGGGATTATTTAACCCAGCGCATGCCGATCCGGGGAAAGATCGTCGTTGCCCTGCTTTATGACTCACCGTTCTGGCGCGATATGGGGCACAGGCTGATTGAAACGGACAAGTTGCTCGTTTGGGATGAAGGCGGGGGCGATAAACCGGCAGCGCTGTCGGGCCTCATATCCATCACATGGTCCCGTTATCTTTGGGAATTGCCGGCGGCGGACCGTCAAAATGCCATCCTTGGAGAGGTTGCGAACACTATCGGTGAAACGGCATTACAGCCAGTTGAATATCATGAAATCTACTGGGCCGCAGAACCCTGGAGTCGCGGCTGCAACTCCTACATGACCACCGGTGCATGGACAGCCTGGGGCCATACGCTGCGAAAACCCGTCGGAAGAATTCATTGGGCCGGTGCTGAGATATCACCAAAATTTGTCGGCCAGATGGATGTCGCCATCCGCTCAGCGGAAACGGCTGTGGAGACGATACGCGCCAAACTTTCTGACAGTTAAATCAGGGAGAGAAAAATGGATTGTCAACTTGCAGGTTTGATGACAGAGGTCGAACGCGACGCCGTGATGGCCCCCATCGAAACGGCGATGACGCCGCCAACGACCGCCTATGCCGATCAGGCCTGGTTCGATCTGGAAGTCGAGCGCGTATTTTCGAAGCGCTGGATGGGCGTCATGTTCGACTGTGACCTGCCCGCCCCCGGCGATGTGCGGCCTTTTGACTTTCTCGACATGCCTTTGGTCGCCGTGCGCGGCAAAGACGGGCGCGTCCGTGTGTTTCACAACATCTGCCCCTATGACGGCTGTCTTGCTGTGCGTTCGGAAGCTAAAGGCCTGACGGACATTGAAACCTTCTATCATGGCTGGCGTTATGACCTGGAAGGTCGCCTGATCGACGCACCCTACTGGACCGGCGATCCCAACTGCTCTGTTGCTGATATGGGTGGCATTAAAGGTGATCTTGTCGAGATCAGGTCAGAAGTCCGCCTTGGCGTGGTCTTCGTCAATCTGGACGGCGAAGCCGAAGCGGTTGATGACTGGCTTGGTCCATGGATGAAAACCGTCAGCGAACACTTTGCCGTCGACAGGCTGGTTCCGGCGCGGGACCCGGACGGAAAACCCCTGATCGAGCGCCGCTCGGTCGCGGCGAACTGGAAGACCTATCAGGAAAACGCCTCCATCAACATACTGCATGAATCCTTTACCCATGCGCTTTACCGGAAATCCCCTGAGGTCCCCAGGGTCGATGACAACGGCAATCCAGCGTTCGGCACTCACCTTGAAGGTTGTCTGGTTGCGTTCTCTCACAAGCGGACGGATTCGGGCGATACCTATGACCCCATCCGCCTGCCGACGGCGGCGCATGACCCTTCCCTCCAGCCGGATGTAGGATTTTTCTCAACGATTTACCCCAACCTGAACGTACCGCTACTCGATTCCATGATGAAAGTGAACATCGCCATCCCGGTAGCCCCGGACAGGACGGACCTGATGCACCTCCGGTTCTATAGTCCGGAAGCGCTGGAGGATGAAAATTTCCAGGCGGAAGAGCGGGCCTTGCAGGAGCTGTTCGACGTCGTTCACTATGAAGACCAGCTTGCCATCGAAGCCGTGCAGCAGGCGCGCCGTTCACCGGTTTGGCGGCAGCATTTCTACGCGCCGTTCTGGGATGCGCTGCACCATTACTTCAACCAGCTTCTTATTAAGGACATGGAGAATGTCAGTTGAGGGCTCAAACCGGTAGGCCTGCACGGGCGATGTCTTCAATCAATTCCTCATATACGGCCCCTCCCACATACGGAAAGGCGTAACGCCAGAAACTTCCCCAATCCAGCGTCCCGCCCGCATCGGGGCACATGGGAATGCACTTACTGATGTTGTTGAATTCCTCGATGACATCTTTCAGAGCACCTTGCTTCCCCAATCTGGAATATGCTGCCGCCATGGTTGCCGGTTTCTGGATATAGGGGGCCGTCATACGCGACAGGGTGTCGGCGCATTGCGCAAAATTACCGCTGATATATTCGATCAGCCCCAGCGCCATAAGGCAGCTGTTGGGCGCGAGCGGGTTGCGGCGAAGTGACTCATTCAGGCATGCAATACTTTCCTCGATCCGGCCCAGGGTCATTAACGAATATCCCCTGTTACAGAGGTTGTGGTACTCGCTGGGATTAAGGTCCACGCCTCTCGCCGCGTGACGATCCGCCTTCTCGTAGTCGCCTTTCAGCATCAATCCACATGCCAGGGCGTAATGGCCCCGACTGTCTGTTTCCTTCAGTCGAACGGCTTCGTCTGCATAGCGCACATGCTTTTCAAGGCTGTCGGCGTAATCGTCCGTGAAAAGCAGATCGCATGCATAACCGTAACTCATGGATAGACCAGCGTAAGCCGGGGCAGAATCCGGATCAATGTCGAGAGCACGGGAAAAACAGTCCCTGGCTCTTTCCAGATTCTCAGGGCCGTTCAGCTCCAGAAGACGGCTTCCTTTTAACCGGCAGTCATAGGCCGTCAGTTCGTTGTCCGACAGGCCTTGGGCGCGTTCAAACTGATGGGCTTCCACCTGCAGGGACAAGCTCGCAGCAACGGCATGGGCAATGTCGGCCTCGACATCCAGAATATCGTTGACGGATCGGTCATAGCGTTCGGACCACAAGACCGTTCCTGTCTTTCCTTCCACCAATTCCGCCGTCACGCGCACCTGACCGCCATCCTGTCTGACGCTTCCCTCCACAACATAATTGACCCCCAGGCGGCTTGAAACCCAAGTGGCGTCTGCGGCCAATCCCTTGGCCGCCAAGCATGAGCTGCGCCCGGATACCAGCAGATCGTGGCACTTGGTCAGGTTATGGTGAATATCCGCAGATACGCCATGACAGAAATAATCCGTATCTGGCGGGCCGATGTTATCGAATGGCATGACAGCGAGGGTTGCGCCATCCCAGTGCGGAGGGCTGTTTTCATCCAAATTTTTCAGCACCTGAATTGAGTGTGCATGTTCAACGGCTTTTGAGAAGTCGCCACTTCCCGCTCCCTGCTTAGCCAGGGCATGCACCAGTTCTGGTTTGTTCCTGACATCAAGTTTTCGGTAAACGGATGCCAGGTGGTTACGCACGGTCGAAGGGGCAATGTTGAGTTTCCGCGCGACTTCCTTGTACGTGTCGCCTTCGGCAAAATGATTTGCGACGGCTTGCTCCCTGCTGGAAAGGCTTTCTTCCATTCAGATCCCCATACCCCAGTCATAGTGCATTTTGCACAACATAATTGGTGCATCTGCACTATGGCGATGTAATCGCTTACCTCGAAGAATAGCGTTATCGGTAAAACAACGCCAGAGGAGCAAAACAATGACCACCTATTCATACGCCTGCCGTGATTGTGAGGGAATGGAAGCCTGCCCGGGGGAAATGACAACGGAAACGGAAGCCGAACTGTGGAAGCTCATCGAACTGCACGCCAAGATCGCCCATGATGAAGACGCAGGCGAATGGGATGATGAAACCGTTGCCTACCTGAAAACGTTAATCAAAACCAGTTAGGAAAACAGATCATGAAAATCGATGGCTCCTGCCATTGCGGCCAGATCACTTTTGAGGCCGAAGCCGATCCGGCTAATTCCTATATCTGCAATTGCACGGATTGCCAGACGCTCGCTGGTTCAGCTTTTCGCTGGTCAATCACTGTCCGGGAGGAAGATTTTACTTTAACGTCAGGGGAGCCAAAAATTTTTATCAAGAAACTGGAAAGCGGGGAAACAAGGAGTCATCAGGTATTCTGCCCTGATTGCGGTTCCCCTATCTATTCGACGACGCCCCTCGATGGCAAGCCGCGTTTCTTCAACATCCGTGTCCCCGGTATCCGCCAATCGGTTGGTCTGATGCCCCAAATCCAGTATTGGAAAAATTCAGCCCCTCATTGGTTGAAACATGTTGATCACCTCAAGGACGAAGGGGGCGTTACATTGTAAAAGCCTTTAAAGCTTAGACGGGGAGCCTGATATCGCCCGCAAGGGCGATTTTTTTGTGCAGTGCACAATGACCTTGTCCTCATGTTTTTTTATGCCATAATCGATATCATAAATAGGACAGTTAATGTGAGAAACGCCTAGAAAACAGGTGGAAGACAACGCCTGAAGCGGTCTCACCCTTTACTCAGGGAGAAGCAGAGGACATGAGCGAACATCACGTATTTCCCGTACCAGACAGCGTTGCAAAGAACGCCCTGGTCGATAACGACAAGTACCTGGAAATGTACCAGCAATCCGTCGATGACCCGGAAGGTTTCTGGGGTGAGCACGGCAAGCGCATCGACTGGATGAAGCCTTTCTCCACGGTCAAGTCCGTCAACTACGACATCCCCGATGTCTCCATCAAATGGTTCGAGGACGGCACGCTCAACGCCTCCGTCAACTGCATCGACCGGCACCTGGAAACACGCGGTGACCAGACCGCCATCATCTGGGAAGGCGACGAGCCGACGGACGATAAGACCATTACGTACAAGGAACTACACGCCGAAGTCTGCAAGTTCGCCAACGTTCTCAAATCCCGTGGCGTCAAGAAGGGCGACCGCGTCACCATTTACATGCCCATGATCCCGGAAGCGGCCTACGCCATGCTGGCCTGCACGCGGATCGGCGCAATTCATTCCGTGGTGTTTGGCGGCTTTTCGCCGGACGCTCTGGCGGGCCGTCTGGACGACTGTAAATCAGACGTTGTTATCACCGCCGATGAAGGCGTTCGTGGCGGCAAGCCCATTCCGCTGAAGGCCAACACGGATGCCGCCTGTGATATCGTCGATCACGTCACCACGGTCGTTGTCGTCAAGCGCACCGGCGGCGACATCAACTGGGTCGATGGCCGTGATGTCTGGTATCACGAAGCCGCCGCCGAAGTGCCCGCCGAATGTGAGCCCGAGGAAATGAGCGCGGAAGACCCCATGTTCATCCTCTATACGTCCGGTTCCACCGGCAAGCCCAAGGGCGTGATGCATACCACGGGCGGCTATATGGTCTATGCCTCCATGACGCATCAGTACGTGTTCGACTATCACGACGGCGATATCTACTGGTGCACGGCGGACGTGGGCTGGGTCACGGGCCACAGCTATATCGTCTATGGCCCGCTTGCCAACGGCGCCATCACCATGATGTTCGAGGGCGTGCCCAACTATCCCGATACGTCGCGCTTCTGGCAGGTTTGCGACAAGCACAAGGTCAATATCTTCTATACCGCGCCGACGGCCATCCGCGCCCTGATGCGCGATGGCGACGATCCGGTAACCCGGACCGACCGTTCCTCCATTCGCCTGCTCGGCACGGTGGGCGAGCCCATCAACCCGGAAGCCTGGATGTGGTACTACAACGTGGTCGGCGACGGGCGTTGCCCCATCGTCGATACCTGGTGGCAGACGGAAACCGGCGGCATCCTGATCACACCGCTGCCCGGCGCGACGGACCTGAAACCCGGCTCCGCCACCCGGCCCTTCTTCGGCGTTAAGCCGCAGATCGTCGATAACGACGGCGCTCCGCTGGAGGGTGCTTGCGAAGGCAACCTCTGCATCACCGACTCATGGCCCGGCCAGATGCGAACGGTCTACGGCGACCATGAACGCTTCATGCAGACCTACTTCTCTACCTACAAGGGCAAGTACTTCACCGGCGACGGCTGCCGCCGCGACGAAGACGGCTATTACTGGATCACCGGCCGCGTCGATGACGTGATCAACGTCTCCGGTCACCGCATGGGCACGGCGGAAGTGGAAAGCGCTCTCGTCGCCCACCATGATGTCGCCGAGGCCGCCGTTGTCGGCGCTCCGCACGATATCAAGGGGCAGGGCATCTACGCCTATGTGACGCTGAATGCCGGGATCGAGTCCAGCGACGAGCTCAAGAAGGAGCTGGTTCAGTGGGTCAGGAAGGAAATCGGCCCCATCGCCAGCCCGGACTGGCTGCAATGGGCGCCTGGTCTGCCCAAGACCCGGTCCGGCAAGATCATGCGAAGAATCCTCAGGAAGATCGGCGAGGACGATTTCTCGAACCTGGGCGATACGTCCACGCTGGCTGACCCGGCCGTGGTCGATGACCTGATCGAGAACCGGCAGAACCGGAAGGATTAAGTTCGGATGTATATCCAAGAGAAACGGGGCCGTCAGGCCCCGTTTTTTTTCCGTAACGAACGGAAGCAATCTGTGATTAGCCCAGCTTCAGCTAGGCTGTTAAAAGGCTCGACATGGAGCATGCATCGTTTATCGCTAATCTTGCGGAACTTATTTGTTCCAAGAAAAAGGCTAATGAACCGATTATTGTCGGCGTTAATGGTATCGATGGCAGTGGTAAAACTGTTCTCTGTGATCAACTCAGCACACAACTAGAACGGCTCGGATTTCCTGTTTGCTCCTTATCAATAGATAACTTTCATAATCCTGAGAAGTATCGTTACCAACGTGGCGAGCTATCACCTGAGGCTTACTATCAAGATAGCTTTAACTATGAGGCATTCATCCAAACTGCACTCAAGCCAGTTCACGAAGCTTATGATTTTCCCGTCCAATGCCAGACGAAGATCTGGGATTTGGATTCAGAACAGAAAGACGTGCACTTTTCCATGATAAGCAAAGAGACGATTTTACTAACAGAAGGCGTCTTTTTGTTTCGACCTGAAATCCATCGATATCTGCACCTTTCAATCTTTGTAGATGCGGATTTCGATACAATCCTTGAGCGGGTAAAAAGCGAGATGTGGATTTACTTGGGAAAGCACACGAAATTGATAAGCGCTACAAAACAAAATACATCCCTGCCCAGACTCAATACTTGTGTGAAGTAGGGCCGTTAGATTTGGCTGACATCGTTATCGACAACAACAACTTTGCTGCACCACGTATCATCAAAAAATCTTGATCCCCCGGTTGTTCTTGACGTGGCTCTAGCTAATCTTAGCCAAAAACGCCCGCAAATGCCCCGCCACCTGCGTTGAGTCCTCAATCATGATCGAGTGCTTCAGATGCTCCAGGATCACCAGTTCCGAATTGGGTAGGGCGGCAGCGATCTGTTTGTTGAGGCGCGGATTGCAACCGCCGTCGTTTTCGCCAGTCAGCACCAGCGAGGGGTGTTCGATCTCGTGTAGCCAGGGTGACATCTCCGTCCCGGCATAAATCCTGAACACGTTCATAAACACGTCCGGGTCGGTATCGAGAACCTGCTGGATGCGGGCTTCGATTTTTTCCGGGTGCGTCTCGACGAATTCGTCCGTGAACCAGCGGTTCTTCAGCGTCCCCAGTGTGTTGCCGATGCCGTTTTCTTCCATGGCGCGGACGACGCCCCAGACCTTGGCTGAGTCGTCTTCTGTGCGGAATGCCGCCGTGCTCAACAGGCCCAATGACAACACCCGCTCAGGATAGGCGCGGGCGTACGCCGGACCGATCATGCCGCCTAAGGAATGTCCCGCCACATGGGCCTGTTCGATATCCAGCCTGGCGCGAAGCGTCTCCAGGTCTTCCACCAATTCGTCCAATCCGAACTCACCGTCCGGCATGGGCGAGTCGCCGTGTCCGCGCAGGTCATAACTGACACAGGTGTAATCGTCTTTCAGGATAGAGACGATTTCGTTCCAACCCGAACGCCGGGAGCCGATGCCGTGAACCAGGAACAGCGCCGGCCCTTCGCCTTCGATGGAATGAACGCAATCAATCGCAGCCATGTCTACTTATCCGATAAAAGCTCGCCGGCCACCGCCCAATCGTCGGCGCTGACATCCTGGATGACGACATGCACGCTTTCAGGCTTACCGCCACAGGTTTCTATGAAGCTGTCGGTCAGGGCCTTGGCCAGGTTTCTTTTTTGATCAACGGTACGGCCTTCCATCAACTCAACACGGATCATGGGCATACGTTTTTCCTCCTCGATTTACATTCTTGATTAAACGTCAGGCGACAGCCTGGGGTTTCGGATTGGCGAAGTGGGGCATGACCTCGGCGGCAAACCTCTCCATGCCTTCCAGCAATTCTTCCTGTGGCTGCCCCATGCTGTTGGACAGGATCACCTCGTCGATGTTGGCGTCAGCGTACATGCCGAGCCGGTCGACCATTTCCGATGGCGGACAGATCAGCAGGTTCTCACCCAATTCCTCCATACTCTGGTCGCGAGGCAATGGTTCGATCATGCCATGGGACACCACGCTGCTGTTGTCATGGTTGTCGATGTTGAGGCCGGTGAACACGTTATCGAAGCGCTGGTAATAGCCATAGGCCATTTCCAGTTTTTCCCGTGCATCCGCTTCGTCACGGGCGCAGTAGGCCATGCGTTGCAGCGAGATCGTTATGTCTTTTCCTGTCTCTCCAGCCTGCTCCTTGCCACGATGGAAGGCATTCACCCGTTCCATCAGCAACTCGTGGGTCGCCGACAGGACCGTGGTCTGGATATGGAAGCCCTGTCCGGCCCAGTACTCGATGGCGCCCAGGTCCATCACCGCGATCATCAGTGGCATGGGCCGCATGGGGCGCGGCATGATGGTGAGCGGCTCAAAGGTATAATAATCGCCGTCCCAGGACACCTCTTCGCCACCCAACAGCGCCTGCAGGACATCCAGCGACTCCTTCGTCTTGTCGCGGGTGCTCGCCATGGGAACGCCGAGACGTTCGATCTCATAAGCGAAAGCCCCGCGCCCGACGCCCAGCACCAGTCGCCCGTCGCACAGGATGTCGGCCTGATTGACCTCGCCAGCAAAAATCCGCATGTCCCGGATCGGCAGGACGGCAACGGCGGTAACGATCTCGATCTTCTCCGTGTGCGCTGCAATCTTGACGGCCATCTGTAGGGGGGACGGCATCATCAGGATATTTATCAGGTGATGCTCCGGCAGGGAGACTCGGTTAAAACCCAGCCGTTCCGCCTGGATAGCCTGTTCCACCAGGTTATCGAAATGCTGCTTCCCGCCGACCGATTTGTCGGGCATGTAGCTAGTCAAGAACTGATTGAAATGCATTGACAATTCCCTTCCCCGATTATGTGGCATCCACACTGCACTCTGACACTTTGGATCGTATTCAGTTCAGTGGAAATTAGAAATAGAATTTTTGTAAGAGGAAATCTGGAACCTTTCGGCTCCCAATAAAAGAGGCCTACATGATTTCCAGCCGCCGCTGGACCCTGTTCAGGTTCTTTTCGATGACGCTGACTCGCTTTACTTGCCCTGCTTCACGATAAACATCGGCCGCTCCTTCGAAGGCCATGGCGGCCTTGTCCATCAGGGATTTATCCTTCTGGCGCTTAGCAAGGGCAAACGCCGCCGCGCCAAGATTATTCGTGGTTTGCGCCCAGAGCACTGGTGCGGTTTCCCGTCTGCGGATTTCAAGCGTTTCGCTAAAGACCCTGATGGCCTGTTGCAAGATCGCGTCATTGTTTATCTCTTCACCCATGGCCGTCATGATCACCCCACTGTGATTCATGACTTCCGCCCACTTCCCAGGGTGCACTTTCCTGTCATAGACTTTTAGAGACTGTTTCATCGCCAGAACAGCCTCTTTCATCAGCTTGGTTTGGTTAGCCCGGATGGCATGACGGTATAGCGCCAGGCCAAGGCGGACCTGGGTTTGCGCCCATTCCTGAGGGTGCTTTTTTTCATCCAGACCGGCAAGGGATGCCTGAAAACACTGGACGGCCTGCTCCGTCAGTTCTGCATTTTTGTCGTCAACCGCCGAAAGAACCTGCAGGGTATCGGCAAGATGCGTCTGTAGAACAGCCTGCCTTGGCCCATCGAAATCAGAAGGAATGAGCGAGATAACCTTGCGGTATAATTCAGCCGCGCTTTCAAGGTTCTTCCCTTTACCGTTTGTCATGACATCCACCGCAATCACGTTTGCGATTGCCGTATAAAGCGAAATTCTTTGTACGGAAGACAGGTTGCCGGGTCCGTATTCAATCAAGGGCTTTATACGGGAGGCATAATCGTGGAGTGAGGATCTGATATCCTTCTTGGATTTATCAATCGAGTATCCGGCGGTGGCAAGCGCACAGGCGGCGACAACGTCTTCAAATTCAAGCGGAAAACTTGAAGGAATATCAAGCTGATCATTAACCATAAAGGCGCCCGGGCGCCCTTCTGGTGGCGGATTGATCGAAACGAACCGCAGGGAAGCCGTTGAATTCTGATCGTCTACATTACCCCAAATCAACACATCCGCGTTATGACTGAAGAGAATGTCGCGCCCTTGTTCAGAAGCAGCCGTTAGGCCTTCCATTGTAAACATCCCATTGGGTGGCTGCAGGGACTGGTTCAATCGCAGCACCTTCACATCGTTAAGCGATGAAAGGCAGTCAGTGACTTTATCCGTAACGAATGCGCCTTCATGTCCGCCAAATGATGCAACAAGGATCGAGAGGGCGGGGCCGCCCTCTGAATCGGCATCAACCGGTGCAAAATTTCCCTGCTCCCTTTCGGCGACTACACTAGCCTTCACATTGGGGTTGCTGGCGTTTTTCGGCTTCGTCAGCCACCCGAAGAGCGCATCGAAAATACCCATACCTTTAAAACGTCAGGCTCCCTGCTTAATGAAGTCCTGGCTCCAACACCGACGGTAAAAAATCAGGTGTATCAGAAATCGATACAACGACCGTTTTTCTCCCAATCACCATAACGTGTCGGATCAGGTTTTTCCTTATGTTCTACAGGATCATCAGGTTGATCAATCTCTGCCGTTATGCCGTCAGACGCGTTTGCCCGTTCTTTAGCGGGTTTTTCTTCTGATGAGTTTTTGCCTCGAGGTGATTTTAAAACAGACATGATCGACGCCTTGTTCCTGTCAGCTTTATTTTTATTTCTTACGTTTTTATGTCAAGAGGCTTTGCGCCGTAATGGTTCTATTTTCCCGGCGCATGGGCTTGTTACTTGTAATCGGAACGGCCTTGGGGCAAGAGAAACCATGACTAACGACCATACAGACACCAGCTCCGCGAAAAAAATCTCCAAAAAGGGTCCGAAAAGTGCGCCCCGGGTCGCTGCATTTCGAACATTGGATGCGATCCTGGCGGATGGAACACCGTTGGATGACGCCATTTCAAAAGCACGAAAATCTTTGAAAGATCCCCGCGACAAGGCCCTTCACCGGCAATTGGTTATGACGGTGCTCCGGCATCATGGAGAGTTGTCAGAGTTGCTTGCATCTTTTCTTGACCATGAGCCAAAAGGACGCGCGAAAGCCGTTCTCAGCGTTCTAAAAGTCGGCATGGCGCAGGTCCTGTTCCTGGATATTCCCTCCTATGCCGCCGTTTCGACATCCGTCGATCTTGTTCGCCGGGTCGGATTTTCCGGCCATGCAAAGATGGTGAACGCCGTCATGCGCAGGACCGTATCTGAAGGTGAGAGCCGCCTGAAGCAAATGGATACAGTTCGCGTCAATACACCCGAATGGATGATAGCGGCATGGAGTGATGCTTTTGGAGGGGAGACAGCCCGGTCCATTGCCGAAAGCAGCCTGACGGAGCCGGCCCTTGACCTGACCGTCAAATCCAATCCGGAGCATTGGGCGAACGTCTTGGGGGGGGCGAAGCTTCCGACAGGCTCGTTGCGATTACGCCAAAGCGGCGCCGTCGAAACCCTTGCCGGTTTCAGTGATGGGGAATGGTGGGTACAGGATGCAGCGGCTACGATTCCCGCCACTCTTATGGGAAACGTAGAGGGTCTTCGCATCGCCGATCTTTGTGCGGCGCCGGGTGGCAAGACCGCCCAGCTTGCGGCGTTAGGCGCGAATGTCGTATCCGTCGACCGCTCGGCCGAACGGATGAAACGCCTGAAAGAAAATCTCAAACGCCTGTCGCTTAGCGCTGAGACCATTATTGCCGATGCGGCTGAATGGCAACCGGAAGAGCTTTTTGATGCTGTGCTGGTCGATGCTCCCTGCACGGCGACGGGAACATTGAGGCGTCATCCGGATATATTACTGGCGAAGCAGGCCGGTGATGTTCCGGCAATGGCGCATATTCAATCTAAGATCCTTGATAATGCGCTCAACCTACTGAAACCGGGTGGCATGCTGGTTTACTGCACCTGTTCATTACAGCCGGAAGAAGGAGAGGTGCAGGCCCGGGAATTCGCCTCCCGCCATGACATTGTCTCCCTTCTGCCCATCAGGCCTGATGAGGTTTCCGGATTATCGGAAATCCTGACGCCAGAAGGCTATGTGCGAACGCTACCGTGTCAACTGGCAGAATATGGCGGATGGGATGGGTTTTTTGTTGCCAGGTTCAGGGCTTGATGCAACGCCGGACATTAGCGACGTGGACATCAGACATAAAACCGGACCAAACTATGTTGCGAAAAATTATGGGGGATAAGCAATGCAGGATTCGAAGGCCCACACCATCAATACGGATATTGACCTAAACGCACCCGGCAAACACCTTGGGTATGTGAGGCTCCCCCATTCCGTACACCGATCCGCTTATGGCTGGCTGCCCATGCCTATCGCCTCCATCAAAAATGGCGAAGGCCCAAAAGTTGTCATCACGGCAGGAACCCACGGCGATGAATACGAAGGGCAGCTGATCGTTTCAAACCTGATCAGGAACGTAACGCCTGAAATGGTAAGCGGGCAGCTTGTCCTGATCCCCATGGCAAATTATCCGGCAGCCGATGCAGGCCTGCGCACCTCGCCCATTGATGAGGGGAACCTTAATCGTATGTTTCCCGGCGATCCGAACGGAACGATAACCCAGATGATCGCTCATTTCATCGAGGAAACGGCTCTCGATGGTGCGGATTATCTTATCGATCTTCATTCCGGCGGCAGCTCCCTCATCTACCTCCCGTCAATGGCCATGGTCAATTGCGGCTCCAGGGAGAACCAGCAGCGCGCCCGGGATTTCGCCCGGGCATTCGGGCTTCCCTACGTCATGTTGTCCGATGACCATGAGCCTGGTTTTTCCGACTCAGCCGCCATGCGCAAAGGCGCCTTGTCTGTATCTACTGAGCTGGGTGGCGCCGGGATGGTTACACCTGAAATTCTCGCCATGGCGGATCAGGGCGTACGGCATCTGCTTGGTCATTTCGGCGTTCTAAAGGGAAAGCTTGTCCCCGAAGGCCCCCCGGCCGAACCCCGCATCATGTGGCTCGATTCGGCTCAACATTATGTCTATGCCAGCGAACCGGGGCTTTTTGAGCCCCTTGTTTCCCTGGGTGACGAGGTCAAGGCCGGACAGGAGGCTGCCCGCATTCATTTTAGGGAGTCCCCCGGTCGCGAACCCGTGACATGCCGGTTTTCCGGTGACGGCATGGTGATCTGCAAGCGGGTGCCGGCCAAGGTCGTACGCGGTGATTGTCTGTTTCACCTGGTTAGTGACACGCACGAGAAATTGCATCCGGAATAAAGGCGGTAAATAAACCTTCCCAAGCATAACGGACTGTTAAGGGTAGAACCCTATTATCTGTTATCGGTTTGATGGGATAATGGGATGAGTCTCAGTATGCAAATGCCGTTACGGAATGTTCTGTTCAGGACAGGTCTTTACGACTGGTCGCTTCGTGGCCGGACGCCTGAACGATTGCGCGGTATTCCTGTCGACCCGGAAGTGGGTTCAGTCGAGGAAGGGCGCGCTGTTCTGGATGGCGATTACCCTCTGTTTGGCAAGGTTCAACATCTTGGAGACCTGCCCTGGAAGAACACGGGACTCACGCCGCAAGAAAGAATAATCCTGCATCGCTTTTCCTTCCTGAGAGGGTTACAGGCTCTCGGAAGCGATGATGCGGCGGATAAGGGGCGGGAATTGATGACCCGGTGGATCAATCAGTATGGCCGCTGGAAGCCCGATGCATGGGAACCCGCTATTACCGGAGGCCGGCTGACAAATTGGTTGTGTACATACGGATTCCTTAAAAATCCCGAGCATCCGGGATTTGAGATGACGCTGCTTGATTCGGCCTCAGCGCAACTGCGTCATTTGTCCCGAACCATTGAGGAATCAGCACCCGGATCAGAAACAATCGAAGCCGCAGAAGGGCTCATCTTGGGCTCGCTTTGCCTCGTTGGCATGGAAACCCTGATTGATGCGGGGATGGCGGCGATGGAAATCGCAATACAAAGGCAGATTTTGGCAGACGGCGGTCATTACCAGAGAAACCCGTCAATTCAGCTTGATGTCCTGAACCGGTTAATCCGGATACGAGATACACTGGCTGCGGCCCAAGTTGCAGAGCCGCATTGGCTGGATCATGCTATCGGGCGCATGGCGTCCATGTTAAAGGCCTTGTGCCATTCGGATGGCCGCTTATCCCTGTTCAACGGTTCAACCGAAGGAGACAGGGACAGAATCAACCACACGATCAAGGCCATAGGCGATAAAGTTACACCTTTATGGAGCGCCCCACATTCCGGATTCCAGCGCATTGAAGCAAAAGGAGCTGTTGTTATCGCCGATGCCGGCGCCGCCACAATTTCCGGCTCGAGTCAGGATGCCCATGCCGGTTTGCTGAGCTTCGAATTCAGCCGCAAGAAACACCGCATTATCGTCAACTGTGGCGCCCATGGCGATCGCTCCAACGAATGGAGCGCTATGCTACGCAATACGGCAGCCCACTCAACCCTGACGGTTGACGATACCAACGCCATCGAGGTTGACGCAAAGGGAGGGCTTAACCGCCTACCAGCGGAAATCAGTTGCCGGCGGAGTGAATCCGACGGCAGCACCTTTATCCAGATGACCCATAGCGGTTATCGCCCGGTCTTTGGGCTGACGCATGGCCGCGATTTGTATTTATCTGCCAATGGCGACGACTTGAGGGGACGAGATGTTCTGACGTTAAGCCCGGACCACATGGGACGCCACGCAAAAAGGTTCTGCATACGGTTCCACCTTCATCCGGATGTTAAGGGGGAACTGGCAGGAGGTGGCGATTCTGTGCTTCTGAAAGTGCCGGAGAGGGAAGGGTGGCGTTTTCGCATGTTTGGCGGAGAAATTGCCCTGGAAGAATCCATCTATTTGGGAGTGCCGGGCCTTATCCGCAGAACCAAACAGATCACCATTTCCGGCGATGTTAATCCGCATGCGACAGAGATCAAATGGTCGTTGATTATGGAAGGCGCAAAGAAATAATTAATTCAACACGGTCCGTAATGCTTAGAATCGGCCATAGGTGTCTTCAAATCGTACGATATCATCTTCCCCCAGATAAGATCCCGATTGAACCTCGATGATTCGCAGTTGTTCTTTGCCTGGATTCTCTAGCCGGTGTGTCGCGCCTAGTGGAATGTAAACGGATTGATTGGCGCTTAAATCCATTACTTCTTCATCGCGGGTAACGCGGGCTGTCCCTTCCACGACGACCCAATGCTCAGCGCGGTGGTGATGTAGCTGCAGGCTGATTGACGCACCGGGTTTCAGGCAAATCTGTTTTACCTGGTAACGGGGGCCGAAACCGATTGACTGATACCAGCCCCAGGGCCGGTATACGGTCGTATGGGTTTCATGTTCTGTCCGGCCCTCGGCTTTCAAATGATCCACAACCAGCTTCACATCCTGGGCATGATCCTTATCGGCGATCATCAGGACATCATCCGTAGCAACGACAATCACATTATCAACATCGGATACTGCGATAAGCGGCCCTTCGCTCCGGATATACGAGTCATGAACGTCCTTTGTGACAACATCGCCTTTCAGGACATTGCCATCCGCATCCTGCTCGCCGATATCCAGCAACGCAGACCAGGCCCCTATATCGTTCCAGCCCAGGTCTACAGGCACCATAGCCGCATGTTCGGTTTTTTCCATGACGGCGTAATCAATGGAGTCCGAAGGTGATGCGGCGAAAGCATCCTCATCAAGGCGTACAAAGTCCTGATCGATCTGAGCATCCTCCAGAGCCTTCTTACAGGCCCGCAGCATGTCAGGATTATGCTTGCCCAATTCGGCCAGATAGTCTTTTGGCGAAAACAGGAACATGCCTGAATTCCAGAAGTAACCACCGTCATCCAGGTATTGCCGGGCGGTATTAAGATCCGGTTTCTCGACATATTTATCGACTTTGTAAATGCTGTTTTCGCCAACCTCCTCGCCACGCTTGATATAGCCATAACCGGTTTCCGGTTTGTCGGGCTGGACGCCAAATGTGACAAGCGCGCCCTGAGAAGCCGCTTCAGCAGCGGTCCTCGCTGCTTCATGAAACCGGTCGCTATGCAAGATCACATGGTCGGACGGCAGGAGCATCATCATGGCCCCAGGGGCCTTGTTCTCAACTGTCAAAGCGGCGATTGCCGCGGCAGGAGCCGTATTTCGACCCAGGGGCTCAAGGATAATTGAGAGAGGCTCCGCGTCTATTTCACGCAATTGCTCAGCAACCATAAACCGGTGTTTTTCATTACAGATGACGACCGGAGCGATGAAGTCTCCCCCTCCGGCTCGAAGCGCCGTTTCCTGCAGCATGCTTTTCTCTGAAGCCAGCGGCAGCAATTGCTTGGGCAGCAAGCCACGCGATAAAGGCCACAGGCGCGAACCTGAGCCACCGGAGAGAATGACGGGAACGATTTTAGTCAAATATAGGTGCTCCAAGGGCAGATAACTTCGATTTAATCAGCCTGCTACAATAAGGTGCGACGTGTCAGTTAAATTCAGTTTAACAGCTGGTTAGGTTATGCTGTACGAACAGTATTAGAGTTTTCGAGATACCATTGATACGCAAGTTTAAGACCTTCCTCGAGACCGATCTTAGGCCTCCACCCCAACCCAAGTAAACGTGATGAATCCATCAACTTCCGGGGCGTTCCATCAGGGCGTGATGTGTCAAAAACAAGCTCGCCCTTGTAACCGACTGCATTGATGACAGTCTTAGCGAGATCGCCAATCGTCACTTCTTCTCCGGTCCCCACATTGATATGCATCGCATCATCATAATGCTGCATCAAGAACGCCAATGCGTCTGCAAGATCGTCCACATAAAGGAATTCCCGATACGGTTTCCCGCTTCCCCATACTTCCATTTTCGGGTCCCCTGCAATTTTTGCATTATGGGCTTTAAGTATCAGAGCTGGGATAACGTGACTATGTTCCAGGTGGAAATTGTCATATGGTCCGTAGAGGTTTGTGGGTTGTGCGGATATGTAATGTCGTCCGTATTGTTTACGATAGGCTTGGCACAGCTTTATGCCGGCAATTTTCGCTATGGCGTACCATTCATTGGTAGGCTCTAATGGCCCCGTCAACAACGCCTCTTCTTTCATTGGCTGCTCAGCCATACGAGGATAAATACAACTCGACCCCAAAAACAGTATCCGGCCTACATCGCACTGATGTGCTGCATGAATAACGTTCGCCTCGATCATCATGTTTTCGTAAAGGAATTCCGCCGGAAGCGTATCATTCGCGACAATTCCGCCCACCTTGGCAGCGGCGATGAATATAGCGTCAGGTTTATTGATCTGCATCCAGGTCTCCACCTCTGACTGCCTTGTGAGGTCTACTTCTTCGCGCTTGGCTATCAAGATTTCACAATTTTCAAGTTCCAGTCGCCTGACAATGGCCGCACCTACCATGCCACGGTGGCCTGCAACCCAGATGCGTTTGCCTGATAATTTAAAGTTATACGATGCCATCATGTCTTGTTTCAGTATTGTTTACGATGAACAGTACATAACCCATCTGCACTTTCAGAATAGTTATTTTTTTATAATACGTGCCTTGAAACGGCGCCATCCTGCCAATAATGAAAAGCGGTCTTCATACCAATCAAATGCCATGGTTCCAGCCAATGAATTTATGGTATGCGGCCCGCTTCTCTTTGAAAATCGCATGTTTGTTACTCGGGATTCTTCATAATGCTCTGGCGACAACTCATTGATTTCATACAAGAAAACGCCGTTTCCATACTTGTCTGTAAAATCCTGCCCGATCCGGTAAAGCTTTCCATTTTCACTGAAAATATTTCCCGCCATTCTTGCGCCGCGTGGAGACATGCAGATAGGATTTGAAGTGTGTTCTTGATAAGGACCGTCAATATTTTCCGAATACCACAGATGGAGGATATTCGATTCAAGATAACTTTTCGTGGCAAATATATAATGTATTCCCCTATGAAAAAAATACGTCGAATCCAGCAGCCTTTCCTTCTCCAGCCCTTTTATTTGAATGGTCTCCTTAACGCGGTTTTTCTCTAATACAAACCATTCTGGAGCTCCCCAATCTGCTATTTCCGGTAACATTCGGACATTTCCCTCACATTTGACTACAGCTGGATAAGAATGGTGCCTGTCCGCTTCCGTTAGTGCCGTTAAATTTCCATTTTCGGCATAAATGATCCTTCCTTTTGCGGATTTATTCGGCATCGCCTCAAACAACAGAACGTTTTCATTCAAGAAAAATGGATCAGCGTAAAAAGAAAATTCCGGATCGATTTTAAGCTTTTGCTCTTGATAAATAGACTGGCCTTCAATCAATTTCACAATACCGTCGCCCTGACAGATGGAGACGTTCCATTTTTTTTCATAAAACAGGCCGTAAAAAACCCAGCGAACGAAACAGACCGTATTGACTAAACAAAACCGTAATACCGTAAAATTCCCCGGTAGTTTATATTTTCTACCGTTAGCGCTCATGTTTAACGGCTTATCTTCGGCCAAATTCCTTAACGCAGTATCCAACAAAAAACTTGATGCTCGGTACGCGGCGACAAGCGTTCGCCTATACGAATAGTTATATATTCTCGCTTCACCATATGCGTAGATTTCACCCGCATCTAAGTCATTGGATATTTTCTGGACAACCAGCCCCATATAATCTTCCCGGTTCAGCATTTCGTAGAAACCTGCAGGACGCCCTCTATAGCGACCCGGATCACCGTGGTGGTATGAAAGTATTGGGATGGAAAAATCCCTCACATCAGGAACGTGTAAAAGCGACATTCCGAATTTTATCAGAACATCGATCTGCTCATTTTTGATTCGTTGTATCACCTGCTCCGGCAATTTTTGCCATTGTCCCAAATATTCGGCGTGGAAATCGATAACGGATGCCCGACTCAAAATATGCTCGGAAACGGGAAAACTTTTGGTTTGGGGGTTTTGAATGGTAAAGAGGTTAAGTAGATAATAGAGAAAGTTTGTAATCGGTTTTTTTCTATTTCGCGTATTCTGACAGTTTAAAACAAGCGCTATCTTATCACGGGTTGTATTTTGTAAGGCTTCAAGCTGCCATTTTCTTAAATGTCCCTTATCAATGATTAAACCGATTTTCATGTTAGATGGAATGTCCTTTTCACCCAAAAAGGTAGGCACATAAATAATCAGTGACGGAAATGCCGCATTCCAGTCATGACCATGGCTAGGCCCTTTTCATCGGCTGCAGAGATTACTTCATCATCACGCATTGAGCCCCCTGGTTGAATAACGGCTGTCACACCAGCCTCTGCTGCTGCGAGCAGTCCATCAGCAAAGGGAAAGAATGCATCAGAGGCCACTACGGAGCCAACTGCGGGGCTTTGATCTTTACCTGCAGCCTCGCCAGATTCGACTGCTTTCCAAGCGGCTATTCTGGATGAATCGATACGGCTCATTTGCCCGGCGCCAATTCCAACAGTTGCACTGTTTTTGGCATAGACAATGGCATTCGATTTAACGTGCTTACATACCGTGAAGGCGAACAACAAATCCGCCATCTCCTGATCTGTCGGTTGACGTTTGGTAACGACCTTCAACTCATCGTCGGTTAGTGCGTTATCCCTCCCCTGCAATAAGATTCCGCCTGCAAGCGTTCGGACCGTCATGCCCATAGAAGCCGGATCGGCCATCCCACCGGTCAGCAAAAGCCTAAGATTATGCTTTTCAGCCAATATGGCCCGCGCCTCTTCATCGGCATCAGGGGCGATAATAACTTCTGTAAAAATTTCTGTGATCTTTTCCGCTACCGTCGCATCCAAAGTATGGTTTAAAGCAACTATACCACCAAAGGCGCTAACCGAATCGCACCTGAAAGCTTTCTCATATGCTTCAAGCAGTGAATCACCTTTAGCAACGCCGCATGGGTTGGCATGCTTTATAATTGCGCAGGCAGGGCCATCAGTAAATTCGGTGACTAACTCAAATGCAGCATCTGTATCATTCAGGTTATTGAAACTCAGCTCTTTGCCCTGTAATTGGGCTGCTGTGGCAACACCGACGCGGGGTTCTCCAGTAACATAGAATGCAGCATGCTGATGCGGATTTTCACCATAACGCAGATGCTGTTTTAGTCTTCCGCCTATGGCAACGTGATGCGAAAATGGATCATCTACTTGCATGGCGAACCACTGTGATATGGCAGCATCATAGGCGCCCGTCCTGGCAAAGGCTGTTGCCGCCATATGACGGCGGAATTCAGGCGTTGTGCCGCCATCGTTTTCATCCATTTCGGCCATGACACGAGTGTAGTCTTCTACATTAACCACGACCGTGACATCACGATGATTTTTTGCCGCCGACCGGATCATGGCGGGTCCACCTATATCTATATTTTCTATACAGGTTTCAAAATCCGCACCTTTGGCCACTGTTTCCTCGAATGGATATAAGTTGACCACAAGCAAATCAATGGCGCCAATCCCATGTTCCTGCATGGATGCCTGATGGCCCGGGTCATCACGCAATGCCAACAGCCCACCGTGAATTGTAGGATGCAGGGTTTTAACGCGGCCATCCATCATTTCAGGAAAACCAGTGTGGTTGGAAACCTCAATTACCGGCACTTCCGCGTCGGCCAGGGCCTTTGCTGACCCGCCCGTTGAAAGAATTTCAACCCCTTTATTGACCAAATACCGACCAAATTCTATCAGGCCAGATTTGTCGGATACGGAAATAACTGCGCGGGATATCTTAAGTGTCATGAATATTGCCTTAAATTAGGATGTACCGTGACCATGTTCTTTTTTTTTAACACGGCAGAACGGATGGTCCAGTGTTTAGCACGAATGTCATTAAAGGATAATAACAGCCTGACAAATGAATAAGAACTGACCTGCAGCTGCAAGTGTTCCAGTGGGGCAGTGAATCGAACTTCGAGGAATGATCCTTATAGGCCCTGCCTCTTTAGGCAAGGGGTTCGAGATTTGCTTCAGGCACTAGTTCTGTAAGTTTTTGTCGAACCATGGATTCATTATTCATTTTACATTCAGACAAAAGGCCTTCCAGTGCCGTTCTGATCTCGTCAATTTGAGCCGTACGAGGCGCAGCAAGCAGCAATCCATTAGTATTCGTCTGAATTACATTTTCAGAGTCGTGTAAAATTTCCTCAAAGAGCTTTTCACCGGGCCGGCAACCAGTAATTTCGATCTTTATATCCTTGCCAGGTTCAAATCCGGCCAGCCGAATCATCTGTTCCGCAAGATCCATGATGCGGACTGGTTCTCCCATGTCGAGAACGTAGATCTTACCGTCTTGTTCTGCCCCGATTGTCGCTTTAGCAGACGCCAGGAGAACGAGTTGGACGGCTTCACGTACGGTCATGAAATACCGCGTCATATCTGGGTGTGTAACAGTCAGCGGGCCACCGTTCACCAACTGTTTCTGGAACAAGGGGACCACAGATCCCGTTGAACCAAGAACATTACCAAACCGGACAGTGACAAAGTTTGTTCCCTCTGCCCCGCCCCGATCAAGGTCCAGTGCCTGGCAATACTTCTCTGCTATGCGTTTTGATGCCCCCATAACATTGGTCGGATTGATGGCCTTGTCTGTCGAAATCTGAACCATGGTTTTAACGCCATAACGAATACATGCGTCGGCAATATTGACCGTCCCGAAGACATTGGTGGAAACACCTTCGCAACAGTTTTCCTCGACCAGGGGAACATGCTTGAGAGCGGCAGCATGAAACACAACATCGGGCAGGAAGTCAGCAAATATCTGATTGACACGTTCAGACTTACAGACATCAACAATCAGGGACCGTCTGTTGACGTCGGGGGCCTGGTAGCTTGCTTCTTGGTCGATTTGATAAAGCCCGAACTCCGAAAGCTCCAGCAGACCGATATCGGAAGGACCGAAGGCCAATATCTGACGTACAAGTTCACTGCCGATGCTACCGCCAGCTCCGGTTACCAGGATACGCCTGCCCTCAATAAAATTCTGCATGGCCTGCTTATCCAGGGTTGCCTGAGGGCGCCCTAACAAATCTTCCACATCAATGGACCTCACCTCAACCTCATCCGGATTCCCGGAACGAAATTCAGTCATTCTTGGTATACGATCGAGCTTGATACCTAAATCCCTGCACTGATCCAGCAAATGACGAACGGTCGCACCATCGAAATCATCCTTTGTAAGAATCAACCGCTGGGGCTTTTCGCCTTGGAGTTCTAATCTTGCCACAGTCCTGGGGAAGTTCTCGAGCGTATCCATTACCCGCACACCGTGAATTTGCTGACCGACACGTTGGGGTTTTTCCGACAGGATGCCCTCTACGCGGTATTCTGCAGCACCACCCTGTGACAAGGCTCTCAAAAAAAGTTCTGCGCCATCTCCAGCTCCCGCCAACAGGACAGGTATTCGTCGTTTGCCGTTTGGCGCATCTTTTAGGTCCAGGCGGTGATCGCGGGCAATGCGATAGGCCAGTCTAGGTCCTCCGAGCATGGCCAATAGAACAAGCCAGTTAATGAGGAAAACGGATCTTGGTAGGTCCTCTAACCTGGTTGCGACCACCATCACCATTACGAAAATCAGGATAACCAGACTAACGGCCTTAGTGAGGACAGTCAGGTCACGTACAGATGCATAGCGCCATATTCCCCGGTAGAGCCCCATACGCCAATAGATGATGGCGGCAATAAGGGTTAGTGCTCCTCCTGCTGGGAGGAGAAATTCATCCAGATACCATTTGGAATGAGTGCCAAGCCTGAGGAAAATGGAAATACCGAAAGACGCCCACGTCATGATGATATCGTGGGAAAACGCGATCAGGGCTCGTAAATTTATCTTGTTCACGTTTTTCGATTCGGCAGTCTCTGATTACTATATTCAACAGATTGCCACGGCAATCATACCTATGGCTTTTACCATGACAGGCTATTGGGTCTAGTTCTTTCATGAATTAATTATCGAACAGAAAAGGGAAACAAAACAGTCAAGACTGACTGGTTCTGGATATCATGTATCTATCGCGCCCGGCGAGGCAGACACCCGTGACAACAAGAAAACAGACCTGCCACCACGAAGACCAGAATGAAAAGTTGAACAGGCCGGCTGTCCAGTATCCAGCCCAGACGCCAAGTACAGCTAAAATTGCCGCATCGCCTGTTCGCAGGAACTCCCTAGCACGGCGATATACAAATACCACAATACCGAACACTAGCGTAGCAAACCCAATAACACCGGTTTCGACCGACACCTCAACAATCCAGTTATGTGGATGGCGGGGAATATAGTAAGCGTTACTTTCGCCAATTGTGACCTTGGCGGCGGGAAGCTCGTCGATAGCGTTTGCGCCGGTGCCAAATAAACGGTGATCCGCTCCTTGATCCCAAGTGTATTGCCAGATGACTTGACGATGCCAGCCAATAAGAGAAGCGGGCAGGATTAGCTCTTCAGCGTTGATACTAGTGTTATTATTCGGCAATCTGGGCGGTAACGCTTTGCTCAATCCGAAGGTAACTCCGGCAAGCAGTGCTGCAATCACGATCAGGGATGGGATAGCGGCGCGGCGCTTCACCCGTAAAAGCACATATAGTGTCCCCGTTATAGCAATACAGCCAAATAATCCAGCCAGTGCTGCTCGGCTTCCAGTGATCCAGATAAGAACGAGGCACCCGACGACAAGAACAGCGGCTATAATACGCCAAAGAGATCTTTGGTGAGCACCCCAAAAAACCAGTAAGGGAATGAACAAAACGGATGCTGATGCTGCCGCTTTAAGCATTCCCTTCACGTGCACCTCAGTCCAACCCCGCCCTCTGATCAGTCCATAAGCCTCTGGAAGGACAAAATGAGCGAACAGGGCAATGCCTAAAAGCACAGTCAGCGCACATGCAAATGATTTTAACGTATGTGAATATAACTGTGTGCCCTGGGTAATAACTGACCAGAGAAGAAGTGACAAAAAAACAAACAACCCGGACCGCAAGACGGCTTCCAGAGAACCTAAAGGATTGGGTGAGAAGAAGACATTAGGCAGCCAGGATAGGATAATAACAGCCATCAAGATTCCATAGTCTGTCTTTAACCCAATGAGAGTCTGCATCCAGCATGCTCGCCTTTCTGTCATAACGATAACACACAGTGCTGCCAATATTAATGGAACGGCCAAGGTCGCCCGAGACGAAATAATGCCAGCAAGGCCAAAGCCCACTAGTGTCGCCGCTACATATGCAGCCATGCTTGGAGAGATGGGTGAGTTGTCCATTGACAACCTGTTCATTTCGTTTTCCTCATTGAGGCGTTATCTGATCTGAAGAAGAAATACAAGAGGGCTAGAACAAGTGAAATGCAGATACCAAGAGAGGTTAGAGTAAAACCCTTAACCGCTGCATAAGCGCCGCCGACAAGTATCAGATTCATTACAAAAATGATCAGTGTTGTCCGGGCATGACTCATTCCGGAATGTACAGCCCGTTGGAAAAAGTGTTCTTTGTGCGCCTCCCACACTCTTTTGCCCTTGTAAATTCTTATTAGCAATGTGATTCCGGCATCCGCCATATAATAACCGGGCAGAATCAGGGCGGCGGCCCATAAACCTTCAAGGTTAATTGATAATAGCATCCAGCCTATCAGGAGGCCCAGAGGCGCACTCCCTACATCGCCTAAAAAAATTTTCGCAGGGTGCCAGTTCCATATCAGAAAGCCTATCGCGGCCCCGATCAAGGCTCCAGCAAAGGGTGCCAGACCAGCTTCAGGCACAACAATACCGGCGGTGAGGAGAACTCCAAGCCCAATGGCAAGGGTTGTCACTCCTGAAATGCCATCAATACCGTCCATGAAGTTGAACGCGTTAATAAACCAAACTAACAGGATAACGGTTGCAATGGCATCGGTTTGCTCAGGAAACAGCCCATGAAAGAATAAAACATTGTCTGGCATCATTTCCACGGCCACGCTGGCTGCTATTATGTGGGTGAAAAGACGTATAACGGCCGGCACGTGGCGCAAATCATCAATCCAAGAAATGAGAGCGAGAAAAACCGCCAATCCAGCGATACCGATCGTTTCACGGACGGGAGGATCTCCGTGAATGTTTCCGATGATAACCCAGGCACATGCCAAAACTGGAATCATCACTAAGCCGGCACCTTTAGGCGTAGGAATTTCGTGACTGGAGCGATCATTTGGATGGTCAAGAATGGAACGATGACGCAAATACATGATCAGGGGCCAGATTCCAGCCCCAACGCACACAAAAGTCAGGCCGGCCGCTAAGAAAATCAAATTCCAGTTCATGGGAAAAATATATAACTGAACAACAGACACATGAAAATACAGGACAGAGCGAGTATCACGTAATCTGATGGCTTCCAATTATTTCCTGTATAGCTCCTATAAGTTCCCCAAAATGATCAATCTGAGCCGTTGCCCCAAGATCGTTATAGGGAATATGGGTATAGCCGAATGTAACAACGATGGATGGAATTCCGACGTCGATTGCTGCATAAATATCGTTTTCGCTGTCTCCAACCATGATGGCTTTACGAATATCGCCGCCAACAGCCTCGACCGTATCCTTTATATGTGCTCCATCAGGCTTACGGCGCTCAACCTGATCTCCGCAGAGGACGACATCAAAAAACGCCCCGAGGTCAAATTCTTCCATGACCGGTGCGGTAGTGATGCTTGGCTTATTAGTGCAGATAGCAAGTGTAGCACCGCCTAACTTAAGTGCGGTCAATGCCTCGATAACACCAGGATAGATGACAGAGTCTACAACAGGATTAGCGGCGTAATCTTTCAGAAAGGCTTCCGTTAGTTCTTCAATTACCTTAATGCTTGGAACCGCGCCTGTTTTTGCCAGGGATCGCTCCATCAGGATTCTGGCGCCCTGGCCAAGGTATTCTTTCGTTTCTTCAACTTCATGGGCCCGTCGCCCGAAAGGTATAAGTGTTCTATTTAATGCACGGCAAACGTCCGGCGCACTATCGATTAAGGTGCCATCAAGATCAAAAACAATAGTCTGGTCATGCATAGATAATCTTCCTGAATAATAAATTGCGCGGCATGAAGACCTTATCGAGACAAAAGTGTCAACGGAGAATTCTCACATTTCCACCATCCAAATTACTTTCGGCAACATGAACAATAGGGTATTTAGAGACCCCTCCCTATTTACGATTTAGGAAATCAATCTATGAAGTCTGACAGACGCATATCCGTTATCGGCCTTGGATATGTTGGCCTACCGGTTGCTGTCGCATTTGGCAGATTGTTTAGCCCTGTAATTGCTTTTGATATTAATGAATCTCGGATTATCGAACTATCGAATGGATTTGACCGTACAAACGAAGTATCAGCAGATGAGCTTGGCGGAACCAAGCTCGAATTGACATCCAATGCCGAAAAACTTGCAGCGGCAGACTTTCATATTATTACGGTACCCACGCCCATTGATGATGAAAACAACCCTGACCTTGCCCCCCTGATTAACGCATCAGAAATGCTGGGCTCTTATCTTAAGTCCGGCGATATCGTGGTTTATGAATCCACTGTTTATCCAGGCGCTACAGAAGACATCTGCGTTCCCATTCTTGAGCAGCAATCAAGCCTGCGATTCGGGAAAGATTTTTTCGTTGGATATTCTCCCGAACGCATCAATCCCGGGGACAGGGAGCATCGATTTGAATCCATAACCAAGGTCGTTTCTGGCTCTGATCCTAAAACTTTGGATATCATCGCTGACATTTATGGAAGCGTTGTCACGGCAGGGGTGCACCGGGCACCAAGCATAAAAACCGCCGAGGCGGCAAAGGTGATCGAAAATACTCAGCGCGACCTGAACATTGCCCTGATGAACGAGCTTTCGGTTATCTTTGGCAAGATTGGTGTTGATACCCACGATGTTCTGGCCGCAGCTGGCACCAAATGGAACTTCCTTCCTTTTGTTCCTGGATTGGTTGGGGGGCATTGTATCGGCGTTGACCCCTATTATCTGACCTATCGTGCCGAACAGGCAGGATATGATCCGGAAGTGATCTTGGCAGGTCGCCGTATCAACGACAACATGAGCGCGCATATCGCAGAAACTATAATTGCTGAGTTGGGAAAAAACGGAAAACCAGTAAAAAATCAATTGGTTACAATTCTTGGCGTAACGTTTAAAGAAAACGTTCCCGATGTCCGGAATACCAAGATTGTTGACTTGACCTCATCTCTTGAGGCGAAAGGCATACAGGTACAGCTTTATGATCCTGTAGCCGATAGGGATGAGGTGCTGTCCCATTACGGTCTGACATTATTATCAAAAGAAGATTTAACACCTGCAGATGGTGTTATAGCCGCTGTTCCGCATGATGAATTCAAGCAACAGGGCTGGCCCCTGATAGAAGGGCTTCTTGAAGAAGGTCATGGATTTGTTGCGGACATCAAGGGGTACCTTGATCGTGGGAGCATGCCCGATGGTATAAAGCTCTGGCGTTTGTGAGGAGATGTCATGAGTGAACAGAGCACTGTATTGGTCACAGGAGGCGCAGGGTATATTGGTAGCCACACATGTAAGGCCTTGGCCGGGGCCGGTTATCTGCCTGTGACCTACGATAATCTTTCGCAAGGCCATGACTGGGCGGTCCAATGGGGCCCGTTGGTAAAGGGTGATCTATCTGACAAAGAAAAACTGGAAGGCACCATAAGGGAATACAAACCTTCAGCAGTTCTTCATTTTGCCGCCTTGCTCTCAGTTGGTGAATCTGTGGCAAAGCCCGGCCGGTATTACCGCAACAATGTTACAGGCTCTCTCGATTTGCTTGATGTTATGAGGGGAAACGCAGTGAATCGGTTGGTTTTTTCCAGTACGGCTGCTGTTTACGGCAAGCCAAAAGAAACACCTATCGGCGAGGGCCACTCAACAGAACCAACTAACCCTTACGGCACGACCAAGCTGACAGTGGAGCGCGTGCTGGCAGATTATGCCCGTGCCTATGGTATCGGCAGCGCCAGCCTACGTTATTTCAATGCAGCAGGCGCTGACCCAGCCGGTGACATTGGAGAAGAACACGATCCCGAAACGCACCTGATACCCCTGGCCCTGAAAACGGCACTGGGTGAACGGGATGAACTGTGCATTTTCGGTGACGACTACGATACGCCGGATGGAACATGTGTTCGCGATTACATACACGTCAGCGATTTGGCCGACGCGCATGTACTCGCGCTGCGGCACCTTGAAAGCGCGGCAGAACCAGTTGCCACGCACTTCAATCTGGGCAACGGAAACGGTTTTTCTGTTAGGGAAGTAATTGATGCCGCTGCGGGCATAACCGGCAAACCGGTACCGACATCGGTCGCGGGACGCCGGGCTGGCGACCCGCCGGTATTGGTAGCCGATTCCACCCGTGCGCGTGACGTCCTTGGTTGGACGCCCCGTTTTTCACGCCTGGAAGACCAAATCTCTCATGCCTGGAACTGGCATAAAGCTAGATTAAAAGTCTGAATGGCCTGGCCTTGTACAGGTCAGGCGGACCTCATCATCGGAGCGGATTTAGACGGCCTTTTCATACATGCCCCGGACACAGTGCATACTTTGAAAAAGCCCATGGCAATAAACAATAAATAGGAGGATGGGACGTATGCCTTTGGGAGATGCTTATTATCTATTTATAACTGCTCGTTATCTCTCATTTTAGCAAGTTGTCTTATGCTGTCCCAGCCAAGTACACCCAAAGACAAAAATACCATTAAATAGCCATAACGTACTCTGTAAAGGGTGCCCATGTTCGGCGAAGCCAGACCGTACACTATTAGAACTGATCCACATAAAGTAGCTATTGACCATATCTCAACCCTACATCGCCAGCTCCAGAGGGCAAAAGGAATACCAAGCATTAAGCCGTAAGTTGCCAGCATTTCCAGTATGGATACACGTCGCATGATCGTGGATGCAGCTGTGCTGCCAGTACCCAGCCACATATCGGGAAAGGGTGCCAGGAAGACAATCTGTGCGGCCCTTGGTATGTAAGCGGCTATATCACTTGGCGTTTCAAACCGCACGTCTCGGTCAAGTGTGCTCAGGGCATCCGGCCGGCCACGAATGTAGGCGTCTCGTGTACCAGCAATGATCATAAGCCGGTTATCAATCATCCTTGGAATAAACGCGACATTTTCTTCTACCCAAAACCCCTGTGCACGTCCTCCCCGACTTTCCTGCGTTATTGCTTCGGCCGAAATCATGGGGGTTTGTGCGATTAATTGCGGATATATGACCTGGAAGCCGAACATTGCCATGATGACTGTAAGACGTCCAAGAGCCTGTGGTGCCGTAACGGTTCTCCTGAAATATCCAGTGATCATAAACACCAGGCAGGTCACGACGACAAAGACGGTTGCCGCTGTGGATACCGACATCATGTAGGGACGGAACAAACCCAGAATGATATATCCGGAAGAAACGGATAAAACCGGAATCAGTATGTCCTGCCACTTCCGTGCCCGGATCAGATATACCCAACCCGCCAGGAACGTTAAAAAACCCATGTTGTAGAATCCATCTTTCAGCAGTTGCGTGTACCAGAATGACGCAGAGGGAAAGAGGATATAGGGAAGGGTGGCAATAAAGGCCGTACGACGACTGGAGGTAAAACATTGTGCAATTTTGAACAGGGCCGCACCGCATGTTGCATGTGCTGCTGCGTTTAATGGGATTATCGCCCAGGGCTCGGATGTAGAGATAACATACACAGCAGCCGTAAAGCCCACCATTGTCCAGCCCTTGGGGGCAAGAACCCACTCAGACCAGCCGTTCAAAAGAATTCGTTCAGCCATTTCAACTGCAAGGGAGTGGTACCCAATGGAATCCGTAGCCAGCAGCAGTCCGTTTTCAGACGTACCGCCCGGCAGGAAGGTAGGGAGGAACCAGAGCTGAACGAACATCGCCACCAGGGCCGTAAAGATAAAAAAGGCAAGCCAGAGGCCAGCAAGGGGCCATTTTCCGGGATCAGGCAGCATTTAGAAGGCTTTCGTACTGGTCGTGATACTGACGGGTAATATCACGGATATGAAAGTTGTCGAGAATTCGCTTTCGTGCCTGTAGTCCCAACTCACGCATCCCGTCAGGCCCTATCGCCAAAATGCTTTCCATGGCTTCGGCCAGAAGTTCTGGATCACGGGGAGATACCACCCGGCCGGTTTCTCCGACAATTTCTGCCGCGTCGCCCACGTTTGTTGTGACGCATGGCGTAGCGCAGGCCATGGCCTCGCCGAGCACCAGGGGAAACGCCTCACCGATGAATGATGCTGAAACCGCCATGTCCATCGCGGCGGCAAGATAGGGAATATCGGCCCGCTCTCCCATCAGGGTGCAGCAATCGGAAATGCTAAACTCCTCTATACAGTCTGACAGAGCGGTATTTTCGTCATCCACACCCTTGCCACAGCAGATGAAGTGAACGTTGGGAATCCTTTCGCGCAATAAGCTGGCGGCTATCAGGAAATTTCGGTGATCCTTATTCGGGTGATACCTCGCCATCATGCCGATAATGGCGATGTCGTCGTTGATACCAAGCTCTCGGGCCAGCTCATGTTTAGCTCCCCTGTCTTCCCTGAACCGGCTCAAATCAAAACCATTGGCGATGAACGTGATCATTGACGGGTCGTATCCGAGGGATTCGTGAAAGGTCTGCGCACTTCTGGAACAGCATATGATTCTGTCCGGCAGCCAGCCGGCGACCGACACGCAGGCCTTGATCGCGAGAATGGTCCCTAGTTTGGTATTAAAAGGATCAAGCCTGCTGGCATGAAGGCCCCAAAATATCTTTGCGCGCGTCATGGTCTTGCCAGCGAGACCGCCAAAGAAATTTGAATGATACATCCACGTCTGTATCACGTCAGGCTTCGCGCGCCAGACCAGGAAAAACAGTTTCATCAGAGCCCAGGGAAACGTCAGGAAGCTCAAGTTGATCGCATGGACCGGTATTCCAAGTCCCCTGATTCTCCCGGTCACGGGGCCGAAAGTCGTCAGGGAAATAACCTCGAAGTCGAAACGATCCTGATTTGTGTGCTCCAGCAGGCCCGCCAACATGATTTCGGCGCCACCTTGGTCGAGGGAATTGATGATATGTAGAATTTTGGTTTTCTTGCTCATTTGGCCGGTAATACGAAAAACAGCAAATTGGTGTAGACATGACCAGAACCGAGTCGTCCAAGGACCCAGCGGACACGCTGGCGCAACCGGTTAAGTGGTAGCGGTTTTGAATAAACGGGAAAAGCATAGGTCTGGATGTTGAGCGGTTTCATGCTTGCCTGTACGAAAACATCGTTGAGCCTCTCCTTGTTAAAACTCTGCCGGTGGCCCCAGCGGTGAAACTTTTTGCCGCAGTCGGGACAAATGACGACACCCTCGGCCAGATTTTCCCGATAAGGAACTGTACCGATCAATATGCCGTCTGATTTCAACGTGCGGCGAATTTCAGCCAGCCCGGAAGGAAGCTGAGCGTCATCAAGGTGTTCCAGAACCTCCGAACAAAAGATGACGTCGTAGGAACTGTTCTCAAACGGCATGTTTTCAATGACTCCGGTGCGGGCGTCAATGCCCTCCTCGACAAGTGCTTTGATCGGGCCTTCTCCGGGGTCCAGCGCCGAAACGTCCCAGCCCTCTTGGAGACAGCGGCGCTCCAGCCAGCCATTTCCGACGCCGATGTTCAAGACTCGGAGCTTTCTACTACGGCCGTGTATGCGGGCGCGGTTGAAAAGATAGTCAAGGCGGGGCACGGCTTCATCAAAATTCTGGATGCCTTCACCCTGGAAGTACTGCCAGATTTTTTCCTGGCCTTCTTCAGTCATGGTCTGTCCTCTGGGGTTCCGTCATCTTTAAGTGCCACTCGCCAAGGTTCCGTTCAATCAGATTTTCGAGGAGCCTTATGTCATCCTTAAAATTTTCATGGAGCCGGCGTCTAAACGGTGCGGCAATTTTCTTCCGTTCGGCCTGCCCTGAATTCAACATCACCAATCTGTTCGCGTGATGAATAACACCGGGACCGAATATCTTTTTCACACCACGCCAAAGAATGCGCAATGCCCGCGGCGGGGCAAACATCAGCGCGGCGGCCATGGATGACCGATGAGCCTTGCGTTCATTGAGGATGGGAAAGTCACTCCGTCCATCGTCTTTCAGACCCAGAAACATCAGGGCATTCAGGTACGTTGAGCGGGGATCTGAAATGAAGTCGTCAAACAGAATACATAGAACCTGTTCACACGGAAAAATCTGGTAAACCTTTTCCAGGTGACTTCCAAACCGAGCAAGCTGATCATATTGCAACATCATAGGCGTTCGGCATGTTTTCGGAATGTTACCGCCTTTGGCGCGGGCATCCTGGAGCGACCAGGCTCGCTCAAATTCAACTTCATCCTCGACAAGACTGAAGAGCATATGGGCATGGTAGGATTCAAGAAACTCCACAGGTTGCCGGAACATGACGATGATTTTAGCGTCGGGATTCAGTTTACGAATATTATTTAGCGCCGGTTGTGAGTACAAATACCAGACGGACGCCTCTCCGACGGCCCTGTGCTGTTCTGTACTATCCTGAAACAACTGTAAGTATTCATGCATGGTATCGACAGCGTGAATCTCCCGTATATCATCAGCCAGAAACCCGGGCTCCTTGGGTGATGACATGAAAATTTGGGGATGGCTGCGCAGGTACTCGCTCATGGCTGTGGTGCCGCATTTCGGCGCACCGATGATAAAGAAATTCGGTATGTTGGAAGTCGACATTATCCGTTAACCGTTATGGCTGCAGTATCGAGGCCCAGCTTGCGCCGTGCATATCCCCACATGCCCCCATTCCACAAAACGGTCGACAGGGCGGTTGCCATGGCGGCACCCGTGATCCCCCACAGGGGAATCATCAGGGCGTTCAGTACAATATTGGCGGCCACTGTAAGAAAAAGAATATACAGGGCCTGTTTCTCATGACCGGTCATGGTCAGAAGAAACCCAACGGATCCGGCCGCCGCATTGATAACATGGCCGCCGCAAAGCACCATCAAGGCGACAAAACCCGTTGAAAACGAGGGGCCGAACCAATGCAGGATATAGTCCCCGGCTAGATAAAACCCGACCGTGACAGCAAGGGCAAAGATGGTGTTGATCCGTGCGTACTTTGTTAGCATGGCTTGCAAAGCCTGTTTGTCGCCCTTCTCATATAGTTCCGTGATGACGGGGGCGGCGATAGCATTGACAGCTGTCAGGGCAAAGATCGAAAAAACGGCGATGCGTGCCGCGACGGCATAAACGCCGGCAGCAGGGGTTCCGGATATTGAGCCAACCATCAGCACATCAATATTCGCCAACAGCATGTGCATTGCGGAAAAGGCAGCCAGGGGAATGGCCGTTGCGAGCCACTGCCTAGTTTCATAAACAGGCTTAACGGTCCGCCATTCGGATGGCAGGGCCCGTTTCAGCCAGAACGCTGCGATAACGCCAGCGATCAAAATGGCGGCGAGATGGATATGCATGATCTTGCTGGCTTCGATAAACGCCTCATGCTTTGTGGCCATAAAGGCTAGAGCGCCCATCATCAGGGAAGGCCGGATAATCCGATCTGGAAGTTCGTTTTTCGGCACTCGCTTAAATCCACGGAGTGCTGCCTGCAACAGGTGCACAATGCCAAGCACGGGAATCAGGAAGGCGCCTGCCAGAAACGTTGCTTTCAGGTCCGATGGTATTCTTTCGCCCAAAATTGTGACAACGGCAAGGACCAGCATGGCGAGTATGAAGCCCAGACCCAGGCACAGATTAAAACTTTTACCAAGGACGCCGCGCAACTTCCCCCAGTCACCGGCCAGATTGTACATAGGCACAAAACGAACAAGGGCCGTATCGAATCCCTGTTTGGCGATCAGAGTCAGGACCAGCATCCATGTCAGAGCGTAAACATAGGTGCCGTAGAACTCCTCGCCCATCAGGCGCGCCAGCAATATATGCAACCCGAACATAAGCAGGGCGCTGATAATATTAACGCCGAACGCGGCCACGCCGCGACGAAAGAACAGGCTGTCAGACGTTTGCCGGTCTGAAGTTGAAGTGTTCATAATTGAGAAATGGCCGTTACGATAAATACGAAAAAGAGACTGACAGTTGCAGGGTTTTCGCCATCAGGCCTCTTTGCTTCTGCGCGTAACCCGCTTTGAATGGGAAAACTGCCTAAGAGATTTAAAGATGAAATCGATGAAACCAGAGGGTGTTATCTTATTGATCAGGAACCATAAAAAATAAAGGGGAAGAGGGTAGGTAGAAGGTTTTTTGCGCCATAAAAACCAAGCTCGGATCAGATATGACGTACGATAAAGGGTATGATTGTTTTTTTGAATGGCCTGCCATAATTTTGTGTGGAATTTTTCCGACATGCTCAGAAGCATACCTGTTTTTTGAACACGGTAATGAAACAGCGGTTCAGGCACCAGGATGCCGAATATGCCCATGCCGCCAAGGCGGATATTGAACTCCCAGTCCTCATATCCCTGCCGCATGTTTTCATTATACCCCCCGGCATAGAGCCATGTAGATCTTTTCAGGAGCAGGCAATAGGGGAGCTGGTTATTGAAAAGTTGTTCAAAGAAATTGAATTTTTTTTCCAGCACGCCGGACGCTTCGCTTTCGAGTTGAAAGTAGCAAAAGGCAAACGCAGCGCCTGGCGAGCTCTCAAGGGCATTCAGCAATTTTTCTATATGCATCGGATCCAGCCAATCATCGCAATCGAGAGGCAGGACATAAGTTCCACGTGCATGACGAAACCCTGTGTTCCGGGCGCCGGGCAGGCCGCGGTTTTCCTGATGAACGATCCTGATGTCGTCATCAAGGTTTTCAAGAAAGTCCAGCGTGTCCTGATCTGTCGACCCGTCATTGACGATCAGAATCTCGAAATCCCGGAACGTCTGGCTCTTGACGCTGTCGATGGTCTGACCCAGATATTTATGTGCGTTGTAGCACGGCATCATCACCGTTACTTTCGGGGCGGTGTCGGTCATGTTCCCAATCCGGTATCCTGTTTTATCTGTTCGTGCATAACAAAGAATCCTAGTCTACGCCGCCTGTGGGATTTTGGGACTCTACAGGTTTACACGCAGCCCAGATTTCACCCCATCTTAGCAGTCGTTCGGTAACATCAATTCCAGCGCGGGACATCTCGTCTTCGAATTGCGCCAGGGTGTGTTCGATGAAATGCGTCCGGTCAGAAAAATAATTGACGCCAAGTTCCTGACGAAGCGGGACATGCCAGTGCCGCTCAAATAATGGGACGCGAATCAGGAGGCGCGCCGGCCGGAGGTTGGCGATAAGAGATTTCAGGAAACCTACCCTGTCATCAATGTGCTCGACGACATTGGACAATACAATGGTGTCCCAGTCGCCATCAGGCAGCGTGGCGAGCGCATCGTCATGAACAAACGAAAGATTGGGCGGATTATCCATGTTTATGGCTTGGGCGTACCGTTCGGCGTTAAGCTCAACCCCCGTGACGACAACTCCCGGCACCTTCAAGGCAATTGTACGGGCGACGGCGCCATAACCGCAGCCCACATCCATGACCCGGCTGCCTTCCGGAATGCGCTCTACAAAAAAATCGTGGTATCGCATCAGGCGATGCTTTGGATGTTCACCATCGCCATAAGCCGTTGCCCGTTCAGCGATCGTTTGGTCAATCATATCTGCCAAGGCAAACTGGCGTTTAAGCGCCTCGCCCGGTTGTCCAATCCGGGAATCTATGACGGAAAGTGTCTTGATAAACCCGAGACGCAGACGGGCGGGGATCAGCGCAAACGGCACGGACAAGATGCGCAGCATGAACAGAACAATTGATTTAAGAACCGGGTTCATGAGCGCTCCATCAGTAACTTTTCAAAAACTTCGGCATGACGTTGTATCCAGTGCTTAACATCAAATTTATCGACGGCGCGCTGCCGGGCAAGAGCAGAGAGGGCCTTCCGGCTGTTGGCTACTGTCATCATGGCTTGCGCCACGTCGCTGGCTACGGGAACGCTGGGTTGATCCCAGCTCTCAGCCGTTTCAATCCTGAAGCCGGTCTGCCCGACCAATTCGGGCGTGCCTCCGGTAGATGCATGAATAACGGGAAGACCGCATGACATGGCTTCAAGGGCACTGTTTGGACAAACGTCGTTATGGGTCAGTAAAATGTACGCATCACATGAATTATAGAGTGTTGGCGCCTGTTCCTGGGTGTATGGGCCGTGAAAAGATATGTATTTCAATAGGCCGAGGTCGCTGACCAAGTGCTGAATTCTGGTTTTTGTCTCGGACGACATAACGCCCGCTATGGTCATCGATGCCTCGAGACCTTGCTTGCGAACATGGGCCAATCCATTGACGGCCGATTCAATCCTGTAGATAAGGTGCAGGTCCGTTTTTCCGCTGACGAGAAAACGAAACTGATTGTTACGGGACTCCTCGGCTTTCTTCAATGGACGAAAATGCTCCGTATCAATAGCATTGTAGAGTACTTCGCCCGGCCCTTCGCGCTCCCCAAGAAATTTCCTTGTCGACACGCGGGAGAATTCCGACTGCCAGAAAATATGATCGGCCAAATGATAGGCGTGCGCCATTTCCGCGTTATGGCCCTGGCAGTCTCCATTGAACCAACCCGCATAAAACGCTCCGCTCTGATTAAGGACGATGGGAATACCACGATGTTTTTGAAGTCGCAGCGCATAGCCGGGTATATAGGGCGTGTTGCTCAGACAGTAGATAAGGTTATAGGACCAGCGGTGCTCAGGGAAAAACTCGTTTAAGCGCGACACCTTTACACGCGCGCCGCCCGCATGGCCTGTCCGTGCTCCACCGTAAAAAATACGCGGGTTGGGCGAACGGGAGCGAAGCAAGCCACTGCAAACAGCGTGCAGCCCCACGGCAATCTTGTAAGAGCGTCGAAGAAGCGTCTTGGCGGCTGGTATCTGCATGGCGTATTTTGCGCCCATGTGATCTAGCCGCCTTGTGCCACTTCAAGTTTTCCATGAAACCAGGATGCAGCCCGCCGGATAACGTCGCTCGTCTCGGTGTTATCGAGCACGGATGCATAATGAAGGCGGGCTGAATGAATCATTCCAAACAAGTGAAAACTCGCGCCTTCAGGTAAGTTTGTAGTGAGCTTGAGCGCGGATTGGGCAAACTTACGCGTTCTTCCTGAACTATAAAATATCCAAAGGGAATAAGTTTAGATGCGCTTCGGATTCTCAACTCGCCATCCAAATAATACTCCCGCGCCATTGCCGCTCTATCCGTCGACGCTCCGTCCAATCTTTGTAAAACAATCTTACTGCTGACGTCCGACCATACCGGGATACCGGCAGTTGATTCGTTTCGGTTTTCATCCATCACGAACACTGGCACGTCCGACCATGCGTCGGCGATAACCGGTGCGCCATCAATATCCAACTGGACAGCCACATGTACGGATTGCTTGTTTACCTCATCTCGCAGAGCCAGGGTATGGGCTTCTCCAAAAATCTCACCCAGAATCATCGAAAATAAATGATTCTGTCCGTCACACCAGGCCATGCCGTATACCAGACGCGCATATGTCGGCAGATCAATCGGTGTGTGCCAGATTTGACGCTGATTTATATACAGCTTGTTAAGCTGGTCTCGTGCCGTGATGATTTTGTCGGCGATTCCTTCTGAACCGTGTCTGCTTACCTCATCCACGGTGCGCGTGACCCAGTCCTGGCTCAGTTTGTATGCCGCCGCGCGGACAATGAACCTGTCGAATACGGATTTGTTTTCTGCCCATTGCGGATAGGGTTTTTCAAAGAAGTCAACGTGTTCGTCTACAAGCCAAAGGGCCAAGGCAGGAGGCGCCGGAATTAGAATAGCGGAGATGGACACCAGCATAGCGAATAAAGCGCCCAGCCCCATAAATACAGTAAGTTTTTTCATGCGGTTTTGACACCTGAGAGCTGAAGATGTTCCATCTGTCTCCTGATTACCACCGCCTCATCGTAGAGCACCCTTGCTCGCTCCAGACCCGCGTCGCCCATCTCTCTGCGGATGGACGGATCAAGGGCCAGTCTATTGAGGACGTCCGCCAGCGCTTCGGCGTTCTTCACTGGAACCAGATAGCCGGTTTCGCCGTCCACAACCTCTTCCCGGCAGCCCCGGATGTTGGTTGCCACAACAGGACGGGCCGTCATCATGGCCTCGATGATGGAACGCGGCATTCCTTCGCGGTGGGACGGCAGGGTAAAAATGTCCGCCGCCCGCATCAGGCGCTCAACATCCCCCCGATAGCCGAGGAACGAAATGCGTTCATTCATGGTGGGATTTGCCTCAATTCGTTGGATCGCATGTGAAATGGATACGGCGTGGTCGCTTTCCAGCCGGCTACCGACAACCCACAGCTTCACGTTTTTCGCCGTCTGCTCCATGGCCTGAAACAGCTCAAGGTATCCCTTCTCTGCAACCAACCGCCCCACCATCAGGACCACAACGTCTGTTTCCGATGCGCCCAGTTCGGCGCGCAGGCTTTGCCGTTCCCGGTCATTGTCTTGCGGTGGGTGAAAGCGTTCCGGATCAACGCCATTGCCGATTGCTGTAATGTCACCGGTTTTGCAGAGCAGATGGTAACGCGCAGAATTGGCGTCTTCCTGCGACTGGGTGAACAGTACATCGGTAAATCGCCCGGCAATCCATTCCAGCAGGATAAAAAGACGGCGCTTCAACCAAGGTTGGTGTTCGTGAAAATAGAACCCATGAGCCGTATAAACGATGGTCGGCACCCCAATTCGCGCCGCAGCAAACCGCCCGATCAGGCTGGCGATGGGGGAATGGACGTGAACCAAATCAAAGTTTTCCCTTCGGAAGAGGTCTACCAGCTTTCGGTAGCTCCTATAATGGGAGAACAGGTTATAGCTACGCTCCATCTCGATGGTTTCAATACGAAAACCTTCATCGCGAACGTTCGGTATGCGGGGGCCATCCGAACATACGCCGACGACATCATGGCCGGCGTCCCGCAGGGCGCGCATGATCGGCAGGATCAGCTGGTACATGCTGAAATCAACATTGGTGAGTTGGCAGATTTTCACGATCCTGTCCTGTTGTGGTCGAGCCATGACTGGAACATCAGCACGGTCCAGATGGCATAGGCCTCGTTTTTTGTTCCCATCAGATGCCTTCGCCATGCCGCTCGGATAGGCTTGTAATCAAGATACCCTTCGTTCCTGAGTCTGGTTTCGGACAACAACGTCTCCGCCCAATCACGTAGCGGTCCCCGCAACCAGGAATCAAGTGGCACACCGAATCCCATCTTTGGTCTTTCGATCAATGCCCGGGGTACGTGACGATAGAGAATGTCCCTGAGCATCCGCTTTCCGCGTCTGTCTTTAAGCAGGTATTCCCTAGGCAACGTCCAGGCAAATTCTACAACCCTGTGATCCAGTAAGGGTACACGGGCCTCAAGTGCAAAGGCCATACTGGCCCGATCGACTTTGGTTAGGATGTCATCCGGCAGGTATGTCGCCATATCAAGCAACCGCATGAGCCCCGTATCGTCAGGCCTGTCAGACCGGACAGTATCGTCGGTGAGAATGCCCGGCGGTTCCGTTGTGCCCGGCACGACCATTTCAGGCCGTTGCCACTGGCTGATTAAACGATGATACAGGGTATCCGTGTCGTTCACATCCAGTACGCTAGCCAACTTGTGAAGTTTGTCGCCTAATTGACCTGCTCCACCCTGAGGGGAAAGCAGATTTCCGACCCTGTTAATCGCGCCCGGAGGTATAGCGCGTGCGATACAACCAAGGCTTCGTCGAACGCCAGTTGGCAAGAACCCGGTCATACCCGGCAATCTTTCCGCCCATACATAACGGTTGTATCCGGCAAAAACCTCGTCGCCACCATCGCCGGACAGGGCCACGGTGACATGCTTTCGGGTTAGCTGGGAGAGGATCAGCGTGGGCAGTTGTGACGAATCTGCGAAGGGTTCGTCATACCATTGGGGCAGGTCCGGTATCAGGTCGCGAACCTGTTCCGGCGTGACGGTCAGTTCCGTATGATCGGTTCCCAGGTGATCGGCGACGTTTCTGGCGTGTTGGGATTCATCGTACCCTGCCTCCTGGAACCCAATGGAAAATGACCGTACCGGCCTGCTGTTCTGATCTTGCATAAGAGCAGTCACGGTCGAAGAATCCACACCGCCTGACAGAAAAGCGCCCAGAGGAACGTCCGAAACCATGCGCTTTTTAACGGCATCGCGTAGCAGGCCCTCCATGTGTTCAAGAGCGTCATCATAAGTTCCGCCAAAGGGTTCCCGTGCGCCGTTTCGGGCATATTCACGAAGATCCCAGTAACAGTGCTCACGCACGTCGCCGTCTGCCGCGATTTCGATCATGTGTCCAGGCTGGAGCTTTTTCACATTGCTGAATATGGACGCGGGCCCCGGCACATAGGCCAGGCGCATGTAGCCGAGCAGGGCGCTCCGGTCCACGTCGCCTTGCCAGCCGCTGAAGGCCTGAAGCGCCTTGATCTGAGAGCCAAATAGGAAGACTTCGCCAACCTGTCCCCAGTACAACGGTTTGATGCCAATCCTGTCACGGGCTAACGTGCAGATGTTTCTTTCTTTGTCCCATAAAGCAAAGGCGAACATGCCGACACATTTCTCGAGTGTTGTTTTGATCCCCCAGGCTGCGCATGCAGCAAGCAGGACCGCCGTGTCAGAACCGCCCTTGATAGTAAGGCCATGCGATTCCAGCTCTGCGGCGATGTCTAGGTAGTTGTAGATTTCCCCGTTATAGGTAATCACATAACGGCCACAAGCAGATGACATGGGTTGATGGCCGGCAGGAGAGCAATCGATAATGGCCAAGCGGCGCTGGCTAAGTGCAATACCGGAGGCAGCGTCACACCACACGCCCCCATCATCGGGGCCGCGGTGATATTGCACGTCGGCCATGGCCGTTGCCTCGGCTTGCAGATGGTCTGCTGTCGTCGCCCTATTTCGGTCAAAAATTCCGGCTATTCCGCACATGTCTTGATCAAAGTGCTATTATTAGACTACTAGGTGGTGACTGGGCATGGTCAAATACCATGTTCAGGAATTGTCAAATAACATGCTTGGATGTCCATCAGAAATGGCTGAAGAAAAAAAATTCATACCTTATGGCCGCCAGTCCATTGATGATGCCGATATCGCTGCCGTCGTCGAGGCCCTTAAAAGTCCTCTGCTGACGACCGGACCCGCAGTTGATGCTTTCGAGGCCGCATTTGGCTCGAAGCTCGGCGCCCCGTATGCTGTTGCCTGTATGAACGGTACCGCAGCGCTGCACATGTCGGCTATGGCGCTGGACCTCAAGCCGGATGATGTTGTCATAGTTCCTGCCATTACTTTTCTTGCCACGGCCAATGGGCCTGCAATGACGGGGGCAAAAATTGTTTTTTCCGATGTTGATGCGGAAACCGGCCTGATCACCGGCCGTCACCTGGAAGAAGCACTGTACCGGGCTGCTGAGTTAGGCCGCCCGCGCGCCGTCTATCCGGTACATTTGAATGGACAGTGTGTGGAACTGAAGGAAATTCACGATGTCGCCCGTGCAAATGACCTGTTCATTGTTGAGGATGCCTGCCATGCTCTTGGCGCTTCGATGGAGGGGCCGGATGGAGAAATGACGCCCGTTGGCTCTTGCGCCTGGTCGGATCTTGCCACATTCTCATTCCATCCCGTCAAGACCATCGCTATGGGTGAAGGCGGCGCGGTCACGTGTCGGGATTCAAAAATTGCGGATCAACTCCGTATCTCCCGTAATCATGGAATGACCAGGGATAAGGGCCGATTTGTTCGCCAAGAGGCAGCGTTTGATGAAGGGGGAGATGCTAACCCCTGGTATTATGAAATGCAGTCTCTTGGGCATAATTATCGATCACCAGATATAAATTGTGCGTTGGGACTTAGTCAGCTGAATCGTCTTGATGATTTTGTTGAAAAACGGCGTGAGCTGGTGGCAGCTTATGATGAAAAAATTTGCGGCTTGGCTCCTTTGGTTCAACCGATCCCGCGATTGCCTGCTCAGCTGCCAGCTTGGCACATTTATGTTGTGCAAATCGATTATGATAAAGCCGGAATATCACGTTCTGGGGTTATGAAGGCATTGAAAAATCGAGGAATCGGTTCACAAGTACATTATATCCCCATACCTGATCAGCCATACTGGCAGGCACATACAATTACGCCAGATCTTCCCGGTACTCATGCTTATTACTCACAAATTCTGACCTTGCCGCTGTTTTTCGATATGTCCCATGAAGATGTTCACGATGTTGTCTCTGCACTTGGGAATGTGCTTGGTATTTCCTGATACCTAGGTGAACTCAGGATAGTTCATGGATCAGCGGGCGATAAACCCTGTCCAGGTGTTCGCGTGCCACATGCCGCCAATCAAACTCATCAACAACCGTCTGGCGTGCCGTCTCTAGACCGACATGTGCTACATCGGAGGGGCGGCCCAGCAAAGCCGCCGCCTTTTCGCACAGGCCATCAATGTCGTCACATTCCACAAGCCCCCCGGAGACACCGTCGTCGATAAGGTCCTGGGCCTGCCCCACACGGGTTGAAACTACCGGCACATGTGACGCCATGGACTCCATCAATGCCATGGGACCACCTTCTTCGCGTGAAGTTACAAGATATAGGTCAAGGGCATGGTGAAATTCGGCAATATCCTTGTAATCATCCAGGAATGTGTGGTGATAGGGTATCCCGTTTTTATCCAGCCCAGCCTTAACATATCCCCTGGCAGGTCCGGTCAGGATGACAAATACCGGGAAATCGAGAGCCAGACGCCGGACTGCTTCGACGAAAATGTCGGGCCCCTTGATCATTTTGGGCTCCATGCCATCGCCCCACCCGACACCGTCCTTCTGAAACGATCCGATGCAAATTGCGCCATCAGGCACGCCGATCCGACGGCGGGCTGATTTTCTTTCCTCGTCCGAAGGGGGCCTGAAGTGGTTTGTGTCGCATCCTATGGGGATGCGCTCCAGCTTTTTTGGATCCACGCCCCACCCAAGAAGACGATGTTCAATCAGGGAGGCACTGACAACGATTTTGCTTAGACGGTCCGTACTGGTTAGAAATTCATCAATATGCCGAGCAACGTCAGGTCCATCCTCGGACTTTCCATGAAAGAACGATGTGACAAACTTGTTGTTCCTGGACAGATGTCTACCCCATCCGAGCCACATATACTGTGATCCGAAGTGCACCACGCGATTGGCAAGATTGGCGGGTGCAGTCGTCATGGTAATGACGCCGGGATGATCGGCATCAATGCCTTCTTTGATGTATTGGCCAACCCAACGGATTGCCCAGTCGGATTTTTCGCTAACAAAGCAAACCGGCTCGATAGGTGGACTGCTGGCGCCAATTACCCGCCCGAGCCCATGCGCCCTGCAGGACGTTTCACGAAGGACTGTTCGCAGGAGCGATTTCACGTCTGTCACGAGGCGTTTTTCTCTGCCTCTGCCATGGCACGAACAACGTCTTTCATGCGCTTCTCTGCCGACCAATCCAGCAGCCTTTGCGCCAGGCCTGCATTGCCCAGGTTACTGCGGATTTCCGAGGCCCGGTAAAGACTGGTATCCGTGTCTACATGGTCACGCCAATCAAGATCAAAACAGGCAAAGGCCTCGGCCACGAAATCTTCAAGCGTATTGGACTCACCTGTGGCGATGACAAAATCGGTGGGCTCATCAACCTGAAGCATTTTCCACATGGCAACCACGTATTCAGGCGCCCAACCCCAGTCCCTGCGAATGCTCAAATCACCCAATGTCAGGCGTTCGTCTGAACCGGCGGCGATACGGGCGGCACCGGCAACAATTTTCCGGGTGACAAAGCGCTCCGGACGGAGCGGTGATTCATGGTTAAACAGGATGCCCGAACAGGCATGCAGATTATAGGTATCCCGGTAAACGGAAATCTGCCAATGAGCCGCCGCCTTGGCAACGGCATAGGGGCTGCGGGGATGAAAAGCCGTCTGCTCATTGGCGGCGTGGTCACCCAGGTCGCCAAAACATTCGCTCGACCCAGCGTTATAGAATCTTATAGGTCGGTCAATGATGCGTAAGACTTCCATGAAGTTCATGGTGGCGGCGGCGATACTGTCAAGCGTTTCACCCGGTTGGCCAAAAGACAAACCGACGGAGCTCTGGCCCGAAAGGTTATAGATTTCATCCGGTTGGACCCGCATAATCGCCTGTAGGATACTGCGGAAGTCCATTGGCGATGCCGATAGGGTCCCGATCTTATCCCGGATACCCAGCGCCTCCAGGTTGCGGAAGGACGACATCTCTGCATCGCGTGATGTGCCATAAACTTTATAACCCTTGCCTAACAACAGCTCGGCAAGATACGCGCCATCCTGTCCTGATACACCGAAGATCAGAGCCGTTTTACTCGAATGTGTCATATTGATTCCTCATCAGAGAATTGGATCGATATTCGATTATCAGGAAATTAGACCCTCGTAGAGCTCATCAAGCTGTTTTAGAACGGCCGGGCCGCCAAATTTCTCCCTCACATTCTTGGCGGCGGCACTTCCCATCGCCGTCATCCTGTCCGGGGAAGATAAAACATCAGCTAAGGCCTTTGCCATTGCCTTACTGTCGCCTTTATCGACAAGAAGCCCCGTTTCGTCATGGATGATCGCTTCGGGAATTCCGCCAACTCGCGTTGCTACAATGGGTTTGCCGTATCGTCCAGCATCCAGTGTTGCCCATCCAAGTGGTTCCGGCCAGGTCGATGGTAACAAGACCACGTCACAAGCCTGGTAAAGAGCATGAATAGTTGATTGGTCTACGAATCCCAGTGTGATGACACGTGCGGGATCAATATTCCAGTCACCGGCATGGATGTTACCGCACACGACCAGGCGGGCCCCATCGTTGATCGCTGCAAGATGATGCATGGCATCAAACATAACATCCGCGCCCTTGCCCTTCGAAACCTTACCCACAAATAGGATCATCGGTTGACCGGCGTCTTTGAGCTTTTGAATGTCCGGCGGCACCTGGTGCGTAGAAACTCTTGGCTCGCCAGGACGTTCGATCAATGGAGCGTACACCACCCTGAAGTAATCGACATGACTGAAATCTTCTCGCTCCGCATGAAGATTCAGCAGAGCGCGCGAAGCAAAGGCGATACGCCTTGCCTGTTGGTAAGGGCGTACTCGATGACGGTATTTTATGTAAGATGCCACGCCGCGAACGAGGGAAACGGCTGGATTGGGATGATGAGCTGCACCATAAATCCTGGGCCAACGCTTTTGCCGACATTGTAAATTCTGACCTAAACCGCATGTTTCAGGCAAGTGATCGTTCTCTGGCTCCATCAAGCATATGCTACCTATGCTGCAGATCATGCCCGTATCGCGAACATGGGCGACAAAAGGAAGGTCCAGTTCAGCTGCCGCGTGCTGAGCTGCAGTCGTAACAGCAGGGTGCTGGGCGTGGATGCAAACGGCGCTTTCGTGTTTGGCAGATTCCACAATAGCAGCTCTCAGATGTTTGGAAACCTGGGGCGTGTCGAACAGCCACTCGGGAATTTGCTTCCCTTGAGACAGTGATCGGCCAATATCAACACGAATGACATGGATACCATCCATTTCTTCATCGCTAGCGGCGCCGAAATTGGGTGTAATGACGGTTACCGGCTGTCCGGAATTCACTAGAAGTTCCGCATGCAACTTGCAGGTCCTCTCTGCACCGCCAGCACCGAACGGTGGAAAATAGGACGTTACATAAATAATCGGATGCTTTGTGCTCAAACGCTTTCCTTGCCGCCCAGCATGCAAAACGACTGGATACCGTCAATAATCCTGTCCGCCTCTTCGTCGGTCAGCTCAGGATAAATGGGTAGGGATAAAATGGATCCGACAGCGGACTCGACTTTGGGAAGCACTGGAATGCTCCCGCCGTTATCAAACACGGGCTGGCGATGCAGAGGTATGGGATAATGGATTTTAGTTTGTATGCCATGTTCCGACAGATAATCCAAAAGCCCATCCCGGTCATCGGCAACGATCACGAATTTATGGTAGTTGTGCACGTTGCCCGAAAGGACCTTGAGGGCACTGATGGTGGAGAGGTTTTCAAGGCCCCGGTCATAACGGCGGGCGATTTCCTGGCGCCGGGTCTGCCATTCGTCCAGATGATCTAGCTTGATGTCGAGAAAGGCTGCCTGAATAGAATGCATCTGACTGTTATAGCCTGGCGTGACAAAATGTCCGGCCTTCTCGTGACCGTGATAGCGAATGCTGCGGATATGATCGGCCAAGCCCTTGTCATCGGTCAGCACGGCACCCCCTGAGCCGAATGCACCAATCACTTTGGTCGGATCAAAGCTTACACACATAGTGCGCCCAAACTTCCCGGCAAATGATCCGTGCCGTGTTGCACCAATCACCTGTGCCGCATCCTCAATGATGGGAACGTTGGCCTGTTGGGCCACATCAGCTATTTCTTCTAGTGCGAGCATCTGGCCGTAGAGATGGACCGCTATCACAGCTTCCACCTCTCCGTTTTCGATCAGTTTTCTAGTTGCCTCCAAATCCATCAACATAGTGTCAGGGTCCACATCCACGAACACTGGGGCGCAATGGTTGAGAAGAATCGGCGAGGCCGAGGCGACAAACGTCATGGCGGGAACAGCAATACGGCTGCCCTTGGGCAGTTTCAATGCTGCTAAGGAAAATGATACCGCATCCGTGCCACTGCCAAGGGTGACGCAATGTTTCAGTCCTGTAATGTTGCACAGGCGTGATTCAAGCTCACTGACGATTGGCCCCTGCAGAACCTGCCCTCCATCCAGGACACTTGCAGCCGCATCAAGAAAACGTTCACGGTTATCCGCCACCTGTCGGTCCAGACGCATAAAAGGAATATCAAACGGCATGATTAGGTATCTTTCTTAATAACTGGCTTGGCTGGGACACCCATGACTTCTGTATCCTCCGCCACATCACGAATAACAACCGCACCGGCCCTGACGATGCCACGATCACCAATGGTCATGTTGGCGCCAATGGAGCAACCCGTTAAAAGATAAGCTTCAGAACCCACAGTCACCCGTCCAGCCATAACGGCGCCCGGTGCTAGATTAGCGCCCGCGCCTATCCGACAATCATGCTCAATAACACATCCGCTGTGGACCATAACATGTTCTCCGATGTGCGCATTCGGCAGAATGATGGCACCGGCGTTGATGATGGCGCCGTTGCAGATTTCACTGGAAGGACTGATGATTGCCTTGTCATGAATAGAGGAGATAAAGGTGAATCCTGCAGCTGCTAATGTACTAGCGATAGATAGTTTATAGGCGTTGTTACCGTGGGCGATTACGGCGCGCCCGTCACTGGGGCCAATATCTTTGAGTGCGGTGTTCAGAGTCCAGTTTACAGACACACCGTTCACCACCTCACCAACCATTTTCCCCTCTTCAACGTCGACAAGGCCAAGGATAAGCTGATCCGTAGAGGCTGCGTTGTCGATGACATAGCGAGCCTGCGACCCGCTACCGAAGATGATTATGGGAGTTTTATTAGACAAAGATCGGAGGTTCCTGATCAGAAATCACTGTTACGCAGATGTTCAATATAGTCACTGACGCCATCTTCGAGAGTAACGACGGGTGTATAATCGAGAATTTCCCGAGCATGGCTGATGTCTAGCGTACCGCGCGAGGGTATATATGCCGGTTTTTCCCGGTGCTCCACTTTAACGTCGGGGAAATGCTTCTGGATGATCTGTACCAGGTCAGCCAGGGACCGGGCTTCGCCTCGCGTGATATTAAAAATGTGCCCTGCCGCCCCGGGGGTCGTCGCAGCCAGGGCAATACCCTGAGCCGTATCAGTGACATGCGTGAAGTCCATTTTCAAACTGCCGTCACCATCCAGTGTTAGGGGCTTATCGGTCAGGGCATTGCGTACAAATTTCTGGATTACTCGGCTGTTAGCGTCATAGGGGCCATAGACGGCGGACGGGCGAATAATGACCGTGTCAATGTCATAGTTCTTGGCATAAGCGCGGACGACCGTTTCTCCTGACAGTTTGAAAGCACCATATACATCTTTCGGGTCTTTCGGGTGATCTTCGCTGACTTCTGGCTCAAGAAAATCGCCGTAAACCATGCTTGATGACAGAAATACCAGACGGCAGGGGTGGTCAAAGTCCCGGATGGTTTCCAGAATATTGAGTGTACTGGTTATGATTGAGGCAAAGGCTTCTTCCGTATGCTCGATGGCAAGAGCGGCGAGCGGCATCGATGCTGTGTGGACGATTACATCCGGTTTGATCTCGGTCAGTTGGCGACGAAGGAAATCCTTGTTCAGGGTGTCACCCCTAATAACCCGAATATCATCGTATACATCAGAAAGCCGGGAAAGATAATTAAACTGCTCCTTTTTAGGAGCAATGGGAATGTAAACGACGAAAGAATCGTAAACCGTCGTTTCATAACCTGCGGCAACAAGTTTTTTCACAATATTGCTGCCGACAAACCCGGCACCGCCTGTCACAAAAGCTTTGGGCATAGTTATAATCCGTTCTGTATTTTAATCACATAATTCATGAAGGTTCGCCAGGCGCCAAACCGGGGATTCGGTTTGATTCCTGCATGGTATTACCAATGGCCTGCTGCACCTTGTCGGCCATGATGTTTATATTGAAATGCGCCTCGACCGAGGCCCGGGCCCTTTCTCCTATGGCGGAAAGACTGGCCGAGTCCGAAAGCGCTGTTGCAACAGCTTCCGACATCAGGGGGGCGGAACCAGGCGGCACAAGAATACAGTTTCTTCCGTCAACCATGTTTTCTCGATCCCATATACCTTCTATGTCAGAGAGGATGACAGCTTTACCACAGCTCATGGCTTGTAGGCAGGCACTCTGCCCGGAGGGCTGGATCGTCTGTTTGATCGGAATCACGACAAACCGGGCCTTACGGATGAGCTCTCGCAGTTCCTCATCGGAAAACACCTGGCTGAACCAGTCGCTATGGATGACCTCTACGTTATCGGCGTCTGATTTAACCGGCAGGCTGGTCATTATTTTCAGCTTTGGAAAATCTGGCCGCCAGGCGGCAATCAGGGTGTCATAGTCCCGGTTTTCGTCCTTACCGATACTGAGAACATAATCATCATGCTCACTGTGTTCACCGGGAGTCCAGAAAAGGTGGTCGACACCAAATGGAAGATAGGAAATTCGCCCATTGGCGGAGGTATTATTTTTTAAGGCTAATTCTTCACTGCGAGACAACAATAATAGGGCTATATTTCGCAGGGCCCACAGGACTACAGATCTCCTGAACTTGCCATAAAATCGAGGGATAATACCCATGCCGATGCCCACGATTCTGCACCGGATAATACCCAGCCGGCTAGCCGCACCCATACAAACCGTTTGTAGGTTGGTGGTTGTAACTACAGTGTCAAATGCATTGAGGCGTTCTCGTGTATTCTTGCTGCAAAATCGTAGGACTACTAGAATATGTAGACCAAGTAGAGCTTGGCTGAAATAAGCAAGAACATTATCGAACAGATTGTTTCGTACTAAGAATCCTAGGTCACTTTCCTCAATCAAATCCAAATCAGCATAACGCCTATATAATTGGCAATACCCGTAAAAGAATTCACTCGGCGAATGACCGTCTAGTGCCGCCTCCAGACGACTTCGACGTCCGTCCTTAAACAAAAAAGCTACTTTTCCAGAAGGCAGGGTCATGATGCCCTAACTGTGAACAGGTTCTCCGTATAAGCAAGAAGCCGTTCTGAATAAGGTTTTTCAAAAGGTTTCGCAAAATGGGCTGCTGCCCTTACAAGGCGGTCTGCGAAATCTTCATCGCCAACCTTGTCGATCAGTTTCACTACTGCATCAACTAGTCCAAGATAATCCCGGCATACGAAAAATTCGGGAACCTCATATAAATCTTCGAAATGCGTCAAGGGCAAGTTCAGCTGTAAAGCTGTGGCATTGGCTTCTCCCTCGGCCAGGAAGCACAGACTTGGCTTCCGGTGGATTGCCGCTTCGATGATGATAGTGGACAACGGTGAAATGACAGCATCGACATTGGCCAGCACATCACGTGTGTCCCGGTAATCCGGAAAGATCGATTGGGCACTACCAGCTCGTACGGCCTCGACATATGGCCGCATGGCCGATTCGATATACACATGTTTCCAGGTTCCGTTCGGGATTCTTTCGCCCTGACGGCCACAGCCCCCCCACGGATGGGGTCTGTACAGAACGGCTGTATGTCCCAACGCTCCCGATTCGACGGCCTCATCTAGCAGCCTGAGATGGGAATATTCATCCGTTCCCTTGCTGGAACCAGCGTACAGTAATATCCGGGCGTCCCTTGGGATATCATTCATCCTACAAAAACCATCACGACCAATCCGTGCGGGTTCGCGGTGTACATCGAATTGCGCAACGCCGAAGATATCAATGCTGCTTTCCGGTAAATTCATGAACTCTATCGCATGGTTGCGAGTCTGGTCGCCCCAGACAAGCAACCGTTCCGGCTTTCCGGCCATGGCCTGTTTGGTGCTGGGGTTGTCCCAGGAATTCATGATGACGACAAACGGGATGGCCCGTTCATTACAGACGAGAGTCAGGTCGTTGATGTAGACACCCTCGAGAACACATGGGTGAATGATGACATCCGCCTCTTCCTCGACGAGCAGTAGGTCCAGCTCTACATAGGGGGTACGGTTTATCTTGGCTTTATAATAGTTTTCTGCAAGGCGACGGATGCCCGGAAGTGTTAGAACAGAAAACTTCAGTACGTCCTTTTTCCCGACAGCATATCGATACAGACGCCGTAGGGCGGCAAACTGTTTCCCCGGACGCCATGTTAGCTGGTTCAGTAGAAAAAGCTGTTTCCAGAGGTGGAGCCTGTCCTGGTTGACTTTCAGATGCCGATACGGTGCCCCGAGTTCGAGGGCCCCCACATCAGTCTTGACTCTCTTATATCCGGGCTCGGGGAATACAAATTTGACATCATGGTTTCGGACAAGGCCCTGAAACGCATTGCTATCGATAAAATGCCGGATGACAGCATCGTGCTCGATAAAAATCAAAATCTTCATAAATCAGGCTTTTCTGATATAATAAATTCGACCAGCCTGATATCCCACTCGTTATCGATGCTGACAAAATGCCCATCCAAAACCAATGCTCCGGTACGTTTTCCTTTTATCGTTTTTTGATTTACCAAGCATTCGCGTGTCATCGCGTAGGCGATACCATTGCGGTGATAAACAGGTTTAAGTTGCTGGCGGGCAATAATGGCAGCGCCATTGGGATCATAATAATCCATGTATCCCGTAGAATCGACCATCAGTTGTTTGAGTGGGTGGGCCTTTGAATCAGTTTCAGAAACTGTCCATACGGCATCCCTGTCATCATTGATCAACGCCTCCACCGTTGATGTTACATGTTCCGGTGTTCTTAATGGTGATGTCGGTTGGAGCATGACTATGATGTCGTATGTTGTGTCATCAATTCGCTCGCATTTCAGAAGGGCATGGTGAAGAACATCCCAATCACCGATACGATCACCGGACAATGACTCTGGCCTTCTGAAAGGCGCGCCTAGTCCGCTTTCTTTCGCAACTCTGGCAATCTCGTCGTGATCGGTCGATACGACAGCACGATCCAACCAATCAAGCTGGCGGCAAACATTTCCAACGAGCGCAACCAGCGGAATACCATTAACCGACCGCAGGTTTTTAAGTGGAACGCCCTTGCTGCCGCCACGTGCGGGAACGACCGCAAGAACTCGCCTCCCGTTCAGCACTGGTTATTTCCCATATCAGGTGCCAGCAACATGAAAAGAGTATCGCTCTGGCCTGTCGCTTCAAGATGGGCGCGCCAAAGGTCATCAGCCTGCTTGTTGATGCCATCAAGTACAGCGTGGCCCGTGGGTCGCCGATCACGCAGCCATGCCAGGGTATTTGACATGCCATATCTGTGAACGTGGTTAGTTTCGACAACACGATAACCGGCCAGTTCTGCACAGCGGGCGAGAGAATCCGCATCGAAGTACCAGCGATGCACGGTACGATAAAAAAACACGGCAAAATCATCGGGGAGTAACTGCATAAGGATATCGCGTCGGTTAGGTGTGCTGAGTAGCAACAGACCGTCTGCGGACAACATTGAGCGGATGTCGTGAAGAAATTTTCGTGGGTCGGCAAGGTGTTCAATAACCTGGAAAGCGCTCGCAAGATCAACAACGGGACCCAGGTCACGGGAGGCATCCTCGGCGTAGGGAAAAACCTCATATCCTCGTTCGGAAAGGGATTCATGGTAGATCGTACAGGGTTCGACAGCGACAGACCTGTCCGACAGGACGCTTACGTGATCTAGATAACTTCCCCCGGCGCAACCGATGTCCGCCACGATCTTGTCCCGGAAAGAACGCGGCCAAAGGGTTTCAAGAGCGAAAATCTGAAGATGATCGTGCGTTTTAAAGTAGCTATTAGAAGATAAATCCTGCCCCAAACTGGCACGATATTCTTCTGTTTCGTATACCGAGGAGCTTGGACAAAATGCCTCAGCCAAACGCTCGACCCCGCAACTGTTGCGCCGAGCAACTTTGGCGCCATCTACGGATTTGCCGAAAACGCCATCGCGGATCGGCCCTTCATAGATTATCGTCCAGTCACGGGCGCTGCAAATTTCACATGAATCAAACATAATCAGTTTTCAGGATAAATAAACGCATCTATAACTGATATCGACCCCAGTGATCGACAACGGTTTTACGTTCAGATCGTTCAAGCTTATTTATGGCTGCATCTCGATAAACCGAGTCATTATTAAAGTGGGTGGTGGATACCTCCTCGAATACGCAGCCAGTATCTGACCAAAAATAATGCCATACGCCCGGTAGAACGAGAGCCGTTTCACCTGCGGTCAGCACATGGTGTTTCCCATCGATAACGCTATGCAGTTCACCCCACAATACCTGGAAGGTCTCTTCCTTGCGTTTGTGATAATGCTCCGGATGTTTCTGGCCGGGTAATTGGACAAGAATTTTTTTACAATACTCGCGATTGATGCAATTGATGATTACGGCACCGGTTTCGCGAAAATTCTTAACACCATCGTGATGTGAGTATTCAACCTCAAAAGTTGAGTCCAGATGTACGCGCGCAATATTCAGAAGGGCTTTAACATCGTGAATGGCAGACTTGATAACCTGTGTATCGGGAGCTGGCGGAATATCAATCTCGTTCGTCATTACAGCAGCATCAGAGGTAAGAACGCCTTTGGCCGTAATACCATCCTTCCATTGTCCACTGCTTAATTGACCATCCGTATAGGGCATGGAGAAAAAAACATTATCGCGGTTTATTTCTTCACCCGTTTTGACAGTCGATTTGACGAACACACCGCGCCGTAATCCATCAATGGACTCTGACTCAACTGCCTGTGGCTCTGGCCTTGAGAAGCTGCCGTTCAAAGCAATAGCCTTACGTGATGCAGCCACCCAGGCATCGACTTGCTCTGGCGTCGAGGAATAGGCGTTGAGCTGATATTTTTCCGTATTCAGTCCAACATGTCTCTCGTACATTTGCGCACCTTGGCCGATTGCCACCATGACGGGGGCCGTGTCCGCTGGGTTTTCATGTGTTGACCACCCAATGACCCGTGCTGGGTAACGTTCGCCGAGCATCCGAATGTTGGAAAGATTGCATAATTCAGACGGGGTCGGGTAGATTGAAACACAATGCATGATTGCGAAGTCTACTGCACGGTGATCAAAGAAGCTGACGACGTCATCGATCTGAGAAATAGTTAATCCTCCGGTCGATACGATAACAGGCAACCCTGCATCAGATACTTTTTCCAGTAACGGCCAATCTGTTGCAGAGCAACTTGCAATCTTGATAATGTCAAACCCTAGTTCGACGATGATATCGACAGATTCCTCATCAAATGGCGTACAGATTGTCAGAAGATTCTGCTTTCGTACTTCATCAACCAGTATTTTATACTGACCTGGTTTCAGCCATGTTGAAAGAAATCGGGGTATGTGCTTGTTGTCGCTTCCTTCATGATGAGACGGATGGATAAAGGTATCCATTTGGCGAAACTGAAACTTGATACCACCACGCACCTCGTTTTTATTAAGAACGGATGCATGATCCCTGATGATATTCAGAGCATGATCCATATCGCCCTGATGGTTATTCGCCATATCAAGAACAAAGAGATCGGTGAAATCAAAGGTATTACTCATCAGATTAGCTTTCTAAACCTCAGGGATCATTCGGAAATCAGGGCATCTGGCTGATACCCTTTTGTATGGTCAATGTGAACCGTTCGGCCTTCGTGGGTTGATTTATGCATTGCGGCGACAACAAGCATCGTATCAAGGCCGCGCTCGAGACTAATATCAAGGGGATGATCATCACCGGAAACCGCAGCCTCAATATGACGAAGTTCCTGGATAAAATCATCGGGCCGTGTTTTTTCAAAACGCGCCAACTCATTTTCGGTTTCGCCATGTGCTATTTTCACCACATCACAACCCGGCTCATAACCGCAATGCCATTCAACAAAACCTTGCTCCCCCTGTATTCGTGCCCATTTCCGGGGTGGTTGAGTAACAACGTCTTGAACGACACGCCCAATCAGCCCCGATTCCGTTTTCAGGTTGGCAAGGCACAGACGATCATAATCGACGACTCCATCGTTGACGAAATCCAAGGTTGCCGTCACTTCTGTAACTCGGCCGGCGTCAGTTGCGTGGGCAAAATGTTGCCACAGATTAACCGCATGAGAATGTTCCCCGCTGGCGCCTCCGCCACGCCTCCAGAAGCCTAGATAGGTATCGTGCGGACCATCGAGCCAGGGGTGGGCATTGAAAATGCCACCCCAGTATTCACGGAACTCAACATCAATGGTCGATACATTACCCACTGCCTTGTCGGCGAGAGTCTTTGAAACGTGCCCGGAGGCTTCTCCCACCACATGGTCATATCCGGTGAAGACGGAGACACTATTGGATTGAGCCAGCTCATATAGTTCCTGGGCGCCAGTAAGGTCGGGAGTGCAGAGAGGCTTTTCGACAAGAACGCCGCGTGGCTTTTCCCTGACCGCATCAAGGGCCAGTTTAATGTGGCTGTCGGGCGGTGTGCCGACAAAGATGAAATCATATCCACCCTGATTAACATCTTCAGGCAAGCACAGCCTGATGCCATCGTCCCAAACGCCATAGCGGCCGGGGTATATGTCTCGGCGTGTTCGTTCAAGGGCATCCGGGTCCGTATCACAGAGGTCAACGGACCAGCCAAGCTGGCGTGCTGCATTGGATAGGTGATTGCCGATCGATCCGGCGCCAAGGATTTTTACTCGATACACAGTTTTGTCGCTCTACTTTTTCTGTTTTGATTTATGAAAACGGATTTTTAACCCGGCAGCTTCCGGATCAGACGACGCATGGTTGGAAATCTGCGTCGGCTGGCACGTGATACAAGGTCTTCTTCATCGATGAGGGTTTCAAATCCTTTCTTGGGCCAAGGGTAATCTGCGAATCGCATAATATCTTTACCGGCCTTGTTCGGTTTCTCCAACCGGTTAACACAAAGAAACATGCCACCGGAAGCAAGTGTTCGTTCCATCAACTCAAAGTATGCGGCAACAATGTCCCGATTCATTATTTTCTGAATAGGGGGAACGGCTTTCGGAATGGCTAGGAAATCGTTTGGGAAGGTGGCATTAAAGTAGCCAGTGATGCAAACGACCCCGTCGGCCCGGCGTGTATAGCTGAATTCTCCGGCTCTCTGCTTCCAATAGTCAGATATTTCAGCATCCGAAGATTTCCGTTCAATGTAATTGTTTAGTCGGGCCCAATTGCCGTCCGTACAGGGTATGAACAACCGGCCAAGCCGACGGCCCGTTTCTTCATTTCTCAGTCGATCGAAAAACCGTGCATCGAACTGGTCTGTTTCACTCAGAAGTCCTGTATCCAAGCCTGGTTTGAATCCGGTCGTTTTAGACTCAGGCATTATTCATAGCTTCTTTCACAACGCCAGAATCAGCTTTGGGGAAAGCCCGACAAAAGGCCAAAACAGCCTGTTTCTGGTTCATACATAAGCCATTCAATGTTTGCAGACCCTGTTTGTCCGCTTTTCGTAATAGCGCGGTTTTCAAAGGTTGATAGATAATGTCGTATACCACTGCTGACGGAGGCAGGCGTTGAAGTGACTCAGATGAAACGAGAGACTCATTATTATCCTCACCGTCAGCCGAAAATCCAACACTGGTGCAATTCACCAGGACATCAATGCTATCAGGTATCGAATCAATATTAACCATAACGCTTACCGCCCAACTTGATTTTGCGGCCTTATCGGCGAATCTGTTGGCTTTCTCCGCATTTCGGTTCCAAACCGACATCACAGCCCCCGCTTCGGCGAGATAAGAGGCGACGGCTATGCCGGCGCCGCCCAGCCCCAAGAGAGCGATACGCTTGCCTAACAGGTCACCCGCCTTGTCAGCCAGACAATCGCGGGCTGCCGCACCGTCCGTGTTCGTGCCACCTATGCCGCCGTCAGGCGTTCGATACAACGCGTTAACGGCACCGATATGCTTCGCTACCGGATCGACTTCGTCGAGGTAATCGATAATCAACTCCTTGTGGGGCACGGCGATAGCGCCGCCCACAAACCGTTTATCCTGCCGCAGGGCATGAACAAGATCACCCAAGGCCTCTTCCGTAACATCAAAAGGGTGGAAATCGGCCTCAATCCTCAGGGCTGAAAAAGCAGCGCGCCACAGGACCGGAGAGCGAGCGCCCTTGGAGGGAGATAGTCCTAGAATTGCCCCATAGGACCTTTCATCATGGAGCAGCACATCGTTTTCGATGAATTCAGTAACAGGTAAATTCACGATAGGGACCGCCCCACGGCTTCTGCAACCTTGGTCATTTTGGAAATCAAATCATGAAATTCCGCATAGCTGATGGGTTGCAGGGGATCGACTGCCGCATTCCTCGGATCCGGGTGGACCTCGAGCATTATACCGTCTGCCCCGGCTGCAATGGACGCCAGAGTCATTGACTCAACCCAGGGAGCCCAGAACGTCGCATGGCTGGGGTCAGCGACGACAGGCAGATGGGTGACCTCCTTGGCGGCGGGAATCACCTGAAGGTCCAGCAGGAACCGGCTTGAGGACCGGTGGGTGTGTGGCACCGAAACGCCTCGCTCACACAGAATTATCTTGTCGTTTCCTTCCACCAGGATGTATTCCGCCGCGCCCAGCCAGTCACGCAGACTGGCGCCGTAGTGCCGCTTTAACATAATCGGCTTGCCGGTCTTCCCTACCCTTGTCAGCAGGGGATAGTTCTGCATGTTGCGTGTGCCGATTTGTAATATATCAGCAACTTCGGCAACCGCGTCCACCTTCCCTTCCTCCATGACTTCCGTAATGACCGGAATACCAGCCTCGGCCTTTGCGGCGGCCAGATATTCTAGGCCTTCCTCACGCAATTCAAAGTACTTGTCAGAGCGATAAGGAAAGCTCAGCGGCTTGAATGCGCCTGCGCGAAGAAAGTGGGCGCCTGCAGCCTTGACGTTGTGCGCGATGTCAATGATCTGGCCCTTGTTCTCGACGGTGTTGGGCCCGGCGAAAACAGGAATCATGTCGCCGCCAAAGGTCACCCCGGCAACGTCAAAAGTGGTGCGATGCTCGGGATTCTTCTTCGCAGCAAGAGGAAATTTCTCGAGCAGATCTTGCTCAGATACGTCCTTTCCGGGTGCCTTGTTTTCCATCGTGCGGAGCCTTTCCTTAGGAAGTAGTACGGATACGGTCCGGGGTCATATCTGCAATGGACACGATCCCTGCATTTTGCATTGAAGAGATAAACTCTTCGCGCAGCAACTCAAACATCTTGTGAACGCCGTCCGCTCCTCCAGCCGTCAATCCATATGCGGCAAGGCGGCCGATGCCAACGCAGTCCGCCCCGGCGGCGAGGGCGCGGACCATATCACCGCCCGTGCGAACGCCGCCATCAAGAATAAGGGGAACATTCGGGCCGAGCGCCTCTCGCACCTCCGGCAGTGCATCCATGCTGGCCAGTCCGGAGTCAAGCTGTCGGCCGCCATGATTGGATACCCAAACGGCATCGGCGCCATATTTGACGGAGAGTTTCGCATCCTCCGCTGTCATAACGCCCTTGACGATTATCGGCAGATCCGTGTTGTCACGCAGCCAGGCAAAATCATCCCACGAAGTTGAGGCATTGGTCAGTGTCGAGGGGACGGGTTCGCTTGTCCGGCGGCCATGATCGCGGCCATCGTAGCGTGCCTCCCGGTCACGATACCTGACGGGCCTTGTCGGCGCATCGCCACAGACACAGATAGCCACAACACCACAATCTGCCGCAATGCGGACCTGTTCTGCAACCCAATCACGAGGGCCATAAAAATAAACCTGCCACAACAGGTTGGCGTCTTTTGCTCGCTCTCTGATTTCCGGCAGCGCGATACGGGTCTGCGTGCTGATACACAGAATGGTATCTTCACCTTCGGTCCCTGCTGCCAGCTCAGCTTCGCCATCTTCGTGAAATTGTGTTAGATGGCCGAGCGGGCAGATGATTGCTGGCATCCCGAGATTGACGCCGAAAAGATTGATCCTGGGGTTTACATCGGAAACATCGCAAAAAACCCTCGGACGGATTGCCGTCTTGTCAAATGCAGCCCGGTTGGCACGCATTGTTCTCTCATATTCCGAGCCGGCCTCAAGCCATTGAAAGGCCCCCGGTATGGCTGTCTCGCTTGCCCTTTGTTCCAGTTCGCGCAAGGTCCTGGGAGGATTTGTTTTGAAGTTTGGATCCATTTTGATCAGTTCCGGTTATTTTTAGAGCGCCACTGGATGATTTGCTCTGCTAGGAAAAGTTCAAACTCTGTGTGAATGTCGATATCCGTCGCGGGATCGTCATTCGGGATGATCTCTACCTTGTCGCCGATCCGCCGGCCTTCACGCCATAACCACGCGCGGCTGGCGCAAGCCAGACCGGTATCTTCGCGATAGATGATCCGTTTGTTGCGAACCCTTTCCTGGCGTTGGCCATATACCTGCATGTAGGGGCGAACCCGTTGATATCCCCCCTCGGGTAAGGCTTCCCAGAAATTCTTGAACGTGACGTGACCCGCGAACGCCGATTCCACGTCTGGACGCTCTTTCAGAATATTTACGGCCTCACTGATCCATTCGGGCTTACGGAAGATGTCGGTCGGCGTCAGGAACACAGCGATATCAAACTGCTCGCCGCTTACTTCTTCAAACTGAAGCAGCGCCTGCTGTAGCGTCGCTTCCATGGTTGTCTGGTCCTGCGCCATTTCAGACGGTCGGAGAAACGGCACCTCGGCACCGACGGACCTTGCAACCTCGGCGATCTCTTCGCTGTCGGTTGAAACGACGATCCGGTCAATCACGCCGCTTTCCTTGGCCGCTTCAATTGAATGAGCAATGAGAGGCTTGCCGCCAAGATCCTGAATGTTTTTTCCGGGTAATCCTTTTGAGCCCCCGCGTGCCGGTATTATGGCGATGGTTTTCACGACAGAACCTCACTCTTGGTATTACACTGTTCAATTTTCATGTTTCAGGACTCCAACATATCAGCCAAGTGCTCGGCAATTTGAAAACTTTCTTCAGAACGGATGTCGACGAAAGCCCATTTTTTGTCGACAACAACCAGTCCAACCGACTCGCCTATTCGGTGACCGCTTAGAAGAATATTGCGGCGTGTAATCAGGAACAACCCAACAACCTCACGGAATGGTGCGGCAGCGCCGTAAAAATCCTCACTGAGAGAATCAGCCAGTGGCTGGGCGGAGCCATCGCCAGCCCATATTCTGCCATGTAGCTGTTCGACGCATACAACGCTGTCAAGCTCATCTGAGTCACACAGCAGCTCATAGGCCTCAACAGCCAGCGGCCATGGCCGGAATGCATGTGGGGGTTCCAGAACAATGACAATATCGAAAATGGTCTCAAAATGCTTTTCAGAATTTATCAGACCTTCCTTAAGTGCACCCTGAAGAGTCTTTTCCGTGCGTTGCGGCAGAAAAACCTGTTCCTGATTAGCGACCGCATCGGTAATAATCTTATCGTCGGTTACAACGCAAACCCTTACGCTCAGACCTTCAAGCTCCTCCAGTCGCTCAGCAAACCGGATTGTCCGTTCCAGCGGGGATTGTCCACATATGGGCCTGACCAGGAATGGATTTACGACAGGGTCTAAGTGTACCGGAATCATGACCAGGGCTTTCATGATTTTGTTTCTCCGGAAACAGCCTTGTCTTTAATGGCTTCTATTAACATCAAAAGATCCATGGATTCCGATGGACGCGCAGCATGTTCAAAATTTCCGCTCAGGAAGACCGCCATCTGCTCAAGGAAGCCGGGTTTGAAATTTGTATCAACGATTACCCGCTCCTCCACTTTTGGCGTGTAACGCCGGATGTTTATGTCTGCCTGCGGTTCCTGAATATCATATCCCCGATAGACGTTCAGCACTTCAACAGGGGAAAGGTGCCACGAGGTATGGTCGTCAAACATACACCTAACACCGACGCCAACCGGATCATCGGCGTTAATGGAAAGTCCGACCGGGATCCCCGCCGATGTGGTCAGAAGGCCATTATAGGATTTGAAGGTGATGTCATAACCCGGCTCGTCATAAGCGCAGATATGTGAAACATCGAGCTTGCCGAAAAGGTGCATTGCAATATCGAGGATATGGCAGGACGAATACGCCAACAGGTGCTGCACGATGGATGGGCCGTAGCGTTCAACAAGCCGGTTTACATTTTCAGAAATCGTCACCTGTGCGGCCTTCAGCCCACCTTCTGACAATCGCGCTTTCAGGCGCTTAACAGGCATGTAGAAGCGACGGTTGAATCCGACCATTTTATTTTTTTCCGCGGCGCCTGCGAAGGCGAGGGCCGAGCGGACCGTATCTGAACTGAGTGCAATGGGCTTTTCGATAAGCACCGGTTTACTCGAGCCTAGTATCGCCGGTAGCCAGTTTGGTATTTCATTCCACGACAGGCAAACAACCAAAGCGTCCAGCGAGTCGTTGTTTAACATGTCATTTGGATCAGACACATACACGGCATCAGGCTGAATCTCGCGAAAGGCCGCCCACCTCGGTGAATCCTCGGTCCGCGTGCAGCCGGCCACGACGCGATGACCGAGAGATTTTGCGGCCAGGGCGTGATCCCGGGCAATTGTGCCTGCACCGATAATGCCAATATCCATCAGGTTATTCGCTGCCTTCCAGTTCCATCCAGGCCTTGAAGTGCTCGCCGCCCTGTAATGTTCCCGTCACGTCGCAAACATTACACGGTGCGAATCCGCGTATCCCGTTACCCAGCTTACGCCTAACGGCGCTCATAGCCCGGCCGGTCCAAACATCAATGATGTTCTCTTTGTTCAGGTCGCCGACGATCTTTCGCTTGGTCCAGTCATGGGGGCAAAGAAGAACATCGCCGGTGTGATCAACCATCATGCGATAGTGGGTGTAGTAGCATGGAGATTTGAGCGCCTTGTCCAGTGTAACAACACCGTGCTCCTCCATGCCTGTGACAGTTCCCGCCCGGTTTGACAGTGTTATACCAAAATCTTCATCAGGCCCCAGATAGCGCTTTCGTAGCAGAAGCCAGTTTTCCGGGACGCCAGCTTCATCGCGCATCTTTTCAAAGAATTCGATCTGTTCGGGGCCGTCATACATGCTGATAGACATACGATCGAGACCGGCGTCATAGATTGCTCGCAGCTTTTCTGCGTTGAGCATGTCGCCATTGGTGACGATCTCGATGGTCCCGTTCGGCAGATATTGCTTAGTTAGGGAAACCATCTCTATCAGTCGCTTGTGATAATAGGGCTCACTGAACCCTGAATATGACAGCCGTCCGGTATAGGATATTTCGGCCAGCTCACTTAGAATCTTCTTGTACAGATCAATGGAAAGATACTCGGTCTTGTTGGGGTATACTTCGGGGTCGGCGCGGGGACAAAAACTGCACACCCGGTTACACAGACCGCAAATGCTGAATTCCACATGTGAAAACAACGGCTCACCACCCGGCAGCCTGGGCGCATTCTTCAGGTGCGCATCCTGTAAGACATTTTTTCGCTCAATATTGGGATCGATGAATCTTTCGGTCATTGGCCTTCCTAAGTCGTTTTCATACCTGAGTATGAATGTAACGAATGGCTGCGGCTACGCGACGAGCCCGTGTCTCGTTGCGGCCCTGGTGAATACCGTGGTGATGGTATACACGGGCGTGCGGCTCGTATAGTATCTGATAACCAAGCCCGATCATGACTTTCCCCCAGGCACGGTCCTCGACGCCGTTGATCTCCTCGTCAAACGGGTTGTCATGCCAAAGGGATTTTCGGACAGCTGAATTGGCATTATGGAAAAAGTAGTCGGATTCCTGTATCTGGCGCTCTTCGCGGAAGGTTGTCCAGAGATCACGGGCGTCCATGGCGCTTGTTTCAGGCAGCGGCTCCTGGCGGCCGTAAACGCCGCAAATTTTTTGTTGTGATCCTTTCCCCAGATGGACGTGGATATAATCCCCCCAAAGCTCATCGACAGGAATGCAGTGTGCCGAGAGTATAGAAACGGCTTCATGTCGGGCGGCTCCAATACCAATATTCAGGGCCCGCCCAAACGTAAAATCATCCCGGGGAATAGAAATTAATCTGACACCATATGCCTCGCCAATATCACGCGTATCGTCCGTCGATTCATTATCGACAAGAATGACATCATCAATGTTAAGGCGCTGTTTCGAGAGCGCATACAGGCAGCGGCCCAGCCATTTCGCCTCATTATGTGCGCGGATGACGACGCTGATCATTTTATCTTACCAAAGTCCAATGCTTCACCATGAGAAATATCATAAGCAGCCTTACGACCGATAAATGCGTCGGAGCAATCTTCTCCGGCGCCAAACCCACCATCAACGGCCTGAATATCTTCATCTGTTAACTCCTGTCCCTTCTCCAGGTTGCGAGAGGCAACAAGAGTCCGCCGAATCATGCGGGTTGCATCGAGTATTGTTGCTGAGCCGGGGGAGAAAACGATGGTGGCGCCAAAATCCACATTGCCCAATCTTTCTAGGGACTTCCAGTCTCTACACACAATGCAAACCTCAAGATCCCGCTGTAATGAGAGTGTGCTATCAAGGATGCCAGCGCCTTCAATACAAATATCAAACCGTTTACAATAATCCCAGAGAGACTCGTCAAGTGTCTTGTCCCATGCACCGCCGCCTGGTGGAGATGGGAACAGTTCCCCAGAAATGCCGTTGAACAAAGCGGCATCCACATGGAGTACCATAAACAACCTATTCAGATCCTGTGATTTAACAGATTTGTCGTTTGCAACTGACAATTGTCACCCCTGCCCAAGGTGGGCTGATCGTGGTTTGTCCGACAAAGAAATCCAAGCGTTCTGCTCCATACTGGCATACAGGCCATGGATCACTTCTAGCGCCTTGACGCCCTCTTCCGCAGCTAGGGGGGGAGTGCGGTTGCCGGCAGCAATCCGATCTATAACCTCTTGAATATAAGGCGCATGGCTCAAGCCATATCCTGTTGGAACTTCCTGAGAGAATTTATCAGGAACAGTGTCATCTTCAGGTAGGGGCTCGACGAATGACCATTGCAGAATTTGATTGAGGGCAATACCGCCAATTTCAACCATTCCCCCTTCGCCAATCACGGAAAGAGAGGCCTCAAAATCCCGGGGACGCGCTGCTGTTGTCGCTTCAATCGTGCCTAGGGCGCCGTTTTCGAAACGGACAGCTGCGACCATAGTGTCTTCAGCTTCAAGCTCCATGAGTCGCTGCGCCCCATGTGCGCTGACGTGGGAAATGGGTCCGCATAGCCAATTCAACGCATCAACGTGATGGATAGCCTGCTGGTTTATTACACCGCCATCCATGGCCCATGTACCGTGCCAGCCGTCCTCATAATAATCCTGATAGCGACACCAGCGTAGCCGAACGGTTGCCGTGATCAGATTGCCAAAGCGACCGCTGTCCAGCGTTTCTCGCAACTTTCGGATTGCAGGATTCCAACGATTCTGTTTGACTACGCTCAACATCAGGCCGTTTGATGAAGCAAGGGTACCGAGTTCATACGCCTGTTCAGGAATCAGCGTAACAGGTTTTTCGACAATTACGTTGATCCCTGCCTCAAGCAATTGTCTGGCGTGTTCGTAATGATTGCCGCTTTCGGTCAGAACACATGCAACATCAGGATGCGGACCATCGATTAGTTGATCGATGGAAGTCATTACCTGAACATCGCCGCCGATTCGACTGGCAGCGTCTTCTGCCTTTTCGGGCACATGATCAATGCAGGCGCTTATCACACCTCCTGTGATCTCATCGGAGAAAACCTCGAGATACCGGGCCGAAACGCGACCACAGCCCAATAGGGCAAATTTAACTGGAATCGTCATTTTTTTATTTCTCCTGACACAATCATATTCAGGTTATTTGGGCATTTTCCCTAGAATACAGACGATCAATCAAGAACTTGGCAGGATATTTCGGATCTGGTGTTTGTTCTGAGAGCCAGATATAGGATTCTACTTCTTTGTCACTCAGCGGCTGATGCTTATGTGCGTCAATAACGGCCCTTATAAACTCTCGCAGATTACAGTCTTGTGGTGGCATATACACTGCGGCACGATCATCCGGTGCCGGCGGTGACGTTCGGGCCGGTAGGTACATGTATCGCTGGCTTCCACCCCACAACAAAACAGGTCGCCTAGCATAAAGAGCCTCTTCAATCGTGGAAGATGCAAAACTGATGACTAGACAGCAGGCCGACAGGTCATCAAGAAAGCTTCCGGTATCCTTGATGGTACAATTTTCAGCAACTGGCAAAAGTGCATGAAGGGTGTTAGCGTCAAGCTCACCCTTACCACGCCAGTTGTGTTTTGCGCGAATAACCAGTTGAGTCTCGGGCATCCCACTAATCGCTTCAACAAGAGGAACAAGATTTCCAACCATCTCATCGGATGTTTCCTGTAGCCATGGCTTATGCTGGGACCATTCAAAATAGTTCCCAGCATGGAGTATCATTGGTGTGGAAGATGGAACGCTTGCAGAATTAGGGCGCCGAAAGCCCCATACAAAAGGCTGGGCTCGATAAGTCGGTGCTTTCGGAACGATTTCCTTTACCAGTTGCTCTGCCGTTGGCGATTGAACAAAAATATAATTTGCAAGAGGTGATGCCGTCATTTTTGTCGCCCAAAATCTTTGATAGCTTTCTGTCACATCGGAATTAATCGGTGCAACCGGCGCGTGGGCGGCAAGAACAACGGGGATGTTCAAGCCTTGGCCAAGGTGTGCCAATGTTGAGTATTTTCCCGACGACACATCCCAAAGCATTATTGATTCAGGTTTTGCTTTTGCCATCCACTTGCCGACAACCCTTGAAAATGAATCAATGTTTTCAATTTCTTTAGTGAGCCAGGGTTCGACACTTTTAAGCCCATTTTTCGTTGCCGGGTCCTTGATGCTATTTAGAACAGCTTTTACGAATTCCCTACAATCCGGAGAATGTCCACCGCCAAAAACAAGCGTCGTTCTCTTTGAACGATTGCGATAAAACATCTGGATGGCATCTATAGCATTACGGAAGGTTGCTGGACGGACATTGATCCGGACCAAATGGATATTTGGCTCCATCTCATGCAACGTTTTTGATAAAAGATCAAATCCTCGTGTAAACCCACTTAGAATAATTGCCCGCTGTCCGATGATTCTGCACAGAGCCGCATTATTAATCAGCCAAAGAAGAAATCGTCCAATACGGGTACAACGATCGCTATTCAAGGAAAAGGAAACAGTCAGGATAAGTGAGAGCAGTTTTGCATGGGCTGCGGGCTTTTCCCGAATGAGCTCATGTCCATTACTGCCGGGAATTATCCAGGGCCCTTCGACCCCAAGAATTTCCCACAAAGCCGAGGATGTTGCCACTATACGGGTAATATTGATTATGGCTGCTTCCCTGGTAGCCGGAAAAATCTCAGGGAACCGATCAGACACGTTTTTCATTGCCCGCTCTGCCATGCGAAGCCGGGCCAGACCGCGGAGATGTCTCATATTTGTAAGGACGTCGTAGCTCCTGATAACAGGAGCCTTACAGGACGCAAGCTCCACCTGCACGGAAGGAGATAATGAAACCACACCCCTGACGTCAAGACTATCGGCGAGAAACCTGTGGGCCTGTTCTCGCTCCCAAAGCACGGCAAGAGGCCTTTCGTCATACCCGCCGGAAGATTGCATGTTTACGGACAAACCAGTTAACCGGCCTCTGTATTTGTTGCGGTTTCGGTCTCATTGTTGACCGCAAACATGATTCGGAACGGCTCACAGGATTCTTGCAGGGAATTGAAATCCCCATGATCGATAATTTCCCCGTGATCCAGGAAATGGATGTGATCAAAATTCCTTATGGTATCCAGCCTGTGGGCGATGGTGATGATAGTGATTTTATTGCGCAGGCTTTCGAAGGATGCCTTGATTGCACGCTCACTAATCGGATCAAGCGCATTTGTCGCCTCATCTAGGATAAGCACATCAGGGTTATTGTATAATGCACGGGCGATGGCAAGCCGCTGTCGCTGACCGCCGGAAATTCTCACAGCATCATCGCCGAAGCGGGTATCAATTCCCTGGGGCAGGTCCCTTACAAATTCATCCAGATGGGCGCTCTTAAGACATCGCCAGACATGCTCATCATCCACTTCATTCTCGGGGACACCAAAGGCAATATTTGACCGGACGGAGTCATCGCCAGTATAGGGAGATTGCGGGACGTAACCGATTCTTTGATACCAGTCAGCCCGGCCGAAAAGCTCGATTTCCTCGCCGTCAACCTTGATCTGACCGCCTTCAGGCGACTGGAGGCCGAGAATTATATCAATCAGGGTACTTTTTCCGGCGCCCGAGGGCCCGACAAAGGCATAGCTTTTACCACGCTGGATTTTGAACGATATACCCTTGATATTCTTTTCGCTGGAACCGGTATGGGTGAAGTCTATGTTTTCAAAATCCAGGGACTGCCAATCGGTAGGAATCAGTGAGACAGTGACATTCCTGCTTTCGATGGCATCGGCGTATTTCTGAATGCCCTTTTTGAACTGAACCAGTCCGGCAACAAAAGGCAAGACATCAAGGAGTTGAGAGAATCCTGACGAGATTCGATTGATTGCGGGTACTGCCCGCGAAAAAGCAACGACGAACAACGCAATATGGGAAGCAATATCACCACCGGTTTTCCCGCTTGCCCACAGCACATAGGCAATCGCAATCAGGCATCCCTGGCCAATGAAAAGGCCAAGATTCGGTGGAATTTGTTGCCAGACATCCCGATGGGCATGGGCCTTTGCCGAAGCACCATATGCCAGCTCATACTTGTTGACGAAATACCCGTTGCGGCCGCTAAGCTTGATATCCTTGATACCGCGCACAGCCTTTGTGGTTGCCATGACAATTTCATCGCTTGATCGTCGCTTGATCGCACTGAGATTTACCAGAATCGGCTTTACCGCCATAAACAAAACGATGGCGAGGATTCCGGTTACAGCCAGGACCAGAAGACCCAAATTCGATGTTGCCACGAAAATCAGTATACCAATCAGAACCACGGTGATGACGTTGTTGATAAACGTCATGATGCGGAGAACAAATCCACGTCCCCAAAGTGAAAGATCAGTATAGAACATGCGAACCAGTTTCGCTGAGTCCTGGTCGAGAAACCAGCTATATGGAGCTTGCAAACATAATGCCATCAGGTTCTGTGCCAAACGCGTTTGGGCGCGTCTGCTGTAGCTGTTTGTTATCGATTTAAGGCCAAGATTCGCACATAGGCCCAAGGCTAATATGCCAATCGAGCCGGCGGCCAGCATTGTCACAAACTTATCGATTGAAGGAGCTCCTAAACCCTCGTGGACTCGGATAAGCCAAATGCTGCTTTCAATCAATTCCGGGTCTACAATCACACTGACAAGCGGGAGCACCGATCCGATGCCAGCAATTTCCAGAAGAGCGACAACGACGCTCGTTAGGGCAATCAACACGCCATGAAACTTTTCACGTTTGGTGAGAAGCGCCACGCCGGCGGAAATGGTTTCTTTGAACGGCGGCCGTGTAATCACGTCATCCGACGCAACATTGTAATCTGAAAGTTTATTCATTAATGACTTCGGTCTGCTGGTGTGATCGTGTCGAGAACGTCGATGTAGGCCCAGTCTTTAGGGTGGCACTCAAAAACCCACGGCAGCCATGTTTTCCTGGCCCACCCCAGATGGTATTTTGGGCCAATAACCTGCTTTCCCCTCTGTTCATTCAGCCAAGCCCCCCACCACGAAAATGTGCTGTTGGCAATTATATTGTATCGGCACCGCGTAAACAGGTGCATGTCGACAGCCTCGGGGTTATCCGACATGACAATCTTGTTTTCGATAAAGTCAAAATGGTCACGCACATAAGCAGGATTATCGGTCACGATAATATAGAGAAGGTTATCTGGAAGACGGGAAACGGCTTCTTTGTAATATGAAAGAGGGAGCGCCCAGCCTTGGTCCTGCCAAGCAAGCCCTTTGTCCATGATGAGGTAATCTCCTCTGCGGACGTGAATACAGCAACGTTCTTGTGGCGGGCTGGGGAATTTGCGATCAAGCTCTATAAGTATTTTCCGATAGTTAGGCTTCAGGGTAAACCATTCCAGAATTGACGCGCGATTATCTTCAAAATATCCGTTTGACTGAAAACTTCCGCGAAGTTCACACCAATCTTCAATCGCAAAAAAATCCGGGTCGAAGATTGGAAATGAATAGATATCGTTCAGCGCCCGGGAAGATTGGACAAACTCGCTCTTTCTAGCCTTCGGTGTTAGAAACCAGAAGAGGCGGAACAGGAGGGTCCTGAAAAATTTATATCCGCCAAGCGTGAAATAAAGCGAGATGTCAGCTTGGGCATTTTGCTTTGATGTTGCTTCCGGTTTGCTTCCGCACAAGCGCAGCAAATACTCCTTGGCCCGTTTTTTGTAAAATCGTCTTCCACGGATGGGAAAATGGCAGAAGTCATAGCCCTTGTGTTCGGCAAGGGTGCGTGCCGCCGCGTATTGAAACATATTGTTGCCAAGACCGCCACCCAGCTTGATAGTGATCACTTTTCACTCCAGGCGTTTGCTATCAGCGGAATAACGGACAGGCGTCTCATGACCTGGCGGCGGCAATGCTTCTGTAGACGTTGTAGCAATGGTTTCCGGAATCTAACCATTCCGAAATGGTATCAACCTCGTTCTGGATACCATCCTGATTGTCATTGATAAAATCCGACAGTCCCGGCCACAGCAAGAAACTTTTCAGGCCCCATGGAAAACGGAGCGCTTTTTTATCCAGCGGACCGGCCAGTGACAATGCGGCATAGATTTGAGCATCTTCTCGCTGCCGGTCGCTCGGTAGAGGAAGGGTGGATATATTTTGCAAAGCCTGAATGTAATCCTGTTTGGACCTGGTGAAATTGACAAATTCCCACGGAGTGTACGGGCACTCTCTGCTCACCAAGGTCCTTTTCCCAAAAGCGGAATATTCGATTGCGGATGTACCGTTTGCCGTGACGATGCAGTCAGCATATGCTGCGATCTCGATGCCTGACATATCTTCTGGCCAGTAAAACAAATTCTCCGGGAGACTGTCACCTATCAGAGTTCGCAAAGTCACGTTTTTCCCATAAAGGTGTTCTGCAGGATGAGGCTTCAATATCCAATTGCAGTCTCTGTTATTCTTGATTGCGTCAAGAGTAACATTCAGCCAGTCAACATAATCGGTGAAATACGACGGGCCATAAATGTTTGGAAAATCGGGAAAACAGTTCCCCATAATGACGATGTTGGGTTTGTCGGGATTACCGCCAAATTTTCGGCAAAAGTCCGAACGCTGAGCATACTGAAGATTGCCGTTTCCATAAACGCCGACCATGGAAATCTGTCCCTCCCGGCCCGTTCGCTGTGCCTCCAGAAATTCCCTCCCCCACTGAATTAGCTTCTCCCGCTCCTCAGGACAGAATGAGTCGCGCTCACGCGGACTGGGATAATCTATAACGGCCCCGATGAACTCGTCTTTACGAACCATTTTCCGGATCGTTATGTGTTGATTCGTATAGTTCATAACAAAAACCGGAATTGACCGCTTTAGCGCCGTCCATACAAGGGTTGAAAACCGGATGTTTGTGGGGTGACTGACCAGAACGGCCCGGATGTCATGCCGGTTAAGAAGTTTGTCGTAAAAGTCTAGATAATGCAGCGCCTTGCCCAGGTGCCCAGAGAGTGCCGGATGTGCACCGTTAACTTGACCAATCTGGTTGGACTTGAGCACGCCGTCATAAAAATAATGTGCTGGATAATTGTCGGGAAACGTCATTTCCAGAATCTGTCGAGGTGTCTGAACGTCTTTCAACATATCCCTGGCCTGCCTGGTACATTTTGACGGCACCGATTCCGGCACGATCTCCTCGGCCGTAAGTCCCAGCGACCTGAGGGAGGAGATAACCTTTGGGGGCGTTGATTCTTCGTATAATCCGACAAGCTCCGAACCGAAGTGTTTCGCCGCTGCCCGGCGGAAAATCGCTGCCCTAAGCCAGTGATGGGGATGATCCCAGAGCCCGTCACAAAGTATCATTCCGTCATGGCCGGTCGGCACCGCCTCGACAACCCGGGCAATTGCGCGGTTTCCTTTTTTGCGCGACGTTTCAGAATGTAGATAGATGCCGTGATTGTAGGCGCCGCGAATTTTCCTAGTCAGGGTTGAAAGCACTATGGTTGTTCAGGTTATTGTGGAGAGGAAGGGGGACACTGCCGTTCGACTTCCGCAAGGACATGCGTGATCTGCACAGCCAAATCGGTTTCCAGGCAGATATGCTTGCCGCCCCGTAGGCCACGGGAGAAGGCATCGATGACCCGGCCTAAGGGAAGTTCCGGCGCTGTATCAATATTCGTGCTTTTACCGTCTTTGGACATAACGACCTTCATGTCAACTTGGTCATCGAAGACAATTTCCGCACCCGCCCCCTTGACCGCGAGACGCCTGATCTTTCTGTCCATGACGTTTCCGAAGTTCAGCTCAGCAGACACGCCGCACGGAAACTCAAGTCTTACGTAGAATTTTTCTCCCGTTCCGCGATCGGTGGAGATGTGTTCGCAATCTGCAAGAATTGATTGTGGCCGTTCCCCGACCAGATCCAGGCACATGGATACGTCATGGGGGCCCCAGTCCCAGAGGGGTGACCATGTTTTCCGGAATGGCCCTTTGTTACCACTGATCGTATGTATGGAATCTACAGACTCTAATTTTTTGATCGCCTGCTTCAGGGCGATATATGCGGGATGGAACAGATAGATGTGATCCACCATAACCGGCACATTTTTTTCCGCTGCCAAGCAAGCAATATGTTCGGCATCAGCGGTATTTGTCGCCAGGGGTTTTTCAAGCAACAGGGGAATCCTTCTTTCCAGCGCCGCCATGGCGATGTCAGCCTGTATTTGCGGTGGTACGGCAAGAATCAACCCGTCGAGATCATCTGCCGAGATCAAGGCCTGCCAGTCCTGGCTAATGGAGCAGAGATCGTTAACAAGATCAGCGGCGCCAGGATTGCGCGTCGCAAGCCTGGTTAAATGGACACCATCCATTTTTTCGATGGTCCGGATATAGTTCCGTCCCCATAGGCCGGCGCCCACTAGCCCCAGCCTGATGATATCCTGGCCGGTGCTCATGCCTCGCCGATGTAATTCAAGTCGCTCCACTCAAGGAACCGTTTCAAGCCTTCTTCAAGGTTAACCTCGGGTTCGTATTCCAATTGCAACTTGGCCTTACGGATATCGGGAGCACGACGCATGGGTTCGTCAGCCGGATAGCTGTCGGGGTATTCAATAACATCGTGGGGAATATCCCGGCCCAGAACGCCTTCAATTCTTTTTACAAGTTCCAAGATGGTGATCTCAGGCTTGGGATTGCCGATATTGTATACTTCGCCGGCAACGCCTTTAAGAAACACGAGCAAAAACCCGACCAGCGCATCAGTCAAGTAGCAGAAGGTGCGTGTCTGGCCGCCCTGTCCATATACATGCAGAGGATCTCCCGCCTTGATACGACTAGCAAAATTAGGCAGTACGCGGTAGTCGCTTTCCTGCATACCGGGCCCATAGACATTAAAGGGCCGGATGATGTTGGTGTGGACACCGTTGTATTCATGGAAGATATAGCAGAGAGTCTCCCCAACACGCTTGCTTTCATCGTAGCACGCCCTGGGCCCCATGCTGCTAACGTTGCCGCGATAGCTTTCCTGCATGGGAACGTGCTTGGGATCGGGGTCTCCGTACACCTCGCTTGAACTGAAAAAGGTAAACCGGGCATTGTTAACCTCTGCGAGCTGTAACATGTTCTTAGTGCCGGTGATAGCGACGTCCAGTGTCTCCATAGGGTGAGCCCTATAATAGAAGGGACTGGCAATGCCGGCCGCATGGATGATGTAGTCCAGCTTGCCGTTAAATTCGAACTTCTCAATGACATCATGCTCGATGAATTGAACATTGTCGTTGTCGGGAACTTGTTTCCCCTCGGCCCCCGATGAAATGAAATTGTCGAGAACGATTAGTGACACGGGTTCGGACAGGACATGCTTGTTCAGGTGCGTGAACACATCCATGAAATGCCGACCGAGAAATCCGCGGCCTCCTGTCATCAGGATGGTTTTGCCGGAAAAATCCATGGCCGCATCTGATATACGGCGAGCTATTTCGGCAGTATCGGAGGGAAGAAGAAAACTACTCATTGATTAGTATACCTTGATATTGGGGAGAGGGACGATGAAGCGCCCCCCCCGGCTTGTAAAGTCAGTGTGCTTGTCCATGATTGGCTGAGCAAAATTCCAGGCGAGGATGAGAAGATAATCCGGATTACGTTCCTCGATTATTGCGGATGAAACGACACCGATATGCATCCCCGGAGAATAAAGCCCTTGTTTTAACGGGCTGTCGTCAACAATGAAATCGATAATGCCGGACCCGATACCGAAATGATACATCAGCGTCGTCGCCTTTGCGGGCGCACCGAAAGCGGCAATAGATTTTCCAGCATCTTTAATGCCATGCAGAAGCTCGACAATTTCCTTTCTGCGGGCCTCAATGGCCGCAGCAAAATCGCGAAATGTTTCCACCTTGTCCAATCCGGCCTCCTCCTCGACGGCAATGGCTTCCGCTACAGAGGGCGACATGGAGTTGGGTCCATCCTTTTTCTGAGCGATACCTCGCAAACTTCCGCCGTGACTATCGACGCGTTGGACGTCGACCAGTTCCATGCCGTTGTCCGAGAAGAACTTCGCCAAGGGCTTCACGGAATGGTAGGCTAGGTGCTCGTGGTAAATGGTGTCGAACAGTGTTTTTTCAATCACGTCCAACAGGTAGGAAACTTCAAAAACAAAGATACCATCGTCCGCTAGAAGCATTTCCACACCTGCAACGATATCTTTAATATCATCCGCGTGGGCGAAAACATTGTTTGCCGTGACTACCTGTGCAGTGCCACGATTTTCTTTAATCTCCAAAGCAAGGTCAGTAGTAAAAAAAGCGACCTCGGTTTCGATCCCCGCTTCATTGGCCTGCCGGGCGATGTCCCTGGCCGGATCAATACCCAGTACCTGCCAGCCTGCATCCTTGAAAAAGCGCAGCAGGGTGCCGTCGTTGGAACCTATATCTACGGCGAATCCTGTCTGTGTCAAATCGAAACGAGCCATGACATCACGGGCATAGGATCGGAAATGCTCGACGAAAACTGGGGAGGTTCCTGAAACATAGACGTAATGCCCGAAAAGCACTCCGGGATCGACTACATCCAGCAGTTGAACGTGTGCACAGTCTTCGCAGAAAAACACGTCCAGGGGATAGCAGGCCTGCTCTTCATCCAGGTAATCCCCGGAAACGAACGCGTTGGCAGGCGGTGTCGGCGTTAAGCTGATAACGAGCGTCAGGTTCCGGCCCCCGCAGAGCCGGCATGTATCACGGCGATAAACGGTAGAGGTCAAACCGATACGGTATCCGGATCGACATAATCAACACGCTCGACATCGGCCTCGTAAACTTCCTGTTTGCGGCTGTTGCGGCCCAGCGTGATGAAAGTAGTTTCTTCAAGAAAAACCATTGAATGATCTACCATGGGGGGTGTGAAGAACAGCTCGCCAGGTTTCACCAGCACAACCTCTCCGGGGCCGGTGTCGCCGTGCGGCCGGTGATGATATTCAATCAGACCATTTAGCACATAGCAGAAATGCCAGTCTGTCTTGTGGTAGTGGTTAGCACGAACCGCACCTTTGCGGGACGTGATCAGCACACAGCTCTTCATAGGCAGGTCGACTAGAGGCTGTATCTCTCCCCGCTTGTCGGCAAAAGCTTTTTCAAGTGCGACAATCACTTCCTTGGGCCAAGTTTCACGCTCTTCTTCGGTTGGCTCATCAAGAATAATGTCTGTCATAGCTTGTCTCCGGTAGATCTGTATTGTGTTGGATAAATTGTCGTCGATTCGGATGCGCGAACGGCATTCCAGGAATCGGAATCGACAAAAATTGTATTAATAAATGTATCGGCAAAGACGACATATCCATTATCGGTAATATATTGGATCAGGTCGTGATTCTTATACTGCGCCGCTCCTCCATATGACGTGGTTTCAACACACAGGATTTCCGGCCTAATGGATCCGAAATCAATATTTCTGATAATTTCATCATCCATTCCCTCGACATCAATACTGATTAAATTGGGAATTCGCTCACAGTGGTTTTGTACCAGGTCACCGATCTGAATCATTCTCACTTCAATGGTGTTTGAAACCTCCTGGCCGGTCGCCATGACATGTTCTTTTGAAAAGGAACTGAGACTCTGTGAGGGCATGACATAGAACGGCATGGTGCTGTTTTCCGGTGGCAACCCACACACGCCTATGTTCAGACACTTGTCATGCGGCCGGGCACGTATGAGTTCTTCATAACGTACCGAGTCAGCCTCAACACAAACACCCCTGGAGCCCTGTAAATAGAAGAAATAAGTATTGTTTAAAGACATCGGGTTGGATGCGCCGACATCCAGATAATAAATGTCAGACAAGCCAATAATTTTCGCCAAAAGACTCATGATTCGGTCCTCACCAGCCTGTGAGAAGCTCATGATTACATCGCCAAAAAATCTCCGGCGTATCTTGTCCTTAACCCCTTCTAACATGATGCAATACGTTCCGATAAACTGTTCGGATCTACTTTAGTAATCATAATAAATCGGCAGTGTGATATCTGGCGCTGAACCGGAAGAAAGTTGGTCCAGAATCTGTGCGGGAAGGTCGTCGTATTGCGACTGGGAAACGGCCAGCGCGGCATGGCTAACGGCCTTGTCATGGTCGCCAAACTTTTCCCATCCCAACGCCATCAGGACGAGGGTGCGATGGTCGCTGATCAGCGGTTCCTGGAGGCTGGCCGTAATATTTTCAAATCTGTTCCTGTCATCGCTGTCGATGGCCTCTTCCAGGCATTTGATCCATGCAAAGGGCCGATTTGGGAAGTCACTGCGGCAATCGTCAAGAAACCGTCTTTTCTTGTCCTGCGGCCAGTTATCGCGACCAAAGCCGTTGAACAGGGCAATGCGTTTTTCGTATTCGATGGCGCTGTCGATTTCGAGACCAGGCAGGGGCGGTGGGGCAGCTAGACGCTTGTTGTATTCGTCGACGAAAAAATCATAAATACGGTCTTTGGCGATCCGGTTTTTATCGAACTCCCTGGAAATTTTCTGCTGCAGGAAAGCGCCTAGGTCATCCCTGTAGTCCGGGTCGGTTATGAAACGAGTCCCCAATGCAACGAATTCATCCATCGAGAATACATCACATTCGTGGCTACGCAGGAACTCGGCGCCGTGAAGGTTCAGATTCCGGTTCGCCAGAAGTTCAATCGTCGGCTTACCGATCATGGCGCATTCGATATCGGAGCCCCCTGACGTCGGAAACGAGTTGACCCAGAAATCGATCGCCTTGAGAAAGCGATAAATATTCTTCTCCGTCCCGATGAAATGCACGTTGTCGCGAATCTCTGGATTTCTGGAAAGAAACACATCAACATTATCCAGGCATCGGGGCGTGCCTACAAATACGTGATGATAGTTCGGGTGCTTCCGGATCAATGTGGCGATGCCCTCCAAGAGAACCTCTGAATCGCCGAAGCACGTTTTCCACATATTGGATGATCCGGACACAACAGCATCTTCTGGTACGCCGAGCTCGGCGCGGTCCATAGGTTCGGTTTCAGAAATATACTCAGTAGAATGCAGCGGCAGCATGATGACCTTCATCCGCTTTTCCGGATCCTCACCAGAAAACTTGTACTTGAATGCCTGATCGGTCGTGACGAGAAATGTGTAATCGCCAACGCCGGGACCGACCGTGAACGTGTAGCAGTCCTGGTTCAGGACTGCGCTGATGGCGGCGGGCTGCGAAGCATATGCGTAAATCATCGCGGGGCATACTGCTGCAACGACAAAATCGATTTCGTTGTCGTACAACCACTGTTCGATGTACTTGCCCTTTTCCAGCCACCCCATACCGGGCGGCAGGTGTTCAAATCCGGCAAGAGGCATCTCTTCGGTGATGTAGCGATAGGTTTCAGTGTCTTTATGGTCCGAGCGAGACGTTATGTTGGAGACAAGAACATATTGCTTAAACGATATACCATCCTCGGGATATTGTTCGAGCATAAAACGTCGGGGAATCGAGGCCCCACCGGTATCTACCGTGCTGCCGAGGATGAAGGCGATGCGGTATTCGGATTTCTTCTTTAGCCGTGAGGATAAGTCGAAACGACGGGGGTTTAGACGGGTTATCGCAGTGTGTAAATCTTCATCAAAATAAAACCGGAGGTCACAGTTTCTCAGGCGATTCATGAAGATCCAGACATCGAAAACCTTAGCCATGCAGGCTTCTGCATCACCGGCCTCCGAAAGCTTCAGGATTTCCGATTTGTAGGATTCGTAAATCTCGCGAATCTGGGCGTCGGTCCCGGATGTACTGGTAAATAATGTCATCGTGTATTCTTCTTATGTATCATCGGGATTGGGCGTCGCTTGTCATTTTCGGAAATGTCTCTTCTGCGGATATCAGCGCAAGGTACTCAGGAGTCGTTCGGCAACTTCAAGGTCTTCCGGTTCGTTGATGTCAACGGCTTTCCAGCGCGGAAGGATGCATGGCAAGAACTCTGAGAGGACATAATTTTCCGTCTCCAGCAAGGCGTTCCTGGAAATAAAGAAAAAACTGGCGGTATCAAAGAAGCACTCCTGGCAATCCTGGGAATGTAAATCACGATGTTCGGGTGCGTGCCAGCGCAGAACACCGTCCTGCCCGATGACCAGTGCGCGTTCAATAGGTGAGGGGAAGGTGGCAACGGATAACACCGGCAGCCTGCCGTCCTGTTTTTTGAATATCTCATATCCTCGCCGTAGATCATCGGCGTCCAGCATCACGGCCGTGGCATAGACCATGCAAACATCTTCGATATCAAGGCCCAGTTCCTCGTAGCGCTGAACCGACCACCGCAAGACATCCAGCAGCCCTATCCGGTTTTCCGCAATCTCGGGCTGGCGTAAAAAGCGAATCGGGAATCCCAGTTCCCCGGCGAGGTCGGCATACCGGGGCGCATCGGTCGAGACATGTATTTCGTCAAAGATACCGGCCTCTTTTGCGGCCTTCAGTGGATAGGACATCATGGGTTGGCCCGATATGGGATAGATATTCTTATCCTTTATGCGTGAGCTCCCGCTACGGGCGGGAACAATGGCCAGATGCTTCCCCATACTGTCAGTCCATAGGCTCTATGTCAGTTTCATAAAGCGGAGTGCCTCGCTTTATATCCGCTTTTGCTCGTTTTCCCAGCACCTCAGGATAGTATTTTGGCGCCATGCCAAGACCTGGACGAATCGAGCGCACATTATTCTCATTGAAGATTTCCCCCTTAGCAATGTCAGCGACGACGTACAACGAGCGACGATTTGCCAGTGATGTGTTTTCCAGATTCGTTCGGACGAAATCACCGGTTCCTCGGGCACTGTGGACAAGCGCTGCTTTGTCGCATAGTTCTTTCATCTCTTGAGGCTCGAGAGAAAATGCCGCATCAGCACCGCCATCTGATCGCGACAAGGTGAAGTGCTTTTCAATAACTGCTGCCCCCATTGCAATGGCCGCGATGGCAACCTCGCATCCCAGGGAATGGTCCGACAGTCCTGTGACTGCGTCCGTCATATCCGCAATCCGCTGAATGAGCGAAAGATTCATTTGCTCAGGCGGTGTCGGATACCCTGCGATACAGTGCAACACGGCAAGGCCACCTCCACCTGCAGCCCTGGCGGCATCCACCGCCTCCTGGATTTCATCGGACGTGGCCATCCCCGTTGACAAAATCAGAGGCTTACCCGTTTTTGCGGCCTGTTCAATTAATGGAATGTCAATCAGCTCACTCGACGCAATTTTGTAGGCAGGGGCATCCAGGCTCTCAAGAAGCTCAATAGCCGTCTTGTCGAATGGTGATGAAAAGACCGTGATGCCCAGATCTCGCCCCTGGGCGAAGAGAGGCGCATGCCATTCCCACGGCATTGCCGCCTCAAGATACAGATCGTAAAGGGATCGGCCCTCCCATGGGCCCTCTCCGATGATGAATTCGGGCCGGTCACTGTCAATCGTAAGGGTGTCGGCGGTGTACGTCTGCAGCTTTACGGCATCGGCTCCTGCATCCTTGGCGGCTTGGATCAGGGCATGTGCTCGCTCAATGGCGCCATTATGATTGGCGGATACTTCTGCAATAACATATGGCGGATGGCCGGTGCCGATTGGCCGGCCGTTGATCGAGATTTCAAGGGTCGGAGTGGTCATACCGAGTTCCGGACAAGATTTTCAACGATCAGGCTCGTCGATTCCACTACTGCGTTTTCCCTGCAAAATGCAGCCATGGTACCGACCGGGACAACGGAAAATTCGCTGTATTCGTTCCTTGGCGCGGCCGATGTAATTTCCATGATATCTTTCCCGCGGAGCGACGTATGCAAAAGGAAAACAACGTCCGTAACTCCCGTATCGGTGTCCTGCATATAGGCAAACTGCGAAACGGATGTAATGTGCAACCGGTCAATGCATGTTTCTTCCTCAAGTTCGCGAAAAACTTGCTCTTCGAGATCGGCAAAACCTGACGCCGTAAAACTTTCCTGCTCCACACCGCCGGAAGGCGCCACTTCCCATCTGCCTGGGTCCTGAAAGACTCTGGCGCCCCTGCGGGCGAACAGTATCCCTTCGGGAGAAATCATAACCCCCGTAACTCCGAGCGGTCGTAGGCCCAGGCGCTCCTTGAGCTTGTGATTTTGTTGTTGTGCATAGAAATAACGGTACTCAACGACGCGCCCAGATATCTCGCCGCTCTCAATCAGGTCAGCAGACAGCAAAGTTCCGTTGAAGAGATCGCATTCATCAAGACTTTGAGCTTCCCGCCAGATCCTGTCCACTTCGCCGTCCGCTTCCTCGCATATCCAGGGCGACGTATCACCAAGGCGGGCAACCAGCGGTTTATCGAGTATCAGGAAGTCGACTGTCAATGCCTTGCTATGTCACTAATGATTCCGGCAATTTCCGAAAGATCATACACGACCGAGAAGACCCCTTCGGGTACGGCTTCCTTGTCGGAGCGATGAACGTATATGACGGGCAGGCCCGAGGCCCTGGCCGAAAGGACACCCGTTTCGCTGTCTTCAACGGCAAACGATTTTCTGCTGGAACAGGCCGTCAACTCTAGTGCCTTCAGATACGGTTCGGGGTCAGGCTTGCCGTTCGTCACGTCATCACCGCCCACGACGATATCGATCCACGATCCCAAATCCTGTTTACGCACCCATTTTTCAATGCGCGAGTGATCGTTTGACGAAACGATGCCGACCTGAAAACCGAACTCCCGGGCCAGTGAAAGCAACTGGCGGGAGCCGTCCGCTGCACCGGTATTTTCCGTACACTTGTCGATTACAAACGAGTATTGCTCAAGAAGGACGTTCTCCGGGTGTTTCAGATTGTGTGTCGCCTTGAGGTGCGAAACGATTTCCGGCAAACGTGGACCGTTCAGTTCCGCAAACTCCTGCTTGCTGGCACGGGCTTGATGCATGTCCATAAATTCAACATATGCGGACCACATGGCATCTAGTGTGTCCGCAAGGGTGCCGTCGAAATCGAGAAACAAGCCGTTCACGATGTTCAGGGCAACCTTTGTTGTCGGTCAAGCGTCATTTACCGGGTTTCCAGTCGGGATTGAAACAGGCCACACGGACAAAATCCATCGGCTGACCATCGACCAGAAAATGATCCTTCAGTGTTCCTTCGACAATCCAGTCGGCCCTTGTGTAGGCTTTTATGGATGCAACATTCTCAGCGTGCATGCCGCCATGCAATTTCCGGATACCGTGGAGCCGGAATGCAGCTTGGTTGCCAAGACGAATGGCATCCGTGGCCAACCCCTTGCCCCGATAATCAGGATCGCCAATCATGATCACCATATCCGAGGTCAGATGTTTCTTGTCGATCAGGCCAATTTTGATAGCACCGATAACCAGGTCGTTCGAGATATCAAAAATGCCGTAAAAAAAGAGCTCGTCATTTTTTATTCCGGACGCGACGTCCTGCAACAGAATGTCTTCGTCAAACTGACGCCCCGATCCTGAATAGAATCTTTCACTATAGGCTTGCCTGAACAGGGAAAGCAGCCTGTCATCGAAATCAGACGGCCGCAGCAACATGACATATACCCGTTCACCATCTACCCTGTTTTCGTTCCCGGGACTAGACACCTCTGACCTCATCCATCCGTCAACAGTTGCGCGAAACCGTCGGCGTCAAGCCACTCGTCGTTCTGGTCGCTGGAATAGCGAAAGCCCTCTACTACGAGCTGCTCTCCCTCGAACACGACCGGTTCCGGCGAAAATTCCAGAGATGGCTTAATTACGAACCGGTCGGTAAGGGAAAAGGTATCTCGCGAATCGTCTTCTGTTATCATGATTTCGTGGAGCTTCTCACCGGGCCTGATACCGACAATTTTTTGCGGCAGGTCAGGCGCCATGACTTTCGCCATGTCGACAATCCGCATGCTCGGTATTTTGGGGATAAAGAGTTCGCCCCCGTTCATCAGGCCAAGGGAAGAAAGCACAAAGTTGACGCTTTGGTTAAGCGTGATCCAGAAACGGGTCATATTTTCGTCCGTGATGGGCAGGTGTTCCGCACCTTCCTCGATCAGTCGCTTAAACAGGGGTACTACGCTGCCCCGGGACCCAATGACGTTGCCGTACCTGACCACGGTAAACTTCGCCCGGCCGGCACTCAGAAAATTGGCAGCGACAAAAATCTTGTCGGCAGCCAATTTGCTGGCGCCGTACAGGTTGACTGGATTCGCTGCCTTGTCGGTCGACAGGGCTATGACTTTTTCGACATCGCAGCGGATTGCCGCTTTCACGATGTTCTCGGCGCCCATCACATTTGTATGAATGCATTCAAACGGATTGTATTCCGCAGCGGGAACGTGCTTCAGGGCGGCGGCGTGGACAACAATATCAACATCCCGCATAGCCATCTCCAGGCGATCCGTATCGCGGACATCCCCGATAAAGTACCGGATGCACGGATGTTGGTCAGTGCTGAAATTATGAGACATTTCGTACTGCTTCATCTCATCACGCGAAAAGATGATCAGGCGACGCGGCTTAAAGCGGCTCAGAACTGTTTTGACGAAGGCATGACCGAATGATCCTGTCCCACCGGTCACCATGATGCTTTTGCCGTTCAAGTCTATGGTGCTCTGATCGAAATCTCGGATCACACTGGATGTTTGTGTCATTTTTCTACCATCGGATGCTAGAGGAAAAAGTGTAAATTTAGCACGCTACCGCACTCCGGGTGAAACGCACCCGGGGGAACTTCTGCTTACATGCCCAACCACCGTTAAAGGGTTGGTGAGATCATTTCCAACGGCACACTGGCCGTAACGTTCTGGTTCAACAGGTTCAACAGCAGTATCGCCCGCTTGTCGTCCGCCATTTCGATAAACAGGCCTTCACAATCAATGAATGCGCCGTGGCAAACCTTGACGCGATCACCGCCCGTGAGGCGTGCGGTATCCAGGGTAATGATTCCTTGAGCGTCACAGCGCCCCTTGATTTCGGTCATAATGTCATCGCGCACTGGCAAAGGGGTATCGCCGGAGCTGATGAGCTTAATGACTCCAATCGTTCCGTTGATCGCTCTCCATCGCGTGGTGTTCAAGTTAAAGCGCACGAACAGATACCCCGGGAACAGGGGCTTGCGGACCTGATCAATGCGTCGTGCATGACGTCGCTGTTTCATGTAAGTTGGCAGAAGAACTTCGAAGTCCTGGTTGCGCAGGTGGTGGGCGGCAAACTCCTCTTTACGAGTCTGCGTCTGTACTACGTACCAATAGCTATAATTCTGATAGCTCACGAGACCTGGTCCTCCGGCGTATCGGGGGCCTGCCCTCTGTTGCGGGAGACCCGCAGGAATTCCGGAGTCAGGATTTTTTCCTCGGGGAATTCCTTGCTGAGTCTGTCAAAATCGCCTTGTGGGTCCTTCGTTCCGACAATGATCACCGCATCAACGGGCTTCTGGCCTTTCAGTTCGTCAAGGTTTCTGATGACAGGTAAATCGCAATACGTGGCGGAATTCCGCTCGGGGTCAATGACCGCGGTAATGGGCAACTGCATCTCACGGCAGGCCAGCGCGGCTATTTCTGTCAATTCCGTCGCGCCGTGAAACACCACGTTCGTCCAGCCGCGAGCATGGCAATATTCGGCTATTTCCTTGTACTGTGACCGTGATATACGGAAAAAATGCAGTGAAGTGGTGAGATATTCCCGCGTCAGACGAGATTTTTCATGAAACCCTTTCGGCGTCAGGTAATAGGCGTACCGCCGTGCTGGTGCCTGCTGAACCTTGAGCAGGCCCTTCTTGATACACCGCTTGATGAGAGAATTCGTCAACCCGAGGGCGACACCAAGCTGTAATGCGAGATTGCGTTGTGATGACGCCTTACCGTCTTCAACCACATTCAACAATTCAAGAGTGGTTTCCGCCATCTGGGACTGGTTATTGTCACCGAACTTGCCACTGGACATTTGGATTCCTCACACAAGGCTAACGTTCACGGCATGAACATACACTGTTCATGCCGTGAACGTCAAGGCGGCCTAAGGCCCTTACTCTCCGGTAATCCTCTGCAATATATGGTTAATTATGAATTACACCCGGGCCCTGATCAGTCCAGGGCGAAGGCGTTTTTATAATCGAGTAGAAGGCTTTCGTCCTGATCCTCTTTCTTCAGGAAGCAGTTGCCAATCACCAGATTGTCCAGTTCAGTTCCCATAAAGCACCTGAAGGCGTCTTCCGGGGTGCAGACAATCGGCTCTCCACGGACGTTGAAGCTGGTATTGACCACCACGGGGCAACCTGTCCGGGCCTTAAAGGCTGAAATAACATCATGATATCGCGGATTTGTTTCGCGGTGGACCGTCTGGACACGGGCTGAAAAATCAACATGGGTCACAGCCGGGATTTTCGAGCGTGGAACGTTCAGTTTTTCAATACCGAAAAGTTTCTGCTCCTCTTCGCTCATTTCCAGGCAGTGTCGCTCCCCAACGCCAGAGACCAGCAGCATGTACGGGCTATCGGCATCCAAGTCGAACCAGTCATGAACGTCTTCTCGCAGAACGGAGGGTGCAAACGGGCGAAAGCTCTCGCGATATTTTACTTTGAGATTAAGCACTTTCTGCATGGTGTGTGAGCGGGGGTCGGCAATAATCGAACGCCCGCCCAGCGCCCGGGGTCCGAACTCCATGCGCCCCTGGAACCAACCAATAGCGCGTCCTGACACCAATGCATCAGCCGTGGTATCAAATAGTTCCTGGTCTGCAAGAGTTTTATAGCGGGCTCCCGAGGCCGTCAGTCTCTGTTCGATATCTTCCTGTTCAAAGGCTGGCCCCAGGTAGGAGCCCCGCATGAAGTCCGTTTTGTTGTCGGCGGAACGCGGGTGCCCCTTGAAATGGTAGTATGCAGCCAGAGCCGCTCCTAATGCGCCGCCGGCATCACCCGCCGCCGGCTGGATCCAGAGGTCGTCAAAAATCCGCTCCTTGAGAACTTTGCCGTTTGCCACACAATTAAGGGCTACACCTCCAGCAAGACAGAGATTCCGGATGCCGGATTCCTCTACAAGGGAGCGGGTGATCATCAGGATGATCTTTTCTATAACTACTTGGATCGAGGCCGCAATGTCCATGTGGAATTGTTCCAGCGGATCGGTTTCCGGATTGCGAACCGGTCGGCCAAAAAGCTGATCGAACTTCTGGCTCGTCATTGTCAGGCCTGTGCAGTAATTGAAATAGCTCTGGTCTAGGCGGAATGATCCGTCCTCCTTAAGATCAATAAGATGTTTCAGGATTGTGTCGGCATATTTGGGTTCGCCGTAGGGGGCGAGACCCATAACCTTATATTCACCAGAATTAACCTTGAATCCCGTGTAATAGGTAAAAGCTGAATACAACAGTCCCAGAGAGTGCGGAAAATGAATTTCCTTCTTCATTTCCAGTTTATTACCGCGACCGATCGCCACACTTGTGGTCGCCCATTCACCAACTCCGTCCATGGTGAGGACAATAGCCTCTTCAAAAGGGGAGGGATAAAAAGCACTGGCCGCATGGCTCTGATGGTGTTCGGCGAAAATAAGTTTGTTTTTCCAGTCGAAATCAGGTGCTAATTTTTTCAATCTTTTCTGCAGGTAGTCCTTTTGGAACAATTTTTCGCGCAACCATAGCGGCATTGACATCCGGAAAGACTGAAAGCCTTTGGGCGCTGTTGCCAGATATGTTTCTAATAAGCGTTCAAATTTCAGGAATGGTTTGTCGTAGAAAACGACATAATCGAGATCCGATAACTGAATTTCTGCTTCCTTCAGACAATAAGAAACGGCGTTTTCCGGATAGGAGGCATCATGTTTTATACGCGTGAACCGCTCTTCTTGTGCCGCAGCAACGATCACTGAATCTTCAATCAGAGCAGCCGCACTATCATGATAGAATGCAGATAGACCAAGTATGCGCATTTTCGAAACGCCCCAGGAAAACTCAGAACAATGTATAGATGAATGGCGCCACAGCTGTTCCTTGTGTAAGAACGATAAGTCCCCCAAACAGAACCATCATCACAATGATAGGGAGCAGCCAGAATTTCTTTCGGGTGCGGAAAAATGCCCACAGTTCAATTAAAAAGCTCATAAACGATTATCCCAAATCAGAATTGGTTTTCCATGCTTGCGGGTGAAGGGGCGCCTTCATCCCTATCGATCCAGTAAGACTGGGCTTCTGGGTCAAATTTAAGACCAAGCAGGTCTTTCCCGAATAAACGCATAATCAGCCCCACGGGAACAACGGTGAGGAAAAATATAATTGCCATAACAATCGGCGTCGTAATTTTCCCAAGCATCAAACCGAACTTTAACCAAGCCCTGTTCAACGGCCCCAATATTCCGGGAATGAGTATCGCAACAACAAAAAAGAGTGCGGCCACGACAAGCGACCACAACCTGACCTCACCTTCACCTAAAAGAGGCAGCAGTCCAATAACGAGAAAAAACAGAGAAAAAACGATACCAAAGGACCGGTTGCTGCTTCCTGTTATCTCCTCTGATTTGGAATGTTTTTCAGGAAGGGACATGATTGTTGCCTAAATTTTTACTGCGACCGAGGTTCATATTGGTGAGTTAACTAACGGTTTATTTATTACATATGGTTTTTCAACATTTATAGTCATATAGCCAACAATTTATTTTCTAATTCGTGAATAGGGCAAATCAGATATTTGTTGTCTCTGGGTTTCCCACATGAAAATGATTCTCGGACAAGAGGGCCGCGAGACTCTCTTTAGTAATTTATTTTATTAAAAAACGGCATCTATAAACGTCTTGAAAATATCATACCCTCAGGTAAAAAGTACCTCTGGAAAGCACATATACGCTCAAGGAGCGACCCGATGAGGGATTTTTTTCGTAAAAATAAAATTGTCATTCTGACGCCCATCATCATTCTGTCGGCCCTATTGATCATGCTTTTTGTTATGTCAGACGCACAGACGTTTTTACCATTCCTTTATGCACTGTTTTAGAGTCAGTTAGTAAGTAACATGCGGGGCAAAATACTTATTCTGGCTGCCTCATGCTATGTCACGCTGATTGTAGCAGATATCATCGTTTATTTTTTCGTGCCGTTCTTCTCTGGAAGCACAGAAGGCTTGTACGTGGAAAGCGCCTCTGTAGGACATTCCATGCAACCGAGCTTTGATGGCAGTATAACCACCGGATACACTTTCAAGGTCCGCACAAATGAAAAGGGGTATCGCGACAGGGCCTGGCCGAACGACGGTGAGAAATGGATGTTGCTTGGCGATTCCTTCACTTTCGGGGATTCAGTTGCGGAAGAAGAGCGATTTGGCAACAGGCTCCAGGAACTGATCGGCGATAAGGCCTCGATTGTCAACTTAGGTGTCAGCAGTTATGGAACGGCTCATGTCTTGGCTACGCTGCAAAAGGAATGCGAAGTGTTGGCCCCGGCAAAAATATTCTATGCTTACTATTTTAATGACCTGCGCTGGGATAACACTCGGCTGGACGCCTTTGCAGTCAGAGGCGGATACCTTTTACCTGCCATTTATCGGGAAAACGGACAGCCCATTCCATTAGAGAAGATCGAGTGGCTATATCAACGACATCTCTATTCCTCAAAGTTCTCGATTCTTGGTGTATTTGAGCTTATCCATTTGCGTGAGTTGATTCGCAAGGGAATGGTGGTCTGGGAAATGGCCAAAGAAAATAAGCCAGATGAAAGTGGCGTTGTAAGATTTAGTAATAATCCGAAAGACTATTCACCTGACGACATCAAGCGTGGAATTGAGCATATGCACTTAATGGCTACTACTGCAGAGACCTGTGGCGCCGAGTTCTATGTGATCATCCTACCAAGTGACAATGAAATCACATATACATTCACTGAACCTGGGACGTTACAGGTTCTTGATGAGTTGGAAAAATCAGGTGTATCGGCCATGGTCCTCCAGCCCTATATTCCTGATGGAACAGTGCTCAGGCTACCCAAAGACGCTCACTACAGTCCTGAGGGACATTTATTAATTTCTAATATCATATATAAACTGCTAGAGAATCAAAATTAGGTGCCAGAAGGTTGTCGTGCGAAGTCAATGAAGAAAATCTTACTCATAATTATATCCGTTATGGTACTTGCATTCATCGTGGAAGCTGGCGCGCGTTTTTATTTATGGGAAAACTGGCCTTCCCAAATGGCCGAGAGAGCCGGACTATCGCCAAATATCGGATACTATGACAAAGGCCTGGGTGATCAGCAGCCCAACATCAATTCGGTAGCAATTGAGTTCAGGCATTCGCCCTATCACATCGTTACCAATGCCGAGGGTTTCAATTCCGCATTTGAATATTCAGAATCCAAAAGAACCATTCTGGCTGTCGGCTCGTCTTATACATACGGATCCTACGTACACACGCTGCACAGTTATCCATCCTGGCTGCAATCACATCTGAACCAGAAGTTCGGCCTTGATCAGGACTATCAGGTCATGAATGCGGGTTTCCCCGGATACAGTCATGCAAGCATCCTGAACTATCTTGAAGAGAAGGGCCTGAAAACAAATCCTGAGATCGTGCTGATACAACTCGTTCTCGGCGATATATATTCAAACAATGACGACTTTGAAAATGTTATTGAGGGCAAGGGATTCGATTTCTTCCGCCGCAATCAGCAGGGTCGGGAAACGTTCGATTCCCTCAAGAGGGCCTTAAAGAACTATTCTGCAGTCTATTCAATTATGTCGAGGATCAAGTCGTATTACAGGCAGAAGCAGGCGGAGGAACAGCTAAAAAAGCTCCAGGAATTACCTGATAAATTAAACCCCAAGACAGGGGTTCAACGCCAGGTCGTCTATAGTCCAGAGGCCCCTGAAAGCGTGCATTCGTGGACGCTGCTTGAGGCGCTTTTTGTAAAATACAAAACCCTGATCGAGGGTTCTGGGGCTGTCCCTGTGTTTGTCCTGTGGCCGGAGGGGGCCCAAGTAATGGATCGGGACTACCCGAATACACCCCAGGATAAGTTTAGGGAATTAGCGAAAGCGGCAGGTGTTCATCTGGTTGATCTTCTACCGGAAATGCGAAAAGCAGGCCCCTATGAAGCGCTTGCCCTTAGACGATATCCGGTATCCAAAGATGATCTCAAATTATCCGAACAGAATCTCCAGTTCCCAAAAGAGCACAAATCGACTTTGGCTGGAGTTGGGCACTATGCCCGTTATGGAAATTTTGTCATCGCAAAAGCAATTATGGACTACTTGTTAAGTGAAAACCTTTTAGATAATACGCCCTCCAATCAACCTGTGAGCTATTAAAATTATTAAGCTAGTTATATCGAAAACACTGATTTTACTGTGTACTCTCGTGATTACACTGCTTGCCGCCGAGGGGTTGGTGCGTCTGAAGAACAGTGATCAGAAGAACTACACTGTCGAAATGTGGCGATATGCACGAGAATTAAAAACAGTCTCACCTAATCCTGATATCGGTCATGTACATAAACCTGGGAGCAAAGCCACACTGCAGAATGTGGATTTTTCCATCAACTCATTAGGCATGCGTGGTCCAGAAGTTGATCTAGAAAAAATTCATTCCTCCAAAAAAGTTTTATTTCTGGGAAGCTCAATAACTCTGGGGTGGGGCGTACATCAGGACGAAACTCTCAGTGCCCGTTTGCAGGAAAAACTTGGCAATGAATACAGCGTACTGAATGCGGGCATAGGTAACTATAATACTCACCGTTCTGTGCAGAATTATCTTAACACTGTTCAGGCAAAGATCCGACCCGACATTGTCATATTGCATTACTTTGTAAATGACGCAGAATTACTTCCCCCTAGCAAAACTAACTTTCTGTATCGCAACAGCCAACTCGCGGTTCTTCTGTATTATCTGGCTCAGGGGCTTATACGTGATGGAAGTGATTTAAGTACGCTGATCGATCACTACAGAGAAGTCTATAATCCTAAATCAGAGGGCTATCAGCTGATGGTGAAGGCTCTCGATGATCTTGATGCCAGTGCCGATAAAAATCACGTTCGCATCATATTGGCCATGATGCCGGATGTTCACCAGTTGCAGGATTACCCCTTTACGTTCATCCACAAAGAAATGAGAGCGCTTGCCAAAGACCGTGGCTGGGGCTATGTCGAGTTGCTTGACGGTTTGGAAGATTTTGAAGGACCGGAGCTCTGGACCATTCCCGGAGATCCGCATCCCAACGCCCAGGTGCACGAGATTATGGCCGATATGCTGGCAACAGAAATCAAAAACTGATGCTGTTCTATACGCCGACCTTTTTGATCTTCTTGATTGTGTTCATCATATGCCAGCGCATTGTGCCATTCAGGTTCACGCTGCCGTATATTACGGTTGCCAGCACGATTTTTTACGGCTGGTGGTACCCCCCTTACGTGCCAATTCTCCTGTTTTTCTTCATATTTACGTATTATGCCGGTTTGCATTTCTCCAAGCCGAATACAGCAAAACATTTGCCGATTTTTATCTTGGTAGCTCTCTCTCCTCTACTATTCTTCAAATATACCGGATTTATCGTTGAGAACCTGAACCACCTTATCTCTGTCGATTTCACGCTTAAAGGCGATTGGGCACTCCCGCTCGGCATTTCCTTTATAACGTTCACCTCTATTGCCTATTTTATCGACGTATCCAGGAAAAAGGCCGTTGCCCAGAATGATTTCTGGCGAGTTGCTGCATTCATTTCATATTTTCCACAACTAATAGCCGGCCCCATCCTGCGCGGCTCTGAACTCATGCATCAACTTCACAAGGTGCGAGCTTTACAAAGCATGTTCAAGTTTGCCTTACTACTTTTTGCAATTGGCGCTTTCAAGAAAGTAGGTATTGCTGACCAGGTAGCTCCGCATGTAGATCGTGTTTACAGCGCCACAGGCGCGGTATCTTTTTCTGATGCACTCACGGCTCTTTATGGTTTTTCGATACAGATTTACGGTGACTTCAGTGGTTATACAGATATGGCGTTGGCATTGGGGTATCTGATGGGGGTTCGGTTCCCTCTGAACTTCAATCGACCTTACATGGCGGCCAGCATCCGTGAATTCTGGCGGCACTGGCACATGACCCTGTCACGCTGGCTTCGTGACTATTTATATATACCACTGGGGGGTAATCGCAGAGGTGAGGTTGTGGCCGTTAGCGCCGTTTTCACAACGATGCTGATTGGTGGTCTGTGGCACGGTGCTGCGTGGAGTTTTGTGGTATGGGGCGGGCTCCATGGTCTCATGATAGCCTTGGAGCGGATTGCGCAAAACGCCCGGATATCCTTTCAAAAAATTCCACGCTTTGTGAAGGTGATTCTTGTATTTCATTTTGTATCCCTTGCTTGGATATTTTTCCGAGCACCAAGCTTCGAGCGCGCAATGGAGGTGCTGGAAGGGTTGATAAGTGTCGGACCGATTCATGCTATGGCAAATTCACCCATCGTGCCCTTCTTCGTCCTGCTGACTCTAATTCTACACCGATTCGATAATCTGGTTCATATCAGGTGGCTGTCAAGAAAGGCTAGCGTGGCAATAGTCTTCCCGATTGCCGTGGGTCTCATACTAACTTGTGCCGCTATATCGGTAGGAAATCCTTCCGCCTTTATCTATTTTGATTTTTAATCAGTGGTATCTGGATTGAGTGCTATTTGCTAATGTTTTTCCGGAGATTTTGAAAATTGAAAATCACATATTACGCTAACGCCTGTTTCTCGATTTTTCATAATGATATTCACATTCTGTGTGACCCGTGGATGGAAGGTGCCGCAGTTGCTGGGGGATGGACACAGTTCCCACCCTGTGAAACCAGCGTTGAAGATATACCTGCGCCAGATTTTATCTATATCTCACATATACATTCTGATCACTGCGAAGCAGAAACCCTTGAAAAATTAAACAAGTCAACGCCTGTTATAATCATTGACCGTGAGCCAAACTTCTTGGCGCGAATGCTTTATCGAACAGGGTTTAACAATCTAGTTATGGTGCCCGAGAAAAAGCCTACGGAAATTGCGCCTGGCTTGGTGGTTGAGACATACGGCGGCACATACGACCATTTGGTCGCAGATATTATTGATAGTTCCATTCTCTTTAAAATGGATAACATCGTTGTCCTTAATTGTAATGATAACCTGCCCGAAGAGGATTTTTGCAACTACATCGCTGAGCACCACCCTTCGGTTGATCTGGCATTGTTTCCCTCTGGCGGTGCCGGCGGGTTTCCGGCAATGTACACGAACATGACGGAGGATGAAAAATTAAGCACTATTGGCAAGATACTGGAAACGACGACGGAAAAATTCACCAGTGCAATTGATATAATCCGACCGAACATAGTCATTCCGGTAGCTGGTGGCTATGCAATCAAGGGAGCAATGTCCGAGACGGTAAACTGGCTTCAAATCCGCCGCCTGAACCTCATGGAATTGGTCGATCACTATCAGGAACATGGTAAAACTGGCGCTAAAATAATTCCCCTACAGCACGGAATGGTTGTCGATGTTGAGAAGGGAGAGGTTGTAGAGGGAGCCTATCATGTCTGGTCGAAGGAAGAGCTTAGCAGGCATTTTGCTATGGTTGGCAAGCAGGAGATGCAGTACGCAGTAAATACGTCGAGAAAGTTGCCGACGATGGGCAAACTGATTGACCGTGCGAGAAAACAGCTTTGGGAAAAGCAACAGCAGATTAATATCTTCGTCGATTATACAGTCATCCTGGATATTGAGGGAGAAGACCAACTGATACACATCAAACTTGATGAGGCCGAAACTCATCATTTAAGTCGTGATGAGAGCCTAGAAACGCCTTATCTGAAAATGACCTTGGACCAAGACACGATGCTGGAATGGCTTCTGGGCTTTGAAGACTTTAACATGCTGGATTCAGGTCACAGGATATCTTTCCACCGCGAACCAAACGATTATGTTCAGGAAGCCTATATGCTGATGTCTTACTTCCACCTTAATTGACCGAAGGGCTTATTCTTGATGCCGTGGCCGATCATACTGCGTGCCAAGAATTTCAAGCAGATGTTAGTTCCGCATGACGCCAAAGACTGTCATTGGATATACGAAGCAGGGCCCTGGACAGACCATTGGGCGTTCTTCCATTGCGATCCAGAGTATCTTCAACAATCCTGTATTGTTCATCGGTTATGACAAAACGCATGGCTACGGGAGCGGAATATTTGAATTCTGACAACTGGCGTAGCTCACTGTCTTCAAGCCATCGGGAATAATCGTAAGAGCTCGTGCATTCAGGCGTGTTTTTCTGCCGATCTGGCCCCAGCAGGTCAAAAGACAACCCACGACAAACGCTTTCAATCTCATCGAAAATTTCGAGTGATTCCTCATCTGGGGAAGTGCTGAGCAATACGGTCTTAGCCTGGTCAAAAATCCAGTCGGCAACATCATGCATAAGATTGGAAAGAGCATAGGCAAAGTAGTGCTGCATCAGGTTTTTACCATCTTGGCCATCGAGTAAACGCTGGAAATTTTCGTCATTTTGATAAAATTCGATCAACTCTTCGGCAGAGTCCCACAATTCACCAACAGTGTCATTCTCATAATCAGCAAATAATTTTACAAGCCTTTCCGGCGCACACGCCTGTCCGTCAATTGTGTTTGATAGGGATATCCGCAGAGCATTCAGAACATCCATAATCGGAATACCCTGTTCCCTGAGAAAGCGTACTAGGGGTTTAAATCCGACAACAATGAGTATTTTCGTCACCAAAGCGAGCTTTCGGGCTTCAATGTACTCGTCAAAAGATAGCGTGTTGGTTTCGATGACAACTTCCTCAACTTCGAGAATGTTTTTGCCATTTTTCATTTTTGTGAAATCGAGAGGAATGATCCTGAACTTACTCTTGAAACCCCATTTTTCCCTTTCAGCAACAGTGCTCATCTCAGAGCCTTCAACTAACATAAGCGTATACGGGATAACATGATCCATATTGGAATCTAGTAATGAGCCAATCGTCGCCTTGTGGCTTTCAAGCGTCTCACCAGGAAGCCCCAGAATAATCTCTGACGTCGTCGGAAGTTTTGACTGCCGGATCGAGGATTGCAGCCCGATAATATCATCGACCTTAATATTGGAGCGCCTGATATTGGCCAGAACATCGTCGTCTAGCGACTGTACGGACATGGACAATGTGAGAGCTCCATTTAGCTTTTCTACCGTTTCGATCACTCGCTCCTTGGAGTTTTTGCCGGTCGTGGATTTGATGTTGTCGGGATATCCGGTTCGAGCTCTGGCCTTGGCCAAGGCCTCACAAATCTGGATATCCGATTTGTACATACCGAAATTCAAGTCCGAAATGATCAAGTTGTGTGTCGTGTCGGGTACACGTTCAACGATGTAGTCGATTTCTGCCTGCACCCGCTCCAAACTGAATTTAGTGACTTTGTTTACCGCCGCATTTCCATCGTGGCAGAATGTACAACTGAACGGACAGCCCCGATTTGTTGAAATCATGGGAGAGAACGGAGTATCGAAAAAAGGATCAAGAAGGCCGGTCAGGTAGGGTGAAGGTATCTCATCCAGCACCAGCGGTCTGACGGCCTTTTCACTGGCAAGGCGATTTCCAGTAGTCGAAAGGTGCACACAGCCATCAATAGTGTTGTCACCGATCCATTTTCGAGCTTCAACCAGATCACCAATTTCGAGAATTTTCCCTATGGCATTGGCAAATCCAAGCTCGCCATCGAGATAAACATAGGTATCCAGCCACGGCCTTTCCCCAAGAAAGCGGATTTGTTCAGCAGGGACGTGTGGGAAATTGGGCCCACCCATGATTCGGATTGCTTCTGGCCTCAAGCCGGCAAGATGATCATAAAGCGCCATGTTTGCATTGTGGCACCAAGGGTAATTACTCATGGCAAGAATATCGGGGGGGCCATCTGTGATAGCTTTTTCCAAGAGGAGAATATCCTTGAAAAGAACCACTTCAATATCATCACCAAACAATTTTTTGCTGTAGGCAGCGACATATCCAATGTTTAGAGGAAAGGCATCCGTAGCAAGGCCAACAGTATTATGGGCCATGTCGCCAAAAAATATTCGTAGCGGATACATTATTAATCGGCCTTCATTCTATTTCATTGGTTATTCCGTCTATTTAATTACAATAACTGCTGACTGCAAGGCTAACCCGAATGTCAGGAATAGAGACTTGAAATCAAACCTTTAAGATATCCATCATATCAGGCTACAAACACCTACGCAGTTCACGCCCCTGGGGCATGCAGGTTATTGCAAATCATACAGGAGAAATTAATGGCGCAAGATGGTGCCTATTCATTGCATTCGGTTGATGCTTCATCGAGGATAGAGAAATATGAACATGATATTGATGTCATCATGCGAGCCTATGGCACAGATGTGCTTTCAATCAATTCGATATCAGGCACGAAAGCAGCATGGCAAAAAAGAAGGGGCCTAACCCGCCTTATCCTGAACGAACTATTCCAGCAAGTTGTTAAGATCAGGCGTGCACGGTCCAGAGAGTACGTCAAGGATCATTACGATAGCGCCTATTCCGGCAACATCAGCATCGGATTTCCCCCACTTGAGAAATTCAACAATTTCTTTGGTAAAAACATAGTGTATCGAAGCCAAACCCCAGAACACCGCCTTGCATCAATTCACACGATTTCCTCAATCCTCAGCGAATTGGACATCAGGACTGTTTGCGAGGGTGGTTGCGGCGTTGGTGGAAATCTGTTTTACCTTTCTTCGGTGCTTCCTCATCTGGAATATTCGGGTTTCGATGTTTCCCAAAACGCCATTGACTACGCTAACAGTCTGTTGAAATCAGAAACCATCTTTGACCTGGGCATTATACCGGAACTGGCCGAATTACTCGGCTCGAAAAATCAGAGCAGCCGGCAATCACCACGGTTTTTTCAATCAAGCATTGATCATATTGAATTACCGGATAAATCAGTTGATGTACTCTTTACCCATGCGGCCCTAGAGCAATGTAACGCGATTCTTCCAGGTGCGCTTGCTGATATCAGGCGTGTGACGAAACGCTATGCAATATTTTATGAACCGATTTGGGATGCCAACAGTTTGTTGGAGCGCGTCTATTTGCGCTCAAGAAATTACTTCTGCAGTTCCGTATCCGAAATTGAGGAACATGGCTTCAAAGCACTTCGGCATCTGGATATCTTTCCCGAAAAACCGACCTTTTCATTTTCCCTGTTACTATGTGAAATCACCTAGAAAGGGGTGTTCTGCGTACAAAGATCGGCAGGCTTAAAGCTTAGTCATATAAGTGGACGGCCTTGCGCAGCTTTTTGAATGCTACGCCGCCAATTCTTTTTATGCCGGTCAGATATTCCGGTGCGTACAGTAATTGATACCGTCTATCTACGCCGTGAAACCGGCAAATATAGCGCTCACCACCATGAAAAACACCGCCGCCATGGATACCTACGGTATCAAAAATGACAACTGTCCCGGCAGGGCCCTCCAGGCAGAAATCATGAGAGCAATCTTCCCTGTCCGTTACCATGTTGATCAGATCAATGGTTTCATCGTGGCGCTCAAAAAAGCCGTTCCCCATCACTGCCCCCTTTTCATGAAGGAACTTAGTAACGGTCGTAAGACTGTTATTGCTGTCCGGTTGAGCTGCCATAAAATCCATGAAGGACTTATTGGCGATCAGCTCCTTCATGAGCGTATGTGTCCGAGGAACAAAACGAAGCGCCCCATTCCCGTGATTGCATTCATTCAGGTAAATGTAAATCTTTAGACAGGAACACCCCCTGAAATCATCAAAATGCAGTGGGAACAGTTCATTTCCCTGCGTATTGGTTACGTAATCATAAATGAAGTTTGAGCATGCCCATTGAGGGTCCAGGTAACCAGAAAGCACTTGGTCAAACTTGTACTTACGGATCATCTCCGGGAAAATATCATCATCGGGATTCAGGCCTGCGTCGGTCATTCTGGAGGGAACTATATTTATCAAAAATCCCTCATCCTTGGGACGAGCAACATTTGACCGAGCGTAATCAACCTCAGAATCTGCCAGGCGTCGCCCCTCATTTGCCAACAAGGCAATGTCTTCAGAAGATATATGTGAGGGCAAGACGACCATACCCTCTTGGGCAATGCACTGAATGATGTTTTGCCTATTTTCCATAACAGGATATCTGCAAATAGTTCGGTGGCTCTCAATATGCTGGTACAATAGTTTACGTAACCGGTTCCTGGCAACCGTTTCGGTGGCCTGGACGCAGGTAGTGACAGCTTGAGGGTTTTCTTCATGCTTACCAGAAGCATATGATTGGAATTGTTATTGTGTCCGTGTTTGTCAGTCTTACAGGTAATAGGAAACGCACATTTTACCGGACGTTGAAATGAGAAAAAAACTGATCTCCATCATTATCGCCGTTTTAATAAGCCTCGTGTTTACGGGAGTATTGGAGGCGGGAATAAGATTTGTCCAATGGACTCATCCATCAGAATCTATCGGCTTGGATGATCTTGGAATCAACCGATATGCCTATTGGCCAAACGACATGGGAAATTTGGTGCCCAATCAGAGTGGATATTGGACATCGTGGAAACACCGTCCATTTCATGTAGAAACAAACTCGCTGGGCTTACGAAATACTGAAGAGCCCAAGTCCGGGGCCATAAGAATTCTGACGTCCGGTGCCTCCCTGACATTTGGCGCTTACGTTCCGAACGATGATACGTGGCCCGCATGGTTGGAAAACAATCTTCGTGTCCGGATGAAGGATGCCGGGCGAATCCAGGTATTCAACGGAGCAAGAACAGGTTATCCAATCGAGGAGAGGCTCAAATATGTTACAAACAAGGGCGTTCGACTGAAGCCAGACATTTTGTTTTTTCCTATATTCAATAGCTTTCTTGGCGACCCTGACAGACCTCAAGCATCCGAGACCGTGAAGGCCGAAGGCCCATTTCTTTCACGGCTGAAATTCATATTGAGACAACATTCAGCGATGTACAACCTGTTGGCTGTCCTGAAACGCGATTTGTTTTTACAGGCTGCCCGAGAGGAGCTTGCTGAAGGCCCCAAGGTCGCAGCACATGGAGAGACGACCGCCGTTACGCCATGGTATACAGAACAGCAAGTCAGGCTCCGCACTGTTCTTGAGCAACTTTCAGTCCTTTCAAAGGAACAGGGAATAACTTTGATAGTACTATGGGGAGAGATTGGATTTTCCGAGGGCGAATTGCCAATAAATCCGCATATGCGGCGGTTCCTAACAGAGCTGTCGGAAGAGTTGGATTTTGTTATGCTGGATATCAGCGGTGATGTCGCACAGGCTGGCCGGCCCTGCTTCTTCTCACGCGTGGACTGAAGGAAGGATCATTTACCGGTGACCGGCATTTGTCACGATATGGTGGTTACGTCATCGGGAATACTGTCGCAGAAAAATTGTGGAAAATGGGCCTGTTGAACATTAAGGCCAGGAACTAGCCATTCACCGAATCGTAAACCGATCGTAGATATTTTAGTATAGACCGATCTAGACACGAACAAATTACCAAGCACCTGTTCAGCGTGATGTTACAAGCGATAGTGGCCAGGGGGCAGTCAACCTATAAGACTATACAAACCTATGTTTTGCTTGAATGAGAAGAACAAAACTACTATCTAGCACTAAGTTGTTTCGCCTTTGTTCGGTGATGAAAAAATTATAGAAAGTCAATATTTGCCTGAATTCTAAACAATATTCATGTTTTTATAGACACTATTATACTGCCCCACTAAAGATCATCCGGGGCCGCTAACAGGAGCCGCGTATGGCAAGAGTTGCATTTGTAGCCGTCGGTGCGGATAATGTTTCTGTCGAAGTGTTATCCCAACAGCTTAAAAATCACGGTCATCATACGATGCTTGCGTTTGAACGAGCCCTGTTTGACGATCAGATGTATTATACGATCGACTGGTTAGCCAATTTCCTGAGTCAGGAAAAGCGACTGCTCAAAGAAATTTCGGATTTTAAGCCCGATTTCATTGCCTTTACAGTTCTTGTCGATACCTACAAGTGGAGCTTGGATTTTGCCCGCAAAGTTCGGGGAATCACTGATGCCCCTATCATTTTCGGCGGTATTCAGGCGATAACGTCAAGCGATATTGTTATTGCCCGTGATGAGGTCGACATTATCTGCGTAGGCGAGGGCCAGGATGCCTTGGTTGAGCTCGCAGATTCCCACGATGCCGGTGAAATTGATACCACTATCAAGAACCTGTGGTTCAAGAAAGATGGCGAAGTCATCAAGAATGGTTATCGCCCAGTGCTTGATAACGTTGATCAACTTCCTTTTCCGGACAAGGAAATAATCAAGAACCGCTGGAATATCAGGGATTACTACCTGACCGTCACAAATTACGGCTGCATTGAAAAATGCACCTTCTGTCAGCAGAATTTCTACGCCCAACATCAATCCGACAACAATCTTGGCCGCTTCTATCGTGAAAAAAGCCCAGGCGCCGTCATTCAGGAACTAAAAGAGGCCCGGGACAAGTACGGCGTTCGTTATATCGATATCAAGAACAATGTCCTGACATCATCGAAGAAGTGGTATAAAGAGTTTCTGACCCGCTATCCGAAGGAAGTGGGCATACCATTCCGTATCATGATTCATCCCCGCCAAATGAATGAAGAATATTGCACCTTGCTGAAAGAAGCTGGGTGTGATCATGCGCAGATGGGCGTTGAATCACTTGATGAGTCCATCAAGCTGAAAATCATTGAGCGCCACGATGCCAACGATCACGTGATGATGGCAGTTCAGAACATGGAGAAGGTGGGACTTCGGTACTCGCTCGATTTCATCTTCGGCCTTCCAGGACAGAAGGTTGATGAATTGGAAATGGGTGCTAGATTGATTGCGCGTCTGAAAAACTGCATTCGCGCCAGCGTCTTCTGGTGCCAGTACCTACCGGGCGTTGGCCTTACCGAATACGCCTTTAACTCAGGCCTGCTTGAAAAAGAGGACGTGGCCCGAATCGATCGAGGCGAACAGGATCACTACATGTCCTTCGGTTCGGTCGAAGATACCGAGAAAAAAGAGGTCCTCAACAACTACATGTTTTTGTACCGCCTGGCGCCTATTACCCACGGCAGTATCATTGAATTTATCCTGGACCGCAAACTGCAGCGCTGGTTCAAGTACCTGCCGCAGACACCCATCATTATCGCTGTGGATCTATTGGTTTCGGCGATTCGTAGGGATTACTGGGCTATTTATGCGATCAAGAGCGTCTACTGGGAACTCCGGGCACGCATTGACAAGAATTTCTTTAACAGGATCAACACACCTAAGGGTCCAGGTGATTCAAAACGGCAGCTGACGAGGTCGGTGGACAGTACAGTGGAGGCGTAACCTATGAAATGGGGAAAGATTTTTTTCTTCTATAACGATTTCCTCGAAGATCTCGCCACTCGGATAGTCTACTTCTTCAATACGATCACAACCTATATTCTCTTGCAGACCGCTCTTTATGCGGTTGTGGGGGGGCTTCTGTTTGCCGAACACACCAATATTATCATCACGGACCCCCTGCTGGTCGGCATTGTAGCCGGCTATGTCTTGCTGGTGTATGCAGCGTTCCGGATAGCGGACTTCCACCCTTTCTTTGTTCTGATGTCCACCCCGGTGACGATATATCAGCTGTATCTGCTTGGCGGTGATACAGGATTATTCTTATCCTTATTCTCCATCGTCATTTTCTTCGTAATCCAGTTCCTGTTCATGGGTGTGCCTGATTCAATCGTTGGACGGGACCCGCGCATCGCCCTTTTTAAGATTTTCAATTCCATCGTAACTGTCGCCCCGACGACGGTGTCCTTTCCAATCACCATCTACATGGCGGTTTCGGCCCTGGCCAATGCCGAATCCATGGCGGTTGCTTGGCAAACCAAGACATTCCTACCTCTGGCCATAATCTACGGCCTGATTCTAGTAACAGCCCTGATTTCAAGGCCGCTCCGCTATCATAACCCTCCGCTCAGTTATGAGCGCTTTCCTGTTAACGGCCGCCGGTTTGACAGAGTTGTCGTTCTGAATATCGATGGTTGCCGCCCAGATGTTTTTAACCAACTGAACCTGCCTTCTGTCAATCGCATACGGTCGGAAGGGTCCAGTTGCGAACCGGGACTGAAAACCGTTTACCGTGCGCTAACCAATCCAGCATTCGCCAGCATCCTCACGGGTGCCTATCCGGAAGAGCACGGCATCACAGACAACAATTTCGGACAGGAAATCTCGGTTGAGGGTTTGCCCGATGTTGTACCGTCAAAAATCTATGGCTCCATGCATGTTCGGCATTTCTCTAAAGATCACTGGGAAACAGGCGTCATCTCTTTGCCAACAACGTCTATTCATACCTGTGATGATTATATGTTGGATGATTTTTTCGATGATTTTGACAATCGTGATGATCTTCGGCTGTTTGTTCTGGATTTTAGCGAGGCCGATTTCCTCGGGCATGCTTACGGCAGTACGTCAGCCAGTTACAAGAGGGCCCTGGAGAAAATTGACCGCCGTTTTGGCAAGACCATTGATTACATCCAGCAGTCAAAATGGGGCGAATCAACGGCCGTCATGGTGTCATCCGATCATGGCATGAAGGCCATCGATCATTCGTTCATGCTTTTCTATGAAGAATGTTACGTACCCTTCATCATGATGGGGAACGGCATCAAGCAAAACCATGTCTACCGCCGGACGGATGGATGCATAGTAGATATTTGCGCAACTATCGCCTACCTGTTGGGTGTCCCCTATCCAGATCATTGCCGCGGTCGCGTTATGGCAGAAGCTCTAGAATCTTTTGATCGTGACCAGGAAATGGAGAACATGGTCGAGACCTTCAATGCTGCCTATTTCGGAACCATCGCTAAAGACTACTCAGATATGTATGGTCACACCATGGAGGGCCGCCTTGCCGTTGAACCAGATATGAACCGGGTGATCTCCGACAGCGATTTCCAGTCCGATAAGCTGACCATCCTGAATTTTGGGTCCGGTGATGCTGATTCTTTCCTGTGGTCAGGAATCGATCGGGATAGGATCACAGATATCTACATGGTCGATATGATTTTCGAAGCGCCAAATACCGAAACAGTAAACGGCCACACCATTCACAAGGTGCCCAGTCTCGAGCACATTGAAAATAACGGCGTCAAATTCGATGTGATCCTGCTGAATTACGTGCTGCACCACATTTACGATCCACGCAAACTGACCATGAGGCTGGAGACCTTGCTGAAACCCGGCGGCATGGTTATTGGCTCCGGCGAACCAAACAGGCACTTTTTCTCCTCATTCATCAATGCTGGCCTGGCTAACTTGGCGAAGCGATTTGGTTTCAATGTCCCCCTGCCGCCGGCAGCTGCGTGCGAGGCGATCATGGAGCGCCTTAGGAATGACGGATACAACGTGCGCGAGTTCTGGGATGTCATCAAGACCGTTGAATTTCATTCTCCGGTCGAGCATGACGAGAAAACAGTCGCTAACAAGCGGGGCTTCGATATTGATCAGATTGCGCTCGACCTTTTCCCGGGCCTGGAGCTGCAATACGCTGCAAATTACTCCACCTTCTTTCACCGCCCGGGCATTTCTCCCTTCGTGAAAATCCTGTTGCGGGGTATATTCCGTCTCACATTCGGTCGTGATGGAAACCTGATAGCGTATGCTCTGGTAAAAAAATAATGCCCCGCAACGATTTGTTTGACGTTGTTATTGTCGGTAGCGGACCGTCAGGCGTCATGGCGGCTGACGTCCTGGTAAATGCAGGGAAACGCGTCGCTCTAGTAACCCTTGGACAGCTTGACGATGTTATGGGTCGCGCTCTGGCGGCGCGACAGTTTCCGACCGTACCGGAGCGCCCTTTTCACACAAACTGGAACTGGCATACAGGGACTTTTTTGCCAAAGTGGCGCGAACATGCCACAGAGGGTGACGACGTAATTCTACCGCTCAATGCTCCCCAGCTAAGACTGTATCAGGCGACATGTGCTGGTGGGCTCAGTGAGGCTTGGGGTGCAAATTGCTTTACTTATTCCCGGGCTGAAATGGATAAGTTCCATATACCTGACCCCGAAGGCGTGGCCGGTGAATATGATACCGTGGCGCAAAGGATTGGATTGTCTGCGCCAAAACCGGATGGTGATTCTACGTTGGCACTCAGGGCGGACAGTATCTTGCCACCTCTTGAGCTGGATAACGCACACCGGGCCGTACTGGACCGTTATCAGACGAACCGGACAACATGCCAAGGCCTTGGATTGTCGTTATCTCCAAGTGCATTGGCCCAGCTGTCAACGGACTATCAGAACCGCCTTGCCTTTGACTATTCGGGGGATGAGTTCTGGTCCGATACCGGTCAGTCAACGTGGCGTGCCAAGTATCTTCTGAACGATTTGATCGGTCGCGGCCTAACAGTGATCGAGAATACCAAGGCCTTACAGTGGCGCGACCTGGTACCTGAGGACGCAATTGAGGCGATATGCCAGAATTTGGATGATGGCAATAATACCGCTATTCGGTGTCGAAGACTTGTCCTCTGTGCCGGACCGATCAATTCAGCCCGGCTGGCGTCACAGTCGGTCACCAAAAATTCGGAAGTCCGTCTGCCGCTATACATCAACTGGAATCGGATACTAATCCTGGCCAATTTAAACCGGATAACTTCAGATCGTAAAGATTACCGCCGCGCCCTTTCACAATTAACCCTGACCGGCTACAACGTGAATGTACCGAGTAAAATCGGCATCCCCGCATGGGTCGCCCATCTCTATGCTTTATCACCTGTCATACAGGCCTCTCCGTTTGTTGGCGCTCTGATGCCCACTTTTATGGCTAAACGTCTCCACGCCGCTAACGTTCATTATGATATAGATTCTCCGACAGCGGAAATCATCGTCAGAAATGAACACAATGAAACGTCCGTCAACATGACCGTAACAGGTAAAACGGACCTCAGGCCGCCGCCGCTTCCCGATACGTTGCGAAAAGGACTAAGACATCTCGGGTTACGTATAGTCAAATCCCTGCAACAGCCCCTGGGTGCATCCATCCATTATGCCGGAACCTTCTCTGACAAAAACAGTATTCTGCATTGTAACCAAATGGGCCGCCTTGCAAACAACGTCAGGGTATACGTTGCCGATTCATCCTCCTGGCAGGGATCTTCGGCAAAGGGGCTGACCTTTACGCTCATGGCGCACGCCCGAAATGTAGCCAAAAACCTGAACAGGGATCTGTCGTCACCGTAACCGTTAGTCTTCACAACCTGGGAAAGGGCCGGAACATGTCCTCTGGAAGGAAGGAGGCATCCTCTTCGTAAAACGGCTGAATGGTGAGAAGTCCCTTTATCCGTAGACGCAATCCGGCGGGCAGAAAAGGCAAGCCGGCTACCATGTGCCCCAACCAGCCAGGAACCCCCGGCAGAAAAACGGTGTTTCTGCCGGCTGCCGTCTTGGCAGCCGTACGCAGGAAATCCCGGAAAGACAGGGGGGAGGATGGCCCAACGATCACGGCCCGATTATCGGTATCCGGCGGGTCATCATTGGCGAGTGACAACAAAGACGAACAAACATCATCGATATGAACCGGAAACAACGCCGCGTTCGGCGAAATGACAGGCACCACCGGAGACAGCCTGAGCGCCTTAACCAACATACCGGCTGGACCGCCCCAGTCGCCGCCATAGACGAACCCGATCCGCGCGGCAATCTCGCCCGGGGCAGACAGCAATTGCTCAATAGCGTATTTGCACTGTCCGTACCCGGTTGTCGCATCCGGGCGTGAAGCCTGGCTGGAGGCAAAAATGAATTTGGGAACACCAGCTTTACGTGCAGCTTTCAGCAAGGCTGCACTGCTTAAAAGGTTCAGGTTTTCTCCGACCGACCGGGCGTCCTGGTTCCAGTCGTGGGCAATGTGGACAACGACATGGACACCTGTTCCGCACGTGTCCGTCTGCCAAAGATTTTCGGGTATTGCCTCACCGAAACGCCAGGGAATACTTTCCAGTTCGAGTAGCGTATCCGGCGCTCTGCCAAGACACCGCAACCTCCATCCTGCAGCAACGGCAGCTGATACCACTCTGGAGCCGATATAGCCGGACGCTCCCGTAACAACCATCAGGCGTCGGGTAGAGACGTTGGGGGTGTCATGCATGATTACTCTGCCGGCGGTTGGTTTCGCCGTTCGATAATATTCTGAAAAAACGCTGGCGCAAACATCGATAACCTGCTGATCCAGTAATTAATCAATGATCCGACAACGAGATTTTGGCGCGGTGCCAACAGGTTGTCTATGACCTTGTCCGCGACATTTGTAGGTGGCGCCAGATTGCCGCTCTTGCGATAGGTCTCGTAGTTACGGCCGTCAACGAAGGGGGTATCGATCCCTGCAAAAATAACATTTGTGATAAAGACGTTATTCTGTCGAAGCTCGTAATTCAGACTGGTGCAGTAGGCAAGAAATCCGACCTTGGATGCTACGTAGGCGGACTGATATGGCGCCCAGTAGTAAGACCCTAGGGCGCTCAGATTAACGAAATGTCCCCATCCACGGTCGATTAGGTGGGGCGTCACGGCTTTCAACAAGGCCATCGCAGCCTTCATGTTAAGATCAACGACGTCAAGTTCCTCATCCAGGACTTCTGAATTATAGAGATCCCTGAGTCCGATTCCGGCAGAATGAACGACGACATCAAGGCCACCCCGTTCATTTGCATAGGCCGCCGCTGTGGCTGTCAGATAATCCGTGCCCGTCATGTCGCCGGGATAAGCAACAACATGGGTGTCGGTATGTTCAACGTGCTGTTTTACAGCATTGAGCCTGTCGCCGTCGCGCCCCATCAGTCCAAGTGAGGCAACCTTGCCGGCCAAACCCTTTGCAATGGCCGCGCCAATGCCACTCGATGCTCCGGTTATAAGAACCGAGAGATCACGGAGGTTACCGGGTGCTTGGACAGTCAACTTTCAACTTCCCCATGGGTCCGATCAAGGCCCTACAATTCAACGCAGTACGAAGTTGAAAATCCCGTTGATGAATCCCCGGGGTTGCATAGCGGTGATCAGGGACTGCTCGATGGTGCCAAGTTCTTTGCACGCAACGCAGTCTAGATTGTCTAAATTGTCCCAGGCAGCTTTGAAGCCTATATCATAGGCGTTCTTGCCCTCGCCCCAGCGCTTGGAACAGGAATAGACTCCGCCGGACGCGGTCACGAAACACTGGTTGCGACCCAAAGTACAATCGAAGTAACTACTCTTAGGAACGCTGGCAACATCGTCCTTGTAGATTGTCGTTTTTTCCTTGAGGGGCCATTTCTCGGCGTAATCCACTGCAATATTGGACGACACAATTGGATAGCCCTTTTTTTTCAGGTCATCGTACTGTTTGTAGAAAGCCATGGTTTCTTCACTGGACAGCAAGTAGTCCGGGTCCATGTCCTCAATGCCAGGTAGACCGTTTTCAGAGTAGTTGAAAGTCATGCCATACTTTTTGCAAATTGAGGCCATGAAATCCAGACTGTCAGAAGCCATGGTTCGTTTATTGAGGGTGGCATGAATGCGTATGTTGAGGCCCTCCTCACCAGCGCAGGTCAGTCCATCAATAATATGCTCAAATGAACCTTTACCACGTACGTCCACCCGCGCCCTATCGTTCGCTTCCTTGTTGCCGTCAAGGCTGATAGCCAGATGGTCTAATTTTTTCAGGGCATTTATGCGTTTACGGATGTAATAGCCGTTGGTCGTGATCTCGCACAGCATGCCCTTTTTAACAATGTAATCGATGACTTCTTCGATATCAGGGCGCGCAAGGGGCTCGCCACCCAGAACATTGACCCAACGACAGCCACTATCATAAATCTCGTCGATCATGGATGTTAGTTTTTCGAAACTGGCGTCCTGAATGGTCGGGTCCGTTATCTCGTCCATGGCATAACAATAGAAACACCGTAGATTACATTTCTTGGTGACAAGCAGGCTGACCCGAACAGGACGCCGCTTTCCCGTGATCTTCCAGGACAGAAGTGCAAAAAATGCATAACGCCCCCGCCACAAGGTGCGCAGGCCACGTAAAATACGTTTTACACGGATAGGAAGAGGTGGGGTCTGCCCCAGAAAATCTTCCGGAATCGGAATCGCTTGCTGATTTGTGTCCATGCACTCTTCCTCGGTGTTGAGACGCCTTATATAGCGTTATTTTCATAGCCCATGCTGGGCGTGTCCAGTCAATCTTAGAAGCATTAAAAAAAATTAAATACGTCGTTTTCAAGGATTTCCCTCTGATCAGTGGCGAGAAAACCCTCTGTATTCCTCCGGTAAATAGATCATTCCTACGTCATGGTCGGCAAAATACTCCCGGACAAGACTTTCGTTCCGTCCGCCCGCAGGGACCAATCCTCGAGTCACGCCGGCAGCACATAGCAATTCGGGCCCGTCGGTGAAAGGGAAAAATGCATTTGCAGCAAATGCCGCACCGGAAACGTCATGACCATTTTCCTTGGCTCGGCCAATAGTCGTTTCCGTTGCCTCAACTGTCGAAGGCCCCCCTGCACAGGCAAGAAGCGCCCCATCTTTCACCAGCGCAACCTCGTTACCGCCGTGATTGGACGTCCAGGCAACCGACCAGGCAATCAGCAGATCGATTTCGTCATGGTCGTCCGGAACCTTATAACTAAGGTCGCATTCCTTGAAATCAAGAACATAGTTATGGACAGGCTGGCGGAGAAAGCCTCCACGTACATGGCGGTATTGCCAGGGATGATCAGGCAGAGCTGAATTTATCAGGGCCGGGTTTTCCATAACTTTCCGGGCCTGTCGTTTGCCGATGATTGCGAGAGCATCATCACTGAAGGCCGGCGCACAAACAACATCCAACATCCAGTTGCCGTCGCCCAGGCGCTCCTGCCTTTCCTGGCTTTTGACTATTCGCTCTGCCAGGGCTTCATCAACAGGGAAATTCACAATGAATTCGCCACCCCAGACGGATCTAGGACTGCCAAACAACGCCCGCTCAATAGCCACAGCAGGATCATCATGTGAGAGTGCCATGCCAACAGGATTCCCATGTTTTGCACCAATTGCCACATTCGGTACGGAGTCCAGGCATTGTTTGCAGGCCATGGTCGCAACGACCATTGTGTTGATGACGGCATCCGTGTCTGCGAGATTCGTAAAACAGGGCAGTGTTTCGGAATGCCAGGTGAATTGCGCCAATCCGAGCGGATCGTCCCAGCCCGACACATCATACAGTGCTGCCGGGGCCTGATAGGGATTCTCACCATGGACGATATCACGCGCGGGCTTAAGGTTAAGAGGTGTTTCGCTATCCTTCGACAAAGAGCCGTAGAATCGGGAAATTTCGGAATAGACTTTGTCAGTGAGCCGATCACGCGTGCTGTCCGAGGCCCCTCCTTCGGAAACAATCTCTATAACAGTTCTCTTAAAATCTGATGGCGTCATCACAGGCAGGCGCCCGCCCTTGGCCGCAAGGGCAAGCAATGTCCGTCCACCTACATCCAGACCAATGTCTTTTTCGTATGGAACAACGTATACCATATCGATTCGCTTTTCTGAATCGGTTGTCAACGCTAGCTCAATCACGGGGTGCAGCGTAGGCGGGAACGGCATATCCTGGTGGAAATCCAGGTAATGTTCGAGAGGCGTTACGGGGACCTGTGCCTGCTCAAGCACCGCTACCGTTTCTTTTGATGCGACAATGGTCCAGCCGGTATCGCACAGGGTCTGCGCATTTTCACAAACACCTGAAAAATCGGAAAGCGACAGTAAGGCAACAGGCATGTTCTGGTTTCCTCTTTTCCCGATTTCCTGGCCGTTACTGCTTGAGTTGAATAAGGGTGGTGCCAAGGCGGTTTATAGCGCCACGAAGATTTGTTACTTCTTTCCATTCATAAGGGGCGGGCCAGTAACAAGTCTTGCAGGGCAATTGCGTCGCGTGCTCCAGGGCTTCTGAAAGACCGTGTTCACGAATATTCTTAGGCTTAAACTTGTCCGGCAGGTTCCAGAGCGTTGAGCAAGGGATAATCTCACCGTTACTGTTGATGTGGACCCAGACCTGCCCGAACCAGCACATGTCATTACGCGATAACTTTTTACCTGGCTCCTTAAGTATCAGCTCATTAAACGGTTTCGGATAATTGATCACATGTTCGATGGTCTTGTTGGAAAACAAAACAAGGTCCGCAAGTTCAGGGTCACTGGAGGTGTAAGTAAGTAACTCCCGGTAAAAATCCCTGATCTCCGATTCGTTCAGCATTACCTCGTCCTGGAAGTGCTGTTTGCTATCAGAAAACTCGTTGGTGATATTGAAGGTAATAGGAATCTTGTTGGTTTTTGAGAAATTCAACAGCCACGGCAGCTCGCCTCTGTTCTGCCGGTTCACCATGCTGTTGACACGCACGGGAATACCGTTTTCTTTCAGGGCCTCAATTGCGTCCATGGCGTGTTTGAAGGAGTTCTTTCCCCGATTAATGTCATGGGCGTGTTCCGGACCGTCCAGCGAGATCATGATGGAATTGACCTTACGGACAGTTTCAATCTGTTTCCTCAACCCAATGCCGTTTGTTGTAAGGTCCACATTAAGGTCCAGCGATTTGATGTAATCGATCAGGGCGTCGAGTTCCTTGAACATGAGCGGTTCACCGCCCATAAGCGATATGGAAACACAGCCACGACGATAGAGGCCGAGGACAGTGTCCTTCCATTCCTTGAGCGTAAAATCCGTTTCATAGATGGTATTTACATCGACAAAACAATACCGGCATTTCAGGTTGCATCGATTGGTCAGCAACAGATGAGCAAATATGGGGCGTTTTCGCCCGAAGTACCTGTAAGCGAGCAAACTGGAGAAAATCCTTCCCCTGTTTTTCAGAAATGCTGCTCTTTTAAGTACTTCCATAGTGGTCTCCGAAAACCATTCGCCAAGAAGGGCAGTCTTACAGTTTTGATACGACTTTAAGTGTTCGCTGGTGAACCATGCGCGCAGAAATGTCTCGGGGCAGCATATTGAGAATCCTGGAGGCCACAAGGTTGAAGGTGCCGTTGATTGGATTAGAGGAGTTGCGAGCAAGAGATGCCAAGGCCTTGACAGCAACCTCTGGTGCACTGGCCGGGGGAACTGGAGGCGTTTTCATCGCACCACCGGTTGCACGCTCGAACCAACGGGATTCGGTTCCTGCCGGATGATAGCAAACCACATTGACACCTGCTCCGGCGAGTTCCGCACGAATGGCCTCTGAAAATGCTGTCACGAACGTCTTGGATGCGCCATATACGCCAAGACCTGGACAGGGAACGAGACTGGCAACGGATGAAATGTTTAGAACACCACCACCGTTGCGGATCATGGCGGGCATAAGGTTCCGGGTAATCATGACCAGTGAATAGATATTCACCATGATGATGTCGTGCAAGGATTTGGCATCCTGATCTGCAAAGTTCACATAGGCGCCCAATCCGGCATTGTTGATCAGGATCAGCCGTTTGTCCGGAGCGCCAATATCACGTGTGAGCTTATCGGCCGCATCAGAGTCGGAAAATTCCGAACGGATCACCCTTACGCGATCAACCGACGGACTGGTTTCCTCTGTCAGGGCCTTGCATCGCTCTTCATCGTTGCCGATGAGAACCAACTCAATCCCCGGAATCGGCAAGAGAATATCCACCATCGCCCGGCCAATACCGGATGTCGCGCCCGTCAGAACGATACAGGAATCGTGGAAGTATCGGCTATCTTTGGGCTTCAGCATGGTTGATCAGCTTGATTATTTTCAGGAATTCGAAACGATCCGCACTTCTACGGCATAAAACAAAATTATTTCACGCCCCTTCGTCATTTACCGCTCTGGTAAAATCAACGGTGTACGTCACATGTTGAGCCTGCTCATCAAGGATGACATCAATCTCGCCCGTGGAATGCTGCTTATCCGATGCATTCATCAAATCGGGGAACAAATTGTGGAGCGTTTCCAAACGAGTAAGATTTTCAGACCTGATATCGAAACGGAATCGATCATCCATTTCATGGCCGCGGAAGCATGGCCCGCTTTTCTCCATGACCTGGCATTCAAGTACATCGGACTCGCTTTTTTCCGGCGCTTTTACATGGACGGCGATCCCCTTCATGGACGGACACTTGACGATGACGTGTTCGTCATGCCCTACCCAGTTAAACCAACCATTGGAAGACAAGGTCCTGATATAAGGAAAAACCTGATGAAAAGCCAGAAAGCACATGCCTTTGGGCAATGCATCCTTTGCCGTAAAGGATTTACCGTCACATATGACTTCGAGGTTTTCGATATTGCACGATGTGCAAATGCTTTTCACTTGCTTCATTAACCAGTCCTTTTGTTCATACTTTCAGCATTGTGCACAGTATTATTCGACCTTCACATCGAAGGCCACGCCAACGAAGTCCGGACAATGGACCTTCATAGAGCATGGCTCACCGGTAGCTCGCTTCGTCTTGGCCAGATAGTTCACGTAAGGGTAGGCACTCGAAAAAGCAGCGGGACATAATTCTTCAGTATCATCCGTATTAAAATAGAATTTCTGGCCTGTTTTATAACCTTTCGGGCAAGCAGACCCGGCCTCGACTACCTCTAGGGCAATCTCCCGAAACGGAGCATCATATCCACGAAGAACCAGCTTAAGGGCCTCCTCCGCCAGCTCTTTCAGCATCCGAATGGGAGCCGGCAGCTTTTCACGGGATGAAACCTTTACTTTGACGCCGTTTACGGCAGGGCAGGAAACCTCCTGAGTGTCCTTACCACGGCTGCGGAACCAGAATTTCTTGGGCCTGCCGTGATACAGAATAGCCAGACTGGTAGGATAGGCGCGATAAAACATCGCCCGGCACAATCCTTCGGGTGCAATGTGGTCGAGGGAATAATCCTGCCCAATTCTGCGATGGTACTTACATTTGGTTATAATATTGTCGACTGAAACACTAACCTTGAGGTCGTCATGACAATAGGGACAGTCTGTATTTTTACTCATTTCAACTCACAATTAGAAAAGACTCTGGCGCCTGCTCATGTTGTTACGGAATTACTGTTCCTTTGGTGCCAACGGTGCTTGATAGCCGTTAGGATGCTACCTGGTGAAAAATAGAGAAGATTATTCATGTCGGCTTCACCCAAAATATCACAAGAGTAACAATCCATTTCCGTTTGGCGTTTCCACGCCGCCTTGATACCACCGTCTTTAATTGAATTCTGGTGCTTGTGCCAGATATTGGCACAAGGATAGAGCATGCCGTCTGCATCAACATAATTTGTTAGGTAAGGGCGGCGGCATTTCATGATTTTTTTCCGGGCATCCGCTGGAACCTCCTCTGCCTTGAAAATTCCATAGCGTTTCAGAGGGTATCTCTTGATATAATCAATAGCTGAATCAGAGTTCGTCACCGGATACCCCTGGGCTTTCAAGCTCTTTAGCAAATCAAGTGAATGCTGCAATTCTTCTTCCGTCAGAGCAGCGTCCGGATCATCTGTGTGGATGGTTGCCTGGGTAAAGTTGATCGTGATATCTAGATCTTTTGCAAGTTCGCACAACTCCTGGAGCGACTTAGTCGTTTCACGGGTGATAACCGCATGAATCCTGCAGTTGATGCCCTCTTTCTTGGCAATGTCGATGGCGTTAAGAACAACCTTGAAGCTACCCTTACCCCTTACCGCGTCGTTTTGTGCCTCATTACCATCGACGCTGAAACAGAGGCTGTCAAGATACCTGAGGGATTCCAGCCGTTTCGGAACGTAATAGCCATTGGTTATCAGCTCAACAATTGTATTTTTACTCCAAGCATATTCGATAATTTCACCGATATCAGTGCGAATGAGAGGCTCGCCACCCAGGATAACGAAAACCTTTGTTCCCATTTCCACAAACGTATCGATCGTTTTCTTCCAATCATCCACCGATTCATCGACGATTTCACGCGTGAAAACCTGCGGATAACAATAAAAGCACTTCAGATTGCATCGATTTGTTACAAGCAGATGGGTAACGAGTGGGAACGGTTTTTGGTCAATGTTGTATTTCAAAAGCCGGGCGCCAATCTGCGCATCTATAAAATATCGGCGAAGGGCTCGTCCAACGTTCATAATATCCGACCTATTTACTCAGTTAACCATATAACAAATTAGAAAGCTTTTAAAACAGATGAAGCCCAAAATATATGTGTGTGCTTATATAAATGATTCGCCTTGTTTAAGATGGTACCATTATGCTGTCAATCCTTATTCGGGTCGCACCAATGTGCCTAATCCTGCAATAGAAATGATCTGCGTAACACATCCTTATTTGATCACAGTGGTTTTATATTGCTGCAATAATTTGCGGTGGATATAAGTATAATGCCCTGTGACATCTAGGCCGTATTACAAGGGTGATTTTCTGAAGAAGAATAATTTATATTAGTGTGTAGTCGGGCGTTTTGATTCACAATCTCTATCCTCTGATGACCAGGCTTAATCAGGTCAACATATTGATCGTTCTTGTCCTGTCGGCCACATTTCTTTTTTCTGAATACCCTGATCAGGAAGACCTTCATTCAACTGTCTATTCCACAATCCATTACAGTAAAATGCTTTGGCAGGGGTCGTTTCCATTCTGGCAAACGGATGTTGGATTAGGCGTGCCGCAGCCGTTTGCGCATCACACAATTTATCATCCTCTACTCCCATTGTTTGGCATCATTAGCCTTAATCTAGCTCTAGCGGCCTTTTTCATGTTTCAGAGCCTGTTGGCGCTTTACTGTATCCGTCGCTGTTGTCGTCAGCTTGACATCGTAGAGCCAGTCGCCGCCCTATGCGGAACCTCCTTTATCCTCTCGTTCGTGACCTTTCATCAGTTCGTTGTCAAAGTCACGCCGTCAACATTCATCGGTTGGACCCTGCTCCCTCTGGTTCTGTTTCTGATTCACGCCACAATAAAAGAAATCTCACCACTCCGACGTTATGCTCTAGCGTTTCTGCTTGGACTTGCCGGAGGTCTTGTTGGACTGAACGGGCACCCCGGAATAGTCGGATCATATGCGATCGTTCTGATTATCTATTCACTTTTTTACGGTCGTGGGCAGGCACTGATCGCTCTGATCTTTGCTGCACTGGTGGCGTTTAGCGTTGCGTCAGACAAGATTATCCTTCTTATACAGGAATTCAGCATCCTTTATGAGAGCGATAATCCGAGACGCGGCCATGCCAATATTCAGTTCGGCACCTATGCCTGGTGGTCGTTGTTTGTTAAGCCTTTGATTCCTGTTGACCTGCTGGACCTGAGCCTGAGAGACATGTTTCGCAGAACTTTCTCCTTTGGTGGAGGAACTGATCCCAGATGGACGGATAACTTGTTCATCGGCCCGCCATTAGCGATGGCTGCCATAGTGACATTCTTTATATCCCCTCTGAAACGGCATCTGCCTCTAAAAGTGTGTCTGTTTTTTTGTGCCGTTGTATTTCTAATGCCGAACCTGACAGATTCTCTTTATGTGCTCAGCGGAAACATTTTTTTAGGTCAGATAATGATCTTGGTGATGATATTTCTTGGCGGCGCTGGTATTTCTGATTTGATGTTTAGTGATCAGGGTAGGCATAAAAGATTCGGTGCAGCGATATTATGGCTACAGATTGTTGCCCTTGCTCTGGCTGTCGTAACGATGGTTCCAGCTTTGTATAATTTCAAGAGGGCAGGTTATTCACAGGTGATGGAATCGGCCACGGATGTTGCCGAACAGATTGAACCGCACCTGCAGGAGCCTTTTTCCCGTTTAATCGTTTCACCGGGAATCGAGTCCGCCAGGACAAGCCCCCTTGCTCTTCGTAACTGGGCCGGAGAAGCCTCCAATGCCATGGCCATTGCCGGGGTGCCGACACTTTCGGGATTTTTCAAAGGCGTCGCGGCAACAAATCTTTACCCTGCGAAGCGTATGGCCTCTATGGATGTGAAGGTCACCGGAGATGTTCTGACGAACAAGTCGCTTCTGGATGTGTTGGGGGTTTCGGTCATCGCCGCTCTGGAAAACGAAGTTGTAGCGCCGAGTCTCAGAGCGATAGGGACTCTCCGTGGATATGAAAACATCCGCCTCTATATAAACGACCTTGCTTGGCCCCTCGTTACGGCGCTTCATCCGAGTGCCCGCGATATGAAATCCACGGTCCGTGATGGATGCGAGCATGATAGAATACTTTGCCGCGACTTTGCCGCGGTCATTGGGCTGCGTGAGCATGGTGCTATTTTAAGCCTCACTGTCAGATCAGACGGAAACATCTCCATTGAACTCAATGCCTCGACAACGGAAAGGCTGCTCCTGGTAACCCAGACATTCAGGCCCGGCTGGAAGGCTGTTGACCAAAAGGGAAACGAGCTATCCGTCACCGAGCTACTTGACGGCATGGTCGGCATATCAGTTCCGAAAGGTATACATCATATTTCACTGTCTTACAGTCCAGTGACCAGGATAGCCGCCGTATCCATGACGTTCTTCTTACTCTTTGCCGGCGGCATTGTAGCCGCAACAGTCCTATGGCGAAGTCGCCACCATTCTGTTATGACAGCTACTCAAGCTACAGGCGTCACGCTGCCTGACTGGAAGGACACCAGACCGGTAGTGATCTGGTTCATCAAGGCCATTGCCATTGGCTATTGCATAGCCATTCTTGCGTTTTCTGCAGCCAGCGCCATCTGGGCGGAATGGTATATCTCGGAAATGGTTTTCCTGGTTTCATTTCTTTCTGCCGGCTTTGCAGCTCTCCGGTTATTACGGCTGGAATGACTGGATTGGATTTCCTGTTTCGCCGATCCTGCTTTATCAGTCTTGGGTTTTCTGGGTGTTATAGGTCAGGTAAAATCCCAACCCGGGCAGACTGTTGATAATCCACAACACCCTGAATGCCAGAAAGGCAGAAGCATAGCCGAGCACTTCATTCGTGCCGAGGATTCTGCTGGCGATAACCTCATAGGCAGCCTCACCAACACCAATCCCATTGGGCGTCAGGATAGCAACATTGACAAAAGATGTTAGTGACGTAGCAAAGACCTGTTCAGCGAACTGTAGGCCATCCAGACCGATGCTTTGGGCGATAACCAAAAGGCAGTACGCCGTCATGCAATTGGCTAACAACGTGATTAACAAGCAAATGAATACCGCCGGCAGGTTATGGCGGTAAACCATCAGAGTGTCTGTTGCCCTGAGGAACAGATCCTTGATGCGTCGGGCTTTCCCCTGGGAATGAAAAAAGGATCGTGAAATTACGAATCGGTGGATGGGATCCATGAATACAAAAAGCCCTATAGCCATGACATAAGCAATAACCGACATTCCCGTAACATACCGTAACAACCAGCTATTCTGTATAAGGGGCCAGACAAATGGAATGGAAAGCACGATGATCGTCAGGATTCCATACAGGGATATCAGGCGATCAGCGATAATCGATACAGCGGCGCCAGTCCTGTTGTCCTGTATCGATTTGACGGTGTAGTACCCGCGCACGGCATCAGCACCACCCATGGCTGGCAGAAAACTGGTTGCGAAACTGGCAATAAAATTAATAGCAAACACCTTGCGAAACCGGATTTGCGCGTTTCCCACACCGAGGGTAAGATGCCAACGGACTGCCGTAAGGGCCATCATGCCCTGCAGGAGTAAAAAGCTTTTAACAAGAGTTGCTGGATCGGCTACAACAGCGGTCAATTTTTCAAAATCAATCCGACCACTTGAAATCAGGAAATACAGAATGGCGGTGGCAATCGTAACTTTTGCTATCGTTATCAGCAGTTTTTTTGATGGCATAACAGATGTGGCACCGTCTCGGGAATAATTGTACTGATTCCACTAGCAGATTAGACGCCCTGAGCATAGCGCAGAAGTATGTTTCCACGATTAACAAAGGCCAGCAGGATTATCTGCACTCCAGCTTCAGCATCACAGCCTTTACTCACCTGATATAGTGATATGCCCACTGCCAGATAAAAAAAGGGGAGGTAGGGCTTAGGTCTATAGATTGCTTGACCCTGCGGCGGAGATGATTTTATTCCCTTCTGCGTCCGTCTTGCTCTTGGACCAGAGAATATTTGCGGCCTGATCTTTTGACCACCTGTCAGCCATATCCACACGCTTGTGCGAACTGAATAGCATGCTTGCCGCAATTACGATGTTTTGTTTCAGGTTCTGCCAGAATGTCAGGGTCATCATCTGGGCGAAAATATAACGGGGACGGAAATAAAACTCCCTGTAAGCCTTGCCAAGCCAGACATCTGCATCCGGCACAAGCAGGTTAAGGGGCTCCTTGGTTTTACCTAGAACAAAGTCCCGCCAGTAATTTTTATCAACAATTCCCTTTTCTGCACACTCATGAAATAACCGTGTGCCGGGCATGGGAGTTGCCGTAAAAAACGCAGCATAATCGACATTCAGGGCTTTTGCATAATCAATTGTTTCACGCATTGTCGCGGGCGTTTCGTTAACGTATCCGACGATAAAATAACCAATTGTCTTGATGCCGTATTTTTTGCACAACCGCAGTGCCTTGACGGACTGTTCCTTATCAATCTTCTTGTCAATATTTGCTAGAATTTCTGCGTTTCCGGACTCGAGGCCGAACCGGAAAGTATGACAACCCGAAGCCTTCGCCGCCTTGACGATGTCCTCATCGATACAATTGACTCGCGTAGGCGCTTGCCAAACCAGATCCCAGTTTTTTTCGGCCATGCGGGCGCAGAATTCGAGGAAGTAGTTCTTGTGAAGGGAAATCGTTTCATCAACGAAGTTGATGGACCGAACATTATGGTTTTCAACCATATAGGTGATCTCTTCCATGACTCGGTCCAACGATTTATAGCGCATCTTGAGAAGATTATCGCTCCGGAAGCAGAAGCCGCAGGTATAAGGACAGCCACGGGTAAGATAAAGCGAAACCAACCGACCGTTGGTGTTCGGTAGGGTGTACTGATCTAGATCACCCAGTTCGTATGCGGGAAAGGGAAGATCCGTTATGTCTTCATTAAATCCCGCAGGATTAGTGCGTACGCCTTTGCCTGATCTGTAGATCAGGCCTTTGATGCCGTCTGGCTCGAGGTTATCGTTTTCGATGCCGTCCAGGAATTCCAGCAGGGGTAATTCTGCTTCTCCGGCGAACCCGTAATCAAATTCCGGATACGACAGTGTTTCTTCCGGAAAGATGGACATATGCGCGCCACCACAAATGATAAGAGATTCCGGTAGAAGCTTCTTGATGATTTTAGCCGTTTCTAAGGCACCGTGAAAATTTGTCGTGAACATACTGATCCCGACAACGTCAGGACGAAAATCGTTCAGAAAACTTTCAAATCTGCTGCCATTGTTATCAGCGGCCTCACAATCGAAAACTTTCGTTTCATATCCAGCATCTCTGGTTACGGCCGCTAGCACAAAAATATTCAAGGGTGGTACGAGTACGGAATCTTCAAACCCTGCATTTGACTGGGAGTTTACGAAATCTTTGATTAACGGTCTGACGAACAGAGTGCGTAACTTGCGGGGAAACTCTTTATTCGCATGGGAAGATTGCAGGGCGTTTGTGCTCATTGTTAAGAGACCTCACTTAAAATGTCGTTGCCTGCATGACATCGACACCCCGTATTTCCAATTTCTGTACACGTAATAAATTTCAGGCTGATCAATGTCAACTTACTGCTATATATCCGTCAGAAGTATAATGTGGTTATCAATATTGGCGCTTCAACTAATTTATACCGCCAGTCATTATAATTCTTTCCCAAGCTCAAGTTGTTGATACGCTTATCTGGTCGATCTTTTCTATAACCACCGGAAGAACATTTTCAGGAAATATGTTTTTCATACACTGGTTATCCGAACAATAGTTCCGTTTTCCAAACATGACGTTCAGGCACGGGCTGCAATGAGCGTCAGCATAAAAAATAACGTGATCAGAACCGATTGGCCCATAAAATTCCGGTGTTTCGGGGCCGTAAAGGGACATAGTTGGCGTGCCACAAGCAGCAGCAAGATGCAAAGGGCCACTGTCATTTGTTACGACAAGTGAACTGATATCAAAAAGGGCGGCAAGTTCCGAAAGTGAAATACGTCCTGCAAGATTTTTTACCGGCACATCGCCCAATTGACTGATGAAACGTGAAACATAGGTTACATCGGAAGGCCCGCCGATAAGTAGTATTTCAATGTTTTTCCCCATAACTCCGGCATGTTCCAGCACACCTAAAATCAGCTTCTTATAATATTCCGGCGGCCAACGGCGATTAAAGCTTAACTCACTGGCATTGATGTTGATTGCACAGATAAAGGCGTCGCGAGATATACCCAGTTCATCCAGGTGACTAATCAACGATTCTTTGGCATCAGCATCGACGGTTACGGCATTTTCGAGTGGCGCGTTTTGCGGTGCCTCAATCCCAAGTGGCATAAGTAGCTTCATGAACTGGCCAGAAACGTGACGAGACTGGTCTAGGGCAACCTGGTTTGAAAAGATCCAGTCCTTTGATGGTCTGTTGTTGAAGAAACCAAATGTAGTTGCGCCACGTGTTCGGCAAAAATGGGTCACTGCAGCAGAAAAAAAGGCATAGAATTCGCAGTCAAATATCAGGTCAAACCGCCTTCGGCGAAGTTCAAGGCATTTTGAAACAGCTGCTGCTAAGAAAGCCGGAATTGATCCAGAAAACCGGATAGTCTCGATCGTGTCGATGGCATTCAACATTGCAGCGACAGGGCGGTTTTCGGTGAATGTAAGGAGAGTGATTTCAGCATCAGGGTATTTCTCCCGGAGGGCATTTATCATGGGAGACATCTGGATAATACTGCCAAGACCAAACAGCTTAATGATCAATATATTTTCAACCGGTCCCTCAGGGGTAACAACCGTGGAACGTCCCGAGGAGACGCGTGGGGGTAAAATCTTGAGAAGATGGCAGAGTATGGGGCCGGCCAGATTATCGACCGATTGTGCGAGCGAAATTCTCATCGATTGTTAAGGCCCCCTATATTTAAATCATTAAATCTCATGCCAATTCTCAATGAATAAGGCAACAAAAAATCAATACATGATTTCCCTCATTTAGTCAGAACCAGCGGATCATAAATTGATCTACTGGCAAAGTATTGCCTGGCTCCTTAATAAAAGCTTTTAAATAGCATCACCCTGTTACATAAGTTAGGGCGTTCCTTAAGCATAAAAATTTCTGTATGAGCACTCTATGAAGGCTGTCATTCTAGCAGGTGGTTACGGAACCCGGTTGTCCGAGGAAACGTCCGTGCGCCCCAAGCCCATGGTTGAGATCGGTGGTATGCCGATCCTATGGCATATCATGAAAATTTATTCTCATTATGGAATCAATGATTTTGTCATTTGCCTTGGGTACATGGGTTATGTGATCAAGGAATACTTCGCAAATTACGTCCTGCATCACTCTGATGTCACCATTGATACGGCCAATAACGAAATCACGTATCACTCCTATCAAGCGGACCCCTGGCGCGTTACGCTGGTTGACACGGGCATCGATACAATGACCGGAGGGCGGATAAAGCGAGTTACACCGTACCTTGATCCTGGCGAGGCTTTCTGCCTGACATACGGTGACGGACTATCGGACGTTAATATTTCCGAACTTATTGAGTTCCATCAACAAGAAGGGCGTATGGCGACTCTGACTGCCGTGCGGCCTTCCGGACGCTTTGGCGCGACATTGCTTGAAGGCAATCTTGTAAAAGAATTTATCGAGAAACCGCCCGGCGAATCCGGTTACATAAACGGCGGTTTTTTCGTTCTTGAGCCGGACGTCCTCGATCTTATAGAAGGCGATGCGGAAATCTGGGAGCGGAAGCCTCTTCAACAACTTGCCCAGTCAGAAAATCTGTCGGCCTATAAACACAACGGATTCTGGCAACCCATGGACACCTTGCGAGAAAAAATGCTGCTCGAGGAACTATGGGCATCAGGGTCAGCGTCCTGGAAAGTCTGGTAACGGCTGACGGCGCTTTTATTATAATCGAGATGTTCTTTGGAGTAATTTTATGACCCGAAAGATACTGATTACGGGCAACATGGGCTATATCGGCCCAACACTTGTAAAGCACCTGACTGCTTCGAACCATGATGACTATGAGCTAATCGGGCACGACAATGGATATTTTGCCCATTGCCTGACAACACCCGAACCCTTCCCGGAACACTTATTGAGTGCTCAGCACTTTGGTGATCTAAGGGATTTTAACAAAGAGCTTTTAAGTGGGGTAGATACGGTCATTCATCTTGCCGCTATCTCTAATGACCCAATCGGTAACGCCTTTGCAGATGTGACCAAAGCCGTCAACATCGATGCCTCTGTCCGCATTGCGAAGAAATCAAAAGAGGCTGGTGTACGCCGTTTTGTCTTCGCATCCAGTTGCAGTGTTTATGGCGCAGGTTCTGATAAACCCTGCGATGAAAATGCGCCCCTCGATCCCCTAACACCCTATGCAATATCCAAAATTGCTATGGAAGATGCCCTGAAAGAACTATGTGACGACAGTTTTTCCGCTGTCTGCCTTCGTTTTGCAACAGCCTGTGGTATGAGTGATCGCCTTCGTCTTGATCTGGTGCTCAACGACTTCGTGGCAAGCGTCATGACCACCGGAAATATTGAAATACTCAGTGACGGAACGCCATGGCGACCGCTCATTCATATTGGCGACATGTCCCGTGCGCTGGAGTGGGGTGTTCTTACGGACCACGCCGCGCCGTTTCTTGTCCTGAATAGTGGCTCAAACATATGGAACTACCAGATCAAGGATCTCGCTCAGGCGGTATCGTCAGCAATACCCGGTACAAACGTTTCCATAAATCAAAACGCCATGCCCGATAAGCGTTCATATCAGGTGGACTTCTCGCTGTTCACTGAACTCGCCGTTGATTTTACGCCTATTGTCACGCTTGAAGAGGCCATTGAAGGCCTGCGGACGGGCCTGGATAAGATTGGTTTCAATGATCCGAATTTCCGAGAACACAATCTCATGCGTCTGCGTATGTTGCGCACCCATCAGGAACAGGGTGCACTCGATAAAGATCTTCGGTGGACAGTCTGACAGGCAGCAGAAAGAGAGCTGGAGGAGTATTCCCTGATGCCAGCTGTTGATTGGTCGCGTTTGACGATCGTGAGTGTAACACACCACAGTGGTGCCGTTATCGGCCAATGCATGGAAGCGATCCAAGCAGCTCCCAATATTATCATTGTGGACAATGCCAGTAACGACGACACACTGGATATTGTTCGCAGTACGGTTCCACAGGCAAAAATCATCAAAAATATTATCGGGACCGGATATGGAACTGCCGCCAATCTCGGCATGGAAGCCGCAGATACAGAGTTTGTGCTGACCCTTAATCCTGATGCCTTTATTTCAGGTACAGTTATTGAAAACTTGCTGTCCGCTGCTGATAGATACCCTGAGGCGGGGATGTATAGTCCGGCGCATCGTTCTGAATCTGGCAGTCTGACTCTAACCCATGACGTCAGTATGTTTGATCGCCAGCTTATTCCACCACCCTATGACAAGCGCAACAGTGAGTCGGCGCCAGAAGGTGATCTGTGTGCTGATTTTGTTTCAGGCGCAGTCAACATGTTCCGCACGTCCGCCATCGAGAGAATTGGCGGCTTCGATCCCAAAATATTCCTTTACTATGATGATGATGATATATGCATCCGTCTGAGAGAGGCAGGGCTCTCGATTATTCATGTGCCAGATGCAGAAATCTGTCATATTGACGGTGGTTCCGTCAGGCCCAGCCTGGGATATTATTGGGAAAAATTCTGGCACTATGGCTGGTCCCGCCTGTACATAGAACGGAAGTATCGTGGCGAAATCGCAGCATACGCTCTGGGCTTGAAGCATGTCCTGCAGTTTGGGCTCAAAGGAATATTACGCATCTTGCTTCCGACGGGGAAAAATCGATCCAAAGCTTTTCGTGATCTTGCCAAGTTTACTGGGACAGTAGCGTTTATGTTAGGTATGCAAGCCATTGATCCAAGCGTGTTTGAAAAAAACCGCCAGGCCCGTGGATCGTAACAATCATAACTAAAGTGATAAAATACATTGGAACTTAAAAGTGACGAAGAATAATCAGACAGTGCAGGCTCCACAGTCAGCGCTTATAACTGGTAGCACAGGCTTTATAGGCCGCCATCTAGTACGCCGCCTTCTCAAGGATAATTGGTCTGTCCATGTACTGATACGCCCTGAAAGTGATCGTACGCCATTAGCGGGTTTGCCGAAGGCTTGTTTTCACATTTATGATGGCTCAATAGGCTCCATACAAAGCGCTATCACGGCCTGCCAGCCGGATTCCGTTTTTCACTTGGCAACCCAGTACATAACGCATCACGAGCCGGAACAGCTTCAAACGCTGATCGATGCCAATATTATTCTAGGCGCACAGTTGCTAGAGATCATGTCCCGGGAAAAAACCGGATGCTTAATAAATGCCGGCACCACCTGGCAAAATTACCAAAACAGCGATTATCGGCCAGTCAATCTTTATGCCGCCATGAAACAGGCTTTCGAGGATCTCCTTGCTTTTTATACAGATGATGGCGATCTCAGGGCAGTGACGCTTCGACTGTTTGATACATACGGGCCAGACGATCCAAGAAACAAACTGATGCCGTATCTGGTGACTGCAGCCAGTAGCGGAGAAGAAGTCAAACTGTCCCCGGGTGAGCAGCTTATCGATCTCCTGTACATCGACGATGTAATCAACGGATTTCTCACGGCCCTGGATTATGCCTGTAAAATGCCCGAGCCAGGGCATGCTGTTTTTGCTCTTGGCAATGACAAGCGGCACACCCTTCAGGAGGTCGTTGAGATTTTTTCACGTGTAACCAAGGCATCTTTAAACGTTAACTGGGGCGCCAGGCCATATAGGCCGCGTGAAATTATGATTCCGTGGACTAATGGGATTGCTCTGCCTGACTGGAGGCCAACCGTAACCCTGGAAGAGGGCATTCGACTCCACCCACCACAGTCCGGCGCTTGCCAGAACGCATATGGCCGTGAGAACAAACAGCCACGGCTTTCTCCTGCCGCCATGATCGGCAATGGCGCCCAAAATCGGGGACAGTACGGCAATCAGGATGGCGGATATGCTGATGGCGTATCCCCAGCTTGCCGTACCCGAAGCCTTGTCCGAACTGACGCCTTCCGTGAAATAAGCTGCAAAAATAAAGGTCGTGATGACCGTCGGAAAGGCTGAATTCGCCCAATCAAAGGAGCACCACGCCGCCAGGGCGCGATTGCTTACCGGTCTGTCTGCGTTTTGCTGTTCTATTGTCACTCGCTACACAGGGAGCGAAGCTGACGGCTCGCCACGGCAATCATGGACAAATCGTTCATTTCAGCAGCGCCCAGCTCATTCAAAACATTCTCCGCCCGACCGACAGCGACGGCGTTGGATGATACCCATGCCTCCACTGCCTGTTGGGCCGTCATTTTGGGTTTCGATTTCTGCAGCACCTGAGCAGTCATGTTCAACTGATGCGCAAAGATTTCCTCAATGAGCGCATCAACCGCCAACTGTTGCCAATAACTTTCTCCGCCAAGAACCTCCGCGGCAGCCCTGAGGCGGCCCAGGCGGAAATGCGCGCCAATGGCAAAGTATGCTTTCGCCACCTGTACCACGTGCATCTTCTGGCGTGTCGCCAGGCGAACGATGTCACAACTAGCCGCAAGGTTAACGAGCCCCACGACCCTGATCGCCAAAGCCTGGGGCACGCCGGCATCCATCAATGGCCTGGCTCTCAATCTGAGATCATCAAGATAGTGCGGTGGAATAACGGTGTCGATTTTATCAGCAAGCTGGCTTATGCCGTCCGTGAACGCCTCGACATGTTCTCCAATGGCGAGGCCCGATTCACCGTTTCTCAGGAACCAGAGGGTCGCTCTTTCAAGCAAGTTGTTCACCGATAGAAGCATGGATGACTGAACGTTGGCTGCGACCTTATTGTCGAGGCTTTCGATTGCCCCCCAAATGGATCGGATATCGTACACTTCACGCGATATCACAAACGCCCGGACGATATCGGAAACCGGCATGCCGGTTTTTTCCTTGTATTCATACACGAAGGTATCGCCCACACGATTTACCAGAGAATTGGTGATCCGGGTTGCAATGATTTCGCGGCGAAGCCTGTGGCTTTCAATTCCAGGCCTGAATTTCTGCTGCAATGGTGTCGGGAAATACCTTATCAGGTCATCCATTGTCGCCGGGTCGTCCGGAACATCAGAGGCCAGAATTTCGTCATAAAGCGACAGCTTGGCATAGGATAGGACCACGGAAATCTCAGGGCGTGTCAATCCAACACGTTGCGCAACCCGTTCAGAAATTGTCTCGTCATCCGGCAGGAATTCAACATCCCTGTTCAACAGGTCGCGGCGCTCCAGATCACGCATCAACCTCATCTGGTTCTCGGTTGCATGATAGCCCTTGGCTTGGATGACCGATATGGCTTGGCTCTGCTGGTAATTATCCATAAGCACGAGATCGGACACTTCATCCGTCATCAGGGCAAGAAGCTTGTTGCGCTCTTTTACGCTTAACTTCCCTGCCGCGACGCTGGCATCAATCAGGATCTTGATGTTGACTTCATGATCCGAACAATCGACGCCCGCCGAATTGTCAATAAAGTCCGTATTCAGCCGGCCGCCTCGCAACGCATACTCAATGCGCCCAAGCTGGGTTGTGCCCAGATTCGCCCCTTCGCCGATAACCCGTGCAGCGACCTCCTCGCCATTGACGCGAATGGAGTCGTTGGCGCGATCACCGGCATCGGCATGGCTTTCGGACTCCGCCTTGATATAGGTCCCGATCCCGCCAAACCACAGAAGGTCGACCTGGGCCTTCAGCATCATGGTAAGCAGCTCGTTTGGCGTAATCTTGTCTTTCTGCAGGTTAAACAGCTTCCGAATCTCCGGCGTCAGTGTGAGTGACTTGGCCGAGCGCTCATAGATCATGGCGCCCTTGGACATGACTTTCTTGTCATAATCCGTCCAAGACGAGCGCCCCATATTGAACAGTCGATTTCTTTCGGCCCAGCTCTTTGCCGGATCCGGGTCGGGATCGATAAAAATATGAAGATGGTTAAAGGCGCCAATAAGCTTGATGTGTTTCGAGAGCAACATTCCGTTCCCGAACACGTCCCCGGACATGTCGCCAACGCCGATCACTGTAAATTCTTCGTTTTGAATATCTGTACCGATTTCACGGAAATGGCGTTTTACGGACTCCCAGGCGCCTTTGGCGGTAATGCCCATACCCTTATGGTCATAGCCCTGACTTCCACCCGACGCAAAGGCGTCGCCAAGCCAGTGGCCGTATTCATCTGACACGCCATTGGCGATGTCGGAGAAGGTCGCCGTGCCCTTGTCCGCAGCAACGACAAGATAGGGATCATCGCTGTCGCGTCGGACAACTTTCTTTGGCGGCTTGATTCCACTGCCAACAATATTATCCGTCAGGTCCAGCAGACCCGAAATAAAGGTTTGATAACAAGCAATCCCTTCAGCCATGAAGGCGTCCCTACCGCCTTCCGCAGGAGGATGTTTGACTACAAAGCCGCCCTTCGATCCAACCGGAACGATAACGGCGTTCTTGACTTGCTGGGCCTTTACCAGGCCGAGAACTTCGGTCCTGAAATCTTCCTGGCGGTCCGACCAGCGGAGGCCACCGCGGGCAACCATGCCGAACCTTAAATGGACGCCTTCGATTCTTGGACTGTAGACAAAAATCTCCCTCAAGGGACGTGGCAGGGGAAGCTCTTCAATATTCCGGGAATTCAGTTTGAAGGAAACATAGGGCTTATGATTCCCATCTTTATCAGTTTGGAAAAAATTTGTACGAAGCGTGCTGTCGACGACATTCATGAAGCGCCGCAAAATTCGGTCTTCGTCGGCACTAGCGACTTTCTCCAGTCCTGATTCGAATCCCCTTTTGATTTTTGCGATCTCCCGCGAGGAGTTTTTTTGCTGACCTGGGTTAAACATAGCCTGGAACAGATCGACAACCAGCCGCGCCAGTCCGGGATTATTTGACAGGGTTTGTTCCATGTAGGCCTGTGAGAATGGAATTCTCGCCTGACGCAGATATTTGCAATAGGCCCTGAGAACGACTACATCGCGCCATGCCAAACCGCCACGGCTAACAAGCGCATTAAAGCCATCGCTTTCGACGGCGCCATACCAGACCTGCAAGAATGCATCGTGGAAATTATCCCGGATATCATCAACGTTGACAGGCATGCCATCCTGGGAGGCGAGACCAAAGTCATGAATCATGACGGCTCTGCCTGAATCGTTCTTTGGCTCAACGCGATGCGGAGCTTCTTCGATAACCCGGAAGCCCATGTGTTCAAACATCGGCAACGCATCCGATAGCGGTATGGGCGTTTCAGGGTGATAGAGCTTGAAACGAACCAGTTCGTCACCGCTGCCGGCAACGGCATACAGGTTCATGCCAATGACGCCTGTTTCCAGAACGTAGTCAATCATCGCAATATCGGAGACGGCTGTATCCGCCTCGTACTGCGCCTGATATCCAGGACCAAACGCCTGTCCATAGCGGGCCATGAGATCACTAACGTCCCGTTCACTGAAATGCTGGCAGAGCGAATCTTCAAGTTTATCGCTCCAGGCACGGGAGGCCTCAACGAGCTGCCCTTCAATCGTCTTCAGGTCGTAATCGGGGATGGAGCCCGGCGTTGTCTTGATTATGAAATGCACCCTCGCAAGAGGCCCGTCGCCAAACTGAGTCCTGAAGGCAACCAGCCTGCCATTGAAAGCCGCGGAAAGGATATCGCCAACCTCGGACCGCAGGTCACTGTTAAACCGGTCTCTCGGGATAAAGACCAAGCAGGACATGTGCCGTTCAAAATCATCCCGCCTGACAAACAGGGCGACACGCTGACGCTCCTGCAAGTGCAGGATGCCCATTGTCATTTCATACAATTCAGTATCGGACACCTGGAACAGCTCGTCGCGCGGGAAAGTTTCCAGGATATTCATCAAGGCCTTGCCATCATGGCTTGCCGGCCTGAACCCTGCACGCTGGATAACTCGATCAAGCTTTTGCCGTAACAAGGGTATTTCGCGCGGTGTTCTATTATAGGCCGTTGAGGTGAACAGTCCGACAAATATCCTCTGCCCGATTACGTTTCCTTTCGCATCGTGGCGCTTAAGGGCAATAGCGTCCATATGTACACGGCGGTGAACGGTGGCCCGCCGATTGGTTTTTGTCACCATCAGCATATCTGGGTGGCGCATAAAAGCGGCAACTTCCGGCGGGGTGGTCCCCTTAGTGGAAGATATCTCAAAAACCGTCGTGGAGGGGTCGCGAAGGATACCCAGACCGGTTTTTTTGTCTATTGTCGCGGATGTAGAACGTCCCTTCTTTTTAAAAGCATATTCACGATATCCGAGAAACGTGAAGTGGTTGTCGTGGATCCATCTCAGGAAGTCCCGAGCTTCGGAAATGGACTCGGACGAGTAGCCACTCATCCTTCCGATTTCCAGTTCTTCAATCAACGACCACATGCGATGACGCATGGTTCGCCAGTCCTCGACGGATGCCCGAACGTCTTTTAAGACTTTATCCAGGCCCTGTTTGATTTCCTTGTGGCGAGACGGATTCTCCTGGGTAACCTCTATATGCATAAAGGATTCACGCGCGATATCGGGGTCGCCTGATTCCGCGTCAACAACATCCCGCAGGTCGCCCTTCGTCGTTCGGTTGACGGCCATGATGGGATGAATGACCAAGTGGACGGCTAAGCCTTGCCGATTTAACTCCGCCGTTACGGAATCTACCAGAAATGGCATATCGTCCGTCGCTATTTCGACGACTGTCCGCTCGGTCTCCCAACCTTCCGTTTTCTGGTTGGGATTAAAAACACGAACTATCGCTTGTGAGGTCCGCCGATTCTTGCAAAAAGTCAAATGATTGACGGCAATCGCGGCCAGATCAGCAGGGTCACGCTCAACTATGTCATGGGGTGGTACGTTATCGAAATACTGGCGGATGTAACGCTCTGCCATCGCGCCCTTGGCCTTACCAAGACGTTTGCGGGCCGAAGAAATGATCTTGCCAATCAAGCGTGTTGGTATTTGTTCAGCCTTTACTGACATGAAAATGTCCCCTCAATAGTTTAAGCTGTTGAAACGCCCCATTATTATTATCGTGTGTAGGTTAACCCATTTGGATTCACTAAGGGAAGCAGGGAAACGCATTTTCAATAAATCACCAACCGGAAAGAACAAACCTATACCTTGCAATACATACAGGCGGCCAATGACTCCCATGCTTGATTTTGTTCCGGCGCCCTTATTTTGTTTCATGTGTAACTGAATTTAAAGATGTCTTCCTTTAACAAATAACCGCCCGAGAAACTTTAGGGCCATGAACTACGCCAGGCCAGCAAATGCAAATCGTTACGCGAAATCCTGATTTTATATTTATCCATAATCCAAAAGCAGGCGGGCGTTATCTTCACGCAGAGTTAAAACATGATCTTGAACAAATAGCAGGAATCGAAATCCTGCCACCTTACTACGGGACACACATAACATTAAGAAATCTGGAGAAGGAAGTGCTGTTCCAGGAATTCATGAATGATTCATATGACAGCACTATTGCCGTGAGCGTTGTCAGGAACCCGTGGGCCCGTATCTGGTCGTTTTATAAATTCATCCTGTCATCAGCGGCTGACCGCATAACCAAACGCCTCAGCGGAGAAGAGGTCAAAAAATCAAGTGACGATAAAACGGACCAACGGGTTTTACAGGAGATGCAATCAATGAGCTTCTCCGAATGGGTGACGCAAATCAGAAATCCGGCCTTTGCATTTGGCCGGCACATCCCCCCTTATGATCAGGTTACCTATCTTGAAACTGATAAGACCTATCGTGAAATCATATACCTGCAGTACGAAACCATCGGACTTGAAGACCACCAATCCCTCAGACAATTAGGTATTAAATTGACTGATTATAATTTCGCACGTAGCGCCAGTTCGGATTATCGCGAACAGTTTAACCAGGAAGCCCGCGAGTTTATAGCGCACCATTTCCGCAGGGACATTGAAATGTTCGGTTATGAATTCTAAGGCTCTTTAAGCGAAAAGTGGCATGGAATACCCCGGCTATTTTTAACCAGAGCGCCTGAAGAATGGGTTTTATGTACGATGTTCTATTATCTCTCGAAAATTCTGTGGGGCATTTTTAACCCATACGCACTAGCGTCAATCCTCACTATTTTATTATGTTTTCTGTGCTTTACGCCCTGGCGACGTATACGGAAGTATCTTGCTGGCTTCATGCTTGCCTGCATCTTCGTCATAATGATTTTCCCGGCGGGCACCTATCTGAACTATACGATCAGCACCCGGTTCCCACAGCAGCCGCCTTTACCGAACTCAATCGATGGCATTGTGGTCCTTGGCGGCGCAATAGATCCTGACATGACCATAGACACCGGACATTATGTCGTAGGCGGATCGTTCGACCGCGTTCTGGCATTTGCCGACCTTGCGCGTGATTATCCTGAAGCCCGGCTGGTCTACAGTGGGGGCTCTCATGCCTGGGAAGGGGAGATCGGCGAGGCTGCCGTAATGACGCCCTTACTTGAACAGCTAGGAATCAGTGCGGATCGTCTCGTTCTAGAGGACAAGAGCAGAAACACATCCCAGAATGCCGTGATGTCGTTCAATCTTGTAAAGCCTGCTGCTGAGGAAAAATGGGTATTGGTAACATCAAGTTATCACATGCCGAGAGCTATTGGTGCATTTCGGCAAGCAGGATGGCCTGACACGTTAATTGCCTATCCGGTCGACCCGATGTTCCCCGAAGATGCTGAATTCAAATTGTTTACTTTCAACTTCTGGCGTGAACTTGGAAATTTAAGTAAAGGTTTGCACGAAATGATGGGTTTAATCGCTTACCGGCTGAGTGACCGTTCGAGCGACTGGATTCCCGGCCCTGCGCAATAACCTAAAAACTGAGCACCCGATGTATGCCTGAGAGAACCTGCCGATAAAGTCGACATTGCGGTGGCGTTGAAGGACGAACGGGCCGGCGCAACGCCTTAGCGCACGCCAATGATATTCATTATATTGATTTCATCGGAAAAAATGGAGCGGGCGATGAGATTCGAACTCACGACATCAACCTTGGCAAGGTTGCGCTCTACCCCTGAGCTACGCCCGCTTAACCCGGCGTCGGTCCTGTATCAGGACGACCCGAAGCGCGCCGATAATACGCATCGCGCCTATCTTTGCAAGGCCCAACTTTAACAGTTTTTCTTTTCGCTGAATTTATCTGGGTATTGAGAAAACAGGGCTGGGCGGTCTAGTATCCAGCCCCATGCCAAAGACACGTGAACAGCTTTTTGATTTTCTTGCCGATCTTGGAATTGAAACCTCCACGATTGAACACGAACCCGTGTTTACCGTTGAAGAATCCAAGGTGGGGCGCGGGGATCTGGACGGGGCCCATTGCAAGAACCTGTTTCTGAAGGACAAGAAAAGCGATATTTGGCTGGTCGTCGCCCTTGAGGACAGGGCGATTGATATGAAAAATCTGCGTCACCGCATCGGTTCAAACCATCTTTCATTCGGCAAGCCGGATTTGATGATGGATGTCCTGGGTGTTGAGCCGGGCTCCGTTACGCCGTTTGGCCTGATTAACGACGTGCAAAATCTTGTAAATGTCGTTTTGGATGCCGAAATGATGGCGTACAGCCATCTTAACTATCACCCTCTGGTGAACAACGCGACAACATCGATTACGCCTGAGGGTCTTTTGTCTTTTATTCGCGCCTGTGGGCATGATCCTGCAATTGTCGATATTTGATCCCTGATCAACACGCCGGGGCTTGCGAAACCGGCAAGGTACAGCCATTTCTATCATCAGACTGATAAAACGAACGGACTTTATATCATGGCAATAATTATTGGACCGGACAACGGAGCGGCAAACACCAGCCCTGATGAGCCGGAAGAAGGAACCGACCCCCTGGTCGGAACGACAGGGCCTGAACTTGCAGGCGCCTCATCTGCGCCATCCGGTGGAAGTCCGCAAGATCTGGTAAAGGAAGGCTCAACGGCCAGCTTTATGCAGGATGTTATTGAAGTTTCCATGAACGTCCCCGTAATAGTGGATTTTTGGGCGCCATGGTGTGAGCCATGCAAAAAGCTCGGCCCCATGTTGGAAAAGCTTGTCCAGCAGGCTGGCGGCTTGGTTCGCATGGTCAAGATCAACGTTGACGAGAACCAGGAAATCGCTGCTCAAATGCGGATCCAGTCTATTCCCATGGTCTATGCATTTTCGCAAGGCCAGCCCGTCGATGGATTCCAGGGTGCTGTGCCAGAAAGTAAAATAAAAGAATTCATAGGCCGTTTGACGGGGGGTGCTAAAAACCCTGTTGATGCGGCGCTTGAGGAAGCCCAGGCTCAATACGACGCAGGTGAAATAGAAGCAGCGTCGGCGATCTACGCCCAGGTCCTGGGCCACGATTCTGTTAATGCCCCAGCCATTGCCGGCCTGATCCGATGCACGACGGCAACCGGAGAACTGGAGCAGGCCCGGCAGATCGTTGATGGTTTGGCGCCGGAGGTTCTGAGCGATTCAACTGTGACCGCGGCCATCACCGCGCTTGAGCTGGCGGAACAAACCGGCCCGCAAGATGATTCTGAAACTTCGGAACTTGCCGCCAAGGTCGAGGCGGAACCTGATAACCATCAGCAACGATTTGATCTCGCCATGGCGCTTTATGGCGCCGGGAAAAACGAGGCCGCTATTGAGCAGTTGCTTGAGATCGTGCGGCGGGATCGTGCCTGGAATGACGAGGCCGCCAGGGGGCAGCTTTTAAAAATATTCGAGGCCCTTGGCCACGGCCATGAAGCGACGGTTGAAGGGCGGCGGCAGTTGTCATCCGTATTGTTTTCATGACTGATGAGGACGACTCCGGCATCCCTTTTCACAGTGGCAGCATGTTGGTTGAAGATTTGCTTCCAGAGGAAATGCCTGTCTTTCCCCTGACGGGGGTTTTGTTGTTGCCCGGCGCCACACTCCCGCTCAACATTTTTGAACCACGGTACCTGAATATGATCGAAGATTCGCTGGGAAGCGGCCGGGTTATCGGCATGGTTCAGCCTAAAACGGCCGATGTAGAATCACCCGAGGGACAGCCTGACATCTATGAAACCGGCTGTGCGGGGAGGATTGTTTCTTTCTCCGAAACCGGTGACGGACGGTTTGCAATTAATCTGTTGGGGCTTTGCAGATTCCACATCGCTGAGGAGCTTCCCCTTCGGTCCGGATATCGGGTCGTTCGCCCGGACTATACGCCATATTTTGAGGATCTGGACGAAGATGGTCATGGCCTTGAGGATCGGGGTGCGCTCTTAAAGACGGTTGAAGCCTATTTTATTGCAACCGGCATCAATGCAGAATGGTCGGCAATTGAAGGGGCAGATGACGCGTCGCTTGTCACGACGCTTTCCATGCTCTGCCCATTTGATCCCAGCGAAAAGCAAGCCCTTCTGGAATGCAAGAACACGACATCCCGGGGCCAATTACTTGGAAATCTCATGACCCTGTCATTACATGGAAATACAGATAATAATGGTGTACGTCATTAAATTGGCGTCTCCCATGAGGCTTGTCGTTTTTAACGGGATTTATGATGATGACTGACCGGCGGGTCGATCCAAAACTGTTAGAGATTCTTGTCTGTCCCCTGACCAAGGGCCCTTTGAAATACGATTTGGATGCCCAGGAACTAATCAGTGACAGGGCCGGTCTTGCCTATCCCATACGTGATGGCATCCCCATCATGCTGCCTGATGAAGCCCGCCCTCTTGACGATGGGCCGGCGAAAGTGACGCCAATTGAGGAGATCAAATAATGCAGGACTTCCGTTCTCAGGTTCAACCCACAGAAATCCGTCTCATCCAGGAGGAAAAGCGCCTGGAGGTCGATTTCTCTGACGGTAAGTCCTTTAGCCTGCCCGCTGAACTGTTACGCGTTGAAAGTCCGTCCGCTGAAGTCCAGGGTCATGGTCCCGGACAAAAAACCCTGGTTTCGGGACGACGACATGTCGGAATCATGGGCGTCGAACCTGTCGGCAACTACGCCATCAGAATAAAGTTCGACGATCTGCACGATACCGGCATCTTTACCTGGGAAACGCTTTATAGTTATGGCCTGCATCAGGATGAGATGTGGAAAGCCTATCTCGATGAATTGGACAAACAGGGATTAAGCCGCGACCCCTGAGACAGTTTTATGCATTCTAAGCACTTAAAGCGGCTGCCCCCGCATAAGTCTCGGCAAATCACCAACCAGCCCCATGGCATGACGCATGAATAGCCGCTTAAGCGGTGGGATAGTGTTTACGATACCAAGCCCAAGGTCCCGGGCAATCCGAACCGGTGCGATATCGTTTGAGAAAAGCCTGTTGAGAACATCCGTCATGGCGAGCATGAGTGTGTTATCAAAACGGCGCCAGCGTTCATAACGTTCAATAATCGAAGCCGATCCCAAGTCTAGTCCTAAACGATGAGCCTCAATCAGCACTTCCGCCAATGCCGCAACATCACGCAGGCCCATATTCAGGCCCTGGCCTGCAATAGGGTGCATGCCGTGGGCCGCGTCTGCGATAAGCACGAGACGATTGTCCACGGACTTCTCGGCAAACTGCAATGACAGTGGGTAGCTCCAGCGCTCCCCGATAACCTCCAGCTCACCCAAAAAGTCACCGAAGCGTTCAGACAATTCTGCTTCAAAATCCTGCTTGTCCAGGGCCATCATCGCCGGCGCCAGCTCAGAGCGCTCGGTCCAAACGATACAAGACCGATTCCCCATCAGGGGGAGTATGGCAAACGGGCCGCCGGGCAGAAAATGCTCATGGGCAATATTGTTATGAGGCTTCTCGTGGTGAACGGTGCAAACGATCCCGTGCTGATTATAAGACCATCCCGTAAGACCAATACCAGCCCGCTGCCTAACTTCGGATCCGCGTCCATCTGCGCCGATAACAAGGCGGGCATTAATGATATCGCCACTTTTCAAGGTGGCCATTACGCCATCTGGTGTTCTTTCAAGGCTCTCCAGCGATTCCGGCGCCCTGACAGACAAGGCGGGCAACTGATCGAAACGTTTAGCCAATGCCGCCCTATGTCGGCGGTTTTCGACCATAAACCCAAAAGGTTCACCGCAAAGGTCCTGGTGGTCGTAATGAAGGAACAGGAGCGATTCGCCATCGGCCACACGAATGTCATCAATCGGTGCACTGTTATCCTCCAGATCTACCCACAAACCGGCGCCATCAAGGACGCGTTTGCTGCCAAGCGCAATGGCGGATGCCCTGCCGTCGTAATGAGGGTCGAGAATGTCGGATGGCTTTTCGCGCTCAACAACCGTAGTCTCGACGCCATGCGCCGCAAGTATGCACGCCAGTGTTCCGCCGGCCAGGCCGCCGCCAATGATCAGCACATCCGAGGTTTGTTCAGCCATAGATATACGATGATATCCGTTCCAGGGAATGTCCAGCCTTTCCACTTTTTAATAACAGCAGCAATAACATAATTATACGGGCTATGGATCTATTATCCCTGGGATCCGCTTGGGCCGGTCGCGCATTTTGTTTCCCCGCCTTGCGTGGCCGGCTTCTAATTTTTTAGAACTATCAATAAAATAACCCTTGCCGGTATGGCCTAAATTGACCAAAGCTTTGGATTGTCTTTTAAAAATTGCCAAATCTTCCGGAAACGTCATGGAAATCAATCCACGCTTGGAGACCCTGCCCGATTATCCATTTGACCGGCTACGCAGCCTGCTTGATGGTATAAATCCACCTGAAGATATAGACCCTATATCCCTGGCGGTCGGAGAGCCGCAACAACCTGTTCCAGCACTGGTCTCTGACATTGTTCGAGATCAGGCCGGTCGCTGGAACAAATACCCCCCTTTTGCAGGGTCGCCTGAACTGCGCGAAGCGATAGCCGGCTGGATGTCCCGACGGTACGGCCTTTCGGAAAATGCCATCAATCCGCAATCGAACATCCTTGCCTGCGCTGGGTCGCGCGAAGCGCTTTACCTGCTGCCTACATGGCTGGTTCCGGAAACAAAGAACGGGAAACGCCCCATCGTGGCCATGCCGAACCCGTTCTATCACGTTTATGGCACCGGCGCGCTCGCAAGCGGCGCTGAGTCCCTATATTTGCCCGCAACCAAACAAACGAACTTTTTGCCGGACCTTGATAACTTGAGCGTGGAAACGCTGGAGCGGCTTTCATTGCTTTTCCTTTGCTCTCCGGCCAACCCACAGGGAGCTATCGCCTCAAAGACCTATCTGGAAAAAGCCATTCATTTGGCCCGGAAACATGATTTCGTTTTGGTCTCGGACGAGTGCTATGCAGAAATTTACGACAAGACCCCACCGCCCGGTGTTTTACAGGTCTGCCGGGAAATCGCCGAAACATCTAACGTCGCCACCCTCTACGATCGGGTAATCGCCATCAATTCCCTTTCGAAGCGCTCCAACGGCGCAGGCCTACGCTCAGGCTTTATCGCGGGAGATCCGGATATTATCGAAAAATTCGGGCGCTTCAGAAGCTATATCGCAGCCACCGTCCCCTTACCGATAGATGCTGCCTCAGCCGCCCTGTGGAATGACGACGTCCATGTTGAAGAAATACGGGGGTTTTATCGGCGAAATATCGATGTTGCAGAGGATATAATCGGTAACATGTATGATTTTTACCGGCCTGAAGGTGGTTTTTTCCTGTGGCTTAACGTCGGGAACGGTGAGGCGGCGGCCAAAACGCTTTGGCGGGAGACTGGTGTGAGGGTTCTTCCCGGCGCCCATACCTCCAGAGAAGATCCGTCCGGAAACAATCCGGGAGGAGAGTTTATCAGAATTGCGCTCGTAAACGATCCTGCTGTAATCGGCGAGGCCTGCAAGCGGCTTGTTAAGGTCTTGTAAACACCCCTTGCTATAAAACTAACGTCATGGCGAGAACCATGACATCCGCGCCTGACAGCGCCTTGTTGCCGACGGCCGTTGCTGAATTTCTAAAACGGCGGATCGCTGAAATAAGCGGACTAGTTCTGTGTTTATCATCGGGCGCGATGATCGCAGCACTGGCGACTTACTCAGCGACCGATCCGTCCCTTAACAATGCAACGGATCAGCCGGTACAGAATATTTTAGGGCCAATTGGAGCCGCTGTTGCAGATATCGGCCTTCAGAGCGTCGGCATCACGGCAATTCTTCCGGCCCTTGCCCTAATGGCCTGGGGGATTCAATTGATGCGCAAACGTCCCCTGCGCCATGTCGCCGTCAGAGTTATTCTTCTTATTCTGTCAATGCTGTTCATTTCCATGTCCGTCAGCACTCTTTCCGTTCCGGGGAACTGGCCGCTGGTTACCGGACTGGGTGGGTTTACCGGCCATTCTCTTTTCAGTCTCGTTAATCCGGCGGCCTCACTGGCGCACCCTATTTACGGCCCAGCCATACTCGCCTCTGTAATAGGCGGTCTGGGTGTCGGGGTTTGCATATATGTTCTGGGGTGGTCGTGGCAGGAGTGGCGCTCGCTTGGCCATGCTTTTCAGCTGATATTCAGTGGCGCCATTGGCGGAATTCGTAACTTCAGGAGTCCGATCAATCCCATAGGTAGTCTCAGTGAGCGTCTAACACCCGGCTTTAATGGCCGTCTCGAAGACGGGCCGGAGGACGATGAGGCGGATGCTGAAGCTAACACGTCCTTGTCCAAAGAGCGCTCCACAACAGTCAAAGAGCCTGCTAAGAAAAAACGGTCCCTGAGGCTCCGCAAAACTGGCAAGTCGGTTGTTGAGCAAGGTAAAACCAAGGCCAAGCCCGGCCGCAAGGCGGAAAGGGAGCGGCAAAAAGTTCTGGATCTGGGCGATAGTGACGGCGTTTACAAAATGCCGCCGCTTGATTTGCTGGATGAGGCCTCGCCCAAGAAACGCGAAACACCGGTCGATAAGGAATCCCTAGCGCAGAACGCAACCTTCCTGTCTTCCGTGCTTGAGGATTTCGGCATCCGTGGCGAAATCGTGAAGGTTCGCCCGGGTCCTGTTGTAACGCTTTACGAGCTTGAGCCGGCCCCGGGCACCAAGACGTCACGGGTCGTCGGGCTTTCCGATGACATCGCCCGTTCAATGAGCGCCATATCCGTACGGGTTGCCGTTGTCCCCGGACGCAGCGTCATTGGTATCGAGCTTCCCAACTCGACCCGGGAAATGGTCGGCCTGCGTGAGCTTCTGGCCTCTGAGGCATTCGAGAAAACAGGTGGGAACCTGCCGCTTGCCCTCGGCAAGGATATTGGCGGCGCACCCGTATGCGTCGACCTGGCCCGCATGCCACACCTGCTGATCGCCGGCACGACCGGATCCGGTAAATCTGTCGGCATGAACGCCATGATACTTTCGCTGCTTTATCGTCTGACGCCGGATCAGTGCAAATTCATCATGATTGATCCCAAGATGCTGGAATTGTCCGTATATGACGGCATCCCCCATCTTCTGACCCCTGTTGTTACGGACCCGTCGAAGGCCGTTGTGGCTCTTAAGTGGACAGTACGGGAAATGGAAGATCGTTACAGGGCCATGTCACAGATCGGCGTTCGCAATATTGCCGGATTTAACGCCCGCCTTCTTGAGGCCAAGAAAAACGGCGAAGTTCTGACCCGAAACGTTCAGACCGGCTTCGATGAAGAAGGAAGGCCTGTATACGAAGACCAGCCCATTGCAAACGAGCCGCTATCTCATATCGTCGTCGTCGTCGACGAAATGGCGGATCTCATGCTTGTTGCCGGCAAGGATGTCGAGGCCGCCATCCAACGCCTTGCGCAAATGGCGCGCGCCGCTGGTATTCACCTCATCATGGCCACCCAGCGTCCGTCCGTAGACGTTATCACGGGCACCATCAAGGCCAACTTCCCGACCAGGGTCAGCTTCCAGGTAACATCCAAAATCGACAGCCGCACGATCCTTGGCGAACAGGGCGCCGAAAATCTCCTGGGCCAGGGCGACATGCTTTATATGGCTGGTGGCGGCCGAATAACGCGTGTTCATGGCCCGTTTGTTTCTGATGATGAGGTTGAACATGTTGTCCGGCACTTACAGGCACAGGGCGAGCCGGAGTATATTGACGCTGTTACGACCGAGACAGATATCGCTCTGCCCGGTAGTGACGGAGGCAGCAGTTCAGACGCACTGTATGATCAGGCCGTCGCGTTGGTAGCGCGTGAAGGAAAGGCCTCAACCAGCTTTATCCAGCGTCATCTGCAGATTGGTTATAACCGCGCGGCTCGTATTATCGAGCAAATGGAAGCAGAAGGCGTCGTCAGCCCCGCTAACCGTGTCGGACGACGTGAGGTTCTCATCGGTAATCACTGACAAGCCTGTCGCTAGGGCGCCAGCCGATATCCTCCCGGCTCGGTGACCAGGATCCTCGCGTTAGAAGGGTCTTCTTCGATTTTCTGACGAAGCCTGTACACATGCGTTTCCAGCGTATGCGTGGTCACGCCGGCGTTATACCCCCACACCTCATCCAGTAAAACGTCGCGGCTGACAACACGATCACCGGAACGGTAAAGATACTTCAATATGGCGCCTTCCTTGTCCGTCAGGCGAACTTTCTTGTTGCTTTCATTGTGCACCAGGGTTTTGGCGCTTGGTTGAAATGTATAAGGGCCAATGGTGAACATGGCGTCGTCGCTGCGCTCATGCTGGCGAATGTGCGCCCGCAGGCGCGCTAGCAGGACACCCAGCCTGAAAGGCTTTGTAATATAGTCGTTTGCGCCGGCGTCCAGCCCAAGGATCGTGTCGGCATCCGTGTCTGCACCCGTCAGCATGATTATCGGAGACCGCACCCCGTTTCGGCGCATAAGGCGGCAAACCTCCCGGCCGTCCATATCAGGCAGGCCAACATCGAGAATGATCACGTCATAATAATCGTGTTTTGCCAATTCCAGGGATTCAGAGCCGGTTCGTGCTATTGATGTATTGAATTCTTCATGAAGATGTAGCTGATCCGTCAGCATCTCGATCAGCGTGTCATCATCATCTACCAGAAGAATACGCTTGCCGCTTGTCATCGTGAAAAAGTCCCAGATCTTTGATAGTTCTATTTTTTACAGATTATTTCATTCTTTCCTAGATGGCACATTATATTTGTAAAAGCATCGTCTTTATACAATAACGATGCCTGAAAGTTTTCTGTTAGAGTATGTATCGGCATGAAACGTCATATTGAACTGGTGCAAATTCCGGCAACAAGGGCTCCGCGATCCTTGCTGGCGGTTGATCGTGCCATTTCCGAACTGCGCCGAGGCCGTATGGTTGCCGTCCGCGGTCATGAAGGGCGTTCCGTTCTGATGTTGGCAGCAGAAGCTGTGACAGAAACAGGGCTGTCGTTACTGGCAAAGACGTCAAATTCACGCGCTCTCCTGGCCGTAACAGGAAGGCGGGCATCCGTTCTCGGGCTTTCAGAGACCGGACCAAGTGTCGCCTTGATCAATGCCGGTGAGGGGAAAGATTTATCCGTTGATCAAATTCACGACCTCTCTGATCCGATTTCAAATGCAGAAGGCAGTGAAATGGCTGAACTCCTTGAATCGGCGATTGTTTCACGTGCAGAGCGGTTTAGCTGTGAAGCAGCCGCAGTGCTTTTAACAAAGACCGCCCGCCTCCTGCCGGCGGCACTTGTTGCGGAAATCGCTGATCCAATGGCTGACGACCTGGATGCTTGGGCCGTTCGTCAGGATATGTTTATCGTCGACGGCGGTGATGTCTTTCAATACGACAAGACATCGGCGCGCTCGCTTTCCATTGTCAGTGAGGCCAGGGTTCCGCTGGAAAATGCCGAAAACACACGCATTATCGCCTTCCGGCCTGTCGATGGTGGCCTGGAGCACCTGGCGATAATCATTGGCACGCCAGATCGGGAATCTCCTGTGCTGGTCAGGTTACATTCTGAATGTTTTACGGGCGACCTGCTCGGAAGCCTGAAATGCGACTGTGGAGACCAGCTTCGTGGCGCCATAAATGAAATATCCAATGTTGGAAGCGGCGTGCTGCTTTATCTTGCCCAGGAAGGCAGGGGCATCGGGCTTGTTAACAAGCTGAGGGCGTACGAATTGCAGGACCGGGGCTTCGATACGCTAGACGCCAACGAACAGCTTGGTTTTGATGCCGATGAAAGGGTGTATCTTCCAGCAGCCCAGATGCTTCGTGAATTGGGGTACAACAACATACGCCTGTTGACCAACAATCCTGAAAAAGTCGCTGCCCTGGCGGCGTGTGGCGTTGAGGTAACGGATCGAGTTCCGCACTCATTTCCCTCAAATAAACATAACGAGATGTACCTAGACACAAAAGCGCGGCGAAGCGGTCATCTTCTATAACGGGTAACAGCCTGGGCATAGGGGGAAAAATCATCTCTTTAATTAGGCATCTATTGCCTTATCAGGTGATTTTCTCCACTGAAAATTTTCTCTAACTATTTGAAAATAAATGAATAAATGTTGGCACGCAGTTTGCTTTTAATTAAGTCAAACTGAAAGTGCCGATAATGAGTCACGAAAACCGTATTGATTTCACCCAGCGAGCAATCGCATACCAGCCGCCATCGGAGCTTGCCCGGGAACGCGCCCGGACCGAGGCTTCAGTCACGGGTATTGAAAAATCTACTGCGCTTGCAGATGCCGAATTGCTCAAAGGCAGCGCCGGTTCGACCAGAGACCGTGGTCAGATTGTAAACAACACAACGGCTTCTCAGGGTATTGAAAAAATACCGGCCCTCTCGTTTTCCGATCTGATTGATATCGTCAACCCGCTGCAACACATTCCTGTGGTTTCAAGCATTTACCGCTCCATTACCGGTGATGAAATTTCAAATCCTGCGCGGGTTGCGGGCTCCACACTCTTTTTCGGGCCTCTTGGCGCTGCGGCCTCCGTTGCGAATATCGCCATTGAGGATCACACCGGCAAAGATATAGGCGAGCATGTCGTCTCATTATTGCCTGGAGATTTCCTTGATACGTCCGGTCCGGATGCTCTGGCCGACGCTATAAACCGGGACCAGGACAGCTCGGACGGCCATCCTGCTTCTTCTGATGGGGCTCTATTCGCAATTTCCTCTTTGGAGGAAAATGAATCTCTATCCCCTGATAAACCGTTTACTTTCAGCGAAAACGCCCCAGAAGAGAACCCGGCCGCGCCAAGAGTAATTGGTTTCGCGTCAACAGATGAGCCGGTTTCGATTGATGCACTCCCTGCCGATATTCTTGCCGCTCTCTATAGTGGACAACCTGTCAATACCGCCAACCAACAAGGCGGATTAACCGCAAATTTAGATGACCCACACGTCGAGCCGGGAACCAACGGACATTCAAATATCGGGCATCCGGCGCAAGTGAGTGACACCGCGCCACGCTGGAGCCTCTGGACAACCCCTGACGGCACACCGACATCTCCGGGTACTGCTGCGCAGGCTTACGGCGGGGTCGTTCCAAATGAGCCCGTTTCGGCAGGTGGCGTCGCTAGCCAGGGTGGCTGGTATGGCGCGACAATGCCCGAGATTCTTGCGCGTTATAATGATAGTGCTAGCCTTCAACGTCAGGCAATGCGACCATTTATAGACGTTTCGCAGTAGTAGCCAGACTATCTACATCCACTTATCAACTCTGGTGAATGCCAATGGACAATGAGCCGGTTGTCATTGATGTTTATGCTAACGGAACCCTGACGTTTGGAGAAGCTTCCTATCGCTGCTCGCTTGGGCCAAGCGGGATAACCAGGGAGAAAACAGAAGGCGACGGCGCCACGCCCATTGGCGAATTTCCTTTACGGCGCGTTTTGTACAGGCCCGATCGTATAGACAGGCCGGTAACGGGCCTTGATGTCATGGCGCTATCTGAGAATGACGGTTGGTGTGACGACGTAAACAGCAGCGATTACAACAAGCCCATCTCCCTTCCCTCTGAGGAAAGCCATGAGCGTCTCTGGCGGGAAGATCATATCTACGATGTGATTGTCGAGCTGGGCTTTAACGACAACCCGCCTGTTCCAGGTAAGGGAAGCGCCATTTTCCTTCACGTTGCGCGCGAAGAATATACTCCCACCCAAGGGTGTGTCGCCCTGATGCTGGGGGACTTGCTGTCTGTCCTGAAGCGATGTGACCCTGGGGCCATGATTCGGATCAATCCGGATGACGCCTAATCTGAAATAGGCTGTCTGGCTCCGAAAATTGCCGTCCCGACCCTGACATGGGTTGCGCCGAATTTAATGGCGACATCATAGTCTGCGCTCATTCCCATGCTTAATTTATCCAGCCCGTTTCTTTTTGCGATTTCACGAAGCAGGGCAAAGTGTAGAGCGGGCTCCTCGTCAACAGGCGGAATGCACATAAGTCCGACCACAGGCAACTCAAGGTCTTCAATACATTCACGAATAAATTCATCTGCGTCTTGCGGCAGAATTCCTGCCTTTTGGGGCTCCGCACCGGTATTGACCTGTATGAATAATTGAGGCCTTGTTCCCGTTTCACCCATGATCCTGGCAAGGCGCCGGGCAAGCTTGGGCCTGTCCACGGTCTCAATAACATCAAACAGCTCCAAAGCGTGCTTGACCTTGTTGGTTTGCAGCGGGCCGATCAGGTGCAGGATTATGCCGGGATTGGCCGTCTTTAGTTCGGGCCATTTTGATTCAGCTTCCTGTACCCTGTTCTCACCGAACACTTGCTGGCCGGCATCAATTACCGGCTGGATACGGTCCGCATCATGTGTTTTGCTGACTGCGACCAGGGTAACATCGCCCGGTACCCTGCCAGCGTCATTAATCGCATCGTTGATTTTTGTCAGAACTGAATCGAGGTTAGTTTTAACATCAACTGTTTGGTCACTGTCTTCTGCCATTGTTACCAGCGGTCCTTATCGTTCTTCATAATTTTTCCCGAAGGAAATGATTGGTGAAAAAATCCGAAGCCCTTCGATGGTCATCTAATCTCTCATGCCGTCATAATACGAAAAAGCGCGATTTATCCTTACCGCGATTTATTTTAATGACCGATGATACACGCTTGGGCTCAAGTGAGGAAATTATAGCGACACTGAAGCAAATGCCGCCTGATTCAGGCATTATTGTACGCAGCATAAAAAGGGCACACCTTGCCTCTCTGGTAAAGACCTTGCGTCCCGTTTGCACGAAACTTGGCATAAAATTGATGGCCGCGGCTGCGCCCCAATCTTCAATAACCAAAGAACTAGATGGCATACATCTTTCTGAACGATCCGTTTACTTGGCTCGGCCCCATATATTCAATTTGCCAAGGGGGTTGATCATAACTGCTTCAGCGCACTCTGAGGCCGCTGTTCTTAGGGCGCGCCAGCTTGGCGTTGACGGTATTTTCATATCACCGGTCTTTCCTACTCGCAGTCATCCCGCACGAAAGTGCCTTGGCGCAATCGGGTATCGCCGGGTCGCGCGCCATGCGCCAAATCTGGCCTGTCCCCTTGGGGGCATTACGCCCAGAAACCTGAAAGAGCTAAAGGGCGCCCCCGTCAATGCGGTTGCCGGTATTGGCCTTTTCTGTGATTCCTAAATGAAATTTGTCTGTCTATATGCATTTAACCCCAAATGTCGCGTCAGGTATGGCCTGTACGAAACGTTTGGTATATGTAATGCGCGGTCTAACTGGAAAGGGAACGTCGACTGTGGCGCCTAAAGATAACGAATCACGCTACAACGTAAGAGAAGCTGAAGCCAGATGGCAAAGGGAGTGGGACGAACGTAATTGTTTTACGGTCCATGAAGACTCTGATTTGCCAAAATACTACGTTCTGGAGATGTTTCCCTACCCTTCCGGGCGCATCCATATGGGGCATGTCCGGAACTATACCCTTGGTGACGTTGTTGCCCGTTACAAGAAGGCGATGGGGCATAATGTACTTCACCCAATGGGCTGGGACGCCTTCGGGTTGCCGGCAGAAAATGCGGCAATTGAAAATAACGTTCATCCTGCCAAGTGGACTCGCGAAAACATCGCGGCCATGCGTTCACAATTAAAATCAATGGGACTTTCCTACGACTGGACCCGTGAAATCGCAACCTGCGAGCCTGAGTATTACAAGCACGAACAAAAAATGTTCCTCGACTTCTTGAACGAGGGACTGGTTTATCGAAAAGAATCCTGGGTCAACTGGGATCCTGTGGAAAACACTGTTCTCGCAAACGAACAGGTTATTGATGGCCGGGGCTGGCGTTCGGGTGAACTGGTCGAAAAAAGGAAGCTTTCACAATGGTTCCTCAAGATCACGGCTTATGCCGAAGAATTGCTCTCAGCGCTCGATTCACTTGAAAGATGGCCCGACCGTGTCCGATTGATGCAGGAAAACTGGATCGGGCGGTCAGAGGGCGCCCATATCCTTTTCCCCATTGAAGGGCGAGATGAAAAGCTGGAAGTTTATACGACCAGGCCGGATACCATTTTCGGTGCATCGTTCTGCGCTATTGCAGCCAACCATCCGTTGGCTCTGGAGCTCGCAAAGGATAATGACCAGCTCGATGCGTTTATCAAAGAATGCAACCGGATGGGAACCAGCGAAGCTGCCATTGAATCTGCCGAAAAACTGGGTTTCGAAACAGGTCTGTCTGTTTCCCATGTTATCGATGGAAAGCCGGCATTGCCCCTCTATGTCGCCAACTTCGTGCTCATGGAATATGGGACAGGCGCCATTTTCGGCTGCCCCGCCCATGACCAGCGCGACCTGGATTTTGCCCGCAAATATGGCCTCCCTGTTATTCCTGTCGTTGCTCCCAAGGGTACCGATGCCAGCGACATGGTGATTGAGGATATTGCTTTTACCGAAGACGGCGTCGCCATTAACTCGGACTTTCTTGATGGGTTAAACGTAGCGGACGCCAAATCAAAGATAATTGATTTTTTCGAGTCAAACGACAAAGGCGCACGCGCCATCAATTATCGCCTCCGCGATTGGGGTGTTTCCCGTCAGCGGTACTGGGGCTGCCCCATCCCGGTTATTCATTGTGATGCCTGTGGCATCGTCAATGTTCCAGAAACCGACCTTCCGGTCGAGCTGCCCGAGGACGTTGATTTGTCCGTAGCGGGCAATCCGCTGGATGCTCATCCAACGTGGAAACATGTCGATTGTCCATCATGTGGCAGTCCGGCGGTTCGTGAAACAGATACGTTCGACACGTTTTTTGAGTCTTCCTGGTACTTCGCCCGATTCTGTTCCCCCGGCAATACCAAGCTCGGGTTTGCTAAATCTGCGGCCGATTACTGGCTGCCGGTTGATCAATACATCGGCGGTATCGAGCATGCGGTTCTGCATCTTTTGTATTCCCGGTTTTTCACCCGAGCCTTACAGCAATGTGGATATCTCGAAATATCAGAACCGTTTGCGGGCCTTATGACACAAGGCATGATTTGCCATGCCACCTATCGGGATTCATCCGGCTGGCTGTTCCCGACCGATGTCGATCATCAGGGCGAGCAGGCTGTTCATATTAAAACCGGCGAGCCAGTCGAGGTTGGCCGGACGGAAAAAATGAGCAAGTCAAAGCGCAATGTCGTTGATCCGGAGATAATCATCCAGACCTATGGCGCCGATACGGCGCGGTTGTTCATGCTGTCTGACAGTCCTCCGGACCGGGATCTGGATTGGACAGAATCAGGTATCGAGGGCGCATGGCGATACGTAAATCGCTTATGGCGAGCTGTCATGCCGAATTCGGGATTTTTCTGCCTTCCTGGAACGCCCAAACCCGATGCTCTTGGCCCTGTCATGGAAAATATATACAGGCTTTGCCATAAGACCATTGCCGATGTTACCAAAGATCTGGAACGGTTTCATTTCAACAAGGCTGTCGCCAGGATCAGGGAACTGACAAATGCGCTCGAAGGCATAGAAGAAAAGGACCGTAACAACTGGGTAACCCGTTTCGGTTGGGAAACAGCTACGCTTCTTATTGGACCTATGATGCCCCATCTTGCAGAAGAATTATGGCGAGGCCTCGGGCATGATGATTTATTGTATAATCAGTGCTGGCCAGAAGCGGATAGTACCCAATTGGTGGAAGAGTCTGTCGATGTCGCTGTTCAGGTAAATGGAAAACTGCGCGGCACCGCCACGCTGCCTAAGGATTGCGACCAGGATGTCGCCGAAGAGGCTGCATACTCTATAGAAAACGTTCAGAATGCCATTGGCGGCAAGGATATACGTAAAGTCATTTATGTTAAAAACCGGATCATCAATGTCGTTGTTTAAAACAGCTGTACTGGCCTGCCTTGTCGTTACGCTACAAGCGTGCGGCTTTTCGCCCCTGTATCAAAAAACCACAGATCGCCCATCCGCGGGGCAGGCCTTTGGCGCCATTCTCGTAAAGCCAATTCCTGATAGAACCGGGCAAGAGCTTAGGAACCATCTGTATAGCGTCCTTACCCCCAAGGGCAGCCCTTCAAATCCTGAGTGGGTATTGGCGGTTAGTCTTAATGAATCCATCGAAAAGATATCCATAGAACAGACATCTTTTTCAACCCGTGCTAATTTGAAGCTAAACGGATCTTTTACCCTCACGCCTACAGGGGATGTAGAAAAAGAAAGTTTTTCCGGATCGGTTAGCGCAGTTAGCAGTTATAACATTCTTGATTCAGAGTATGCTACTCTTGTCGCTGAGCGTGACGCGCGTTCACGTGCCGTTATTATTTTAGGAAATGAAATACGCCGCCAACTGGCTATTTGGTTTAACCGCCTGGAATCCTGAGACGTTTTAATGAAAATTTCTTCGGGCGCCGCCGAACGATTTCTTGCACAGCCCGATAAGAGTGTTTCGTGTATTTTGCTTTATGGCCCGGACCAGGGGCTTGTTAAGGAACGTGCTGACATTTTGGGTCGCACGGTTGTCCCTGACTTAAACGATCCGTTCAATGTTGTTGAGATCTCTGTTAGCGCCCTCAAGGATGACCCTACCCGCCTTGTGGATGAGGCGAATGCCCTTTCCTTTGGAGGCGGGCAAAGACTGATCCGCATCAGGGATGCCGGTGACAGCCTCAGCAAGATAATCGAGCCTTATCTTCAGGATCCATCGCCCGATGCGCTCATCGTCGTTCAGGCTCAGGAGCTGACTCCCCGCTCCTCATTGCGTACGCTGTTTGAAAAGCATGCTCTAGCAGCATCTGTAGCCTGTTACCCGGAAGAAGGTCAGGGATTGCTGAAATCAGTGGAACGAATGCTGAAGGACTTAGGCGTCAACGCCGGTCGCGATGCCCTTGGCCTGCTTGGCCAGACGCTAGGGGAAGACAGGGCCCTTATCCGCCGCGAGATTGACAAACTCGCCCTTTATGTTGGTGAAGGCGGGCATGTTACAATCGAAGATGTTGAGGCTTGTCTCGTTAATTCAGGCGCCGCCTCCGCTGATCACATCGCCTTTTCTGTGGCGGACGGAAATGCCGTCGATGCCGATGACGGCTATCAAAGGGCCTTGAAGGAAGGTGTTTCTGAAATAGCCATTCTGCGTGCGTTACAGCGTCATTTTCAGCGTTTGGACTGGGTTGTGTCTCAGGTATCTAACGGTGCAGACGCATCCAACGTTGTCGGATCCTTGCGGCCTCCCGTCTTTTTTAAATTCAAGGATCGTTTCAATCGTCAGGCCCGCCGGTGGTCACCTGAGGGAGTGCGTCAGGCCTTGTCGGTCCTGACAGAGGCCGAGGCAACTTGTAAAAGTTCAGGTGCGCCTGTTGAATTGGTTTGCGGGCGCGCGATCATGGCAATTTCGCGCATAAGTTGAAAAATATTATTTTTACTCGCCTTAATCTTCTTCAGTAAAATCGCTGCCGTGGCTTAACCGATGGAGCGCCGTGTCAAGCTGGTCCAGAGTTTTGTAGTGGATTGTCATGGAACCGCCGCTTTTCCCTGGTCTGATATCTACCTTCAGTCCGAGAAGCCCGCTTATGTTATTCTCCAAAGCGACCGTATCCGCATCTTTAAGCGGCTTGGACGTTTTGGCTTTGTTTTCTGATTGAGAATCGCGCGCTAGCCTTTCCGCCTGCCTGACGCTCAGCCTCTCCTTGACAATCTTTTTTGCAAGCACGATCGAATTGTCGAGGCCAATCAATGTTCGGGCATGGCCGGCTGACAGGCTGCCTTCTTCAATCATGCTCTTGACGCCATCCGGAAGGCTGAGGAGGCGAAGGGTATTTGCTATATGGCTTCGGCTTTTGCCGACCACGTCTGCCATTTTTTCCTGGGTATGCTGAAACTCATCCAACAGCCGCTGATAACCCTGCGCTTCATCGATCGGTGACAGGTCCTGGCGTTGCAGGTTTTCAATAAGCCCGACTTCAAGCGCCTCAACATCGGAAAAGTTTCTGACGATCACAGGCACTTGGTGAAGTTTGGCAACCTGCGCCGCCCGCCAACGCCGTTCACCTGCAATAATTTCAAACTGGTCTTTTTGCTCCGGATGAGGTCGGACCAAAAGCGGTTGCAGAACGCCCTTCTCGGCCATTGAAGCGGCGAGTTCTTTTATGGCTTCATTGTCCATTACATGGCGGGGCTGATATTTACCGGGGTGCAGAAATTCAATGGGAACCTGCCTCGGCCCGTCATCCTGAATGGCTTCAGGGCGAACTGATGTATCGTCACCAAGTAGGGCGTTTAACCCGCGTCCAAGGCTTTTTCTTTTTTGAGTACTCATAGGATTGTCGTCCGGCGTTCGCGGTGGATCACCTCGCTTGCAAGATGCAGATAAGCTTGGCTGCCAGCGCAGTTAATATCATAAATCAGGACAGGTCTGCCGTGTGAAGGGGCCTCGGAAACGCGCACGTTCCGGGGAATAACCGTATTGTATACCTTATCGCCAAAATAGGCTCGGACATCGTTGGCCACCATGTCGGAGAGGTTGTTGCGGCGGTCATACATGGTAAGGACAATGCCCTGGATCTCCAGGCCGGGATTATAACCTGCCTTGATACGATCGATTGTCCGCGTCAGGTGGCTTATGCCTTCGAGGGCGAAAAACTCACATTGTAACGGCACCAGCACTGAATCGGCGGCAACCAGCGCATTGACCGTAAGAAGTCCCAGCGCAGGCGGACAATCGATTAGTATGTAATCATAATGGCCGGTTTCACCATTTAGGGCTTCTTTAAGCTTGAATTCCCTGCGGTCCTCATCGATCAGCTCAATTTCAACGCCTGACAGATCCATGCCGGAAGGCACGATATCGAGCCCGGGAATGTCCGTCTTGGCGATGGCGCCGCCTAATGTGGTTTCCCCCATCATGACATGATAGGTGTTGGTCGCCCTGTCATCCGGATAGAGGCCAAGACCGGTGCTGGCGTTTCCCTGAGGATCGAGGTCAATAATCAGGGCTTTTTTCTGAATGGCGGCAAGAGCCGTCGCCAGGTTAATGGTCGTTGTGGTCTTGCCAACGCCGCCCTTCTGGTTTGCGATAGCGATAACGCGTGACGCACGCTCCAGGAATGGCGTTGCTTTCGCCGTATTATCTAGGGTTGAATTCATTGATCTCGAGAATGATGCCGTCGGGGTTGGTACAACTGGCGTGGGATTTATAGTTAACGTTCCATTTATCTTGGGATTCCATCAATTCGGACCGCCAATTTCGGCCCTTGAGAAACAAGAGTCTAGCATTCGTTGTGCAAATATTCGACGCATAGTCCAACAGCCTGCTGATCGGCGCACATGCCCGGCTGACAACCGTAGACGCTTTAGGTCCGTCATAGTGTTCGATTCGGGTCCGGTGCAGAATAGCCGCCGCTTTGGTTTCTCTGATAACCTGTCTCAAAAATTCCGTTTTGTTTGCGTCACTTTCAACCAGGTGAACGGGCATCCGCCCCATGATGGAAAGAACCAGCCCGGGGAATCCGGCACCGCTTCCTAGGTCAACGATGGACGCTTGCTTTTGTGGGATAAGAGGAAGCAGTTGAGCGGAATCGAGAAAATGACGACGCCAGAGGTCATTTAGTGTTTTTTGCCCAACAAGATTGAACCGTTTCTGCCATTTTTTAAGAATATCCGCATATCGTTCCAATGAGTCACAGACCTCTTTGTCCGCGCTGGCTTGCCGTGCGAAGTCTTCACGCGTTAACGGCAAATTCGATTCGGAATCGGAACGGCAATTCATTTACGGGATGGCCCTGCATAATTTCTATTAAATAGTCGCCGCCACTATAACAGAAAAACGCCTATTGTTTCACGTGAAACATTGCGGCGTGTCACGCCACCCGTCGCCGGCCCCGTTTAATCTCTGAAAGCAAGACGGTTATCGCCGCCGGAGTCATCCCGGATATGCGAGACGCCGCCCCCAGGGTTGAAGGTCTTGCAGTTTTTAATTTGTCCACGACTTCCGACGACAGGCCGGGAATCCCGTCAAAGGCCATATCTGTTGGTATTGCGAGCTGCTCGTCACGCCGAAATGCCTCAATATCAGCGTCCTGGCGCATTAAATAGGTCGCGTATAGACCTTCGATCTCCAACTGTGATGCGGTTTCCGGGCTCAGGGAGCCTAGCTCAGGCCAGATCGCAGAAAGCCTGCCCATGTTCATTTCCGGATATGACAGCATATCCCAGGCGCTTCGGCGGGCGCCGTCCTGGTTAACCGCCAGCCCCTTTTTATTCAGTTCATTTGGGGTAGCCTTACAGGCATGAAGGAGTGCGCGGCCGTCTGACAGGGCCTTTTCTTTCTTTTCAAAGGCTTTTCTACGAGCTTCGCCAACGCAACCAACAGCAATGCCTTTGCCCGAGAGACGCTGGTCTGCATTATCAGATCTTAGGGAAAGCCTGTATTCGGCTCGCGAGGTGAACATCCGATACGGTTCTTGCGTGCCGAGATTCACGAGATCATCAATCATGACGCCTATGTAGGCATCAGCCCGGTCAAGAACGAAGGTTTCCGTTCCGGCCCCAGCTTTCAGAGCCGCGTTGATGCCGGCAACAAGGCCCTGCCCGCCCGCCTCTTCGTAGCCCGTGGTTCCATTGATCTGCCCCGCCAAGAAAAGCCGCTGAACACGATGAGTCTCAAGCGTGGGCTTCAGTTCGCGGGGATCAATAAAGTCATACTCGATGGCGTAGCCGGGCTGTATCATTCGTGCGTTTTCCAGGCCGGGAATGGTTTTCAGCAGGGAAAGCTGAACCTCACGCGGCAAGGACGTCGATATGCCGTTTGGATAGACCGTATCGTCATCCAGGCCCTCCGGCTCCAGGAAAATCTGGTGTCGGGAACGTTCCGCAAAGCGCACGACCTTGTCTTCTATAGAGGGGCAGTAGCGTGGACCGGTCCCGTCAATCTGACCGGAATATATCGGCGCTCGGTCAAGATTCGCCCGAATAATCTCGTGCGTTTCCGGTCTGGTTTCCGTGATGTGGCAGGAGATCTGTGGCGTCGTTATCCTGTCCGTCATAAAGGAAAACGGGGCCGGCGGCTCGTCACCAGGCTGTTCCTGAAGCGACGGCCAGTCGATCGTCTTTCCGTCCAGGCGTGGCGGCGTGCCAGTTTTAAGCCGGTCCATCGCAAAGCCCAGTCGCCGTAACGTGTAGGCCAAAGCAACCGCCGGGCGCTCGCCCACCCGCCCTGCAGGAATGCGCGTTTCGCCGACGTGAATGAGACCTCTTAAAAAAGTTCCGCTGGTAATGACAACGGCGCCTGCATGAATGGCCCGCCCATCAGAAAGGCGAACACCCGTTACCTCCGCATCATCACCGAGAACGAGATCTTCAACGGAGGCCTCAAGAACATCCAGATTTTTCGTTTCGCCAATCAGCTCCTGAACCGCCTTCTTATAAAGGCTGCGGTCGGCTTGCGCCCGTGGGCCATGAACAGCCGGTCCCTTGCTTCTGTTGAGGACACGGAACTGAATGCCCCCCCGGTCAATGGCCCGGCCCATAATACCGTCAAGGGCGTCGATTTCCCTGACAAGCTGTCCTTTTGCCAATCCACCTATGGCTGGGTTACAGGACATCTCGCCAATGGTGTCGTGACGATGCGTGATCAGAAGCGTGCGCGCGCCCATGCGTGCAGACGCGTCCGCCGCCTCGGTGCCGGCATGGCCGCCGCCGACTACGATTACATCTACTGAAACGATATTGTCCTCAATCATCTTCGCCACGCGGTTCAAGGTTGATTGGTGCGGCGCTTACTTACTCTTATTGTCCGAAAACAGCAATAGGGCCGTTAAGTGCACACATTGTTTCACGTGAAACAATTTGATGCTCTGGTCATAAAGTTGGCGCTGTGCGGATTATTTACCAATACAGAATTCTGAAAAAATGACATCCAGAATATCCTCAACACCAACCTGCCCCGTTATCCGGCCAAGGGCGCGCATAGCAAGCCTGAGGTCTTCCGCCCAAAGTTCCGCCCCCGAGGCCTCCATGCACCGCGATAGCCCGTCACAACATTCGATCAGGGCCTCTCTGTGCCTGGCCCTTGTGACGATAGCCGCATCGCCGCCTGAAAATCGCGAGGCAATGGTAGCTGTCATTTCGGATAGGAGTGATTCCAGCCCGGCGCCCGTTTTTACGGAAATCCCGATCAACTCCACTCCGTTAACCGCATATTCAGTCAAACCGGCGCCGCCATCGACCAAGTCTGTTTTATTCAAGACACCGATTGCGCCATCGCGTAACAGGCGCCGTGTTTGAGGGTCGGCTTCTGGCCAGGTAGAGCCATCGAATACGAGAAGGCGGACGTCCGAAGCCTCGGCTCTGTCTTTGGCTCGCCTGACACCCTCCTGCTCAATACCATCCTCGCTGTCCCGCAGGCCCGCCGTATCAGATACGATAACGGGGAACCCACCCAGGTCCATATGGACATCGATAATATCCCTTGTCGTCCCTGCCTGTTCGGACACAATGGCCGCCTCCCTTGCCGCCAGATAGTTTAACAAACTCGATTTGCCGGCGTTTGGCGGGCCGACGATAGCAATATGTACGCCGCCCCGAATTATCTCGCCCTTGTTGTTATCGTCCAGGCGGTGAATGATCTCGTCTCGAACCGAACTGATTGCCTCGCGCGATTCTTGATCAAGGGTATCCGGCAGGTCCTCATCTGAAAAATCAATGGATGCCTCCATGTGGGCCAGGGCGGACTTCAGTCTTTCCTGCCAGGCGCTGCACAACGAGCCAAGCCTGCCATCCAGTTGGCGCAAGGCCTGCTTGCGCTGGATCTCGGTTTCAGCGGTTATCAGATCTGCCAGTCCCTCTGCCTCACTGAGATCGAGCTTGCCGTTATCAAAGGCGCGGCGGGAAAAGGCGCCCGGCTCGGCCAGGGAATATCCCGAAAGTCCCGACAGGGCATTTAACGTTGCCGCCACAACCGCCCGGCCGCCATGAACATGAAGCTCAACACTGTCCTCGCCTGTAAAGCTCGCGGGCCCGGGAAACCAGACGGCCAGGACCTCATCAATAAGGTCTTCGGTATTGTCCGGGTGATACATCTTTCGCCATACAAGGCGGCGCGGTTCAGGCAGCGCCTTCCCGGTCATGCGAAGAAGCGCCTCTTTTGCCTGGGGACCGGAGATTCGAATGACACACACACCCGTTGGCGGATGCCCTGATGAAACGGCAAAGATCGTGTCGTTCGACATTATTGATTCGGCTCCGCAACCAAATTGATTCGGTTAGTTACTAAATATTGTTATAATAATTCCTTTAAACACAATATATTGTGTTATGGGCCATCTTCAGGGCTTAACATCAGATGCCCGGCCCGGCCTCCGTCACGGATATGCTGTGTCAGGATTGCTTCAATATCCTCTGTTGTCTCAATGCGATACCAAACACCTTCCGGGTAGATGACGACCGTGGGGCCCAGCTCACACCTGTCCAGGCACCCGGCCGAATTGATCCTGACACGGTCAAGGCTCAACTCCTTCGCCCTCGCTTTCATGTAGTTTCGCAATTCAACGCTGCCACGCCGGGAACAACTGCCCCGTGGGTGATCTTCGGGCCTTTCATTGGTGCAGACAAAGACGTGGCAATCGTAATAGGCGGGGGGATCATTTTTTTCTGAAGTATTCACTGAAGTACTAATCCTTCTTCTTTGTTGATTCGGTCATACCCATCATCTGTCCCCAGAAGGCCTTTTGCAATTGTTCAAGTCCCTGAAGGTTCGCAGGCATCCACGTCTGCATCAGGGCCTCCGGGTCCATTGCCTTCAGGTTGGCGGTCATACGCTCCTGTATCTCTTTCATCATTGCTTCATGTAGGGGCGAAACGTCTGGCAGACCAAAAAAGGAGCGGGCCTCTTCCGGCGTGCAATCAATTTCAATGTTGATTTTCATCGTGTTTCCCATCCTTCCTTCAGCAGAATATCACCATCCCCGGAATCTTTTGTAGATATCGGGTTGTCAGGCTTGTAACAGGGTGCCACGCTACCAACGTTAGAGTTGTATCACGCCTCCCGCAACGCCAAGATTTCCTGAACCTGAAAATACAGATAATGCCGACGATGCAGAAAAACCTGCTTGATCAAGAAACCAGCCCCTATCTCTTGCAGCATAAAGACAACCCTGTTCACTGGATGCCCTGGGGGGATGGTGCTCTTAGCAGGGCCAAGGAAGAGGATAAGCCCATCCTGCTTTCCGTTGGATATGCCGCCTGTCACTGGTGCCATGTCATGGCGCACGAAAGTTTCGAGAATGATGAAATCGCCGCGTTGATGAATGAGCATTTCATCAATATCAAAGTAGATCGGGAAGAGCGCCCGGATATCGATGCCATTTACCAGTCCGCCATTAACATGTTGGGCGAACAGGGTGGATGGCCGTTGACCGTGTTTCTAACGCCGGACGGCGTTCCTTTTTGGGGTGGCACCTATTTTCCGCCAACATCCAAATTCGGTCGCCCAGGCTTTCCCAGCGTGTTGCAACAGATAGCCGGTGTCTATCGCAATGAAAGAGATAAAATTGATCAGAACGCGACAGCGATTGATGCTGCCCTAAAGGAGCTGGGAAAGTCCGGCCAGGGTGGCAACCTGTCGCCGGATAAAATTATCGAGGCCTCCAACGCAGCCCTGAACATTATTGATTTCAATCGAGGCGGCACAACCGGTGCGCCCAAGTTTCCTCAACCGACATTTTTCCGTTTTCTTTGGCAGTGTTACGTCAAGAACGGCGACAGGCGGTTTTTTGATGCCGTCGTCACCACGCTCAATAACATCTGTCAGGGGGGAATCTACGATCACCTGGGCGGCGGATTTGCCCGCTATTCCGTCGATGAATATTGGCTCGTCCCGCATTTCGAGAAAATGCTGTATGACAACGCCCTGCTGATCGAGTTGCTTGCCGATGTATGGCGCATCGAAAAATCACCTCTCTTTGAAGCGAGAATCCGTGAAACGGTTGAATGGATGTTGCGTGATTTGCAGGCCGGTGATGATAGCGGCTCTGCCCTGGCAAGCGCTTATGATGCCGATAGCGAGGGCGTGGAGGGCAAGTATTATGTCTGGAGCGCCGCCGAAATTGATGAGGCCCTCGGAGACGACGCCGCCCTGTTCAGGTCCGTCTATGACGTGAGCGGTCATGGTAACTGGGAAGGGAGCAATATCCTTAACCGGGAAGTCGGTGATGACGAGAAGACCGGGCCACACCTCGATCTTCTTAAATCATGCCGGGAAACTTTACTGTCCATCAGGTCCGGTCGCGTCCCGCCCCTTCGAGATGACAAGGTGCTGGCCGACTGGAACGGCATGGCTATCGCGGCTCTTGTCCATGCAGGGACTTTGCTGGGAGAGCAGAGCTGGATTACTGAGGCTGGAAGCATCTTCGATTTTATCATTGGCAATCTTGGTGCAGGTTCGCGACTGCACCATACGTGGTGTGACGGCTCGGCTCGGCATCCCGCAGTTCTTGACGATTATGCAAACATGGCCCGGGCCGCCTTGATGTTGAATCAGGCAACGGGTGACAAGAAATACCTGGATCTTTCTAAGCAGTGGACCGACATCGTCAATGACCATTACTGGGACGAAAAATCGGGCGCCTACTTCCTGGCGGCAGACGATACCAGCGATCTGATCGTCAGAACGAAGACGATCTTTGATAATGCAACGCCCAGTGGAAACGGAGTCATGCTGGAGGTCCTGGCGCGGCTGTACCTGATAACAGGCGATGAAAAATACAGCGACCGTGCTGACGCCCTGATCCATGCTCTCGCTCCAGATGACCCAAGGGCCCTTCTGAACCAGCCCTCTCTCGCCATCGGCTATGCCATCCTGAGTGAGGCGTATCAGGTTGTAATTGCAGCGCCCAGTCCTGATGACGAAAAGGCGCGAGTCCTTTATAATGAGGTCATTCGTTCCTCGCCCCCCGGCACCATTTTCTATTGGGCCCTCCCTGATGACCCTCTGCCGGACAATCACCCTGCAGTGGGAAAGGCGATGATTGACGGTCAGGCAGCGCTCTATGTTTGCAAAGGACCGGTGTGTGGAATGCCGGTTACAGAGACAGATAAAATAGCAGATGCGTTTGCATAACACCGCACGGGCGGCCTGTTCCCTGTAGCATCCCTGTGCTGAATGGTGCCATAATTCAGGAAACGCTGGAACAGACACAAAGCGACATGGCCGGACAGCAGTCTTTCAATTCTCCTGTGGGTATTCTATCCGTCTTCGAGGAGGGCGGCAGTCTCGTCGCCGTGGAGTGGGGGCGCGTACCTGAACAGGGCCCCTCCCCTGTGACAGAAGAAGCTGTCCGTCAACTTAAGGCGTACTTCGACGGAAGCCTCAAGGACTTCGACCTTCCCCTTGACCCGCCGGGAAGTGATTTTCAGAAAGCCGTATGTAACGAGATGCTCAGGATTCCCTTTGGTGAACGATGGGCTTACGGCGACATAGCAAAAAATCTTGGCAAGCCCGCACAGGCCGTTGGCGGTGCATGTGGACGAAACCCGATACCCATCATCATACCGTGCCACAGGGTTGTCGGCGCCAATGGATCCATGACTGGCTTCTCCGGCGGTGAAGGCGTTGAAACGAAGGTGTGGCTGCTTCAACACGAAGGCATGATAATGATGTAGTTACACAAACGATAATTCAGAAATTTATGAGGGCGGATAAAATGACAAAAGCAATTCAGTTTTCGAAAACCGGTGCGGCAAACGTGCTTAAGTATGTTGACGTCGATGTACCGAAACCGGCCAGGGGAGAGGCGCTGGTCCGAAACACGGCCGTTGGTTTGAACTTCATCGATGTTTATGTCCGTACAGGCTTGTATCCGAACAGCGGCTTGCCTTCCGGCATCGGCTTTGAAGGCGCCGGCGTTGTACTGGCCGTGGGAGCTGGCGTTAAAAACGTAAAACCCGGCGACCGGGTTGCATACGGTCATAGCCCTCTCGGCGCTTATGCTGAAGAAAGGGTCATGCCGGCCTCACAGCTCATAAAGGTCCCTAACGCCATTAGCGACGAGGTTGCCGCCTCTATCATGCTGAAGGGCATGACCGCGCAATATCTGATCCGCCAGACCTATAAGGTTAAAAAAGGCGAAACCGTCCTCTTTCATGCAGCAGCCGGCGGTGTCGGCATGATTGCGTGTCAGTGGATGAATGCCCTGGGCGTCAACGTCATCGGCACCGTGGGCTCGGACGACAAGGCCAGGCTCGCCAAGAAATCCGGATGCAAATGGGTGATCAATATTCGCAAGGAAAAGAACTTCTCGGACCGCGTCCGCAAGATCACAAAAGGCAACGGCGTTCCGGTTGTTTATGACGGCATCGGCAAGGCGACGTTTGATCAGTCGCTCGATTGTCTGAGCCCCCTTGGCACGATGGTTTCCTTCGGAAATGCTTCCGGCGCGCCGGCCCCCCTGAATCCTCTGGTCCTGGCGCAAAAGGGTTCCCTGTTCCTGACCCGCCCGACGCTCGCCACCTATATCGCCACAAGAGAAGGGCTGGAGAAATGCGCCCGCGATGTGTTTAGCGTCGTCAAGAGCGGGGATGTGAAAATCCGTATCGGCCAGACCTATGCCCTGAAGGACGCCGCCAAGGCGCATCGTGATCTTGAGGGGCGCAAGACGACAGGGTCGACAATCCTTATTCCCTGATCCGATCTAGTGGAAACAAAAAAGGCCGCCGGATTATCCAGGCGGCCTTTTGATTTCATCAGGTATAAAATCAGGTGTTCATTGAATCGAAAAAGTCGTTGTTGTTCTTCGAATGCTTCAACTTGTCGATCAGGAATTCCATGGCATCCGTCACGCCCATAGGCATCAGGATGCGGCGAAGCACCCACATCTTCGACAGCATGCCCTTGTCGACCAACAGTTCTTCCTTACGGGTGCCGGACTTGGTGATGTCAATGGCGGGCCATGTCCGCTTATCGGACAGCTTGCGGTCCATGATGATTTCGGAGTTACCCGTGCCCTTGAACTCTTCGAAAATAACCTCGTCCATGCGTGACCCGGTATCGATCAGGGCCGTCGCGATAATGGTAAGCGATCCGCCCTCCTCGATATTACGGGCGGCGCCGAAAAAGCGTTTCGGCCGTTGCAGCGCATTGGCGTCCACACCGCCGGTCAACACCTTGCCGGACGAAGGAACGACCGTATTGTAGGCGCGCGCCAGGCGCGTGATGGAATCGAGAAGAATGACGACATCTCGCTTGTGCTCGACCAAACGCTTGGCCTTTTCCAGCACCATGTCGGTGACCTGAACGTGGCGGGAGGCGGGTTCATCGAACGTTGAGCTGATAACCTCGCCCTTAACGGAACGGGCCATATCCGTAACCTCTTCCGGGCGCTCGTCGATCAACAGGACGATCAGATAACATTCCGGATGATTGACGGCGATGGAGTGGGCGATGTTTTGCAGCATGACGGTTTTACCCGTTCTGGGCGGCGCGACAAGCAGGGCGCGCTGCCCTTTGCCGACAGGACATATCAGATCGATAACCCTGTGGGTGATGTCCTTGTGTTCCGGATCATCCAGTTCCATGACAAGCCGTTCGTCGGGATAGAGCGGCGTCAGGTTATCAAAATTGATGCGGTGCTTGACGTGCCCGGGATCTTCAAAATTGATCTGGTTAACCTTCAAAAGAGCAAAGTAACGTTCTCCGTCCTTGGGCGAACGGATCTGCCCCTCGACGGTGTCGCCTGTGCGCAGGCCAAAACGCCTGACCTGGCTGGGTGAGACATAGATATCGTCCGGACCGGGCAGGTAGTTCGCCTCGGGACTCCTGAGAAAACCAAAACCATCCTGAAGAACTTCCAGAACGCCGTCTCCATAGATCGCCACGTCATTTTCCGCCAATCGCTTGAGAATGGCGAACATCATGTCCTGCTTGCGAAGCGAGCTCGCGTTTTCGATTTCAAGTTCTTCGGCGTAGGCCAGAAGATCGGCGGGGGATTTAGTCTTTAGTTCTTTAAGATTCATGGTTTGTCATTTCGGTAGGATGGGTTTGGTCTTTGACAAAAGGCAGACAACAAGGTGTCAAATGAGGAAGGACGGCGGTGCAGACTTCGCATAACGGGACGACGTGCCCTGATGTTAAGGAATTTCTGCTGGGAATTTCAGAAAAGAAAAAGCCGATAAGAAGTGTTGGGCAAAGAAATATATATTTCGTTGTTTGAAGTCAAATAAAGATTTTGTGTATCGCCTGAATGGTTGGTCGTAAGACCATTTTATCAAAAAGGCTTTACGACGACAAATATAACGAGGGCTATCATCAAAAGAGTGGGAACTTCATTAAAGATACGGAAATACTTTTGTGAGTGCACGTTGCGGTCTTCCGCAAAGGCTTTTCTGAAAGATCCCATCATCATGTGACAGATTAAAAGCCCGGCTATGCAGGCAATCTTGATATAAATCCAACCCTCTTCCCAGACGGACTCGGGCAAGTCCAGCAACAGAAGAGTTCCAAAAATAAATGAGGCAATCATGGCGGGATTCATGATGGCCCTCAGCAGACGCCGCTCCATGATCTTGAAGGTTTCCGACTTGTCGCTCCCGGGTTCGCATTCCGTGTGATAAACAAACAGCCTCGGCAAATAGAGAAGCCCCGCCATCCAGGCAATAATACTGATAATGTGAAGGGCTTTAAGCCAGACATAAGCTTCACCGGAAAGTTCAAGCATTTATTGCAATCCTAAAGTTGCTGTTAACGGACATTGACTCCTGTCCCGCGGGCATATTCGTGATCCGTTGTCGCATCGTACAGGATTTGCATTATCCATATTATGGGCTGTCGTTTTCACGATATCCGCCAGACCCTTGATAAAATGGTCATTCGTGCCAACAGCCGGAATTCGATGATAGCTCGGAACGCCCCAATGTTCAGCCAGTTCCCGGTATTCCACATCCAGTTCAACCAGGGTTTCAGAATGCTCGGATACAAATGCAATCGGTACGACCAGGACCGGAGTTCTCTCATTCCCCGCACGTTGCAGTTCGTCTTCCGTTGACGGACCAATCCATTCAAGGGGGCCAACCCTGCTCTGGTAACAAATGGAAAAAGAAAAAGCCTGTGACGTCATGCTGCGGAGTTCTTGTAAAACAGCTTCCACGGTTTGTTCCACCTGCCACTGGTAAGGATCGCCTTTCTCAATAATCTTCTTAGGCAACCCATGGGCGGAAAACAGAATTCTTGGCTCTTTATCATCAAAGTCGTTTTCCAATCCTTCGACTGTAAGCGATGCCTGGGCTTTAACCCATCCGTCATTACATGGATAACAACAAACAGCCGTTGACGGCGCGCTGAGACCAACGATAGCGGCAGCACGTTTCCATTCTGCAATCGAGGAACCTGTCGTCGTCATGGAATACTGGGGATAAAGGGGCAACAGGACAATATTGTCCGGGTCGTAGTCCCTGACGGCCTCGGCTGTTTCCAGGCTCATCGGATGCCAGTAACGCATGGCGATAAAGGCCTTGTATTCCTCAACACTACCATTTGTGTTTAAAATGTTTTCAAGAGCGTTCGCTTGTAACCGGGTGAGTTCCACCAACGGCGATTTTCCGCCCAGTTTTTTATAAATCTCTTTGGCAACCGGCGCCCGTCTTTTGGATATCAGGCGAGCAATGAGCCACCGGATAGGAGAAGGCGCCCCAATAATCGCCGGATCATTGAACAGGTTGAAAAGAAACGGCTCAACAGATTCCAGACGATCAGGTCCACCAAGATTGAAAAAAACTATTGCAGTTTTGGACACCTAACTATTCCAGGAATATGAAGATTGTCATCAGGTCTGACGGACCAGTTCAACTAGCCGTTCAACATTTTCAGGTGGTGTATCCGGAACGATTCCATGCCCCAGATTGAATATAAACGGTCCGTTTCCAAGAACTTGCCTGATGTTCAAAACAGCACGGTCAAGCTCTTCTCCGCCAGCCACCAAGAGTTGATTATCGAGATTTCCCTGTACCGTTACCATTGACTGAAGATGATCGCGTGCCCAATCCAGTGGAACATTGGCGTCAAGGCTGACCGCATTTACACCTGTTTCCCGAACGAATTCCGGCGCCATCAATCCGCTTCCTCTCGGAAAACCGATTATCGGTATATGGGGATGATTTTCCCGGATGCCATCTATAATTTTTCTTGTCGGCTCGATGACCCACTTTCTGAACGGACCTTCTGCCAGTAGCCCGGACCAGCTGTCGAACAACTGGACAACCTCGATACCATTTTCAATCTGGGTGTTTAAATATCTTGTTGTTGCTTCAACCAGGATATCCATGAGTTGCGAAAATGTTTCCGGCGATTGATAGGCCCACCGTCTTGCAGTCTCTCCTTCCGTACCACCGCGGCCTTCAATCATGTAAATGGCGACTGTCCAAGGCGAACCGGCAAAACCTATCAGGGTTTTATCTTCCGGCAGTTCAAGACGAAGCCGCCTGATGACTTCAAAAACCGGATCAAGGTGTTTAATGACATTATCAACTCGAAGGTTTCCAAGATCCTCCACCCGGCGGATAGGCTCCAGCACCGGACCTTCGCCTGTCTTGAAGGCAACTTCCTGGCCCAGAGCGTCAGGTATCACAAGGATATCGCTGAACATGATCGACGCGTCGAAGTCATAGCGCCGGATCGGCTGCAGGGTTACTTCCACGGCGAGATCAGGCGAATAACAGAATTCCAGGAAATTTTTAGCCGTTTTCCGCGTTTCACGATACTCGGGCAAATACCGTCCGGCCTGGCGCATAAGCCATACGGGCGGGATGTCCAGTGTTTCTCCCTTAAGAGCGCGAATGAGCGATTTTTCTTCAGTTTTCATGAAGTGAATGTACGAAAGACAGGACCTAAGTGCACGACCTAATCAATAAGATTCTAGAATCTATAGAAAAATTTGTTGTTGTAGTAGTAGGCCTAGAATCGGGGATTATTTTTCGTCCACAACTTTATTCAATATGTATTTGTCTTCATATTGGAAATGCCGAGTTTGCGAATAACTTAGTGGAATAATTTTTTATCCTTATTGTTATTATTAGAGAATTATGGAAATTGAAAAATATGAATTATGGGGAACAATTTATTTCTGATATTTGTTGATGAAAGTTATTTGGACTGTGAATCGATTCTTTAACGAGTCTATAGCTTGACGAAATTTGTTAAAGCGAGCGGGTAAAAATAAATAATTTTTAGTGACCGACAATTTATCCCCAACTTATCAAACCTGATATTGAAAGAGTTATACCCCGTGCGAACCATACATCTTCATCTAGTTTCAGATTCCACGGGTGAAACAGTCAGTCACGTTGCCCGAGCGTCACTGGTTCAATTCGATGACGTTCAGGTTGAAGAACACCTCTGGTCGATGGTCCGTTCGGAGCGCCAAGTAACGGACATTATTGAGCATATAAAAGAGAAACCGGGTTTTGTACTTTACACCGTTGTTGATTCTGTTGTTCAGGCAGCTCTGGAAACGGGTTGCCGTGACCTGCAGATACCTTGTGTTTCCGTTCTACAACCGATCGTAAACACTCTCCGGAGTTTTCTTGGGCAGGAAGTCCATGCACGCCCCGGTGGGCAACATGTTCTTGATGCAGAATACTTCAGTAGAATTGCGGCAATGGACTATGTTCTTAGCCATGATGATGGCCAATCTGCACAAACTCTGAATGACGCGGATGTCATCCTGGTCGGGGTTTCCAGGACATCGAAGACGCCAACTTGTATTTATCTTGGTAATCGGGGCATCAGGGCAGCAAACATTCCCATGGTTCCAGGTGCAGAATTGCCGTCTGAACTTTTCGAAGCGGACAATCCGTTAATTATCGGGCTGACTAAGGACCCGAAACGGCTAGTGGAAATCCGGAAGCAGAGAATGAAAATTCTCAACCAGCACCACGATACGGATTACGTTGATTTTGAAATGGTTACCAAAGAGATAAACGACGCCCAACGGCTTTTTGCCCGGGAGAAATGGCCGACGATCAATGTGTCCAGAAAATCGATTGAAGAGACGGCGGCAACGATTATTCAGCTTCACCTGCGCCGCCAGGAAGGCGAAAACTGAAACAGCAGGAACGATTGGTGCTGGCATCGGCCAGCACATCAAGGCGCGAAATTCTTGAAAAAGCCGGACTGGATTTCATCGTCGATCCGGCTCACGTCGATGAGGCATTTTTCAAGAAAAACAATCCCGGCCTTTCACCCCGACAACTGGCGGAAGAACTATCCGTTCTGAAGGCGCAAGCGGTAACGAAGCGCCACCCGGAATTGATCGTCATTGGCGCGGACCAGACCCTGGAATGTGATGGTCAGTCTTTTGACAAACCACCAACGATGGATGTTGCAAAAGAAAATCTGATCAGCTTACGAGGGAAAACCCATACCCTTAACAGTGCCGTCTGCCTTGCCCGGGACGGTGAAATACTCTGGTCTCTGGTCGATACGGCGCATATGACCATGCGTGATTTCGGCGATACCTTTCTGGAAGAATATCTCGATAAATCGGAGGAAACAGTACTGACCTCGGTCGGGTGTTACCGGCTGGAAGGTTTGGGTATACATCTGTTCTCCAGAATTGAAGGCGATTTCTTCACAATACTGGGACTACCGTTACTGCAGGTACTATCATTTCTGCGCGACAACAAAATTCTTCATTGACCAGGACAAGCCGTACGCGGCAATTTCAATTCCGACAACATGACAAAAGGCGTGAGCCATGAAAACGATTAGCGGAAAAGCCCGGCTCGCGGGCGTAATGGGATGGCCTGTCGGCCATTCACTTTCGCCACGATTGCATGGTTACTGGCTACAAACCCTTGGTATTGATGGCGCATATGTTCCATTAGCAGTTGCGCCGGAAAATGTGCCTGACGCCATTGCAACATTATCCAGGATCGGATTCAGGGGCTTCAATGTGACGGTGCCTCATAAAGAAATGGCCCTTCAGTGTGTCGATGAAGTCGATGGCCTTGCAACCCGGATCGGCGCCGTGAACACGGTCATTTTCAATGAAGACGGGAAGAGCCTCGGTACGAATACGGACGGCTATGGTTTCATCGAGAACCTTCATCAGCACGCACCCGGTCATGACCTATCAGGCGGACCGGCCGTTGTTCTAGGTTCCGGCGGAGCGGCAAGGGCGATTATTGTCGCCCTGATGGATGCGGGCGTACGTGAAATCCGCGTAACTAACCGTACACAGGAGCGCGCGGAAACTCTGATCGAAGAATTAAAAGCCTCTGATGTCTGCAGTGTGGCCCCATGGGAGCAACGGCACGCCATACTGGGTGGTGCAGCCCTGCTGGTTAATACAACAACCCTGGGCATGAGCGGGCAGTCTCCTCTGGAAATCGACCTGCAGGCCCTGCCCGTTGACGCCTGTGTCACGGATATCGTGTACGCTCCCCTTGAAACGCGACTGCTTTCAGAAGCCCGCTCACGTGGGAATATGGTTGTTGATGGACTGGGGATGCTTCTGCATCAGGCACGCCCGGGCTTCAAGGCGTGGTTTGGGAAAGACCCGGAGGTCAACGAGGCCCTCCGCACCCATGTTCTAGAGGGAGCATGATGTTCGTTCTTGGCCTGACCGGTTCAATTGGAATGGGAAAATCTACGGCTGCAGAGGCTTTTCGCCGCTTAGGCGTGCCGGTTCATGACGCCGACAGTGTGGTCCATCGGCTCATGTCCCGGGGCGGCAAGGCCGTAGGAGAGATCGAAAAACAGTTTCCCGAAAGCATTGTTGACCGGACCGTTGACCGCCAGGTTTTAGGCCGGCAGGTTTTCGGAAATGATCAGGCCCTTAAGGCCCTGGAGGATATCCTCCACCCCCTGGTCCGGGAGGAAGAGGGTCGGTTTCTCAAAAAACATGCCGTGATGAGGGCGCCAATGGTTGTGCTGGACATTCCCTTGTTGTTTGAGGCGGGCGCTGAGGCAAGGTGTGACGCTGTTGCAGTGGTGACGGCGCCCCCTTTTATACAACGCCAACGGGTTCTGTCTCGCCCCGGCATGACGGAAGAAAGGCTGGACTCCATTTTGGCTAAGCAGATGCCGGACGAAGAAAAACGCCTACGGGCCGATTTTATTATACAGACAGGACAAAGCCGCGCTGATGCCTTGCGTTGCATCAAGGAAATCGTCAGAGTGATCAAGGGCAAGAAAAAAGCCAAAGAAACACAAACCAGTGGACGAGAAGATGATTGAAGTCGTTCTTGATACGGAAACAACCGGCCTTGATCCGTCATCCGGGCACCGCATCGTAGAAATAGGGTGTGTCGAACTTGAAAATCACCTGCCGACGGGGCGAACCTATCATCAGTACATCAATCCGGAACGAGACATGCCGGAAGAGGCCCTGGCGGTTCACGGTCTGACGGAAGATTTTTTGAAAGATCATCCGGTCTTTGCCGAAATCGCCGACTCTTTTCTTGATTTCATCGGTGACGGCAGACTCGTTATTCACAATGCCGATTTCGACATGGGCTTCATCAACGCTGAACTGTCGGCTTGCAACAAGGAAGCGTTAGACCGCGATCGTGCTATTGATACCGTTGCTATGGCCCGCAGAAAGTTTCCCGGGGCGCGGGCAAACCTCGATGCGCTCTGCCAACGGTTTGGTATCGACAACTCAAATCGGGAACTTCATGGCGCACTGAAGGATTCTTATTTACTTGCAGATGTTTATCTTGAACTCATCGGCGGCCGTCAGCAGGATCTCGGGCTTCAGAAAGACGCGGCTTTACCTGTAACGGCCGAACAGACCGGCGACAGACAGTTCCGCGAGCCGAGAGCGCATGAGCCAACACCGGAGGAGGTTTCCAATCACAGAAAGTTCATGGAACAGATTGAAAACAACCTCTGGTATGACTAATCGGTTTCTCCCCCGGCGCTTTCTTCTCCCATTCCCCTTTGATACATGTCCACAAAATCGAGCGGACTGAGCATCAGGGGCGGGAAACCGCCATCACGACTGACATCGGCAATAATATTTCTGGCAAAAGGAAACAGAAGACGGGGGCACTCAATCAGCAGGAGCGGTTTCAGGCCCGCTTCATCCGCATTGATGCCGAAAAGTCCCGCATATGAAAGCTCCAGAATAAAGGCGTTTGTATCACCGGCCTTACACTCTGCATTGATGTAAAGAATAACCTCATAGGTATTCTCCTGCAGATGATTGGCGCGGACATCGACGTTTATCTGAATATCCGGAGCGCTGCCTTGCAGCTTTGAAAAAATCGCCGGCGTCGAGGGTGCCTCGAATGACAGATCCTTGATGTACTGTGCGCCTATCGTAATGGGCGGAACAAGGCCCTCTGCTGCGGACTCTTCGGAGTTCGGAACTTCACTATCAGCCGTCATCTTGATTGCCTCTCATCTCTGGCATAGTTTTTCAACGTACAAACGCACACCCAAAATCGGTGAGTTTCGCGCAGTTGGCTATCACGGAATTAGGAATAGAACAACCGCTGAGGGACGGGAGCCCCTCAGCCCTGCTGTCCAGGAAGCTTTGGCCTGTCTTTATCCCCGTCCTCGTGGCGTTGCGTCACATCTTCGTATTCACCGTCAATTACACCGTTTTCCCGCATCGAGCTTGTGGATGTTCTCGCATGACCGGCGTGGATGAAGTGTTTGGCGATCTGGACGGCTATCAGGCGCCTGAAAGGCGTAACAAGCAAAGCGAAGCCTGCTCCATCAGTTATAAAGCCCGGCGTGAGCAATAAGGCGCCGGCAATGAGCAGACAAACGCCATCGAACATTTCCCCCACCGGCACGTCACCTCTCTCGAGGCTTTCCTGGACACGCCGAATGACGCCCAAACCCTGAATTCTGAGAAATGCCGTACCGATAATAGCGGTTAATACTATGGCGCCCAGCGTCGGCCATAGTCCGATGGCCTCCCCTGCCTGTATGAAAACGGCTATTTCCGCTATGGGAACGGCAATCATAATCAACAGTAAAATGAAGCCCATGCTTGCCCTTTGTCTCTGATCTGCTTATCTAGCGAGGGTAGGAAGTTGCGGGAAAGGTTTCTGTTTTCGTCTTCTGTTCCTTTTTTGACAACGGAGACAAAAACATGATCTGGTTGTTTAGTCCAGAAATCCTGCCCTGGTCCAGTTATTGACGTGTAACGGAGAAGATAAAAGTACGATGGGAGACGGTTTCCAGTTTATAGACATCATATTGTTCGCAATGATTGCGGCCTTTCTGATTTTCCGTTTGCGCAATGTGCTTGGCCGCCGTGATGGTCATGAGGGCGGATTCCATGACCACCTGAAGCCGGACGAAAAGAAACGTAATGCCGATGAAGAGTTGGACGATGAGGATAACATTGTTCATCTGACCGACCGAGGACAGGATGACGACGGGTCACCTTTCGAGGGAGAAGAAGCGATTGCTTCGGATGACCCGTTGTCTGCCGGACTTAAATCCATAAAAAGCGCCGACCCCTCCTTTGTTCAGGAGGAATTTCTTGATGGCGCTGCAATGGCGTTCGAAATGATTTTAAATGCTTATGCATCGGGCGACACTTCCGTGCTAAAAAACCTGCTGAGTCCGGAAGTCTATGGTAACTTCACCCAGGCGATCCGTGACCGGGAACAGGCCGGAGAAGTGCTGGAGGACACGCTCGTTAATATTAAAAGCACTGAAATCGTTGAGGCTTATATGGAAGCTCAACATGCAACGGTGACAGTCAAATTTATAAGTGAACAGGTGAATGTCACACGGGATGAAAGCGGCGACGTTGTTGATGGAAATCCGAATGCGATTATCACGGTTACAGATTTCTGGACCTTTGCGCGCGACACTCGTTCAAGGAACCCGAACTGGACACTGGTTGCAACCCGCAGCCTGGATTGATGCCCCCTTTCTCAAGGCGGGGATAAGTGCTTTTTTTATAATACTGCTCTCGGCTTGTTCACAGGGCATGTTCAAGCTTCCCTCTACAGTACCTGCCGAACCGCCGACAGAGGCTTACTCTGCCGGGGACAGGATAGATTTTAAGCCACTGCCCTTTGCTGTTCTTCCAGGATGGGAAAACAGTGATCTGGTTGGGGTGATGCCGACTTTTCTTCGGTCCTGTGAGTGGATTGCCCGCCGGCCCGCCGGCCCTCTTTTAGGCAACACGCCTGAGTTCGGGACCGTGGCCGAGTGGAATGCAATTTGTGAGGATGCGCGTCATGCGGCCTTAAGAAGCGAAAGGGCGCTCAGGTATTTTTTTGAAACCCGTTTTGAACCTTTCCTCATATCGAACAGGGGCGATTCGACAGGTCTCTTTACGGGCTATTATGAAGCGGAATTGCGGGGCTCATGGCAGCCCAACAGCCGGTATTCCGTGCCGATTTATGCACGCCCTAATGACCTGATTTCTGTTGATCTGGGCAAATTCCGCGCCGAGTGGGCAGGGGAGAGTATAGCCGGGCGGATTGAGGGCAACAGCTTTAATCCCTATCCCAGCCGGGCGGACATAAACAATGGCGCTCTTAGCGGACGGCAACTGGAGGTCTTGTGGGTCGATAGCCATGTCGACGCCTTTTTCCTACACATACAGGGATCAGGGCGCGTGCTTATGGACAATGGCGGATATGTGCGTCTTGGTTATGCTGGCCGTAACGGCCAGCGCTACGTCGCCGTTGGGCGTGAGCTGATCGCCGCCGGAATTATCCCGCAGGAAGACGTTTCCATGCAAACGATCCGGGCGTGGATGGAGGCTAATCCCGTAGCAGCGATGGCGTTGATGAACAAAAATCCATCCTACGTTTTCTTCCGCATTATGGAGGAGTCAGCCCCGGTTGGCGCACAGGGTATTCCGCTTACGCCCGGCCGGAGCCTGGCTGTCGACAACAGCTTTATCCCTTATGGCGTGCTTCTTTGGCTCGATACCCTGGACCCGAGAGATCCGAAACGCGACATGCCTTTACAACGTCTCGTCATCGCGCAGGACACAGGCAGCGCTATCAGAGGACCTGTACGTGGCGATTTGTTTTGGGGCTTCGGCAATGAGGCAGCCCTGGCGGCTGGCGGCATGAAAGAGGATGGGGAGTATTATGCCCTGTTGCCCCGCCGTACCGACTTATCCACTGGAGAATGAGGCCTGTGATGGGCGCGCCCGTAAGTTCGTCACCACCCCATGTGGCCCTGTTTGTAACGTGTCTTGTCGATCTCATGCGCCCTTCGGTGGGCTTCGCCTCTGTCAGTCTGTTGGAGGGCGCCGGTTGCCGGGTATCCGTGCCGCCGTCACAAACCTGTTGCGGACAACCGGCTTATAACTCCGGCGACCAGAAGGACGCATGCGATATCGCCCGCCAGACAATTCAGGCGCTGGAAGGTTTCGATTATGTCGTTGTTCCTTCGGGATCCTGTGCCGGCATGATCAAGAAGCATTATCCCAACCTGTTCACGGACGATCCGGCCATGGCCGAACGCGCAAGCAGCGTAGCCGGGAAAACCTGGGAGCTGACGTCGTTCCTTGTTGATGTCATGCAGTATCAACCCAAGGGCGCGGTATTCGACCAACCTGTTACCTATCACGACTCTTGCTCCGGCCTTCGTGAGCTTGGCGTCAAGGATCAGCCAAGATCCTTGCTGGAAGATGTTGAAGGGATATCGCTAATAGAGGCCGAACAGGCAGAGACCTGTTGCGGTTTCGGGGGCCTGTTTTGCGTGAAATACCCGGAAATATCCGGTGCCATGGTCGATAAAAAACTCGACGACGCCGTTTCCACAGGCGCGCTCACCTTGTTGGGTGGCGACCTGGGGTGCCTCATGAACATAGCCGGGCGGGCTCGAAGGCGGGGCATGCAGATCGACGCCTGGCATATAGCCGAGGTTCTGGCGGGCACGGCCGATAAGGACGGCCCGATCGGTGGCGAGGCTGGGGATTGAATTGATGGGCCAGATCAGGACAGGTCAGTTCAGGGAAAACGTCAGCACAGCGCTCGATGACGCACAGTTGCAGGCTGTTTTGAAGAATTTTGCCGGTGGGTTCCCGGTAAAGCGTGCGAAGGCCATTGAGCGCCTTCCCGAGTTTGACGCCCTGCGCGATGCTGCGCGGGACATCAAAAATCATGTGCTGGATAAACTGGCGGACTATCTGGAAATATTCGAAGAAAACGTGATCGCCAGCGGCGGAAAGGTTCACTGGTGCCGAGATGCGGAAGAGGCGCGCCAGACGATCTTGTCCATATGTCAGGGCGCGGGCGCCAAAACGGTCACCAAAAGCAAGTCTATGATCGGTGAGGAAGTCGGCATCAACGAACATCTCAGCGCCAACGGTATCGAGCCCGTTGAAACCGACATGGGCGAATATATCATCCAGCTGCGTGAGGAGCCTCCCAGCCACATCATCGCACCGGCTATCCATCTGTCTAAACAGCAGGTTGCCGAAACCTTCAGGGAAAAGCACACGGACAGGCCCAAGGACCGGCCGCTGGAGTCACCCAGGACCATGCTCGATGAGGCGCGTGAGGAACTCAGGGGGAAGTTCCTGAACGCCGATGTCGGTCTTTCCGGAGCAAACATGCTGATTGCCGAGACAGGCTCCATTGTCACCGTTTCCAATGAGGGCAACATTGAGCTGACCTGCGGATTACCCAAGGTACACATCGCTATCGCCAGTATCGAAAAAATCGTACCGACCTTGGAAGACGCCTCGACTATCCTGCGTGTCTTGGCGCGTTCGGCGACCGGACAGGAAACATCCGTATACACCAGCTTCATGACCGGGCCGCGCCGCGAGGGCGATCTTGACGGACCTGAGGCGTTTCATGTCGTGCTGTTGGATAACGGACGAACGGATCTCCTGAATTCTGAGATGCGCGAAATCCTGCGCTGTATCCGCTGCGGTTCCTGCATCAACCACTGTCCCGTTTACGGGGCCATTGGCGGGCATGCCTATGGATGGATTTATCCCGGCCCCATGGGATCGGTTCTGACGCCGGGTTTGCTCGATATGGAAAGCGCCCGCCATCATCCGAACGCCTCAACGCTTTGTGGGAAGTGCGAGAGCGTTTGCCCCATGCGCATCCCCCTGCCCGAATTGCTGAGAAAATGGCGTAAGCGCCAGTTTGAGGCGGCCATCCCATCTGCAACGAGCCGCTATGGCCTGAAACTTTGGGCACATATTGCCAGGCGCCCAGGTCTTTACAGGCTGATTACCCGGGTCAGCACCTACTGCATGGCCGTGGCGGGCGGGAAAAAACGCAGGCTGAGCTTTGTGCCCCTTGCCGGAGGTTGGACCGCCAAGAGGGACCTCCCCGCCCCCCGGAAACAAACATTCATGTCGCAATGGCGGTATTACGGGGGGAAGCCGGAATGAGTGCCCGCGAGACAATCCTTGCTGCTGTCAGGGGCGCCAACCGGCAGTCTCCTAGTGACCATGCCGCGGTCAAGGCGAGGCTTTCGGCAAAGAAACAGAATATCCGCCCCGCCCGGTCTGCTGATGATGACACAGCGGTAATGCGCTTTATCAGCGAGGCTAAGTTAACCGGATCCGATGTAGTAGAAGCTTCAGGAAAGGATGAAATACCAGCGATTATTGCCGCCTATCTGCGTAAACATAATATGGCCGGCGATATCCGCGTTTCCGGTGATCCGTTGTTCAGCGATGTGAACTGGCAGGCCGAGCCGATGCTGGCCCTGTCTTCCGGCGCGGCGGAGCCCGGCGGCACCGCGTCCCTCAATGTTGCCGATGTGGGTATCGCTGAAACCGGCACGCTGGCCCTGGCGTCGTCTCAGAGAAGTCCGGTTATGCTGAATTTCCTGCCCATGGTGCATATCGCCGTCATTTTGGAACAAAACATTATTGGCGGTTACGAAACGGCCTGGAAATTCCTGCGTGAAAAATTCAGTAACGATAATGATACCATGCCAAGGTCCGTAAGCATGGTAACAGGGCCGTCAAGGACGGCGGATATTGAACAGGAACTTCTGATGGGCGCACACGGACCGCAAAACCACATGATAATTGTTCTGAAACAGGAATGATAAGTGTCGAAGGGAAACAACCATAAACAAAAACCTAAAGAAAGGGCCCCCAGAACCGGCCTTGGCGCAGGAGAGAGCGACGATGACCTGTGGCTTAAGGTAACGGAAACGGTTAAACCGCTTAAATCAAATAAGATCACGCCAAATCGCATAATATCGCCAGAAAACAGCGATTATATTGATTCCGCTCCAAAACGGACGAAAAAATACAAGGCGGCTCATCCGAACACAGTGACAGAGCCACGGAAAAAAACCCATGAATTGACGCACGGCGCGGCTCCCGGCGTTGATAAGCGCACGAATCAGCGCTTGATTCGTGGAAAATTGCCCATAGAAGGCCGCCTTGATCTTCACGGGCATACCAGGGAGACGGCACACCGCGCCCTCGAGGCTTTTATCAACGGATCATTCTCAGCGGGAAAGCGATGTGTTATAGTCATTACGGGAAAGGGCCTGCGCCTGGAAACGGGTGATATTGGCGTTTTACGCCAAGCCGTACCCCAATGGCTGAATGGCCCCGCCCTGCGTTCCAAGGTGCTGGCATATTCCCATGCCACACCGAAAGACGGAGGCGAGGGTGCCCTGTATGTCTTGTTGAAGAGGAAACGATGACCCCTTTTGGCGCCCGTGTCAGAGAGCTTCGAGCCCGCAAGGGCGTGAGGCTGAAACAGATGGCGGAAGATCTGGGCGTTTCCAGCGCTTATCTGTCGGCGCTTGAGCACGGTCACAGAGGTCGTCCCGCCTCCGGAATGATCATGCAAATTTGCGGCTATTTTGGCCTCATATGGGACGATGCGGAGGAGCTAAAGCGTCTGGCGAACGTTTCCCACCCCCGCGCCGTCATCGATACCTCGGGCCTGAGTCCGAAGGCGACGGAGCTGGCCAACATGCTGGGCGAAACGATCAGCGAACTGGACGACGATACGATTGAGTGGATCATCAACGAAATCAGGGGCCGTCTCGGCGCACGCAAACTGGGAAGCAGGGCGGGGCCGACGTATTGATCTAGGGTGTTCTCAAGAGCCTAGAGAATAAACTTCGACAGATCGGAATTCTTGGCCAGGTCGCCGACGGTTTTGCGGACGTACTCAACGTCGATGGTGACCGTGCTGCCGGCTGATTCGCTTGCGTTGAAGCTGACGTCTTCCAGCAGCTTTTCCATCACCGTGTGCAGCCTGCGGGCGCCGATGTTCTCAACGCCATGATTGATTTCCGCGGCCAGCGTGGCAATTTCGGCCACAGCCTCGTCCCTGAAGTCCAGGGTAACCTCTTCAACGCCCATCAGCGCCGTATACTGTGTGATCAGGCTGGCTTCCGGCTCGGTCAGGATGCGGACCAGATCCCCTTCGGTCAGGGCATTCAGCTCAACCCTAATCGGCAGGCGGCCCTGCAGCTCCGGCAGCATGTCTGCCGGTTTGGAAAGATGAAAAGCGCCGGAGGCGATGAACAGGATATGGTCGGTTTTTACCGGGCCCCGCTTGGTGGAAACGGTTGTGCCCTCGATCAGCGGCAGCAGGTCGCGCTGAACCCCTTCGCGGCTGACATCGGCGCCGACTTTTTCGGAACGCGCGGTGATCTTGTCGATCTCGTCAAGAAACACGATACCGTTGTTTTCAACGGCCTCTATGGCCTCGGTAACGATCTGGTCCTCATCGAGCAGCTTGTCGGATTCTTCTGCGACCAGAACGTCATAGGACGATTCAACAGTCATGCGTTTTGGCTTGGTTTGCTGACCAAAGGCCTTTCCGAACATTTCGTTCAGGTTGAGCATGCCCATCTGTGCGCCCGGCATGCCGGGAATATCGATTGTCGGCATCGCACCGGCACCTGAGTCGGCGACCTGAAGCTCGATTTCCTTATCATCGAGCTCCCCTTCCCGGAGCTTCTTGCGAAACTTTTCGCGGGTGTCCTGGCTGGCGTTTTCGCCGACCAGGGCATCGAGTACGCGCTCTTCGGCAAACAGTTCGGCCTTGGCGACAACCTGCTTACGCAGTTTCTCACGAACCATGTTGATGGCGATTTCCAACAAGTCCCGGATGATCTGTTCAACGTCCCGGCCCACATAACCGACTTCGGTGAACTTCGTCGCCTCGACCTTGATGAACGGGGCATCGGCCAGACGCGCCAGCCGGCGGGCAATTTCCGTTTTCCCGACGCCGGTCGGGCCGATCATCAGGATATTTTTCGGCAAGACCTCCTCGCGCAGGTTTTCGTCAAGCTGCTGGCGTCGCCAACGGTTGCGGAGCGCAATGGCGACGGCACGCTTGGCGTCGTTCTGGCCGACGATGTGGCGGTCAAGTTCGGAAACGATTTCCCGGGGCGTAAAGCTCTTCATGGGGGTTACAGTGCCTCGATGGTAATCTGGGTGTTGGTGTAGACGCATATTTCTGCTGCGATTTCAAGCGAGCGCCGTACGATATCCTCGGCTTCCATGCCGTCCTGGCCGATCAGGGCCCGGGCGGCTGAAAGGGCGTAGTTACCGCCGGAGCCGATACCGATCAGTCCGTCTTCCGGCTCCAGAACATCGCCGGTTCCCGTGAGGACAAGGGACACGTCCTTGTCCGCCACGGCCATCATGGCTTCCAGCCGACGCAGGTAGCGATCCGTCCGCCAGTCCTTGGCCATTTCGACACACGCCCGGGTCAACTGGCCCGGATACTGTTCCAGCTTTCCTTCAAGGCGCTCGAATAACGTGAAGGCGTCCGCCGTGGCGCCGGCAAATCCGGCAATCACCTTGCCGTCACCGATGCGCCGCACTTTTCGTGCATTGCCCTTGATGACGGTATCGCCCAGGCTGACCTGTCCGTCACCGCCGACCACGACCTTGCCGTTCTTGCGAACGGCCAGAATGGTGGTTCCGTGCCATTGGGGATTGGCCTTATCTGTCATGCTCGTCTTCCATTCAGGCTAGAGGCGCCTATTCTTAGCGCCGGTATCATGGCTGGACTATACCCCGTGATTTGGTTGAGTAAATGCCTGTGGTCAAGTCTCTTTGCATTAGAATCCTCTACTGACTGGCAGTTCCCGAATGTTCCTGTTAAAAGAACGCCGGTTTCGGACGCTTTGTAATCAACGGGTATTCCGGGAACATATATGACTTTAAGGAACTTAAGCCATGCGACAGGCATCAGTAGAACGGGCAACCAAGGAGACGAGCATCAAGGTTGAGGTTAACCTTGATGGATCGGGTGACTATTCGGTCTCTACAGGCATCGGGTTTCTCGACCATATGCTGGAGCAATTGTCGCGCCACAGCCTCATGGACCTTACTGTTGAGGCCAAGGGTGACCTGCACATCGATTTTCACCATACCACCGAGGATACCGGAATCGCAATCGGCGAGGCCGTGTCAAAAGCCCTTGGCGATCGCGCCGGGATTACACGCTACGGCACGGCCCATGCGCCCATGGACGAGACCCTGAGTCGCGTCTCGCTTGATGCATCAAACCGGCCCTATCTGATCTGGCGGGTGGATTTCTCCAAGCCGAAGTTGGGCGACATGGATACGGAACTGTTCAAGGAGTGGTTCCAGGCCTTTGCCCAAGGCGCGGGTCTAACGTTGCATGTGGAAACTTTTTACGGTGACAACAACCACCATATAATCGAGTCCTGCTTCAAGGCGCTTGCCAGAGCCCTGCGCGAGGCCATCGCGATTGATCCGCGTAAGGCCGACGCCGTTCCCTCAACTAAAGGTGTTCTAGGTGGCTCGCTCTAGGGCCAGACTTGAAGTAACCAGAGACTAAGTAGTAATGCGAATTTATTCGGTGCATATCCGCCGGGAGGGCCTCGATCCCGATGCCGACATTGTTCTGGTCAAGGAGGGCTTTTCCTGGCCGGCCGCGCTCTTCATGCCGCTATGGGCATTGTGGCGTGGACTATGGCTTGCGTCGGCAGGCATGGTCCTGGCTGTGGCGGCCATTTCCGCCATCGCCACAATCAATGGACTTGGTCATTCCATTGCACCGTGGCTGTACCTGGGCGCGGCCCTGTTGTCCGGGTACAACGCCAACGATCTGATCCGCGCTTCACTTGAGCGGCGCGGGTTCGAGATGCGCGACATCATCGCCGCACCAAATCGGGACACGGCAGTCTTCAGGTTTTTTGACGCCAGGCCTGAACTTGCGGCAAGCGTAACCGGGGCGGGAGGAGAGATCCTGCCGTGACAACCAATACCGTCGCCATTGTTGATTACGGGTCCGGCAATCTGCGCTCTGCCGCAAAGGCTTTCGAGCGCGCCGTTCGTGAATCCGGTTTGGATTTGCAGGTTGAGGTTACCGACAGCCCGGATAGTGTTGCCGGAGCCGAGCGCATCGTCCTGCCGGGCGTTGGCGCTTTTGCCGACTGCATGAGAGGGCTTTCCAGCGTGCCCGGCATGATAGAAGCCATCGAAGACGCCGTGCTGAATAAAGGCAGGCCGTTTCTGGGCATCTGTGTCGGCATGCAACTTCTTGCCGGCAAGGGGCATGAACACGGCGATTGCGACGGGCTGGGCTGGATTCCCGGCGAGGTCGTGCCTATTGTTCCCGCTGATCCGGCGCTGAAGATTCCCCACATGGGCTGGAACACGCTTTCACTGCGTGATTGCAATGACAGTCGCCGGCATTTGCTCGACGGGATTGAGGAAGGCGGACATGTGTATTTCGTCCACTCCTATCATTTTGCCACCAACTCATCGGCACATGTGCTGGCGAGCACGGACTACGGTTGCGAGATCGCGGCTATAGTCGGGCGCGACAACATTGCCGGAACCCAGTTTCATCCCGAAAAGAGCCAGCGAAATGGCCTGCGATTTATTCATAACTTTCTTACCTGGTGCCCTTGAACATGTATCTTTATCCGGCCATTGATCTTAAAGACGGGCAGTGCGTGCGGCTGCTGCGGGGCGACATGGAGGCCGCGACGGTCTTTAACGATAATCCCGGCGCCCAGGCGCGAAGCTTCATGGAGGCAGGGTGCGAACGCCTGCACGTTGTCGATCTGAATGGCGCGTTCGAGGGGCGGCCGGTCAATGCCGATGCCGTGTCCGGCATTCTGGAAAACGTTTCCGTGCCGGTACAGCTTGGCGGCGGCATCCGCTCCCATGAAACCATCGACCACTGGATCGAGGCGGGCGTATCGCGTGTTATTCTCGGCACGATCGCCCTTAAAGACCCGGACCTGGTCGTTGCGGCCTGCGCCCGCCATCCCGGCAAGATCGCCGTGGGCATTGATGCGCGTGGTGGTTATGTCGCTGTTGAGGGCTGGGCAGACGTCTCCGAGGTCAGGGCGCTGGACCTGGCGAGGCGATTTGAGGATACCGGCGTTGCGGCCATCATTTACACGGACATCGACAGGGACGGCGCCATGCAAGGCCCCAATGTCAAGGCGACAAAAGAAATGGCGGAACACGTATCGATTCCCGTAATTGCTTCCGGCGGCGTGTCCTCCATGGATGACCTGTCCGCCCTTCGTGACGGCATTCCGAACCTTGAGGGCATTATTTCAGGCCGCGCCGTCTATGACGGTAGAATAAACGTTGTCGGAGCCGTCAGATTTTTATCGGCGAACAGCGCAGCGTAGAGGGAATATTGTACCGTGCTTAAAACCCGCATCATTCCCTGTCTAGACGTCGACGGTGGCCGCGTCGTCAAGGGAGTCAATTTTGTCGACCTCGTCGATGCAGGCGATCCCGTCGAACAGGCGCGGGTCTATGATCAGGCCGGTGCCGACGAGTTGTGCTTTCTCGACATCACGGCCAGCAGTGACAACCGGGAAACCATTTTCGATGTCGTGGCCCATACGGCGGAAGAGTGCTTCATGCCGCTGACGGTCGGCGGCGGCGTCCGCACACTGGACGACATTCGCAAGCTGCTGTTGGCCGGCGCCGACAAGGTTTCGATCATGACGGCGGCGGTCAAGAATCCGGACTTTGTCCGTGAGGCTGCCGAAAAATTCGGTAGCCAGTGCATCGTCGTCGCCGTTGACGCCAAATCCGTCTCAGGCACGCCAGGCGCCGAAGACGAAAGGTTCGAGGTTTTCACCCATGGCGGGCGTGAGCCGACAGGCATTGATGCGGTCCGTTACGCCGAACAGGTCACCGCTTGTGGCGCCGGAGAAATACTGCTGACGTCAATGGACCGGGATGGCACCAAGATGGGATTCAACATCCCCCTGACTCGCGCCATTTCCGATGCTGTTAGCGTGCCTGTTGTGGCGTCCGGCGGGGTCGGCACCCTGGATCATCTCGTCGAGGGAGTAGTAGAGGGCCACGCTTCCGCCGTGCTGGCGGCATCCATCTTCCACTTTGGCGAATACACCATCCATGAGGCCAAGGAACACATGAAAAGAGCGGGCATCGCCGTTCGTCTAGATTGAGCAGTTGTGCTATAAGGACCGCCATGACGGAACATAATAACGATATCAGTGCCGCCGTGATCGAGGAGCTTTATGACCTGATCCGGAGCCGAAAGGACGCGGACCCCTCAACGTCCTATACGGCAAAACTGTTCAGCGACGGACGGGAGAAAATCGCCCGCAAGGTTGCCGAAGAGGCCACGGAGACGGTTATCGCGTCCATAAGCGAAACGCCGGAGCGGCTGGCCAGCGAGAGCGCGGACGTTATTTATCACCTGCTGGTCCTGTGGGCTGACGTCGGTGTTGAGCCCGCAGATGTCTGGGCTGAACTGGCCAGACGGCGGGGCACCTCCGGCATTGAGGAAAAACAATCGCGGAAGACATCATAACTTTCAGGAATTCCGGGAGGCGACATGTACGATTCAGATAATCTTTTTGCGAAAATCCTGCGCGGCGAAATTCCGTGCGACACGGTTTATGAAGACAATCATGTGCTGGCCTTCAGGGACATCAGCCCGCAGGCGCCCGTTCATGTGCTCGTTATTCCCAAAGGCGCGTATGTGAACATGGATGATTTTTCAGCCAACGCCAGCGATGAAGAAATCGCCGGCTTCACGCGGGGCATCGGCGAAACGGCTCGGAAGCTGGGCCTGGTCGAGGGCGGCTACCGGGCCATCGCCAATATCGGCGAGGATGCAAACGCCGAGATTCCCCACCTTCACGTACACATCCTTGGCGGCAAGAACCTGGGACACTTGATAGCCCGCTAGGCGCTGGCACTTAAGCGGTTGCTGAAAGACCGCTGCCGGGCTGGATGCGCCTGAAACTCAGTGCCTCTGCAACATGGAGGCGACTGACACTCTCGCTTCCGTCAAGGTCAGCCAACGTTCTGGCGACGCGCAGGACCCGGTGATATCCTCGGGCTGAAAGGCTCATGCGTTCAAGCGCCGTGGCCAACAGCTCCCGCCCTTCCGGTTCAGGCGTTGCGATCTGTTCAAGCAGCTTGCCATCGGCTTCTGCGTTCGTCCGGATACCGTTCGCACCTTCAGTCTTTGCATAACGCTCACGTTGGATGCCGCGTGCGGCTTCAACTCTTTTTGCGACATCGGCGCTTGATTCGGCGGGCGGCGGCAGGGTCAGGTCCATGGGACTGACGGCGGCAACATCGACGTGAAGGTCAATGCGGTCATACAGCGGGCCGGATATCTTCGCCTGATAGTCACGCGCGCATTTGGGGGCGCGGGAGCAGGCCTGCGCCGGATCGTCCAGGTACCCGCACCGGCAGGGGTTCATTGCGGCGACCAGCTGAAACCGAGCGGGATAGCTGACGTGGGCGTTTACGCGGGAAACGGAGACGCGGCCGGTTTCAAGCGGCTGGCGCAGGGCTTCCAGGGTTCCGCGCTGGAATTCCGGCAGTTCGTCAAGAAACAGCACGCCCAGGTGCGCCAGTGAAATCTCTCCCGGTTTCACCCGGTTTCCGCCGCCGACGATTGATGGAGTTGAGGCGGAATGATGCGGATCACGAAATGGTCTGTAGGACATCAATCCCTCCTCAGGCAGCGAGCCTGAGAGCGAGTGGATCATGCTGACCTCGAGAATCTCATCGGAAGCAAGCGGTGGCAGCAATCCGGGCAAGCGCTGCGCCAGCATGGATTTGCCCGCACCCGGCGGGCCGATCATCAGGAGGTTGTGGTTGCCCGCTGCAGCAATTTCGAGAGCACGTTTCGCCGTTTCCTGCCCCTTGATGTCGAGAAGGTCGGGATAGGCGGGCGCCGCGGTCAGGGGCTCGGCGGCTGGCAGGCGCAGGACCTGGGTGCCCTTGAAGTGGTTGATGAGGTCCAGCAGGCTGTTTGCCGCAAGAATGTTCAGCTCCCCCGCCCACGCGGCTTCGCTTCCTTGGACGCCCGGGCAGATAAATCCCAGATCGGAGGCGTTGGCATGTATGGCAGCCGGCAGAACGCCATTGACAGGGGCAATCCGCCCATCGAGGGCCAGTTCGCCCAAGGCACAAAAACCCTCAACCTCGTCGATGGGAAGAATATCCATGGCCGCCAGCAAGCCGATGGCGATCGGCAGGTCAAAGTGGCTGCCTTCCTTGGCGAGGTCGGCCGGCGCGAGATTGACGGTAATGCGCTTCGGCGGCAGGGACAGCCCCATGGCGTGCGTGGCGGCGCGTACCCGCTCGCGGGCTTCGGATACGGCCTTGTCCGGTAACCCGACGATGGAGAACGCCGGTAGCCCGCTGGCAAGCTGAACCTGGACGTCAACGTCCAGCACGTCGATGCCGCTGAAGGCGACTGTTTTTATCCGCGCGACCATGCCCCATTCCTGCAGTTTCAGTCAGGACGTGAGTGTAATGAGGAAAGCGTGGCCTATGCCACCATAAATTGTGGATATCGATTTCGGGCCTACCGAATGGCAGCCTTACGACAACTTGCTTTCGATAGCGTCCCAGATCTGTTTTTCCAGATGGACGCCGTCGTAGCGGGCAATTTCCTGAAGGCCCGTCGGCGAGGTTACGTTTATTTCCGTCAGCAGTCCGCCGATGACGTCGATGCCGACAAAGATCAGTCCGCGTTCTTTCAGCGCAGGCCCGATCCGTTCGCAGATTTCCATATCGCGGTCATCGAGCTTCGAGGCCACGGCCTTGCCGCCGACATGCATGTTGGACCGCGCCTCGCCCTCCGGCGGGATACGATTGATAGCGCCTGCCGCTTCGCCGTCGACCAGGATGATGCGCTTGTCACCCTCCCTGACGGCCGGCAGGTATTGCTGGGCTATGACCGGCTCGCGCGACATCTGGAAAAACATTTCCAGCAGGGAGTTCATGTTTTCGTCGCCCGGCGTGACATGGAAGATGCCCGCGCCGCCATTGCCGAACAGCGGCTTGACGATGATGTCCTGGAACTCGTCCCGGAAGGCGCTGATCCTGCCCTGGGCGCGTGTGATCAAAGTCGGCGGCATCAGGTCCGGAAATTCGGCGACGAAAAGCTTCTCTGGCGCATTCCGCACATGGGTCGGGTCGTTCACCACAAGCGTATCGGGATGAATATGATCGAGGATATGCGTCGCCGTGATGTAGGACATGTCGAAGGGCGGGTCCTGGCGCATGAGCACAACGTCGACCTCGGAAAGATCCAGTTCCTGCTTCTCGCCAAGTTCGTGGTGATTGCCATGCTCGCGCCGGACGGTCATTTCCTCAGCCGTGGCGATCACGCGGCCACGGTCAAACGACAGGTCTTCCGGGCCATAGTGGTAAAGGACATGACCGCGCGACTGCGCCTCCAGCGCCAGCACAAAGGTGCTGTCACCGTTGATATCGATGGATTCGATGTGGTCCATCTGGATGGCAACGCTCAAACTCATCTAAGGCCTCTTTCGTTACATTCGATCTTATGTTGTCCCATGCCGGAAGTTATGAAAGGCGTGAGCGTAAATCCTGGAGCAGGACAGTAGCGCTATAGCGGCTATCCGCACTCGTGTCGAGGCGCAGGAATTCCTCAAGGGCGTTTATCGCCTCGCGCACCTGATCGAGCCGCGCGTGAATCATGCCGGCCTCCCGCCACAGAGATGAGGTTTCCGGCGCAAACAGCAGCATGGTCTCGATGACGCGGAGCGCCTCGTCAAACCGCTCGGCGCTGAGGTGGCGGACCTTGAGGCTATTTTCAAGACGAAGCAGAATTTCCCGGTTTCCGATTTCCCTGTAATGGTCCGGAGTCAATTCAGCCTCGACGCCCATGCCGATCTTGAGCAGGTCGCGCAGGTCCTTCGGCTGCAGAACCCGGCCGTTATCAAAGGGATCGAGAATCCGCCGCTCGCCATCGATTTCCAAGCGAACTAGGAACCTGCCGGGGAAATCAATGCCGCCCGCCGGCCAACCCTGCGCCCGGGCCGCCTGGATATAGATAATACCGAGCGACACGGGCAAACCCCGGCGCTCATCGATGACCGTGATCAGGTTCGCCGCCTCCAGATCACCGAAGGAATCTTCATCCCCGCCATATCCGTATCGCCGGGCCAGAATCTGGATCAGCGCCTCGGCGGCGATGTCGGCCGTTGGATCGTTTCCGGCGTAAGCCGATACATCCTGCGCCAGGGCGTCCAGGTGCCTTAAATAGGGATCCAGGCTCGTGACGGTTCGGTGCAGGCTGGCGATATCGAGGGCGGCGCGCGCAAGGTCCACCTCTTCGTCGCTGATGTCACGAAGACCCTGGAGGCGGGAACGGCTGGCAACAGACAGGCTCACGCATTCGAATCCTTGACGCGAACGTGAGAGATAACCCGCCGGACGCGATCGATACTCCTGGCGTGGGCGAGAACGCGGTCCAGCTCGGCCTGGTCCTGGGCGATGCCGATCAGGTAAATGACGGCATTCACGGTCTCGATGGAATAGTTGATGGCCAGGATGTCTTCATCAAATGTGATTTTCGTCTGCAACTGGGCCGATATCCAGGAATCATAGGCGAACTCGACTATGCCTTCTTCCTGCCGGATCTGTATCTCGTTGATGACGTCCTTGATGCCGTCGATACTCCAGGCGATCCTGATGGCGTTGGCGCGCAGTTCCTCGTTTTCGATCAAACCCGTCAGCAGGGCGCGGCGCTCGTAGACCTCGATGCCGACGTAGGTCGCCAGCGTGCCGTCGGCCTCCAGGTAGGCCGCCCGTAATTGCGTAGCGAGTTTCGTGTCCCTGGCGACGCCCTCGATGCCCCGCTCCTGATAGTGCGCGACGCCGACGGTCGCTCCGGCGCCGACGATGGCGCCCGCACATCCACTCAACATGAGAACGAAACACAGGCAGGCCGTAACCTTGCCCAACAATTTCATGGACCGGCGGTCGACTTTACACGGCATCGGCGTTTCTCCTGTTTGTCACAAGAAAATTATTTTTATCACGGACACGTTAATCCCAAGGCCGCCACGCGTCTACAATATGAATAGGAAAATGGTAGCGAATGACAAGCAATGCATCAAAACGTATGTCCAGACCCGCCAGATCGGGGCGTTCCTGCATGTAGACTCCCGCCGCCCGCTGGATGCGCGCCCGCTGATGGGCGGATATGGCCTGGGCCGCATCCCCGGCCGTAACACGCGCCTTGACCTCGATAAAAGCCAGAACCCCTTTCCGCCTGGCGATGATGTCGATTTCCCCGACGGGGCGGCGGTACCGACGCTCAAGAATCCTGTAGCCCTTCAGCATCAGGAAAACCGCACCAAGAGTTTCCCCGAAAGCGCCGAATGCGACGGCCTGTTTGCGGTTTCGTTCCGGGCTCAATCGCTTTCGCCTTCTCCGCCAAGGGCCAGGGCGCGATCGTAGATTTTTTTCCGGGGCAGACCCGAGATTTCGGAAACCTCCCTGACGGCGTCGCGCAGGGATTTTTCCGCCAGCGCCTCGGTCAGGTAGCTGTCGATCTCGTCATCGGACAGTCCGGGTCCCTTCTCCGGCGGGCCGATAACAATGACGGCCTCGCCCTTTGGCGGCTCTTCCCCCGCATAGGCTGCCGCCAGCTCCTTCAACCGCCCCCGCCTGGTTTCCTCATAAAGCTTCGTTATTTCCCGGCTGACGGAAACGTCCCTGTCGCCGAGAATCTCGGCCATGTCGGCCATGGACGCCGCCAGCCTGCGAGGGCTTTCCATGAAAATCAGCGTTGCGGGGACCGCCGCCGCCTCTTCCAGGAACGATCGGCGCGCGCCTTTTTTCTGGGGCGGGAAGCCGGCGAAGAAAAATTTGTCGGTCGGCAGCCCAGAAAGGACGAGAGCGGCCAGGACCGACGAAGCCCCCGGCAGCGTTGTGACGGGAATGCCCCTGTCGATACAGTCACGGACCAGTTTGTAACCCGGGTCCGAGATCATGGGCGTGCCGGCGTCCGACACCAGCGCCACGTTTTCGCCATCTTCAAGGCGTCTGATGATTTCAGGACGGGCCTTTTCCGCATTGTGCTCATGATAGGGGGACAACGAGGTCCGGATGCCATGCAGGGAGAACAGCTTTGACGTCACGCGCGTATCTTCGCAGGCGACCAGGTCAGCCGTTTCCAGGGTCCGCAACGCACGGATCGAGATATCGTCCGCGTTGCCGATGGGGGTCGCGACAATGTGCAGCGTACCTGCGTTCTGCCTGGGCCCCTGGGTTTTGTCCCGATCGCTCATCTGTTTACTCTCCGGAGCAGTATGGTTAGGCTGTGACCAGCGTGACGAGCAGAATAACGAATGACGCATTGTAAGAGCAGGGTGATTTTTTTCCAGCCAATGTCCACCGCCGCCGCCAATACCAGGAAACCCGCTACAGGTTCGTGGCTTCCCCGCATGCTTTTAATCGGGGCGGTGCTGCTTGTATCCGCCTGTCAGCATCATCGCGTGGCGGGCGTATTCCAGGGCGGCGCCAGTGTTCCGCCCGAACTGGAAGCGACGGCGCCCCAGTCGCCGGCAACGACTGAAGAGTCGACACAGAATCTTCCTGCTTCTGCCGGTCCCAGCCTGCCCGCCCCGACGCCCTCGACCCAGACAGCGGTGGTCAGCGAGAGCGAGTCGGAATGGCGCAAGATGCTGGAACCCTACCTCAAGCCCTCGACACAACAACAGGCCAAACCCGCGAGCCAGCCGGAAACGGGCCTGCCGCCCCTGCTGCCCTTGAGCGGCGGCTCGGTGCGCGTCGGCATGCTGCTGCCGCTGTCCGGCCCGACCGCGCCGCTGGGACAGGCCATGCTGAACGCCGCCCAGATGGCCATGTTCGATTTTGCCGATACGGACTTCGAGCTCCTGCCCCACGATACGGCGGGCCGTCCGGAAGACGCCTCATTCGCCGCCACCATGGTCATCGGCGATGGCGCCAACCTGCTGGTCGGCCCCCTGCTGGCGCACTCCGTCCACTCCGTCGCTCCGATCAGCCAGGCCGCCGGCGTGCCGGTGATCGGGTTTTCGAGTGACAGAACAGTAGCAGGCAAGGGCATCTACACCATGGGCTTTCTGCCGGAAAACGAGGTTGAGCGGGTGGTGACCTACGCCCTGGGCCAGGGCCTGTCCCGGTTCGCCGTTCTGGCCCCCAACGACGCCTATGGCGCAACGGTCGTGTCGTCGTTGAGCGCCACCGTTTCCCGTTACGGCGGCGCGGTCGTCGACATGGCCTACTATCATCCTTCAGGGGCGGATATCGAACCCGTCGTCAAGCAGCTGGCCGATTACGACAACCGCCGGAAGGCCCTGCTGGATTTGCGCGAGGAACTTGAGGACAAGGAAGACGAGCTGTCCGTCAAAACCCTTGAGCGCCTGTCGGTCCTTGAAACCCTGGGCGACTTGCCGTTCGACGCCCTGCTGATCGCCGATGGCGGCGACCGGTTGCAGCGGGTTGCCGCCATGCTGCCATTCTTCGACATCGATCCCAAAAAGGTCCGCATCCTCGGCACCGGGCAATGGGATGTTCCGGGTATCGGTGCGGAACCGGCGTTGCTGGGTGCGTGGTTCGCCGCCCCGCCGCCCGAAGCAAGGCGGTCGTTTGAAGGCCGTTACAGGAAGCTTTACGGCGTTGTCCCGCCGCGGCTGGCGACGCTGGCCTATGACGCCATGGCCCTGGCCGCCGTGCTGGCCAGGAAAGGGGGAGAAGATCCCTACAGCGCCGAAGCCATCATGCTGTCGAGCGGTTATGCCGGGCGCGACGGCATCTTCCGGTTTACACAGAACGGCACGGCGGAACGGGGCCTGAGTGTTCTCGAGGTCGGCCAGCGGCAAAACCGCGTCATCGACGAGGCGCCCAAGGGATTTCAATCCCTTACAAATTAAAAGGGGATTTCAACCCCTTACAAACTATAGGACCTCCCGCCCCATTAGTTTACTGGACCCCCGCCTTCGCGGGGGTGGCGCGTATTTGGCGTATTAAAGTCGTCATTCCCGCGCAGGCGGGAATCCAGACCGTTATGCAGCGCTTAAACACCGGTTTCGGGTAGGGGAAACCCACCCCCTTTAAGTCATTGAAATTCAACAAAATGTAGACTTTTTTGCGCGTTAACCTTTGTGTTTTCTTTAGTTTCAATCACTTAGGCCGGATTATTTTCCATAATAATGTAGACATTTGTATACTTTTGTAACGCGACCCCTCCAAAACACCGAAAACGGCAGAACCGGGCCCGTTCACGGTTTCAGAACGGCCATATCCATTAAATACGGCGCCGTCCCATCACAGATTCACCATGTCAAAGAGCATAAAACCAATCTAGGAATATAAGCATATTTTAAGGCAAAAGTCAAGGCAAAACACGAATCGCCGATCTTAAGTGGTATCCGAACGTGTTCTTGTTACAGGTAACCGAAACGCGATTAATCGCCTCCGCCCAGCACCCTGGCGGCGTTGTCGTAGGCTATCGCCCTGGCGACGTCCGGCGGCAGGTGGTCGAGCCATTGCCGATGCTCTGCAATCAGGTTCGCGTAGTCGGCCCAGCGCTCGGGTAAGTGGGTGTCGCTGCCGATCATGAAACGGTCCGGATACTTGAGGAACAGCGCCTTCCAGTCAGGCTCGATTCCCTCGACACCGTTAATATGATCAGCCCGGAACGAAACCTCTGTCCATAAACGGTCGTAGCGTTCAAGCATCTCGCCGATCACGTCAGGCGGTTCGTAAAATCCGGCATGCGCCCAAAGCACGCGCAATCCGGGCTCCAGACCGATCAATGCCCGCAACGTGGCGGCGTCGCAATGGGCGTGCAGAATAACGTTCCGTTCTATGGCCAGGGCGGCGATGCGCTGCATAACGTCAGTCGTCGCCGTATCGTCGGTAAACAGGTGAAATTCGCCGATCCCCCGGTAGAAACCCTTGTCCAGCTGTTCGGACAGGTAATCCAGCGTGCCGTTGTGACGGAACCAATTGGCTTTACGCATATAGCCGTGGTAGGGGCGCACTTCCGGCACCACCAGGTCCGGCGCCGCCTGGTGAAGCATCAGGGTTCCGGCATTGGGCGTGCTCGAAACCAGCGCCCGTGTGACGCCGGCGCGCTGCATCGCCGCGATGATCGCCGGGATGGGGTACGTTTCCCATGAGCTCTCACTGTAATGGACGTGTGTATCAAAAATCGGCAGCGTGTCCGCCGACGCCCGATGCATGGTCAGGACGATCAGGACCGAGGCAAGAACGGCAATGGTGTACAAGCTTCGTCTCATGTGCTGATCCTTGTGAGCGATGTTAGCGGGCCCTTCGTTTGCATAGCATGTTCCTGGGGCGCATCAGGAAGAACGAACCAGGCGGTCTGATGGGAAGCGGATACTAACAGTGGTCCCTTCCCCTTTCTTGCTGGAGACCGTCAGTGCGCCACCATGCAACTCGACGAGGGATTGGGTTAACGGCAATCCTAGCCCGGTCCCTTCTTCCTTGCGGCTTAAGGAACTGTCGACCTGCCCAAACTGGCTGACCGCCGTATCGACCTCTTTTTCGTTCATGCCAATGCCGGTATCGCTGACTGAAACCAGCATGTCACCGTCCTTGGTCATGCTTGCACTGAGGGTTACGTTCCCGCCCGCTTCCGTGAACTTCACCGCATTGCTCAGAAGATTGAGCAGGATCTGTTTCAGCCGGCGCTCATCCGCATACAGCCGCGGCAGACCAGGATCGATATCCGTATGAATAGTGATGGCCCCCTTGGCCGCCCGCGGCGTCACGAGCCGGATGGCGGAGTCTGCCGCCTGGTTTACGTCAAGTTCGGCTTCCTGCAGCTCCACGGCCCCTGCCTCGATCGCCGACATATCAAGGATATCGTTGATCAGTTCCAGCAGGTGGTTGCTCGAGTCATTGATATCGTTAGCGTAATCCAGGTACTTTTCGTTCCCCAGCGGGCCGAACAACTGCCCCTGGAGCGCCTGGGAAAAACCGATGATCGCATTCAGGGGCGTTCGCAGCTCATGACTCATGTTGGCGAGAAATTCCGATTTTGCCTGGTTGGCCGCTTCCGATTCCACCCGCGCCTTCTCCGCAATGGCTTCGATCTTTTTGTAATCGGTTATATCCTGCAAAATACCGGATGTACGAAAGAGGCCTCCCTCATCATCGAAAATATGGGTGGCGAGCTCACGAACATGGCGAAGCTCTCCGTCCTTTCGGAAAATCCGATATTCGATATCCATAAGGGATTTGTTCCGGCGAGCCTGCTCATTTGTTTCTATAAGCCTCTGACGGTCATCGGGATGAACCAATGAGGCAAACCCTTCTATTGATGAGGCTATGGCAAGAAACTCATCCACTGAAAGGCCCAAAATATTGGTGAATTCTTCCGAGCAGTAGGTGCACCTGTCTTCCACCTCATCCCATGTCCAGTGGCCGAGATGGGCCAGCTCCGACGCCTCCCTGTAGCGGGCCTCGCTTTCCTTCAGTCTTTCCACCATCTTCAGTTCGGTAATGTCCTGGATGATGCCGATTTGTCCGATGGCCTTACCGTTATCGTCATATTCGGTTTGACCGCGCTCGTGCAGCCAATGGACCTCGCCGTCAGGCTTAATGATCCTGTAATCAACGCTGTAGTTCGATAAATCGCTATCAGCCTGTTGGTAAACGGTCTCTACCCGCCCCCGGTCATCTTCATGAATAGGGGCCAGCATGTCGTCAAATTCAATCGGCTTGCTGGTGTCGATATTGTTGAGCCTTGCATACTCATCGGACCAGTGGGTTATGCGCTCTTCCGCAAATGACCAACGCCAAAAGGCGACCTTGGCCAACCGTGTCGCAATGCGGTGGATGGATTCAGATGACTTGAGTGTATCGGGACGGTTATCCGATTCAGGGGATGATTGGCTATCGGCCCCGGAATTATGGTTGTCATCCATATCTGATTTCATTTTTGCTTCACCAGAAAACTTATCACATACATGATTTACCTATAACATACGCATGTATTAATCCGAAAACCACTATGGCGCGGCTGTTAATGGACCGGAGCGGCCAACCTGTCATCAGGGTTGTCGTTATTTTACCAATTGGCAATTTTTCGACATGAACATCAGGCGGGTATCGATCTTGTAGAGCAGGTACAGATCCCTGACCCAGTCCTTGTCCCGGCGCTTGTTGACCATCCTCTTGGCGATACGTCCCGCTTCGCGCAAGTCATCAACGGTTACCCTGTCCTTTCTTCCGATCGTTTGTTCCAGGGCAAGCTTGATGGCTTCGATTGCGTCGGACCCATAATCACAGATACGCGCGGCCGCGTCCTCGCTTTTTACAACCAGAACCGGCAGCAGGAACGTTTCATCAGGCGGTCCGTCATCAATCTGACCTGACCATGTGAAACCCTTTAACACCATAACGTTGCGGCCCAGCTTTGAAATGATGTCGGGATCCATAATGCCTAATGGATAACCTTCATCCGATAGCGGGACCCCCAGCTCTTCAAGGATTGCCGGTGTCGACGATGTATCCTCGGTGGCATACAGAAAATACAGCAAGGGAACGGCGCCGCCCGCCAACACGGCAACCATGGCGACGGACACCAAAAGCCGAACTGCCCGCCGCCGGGAGTCGCCGCCGCGCCGTTCTTTCCGCTTCTTCTTTTTCCACTTTCTGAAAAACCCGCCGGCAGCCTTCTTTTTACTGGCGGCAACGTAGGCGGCGGCCTTTTCAATGTGATCATCCTTGATCCGGCGTAGCAGGGCATTGATTGAGGCCTGCATCTTCGGGAGGTCTTCAGGCTTCTCTGCCTTGTGAAGAATCTGGTCCAGCTCCTTCAGAACTTTGCCGACCTCAGCGCTGTCATTCTTCCTGGTAAACAGCTGCCTGACTACGGCAACAGCGCCCTTATGCAGTGTTTCATTCGTTTGCGCCTTGGAAAGGGCCGGAATAATACCGGATTCCGGATGCTCGAAGACGGTTTCCCAGTCAATGGCTCCCTCTGGTGTCTGCGGCCAGTCTGTTTTGTTTTCATCTGCCATGCGAACGTTCTCGAGCTTCCAGGCGAATCATATAACCATATCGGATTCTTCGGAACGGAAATGTGCGCATGACCTGATACCCATTGGATTCCACTCGCCAAAAAAACCAACCTTGTTCCGGCCGGAATCAGAAGCTTACTTTAGAAAAATCGGATATACTAATTGTCTTGCTTCGTAACGTGGATAAGGAAAGAAAAAAATGGCCGACAACAGAAGAGCAATTCTGATAGGCGCCTGCATACAGGCATCGTCGCAGTTGGTGGCGAGCGGAAAATTCGGCGACGATTCGTCCCCGGATTACCCCGTTGACGCCATGGTCAAGTTGACGCGAATGCTGAGCGACGAACTGCTTCATGACGCCACCGTAGCGTCCGTCGAGTATCAGGAACACGAAACCTGATCCCACAGGCCAACCGGCACGGCCCTGCTAAACGACCTCGATGGCAATTTCACCGATGCCCTCGATGCCGCCCCTGATCCTGTCCCCCGGTTGAACGGGACCGACGCCGGATGGCGTTCCCGTCATGATCAGGTCACCCGGCTCCAGCGAGATGGATTGCGACAGGTGCATGATCGTCTCGGGCACGCTCCAGATCTGCTGTTTCAGGTCGCCGTCCTGCCTTGTTTCGCCATTGACGCTGAGCCAGATGCGCCCGCTGTCCGGGTGACCGATATCCGCGGCGGGCGCAAGGCCGGAACAGGGCGCGGCATGATCGAACGCCTTGCCGATTTCCCAGGGCCGGCGCATTTCCTTGGCCGTGGCCTGCAGGTCGCGGCGGGTCATATCGATGCCGACGCCGTAGCCGAAGACGTGAGTGAGGGCATCGACTTGCCCGATGTTGCGTCCCGCCGTTCCGATGGCGACGACAAGCTCGATTTCGTGCTGGACGTCATGAGAGAGCGGCGGATAGGGAAACGCACTGCCGCTCGGCAGGATGGCGTCGGCGGGCTTCTGGAAAAAGAAGGGCGGCTCCCTCTCGTCGTTGCCCATTTCCCGGATGTGGTCGGCATAGTTCCGGCCGACGCAATGAATGCGTCTCACCGGGAAGAGCTTATCCGTGCCATTGACGCCGAGCGTGGCTCTGGCAGGGGCGGGAATAACAAACGAATCCATCGGGTTCTTCTCCGTTGTTAGTGGTCAGCGAGCAGGCTTGCGAGAACGGCGTCGAGCCGAAGCAGGCCCTCCGGCGTGGCGCGAAGCGTCCCGCCTCCTTTCTCAAGAAACCCGCCCTCGATCATATGCTTGAGACGGTCGTCGGAAAACGCCTGATCGAGCGTGAAACCCGTGGCGGCGGCGAAGTCTTCCTCTTTAATCCCGGACCGCAGCCTGAGCCCCATCATCGTAACCTCGTCGCGGCGTTCCTGCGGGCTTAACGTGAACGTTTTGCCGGTGCCGTGACCAAGGGACTCAACGGCCTCAAGCCAGCGAACCGGACCGTAGTGGCGGTATTCGGCGCGCCAGCCTTTTCCGTCGAAGATCCGGCTGTGAGCGCCGGGGCCGATGCCGAGGTAAGCCCCGCCCCGCCAGTAGGTCATGTTGTGGCGGCTCTCCATCCCGGGCCTGGCGTGGTTGGAAATCTCGTAAGCGGGTAAGCCGGCGTTTTCGAGAATGGCCTGGGTTTCCCGATACATCCGCTCAGCCGTTTCCTCATCGGCGGCGGGGACGCCGTCACGCGCGAAGGTGGTGCCGGGCTCGATGGTGAGCTGATAGACGGATAGGTGGTCTTCGACGTAATCAAGCGCCTCGGTCAGTTCGGCGTCCCAATCCGCCACGGACTGGCCGGGACGCGCGTAGATCAGGTCGAAGGAATACCTAGGGAAAATGTCGCGCGCCGCCGCGATGGTTTCGAGCGCTTCCACCCGGCCATGAATGCGGCCGAGCGCGGCCAGGTCCCTGTCGTTGAGCGCCTGCACGCCGATGGAGACCCGGTTGACCCCGGCCTCGGCGTAGCCCTTGAAGCGTTCCGCCTCCGCCGAGGACGGGTTGGCCTCCAGGGTAATCTCGGCATCATCCGCCAGCGGAAATGATTGCCTGACGGCATCCAGAATACCATCAACTGTTTCTGGTTCCATCAGCGACGGCGTGCCGCCGCCGAAGAAGATGCTGGTTACCTCTATTGGCTCGCCGGAAAAATCACGGACGAACGTTTCCAGCTCTGTACGGTAAGCGCCCAGCCAGCGGCTCTGGTCGATCCTGTCGGCAACATGGGAGTTGAAATCGCAGTAGGGGCACTTCTTTTCACAGAAGGGCCAGTGAACATAAAGCCCGAAACCGGCTCCCGCCGTCATCCCGACCCGTCTCCGAAACAGGCGTCGACCATCTGGCGGAAGGCATCGGCGCGGTGGCTGATGGCGTGTTTTTCTTCCGGGTCCATTTCGGCAAAGGTCCTCTCGTCGCCCTCGGGTACGAACATGGGATCGTAGCCGAATCCCTTATCGCCCCTGGGCGGCCAGGTCAGGGCGCCGTGAACGTAGCCCTCGAAGGTTTCCGTATGGCCGTCCGGCCAGCACAGCGCCAGCGCGCAGACAAAGTGCGCCTTGGCCGTTTCAAAGTCCGCCGTCGCCTCCATGACCTTCTGCATGGCCTGTCCGAAGTCCCGCTCGGGTCCGGCCCAGCGGGCGGAATGGATGCCGGGCGCGCCGCCCAGGACATCGACGGCGAGGCCTGAATCGTCGGCCAGGGCGGGCAGGCCGGACGCTTCAGAGGAGGCCCGCGCCTTGATCAGGGCGTTCTCGATAAACGTCTCGCCGGTTTCCTCCGGTTCCGGAAGCCCGAGCGTACCGGCGGATGTTACCTCGACGCCGAAGGGCGCCAGCAGGTCGTTGATCTCGCGGACCTTGCCCTCGTTGTGGCTGGCGATGACCAGCCTGTCTTCCCTGAACGCGCGATGACCGGTCATGCGATGCCAAGAGCCTCCTCCTGCAGCCGGCACAGCTCGTCAACGCCCTTGCGGGCGAGCGACATGAGCTGGTCGAACTCCTCGGGCCTGAACGGCGTGTCCTCGGCCGTGCCCTGGATTTCGACGATGCCGCCTCCCTGCGTCAGCACGAAATTGGCGTCGGCCTGGGCGGCGCTGTCCTCGGCGTAATCAAGGTCCAGCACCGCACTGCCTTCATACAGTCCACACGATACGGCGGCGACGGCGTCGGTCAGGGGGATGTCCTTCAGGATACCGATGGAAACGAGGTGCTGCATGGCCTGGTAAAGCGCCACGTAGGCGCCGGTGATGGAGGCCGTCCGCGTGCCGCCGTCCGCCTGAAGCACGTCGCAGTCGATCTTGACCTGGACCTCGCCCAGCGCGTTCAGGTCCGTCACGGCCCTTAACGACCTTCCGATCAGGCGCTGGATTTCCTGGGTTCGGCCGGACTGCTTGCCGCGCGCCGCTTCCCGGTCGGTGCGGGTCGATGTCGCCCGCGGCAGCATGCCGTATTCCGCCGTCACCCAACCCTTGCCGGAATCGCGCATCCACGGCGGCAGGCGCTGGTCGACGCTGGCGGTGCACAGCACATGCGTATCGCCGAAACGGACCAGGCAGGAACCTTCCGCGTATTTGGTTACATTCGTTTCCAGGGTAACGGTTCGCAGTTCATCAAGATCGCGGCCAGAGGGTCTCATACGGTCTTCCATCCAGGGGTATTTATTGAAGGTTGTTGGTTTCGGCCAAGCTAACGCGAGTACCTTTGTGCGTAAAGCCATTGGAACCGGCGACACGCAAGAAAAACGCGTTCCGTTGACGCCACAAGGGCCCAAGACTAAATTCACGGGCAACACAGACAGCATATGCGCATGCAGGAAAGATCGTTATCGCCATGATGTCCGAACTGAATGACAGGTCACGGGAAATTTTCCGCCAGGTCGTCGACGCCTATCTGGAAACCGGCGACCCTGTCGGCTCGCGCACCATTTCGCGCCGCCTGAAGACCTCCCTGTCGCCGGCGACGATCCGCAATGTCATGGCCGACCTGGAGGACGCCGGTCTGCTGTTCGCGCCCCACACATCGGCGGGCCGCCTGCCGACGGAAACGGGCCTGCGGCTGTTCGTTGATGGATTGCTGGAAATCGGTAATCTGACAACGAGCGAGCGAGCGGATCTTGAAGCCCGGTGCTCGGCGACCGGGAACAGCGTCCGCGGCATGTTGGAAGAGGCGTCAAACGCTCTTTCGGGATTGTCAGGGTGCGCC
>CAYFMQ010000001.1:881930-884718 GCA_964344255.1 uncultured Thalassospiraceae bacterium
GATGGCGCCCAAGACGCAAAAGCCGCTCCGCCACATCGAGTTCGTCAATTTGAGCCCGGGCCGGGCGCTGGTCGTCATGGTGACGGAAAACGGCGTGGTCGAGAACCGGGTGATCGAAACGCCGGCGGGTTTGCCGGCCTCCGCCCTGGTCGAGGCCAGCAATTACCTGAGCGCCCGTCTTGTCGGCCGGACCATTACCGAAGCCTATGACGAGATCATGAGCGAACTGGAAGATCACCAGGCGCGGCTCGATGACTTGACGACGCACGTCGTCGAAAGCGGACTGGCAAGCTGGACCGGCGACAAGGCCGACGGCGGCACCCTGATCATCCGGGGTCAGGCCAACCTGCTTGAAGATGTCGGCGCCAGCGCCGATCTGGAGCAGATACGCTCGCTTTTCTCGGCGCTTGAGCGCAAGGAAAGCATGCTGAAACTGCTGTCGCTGGCCGACACCGCCGACGGCGTCCAGATCTTTATCGGTTCGTCGAACAACCTGTTCAACCTCGCCGGCTGTTCGGTCATCGTCAGCCCCTACCAGGACAGCAACGAGCAGATCATCGGCGCCATCGGCGTCATCGGACCGACCCGGATGAACTATGCCCGGATTGTCCCAATTGTAGATTATACGGCAAAATTGATTGGCAAGTTCGTCGGCTAGGTTATAAAACCCCCAAATTTCAAAGTCACAGGAGTTTCGAGGACAGATGTCTGACAAGACGGAAGCGACGGAGACAGAAGAACCGTCATTGGAAGAACAAGACGTGGATGCTGCGGTTGAGGCGGAAGACGCCGCTCAGGACACAACAGCGGAAGGTGCGGCTGATGAAGTCGCGGACGAAACCGCTGCCGCCGCCGATGCCAGCGAAGACACGGGCAACGACGCAGCCGATGACCCGGCGCTCAGCCCGGAAGACAAGATCGCGGCCCTGGAGGCCGAAATCGAGTCCCTGAACGACCGCCTGCTCCGCGCCATGGCGGAAACGGAAAACATCCGTCGCCGCTCGCAGCGCGACAAGCAGGACACGTCGAGATACGCCATCACGAATTTCGCCCGCGACATGCTGTCGGTGGCCGACAACCTTGGGCGCGCGCTGGGCAGCGTCGATGAGGAAACGCGCAAGGATAACGCAGCCATCGAGAACCTGATGATCGGTGTCGAGATGACGGAGCGCGAGCTGATGACCGCCATGGGCCGGGTCGGCGTCACGCGTATGGAGCCGATCGGCAACCGTTTCGATCCGAACTTCCACGAAGCCATGTTCGAATACGACGATGCAGACCAGCCGCAAGGGACGGTCGGCCAGGTGATCGAGCCCGGCTACATGATCCATGAGCGTCCCCTTCGCCCGGCCAAGGTCGGAATCACCAAGGGCGGCCCCAAGCCGGAACCGGCCCAGAATGGCGGTTCAGGCGACGATTCATCAGCCGAGACGCCTGCCGATTCGTCCGGTGCGGCAGCCTATGAAAAGGGCGGCGACGCCCCCGGCGCGAAAATAGATGAGGAATTATAGGCGTAAAGCTTGAAAATAAGGGAGAAATCCACGATAACCCCGGCACATTCTTGCTGGGATTCGGTTGCGGTAAGCCCGTGATCTACATATATATCGCCCATAACGACGGCCTTGAGATTTCCCGGGCCGTTAATTGTTGAATTTCAACGGTCTGGCAGACACCTAACCGTTGGTTGGGACCTCGGCAATGGACAGTGCTTATGAAGGCTGATCCGTTACTCGGAAAATGAGGTCGCCTGAAAGAAAGGAAATGAAATGAGCAAGGTAATTGGTATCGATCTCGGTACGACCAACTCCTGTATGGCCATCATGGATGGCTCGGATGCAAAAGTTATCGAAAACGCCGAAGGCGCGCGCACGACGCCGTCCATGATTGCGTTCTCGGAAGACGGCGAACGCCTTGTCGGCCAGCCTGCAAAGCGCCAGGCCGTAACCAACCCGGAAAACACGCTGTTCGCCATCAAGCGCTTGATTGGCCGCCGCTTCGACGACCCGATTACCAAGAAAGACCAGAAGATCGTTCCCTACAAGATCGTCGAGGGCGACAACGGCGACGCCTGGGTCGAGGCCAACGGCAAGAAGTTCTCTCCTTCTGAAGCGTCGAGCTTCATTCTCCGCAAGATGAAGGAAACCGCCGAATCCTACCTCGGCGAAGACGTGACGCAGGCGGTTATCACGGTACCCGCCTACTTCAACGATTCCCAGCGTCAGGCCACCAAGGACGCCGGCAAGATCGCCGGCCTTGAGGTCCTGCGTATCATCAACGAGCCGACGGCTGCCGCGCTGGCCTATGGCCTGGACAAGAAGAATTCCGGCACCATCGCCGTTTACGACCTTGGCGGCGGTACGTTCGACGTTTCCATCCTCGAAGTCGGCGACGGCGTGTTCGAGGTGAAGTCCACGAACGGCGATACGTTCCTGGGCGGCGAAGACTTCGACAATCGGATCGTCGATTACCTCGCCGACGAGTTCAAAAAGGAAAACACCATCGACCTGCGCGACGACAAATTGGCGCTCCAGCGCCTGAAAGAGGCCGCTGAAAAAGGCAAGATCGAGCTGTCGTCCACCATGCAGACCGAGATCAACCTGCCGTTCATCACGGCGGACCAGAACGGGCCGAAGCACCTGAACATCAAGCTGACCCGCGCCAAGCTGGAAACCCTCGTGGAAGACCTGATCGGCCGCACGGTCGAGCCGTGCCGCAAGGCCCTGAAGGATGCCGGCCTGTCCGCCGGTGAAATCGACGAAGTCATCCTCGTCGGCGGTATGACCCGCAT
>CAYFMQ010000002.1:0-5891 GCA_964344255.1 uncultured Thalassospiraceae bacterium
CCAGTGCGGGGGCTACGACAACGCCGCCTACCTGCCCGCGAGCGTGCCCACCTTTGCCCACTACCTGCGCGCCATGAACTACTACACGTGCCTTTCGGGCAAGATGCACTTCGTCGGCCCGGATCAGCTGCACGGTTTCGAGGAACGCGTCACCACGGACATCTACCCCGCCGATTTCGCCTGGACGCCGGACATGTCTAATCCTGAAGAGCGTATCGAGGAGTGGTACCACAACATGGTCAACGTCATGAACGCCGGCGTGGCGGCGGCGACGCACCAGTACGACTATGACGAGGAAGTGGCCTTCATGGCCGAGCGGCGCCTCTACGAGCTGGCCCGCGCGCCCGAGGACACGCCGTTCTGCCTGATGGCGAGTTTCATCCACCCCCACGATCCCTACGCGACGCGCCAGAAGTACTGGGACCGTTACAAGCATGACGACATCGACATGCCGAAGGTGCCGGCGATGGACCGCGCAGAGTTGGATCCGCACAGCCGGCGCATCTTCGACGGCATCGCCCGCGACGAGTTCGAGGTGACCGACGAGGATATCCGCACCGCACGCCATGCCTATTACGGCAATGTGAGCTACATCGACGATCTGGTGGGGCGCCTGCTCAACGCCCTCGACGAAACGGGATTCAGGGACAACACCATGGTGATCTTCACCGGCGATCACGGCGACATGCTGGGCGAGAAGGGCCTGTGGTACAAAATGAGCTTCTTCGAGCCTTCTGTCAGAGTGCCGCTGGTCATGGCCGGGCAGGGCGTCAAGGCGGGAACCCGCATCGCGAGCCCCGTCAGCCACGTGGACCTGACGCCGACGCTTACCGATCTCGCCGGCCGGTCGGGCGCAGGGGTTGTGCCGGAGCCGGCTGACCCACTGGACGGCAGCTCGCTGATGCCCCTGCTGGACGGCGCGGAGGCTGACGACGGTTCGCGCGCCGCCTACGGCGAATATACCGGCGAATGCGCCGTCAATCCCGTGTTCATGATCCGGCGCGGGGATTTCAAGTACATCGCCAGCGAAGGAGACCCGGTCCAGCTTTACGACCTGGCCGTCGATCCGGATGAGATCCGCAACCTCGCTGCTGATCCGGCCCATGCCGAAAGGCTGGCGGGCTTCGCCGCCGAAGCGTCGGCCAAGTGGGATTCAGACGCCATCAGGGAGCAGGTGATCGCCAACCAGCGCCGCCGCCGCGCCATCCATGCCGGCATGTCGAAGGGACGGCATACCTCCTGGGACTGGCAGCCGCCCCGCAACGCGGCGGAGGAATACATCCGCGGCCACCACGAGGATCTGTCGGACCTTGACCGCAAATCACGGTTTCCCATTCCCGCCCATCCCAAACCCATCAGGCCGCGGCGCTAGGTTCGTCCCGCTGTTGAGTAAGAAAACACGCATATTATAAATCCGTTATACATAAAAATGTATAAACCTGTGATCTAAATCACCAACATACCAACTTATTCCCTGTAAAGTGGCGCGGTTCGTCAGGAATGACATAGCGCCTTAAACCTGTGGAAAACGCATTTAATAACCGGATAGAAAATAAAGGAAATTTTTCCAGCCTGTGGAAAACAAAGATCGATAACTGAATTCTGATCGGTTTTTTATTGCCATCCTTGAAAATAAACCACTATGTCGTTCGGCTGGCGCCAGCTATTCCTTGCGTATCCCGTTTTTGCAGAATGCAGGAGGGTAAGCGTGCAAAAAATGCAACTGGTAATCGGGCGCCACACCAAAAGACTGCGGAAGCAGCGCGGCTGGACTCAGGTAAAACTCGCCGACGAGTTGAACATGTCCCTCGACATGATTGGCCGCATCGAACGCGGACAGGCCAGCCCGTCCCTTTCAACGCTGAAACATCTCGCCCTGACCCTCGATACCAGGCCCGAATTGATGCTGGTCGACGATTTCATGATCCCGGAGGTTTCACTGGAACGCGAACGGGCTTACGGCAGGCTTCATGACCTGCTCAGCGCCGTCGATGACGACGAGCTGGACTGGATCGTCAGCATCATGGATTCCATCATCCGGAAACGGAAACCGAAGTGAAGCACGCCAGACGAAGCTAGCCTTTCTATATACGTCAGCCGAAGCTGACGTCGCACACCTCGTAAGACTTGGTGCCGCCCGGCGTGGTGACTTCGACAACATCGCCGATAGTCTTGCCCAACAGCGCGCGCGCCAGGGGCGCGGTGATGGAGATGCGCTTCTGGGCCAGGTCGGCTTCGTGGCTGCCGACGATGCGGTAGGTGACTTCTTCGTCCGCGTCTTCATCGTAAACCAGAACGTTGGCGCCGAAACGGACGACGGTGCCGGTCATGGTGGCGGGATCGATCACCTCGACATGGGAGATCACGCCTTCCAGTTCGGCGATGCGGCCTTCGATAAAGCTCTGCCGTTCGCGCGCCGCGTGGTATTCGGCGTTCTCTTTCAGATCACCGTGCTCACGCGCCGTGGCGATGGCCTTGATGATGGCCGGGCGCTCCGTCCCCTTGAGGGTCTTCAGTTCCTCCTCAAGCGCGGCAAAGCCTTCTGCGGTCATCGGAATCTTTTCCATGGATGGCTCTCCGATTTCGTCCTTATCACATGCCGGCTCCTGTCCTTGCGCCGGCAACAAAAAAACACGGCCACCGGCTATCAATACCGGCAACCGGAACTGGATATACAGGGATCGTTTACTAAACCCTAGAATGTGCCCTTAAAATACGACTGTAAGGGCGCAACATCAAGTGCGCCGTCGTGGGTCGCTTCGATGGCGCTGACCGCGGCTCGCGCCGCGGTCAGGGTGGTGTAGTGGGCCACATTGTGGGTCAGCGCCGTGCGGCGGATGGAAAAACTGTCGGCGATGGCCTGGGCGCCCTCCGTGGTGTTGATCACCATCTGCACTTCGCCGTTGATCAGGGCGTCGACGCAATGGGGACGGCCTTCGAGCACCTTGTTGACCCGGGTCACGTCGAGACCGTGCTGAACAAGGAACTCCTGGGTGCCGCCGGTGGCGATCAGCCCGAAGCCGAGATCGGCGAGGCGTTGGGCGATATCGACGATACCCAGCTTGTCGCGGTTCTTGACCGAAATGAAGACCGTTCCCTGCGTCGGCAGGTCCATGCCGGCGGCAAGCTGGGACTTGGCGAAGGCGAGCGGGAAGTTCTCGTCGATGCCCATGACTTCGCCGGTGGACTTCATTTCGGGGCCCAGGATGATGTCAACGCCGGGGAACCGCTTGAAGGGGAAGACCGCTTCCTTGACGGCCGTATGGGATTGCTCGGGCGCCTTGTCGGCAAGCTCGAAATCCTTGAGCGTTTCGCCCGCCATGATGCGGGACGCCGCTTTCGCCACCGGCACGTCGGTGGCCTTGGCGACAAAGGGCACGGTGCGGCTGGCGCGGGGATTGACTTCAAGCAGGTAGATATCTTCCCCCTTGATGGCGAACTGGATGTTCATCAGGCCCACGACGTTCAGGGCCTTTGCCAGTTCGCGGGTCTGGCGGCGCAACTCTTCAAGCACATCGGCATGCAGGGAATGCGGCGGCAGGGAACAGGCGGAATCGCCCGAATGGATGCCGGCCTCCTCGATGTGTTCCATGATGCCGGCGACATAGACGCCCTTGCCGTCGGAAATGGCGTCCACATCCACCTCGACAGCGTCCTGCAGGTAGGAATCCAGCAACACCGGGCTGTCGCCGGAAACCTGGACAGCGGTGTGCATGTAACGCAGCAGGCTGGCGTTATCATGAACGATTTCCATGGCCCTGCCGCCCAGTACGTAGGACGGGCGCACTACCAGGGGATAGCCGATGGTTTCGGCCACGCTAACGGCTTCATCGACGGAGCGTGCGATGCCGTTGGCGGGCTGTTTCAGGTCCAAACGCTTGAGCAGGTCCTGGAACCGCTCACGGTCCTCGGCCAGGTCGATGGCGTCGGGTGAGGTACCGAGAATAGGAATGCCCGCCGCTTCCAAAGCGTGGGACAGCTTCAGGGGCGTCTGGCCGCCCAACTGGACGATGACGCCCATGACCTCGCCGTTTTGCTGCTCGGTGCGGATCAGCTCAATCACGTCTTCTGCTGTTAATGGCTCGAAATAGAGACGGTCCGAGGTATCATAGTCCGTGGAAACCGTTTCCGGGTTGCAGTTGACCATGATGGTCTCGTAACCCGCTTCGGAGAGCGCATAGGCCGCGTGAACGCAGCAGTAGTCGAACTCGATGCCCTGGCCGATGCGGTTCGGCCCGCCGCCCAGGATGACGACCTTGCGTTTGTCGGAGGGGTTTGCTTCGTCCTCCGCCGGAACCAGGCCGTTTCCTTCGTAGCAGGAATACATGTAGGTGGTCTGGGACGCGAATTCACCAGCGCAGGTATCGACCCGCTTGAAGACCGGCCGTACGCCTGCCGCACGCCTGGTCTCGGCTATCTTGTCCGCCGTACTTCCGGACAACTCCGCCAGGCGGGCGTCGGAAAAGCCCATGCGCTTGAGCTGCATCCAGCCCACACCGTCGTTATCCTCCGGCAGGCCGTTATCCCGAACCCGCTTTTCCGCCTCGACGATACCGGCGATCTGCTCGATAAACCAGGGATCGTACTTGGACGTTGCCTGCACAACGTCCTGCGGCAGGCCATCACGGAGCGCCTGGGCAATGACCAGCAGCCGGTCTTGGCGCGGCTTCGACAGCGCGGCGCGGATCACGTCCACATCCGGTATGCCGTCTTCACCCCCATCGATATCAACCTCGTTGAGGCCGGTGAGCCCCGTTTCCATGGAGCGCAGGCCTTTTTGCAGCGACTCCTGGAACGAGCGGCCGATGGACATGGCCTCGCCCACGGACTTCATGGCCGTGGTCAGCATGGGATCGGCGCCAGGAAACTTCTCAAACGTGAAGCGCGGGATTTTGGTCACCACGTAGTCGATGGTGGGCTCGAAACTGGCGGGCGTGACGCCGGTGATATCGTTCATCAGCTCATCGAGCGTATAGCCGACGGCCAAACGCGCGGCGACCTTGGCGATGGGGAAGCCGGTGGCCTTGGACGCCAGGGCGGACGAACGCGAGACACGCGGGTTCATCTCGATGACGATCATGCGGCCGTTTTCCGGGTTCACGGCGAACTGCACGTTGGAGCCGCCGGTATCGACGCCGATCTCGCGCAGCACGGCCAGCGAGGCGTTGCGCATGATCTGGTATTCCTTGTCGGTCAGCGTCAGCGCCGGGGCGACGGTGATGCTGTCGCCCGTGTGCACGCCCATGGGATCGACGTTTTCGATGGAGCAGATGATGATGCAGTTGTCCGCCTTGTCGCGGACCACTTCCATCTCGTATTCCTTCCAGCCGAGCACGGATTCCTCGACCAGCACCTGCGTCACCGGCGAGGCGTCGAGACCGCCCTTGACGATCTCCTCGTATTCTTCCGCGTTGTAAGCGACACCGCCGCCGATGCCGCCCAGGGTAAACGACGGTCGGATGATCAGCGGCAGGCCGATCTTCTCAAGCGCGTCCTTGGCTTCGTCCATGTTGTGGACCATGGCGCTGTTCGGCGTATCCAGGCCGATGCGGTCCATGGCGTCGCGGAATAGTTCTCGGTCTTCCGCCTTGGCGATTACCTCGGCGTTGGCGCCGATCAGCTCACAGCCATAATTTTCGAGCACACCGTTTTCAGCCAGCGCCATGCCGGTGTTCAGGCCCGTCTGGCCGCCCATGGTGGGCAGGATGGCGTCGGGGCGTTCCTTTTCGATGATGCGCTCGACGATTTCCGGCGTGATCGGCTCCACATAGGTAGCGTCCGCCGTCGCCGGGTCGGTCATGATGGTCGCCGGGTTGGAGTTCACCAGGATAACCCGATAGCCCTCGGCCCGAAGCGCGTGGCAGGCCTGGGTGCCCGAGTAGTCGTACTCG
>CAYFMQ010000002.1:5901-114433 GCA_964344255.1 uncultured Thalassospiraceae bacterium
GCCTTACAGGCTTGAACCCCAGAATAATCGAACTCGCAGGCCTGGCCAATAACAATGGGCCCGGCGCCGATGATGAGAATGGATTCGATGTCGGTTCTTTTAGGCATGAATGATTACCCTCACCCCTCCATCATCTCGACGAAGCGCTCGAACAGGTAATGGCTGTCGTGCGGGCCGGGGCTGGCCTCAGGGTGGTACTGGACGGAGAAAATGGGCCTGCCGTCGACGCGGATACCTTCCAGCGTGCCGTCGAACAGCGAGACATGCGTCATCATGGCATTTTCGGGCAGCGAGTTGATATCGACGCAGAAGCCGTGGTTCTGGCTGGTGATCTCCACCTTGCCGGTCTCCAGGTCCTTGACCGGCTGGTTGGCGCCACGATGGCCCATGTGCATCTTGTAGGTCTTGGCGCCCAAGGCGAGGGCCAGCAACTGATGGCCGAGACAAATGCCGAAGACCGGCACGCCGGCTTCGATGATCGACTGGATCATGGGAACCGCGTATTCACCCGTCGCCGCCGGATCGCCGGGGCCGTTGGACAGGAAGACGCCGTCCGGTTCATGGCGCAGCACGTCTTCCGCCGTTGAGGTGGCGGGCATGACGGTGACGCGGCACCCCGCGGAAGCAAGGCAACGCAGGATGTTGTGCTTGGCGCCGTAATCGAGGGCGACCACATGAAAACGGGGCCGGTCCTGAATCCCGTGCCCCGTTTCGAGAGACCATTCCGTCTGATCCCACTCATAAGTTTGGGTGCATGACACTTCGCTTGCGAGGTCCATGCCCTCAAGGCCCGGCCAGTCGGCCGCCTGCTTGGCGAGGGCCGCCATATCGATGGTATCACCCGCTTCGGGAGCGTAAACGACGACGCCCGACGGCGCGCCTGAGTCTCTTATGTGGCGGGTCAGCTGGCGGGTATCGATCCCGGTAACGGCGGTCAGGTTCTGGTCCTTGAGCCAGGCGTCCAGGTGCTTCGCCGCCCGCCAGTTTGACGGATCGGTAATATCCATGCGCAAAACGGCGCCGCGCGCGGCCGGTGTGGTGGTTTCCATGTCTTCCGGCGTGGTGCCCACGTTACCGATGTGCGGGAAGGTGAAGTTGATGATCTGGCCGGCGTAAGAGGGATCGGTGAGAATTTCCTGATACCCGGTGAGGGACGTATTGAAACAGACCTCGCCGACGGAAGAGCCCGCTTTGCCTGCGCCACGGCCCCAGAAGACCGAACCGTCAGCCAAAACCAACGCCGCATCGGCTCCGGTAGGACGCATGTCCGCCGAACCCTTGGTGGGCGTTTCAGTTGTGGCGCTCATGGATGGGACACCCCGGCTTTTGTTCTGGTGGTGGTGGTTCACACGCGATCATGTGGCTGGGGCACCTTGTAAGCAAAGAACATGCCGAGGTCAAGACTCGATTTTTTAACAAAATCGTTTATTTTCAAATAGTTAGAATGTTTTGTTTGGTTGCCTTTTTCGATTCTTTCCGTTAGTGTTCCGCCCTTCCGGCACCCTTGAGGAGTTTGCCATGCTGCGCACCCAGATCAACGACGCCCTGAAAGAGGCCATGAAATCCAAGGATGAGGTTGGAATCCGCACCATACGGCTGATTCTCGCCGCCTTGAAGGACCGGGATATCGGTGCGCGGTCGTCCGGCAATACGGAAGGAATCGATGAGGAGGGGATTCTCGGCATGCTGCAGTCCATGATCAAGCAGCGCAACGATTCCATCGAGATGTACAAGCAGGGCGGCCGTCAGGACCTGGCCGACAGCGAAGCCTCTGAAATCGGGATCATCACCCAGTTCCTGCCCCAACAATTGAACGACGATGAAGTCGCCGCCGCCGTCACCACCGTGATCGTCGAAACGGGCGCCGAATCCATCAAGGACATGGGCAAGGTCATGGGCGTCCTGAAATCCAAGTACGCCGGCCAGATGGATTTCGGCAAGGCCAGCCAGCTTGTAAAAGCCACCCTGGCGTCTTGAGGTTACAGCCTCTCCTGGTTGTTATGGATCAAGCAGCCCATACGATTTAGGAAATTATTCTTGACATTTTCACTTATTTGTGCTTAAGTGCTTTCCATCGAATAGCACACGTGTGCCTGTATTAGACCCGGCCCGAGAGCCGGGTTTTTTGTTTTCTAGCCCCATGACGGGGCTTTTTTATTTCAGTTAAGGAGAAACCCCATGTTCGGAAATCCCTTCCGGCTGCGATCCACCCTGTCCGCTTCAACACGTGCGGATAAAAACGACAATCTAAACACCAAGAGCGCCCTAGGATCGCTGGGATATAAGCACCCCAACAACAACCTTTTCGAAAGCATAAGACAATTTCAGTCAGATCATGGCCTGAAGCGTGATGGCATCATGAAACCTAATGGCGAGACCGCGCGGATGCTCGGCAAGGTGCTTGAGAACAAGCGCGGGCATGCCAAGCCCTCCCTGCTCGATCCACTGCCTACGGCAACGCCCGACAACATGCCCGGTGATCACGACAGGCATAAACGCAAGGCGCTGGACATCGCCTGGCCGGAACTGCCACGGGAATCACCCGAACAAACCCGCGACATCAAGAAGCTGCTGGAATTAATCAGCCGCAAAGCCCAGGACAATGAGGTGGTCGCTGAGAGCGCACGCGGCGTGAAAGCCGCTCTCAAGACGTCTGACCATTCCGATCTGGCGAAGTTCCATGCCCAGGCCGTCCGAGATTACGAGGACGATGCACTGGCTGAGGTTGCCGAGTTCGGTAATCAACTCAAAAAAGCCAACCCAGAGATTTTCAATAGCTGGTTCCATATATTCAGGGGAGAACTGCCCGATAATGCGAAACGCATGGTGCTGGCGGGCAATCTTGGTGAGGAGGGCCTGAAAGGTAACGATGGAAAGGGCACATTAACACCTGAAGAACGGACTGCCTTACGTGAAGAAACGGTTGGCATGCCGCCGAGAAAACCGGAATCGCCCAATTCTGTAGACCCCGCAAGTGAACCCGGTTCAGATAAAGGCTTCGAATCCCCTGTTCATCAAGACTTCCGGGATTCTCTTCATAAACACGAGTCCGCAGAAGATGGATACAAATCCTTTAATCCAAAGGGCGACGGAATCGGCGCCTTCGGTCGTTATCAGATGCGCGAACTCGCATTAATTGACTCTGGCATGTTGGATGATAAAGGCAACTGGACGGGAAAACATGGCGTGAAGAACGCCGAGGGTTTCCTGAATAGTCCCGAGGCCCAGGAACGCGCTTTTGCCGACTACATGTCCAAGACGGAGGGCTATCTGAGACACAACGAGTCCTACGATCAAATCGGACGGCGGTTTCCCGGCAAGCTTGGCAAAGGGATCACAGTTACCGAAAACGGCCTCCTTGCGGCAGCACACAGGCAAGGCCACGGAATGGTAAAAAAATACCTTGAGCACCAACGGAGAACGAACTGGAAATCCGACTTTTCGGAATACAAGACCAAGGAAAGAACCAAATATGAATCGGTTGAAACACGCTTGCGATTGTTTCAGGATGTTCCCTACCGATGATTGAATAAGCTGCAAACAATGCCTCGCCTGAAGCAACTCCTTTTTGTCGTCTTTGTCTTCCTTTTGACGGGAGGAGTTGCTTCGGCTGACGGCATAAAAATCATTGCCCTGCCGATAATCGACCTGTTGCGGGCGGAGGACCGTGAGCTTGTCCTCAAAATCAAAAAGAGCTTCAGCAACCCTGAATACGGGATCACACTGGATGATCTAACGATCAATCGGCTTTACATCGCCATGGCGGATTTGAACGGAAATGGTGTTCAGGAGTTCATTGTAACCGTTCGTGCTACCTACAACTGCGGAAATATGCCGACGTGTTCGGCAAGTGTTTACCAACGGGTTGACGGGGAGCCAGTTTTTGTCGGCGAGGTCGATGTAACGGAAAGTGGATGGATTTGGATTGAAGATACCTGGAGCAATGACTGGCGCATCCTGAACGATGGTGAGTACCGGTACTGCTGGGTGCCTGAGAGCAATCCCAAGACTGTACTGGACAAGGACATGTTCAATATGCCCTACGTGGGTGGCCAGGGAGGTTACTTTTGGAGTGTAGAGATAGACGAAGAATGCCCGGTGGAACATCCACACCTTGATTAGGGCACGATATTCTTGAACAACTCCGCTCTGACAATGGCGCTATCATAATAGAAGGTGACTCTTTTTTTATGTGCAATTACGTCGCTGCAAGTAGATTATCCCAATCTGCTCGGGATTTGCTCTATTCCCCAAAATCCGAACGCTTGTGCAGGTTTTCGCCTTTCCACAGGAAAAACACCAGGACGGAGCTTTGGCTCATATCGATGGAGTGCCAGACCCAGGGCTCGTGATGGACGATGGAGCCCGGCCCCTTGCTCACCGGTTCCGCATCCCCCGACTTGAACAGCCCCGTACCGCTGAGCACCCAGTAGATCTCTTCCGGTCCGTGGGAATGGGGTGGATAGAACAGGCCCTCCCGCCAGAATCCGAAGCCGATGCGGTACTCGTTTGAAAGATAAATGCCTTCAGGCCCAATAATGTCGCACCAGGCATAGCGGTCCAGGTAATCCTGACCAAAGCCGTCTTCCAGTTTATAGGTTATCTGCCAGGCCAGGCTCGGGGATGCCGCCATGAGCGCCTTGAACAGGTCACGGGCTTCGGGCCACAGGGCTTTCTCCAGTTCCGGCAGATAGGGCACAGCCGGATGGTCCTTCGGCGGGACATGGATGCGTTCCAGCCCGCCCTTGAGCAGGGGCTCCGCAAGGCGGTGAACGACATCATTGCCCTGCGCACGGGCGAAATCCGCCATGGCGTTCAGCAGGTTGCCCTGTCGCTCTGTAGCCGTACCGTCCGCGGGTTGTGATGCTGCCGTTTCCATTGCTTCCCCTATAGCCGTGGCATGTGGATAGAATGTGAAAAGGGCGAATAAAAACAGCGCCAATTTTCTCCTTATCCGATGAATAAGACTATATAAGTATAATCATTGACACCAACCCTTTGAACGGCTTGCCACATAGATGAGTACGCCGGGATTGTTATATGGCTTTTCCACATCAGTTTCTGGATGAATTGAAACTCCGCACCAGCCTGCCGGAAGTGATCGGCAGGCGCGTTCAGCTGCGCAAGAAAGGCCGGGAATGGGAAGGTCTGTGTCCTTTTCATAAGGAAAAAACACCGTCTTTCACGGTGAACGAGGAAAAGGGCTTCTATCACTGTTTCGGATGCGGCGAGCACGGCAGCGTTTTCGACTTCGTCATGAAGACCGATGGCCTGAGCTTCCCCGAAGCCGTTGAGCGCCTGGCCCACGACGCAGGCATGCAGGTGCCGCAGGATACCCCGGAAGAACGCCAGCGCTCCGAACGCCGCAAAAGCCTGGAGGATGTCACCGAAGCCGCGTGCGCGTGGTTCGAGCGCAACCTGCATATGCCGGAAGGCAAGGCGGCGCTTGATTACCTCAAGGATCGCGGCCTCGACGACAAGACGATAAAAACCTTCCGGCTGGGCTTCGCGCCGAACAGCCGCAACGCCCTGAAAGGGGCTCTGTTGCGGGACGGCGTTCAGGAAACCATGCTGGTCGACGCCGGCCTGTTGATCCGCCCGCCCGACGACAGGCCCGATGATGGGCGCGACAACACCCCCTATGACCGTTTCCGGGGCCGCGTCATGTTCCCGATCATGAGCCGCCAGGGACGGGTCATCGCCTTTGGCGGGCGCATCATGGGAGATGGAGAGCCGAAATACCTGAACAGCCCGGAAACGCCGATCTTTCATAAAGGTCAGGTTCTATACGGCCTGGGGCAGGCCCTCGCCGCCGCCCGCAAATCGGGCCACATGATCGTCACCGAGGGCTACATGGACGTCATCGCGCTTCACATGGCGGGATTTCACGAGGCCGTCGCGCCCCTAGGGACAGCACTGACGGAAGATCATCTCAGGGCGCTGTGGAAAGTGGTGCGCGAGCCGGTGCTTTGCTTCGATGGCGACAATGCGGGCCGCCGCGCCGCCGCCAGGGCGGCGGAAAGGGCTCTGCCGCTGCTGAAGTCCGGCTACGGCCTGCGTTTCGCCGAACTGCCCCAGGGGGACGATCCCGACACCCTGGTTCGTAATAGAGGCGTCGAGGCAATGCAGGGCGTTCTGGATAGCGCCCTGCCGCTCTCAGAGGTCCTGTGGCGCATGGAATCGGGTGGCCGGCCCCCGAACACGCCGGAAGGAAAGGCATCACTTCAAAGCAAGCTGGGAGAATACGCCAGACGCATCGAGGATCCCACCGTTCGGAGCCATTTTGCCGCCTCATTCAAGGATCGCATCTGGCAGGGCAGCGGTAAAGGCTCCTGGAAAAAAGGGCCTGAGAGAGGAAAGAACCTGGCCGCCATGTCCATATCCAGCCCTGGAGTAGCTTCCAGAACTGTTGATCCGGACCGCCGGAGGCTGGAAATTCTGCTCCTAACATTGATCAATCACCCCATCCTGTATGACGATGTGGCCGAACATTTGGGTGGTTTGGATTTCTCGCAGGCTGGCGAAAGCCTTGACAACCTGCGCCAAGAGGTCTTAAAGACCCTCGCAGTGGAATCAGGCCTTGATTGTCAGGGGCTTCTTGACCACCTAAATGAGAAAGGTTTCACCGGCGCGTTAAACGCGCTGATGGGGACTAATGTCCTCGGTGATGCCTTTTTCGCGCGCCCAGAAGCCGAACCGCGGGATGCGCTGGACGGGTGGGAAGAGGTTTATGCCCGTGTCAGAGGCAGGGACCTAGAATCCGAGATTGCCGAAGCACTTAAACGGCAGGCGGAAAACCCCACGGAAGAGAACTGGGAACGGCTCCAGTTCCTTCGAAAACAAATGAACGAAGCCTCGGAAGCCCATTCGGCGGACGGGTAGAAATTACTTAAGTTTAGTTGCAACCAATTCACCGGGGATAACCAACTTGGCAAAAGCAGCAACAGCAACGAAAGCCCGCGAAACCCAGGAAGATACGCAAGACAGTCCGTTGCTGGATTCTCTCGGCGCATCCGTCAAGAAGATGGTTACCCTGGGCAAGGAACGTGGCTACGTCACCTATGACGAGCTGAACGAAGCCCTGCCCCCGGACGAAGTGTCTTCCGAACAGATTGAAGACACCATGGCGATGCTTTCCGAACAAGGCATCAACGTCGTCGAAAACGAAGAACAGGAAGACAGTTCCGCCGAAAAGGAAACGGAGGAAGCTGAAACGACCTCCGCCTCCGGTAATGTCGGTGAATCAGATGTTGGACGCACGGATGACCCCGTGCGCATGTACCTGCGCGAAATGGGCTCGGTCGAACTGCTTTCCCGTGAGGGCGAAATCGCTATCGCCAAACGCATCGAGGCCGGCCGGGAAATGATGATCGGCGGCCTGATGGAAAGCCCGCTGACGATCCGCGCCATCGTCGACTGGCATGATGCCTTGGTTGATGAACGCATCCTGCTGCGCGATATCATCGATCTGGACGCCACCTATGGCGGCGGCCCCGGTTCCGAGGAAGAAGGTGACGAAGAAGGCGAAGAAGGCGAAGTCGCCGCTGAAGAGGTAAAACCGGAGCCCGAACCGGAAAAGGAAAAGCCCGAAAAATCCAAGAAGAAAGCCGACGACGCCGAGGAAAGCGAAGGCGGTGAAGAGGGTGAGAACGGCGAAGCGGGCGAAGACGGTGAAGACGACGAGGATGCGGATGAAATCAATCTGTCGCTCGCCGTGCTTGAGGCCAAACTGACGCCGACCGTTATCAAGACATTCGAGGAAATCACCAAGACTTACAAAAAGCTGCATCGCGCCCAGGACAAGAGGCTGGAAACCCTGCAATCCGGCGGCACGGTCAAGCCGGCGGCTGAAAAGCGCTATGACAAGTTGCGCCATGAACTCATCGACCTCATGGAAGGCGTGCATCTCAACAACAACCGCATCGAACAGCTGATCGACCAACTTTACGGCATGAACCGTCGTCTGCTGGGGCTCGAAGGCAAGCTGCTGCGCCATGCTACGACAAGCCGGGTGAAGCGCGAAGATTTCCTCGAGCAATATTACGGCCATGAGCTTGATCCGGGCTGGCTGAAACGCGTCAAAGGCAACTCAAAGGCCTGGGAAAAGTTCGCCACCAAACACGCCAAGGACATCGAGGCCTTGCGTGAATCCATCGGCGAGGTGTCCCAGCAGGCCGGGCTGTCTATTTCTGAATTCCGCCGCATTGTCGGCGTTGTCCAGAAAGGCGAGCGCGAAGCCGGCAAGGCCAAGAAGGAAATGATCGAGGCCAACCTGCGCCTGGTGATTTCTATCGCCAAGAAATACACCAACCGCGGACTGCAGTTTCTCGATCTCATCCAAGAAGGCAACATTGGCCTGATGAAGGCCGTGGACAAGTTCGAATACCGCCGCGGCTACAAATTCTCGACCTACGCAACCTGGTGGATCAGGCAGGCCATCACCCGCTCCATCGCGGACCAGGCCCGCACCATCCGTATCCCGGTTCACATGATTGAAACCATCAACAAGCTGGTGCGCACGTCGCGTCAGATGCTGCATGAGATCGGCCGCGAACCGACACCGGAAGAACTGGCCGTCAAGCTGTCCATGCCGCTGGAAAAGGTCCGCAAGGTCCTGAAGATCGCCAAGGAGCCGATCAGCCTCGAAACCCCCATCGGCGACGAGGAAGACAGCCATCTGGGCGATTTCATCGAAGACAAGAATGCCGTGCAGCCGCTGGAGGCTGCCATTCAGGCCAACCTGCGCGAAACCACAACACGGGTTCTTGCAAGCCTGACACCCCGTGAAGAGCGTGTGCTGCGCATGCGCTTCGGCATCGGCATGAACACGGATCATACGCTGGAAGAAGTCGGCCAGCAGTTTTCTGTTACGCGTGAGCGAATACGTCAGATCGAGGCGAAGGCGCTCCGTAAGCTGAAGCACCCGAGCCGGTCCCGCAAGTTGAGGAGCTTCCTCGACTACTGATCAGGACCGGATCGGAAAAACAAGGGCCGGAGCGGAAATCGAAACGAGACGCCCCGGCCTTTTTCATGGATTGCCGCCCTGCCCCGATAATGTCGCATTAGGGCACGGACGGCACGGTGGGCCCGTAGCTCAACTGGTTAGAGCCGGCCGCTCATAACGGTCTGGTTGCAGGTTCGAGTCCTGCCGGGCCCACCACTCTTTCTCATTCGAGACCTCAGACAGACCAAATTCTACCCTGCCCCGGCATTCCCGGGAACTTTTGGGCACTTATCTTCTGGCGGGACCTTCTGAGTAAGGGCGGCCTTACATTAATGGTCAAACATCGATGGCGATCGATCCGAAGAAGCAGGTAACGAGATGATGAATTCGGCGCCATCATCTGCATTTCTTGCAGTGATGTTTCCTCCCATGTTTTTGATGATATCCGAAGAAATGGAAAGCCCAACGCCCGTCCCCTTACCGGCAGGCTTTGTCGTAAAGAAAGGATCAAAAATACACCCGAGAACATCCTCTGGAATGCCCCCGCCTGTGTCTGATACTGAACATAGAATGCAATCCATGTTTAGGTCATCAATAACGGAAATAGCAATGCGACCGTGACCGGCTGTCTTTTCACCGTTCGCCTCAATTGAATCCCTTGCGTTTGCTATCAAGTTCAGCACGACCTGTTCCAATTGCGTGGGATGGCCCAATACCGGCCGTGTATATTCAGGTAAATCAATTATGAGATCTATGTCGCGTAATCTTAACTGCGCGCCGATAAATTCTATGGCGTTGGACACCACATCAACGACGGATACCAGACCAGCCTCCTCAACCGTTGCCCGGCCAAATGTACGGATATGATCAATGATAGCCTTCACCCGTTCCATTTGGTCGTTGATCCTGTGCATTTTTTCAATGATGAAATCTTCTGTTAGGTCTTCATCCAAAGCCGCATCAAGAACCATGTCAGAAGTCATCTGGATAACATTCAACGGTTGATTGATTTCATGCGCGATGCCGGTTGCCATTTCCCCCAGGGAAGCAAGTTTGCTTGAATGCAACAGCCTCTCTTCTGCTCTTTTGAGTTCGGTAATATCCTGAATCGTCCCAACGTGCTCCTTGGGGTTCCCCTCGGCGTCAAAAAAAATTTCGCCAATTTCGATGACATGCCGCACCTCCCCACCAGGCGTTACAATCCTGTAGCCAATCTCATAATCCTCGCCCTTGTCATCGAATTCCTTAAATGCTGTTTCAACCCGCTCTCTGTCGGCCGGATGAATGATTTTTTCCATTTGATGGCTTAAATGCTCATGAACGTCATCCATCCCCACGCCATGAATGCGGGCATACTCTTCAGAACATGAAATCAATGAATCCGTTGGGATGTCCCAGCGCCAGTTTCCAACGTGGGCAATTCTTTGAGCGTCCGCCAAACCAACCTCTTTTTGCCGAAGCTCCGTTTCGGTTTTCTTCTTATCCGTGATGTCCAGAAGGACAAAATCGATGTAACCCTTTTCCTTATTCAAGTGTCCGTGTGACGTCACAGTTATGATTGAACCGTTCCGGGTTACGAGATCGCACTCATAAGCTAACCTTGGATTCTGGATATATTGCTCAATCAGTTCCGATCTTTTATTCCCATTCACATAGTGATCGGCAAAGTTAAACTCATTGATAAATCTATCGGTGTCCTGATAGCCAAACATCTGGGCAAGTTTTTCATTTGCCAGCATCAAAGACCCATCGCCAAGCCGCGTCCGCCCGATGCCGATCTGGGCATTGTTAAAAAGGGCACGATATCTTTGTTCGCTGTGTTGAAGCGCTTTTTCGGCCTGTTTGCGTTCCGTGATATCTGTATCTGTAACAATCAGCCGGCCATCGGGCAGGAATTGTCTTTTGACTTCTATTATCAGGCCATTAGCGAGTGATTTTTCCTCAACGGAAATGGATGGATTAAAGATTTTCTCTAATCGCTTCGCGACAGTTTCCTCGACTTCACCACTACCGTAAAGGCCCCGTTCGGCATTGAAACGTATCAGATCCTCATAGGTAATCCCGCTTCCCATCAAAGAAGCTGGGAAGTCATTAATTTCCAGAAACTTCTTGTTGTAGGCGACGATCTTGCCGTCGGCATCCGCCATACTAATTCCAGAATCTATATTGGAAAGTATCGCTTCCTGAATTGCGTAGCTGGACGATAACTCGTCAGTTTTATTTACTTGGTCAGTTATATCGTAAGTGATGCCTATCGATGTGAGAACCTTACGTGATTTAGAAATTTTTTCAGGAGAACCAACCTCCCTGACCCAACGAATACCACCATCTTTGTGCTTGAAACGATAATCGATTGAGTAGGATTCACCGCTATTTCGCATCTGTTCCCAGGCCTTCGTGACCTTGCCCCTGTCATCAGGGTAAATCCTGTATTGGGAATTTCCCGTCAGGGACATTTGATCAAGGTACTCATCCACAGTCATTCCACGGAGCCTGGCAAGCCCCTCGCTGCAATGCAGGCACACATCATTAACTTCATCCCACATCCAGTGACCGTAGTTGGCAATTTTTTCAGCTCTTTCACTAATGCGTTTATATTGTTGTAGGAGATCCTCCGTTCTTATTGACTGAGTAACATCCTGAACAGTTCCTATGGTTTTCACCCATTTGCCGTTTTTCTGTTCAAGACCTGAGCCTACTTCATGAATCCAGCGATGCGTTCCGTCTTCAAGAACGATTCTGTATTTTATCGAATACTGCTCACCATCTTTACGCGCCTTGTCATAGGCAGCTTTGAGGGATGGACGATCATCGGGATGAACGTCTTCCAAGTCTTGTTCTTCGTTTAATGAATCGATCAGAAATTCATCCGCGGACATCCCGTGGATGCTTGCATAGTTTGTGTTTACATAAAGATACTTCCCATTGACCTCGTCGTAGATCCACTGCCCGATGTTAGCAATACTTGCAGCCTGTTCGAGCAGGATGTTGCTCTGTGCTTCAATGCTTTTCCTGGTGAGATTTCGGGAACTCATCAATAATTCATTCATACCGGAAACGTGGATTTTATCTTTACCGCCAACATAATCAGAAACTTTGTAGATTTTATATGAGTACTATTGAATTCACCCAAGGGGCAAGTATACAGAAGTCTTGCCACCTATACGTAGGTATGAAGGGCAATAACCAACTTGTGAACAGGGCAAGACTTCAGACTGGTGTTGCCTGAACTCGGCCCAAAAATTATCGGGTGATCCTACAATCCGCTTTTGGTTCTGTAGTGCAATGCACTTTATGACATTACCGGTAAGGAGACCTTGAATTCGGTTCCGTCTTTTATATTTGAGGCGGTAATGGCTCCTCCCATGTTGCTCACGATACCATGGGATATTGACAGCCCTACACCCGTTCCCTTTCCAACTTCCTTAGTTGTGAAAAATGGATCAAAGATGCTGCCGATAACGCTATCAGGTATACCACCCCCTGAATCGCTGATGATCACATCAATATGGTTTTTCCCAGGATCGTCATTGATCCTGATAGAAATGTAACCCTGATGGCCATTAATTTTGCCATTGCTTTCAATGGCGTCTCGGGCGTTTGTTAGAAGATTCAGCATCACCTGCTCCAACTGTGTCGCATGTCCGAGGACCGGTCGACACGATTCTGGACAATCAACATCAATTTCGATGTTACGGAGGCGGAGCTGTTCGCCGATAAATTTCAAGGCCTCGTTGACAACATTAGTGATGCGTATTGGGCTAGCCTCCTCAGATGCTTCTCTACCGAATGTCCGCATATGATCGATAATAATTGTAGCGCGGTCGAGCTGTTTGGATATTCGCTCGACATGAGTTGACATGAGTTCGACGTCTAGGTCGTTTTCCTCTAACAATTCTTCCAATGTGTCATCTGACATTCTGATGATGTTGAGGGGCTGATTGATTTCATGGGCGATGCCTGTCGCCATTTCACCTAGTGAAGCAAGTTTGCTTGTTTGAATAAGCTGGGCTTCGGTGTTCTTTCTGTCGGTGATATCCTGAACCGTGCCTGCTGATTTGAGCAAGTTGCCTTCATCGTCGCAGATAGGCTCGCCTTTTTCATGCAGGTGACGAATACTGCCATCACTCAAGATAACCCTGTATTCAACTTCATAGGAACTCGCGTCTTTTTGCGCACCCCTGAGGATTTCACCGTATCGCTCACGGTCGTCAGGATGGACCCGGTCAATGTCCAACTGGGTGCCGGAATACAGTTCCTTGTACTGTTCCTGTGTAAGATTGTGAATTCGGGCCAACTCTTCGGAACAATAAATAAACCTGTCTTCTACCTCATCATATGTCCAATGGCCCAGGCGGGCGAGATGGGCGGCGTCGATGTAACGTTCTTCGTTAAGCCGCACGCGTTCTTCCGACAATTTTATGTCGGTTACATCACTGGCAGTGCCGCGATAGCCGGCAAAGTCACCATTATCGTCATATACAGGCACACCGCTGACCTGGGTCCACATCGTCTGGCCAATATGCTTTTTGATATTGAATTCGAACTTTCGAAATGGAAGATGGCTTTCAAGCCGTACTTTATGCGCTTGCCAGAAGGAATCCGTATCTGGATCGACCTTAACCAGTTCCCATCTGGTTTTCCCAATGGCATTTAACTTTAACCAATTGACGATTTCCTGATTGCCGGAAAATTCAGTGAATCGCAGATCCTTATCCATCTCCCAAAACCAGTCTGAAGCACATTCCGCATAATCACGAAACCGTTCTTTTTGGTTTTCCAGAAGGCATTCGTTGACTTTCGCTTCCCGAAACATGCTGCCGATCATAACGACGCCAAACAACATCAGGCAGGAAATACCCAAGGCCACAATTTCCGCAGTAGGAACAGCCGGCAAGAAGACATCGCCAATCGTTACATGATACAAAGTAATGGAGCGCCGAACGCCCATCAGGAAAAGCGCTACCGCAACACATCCCCACGCCAGCTTATGACCCGTCGTCCGAAGCAATCCCAAGGCAATTGCTGCCGCGGTAAATTGAACGAACGCCGAGATAAAAAGTATAAGTGAAGCCATTACATCTCTGTTCGGGGATAGCCTGTTTAAAAGATTGGGTGAACAGCGTTTAAATTTTGCCCATTAATGGCGAAACCGTAAACTATCCATAAGTCGTAACAGTCTATACGAAAGTATAATGCGGAGCTTTTCGAGATAATTTTCTAGATTGATTATTACTGCTGAATCAAAGAGTCAAAGCCGCAGCAGAATAAGTTGTTTCTGCTGATATCTGGTTTTCGGGAATGGCCGGCAACGATATGGTGAACTCGGCTCCATGGTCGGTGTTTACGACCGATATATCGCCGCCCATGTTGGCAATGATCCCATAGGCAACGGAAAGTCCTACACCGGCCCCGGCGCCGGTATCCTTGGTGGTATAGAAGAGGTCGAAGACTTTACCGATCGAATCTTCGGGAATGCCACCTCCATTGTCATTGACGATGATATGAACTTGATCCGCATCGGGATCGTTCATCACTTTCAGGGTAATCTGGTCAGGTTCGGTATATTGCTTATTGTTATCCTCAATTGCATGTCGCGCATTTGACAGGAGATTCAAGATCACCTGCTCCATTTGAATTTTCTGACCGATTACCGGATTACAAGTCTCGGGCAGATCCACGACAAGTTCGATATTATGCGAGCGATATTGCTCACGGATAATTCCAATGGCATCGATGATTGTCTCGATAATAGAAAAAGATGTGAATCCTTGTGGATCATCCTGGCCGAATGTCCGCATATGATTTGTTATTGCCGCCGCCCTAACGACTTGTTCTGAAATGCGAGTCAGTTTCTGACGGAGAAAGTCGGGTGAAATTTTGCCTTCCTCAAGGGATTCTATCAGAACATCCGTCGCCATTTGAATGACGTTCAATGGCTGGTTCAATTCATGGGCAACACCGGTAGCCATCTCGCCTAACGAGGCTAATTTACTTGTCTGAAGTAATTTGCTCTCGGCCAGTTTATGATGTGTGATATCCGAGATTGTTAGGACGATGCCATCCCCCATGACAACGCCGACGATGCGGAACCAGCCGTTCAACTCTTCACGATCTATCGGTAATTCGATGTCGAATGCTTCGCCGGTTTTTATCGTTTCTACAGAACAATCAAACAACCCGTAAGTTATAAATACGGGGATTTCGAGTGTCACCAACCGTCCGAGAAGTTGTTCGCTTGATACACCAAGCAATTCTTCCGCTTTGCTGTTAACGCGGATAATTGAAAAATCGGCGATGTTGCCATTCTTTGAACGGATAGCCTTTAGAACCAGCACACTATCCAGGGATGAATTGAGAATGCCTTCGAGAGTGGCTGCATTTTGCTCGTATTCCCATTCTTCGTGCTTTCTGAGAGTTTTATCTGAGCCCATGCCTCGATAGCCGAGAAAACGGCCATCAGCATTAAACACAGGATGACCGGAGATGGTCAGCCACTGCCTATCTACGTTATCGTTCTCTTTCCAGAATTCAATTCCCCGAAATGGCTCACGATTTTTCATTCGGGCACAATAAACTTCAACATCACCGCCAAAATTGTTTTCAGCACAGATCTCTTCAAACTGTTTCCCGAGGACAGAATCAGGCTTCCAGCCTGTAATCGTTTCAAAATTTGCCGATAAATTCGTGAATGCCAGGTTGGGTCCCATTTCCCAAAGCCAGAGTTCGCCTGAATCCGAATAATCCAGATAATTATCGTTGTTTATGGGAAGTTGGGATTTCAACATAGGCCACGACTGAAAGAAAAAGTCTCACATTTCATGGAATTACCGTATGGCCGTTGGTAAACTGAAACAAGTATGCAGAAGTAGGAGTCACTCCTACGAAAGTAGGGCTTACGATTTGGAGCTTCTTGATTTCAGCAGTCGATTTTCACTGACTGAACCTACTCATCTATCTGTGGTCGAACCTTGCTCTCATAGCAGTTTGGGCAGATACCGTGGGATATCTGGACATCCTGTGTGCCACCACGTTGATAGTATTCATTGGGATGGATCCAAACACCATTTTCCTCGTTGCTTCCGGCTGGGAATCGAACATTCTGGCAATAACTGCACATACCCATAAAGGGATGATTAATATTGTCCCTACTCGCTGAAGCATGGCTTTTGAAATTAAACAATGAGACAGGCGCCCTATGAGTGCTTTCCAGGACAATCGACTGGAAAAGGACCCCATTTCTCACATCATCCCGAGTCAGGGGCGTGATGGCCATGAGCATATCACGGTGGACTTCAGGAGCATCACAGGAGAAAGGAAACGATATCCAATCGCGGCGCCCTGACAAGAGCGCTTCCATAAACCCTTCATAACTGGCTTTTGTGTCTTCCCCCGACACGAAATCCAAAATGCTTTTGCCAAGAAAAGATGATTTGTCACAAAGCTCCGGACAGTTGTTTTCATCCGCAAAATTATTCCAGTTGTTACGGCCGTAATCGATAATCATACCATCATCATCGACGGCGTATACCACACCAAACATTGCCTGAAGAAAATGATTGCCGCTAAACATGTCTCTATTTCCAAATCTTTAACTGGAGGGGCGCCTCCAAAACAAGCCTCCTCCTGGATACCGCGTTTCACACATTCTGAATGGTGAATTGTTCCTTTCCCTTAGATCGCCTCCACCAAGGGTACCTGTCTTTCTACTGTCGGTAAGAAAATGCAGAATTCAGCACCTTCATTTGTATTTCTTGCACTTAAGGTGCCATCCATTTTGTCGATAATGCCGTAAGAAATCGAAAGCCCGATTCCGGTACCTTTGCCAATTTCCTTGGTTGTAAAGAATGGTTCGAAAATTCGAGATATCAATTCTTGCGGAATGCCGGTACCGGTATCATGGATTGATATCTTTATAAAATTGCTTTCCCAATCGACCTCGACGCGAATGGAAATACGCCCCTTAGAATAAGCACTTGAATCCTGCCGGCGTTTCTTTTCGATCGAGTCCTGTGCATTCGATAACAGGTTCAGAATTACCTGCTCTAATTGAATAAGATTGCCATGAACAAAAGGGCATGAATCCGGGGCTTCAACAATCAGATCGATATCATTAACCCGGTACTGCTCCTGAACGAAATGCGTAGCATTGTTCACAACCTCAACAACCGATATCAATTCCTTATTGTCCGTCGCCCCCCTGCCGAACATTCGCATATGATTGACAATAGCGGCCGCGCGCTCGATTTGATTTTCTATTCGTTCCAGTTTCTGCTGAATGTCAACAGGCGCGATTTCCTCGTCATTCATCATCTCATTCAGCGTTTCCGTTGCCATGCGAATGATGTTCAGCGGCTGGTTCAATTCATGAGCAATACCGGTCGCCATTTCACCCAGCGATGCCAGTTTACTAGATTGGATGAGATGAGCCTCTACGTTCATGCGGTCAGTGATATCCAAGGCTAGGGATGTAATCCCCATCACTTGACCGTTTTCGTCGAGTATCGGCGTATTGTACCATTCACAGATGATTTTATTGCCACTTTTAGTGACGTTTTCGTTCGTGTTCTGTGAGCCGCCTTCCTGATTGATCAACTGCTGGTAAACATCATTGACTTGGTTCTTGATATTCTCCGGCACAATCAGTTCCGAGGCATGTTTTCCGATTGATTCTTCAGCAGAATAGCCAAAAATTTTTTCTGCAGCCTTGTTCCATTCCAGGCATCTGAAGTTTTCATCCCATGATATCGCAGCTAATGGCGTATTTTCGATATGATGCAACAACCGCGCTTCACTTCGTTCGAGGCGAAGCTGTGCTGACGTTAACTGGTCGAGCATGGCGTCAATGGCATGGGCGATCTGTCCCAGCTCATCCTTGCTTTTAATGCCGGTCCGGCTTGTCGTATGGCCCTCGATGATATCCTGCGTTACCGAAACGAGTTTCTCGACGGGACGGGTAAGCATCCTGTTCAAAACGAACAACACGCCAAGAGAGGCGAGAACCAAACCAACCATGGCCCAGCCTGTTTGGCGGCGCAAAGAAACAAGAAAGGACGACTTGTCAGCGCTGATATCTTCCACCTGGTACAAAAAGTCGCACATGTTGGTCCGTAATTCTGAAGAACCAGACAAGTCATAACAGACGCTTGTCATCCCAATAATCCGGGAACGATCAGACGATAAATGGACAGAAGTCGTTCGGTTTTCGGCAACTGATTGTTGATGCGTAGCATCAATTTCAAATGTTAAATTCTGCCATTTTTCACCGATATCCCTGAAACGTGTGGCAGCCATGATTGTACCTTCCGCATCAGCCAGAAAAAGAACTTCCAGGCGTTCATCGGAACCGTAAGAGGATATGAACCGTTGCTTGTTTGCAACGTCCTGATCATCCGTGAATGTTTCCAGGACGCCCTGCATCTGGATCAGCTTGTCCCTTAACTCTTTTTCGCGCTGATGTTCAATTCGGTCGATAGCCGGCCCGATTGTTCCCAGGTAGGAAATGACGGCAATGACAATACCGAAAGAGAAAATCAGTGCTGGTAAGAGGTATCTAAGGTGAATCGAAGACATGGGAGTAACTTCAACTATCCAGACCAGGCACGGTCTCAATAAACATGGCGCCAATGTTCGTCTTTGACTTCAGAAGATTATTATCCACGAGAACCTGTTGAAGCTTTTCAAGCACCGACTTCAATCCGGGGTGTGCGCCTGATAGCAGATTCTGGTTTTCTTCCCTGCCAGGGAGCCTGAGACCTTGATAGCTTTTCAAGACTTCATACGGACCTATCTTCATTCGCAAGTCTATGATTTTGGCAGATTCCATTGGCTCTTTATCAAGATGATCAATTGCTACAAACCAGCTATTCACCAAATGCTCGATATGGTCCGTGTATTGTGGCAAATCATCTGTCCGGACAAGAAGGACATCTACGATCTCTCCGGGGATATCACTGCTTGTGAATAGCTCGTTGGCTCCCTTGTTGATCAAATTCGTGCGTATTGGCTCAAACGTAACGACAGCCTCAACTTCGCGATTTAAAAATGAACTCTCATGAAGATTGAACTCCATATTTACAATCTGAACATCTTCAATCGACATCTGATTCATTTCTATTGCACGTGACAAAAGGAAAGCACCTAGTGCGTTTTTCTCAACGCCAATAGCCTTGTCTTTCAACTCGTTAAAAGAAGAAATGCCCTTTTGCGCCAGGATGGCATCGCCACCTTCTGAAAAATCTGTAATAAGGATTATCTTCGTGGATATTCCACTTTCCTGGAGAAGCAGGGCTTCATCGAGGGTCAGGGCAGCCGCATTGATATTGCCGTTCCGAAATCCTCTGATTACTTCGCTGGCTGATGGGTATTCAACCAACTTCACCTTGTCGCTCTCCAGAATTCCTAGTGCCCGGGCAAGATACAGCGGCTCGTAACCCGGCCATACATTGGTGCCGACACGGAGTGTGTCGATACTTTCATCAGAACAAGCAGAGGTGAGAAGAACAAAGAGAAAAGATATAAGTGTTACGAATGTTTTCTTCATGTTGGGAACAAATCATCAAATCCACTGTTTTTCTGATTTTGCCTTTCTTGTTTTATCGTAGGCTTTTGACATGAGTTCCCATTCCTGGATAAGCATGAATCTTTGCGCAAGAAAGCGGAAGGTCTCGTTCACCAATGCTTGTGTTTCGGCTGACGGTTCAGGCACGTTGCTTGTCCATTTCCTGCCAATTTCATCCCAGGCCTGTAATCTTCGAAACAAGTCATTCCTTCGTTCACGGATAAACTTTACCTGTACGCTGTAATTTTGAACGACCGCCCTGATCTCTCCAGTTTGAGCGTCCAGTTCATCGAATGACTGTTTGAATCCGTCGTTTGCCGACTCCATCATCCGGCGAATAGAAGTCAGCATCTCCGTCATCGACCTGTCGGACCGGTACTTATTCCATAATATTTTGAGCTTCTGTGCGATTTCACCGATGATCTGCATCCTTCCCCGAAGAGCCTCAATAGAAGCAAGCTCTTCGGCGATGTCATCAACCATCCTTTCGATTTGATCGATGGGTGTATCCAGTTGTTCGGCAAGCTTTCTCATGGCAGCGGTCATCAACTCCGTGTTCCTGGGATCATTTGCAATCTGGGCGATTTCATTCGCATCGGTCATGATGACTTCATCCCCGGTATGCCAGGAAACAAGTTGCATTTTCACCCGCCCACGTGATGTTTCGTGAATCACTTCAGGAATTTCCCAAGAAACCTTACCGGATGTAATTTCCGCCGGAATTGGATCACCGACTTGAATCCACTTAACGAATTTCAAGCTTTTCTCCACGATTTGGAGCATTACGTTATCCGGATCATGTTCTTTCAATTTCAGATTACGGCGTATGCTTGGCAATCGGACAAGCATTGACCCCATGTCAATAGTAAGAGACATAGCGGCCTCGTCAGAATGTTCGTCGGTTTTAAAGTAAGCCCCGGGAACGGCTGTGAAAAAACTGTGATCGAAATTAATGTATTCTGGCAATGAACCAACGTTTGAGTTTGTCCCTATCAATGGATCAGCATCTGGGTAAGCGACTGAATCGGTTTTTGATTGGTTCTCGACACCTGCATCGTCAGGCGCTATCTCTTCACCTGCCATATCGAAATCTTCGATGTTGAGATCAAGCAGATCCTCTGATTCGTTCTGTTGCACCTTGGCGTTCTGGGTCATGCTGGAATCCACTTGTTAATGGTTTCCCCAATAGCCCCAGGATTGCAGGGCCATTCGATTATTTCCGTTATTTCATCCAAAGAGCTGATGGCTGGCGGAACAGGTGTAGGCTGCATATGCCACACCAGGATAAAGGGAACATCCGATTCCTTCGGAAGGGTCTGGGCAAACTTTGTGGTCAACACCCCATTTATGTCACTGGTTTCATACCAGGCAAAAACAAGATCCGGCTGGATTTCACTAAAATTTTCCAGGAATTCATTGCCGCTTTTTGTCGTCGATACATTGTAGTTCGACGATTCAAGTATCTTGTTCATATCTTCGACACGCTTGTCTTTGCCGACTACTGCAATGGTTATGTTCTTATTTCCTGCGTTCGGTTTATCGGCGGCATCAGGTTGTTGCGACGCATCAGACTCTGTCAGAGCTTTATAGAGCTTAAGGTGCTCCCTCTCTTTTTTCTTCTCGACCCTGTTGGCCTGCCGAAGCAGGGCGTTGATTTTTGCCACCAGCACATCGTAATCGACCGGTTTGGTCAGATAGTCATCGGCGCCGTGTTCAAGACCGGCAATCATCTTCTCACGTGAAGAAAAGGCCGTAAGGAATACAAAAGGCATTTCCGCCAATGATGGGTAGTTTGCGCGTACTTCTTTCAGAATTTGCAAACCATTCATTTCCGGCATCTGGATATCGCAAAGCGTTAAGTCTGGATGATGCCTGATAATAAGATTCAATCCTTCTGTACTGTCAGTCGTTGACAGGACATCGAAACCTGCTGCCTCAAGTTCGGCAACAACGTTTTTCAAAAGATCAGGCTCGTCATCTATGCAGAGAATTTTCGCCATAATCACCTTCTCTCAAAACTAAACGTCTTGACCTGCTTGCAATCAAAATAATCGATAACAGCGGTTTACTTGTGACATGAGAATAGGCGATTTAAATCCCTGAAAAAATTGTGCATAAGTAGGTGACAGCCTATACGAAAGTATTGGTGTTCATACCAAAGTCTCCCCGATTACCTACCTCAGGATAATAGCGGAGCTCCTCGTTTTCATAGAAAATTACATCCATTACCTGCCCTCGATTTTAGGCAATCACACTCCCCGTTTATCACGGAGCGGAACATGGATGGTATCTCTATAAATAAAAACACAGGGAGTGATGTTGCCACTTTTCCAGCTACACCGGTTACTTCAGCTATCCCGGCTACGAAGTCAGTTCCCGGTCAGGAGATTGATCCAGATATTCTGGAAAAAAATTGGTTGTTAATTGTCGATGATGACACGATCGCCGTAGATGAAATATCCAGTTACCTGACCTTAAAGGGCTTCACTTGTTTGACGGCGTACGATGGGGTCCAGGCCCTGGAGGAAATTTCCCGCACTCCGCAAATTTCAATAGTCCTGACGGATATTCGAATGCCGTCTCTCGACGGGCTGGAGATGACCAAACAGGTCCATGAGAAAGCTGCCCCTGAACGTCATCTGGAAGTCATCATAATGACAGGTCACGGGGGCAAAGAGGAGGCCATTGAAGCGTTACAGGCCGGCGCAATGGATTTCATAACCAAACCCGTATCACTCAAGCACCTCTTACATTCCATTCGTAAAGCAATGGAGCTTATCCAATACCGGCAATCGGAGATTGACCATAGGCATGCTCTTGAAGCCGCCTTGGAGAAGGAAAAACAACTTACCACAATGCAGCGCGATTTTATGTCCATGGTTTCCCATGAATATAGAACCCCTCTGGCAATCATCGATGGCGCTGCACAGTTCTTTATACGCCACACGGAGAAACTTGATACCAATAAGATAGTAGAAAGGGCCGAGAGTATCCGAAGCAGCGTCAGGCGCATGATCGTTTTGCTGGATGACACGCTTAACGCATCACGACTGGATTCCGGCGAGGTCGAATTGTTTTTTGAAGAAATAAACCTGCAAATGTTACTGGGAGAAATTCGAACCAGGTTTATGAATGGCAAGAAATCACATGCGTTGGAATTTGATTTGGGGGATCTTCCCCAGAGGATTGATGCCGATTCACATCTATTGGATCTTGTATTCACAAACCTCATTTCTAATGCGGTCAAGTACTCTCCAAATGCTGAACGCGTAGATATTTCGGGCTGGGTGGAGAACGATTACGCCGTTGTAACCATCAAAGACTACGGCATTGGCATTCCGCCTGATGAGGTGCAGCATGTATTTGACAAATTTTTCCGTGCAAGTACCGCGCGGACAATTGAAGGCACAGGGCTCGGGTTGTGCTTCTCAAAGAAGATTATCGATTTGCATGGTGGTGATATTTCACTTTCCAGTGAACTGAACGTCGGTTCGACAGTGACCGTCTGCCTTCCAATTGAAGGCAAAACGCCTGCCGAAACCACGCCCTCCTTTGAAACAGTCGGGAGCACGAGCGAGTAATGACAACAATACTCTGCATTGATGACGAAGAGATTGTTCTCAAGTATCTGTCGGAAGCGCTCAATCGCGTCGGTTACGAAACGATCAAGGCTTCAAACGGAAAGGAAGGTTTTGACGCGATTCTCGATTATCGTCCGGACCTGGTCGTATGCGACATACAAATGCCGGTGATGAGCGGTTTCGAATTGCTCGAACGCATAAGGAAGTTTCACCCTGAGTTCTCTAATCTTCCTTTCCTGTTTCTGTCGTCGCTCGATCATCGGGAAAAGATTATTGCCGGCAAGAAAATTGCCGATGATTACATCACAAAGCCGGTTGATTTTGAGCTTCTGTTCGCAGCGGTTAGCTCCAAGCTATCTCAAAAAACAAGGGTAGAGGAACAAAAGCTAGCTGAGTTCAAACATTATCAGGAAACAATACTACGCATTTTCCCGCACGAACTCAGAACGCCCTTAAATCATATCATCGGTTATTCCGAAGTAATCAAAGACGAAATGTTCGGCCCATTGGGAAACAAGCAGTATCTTGAGTATGCGAACAGCATCTACGATGGCGGCCAACGATTACTGCACACCCTTAATAAGGTGCTGGACCTGATGGATTTTATGTCTGGCAGCATCAGCCCTTCCATGCAGACTGTAAACCTGGCGGATATCGTCGGAGACAGCCTTGATAATCTCGACCCGGCGCCTGAAGAGGCGGGCATCGAGGTCATCACAGATGTTTCCAGAAAGGGTTCGTCATTTGTGACCGATCCGAAACTCCTGAAAAGTTGCCTGGGTATATTGTTAAGAAACGCGGTGAAATTCTCAGACAAAGATAAAAAAGGAAAGATCTCCATCAGCAACGGCGCCACATGCCGTAATGGTCTTCTATTATCGGTGGAAGATAATGGCATTGGTATCGGCAAAGAACATCTTGAGAGAATTCTAAGACCTTTCGGCCAGGTCGAACACGGTATATCACGGGCGCATGAAGGCGTTGGATTGGGGCTATCGAAAGCAAAAGCAATCTCGCGTCTGCTCGGTGGAGATCTTTATGTAACAAGCGAACTTGGTAGCGGAAGCAAGTTCACGATCTGTATCCCAAATGGGCATTCAATAACCCCCGTCGATGAAGCGAAGCAGGTTGCCAACCGATGAGCGCCCAGATTCTATGTATAGAAGACGATAGTCTCCTGAGAAATCTTATCGTCGATGCCCTAGAACCATACGGCTACGATTTGGCCGTCGCGGAAAATGGCAGAGAAGGGCTTGAGAAAATCCTGTCAGACAAACCAGACCTCATATTAAGCGATATATCCATGCCGAGAATGTCCGGTTTAGAGCTGTTGAAGGAAATCCGGCAAAACCATCCGAAGTTCGGCGATGTTCCATTTATCTTTCTAACGGCGCTTGGAAATCGCGACAACATAATCGAAGGCCGTAAACTGGGTTGCGATGATTACATCACAAAACCCGTAGACTTTGAACTCTTGACCTCGATTATCGAGTCACGATTGGGGAACGTAGCTAGAATTGTCGATAAAGCGAAGGAGGAAAGTAAACAGAGAGAACTGGAACTAGCCAAGGACAGATGGCGGAATGAATGGCTGAAATTACATGACCCCGTGACAAACCTACCCAATCAGAAACTGTTCCTTGATCGGTTAAGAAAGACTCTCAAAAAATCCCGATGTGCTGATCATCGGGCTTACGTTCTCCTGATAGAGGTGGATAGCGTCATTCGTTTCAGGGAACTGGTGGCGGAAAGCACGCTGGACAGAATGGCTAAGATAACCGCATCCAGAATAAGAAAAATTGCACGCGAGTTTTCATTATTGAACAAAGACAAAAGCAATTCAAACTGGGTTGCCCGGATAGGCCTGAATCGCTTTGCCCTTGTCCTTCCGAAAGGAGATCAGGATAGCAAGCTAGCGGAATTTTCTGCAATCCTAATGGAAAAAGTGACTGAACCCATTGTCCTTGAAGATGATAAAATCCTTTTGAATGCGGCCATTGGCATAGCTGGCAGTATTGAGGATGAAACAAACGATCTGATATGCGTACGTCATGCTGAAATCGCACTTCTCAAGGCAAAAACATCCAAACCGAACAGTTGCATGTTTTACGAACCGTCTTGGTCCTCACAAGTGCAACGTGAGAGACGGCTGGAGCGAGATCTTCATAAGGCGCTAGATAGAAACGAGCTGCTCCTTCATTATCAACCTCGAATAAACGCCAGAACCGAGGAAATCATCGGCGTTGAAGCCCTTATCCGATGGCAGCACCCCGATGATGGATTCATCCGGCCCGATGAATTCATTAGCCTCGCAGAATCCAATGGCCTCATCATCCCCATAGGAGAATGGGTCTTCCGTACTGCTTGCGAGCAGGCAAGTGAATGGCGGAATGCCGGTAATCCCCAAATTGAAATGGCAATCAACATTTCTTCGGTACAGTTTCAGCAATCAGATATCTCGGAGGTAATTGCCGGCATTCTCGATCATACCGACCTTGACCCTCGTTATGTGGAAGTGGAAATCACAGAAAGCCTTTTTATGGAAGAAACGGAACATGTTTTGAACAACTTGAACCGTATTCACGACCTTGGTGTTGGAATCGCCATTGATGATTTCGGGACAGGGTATTCTTCTCTCTCCTATCTGAAACGTTTTCCGGCAACCACTATTAAGATAGACAAAACATTCGTATCAGGATCGTTAAGCAATACCGCTGATTCGGCCATTGCCACAGCAGTTGTCGATATCGGTCATGCCAATAACATGAAGGTTGTTGCCGAAGGCGTCGAAACCAAAGAACAAATTGAGTATCTAAGGCTACTGTCTTGCGATCAATTCCAGGGATACTACTTTAGCCCTCCCGTGCCGGCGCACGAGATCGAAGCAATGTTTTCAACCACCCCCTGAGAACAAATCCTGTTCTTACTGCACTTAATATTTTCCTGAACCGGGGACAAGAAACGAAACAACTGTTCAAATCAATTAAAAATTGCGTTGGATGTTAAGACTGTATGCGCCTATTCTCGTGCTGAAAAGATCAGGCATTTGGTTTGACAGGGAACGTCGGATATTTAGATGAAAATCATTATCGCAGACGACCACAGGTTATTGAGAGAAACCCTTGTAGAGACATTTGAATCTCTTGAACATGACGTCGAGGTGATTCAGGCATCCACGCTTCCCGAAGCAGAGGATGCCATCGCCAAGGCAGGGTCAGTGGAATTGATCGTTCTGGATCTCATGATGCCTGGCATGGATGGTGCAGACGGAATTCAGAAAATCTGTTCTCGCCACCCTGACTGCCCCGTTGTCATTCTTTCCGGGAAGATAGACCGCAAAACCATTGTCGAATCGCTTAAAAATGGCGCCAAGGGATTCATCCCAAAAACAATAGGACGTGATGCCATGTTAAATGCCATACGTCTGGTTCTTTCCGGTGACACGTACGTCCCAACATTGGCACTCGATGACATGCAATCATTTGATGATTCGGATGATGCCGACGACCAAAAAAACCAAAAGCAAATGGCGCCGGCGCTTCAGGAACTCACTCAACGTGAATGGGATGTTTTAAAGTTCCTTATCAAAGGGCATCCGAATAAGTTGATCGCCAGGGAGTTAGGTTTGGAAGAGGTAACGATAAAATCTCACTTAAGCAACGTTTATCGGAAACTTGAAGTGACCAACAGAGCGCAAGCTGTGGCGAAAGCCCTGGAGTTAGAATGGGAAGATTAAGCCCAAACCACGGGACCTGAGTCATAATAGAGGCATACTCATTCAGACCAGTTCACTCAGAAGGTTACTCAGCTCCTTGAGCCTGATAGGTTTTCTTAGAACTGCGGAAGCGCCTTCAGAAACGATTTCCTTTTCATCGCCCAACGTTGTGTGACCGGTTGCAACGACAATCGGAATATCCTGATTCTTTTTTCTAATCAGATGAACGAGTTCATTGCCGTCCATTTCGGGCATGCGAAGATCGGTCACAACAGAATCAATATTATTATTCTCAAAGATTTGTATGGCTTCCTGCCCATTCGAAGCTGTATGGACGACATAGCCCTTTCGCTCCAGATATTCAGCAATACTTTGAGATGCTATTTCTTCATCATCGACAATCAAAACACTACTTTCTTTGGCGAGCGAAGATTCATCGTTCTTTTCATTCGTATTCATAATCGATGTCTCCTTTACTTCTGTTGTTTCATGGCCAGGTATAGTCGTTTCGGATGAAACATAACTCACTGCATTGAAACATATTTGAAAACGCATTCCGGTTTCTGTTGAAATTGCTTCAATGGCGCCGTTCATTCCATTTATCAGACTGTAACTGATGGAAAGCCCAAGCCCCGTGCCGGTTCCTTCGGGTTTCGTGGTAAAGAATGGATCAAAAATATGCGGGAGAATGTTATCCGGAATACCACCGGCGTCATCCTCCACAGCTATATAAACTTTCTTTGCCTGATTATCATAATGCGATGAGAGACGAATCTCAGGCTGTTCTTCCGAGCATTCAACCGGTTGGTTTTTCATGTACTCGACGGTGGCGTCTCTCGCATTGCTCAAGAAATTTAGAACGACTTGTTCGAGATGTAGAGAAACACCCGAAATGTAAGCCGGTTCATCTTCCAAATCCAAAGAAAGCCTGATCCCCGCCAATGTAAGCTGGTTCTCAAGAAGTTGCGTTGCCTGCCGGACTGCCTTGTTAACATCAAAGGGTTCATGGGCATCGCTTCCGATACGGCTGAACTGACGCATGTGGTTAATGATCATTGCCATACGATCGGATTGACTAACGATATCATTAAATCGGTCAATCAAGCGTTCGGTTGTATAGCTCCCGGCCTCAACGCCCGCTAAAGCATTCTCTGATGCCATGCGAATTATGCTTAGCGGTTGATTTAATTCATGGGCGATTCCTGAAGCCATCTCTCCCAGGGTTGCAAGTTTGCTGGCCTGGTACAATTGCTGTTGTGCTTTCCGTATCTCCGAAAGATCGATTTCAATACCGCCAATGCCTGTAATGTCACCCTCGGAATTAAAGATGGGAAATTTGGTTAGTTGTGATTCCCTGTTGCCGCCATCCGATTTGGCTTTAACGATTTCACAAACCGATATATCGCCGTTCTCCAGAATATTGGCGTCCATGCTCAAGTATTGTTCGGCAACCTTCTCGTCCTTGAAGATTTCCCAAGAGGTCTTATTTAAGATTTGATCTTCCGAGAGCGAGCTCCATTCACAGAATTTCCTGTTAACCATTTTGAAAAGACCATTCGTGTCTTTTAAAAAAATCGGGAATGGGGAATGTGTCATAATGGCGACGAGTTGCTCCTCAGAAGTGCGGAGAGCATCTTCTTGTTCTCTCGTCTCGGTAAAATCCTGAAACATTCCTTTGAAACGTATCAATTCGGATCGATCATTGAATTCTGAATTGCCGTGCATATAGAGATAACGTTCCTGGTCGTCCTTGAGTATCCGAAACGTCAACGAATAAGTGCGCGATCCGTGAACAGGGGAGTATATTGCATTAGCGACCTTTTCCCGGTCGTCTGGATGGACACAAGAAAGGAATCCCTTGAATGTCTTTTCGCAGGAACTTTTTGCTCCCATCAACCCTTGGAAACCTTTGGAACTCCATGATTGGTTATTTTCAAGGTCAAAATCTGCGAAACCGATCTTCGCAAATTCCTGAGCCGTGTTGAGGCGTCTGTTTACTTCCGCCAGTTCCATGGCATAGGAAGCACTGGTTTGCCGTACGAGCAATGCGCCTAACAAAAGAAGCACGAGAACGGCAATCGAACTGATTCCTGCAGCTTTAATAAAGGGGGCCTCAATTTCCGATATACGTCTTTTTGCCACCAGCCCCCAACCAAGTGATGGCAAAGGCGTGTAGGCTCCCATCACCTTGACACCATCATAGTCCAACCCCGTCATGACGCCGGTTTTACCTTGCAGGGCCTGCCGCATAGGCTCTGCAAAGTTCGAAGACCATGCTACAGCGTCCGGCGCTGAGGCGGATTCTCCTCGGTACAATAACCCACTGAAAAGAAAGATAATCTTCTCGCTGCCCATTTTACCGATGACAAATTCACCGGTTTCACCAAAACCTTTCAGTGCGCCGAACTGGTTGATCAGCGAACCAACGATTTCCTCTGATTTTTTCTCGGGATAGTTCTCGAACTGGGTATTCACGGTGGCCTCGATCATGGCCGCCTCGTTTATTACCCCCTGAAGAAGTATCGATCTTTCATTCGACACGGCTGTACTGTAGAGCAACCATATCGAGATCGCCGCTGTGCCGAATGTGACAAAACACATGGTTAGCATCAGGATGAGCGGTCGCTTGTATGCTTCAATTTTAAGAAACATGATGCAGCTTTCTACATGGCAGCCAGAGCGACAGTTGATTCCAGTTCTACCGTGGGCAAAGTAATCATGAATTCCGCCCCAGCAGGCATACTTGAGACATCAATCCTGCCGCCCATGCTGCTGATGATACCATATGATATTGACAGCCCTATTCCTGTTCCACTGCCTATTTCTTTTGTCGTATAAAAAGGCTCAAAAATATGATCAATGATTGATTCAGGAATGCCCCCGCCGGTATCGCTGATAACGATAGTCAGTATTTTATCGCGTAAATTTTCACTAACGGAAATTGATATCCTTTTTTCCTGAACTGATTTACCTTTTAGTAAAATTGCATCCCGTGCGTTAGCGATGAGATTCAGCATGACTTGCTCCAACTGAATTGCGTTCCCCAATATCGGACTGCAATGATCCGGTATATCAAGCGACAGCGATATCCCATTTTCCTCCAACTGTTTTCGCGTAAATTGCAGGGCGTTATAAATGATCTCCCCAACGGCAATTGGAACCATTTCTTCGCGGGCATCCCTACCGAAAGTCCTCATATGATTAATAATAGCGGTCGCTCGTTCTAGTTGACTCGTTACTTTATCCAATTGCTGGATCATTAATTCAGGCGTCCAATCACCTTCGCTTAAGTAATCCGCCATTGTGTCTGCCGACATCTGGATAACATTGAGCGGTTGATTCAACTCATGCGCAACACCTGTTGCCATTTCCCCCAAGGAAGCAAGTTTGCTTGATTGAATCAATTGACGTTCAGCCGTTTTGTGTTCCGTAACATCCTGAATTGTACCTTTTGACCGGATAAGTTTTCCTTTTTCATCGAAAACGGGCTGTCCGTGTTCGCGCACATACCTAACAGTGCCATCAGGTCTCAGAATACGATATTCAACGTGGTACCCGGTGGCGCTCATTTGTGCATTCCTGATGGTGCTCTCGTAACGATCTTTGTCTTCAGGATGCGCACGGCTAAAAATGTTATTATTGTTAATATACCTTGCCATGTATTCACCCGGGGGGAAGCCTTGTATCCGGGCAAGATCATCGGAACAATAAAGAAAAGTACTCTTGATTTCGTCAAATTCCCAATGCCCCAAGTTTGCTATCTTGGCAGCGTAGGCATAACGGGCTTCACTTTCCTTAAGTTTTCTTTCAATGTCTATTCGGGCTTCAACCATGTCTTTGAACGCCGAGGCCATTTTACGGAGATCGGGCTCCGTTGTATTTATCTCCATTTTGGGATTGTTGTCGCCTTTGCCAAACAAACGAATCTGTTCGGCCAAGGCATTCAATGGCCAGCTAATGCGGTAACCTGCCAACAGAACGACAACCAGACTGATGACAACAATTACCAGCGTCACCCTAATCATGTCACGATTGGCTTGACGTATGGCCATGGAAATCTCGTTTTGGCTGACACCGATGTGGAGGTGTGCCTTCATCCCCTCGATCAAGGGGGTAGCGACCTCCCTGACAACGCCATTTTCCGTCATATAGGTAACATTCCTTTTTTGAGGAACCAAAGACAGATTGTCCATAAGAGCTCTTGGAAAACCTTGACCGAAAGTATGAGCCAGTAAAAGGCCATCAAAATCGATGACATACATGTAAACCAGTGCCGGGTCGTTTGTTACGACCCGTTGCATCAAGTTCTCCAATTCGAGCTTTTCGCCATCGATAGTATCTTTTGCGACACCTACGGCAATGGCGTTAACCAGTGTGCTAATCCACTCATCCTGATTGGCGGTCAGATTCTCACGCACTACATCTCCTTCGACCTTGATGTAGGCAATGGACAGTCCGACAATAATAAACGTCGTTAAAAAGGCGTATCGGACCCAAAGTTTCATTTAGCAGCACTCACCTTAACTGGGTGAATGTTGCTATCGAGCATATCAAAGCGCAACAGCCATTCCCTCAAGGTTCTGTAATCTGCTTCTTCTGTTGATTGGAATCCGTTTGGCATTTCAGTCCTTTGCCAGTTGTAGAGTCCCTTTTTGTCCTTTCCATTGGGATCGAAATCCAAAAGTGCATTTTTGATTTTCTCACATGAATCATCTTGAATCCCTTGTGTTGCGGCTATTCCGCTGGAAGGAAAGTAATCCGAGACGTGCAAAACTCGTACAAGACCCTTTTCTTCAAGTGACTGTGCCATTGTGTCCTGCATGCCGCAGGCATCAAAATCACCATCGATAACGGCTTTGGCGCACGCTTCATGTGAACCTGTATAGGAGTAACTTGCGAAGTCATTGAGTTTTATGCCGCTGTTAGACAAGACGATCCGAGGTATCAGATGGCCTTGAGTCGATGATGTCGATCCGAAGGCAAAATGTTTTCCTTTCAGATCATCAAGTGACTGAACATTACTATCTGGGTGGACCACGATCATTGATCGATAACGTGTCTCTCCATGGATGTTAACACCACGAACAAGGCTGATGGCGCCGTAGGTTTCCGAGGCCTTGATGAACGAGACGGCGCCGATGGCGGCAAAATGAACCTTACCTTTTCCGAGATCATCGACAATCGATGAGTTTTTCGGCGTGAAGCGTAGTTCAAATTTGTAACCTGTTACACGACTGAGATAATCGATAAAGGGAAGATATTGGCGGGCGTCCTCCTGAGGGCTAGCGCGTAAATCAAAACCGAAATAGAAGACCGATTCCTCTTTGTTCTTATTTTTCTTTGCCTCCAGAAACCCATTCACCTCCTCAACGCTGAGAACGTCCTGGAAATCAAGGGACACCATTTCTTCGGCATGGCTTTTGCCGCCAGAATATAAAATTCCAATCAAACCAAGAATGAAAATCGGGCCGCTTTGAATACGCCGGATCATCAGGCTGCCTATCCCCTGAATAATTGTTTGTTTCATCACTGTATGGCTATAACGCTGTTTATCGATACGCCGGCTGGTGATGAACGGTGTATTAGTACCAAATAGCGTGCATGCACGGTATTATGCAGAGGTAGGGCATACCTATACAAAAGTATGATTCAAATAATCCCTGGGGATTAGGGGAGAGGTACATTTGCAGCCATCGCCATCTATTAAGCTGGCTGGTATGGTTATCGGACCTATAGCAGTTGGATCTATCATCGCCTGAATTGCATTGTCCGCAGTCCAGAATTTTCTGAAATCTCCCTGACGCTTATGCCGGTGATGAGTTGAGTTGGAGTTGAAGGATTGAGTACGCGTCTCGCTATCGATATCGGCGGCACATTTACGGATGTTGTGCTCGACCAGAACGGGAACAGGGTCACGACGAAAGTCCTCACCACCCCGGGGCGACCCGCCGACGGGTTTATGGCCGGCGTCCAGAAGGTATTGGATGAAAGCGGCGCCTTGCCTGGTTCGATTGACCTTGTCCTGCATGGCACAACGCTTGCGACGAATGCCTTGATCGAACGTAAGGGTGCTAGAACTGCACTGATTACGACCAGGGGTCATCGTGATTCCCTTGAAATGGCGTTCGAGAATCGTTTCGATCAATACGACATCCAGGCGGATCGTCTGCCGCCGCTGGTTGGGCGTGATCTCCGGCTACCGGTCGTGGAGCGGTTGAATTTCCGGGGGGATGTGCTCACGCCGCTCGACGAAGAATCGGTTCGCAGTCTCATCCCGGTCCTTGAAGCTGAAACAGTTGAAAGCGTCGCAGTAGGCCTGCTTCATGCTTATGCCAATCCAGACCATGAAAAAAGGGTCGCGGAAATTCTGTCGGAAGCATTGCCGCATCTGTCAATTTCTCTTTCTTCGGAAGTCTGCCCTGAAATCCGGGAGTATGAGCGGCAATCGACCACTGTCGCTAATGCTTATGTCCGGCCAAGGATGGCGGGATACTTGGCCGATCTCGAAACGCAGCTCGTGGAAACCGGCATTGTTTGTCCGTGCCTGTTGATGACCAGCGCCGGCAGTCTTATCACAATAGAAACGGCGGCGCGCTTTCCCATCCGCCTTGTGGAGTCAGGCCCGGCAGGCGGGGCAATTCTGGCTGCTCACATGGCCCGGACGCTTAAGGAGGACCGACTGGTTTCCTTCGACATGGGCGGGACCACGGCAAAAATATGCCTTATTGACGATGCTGAACCGCTGTTAAGCCGTGAATTCGAGGTCGACCGGGCGCACCGGTTCATGAAGGGTAGCGGAACGCCTGTGAAGGTACCCGTGATCGAAATGGTCGAAATCGGCGCCGGAGGCGGCTCTATCGCCCGGGTCGATTCCCTCGACCGCATTCAAGTCGGCCCTGAAAGTGCCGGATCGGAACCCGGCCCCGCCTGTTACGGTCGAGGAGGAACGTCGGCCACGGTTACCGATGCCAATCTTGTGCTTGGAAGGCTGGACCCGGATGCATTTGCGGATGGCAGTTTTGGCCTCAACCAACCGGCTGCAGAAACGGCGCTCCAGGATAATGTCGGTCAGCGACTGGGCTTGAGCCCCCTGGATGCTGCAAAGGGATTGATCGAGATTGTTGACGAAAACATGGCCAGTGCTGCCCGGGTACACGCCGCGGAACGTGGACGTGACCTGGATGGCCGGACCATGATCGCATTCGGAGGCGCCGCGCCGCTTCATGCGGCACGGCTCGCAGGGAAACTGGGAATCGATAAGGTCATTGTTCCGGCGAACGCCGGTGTCGGTTCCGCTCTGGGATTCCTTTTGGCTCCTGTCGCTTATGAAGTGGTGAGAAGTCTCTATATCCGACTCGATACCCTTAAATCCCAGGCTATCCGTGATTTGTTTGCGGATATGGAAGAGGAAGCTGTCTCTGTCGTTCGCCTCGGCGAGCCCAATGGGGACGTAATGGTGCAGCGACACGGTTACGCCCGATATGTCGGCCAGGGACATGAAATCAAGATCGAGTTACCCGCTGGATCGGTCAACGGAAAATCTACAGACGCCATCCGGGAGGCATTCGAGAGTGCTTACCGCTCCCGCTCCGGCTTACTGATTCCAGGCATGGAAATCGAGGTGCTGACATGGTCGGTTACTGCCGTTGCTGTCCGGGCAGCGGAAACCGAGGATGACACGATCACAGTGGATAGCGCGTCAACAGACGGCGTGCCCAATGACCGACCGCTTCATGATCCGGGTGAATCGAACGCATTGATTGCTCCGGTGGTTAATCGAAGTGACTTCACCGGCATCGCCCATGGCGCAACGATTGTCCAGGAAGCGCAGACCACAACCATCGTACCACGTGGCTGGTGTATCGAAACTGATCGGACGGGGAATCTGATTTTGACCCGCGAGTTGGAAGAGGTGAACCAGCCGGCAAACCGCGGCTTGAGTGAGAATATTCGCATGCAGGTTCTCTGGGACAGGCTGATATCCATCGTTGAGGAACAGGCGCAGACGATTATCCGCAGCGCTTTCTCCACGACCGTGCGAGAAGCAGGTGATCTTTCCGCTGGTATCTTTGATCCGGCGGGGCGGATGCTGGCGCAAGCGGTTACCGGCACGCCAGGGCACGTCAACGCCATGGCAGCATCAGTCGGCTACTTCCTGGAGAAATATCCGCCACAGACAATGCGGCCCGGCGACGTATACGTAACCAACGATCCGTGGCTGGGAACCGGCCACCTGTTCGATTTCACCGTCGTGAGTCCTGTTTTTCGTGATGCTGAGATGATCGGGTTGTTCGCTTCGACCGTCCATGTGGTCGATATCGGCGGGATCGGTTTCAGTCCGGACAGTGGACAGGTCTTCGAAGAAGGCCTCTGCATTCCGATCATGCCCCTGTTCATCGAGGGCGAACCCAACGATTACGTTTTTGACATCATCCGCACCAACGTGCGTGAACCGGTCCAGGTGGTAGGTGATCTATACTCTCTCGCCTCCAGCAACGATGTTGGGGCACGCAGGCTTCTGGCGCTCATGGCTGAGGTCGATATTCACAATCTCGATGCACTAGGCGAACATATCATCACGACCTCCAGGCGCGCCATGATTGAGGCCATCGGGAAACTACCGCATGGCAGGTATGAAAACGCCATGACGGTGGATGGATACGATAAACAAGTGGAAATCCACGCATCCATGGACGTTCACGCCGACCGGATTACGATTGATTATGCCGGAACCTCAGCGACATCTTCCTTCGGCATCAATGTTCCGTTGACGTATGCGCAGGCCTATACGTCATTCGGCATTCGCTGCATCGTTGGACACGACATCCCCAATAATTCAGGGTCGCTCCAGCCCATCGAAGTTACCGCACCGGTCGGATCGATCCTGAATGCGCCTCGCCCATGCGCCGTCAACGTACGTCATGTCATCGGCCAGATGCTGCCTGACGTTGTGCTCGGCTGCCTCGGCAAGGCGCTGCCGGGTCAAGTGCCCGCAGAAGGCAGTTCAAGCTTGTGGAACCCGATGCTCTCGGGCGGACACGGCATCGTTGGCGAGCACGCATATGGCAACGCGACGCCGTTCGCGGTGACCATTTTCCATTCCGGGGGAACGGGCGCAAGACCGGGCAAGCCGGGACTTTCCGCCACGGCATTTCCATCCGGCGTACGCAACACACCGGTGGAAATTACCGAATCAATTTCCCCGTTGATCTATCGGCGTAAAGAATATCGGGAAGGTTCAGGCGGTGACGGAGACTGGCAAGGCGGTGATGGCCAGGTCATAGAAATTGAACACAGCGAAGGGGCGCCGTTCGCCCTGTTCGCCCTGTTCGACAGGATCGACCATCCCGCAAGGGGCCGGGACGGCGGTTCCTCCGGCGTACCCGGTGGCGTCAGTCTCTCAAATGGCGTCATACTCAAGGGAAAGGGCAAGCAAATCGTACCGGCGGGCGAAACACTCGTCCTGGAACTTCCCGGTGGTGGGGGGCTCTGCCGAAATGGGCATGATGAATAAAATATGGCAGAGGATTCGATCTTCTCTCCTATATCATCTAATAATGTGACTTATCTGCCTATTAGTTGTTAGTATACCTGCTTAATAAATGATGATGTAAGCAGGGTGGGCTGGAAAGCGATTATGGGGCAATTCCCTAGAGAGCCTGAATACCATGTATCCCTTGCCGGAACGGGGGTCCTGGCGAGTGCGACAACCGGCGCTCAAGAATTCATTTCCCAGAACGGCGGCGACCCTGACAGCATCTTCGGTAATTCGGGTATCAACCCTGAAGACATCGGACCGACGACGAACATCAGCCTTAAATCCTATTGCACGTTGTTTGAAATCGCAGCCAAGGAAACCCAGAACGATAACATCGGCCTGTGGTTCGGCCAGCAATTCGGCTCTACGGAACTGGGGCTCATCAGTTATGTCGCGCTTCATTCTCAAACGATGCGGGACGCACTGAATAACTTTGTCGAACTTTTCCCCTATCACCAGCAGGCGACGGAAATGTCGCTGTCTGAATCTCGGGGCCTCTTGAGCCTGAATTACCGGATTTATGACGGCAATATTCTCGAACGTCGCCAGGATGCCGAACTGTCGCTAGGCATGTTCCAGAACATTTTCCGCCATTGCCTTGGGCCAAGCTGGTCTCCGGAAGAAGTTCATTTTGAACATCCCGAACCGATAGGCGGCCGGGAGCATGAAAAAGCTTTCCAGGCGCCCGTTTTCTTCGGCCAGCGGGCGAACTCGCTTTTGTTCCGGAAAGATATTCTTGATGTGAAAATACCAACCGCCGATCCCAGGTTGTTGCAACTCCTGCGCAAATGCCTCAAGCAGGTTGGTTTCCAGTCCTACGAGCATCATACGGTCTATGACCAGATCAGGGATTTTCTGCTGCTGACCCTGCCCGACGGATGTCCCTCGCTGGAACAGGTGTCTGAGTCTCTCGATATTCCTACCTGGACTATCCAGCGCCGCCTGGAAGCCATGAACATGAGTTACAAGGACGTCGTGACCTCAACACGCCGCGAATTGGCCTTGTCCTACCTGCGCCAGCAACACCTGCAACTGACGGAAATAGCGTTTCTGCTTGGGTTTTCGGAACTGAGCGCCTTCACCAGGGCTTTCAAACGCTGGATGGGCGTATCGCCCAGCCAATACCGCCAACAAGTAAAATCCTAACCGAATTTCGCCAGATAGGCCTCGGCAAGATCGCATGTGACATCCGTGTACTCATCGCCCAGCGATTGAGCGAGTTCCGTTTCCGAATGCGTGCCCATCCAGGCCAGGATCAGCATGCGCCGGAACATCAGGAAGGACGGGATCTCGTCTTCCTCCTCCTGAGAGACCTCTTCCTCCCGGCGGTAGCCTTCCAGCCACGCGGCAACGAGTTCCGGTACGTCGGGCCGTTCTTCCATGAAGCTTAGCGCCGTCGCCAGGTCATAGAGATACCAGGTAATGCCGCTGTCATCGAAGTCAATGACGCGGGTATCGCCTTCATAGATCAACAGGTTTGCAAGACGCATGTCGGCATGGATCAGGCCGAAACGATCATGGGAAAAGCCGAAATTGGTCAGGCGATCGCTCATGACGGATACGAGATTCCCCAGCAGTTCCTTTTTCTCGTCATTCAGGTTCGGGCCTTCGTACCAGTGCCCCCAATGGGGATTGTCGCCGAAAGCCGTCTCGACGTTCCAGCTAAACCGCTCGAAGCCCTCCGGCAGTTCCCAGTGCCGGGCATGCTTGTGCATACGCGCTGTCACTTCCCCCAGATTGGGGAAAGCGGGAAGGAGGTTGTCCTCATCGGGCTCCTCGCCGTCGAGAAACTCGAAAAAGACGCATTGCCGCCCATCCAGCACCTCATCTGTCGAAACAAGGTGTATTCTCTCTCCGTTCTTGCCGGGAAGAATTTTCGGCGTATGAACGCCGGCTTCTTCCCTGAGTGCATCTATCCAGGAAAGTTCCGATTTAATAGCCACCGGAGAGTGATATTCCGTCCGGTGAACACGAAGGATTTTCTTTTCATTGCCTGCAGCATCGGACAGCAGATACGTCGTGTTTTCCGAATGATTTAGCAACCGGGGGGTCAGGGTTGAATCCGACTCAACCAGTTCCACCGCTCTTTGCGCCACGCCCTCAAGTTTCTCTAAAAGAACGTCTTGTCCCTCATCGCCATGTGCTGAAGCCACAATCAATCCCCTTATCTTCTATGCCTTTGCCGGGATGTCTTTTCCCGGATGTTTCAATTCAAATACACCAAACGTGATACTGCTTGACCCCATAGAGCATTGGTTTGACCCCATACTTTTCCAACCTCACCCTTCAAGCGTGATCCCCATCAGCCCCGCCAGTTCATCCGCTGACATGACATGGCAGTAAATCATATTGATGATCTCCAATTCTCTTAGGTGCAAGTCATGGTCTCCGGCCGCACAGCCGTCTTCAACGACAATGACATTGAAGCTTTCATCGGCCAAGCTACGTACCGTCGAAGAAACGCATTGATCCGTGAAAATGCCTGACACAATTACGTTCTTGATGCCCATGTTATGGAGCATAAGACGCAGGTTGGTTCCAGTCAGGGCGCTGTCCGTCGTCTTGCACACAACGATTTCCTCGCCCTCGGCCTGAAGCCCATCGATGAACTGGGAAGACCGTTCCTTGTGAGGCATCAAAAGATAGTTCCAGCCAGGTTTCTTCTGGCTGAGAGACCGGTCCCGGCCATCGGTTTTCATGCAGGCGATGCGGGCGAACATGACTTCAACGTCCGATTTGCGGAAAGCGCGCAATAGTCGTTGTGTCGTGGGAATGACAATGCCGTGCATACGGTCATGAAAGGGATTCCAGAGATCGTAGGCTTCCTGTTCTTCGGCGCTCAAAGAGTCACGGTCCGGCCTGTCCATGTATTCGTTCTGGATGTCGATGCACAGGTAGGCCGTTTCCGAATGATTCAGAACCGGGTCTTCCGGTTCAGGGGCGCCTCGGTAATAAAGTGAACGATAATCTGTTTTCCAGGACATATCTCACCAACCCGGTTGCATAAGTATTTATCTCTACGTTTAAGCTGCTTCCCCCTGGTGATGCGCCCAGGGCCGCATCACCACTCGGGAGAAAACCGTATTATTCCAGCGCTTCCAGAGATTCAGGTAAGGTCTGCCCGCCGTCCACGACGATGGTCTGGCCGGTAATGTAGTTGGCTTCCTGCGAAGCAAAAAACAGCGCGGCGTAACCGATGTCCTCCACGATCCCAAGTTTCTTCAAGGGAATGGACGCAGCCATGGTTGCAAGATAATCCTCGCCGAGTCCTTCCAGACCTTCGGTAATGATATTCCCCGGCAGAACTGCGTTCATTGTGATGTTGTACTTTGCGGTTTCGATGCAGGCCGTGCGCATGAAGCCGAGTTGAGCCGCCTTGGATGCGCCATAATGGCTCCAGCCCGGGAAGCCCGTGATCGGACCGGTAATGGAAGAGGTCAGGACGATACGGCCGAAGTCCTGCTCCTTCATGTATGGCAGGCAGGCCTTCACGCCCAGGAAGTTGCCCTTGATGTTCGTGTTCAGGACCATTTCGAACTCTGACGGATCCATTTCCTCGATGTTCGTCTGCGGGTAGACACCGGCATTGGCGCAAAGGATGTTGACGCCGCCGTACCGCTCATTACAGGCGGCGGCCATCGCCTGTTGCGAATCCCAATCGCCCACGTCGGCAGCGAAGGCTGAAACATCGCCCGAGCCATGCTGGTTCAGTTCGTCTGCGGTTGCCTGTGCATCCGCTTCCGTACGGGCAACGACCATGACGTTGGCGTCGTGCTTGGCGAATACCCGCGCAATTCCTTTGCCAATGCCTTTGGACGCGCCGGTAACAATGACGGATTTACCGGTAATAGGTGTCAGCATGATTGTTTCCTCCTGTTTGTAATTTGTTGCTTTATTTTTTCATTTTTCTCTTATCGAAATACTCAGGCAAGACGGCTTTTTTGCCGCTTCCTGTACAATGTGTAGACTACATAGGCGACGAACAGCATGATCGTCGCACCACCCATCATCAACGACCCCAGCGTCGGCACCATGGGGGTATAACCGGAAACCATCTTGGCGTAGAGCCATTCCGGCACGGTTTGGTCTGCGCCTGTGGAGAACAGGGACAACGGGAAGTTCCCCCACGAAAGCAGGAAAGCGAAAACCCCGCCGGAAATGATGCCGGGCGATAGAATGGGCAGCGTGATTTCCCGCAGGGTTTGGAATCTTGTCGCGCCCATATCGACGGCGGCTTCCTCCAGGGCGGGATCGAAGCTGTAGACCTGAATCGATATGATCAGGGTAACGATCGGCACGATCCAGATCATGTGAGCAAAAACGGCGGTGACCCAGCTGGTGGAAATACCGAGAACCGAAAACCACAGCAACAGCGCCAGCCCGAGAACGGCCTGGGGAAAGAAAATCGGCAACAGTATGATTTTCTGGAACAGCTTGCGTCCTTTCCAGTCATAGCGGGCAAAGGCCAGGGCTCCGAAAAAGGCCAGGACCACGGAAAGGATCGTTACCAAAACGGCGACGCTGAAAGATGTCGCCAGCAGATCCCTGACGGAAAGCGACTCGAACGCCTTGTCATACCAGCGTGTCGTCCACCGGTCGACGGGGAACTGGAAATAACGTTTCTTGGAAAAGGACGCCAGAACGACCGACACCATGGGCGTATAGAGAAAGATCAGGATACAGGCCGTCCAGACGACGATCAGGGGTTTGGCGAAATTTCTTTTTTCCGTCTGCATGGCGCGTCACCGTCTACCGATTATGCGATCAAGATCGATACGCCGGAAAAGGAAGAACACCAACGTGCCCGAGAAGACAATCAGAAGCACCGACAGCATGGAGCCTTTCGGCCAGTTCTGGGCGAAGGTGAAGGCTGACTCAATATCATCGGCAATCATGATGATGGTCTGCCCGCCAAGGATCTTTGATTCCGCCAGGGAGCCCAACGACAGGATGAACGTCAGCATGCAGCCGATCATGATGCCCGGCATGGCGAGCGGCAACTCCACCTCCCTGAAGATTTGCAGGCGCGAGGCGCCCAGGTCCGAAGCCGCTTCTTTCAGGGTATCCGGCACCATGGACAGGCCGATGACGAGCGGAAACAGCATGAACGGCAGGTACACGTAAACCAGACCCAGGACGATTGCCGGAACCGTATAAAGCATGCTTGGCAACTGGATGCCGAACAGGAATTGAACCGATCCGTCGGCAATACCGTTTTTCAGTAGGAACAGAACCCAGCCAAACAGCCGGATGTTTTCCGATACCAGCAAGGGAACAACGATAATCATGGTGATGATGTTGGACCATGGACCGAACAGTTTCGCCATGCCGTATGCGGCGGGGTAGCAGATGACCAGCAGCATAACGACGGCGATAACGGAAAGTGAAACCGACCAGACAAATGACAGGTAGTAGCTGTCCGTCACGATAGAGATAAAATTCGCCAACGTCGGGGTTTGCGCCAACGAGAAAGTCCGGGGCGGCATGAAGCTGTATCCCATGACCATCAACAAGGGACCGATAAAACCGACCAACAGGAATATCGAGGCTGGCAGTGCGGCGCGGACACCAGGTTGTGAGAACCATCTGATCATGGATGAATGTGTCCTCTACCCGTTCACCAGAATTGAGTCCTCGGGCCGCCATCCGATCTGGACCGTATCGTCCAGTTGCCCCTCGTACGGTTCATCCTGAAGGCGTTCGACCAGCCACTGGTACCCGTCAGAATCGGCCCGGACCTGATACTGAATACGCGATCCCAGGGAATAATCGTTATAGACCGTACCTGTAACCTTATTGGGCAGATCAGCTGCGGCCCGGCCGATTTTGACGACCTCGGGCCGGATGATTAAATAGCCCTGCTGAAAATTCTCAGGTTCATTCGTCACGGTATATTCAGTTGCATCAGACAGGGAGCGCACACGATGCTCGCCGATGCTTTCAACCTCGACCGTGTTCACTTCGCCCATGAATTGGGCGACGAAATTATTGCTCGGCTGGTTGTAGATTTCATGAGGAAGCCCGACCTGGATCATCTTGCCGAAATTCATGATGCCGATGCGGTCGCTCATGACCATTGCTTCTTCCAGCGAATGGGTAATGTAGACAAAGGTTTTTTTCGTATCGCGGTGAATGTCCTTGAGTTCCTTTTCGAGCGTTTTACGCAGTCTGAAATCAAGGGCGCTCAAGGGTTCGTCAAAGAACAGAATATCTGGATCGAAAGCGAGCGCGCGGGCGAGGGCAACGCGCTGGCGTTCACCGCCGGAGCACTGGTTAACGCCTTTGGAATAATAATCCGCCGGCAACCGTAACTGGGCCAGCAGTTCATCGGCACGCGCTCGCCGCTTGGCTGGATCGATGCCGGCAATTTTCATGGGAAATTCTATATTCTGTCCCACGGTTTTGTGAGGGAACAAAGCCAGGGACTGGAACACCATGCAGGTGGGGCGTTTGTTGGCGGGAACATCATTGATCCGCTGCCCGCGAAGAAGGATGTCACCTTCTGTCGGCCTGTCCATCCCAACCAGCATGCGGATCATAGTCGTTTTTCCGCTTCCGGACGGTCCGACGAGCGTGAAGAACTCACCGTCTCCAATATCAAGGCTGACGTCATCGACTGCAGTAAAACTGCCGAACTTCTTGGTGATGTTGCGAAGCTGGAGAACAGGTTCGTCTGCGCCGTTACTCATTCAACCTCCCTGATGGCATTTTGTTGCGCTTACCGCGCATTATTCTCAAATAGGGTTACTTCCCGTCAGTTTATCGTGAGACAGGATTGATCAAATCCTTAAATTAGGAGGATTCGATCAATCCTGAACACTAACTCACAATACTGACATTAGAGCAGAGTTTGCAGCTTGAATAAATTCAAACCGTACCGGCTCTAGCCTTCCCTTTCGCGCTTGGCGGCGGAGTAGATGTCATACATTTCCGCATAATCCGGGTTGATGTCGTAATCCGTCGAGTTCGACATTTCTTCTTCGAGCGTATCCCATTGGATAGCATCCAGTTCCTCGCTATCGAACTGGGACATGACATCCGCCGAGCCCATCTGGGTGACCGGATTGTAGGTGCCTTCCGCGAATGCGACTTTCTTGGAGATATCCGGGCGCTGGATGTAGGCCAGGAAGTCCTCTGCGATTGTCGACGGGTTCGGGTTGTTAACGACCGAGGTAAGCTCGATCCAGACAATGCCGCCCTTGTCGCCATTGGGGCCCATGGGGCCGGATTTAGGCGTAATGCCGCGAACCTGGGTGGCGCCATCGTACCGGGCCGGCGATGCCGTATAGGTGCCGCCGGTGAAGTAGGCGTCAATTTCGCCGTTGATCAGCGCCAGGTTCATGGCGACAAGGTCATCCGTCAGGATTTTCGCGCCACTGAAGATCTGCTTACAAGCCTTGGAGAAAGCGTCGATTTCTGCCTTCGAGTGAGACTTGAACGGATCGACGCCTGCCGTTACGCACATGTGATAGATATTCCAGTTATCGTACGTCAGAACGCCGTACCGGCCTTTCATGGCGGGATCCAGGAAGATGTTGAAGCCCTCGTCTTCCGCCGTGGCGCGGGAAATCTTGTCCGTATTGACGACGAAATTGAACGGACCGAAACGCTGGGTCACGCCAAGCAGGTGTTCGCCGGTCTTGTCCATGGCCCATGGATAGGGCGGATGGAAGGCGGGCATCATCTTCGAGAAGAACGGCTCGAACCGCTCACGAGAGATTTCCTTGATCAGTCCTTCAGGCCACATCATTTCCCGGGCCCAGGGGTTGTTCAGGTTGATCAGATCCCAGATCTTCGTTTCACCGGCGCGCAACCGGTTGACGGCATCGGGGTCTGACGTAAGGCCTTCCGCACGGACCGTTGCGCCGGTTTCACGGCGGAACGGGTCAAGCACATCGTCTGAGTTGTAACCCTCCCAGCAGTAAATGTTCAGCTCATCACTGCGGGCGGCATGTGCCATTTTCGCAAACGAACCGCCATAGGCGGCTGCGAGGGCAAAAGCGCCTGTATGTTGCAAAAAATTTCTTCTGTTGAAGCCACTCATTTCACTCTCCCTTTGTTCGGCTTTGGCTGCCGAGAATTTCCTGTCGCCATACTTGCTGCGGGCCATGACTGTTCGGAGCATGTCGCAACTTAACGGCAAAACAACCGTATTAGGATGCACGGGATTGAAATGCGGCACTTGACCGTTCGAAGCATAATCTTGACCCCATGCCGGGCGAAACCTGATGCATGGAGGGCTGCGTCGATACGAAAGATGGCCTTTTTCGCTCCCATCCACACCGGCCTTATTCAATGGCCGGATATGGGTGACGTTAACGCAGCCTTTTACCGTGTTCAATAAAATTATTGAAAGTACCACATTATGGGAGTAGCGTTTTTATTCACTCTTTATGGACGGAGCCAAGGCGATGGACTTCATATTTATGCTCACCCGTAATGACAAAACAGTCATAGATGGCTTAGATGTTATTGATATTATTGCAGATTGTGGCGTCCAGCACATTGGCTTCAAGGATGTCGGGGTTGATAAGGACACCCTATTTTCATTGACAAACCGCATTCATGAACTTGGTGCTACCTCTTACATTGAAGTTGTAAGTACAACACCCGAGAGCGTAAAAACTTCACTGGACACTGCTGCAGAGCTTGGCGTCGACCGGGTTTTGGGCGGCCAGGACATCGATTACGCCCTCGACGCATTGAAAGATTGCGGCGCTGCCTATTACCCCTTCCCGGGAAACCCTGTCGGCCATCCGACCAAATTGGGTGGCTTGCCCGATGATATCGGACAGGATTGCAAAAGGATGATGACGGCCGGATGCGCGGGCGTTGATCTGCTGGCTTACCGGGCGACGGACTGCGACCCGCTTGATCTGGTCAGGGCCGCGCGCGATTCATTGGATGACGGCTATCTGATCGTTGCCGGCAGCGTTGATTCCCCCGAACGAATCAGCGCCCTGGCCGACGCCGGCGCTGATGCATTTACCATCGGCACGGCCGTCTTTGACGGTTCGTTCTCTCCTGACAAGGGATCGATAAAATCACAGTGCCGGGACGTTCTCGCGGCCTGCAGCGGTTGAACGGAATGACCGGAATGGGCTGTATCGACAATCCGGTTTCAAACGAACACTATAGAGCCCCGGCACACGAAAGCGCCCAATCCGGACCTGAAGGTTTGACCTGAAAAGCATGCCCAGTCGATTAAGCAAGAGCCAACGCCATGAACGGATTCTCGAAAGGCTCGGGAGCGACGTAACCGTTCGGATTTCAACGCTTGCCGACCAATTCGACGTCACAACGGAAACCATCCGCCGGGATATCGATGAGTTAACGGACAAGGGACTGGTGGACCGCACCTATGGCGGCGCCGCCAGCAAGTCATTATCCAGCGAGCCTGCCATGGAACAACGCAGGCTGACCCAGGTCGCGGAACGGGAACGCATAGGCGCCTGTGCTGCATCTCTTGTTAAGCCCGACGATGTCGTGATGATTGATGCAGGGTCCACGACCCTGCATTTTGCGCGGGCACTCGCGGCCTGCGATTTCGGATTAACGATCCTGACGAACTGTCTCGCCGTGGCGCACGTGCTCGGACCGATCAGGCGTATCCGTGTCATGTTGTGTCCGGGAGAGTACCGTGAAACGGAAAGCGGACTGTATGGCGAGGAAACGACTGCATTTCTCGATCGATTTATGGCGAACAAGGCTATCATCGGCGCCGGAGGGTTAACCGGTGATTCGGTAACGGATGTGGATTCTCAAGCCAGCTGGATTAAATTGAAGATGATTGAGCGCGCAGAAGAATCGTTTCTCCTGATCGATCACAGCAAATTCGAGGCGCGATTGTTTTCCACTGTGTGTAAACTTTCCCGATTAGACAACATCGTCACCGACAGGACGCCACCGCGAAACATTGGAACAGCAATTGATGACGCCCACGTTAAACTTCATGTTGCCTCATAATCCGGTGGTATCGCCATGATCGTCGGCGTTGATATCGGAACCCAGAGCCTGAAAGTCGTCATCACGGACCGGGACATGCAAATCCTGGGCGAGGCTGCAACCCCCTATCAAGCCGACTTTCCCAAGCCGGGCTGGGCGGAACAGTCCCCTACCCTCTGGGAACAGGCTCTGGCGCCCACGATAGCGAAAGCCCTGGAATCAGCCGGTGTGGCCTCTACGGAAATCCGCGCCATCGGCATCGGCGGGCAACTCGACGGCTGCATCGCCGTTAACAGGGATCACGACCCTCTTTACCCCTGCCTGATCTGGATGGATCGGCGGGCCGAGGCCGAAATAACCGATATACCGTCGGAAGAAATCCATCGCCGAGGCGGCATCATCACGGACGCCTCCCATCCGGCGGCGAAAATGCGTTGGTTGCAGCAAAACCTTCCTGATCCTGGGCAAATCCACCAGTTCCATTTCCCGGTTTCCTACATGGTCCAGAAACTAACGGGCGTTGCCGTTATGGACCATGGCCTCGCCTCGACGACGATGCTGTATTCCCTGGAGGACCGCAATCTTGATCCGTGGCTGCTTGAACAGCTCGAAATTGATCGCGACACCCTGCCCTCCATTGGGGATGCTGAGGCATGCGCAGGATTGTTGACGCCCGAGGGAGCCGCACTTTGCGGTCTGCCCGTCGGCATTCCCGTCGCCATCGGGACGGGCGACGATTTCACCACCCCCCTTGGTGCCGGAATCGCACAGCCGGGGAAAATGGCCTGCGTTCTCGGCACGGCCGAAGTTGTCGGCGCACTTCATACGTCGCCGGTCATTGATGACAGCCGATTGCTGGAAACCCATGCCTATGCCGGCGGAACATACTTCATTGAAAACCCGGGCTGGCTGTCTGGCGGCGCGCTAACGTGGCTCCGGGATTTACTCGGACTCAAGAGCTTTCAGGAACTTGATGAACTGGCCGACGCTATCACTGCCGGAAGCGAGGGGTTGAATTTCCTGCCCGCTCTGAACGGGACCATGTCGCCTGAATGGATTGCTTCCGCCAGGGGCTGCTTCTACGGCCTGACCCCGGCGCACGGTCCCGGCCATTTTTCCCGGGCAACGCTGGAAGGATTGGCCTTCGCCATGCGCGATGTCGTGAATTGCCTGGATGGCCTGGGCGTTGAAGTGAATTCAATCGTCGCCCTGGGCGGGGGCGCCAAAAGCCGTCTGTGGACGCAGATGCGCGCCGATATATCCGGGCTTCCGGTCGAGGTTCCCTTGGTCGTCGACACGGCGCCGGTTGGCAGCGCAATCCTGGCAGCCGTTGCCGCCGAAATTTTCCCGGATGTCTTGTCGGCCGTTAACTGCGCGGGAACTGTCTCCCACACCATGGAGCCAGATTTGCAGGTAAAGGCGCAGTATGACGAAGCTTACGGGAAGTATCGGCAACTCTTCGAGAGCCTGCGCCCCCTGTATTGAATTGTATCGAAACCAGCATCAGGCCTTGTGAAACGCGACGCCATTCGCCTTGAATGCCTTAAGCAGTGATGCATCCGGCTTACGGTCGCTAACAACCTCATCCAGATCATCCAGTTTGCAGATCTGTTCCAACCCGGTTTCGTTAAACCTGAAATGGTCGATAAGCAGCATCCGTTTCGTCGAGCGGTTTATCATGGTCCGAACGGTCCAGACGGTCCGGGAATCAGCCTCGGAAACACCGCTTTCCGTCAGGCCATCCGCACAGAAGACAGCCATATCCGACTTGAATTTCGATACGAAGTCCGTTGTTTCATGCCCCCAGGCGAAACCCTCCAGATGATCGACCTCGCCCGGCGCAAGCATAACCCGGATTTTGTCGTTTGAACTCAGTTCCAGCGCTTCTCTGACACCGTTGGTTATGACGGTCAGGTGCTTGTCGGTTGATTTAAGTTCCTGTGCGAATAACAAGGCCGTTGTGCCGGGGCCTAGCATAATGACCTGGCCATCATCAAGAAGGCTGTGCGCCTTTCTGACAATAGCCATTCGCTCGGACAGGTGACGGTCCTGGCGGGCTTCAAAACTGAGCGGATTGCCGCCGGGTGGAAAAACAGCGCCGCCGTATCGCCTCTGGAGCAAACCTTCCTCGCACAGGGCGTCGAAATCGCGGCGTATCGTTTCGCGGGACACATCGAATTTAGATGCAAGGTCGCGGATCAGTATCCCGGGATCATGATTAATCTCCGCAAGCAATCTTCTCCGCCGTTCCTGTTTCTTGCTTTCCGCCATAATCACTTGTTCACATGCCGCCTGGTTTCGTGAATACCCCAGTCTTTAACAGATATGCGTTTCCTGTCCAGCTTCTACCACAAAATGTGGTATTAGCCAAATATGTTGCATATGCCACTTTTTTATAATATAGTATTTGCCAGCTTAGACAGGGATAAAAAATCGTGAGCCAGGCAAAAGACGATTTTCTTGAACTATCCAAAACCTATTGGAACCCGAACAAGACCCAGTTCTGGGAGGACGCCGGCGTCGATCTGGTTATCGACCGGCGCGAGGATTACCACATCTATGACATGGATGGTAAACGCCTCATCGACGTTCACCTTAACGGCGGCACCTACAATATCGGTCACCGCAATAGTGAACTGATTGAAGTCCTTAACGCCGGCGCCAGACGCTTTGACATGGGCAACCATCATTTTCCCGCCCTTGCGCGCACCGCGCTTGCCGAGGCACTGGCGGCCTGCACGCCTGAAGGACTGCAATACACCATGTATGGTGCTGGCGGGGCAGAAGCCATTGAATTAGCTATAAAATCAGCCCGAAATGCGACACAGAAACGGAAGATCGTTTCCATCATCAAGGCCTACCACGGTCATTCCGGGCTTTCCGTAAAAGCCGGCGATGAGCGGTTTTCAAAAACCTTCCTGTCCGAAGACCTGCTCGGTGAATTCGTACAGGTTCCCTTCAACGATTTGACTGCCATGGAAGACGCCCTTAAGGGGCGAGATGTCGCCGCCGTCATCATGGAAACCATTCCGGCGACCTACGGTTTCCCCATGCCCCATGAAGGGTATCTGCCGTCCGTCAAAAACCTGTGCGAAAAATATGACGCACTTTACATCGCCGATGAAGTCCAGACCGGATTGATGCGCACCGGCGCCATGTGGGGCATTACAAGGTACGGCGTAACGCCCGACATCATGGTGATCGGCAAGGGCATAACAGGTGGCATGTACCCCATTTCCTGCTGCGTCACGAATGAACGCGCGGGACAATGGCTCAAGCAGGACGGCTTTGCCCACATGTCAACGGCCGGCGGCGCGGAACTGGGCTGCGTGGTGGCGCTCAAGGTGCTGGAAATCACCCAGCGCCCCGAAGTGGCCTCCATGGTTAACTACATTTCATCCTATATCCGCTCCGGACTGGATGAGATCCAGGCGCTGTATCCGGATTTCTTTATTGGCATCCGCCAGCACGGCGTTGTCATGGGACTGGAATTCAACCACCCCGAAGGCGCCAAGCCGGTTATGAAGCATCTCTACGAAAATGGCGTGTGGGCGATTTTCTCGACACTCGATCCCAGCGTCCTTCAGTTCAAGCCGGGCATTCTCATGACGCAGGATATCTCTGAAGACCTGCTACGCCGGGTCGAGGTCGCCATCGGGCTGGCTCGTGAGGAAGTCATGGGCACAACGCAACGGCGTGCATCTTAACTGGATATCGCTATGGAACCGGCTATTCAAAAACTCGTCGATATCAGCGACACACCTGCCGCCATGCAGGCGCAAGCCAATATGGTGCTGGAGCGCGCACGCTGGGCAGCCCAGGTTTTTCAACGCTATGATCGTGATCTCACCCTCCGGATTGCCGAAGCCGTCGCCCGTGTCGCCCACGCCAATGCCGGCAAATATGCCGACTGGGCTGTTCGTGAAACGGGGTTTGGTGTCGCGGCTCATAAAAAACTGAAGAATGAACTCTCCAGTGTTCCGCTGGTGGAATACTACCGGGACCATGATTTCGTTACGCCGCAACTCGAAGATGGCGGCAGGATCATCAAGGTTCCCAAACCGGCCGGTGTGATCTTTGCGCTTGTGCCTTCGACCAATCCCATTGCCACCATCTATTTCAAATTGCTGTCCGCCCTGATGACGCGGAACGCCATCGTCATCAGCCCGCACCCTGCGGCCCGTGAAGGCTCCGTCGATGCGGTCAAGACGCTGGCGCAGGCGGCCGAGGATGCGGGCGCACCCGAAGGTGTCATCCAGGCCATCGAGAACCCGACCATTCCCCTGGTCGATGAGTTCATGAAATCCGATAAAACCGACGTTATCCTGGCCACGGGGGGGACGCCCATGGTCCGCGCAGCCTACTCTTCCGCCAATCCGGCTATTGGCGTCGGTCCGGGGAACGCGCCCGTATTGGTGGATGATACGGTCGATTTGCGTTCGGCCGCGAAACACATCGTTGAAAGCAAATCCTTCGATAACTCGGTCCTCTGTACGAACGAGTCGGTCGTCATCACGCTCGACAGCGTTGCCTCATCCCTTAAGCAGGCCCTGTCGAGCGCCGGTTGTCATATCTGCTCGCCGGAAGAGGTAGATAAGCTGCGGCGTTACCTGTTCCATGAACGTGGCTTCAATGTCGAGGCCCTTGGCATGGATGCAAGCTGGATCGCCAAGCAGGCGGGGCTGAAAGGCATCGGGAACGCCAAGATACTGGTAACGCCAATCGACAAGATCGGTGTCGGCGAAGAACTGTCCCGTGAAAAACTCTGCCCCGTTCTGGCGATGTATTCGGCCCGTAGCCTGACCCAGGCCATAACGCAGGCCCGCGCCGTTCTCCGCTACACCGGCGCTGGTCATTCCGCGGCAATTCATTCCTCCAACAATCAGACAATCCTGGACTACGCTGCCGCTGTCGAAGCCTACCGCGTCGTGGTCAACGCTCCCTGCTCTCAGGGCGCATCCGGGTTCGCCACCGACCTGCCGCCGACATTTACGGTCGGAACGGGTTTCTTTGGGCGCTCCTCAATCGGCGAAAACATCGGCCCGAACCATCTTGTGAACTGGACCCGCATCGCCTGGCATGCCGATGCCGAATTGTCCCTTGATGCTACAGATTTCTCAAACCTGCATCACCCGGGGCCGCTTGAAAAAGCGCCGTCTGACGGTGTGCCGGGACAGGGGCGCGCGCGCCAGGTGATTTCGGCCGGGCCAAGCGCACAAGACAAGGCGACGGCAAATCAGCTGCGTGAACAGATTCGCCTGATCATCGCAGAAGAACTCAAAACAGCGCTGAAAGACTGATCCATGGCTGAATTACGGTCCTTTATTTTCATCGATCAGTTACAGCCACAGACGCTGTGCTATCTCAGCACGTGGATGCGGGGATCGCTGCCTCGGGCCGATTATGCGGCGCAGATCATCGAGGTCGCGCCCGGGCTTGATATCGAGGCGCTGACCAACATTGCCGTGAAGCACACGGATGTGAAAGCCGGCATCCTGGTGGTGGAGCGCCAGTTCGGCTACCTGGAGTTCCACTCGCGCGAAACTTCCGACGTGAAGGCCTCCGCATCCGCCGTGCTTGATGCTCTCGGCGCGTCTTCCGCCGATGCCGTCAAACCCAAAATCCTGGGATCAAAAGTGATTACCAATGTGGACCATCAACATGCCTTCCTGATCAACCGCAACAAGCTGGGCTCCATGATCATCGCCGGCGAGTCTCTCTACACACTGGAAATGCAGCCGGCATCCTACGCTATTCTTGCCGCCAATGAGGCCGAAAAAGCCGCCAACATCAAGATCATCGATTTTCGCATGATCGGCGCCAATGGCCGGGTTTACTTATCTGGTAAAGAAGCTGAAATTCCCGGCGCCAGGGAAGCGGCGGAAAATGCGTTACGCAATCTGGGCGCGGAAGAGGAATAAGCGATGAATGCCGATCCCGCCATTTCCGCCCTGATCCGCGAAGTACTCGCCGAGGAATTGTCGCGCCTGAAACCCGGCAAGACACCCATCAATAGCGCGTCGCCGAAATCCCTTCAGGAAGAAACCGTATCGATCACAAACGATGCAGACCTGCAGGCGTTTGTCGCCCGGCTTCTCGATCTGGCCGAAGACAGCTCCAAACGCCAAAACATAAGGCAGGGTCGTCTGGTCTTTAAACTGGCGAACGTTTCCGCTTCGGCAATCCAACAGGTGCCGGTTTCTTCGGATAAGCCATCGGCGAATGCAGCCACTGTCACCTTTGACAAGGGCTTCCTGTCTGAACGGCAGGTCGATCAACTCTCCAATGACACCACCCGCATCCAGATCGGAAAACGTGTGACGATGACGCCGTTGGCGAAGGACCGCCTGCGCCAGCGTGGCATAAAAATAGAAAGGACTGATTCATGATTACCGGACGTGTAATAGGCCGTCTGTGGTCAACCAAGAGGATTGATACTCTTCCACAGGGCGCCCTGCTTGAGGTGGAGCTTGAGAACAAGTCCCGGCTTATCGCCTTTGACCCTCTGGGGTGCGGTACGGATGAAATGGTCCTGATTACCCAGGGCTCTGTCGCCGCCGGCTATTTTGAAGGGACGAAGGCGCCTGTCGACGCCTTGATCATCGGCTCTATCGATGAATGAGCCTATCGAAATCGAATGCTAAATGAACGTAATCTGAGTTTTTAAAGGAGTAAACATCATGTCAAATCAAGCACTTGGAATGATCGAAACCAAAGGATTCGTTGCCGCCCTCGCTGCGGCTGACGCCATGGTCAAGGCCGCTAACGTAAGCGTCGTTAGCCGCGAGGAAGTCGGTGACGGGCTGGTATCCGTCGTCATCCGCGGTGATGTCGGCGCCGTCAAGGCGGCGACGGAAGCCGGTGCGGAAACCGCCAACCAAGTCGGCGAGCTTGTGTCCGTTCACGTCATTCCGCGTCCGCATAATGATCTCGGGAAGCACTTTTCGGCAGCAGGCGGCAAATAAGAATCGTACCGGGGCGCATGCTTAATGCCGCCTTGGCGTATGTTCAAGAATAAGAACGGATTGACGCTGCAATGACCGAGCTTCGAGTCTATTTGCCGATCGACGACCTGCAACCGCAGTTCGCCGCCTATATGTCGACGCCGGTCAGGGCGCGCGGCTATCCACCCATGCAGGGAGACAACAGCCTGATCATCGAGGTGGCGCCGGCTTTGTCCATCCACCGCATTATCGATCTGGCGTTAAAGGCGGCGCCCGATATGGAGCCCGGCATCCTGTTCACGGAACGGCAGTTCGGGTTGCTGGAACTTCATTCATCAAACCGGGATGAAGTTCTTGAAGCCGGTGAAGCGATCCTGGAGGGAATCGGCGCCCAGGCGGATAACCAACTCGCGCCGTCAACCCTGTACACGGACATCATCGACGATGTTGCCGACCAGCACGCGATCATCCTGAATAGGATGCGCAATGCCTCCATGATTCTGCCGGGGCAATCATTGCTCCTTTATGAAATGGCCCCGGCCCTGTTTGCCGCTGTCGCCGCCAATGAAGCCGAGAAAGTCGCTCCGGACGCCACCATTGTCGATATCCAGATGATGGGCGCGTCCGGCCGCGTGTTCATGGCCGGAAACTCGGATGAATTGAAAACCGCCCAGGCTAGAATCGACGACGTCCTGGGCTCCGTTGTCGGCCGACGGCTGGAATAGCGGAACCTGTCATAAGAATTCAGCAAAGGGACGATAGGGCGGCAAATTGCATAAGTCCCTGTATGTCCATTCCAGCAGTCAGGCTGTGTTCAACCAAACGCGGATAATGTGCGTTGCGGCTCAAGGTTCCCGGAAGCTGGAATCGAGAGCCCGGACCAGCGGGTAGATGAAGTAGGTGATCACTTCACGCTTGCCGACGGTGATATCCGCACTGCCGGTGAGGCCGGGCGTCATGCGGAAGCTTTCCGGCACGTTGCGCAGTTTCTCGTCCATCAGTTCGATACGGGTGCGATAGACGGTTTCCGTCGCCTTGCCGCCTTCCTTCTCGACGGCATCCTCGCTGATCAGGCGCACCTGACCTTCGATGTGACCGTGTTTCTGGAACGGCAGGGCGTCAAGCTTGATGCGGACAAAGTCGCCAACCTGGATCAGGCCTACATCCTTCGGCAGCACGTCGACTTCCATTTCCAGCGGGATATCGGCCGGAACGATGACGAACATGGGCTCAGCCTGTTTGATCACGGAGCCGACGGAGCGTTCGGCGATTTTCAGGACTGTTCCCGGTGCCGGCGCCGTCAGGCGAACCAGACTTTCAACGTGCTCGGTCTTCTTGAGTTGCTCACCCGTGCGGTCGCGCTCGCGGCGGATATCAGCCAGTTCTTCCGCGACCTGAGTTTCCCAATCGGCAAGGGTCGCCGCCCTGGAGGCCTGCAGGCCCTTCAACTGATGCTCAAGCCGGGAGAGGGAGCTGGTCAATTGCCGCTTCTCACGATCAACAGACAGCCGCTGGTGCTTGGCGCTCAGGTAGTTGACGCGAGAGCCGTAACCATCGTCCATGAGCTTTTTGCGCATGGCCTCGATTTCCTGCAGGACTTCAGCCTGTTCAGCCAGATCCTTGGCATCCTGGGATGTGGTCCGGATGTCCGATTTGGCCTGCTTGATCTGCTCGTCAAGAGAGGCAAGCGTACTGGTAATGGATGTCATGCGGCGCTCGAAGATGTCGTTCTGCAAGGCGTCTTCGGCGGGGTCGTCGGAAAAACCGTTTTCCGGACGCTTGCCTGACAACTCGGCCTCGAGCCTGCGTTCCTTGGCAAGCAGGCTGGTCAGAGACGACTTTGAAACGTTCACGTCGGCCTCGGCCAGCGTCGCATCGAGGGTCGCCAGCAACTGGCCCTTCTCGACAAAATCGCCGACTTCCACGTGAATTTCCCTGATCTGCGCCGTGTCAGACGGCTGCACGACGATATTGGGAACTTCCGTCGTGATCCTGCCGGTCGAGCTGACAGCCGTTTCGATGGTTGAAAAGCTGGCCCAGACAAAAGCGCCGATGACCAGGCCCAGAATGACGTAAAGCAACAGCTTTGCGACAGCGGGCACTTTCTGACGTTCGATTTCCACGGCGTCCGGCTGGAATTCAACCAGGTCCTGGTCGCTGTTGAAGAAACCTTTGAGGCGATTCACGACGCCTTTGTTGCCGGATGACACAACATCAGCTGATTCAGCGGCCCGTTGCAGGGAGATGGATGTCTCATGCGCCAGTCGGTTGCTGGTCTGGCGAAGCTCGCCGACGAGCTGGTTCAGAACCGGCGCGGCGAATTCAGAGTCGTTGCGCAGCTTGTGCATTAGCTCATCGCTGCTGATGGGCTTCAGGACCGTATCTTTCAGGCAGGTCGCCCGGGCGCTACGGTTGGAGCCGTCGATCAGGCCCATTTCGCCAAACAGGCCGCCCGGCCCGATTTTCGCCAGGTGAACCTCGACGCCGTTCCTGTTCTTGCTCAGCTCGACGCCGCCTTCGAGGACGATATAGGCATAGTCGCTGGCATCGCCTTCATCGAACACGGTGGTTCCGGCTTCATAGGATACGGAGGTGCCGTCATACATGATCTTGCTTCCGCTTTCGGGTTTCCCGGAGACAGCAGGCTCTTTGCTGATGCTGTCATCCGTTCCGGTGTTCAGTTTCAGTTCCTTGATAGCCATGACGCTTACTCCGCTGCGATGTTCATGTAGGGGTTCTGCTGCTCCCACAGGTGACGGTAGAGGTCACAACGCTGCAGCAGTTCGTTATGGTTGCCCTGGTCGATGATCCGGCCCTGGTCGATGACGAGGATGCTGTCCACGTCGGCGAGGGTTGAAAGCCGGTGTGAGACGATCAGGGTGGTACGTCCTTCGGTGATGTGGCCCAGATTGGCCTGCACGATGGCCTCGCTTTCCGGATCAAGGGCGCTGGTGGCCTCATCCATGATCAGGAAGCGGGGCTGGCGCAGGATAGCGCGGGCGATGGCGAGGCGCTGTTTCTGTCCGCCGGACAGGTTGGCCGCGCCTTCCACCAGTTCCGTGTCATAGCCCTGCGGCAGGCGCTGGATAAATTCATCCGCGCCGGCGATCTTGGCCGCCGAGACGATTTCCGAGAAAGCCGCATCGGGGCGAGCGAATGCGATGTTGTCGCGCACCGTGCCCTTGAACAGGAAGCTTTCCTGCAGCACGACGCCCGTGTTCATGCGCATGTGCGCCAGGTCGATTTCGCGGGAATCGATACCGTCGATCCGAATCAGGCCGGAGCTGGGACGATAGAGGCCCTGCAATGCGCGCAGGATAGAGCTCTTGCCCGAACCGGAGCGCCCAACCACGCCGATGATCTGACCGGCGTCGATCTTGAAGGAAATGTTGTCGAGGGCGGGTTGACCATCCTTGTGATAGCGCATGGTGACGCCTTCGAATTCGATGGAGCCGCGGAAGCGGGGCGTCAGACCGCCGGTGCTTTCGCGTTCGGATTTCTGGTTCATGACCTCGCCCAGCATTTTTACGGACAGGGCCGATTGCTGGAACTCGTTAACAAGGCCGACAGCCTGGATCAGTGGGCCGCTAACCCGTGAAGCCAGCATGTTGAAGGCGATCAGCGCACCGATGGTCACGTCACCGGAAAAGACCATCTGGGCGCCGACGAAGATGATAACCATAGTCATCAGTTGCCCCAGGTACTTGGTCATGCCCTTGACCAGGTGCGAGATCTTGCCGACGGAAAGCTGCATGGATACTGCCTGCGCCGTCGAATCCGCCCAGTCGCGTTCCTTGATGGGCTCGGTGGCCAGGGCTTTCAGTGTTTCCATGCCGCCGATGGTTTCCACCAGCATGGCCTGGCGCTTGCCTTCGGCCTGATAGAGAGCCTGCAGACGGCGGCGATAGGGACCTTTGATTAAGAGGGTGATCGCCGCGATGGTGGCCGTAAAGGCGATGACGATCCAGGCCAGTGTCGGAGAATAGAAGAACAGGATCGGCAGATAGACCAGAATAACGGTGGCATCCAGCATGGTGATGAACAGCCGTCCGGTGAGGAATTCGCGCACCGTGCCGGTCTGCTGCATGTGCTTGGTCAGCGCGCCGGCGGACGTGCCGCGGAAGAAGTTCATGGGCAGGCTCAAGAGCTTGTGGAACGTCCGGGTCGAAACGCGGACGTCCATCTTGCCCGAAGCGTGCAGCAGCAGAATGCCCCTCAGGTATTCGATGATGGCGTTAAAGGTAAAGGCCACGAAAACACCGCCCGCCAGGACGTAGAGGGTATCGATGGCCTGGTTGCCGATGACCTTGTCGAGGGTGATCTGGAAGAAAACGGGTGAAGACAGCGCCAGGACATGCATGAACAGCGCTGCGATGCCGATTTCGGCGAACAATGTCTTGTGGCGCAGAATTTCCGGCACGAACCAGCGGAACCCGAAAGGCTGGTTCTCGTCCATCAGCTTGTGGTTTTTCTTTAACAAAACCACCTCGCCGGTCCAGGCCTTTTCCAGCGTTTCCCGGTCGACCTTGATCAATTGCGACCCTTCCGCCAGGGGATCAATGATAACCGCCTTGGGCTCGGCGCCCAGCTGTTCCTGTTCCATCGACGCGATAACCACCCAGTTGCCGTTTCTCAGGCAGCACAGGACCGGCAGCGCCTTGCCGGCGTTGCACAGATCATCCCAGTTGACAGTCTTGCTCTTGCCTTTAAGGCCAAGATCCTGGGCGATGCGGACGATACGCCGGGGTTCCGGTTCCGCCGTCAGGGCGTAATCATGAACCACGCGTTCTACGGTGGTATGGGTGCCGTGGCGGCGTCCGACCAGTACCAGACAGGTTATTGCCGTATTCATGATCCGTTTCCTTTCTTTAATCCCTGTACGTTTTGCCTGTTATGGATAGTTTCGATGGTTAAAGGTTAGTCGGCCCTGAAGTGAAAAAGGTTTCCAAAATGTTTCTGAGAGAAACATTCTCTAACTCGTTGAAAATACGTTATTTTCACCCTCCGAAAGCGAAACGGGCGGCCCGATATTCAATCGGAACCGCCCGCTGTTGGGTTGGAGGTTAAGGGGAAATCAGGCGACCATGTCGTCAGCCTCGCTTTCCGCGACGTAGTCCATGGTCTCGGCCACAACGCTGTCGACGCTGAGGTGAGAGATCGATGGACCACCGCTTGCAAGGGCCTCATCGAGGGCATCGGACAGACGATCGACTACATGCGGGTTCACGTCGATATCCATCATCGGGCCAGAATCGCTGGTCATGGCACCGTCGAGAATATCCGCCATGGCGAAGTCCTTGCCGCCAATACGTACCGTTTCGACGCTGTTGTCACCAAGCTCGATCTCAATTTTGGAAAGGTCGTTCACGCCGGTTTCCGTGGATATCTCACGGAATGTCAGTTGCAGGGTGCTGCCGTCCTCCGACTTGTGGGCAAGCACGTTGATGCCATCCTGCTGCGACATGGTCTCGAAGACAAAGTTCACGTTCTCGCCGTCCAGGTTGTCGACCACGCCGCCCCGGATATCCAGGATATCGTGGCCGGAGCCACCGACGACAACGTCGTTGCCTTCGCCCAGGTGGGTGACAATGGTGTCGTCGCCGTCACCACCAATCATGACGTCGTTGCCGAAGCTGCCCAGCAGGGTGTCGTTACCGGCGCCGCCGTCGAGGACAGAGCCCTCGCCGTCCCTATCGTTGTAGAATTGCTTGCCGTCCGTCGTTGTGGACATGTCTCCCTGGACTTCTTCCAGAGTATCTTCAAGGCTCTTGGCGATACGGTAATCACCGCTAAATTCCTTGGCGCCGAGGCCGCCCGCAACCAACAGGTCATCGCCGTCGCCACCCGATAGCTCGGAACGCGCGCCCACCGCGACGATCACGTCATCGCCGGAGCCGCCTTCATAAGCGCCGTCGTCACTGCCGGAGACGATCACGTCGTTGTCCGCGCCGCCGTCGATCACATCGCCTGTGGTCTCGTTCTTGATGCGGATATAGTCGTCGCCCGCGCCGCCGTCGATCGTGACGTTCTCCTCCGGGTTCGCACCGGAATTGAACTCGGAACGGATGATGTCATTACCATCGCCGCCTTCAACCGTGACATTCGATGAAGCGTAGACGTCGATCCGGTCGTCGCCGACGCCGCCGATAACTGTTGAACCATCGCCCACGGTGTACATCCAGTCATTACCTTCACCGCCGTCGATGGTTCCGCCATCGACTTGTGCGTCATGCCCAACGGACATGCTGTCGCTACCCGCGCCGCCGTAAGCGGTGCTGTCACCGGCAACTCTCATCGTATCGTTACCGGCATCGCCGTACGCGACGTTGCTTTCACCGGTGACATTGACGGTATCTCTGCCGTCACCGCCGTTAACTGTGTTTCCAGATCCACTGACGGTAACCGTATCGTTTTCGGATCCGGCATCGATGGTGTTGCTGTCACCAGCAACCGTGACGGAGTCGTAGCCCTCACCGGCTGTGATCGTATTGCCGAACCCGTTAACGCTGACAGAGTCATTTCCGGTTCCGCTGTTGACCGTGTGGTGGTTACCGTTGGCGTTGATCGTATCGTCGCCTGCGCCGCCATCGACGGTGATGCGTTCACCATGGTGCACGGTCACGCTGTCGTTGCCGTCTCCGGCACCAACGAAGCTGTCCAGGCCATGAATATGAACCGTGTCGTCGCCGGCGCCGGCGTCGATGAAGTTCTTTTGGCCTCCGAAATTGATGAAATCGTTGCCTTCGCCACCCTGGAGATTGTTCCAGTCGCCGTAGCCTTCGATCTTGTCGTTGCCTTCGCCGCCGTGAACCGTGTTGCCACCGCCCCAGACGGTCACGTGATCATCACCGGCGCCTGCCGCAACAGTATTGTAGTAACCCGAAACGGTCACGTCATCGTTGCCGTCACCGGCATCGACGGCGTTCCAGTTTCCGGTCACGCTGACGGTGTCGTTACCGCCGGCGGTGTTGATTGAATTGCCTTGGCCCTGGACCGCGACCGAGTCGTCGGACGCACCGAAGTTCAGAACCGAGTTCCACAAGTTTGAAAAAGTGTTAGCCATTTTAAAGTCTCCTGTTTTTTAGCTCATGGTTCGCAGCCCCATGCCAGAACCTGATGAAACGTTTATAGGCCGCAAAAAACGCCAGGAGGTTTCTGGGTTGTTTCTGAAAACATTTTTTCAATCATGGGTATAAAAAGGAGGGCGGGCGGCTCTTGGAGCCGCCCGGTTGGAGGAGGGAGAGAGGGGAGGAAAAAAGAAGTGAGTGTCAGGGAGGGGAACTGCTCAACTTCTGAAAACATTTATACCCCAGCCGAAAAGCCAAAAGGTTTCCGAAATGTTTCCGGATAAGTTTTTTCGTCACAGCCTTAAAAAAAATCGGGCGGCTGTTGAAGCCGCCCCTTGAAGTTTGAAAAGGGAGATAGAGGAGAGAGGAGATAAGAATGAAAAAGCATTCAAAATCTGAAAACCGTTATACAGGCGCTCACAGGTCTTGAGGTTTCCGGAATGTTTCCCGGCGGAAAAAAACGTTCACCCCATATCCGACAAAGCCTTCAACGCCTGATCGACATGCCCCGGCAGTTCGCCGGAAAGCGTTTCCGCTTTTTCAATGTCACCGTCGAGGCAGGCCTGCTCGATTAACCGGCAAAGCTCGGACAAGGCCGCCAGACCCAACGTTCGGGCGCTGCTTTTCAGGCTGTGGGCTTCGCGGTGCAGCAGTGTCCGGTCTCCGTCTTCAAGGGCTGTGGCAATTGTCTTGGATGAGTCGCCCGCCGTGTTATGGAATTCGGCAATTAGGGTCTGCATCAGATCGTCACCGTAATCTTCCTTGAGCTGGTTGATCTGAGACGGATCGAATACGGGCAAGGAATCTGCATCATTCCCGTTACCTGAGCTTCCGTCGTCACCGCGCGGCTTGACACCCGATATGGCCGCCGCCATGCACGCCAGCCTGGAGGGACGCATCCGTCGGGCGCGTTACATGGCAAATACGTCGGAAGCACGCTGGGAAAAGGCCGTCAAGGAGCATGAGGAAATCCTCGATGCCCTGGAGCAACGCGACGGTGCGCGCCTTGCGTCCATTTTGAAACAACACCTGAAAAACAAATGCGCCACCGTCAGGGAGGCGCTTTTGAAAAACGAGAACCCAGCCAGCTAAAACTGCTCAGGACCAGCCAGCGGTAACCTAAGGTTTCAGCCCAGTAACGCCTTTGCCGCCTCTTCCGGGTCCGGTAGCTTGCCGCGTTCCTCCCAGCGGTAGGCATAGGAATAGGAGTGCATGTTCTCGATCCAATACCCGAAGTGGGTAGGCGGATACTTGGGCGGGTTGCTCGCGTCCGTACAGGTCGGCAGGCACTGGACCACCGTATCGTGGTTGGCGGCAAAGAACAGGGCGAATGAATAGCGCTTCCGGCCCGATGTGTTCAGCACCCGGTGCGGCGTCGAAACGAACAGGTCATTCGTCCAACGCATCAGCATGTCGCCGATATTGATCACGAAGGTGCCGGGAATTGGCGGCGCCTCGATCCACTGACCGGCGCGGTTCTGGACCTGGAGCCCCTGCTCGCTCTGCCACAGCAGGGTGAAGCTTTCATAATCCGTGTGCGCGCCGATACCCACCTTGGCTTCATTCGGATCCGTATCGGGGTAGTAGAGCATACGCAACTGGGCGCAGGGCTTTGTCACCATGGGCTCAAAGAAATCCTCGGGCATATCAAGGGCAAGGGCAAACAGCCGATACATCCGTTTGCCCAGTTCGGTGGCCTCTTCGAAATACCTGTAGACGTCGCGCTGGAATTCCGGCATTTCCTTGGGCCACACATTGGGTCCCAACAGGGCGTTGCCCTTCAGGTGGTCCGGATCGTCCTCAGGCAACTCCAACCCGACCTCGTATCCCTCCTGCATGTCCATGATCATGGGATCGGCCGACAGCCCGCCAACGGGAACGTAACCTTTGTGCCGCTTCGACTTCATGACGTCGTATTGCAGCTTGACGTCTTCGGGCAGTTGATAAAAACGCTCCGTCGCCAGACGGGCCGCTTCGATGACGTCTTCGGAGATGCCGTGGTTCTTTATATAGAGGAAGCCCACATTAATCGCGGCTTCACGGGCGGCCTTTGCGGCTTCCAGCTTGGCGTCCATGTTGTCACCCGGCATGGCGCCGATGTCGATCACGGGGATTTCGTCGAAGTCCACCCGGTCCGCGGAGAAATCCCGGCGGTCGGAAATATCCGTCGGGCGGATCTTGGCGGTTTCATCGTATTCGGGCAGATCCATGATATCGGTCCTTACAAATACTCAATCGTCTGTTTATATATAGCCGGTATTTATAATCGGGCGCGGAAAAAATTACATATCCAAACAAGCACACCTAGAAACCCGCCGTTGCCAACATGGCGAGACGGCCCGAAGGCGTTTCCGCCCACAACGTCATTTTGCCGCCACCTTCACGTTTGCCGCGGATGATAAACGGCTCGTTGTCGAACAACGGCGCCAGCGCCTTGAAGGAAAAGCCCCGGATTGTCCGGTCACCTGCATGTTCAAGCGCCAGGTCCGCCAGCAGCGTCGCCGTCAGCGGCCCGTGGAACACGAGACCGGGATAGCCCTCCACGTCGCGGCAGTAGTCGATGTCGTAGTGAATACGGTGCCCGTTGAAGGTAAGGGCCGAATACCGAAACAGCATGACCGCCGACGGTTCGATGGTGCGCGACCATTCGGCGCCTGCCGGCGGTTCGGGCGGTTCGGGCGGCGTCGATCCCGGTACCGGGTCTTCGCGGTAGACGATGTCGTGTTCTTCGGCCAGTCGCACTCCGCCATTCGTTCCGTCCGCTCCAGAAAACTCGTGGCGGACAGTGACGAAACACAGCTTACCGGTGCGGCCCTCCTTCAGGGCGATATCCTTGATGGTCGAGGTTTTGCGGATTTCCTCGCCCAGCAGGATCGGTGTGTGGAACTCAAAACGTCCGCCGGCCCACATGCGCCGCGGCAAGGCGACGGGCGGGATAAAGCCGCCCAGTTTCGGATGCCCGTCCCGGCCCAGTTCACTGAGGTGCGAGGGCTCAAGGAAATAGATCCAGTGCCACAGGGGTGGCAGCGGGTCGCCGTCCTTGGGCATAACCGACAAATCAAGGGTAGACGCCAGGAGTTGCGCCTGTTTCGAAGTGATCAGGTCGCTTGCCGTTTCCGTTTTGCCGATCCAGGTTTTGAGCGCCTGTTCGTCCAGGGTTGGCTCCGTTGTCATAGTATAACAGATTGGCGCGATCCACCTTGCACGGCAAATGAATTTCACACTAATTTCGACGTATCTAATTATTTATCCGTTATGACGGGTTGTGAGGAACGCATGGCGCAAGACTGGGAACACCTGCAGGAACAGGCGATAGCGCATGTCAGCGCCGATAATCCGGATGCGGCCGAACCAATCCTGAAGGAAGCCCTGGCCCTGGCGCGGGAGGAATTCTCAACAACCGACCTGCGGCTGTCGACCAGCCTGGCGAACCTTGCCCATGTCACACGGCGGCATGGGAAAACCGTTGAGGCCGAAACCCTGTTCCAGGAAGCCCTGAACGTATGGGATGAAAGCGGTCCCTGGCTCGATTCCATCAAACCGGAACAACGGGCCCGGAGTTCGACCTTCCATTACCGCATGGAAGCCAAGAACCGGGACGCCTATGACGCCGGGCACCGTAAGCGGCTAAAGAAGCTCGCCGCCGAGGGACGTGAGGCGATTCAGGCGCTTTCGCTTGAACAACCTACACCCTCAGAAGGCCTGCCCCGGTGGGAAGCGGAAAAGGCCATGCCGCCGTCAGAACAGCGGAATCTGCTGGCGGCTGTGCTGCTTGTTATTCGGCTGTAACAGATAATTCCGGAATTGAAGCGCTATTCTTGGGCATCGGCAGCCCAGGCCGACATCTGTTCGCCCCAGTGTTTCGCCGTCATCGGATCAAGATCCATGATGGTGAATCGGGATCCTTCGCGGATCCGCACGCGGAGCAACCTGACATCGTTTTCCATCTCGACGTCGAGCAATTCAACCTGCTTGTTGAAAGGCGCTTCGAACTTATCAATCGGGTTGGTTGTTTCCGTGCTCATCGTCCCCACCATGTAAAGGCCATTTCGATCTGGCTTTCCCAGTTTCTTGGCGTATCCGGGTAATCCGGCTTGATATCGACCTCCAGCATCGTTGCGCCCGACTTGCCGTGCATGCCGACGGTTTCAAGCAATTCGGGAAACGACGAAATCTGAGGATTCCTGGCGATCAGATCGCTTAAGCGTTGGATATGATCCGTCACGGTTCTGGCTCCACTATTTGGAAGGAAAAAATACCTGAGTAAATTTCTAAGTTAAAAATCCCCATATCAGAAGGGATAATTATGTAAATAACTATCTCTATACGTATGTAATAAAGTCACTATAATATTAGGTCTGGATAATCTATAAATATTGAATATGATGCGAATTTAGTGAAAGTTCATCATAATCGTTCCCACGCAAATGACCATCCAGAAGCATTGGCGAGAGAACACAATAATAACCGAACTTTTTGGGGCATAGAGAATTATAGTGGAGACAGACCGTGTCAAAAAAACCGCACGATACGAAGCTGCTTGATGAGCTAGAGGAAGGCCCGTGGCCCAGTTTTGTCAGTGGACTGAAGCGCCTGGCCGATTCCGACGACAAACCCTACGCTAACATGATGAAAGACCTGATGGGTCAGCTGGAGCATTCCTACGAAACCAAGCGTGGTTATTGGAAAGGCGGCACCGTCAGTGTCTTCGGTTACGGCGGCGGCATTATTCCGCGTTTTTCGGAAGTCGCCGAGAAGTTCCCGGAATCTTCGGAATTTCATACCCTGCGCGTACAACCGCCAGCTGGTTTCCATTACACGACCGATGTATTGCGCAAGATGTGCGATGTCTGGGAAGAGCACGGCTCCGGCCTGATCGCCTTCCACGGACAGAGTGGCGACATCATGTTCCAGGGCACCAGCACGGAGAACACCCAGAAGGCCTTTGACGAGTTGAACGAAATGGGCTTCGATCTGGGTGGCGCCGGCCCCGCGCTCAGGACATCCATGAGCTGCGTCGGCTCCGCCCGCTGCGAACAGTCCTGCTATGACGAGCAGCGCGCGCTGAGGACCGTGATCAACGAATTTCTTGATGAAATGCACCGTCCCGCCCTGCCTTATAAGTTCAAGTTCAAGTTCTCGGGCTGTCCGAATGACTGCGTGAACGCAATTCACCGCTCGGACTTCGCCGTGATCGGCACCTGGCGTGACGACATCAAGGTCAAGCAGGACGAGGTCAAGGCTTACATTGAAAAAATGGGCCGCAAGTACACCATCGACAACGTCATCACACGTTGCCCGACCAATGCGCTCAGCCTGAACGACGATGACACGCTGGAAATCGACAACCCCAGCTGCGTGCGCTGCATGCACTGCATCAACGTCATGACCAAGGCGCTGTCGCCTGGTGATGACAAGGGTGTCACGGTGCTGATTGGCGGCAAGCGGTCGCTCAAGATCGGCGACCAGTTCGGCTCCGTCATTATCCCATTCCTGAAGCTGGAGTCGGATGAAGATTACGAGCGTCTGAATGAACTCGCCGAGACGGTTATTGAGTTCTTCGCTGATAACGCGCTCGAACACGAACGGGTTGGTGAGACCATTGACCGCATTGGTTTGCCGGCTTTCCTTGAAGGTATCGGCGTCGAAATTGACCCCAATATGCTCAACCACCCGCGCACCAATTCCTATGTTCGTACCGATGATTGGGACGAAGCGGCGGATGAGTGGCGAGAAAGAAAATCTAGTGACCTGGAGGCAGCGGAATAATCATGTCAGAAGATAAGCAAACACCCCGCCGCCCTGTAGAATGCGGCGTCCCGGATCCATTCCTTTATATGCATCCGACCTTGAAAGAGAACTACGGCAACTGGGATTGGCATGATCGCTTGCGCCCCGGCGTGCTGCACCACGTCTCCAAGGACGGCAACGAAGTCTGGACCGTACGCGCCGGCACCCAGCGTCAGATGGATGTCTATACCATCCGCAAGCTGTGTGATATCGGCGACGAATACGCCGAAGGCCATGTCCGTTTCACCACGCGGAGCAACATCGAATTCATGCTCTCCGACGTGTCCAAGGTTGAGCCGCTGTGCGACAAGCTGACCGAGGAAGGTTTCCCCGTCGGCGGCACGGGTGGTTCGGTCTCCATGATTTCCCACACCCAGGGCTGGCTGCACTGCGACATTCCCGGCACGGATGCATCGGGCGTCGTCAAATCCCTGATGGATGCCATGCACAAGGAATTCATCCAGGAGAAAATGCCGAACCGGGTGCGTATCACCACGTCATGCTGTCAGATCAACTGCGGCGGACAGGGCGATATCGCCATCAACGTCCAGTACACCAAGCCGCCGGTGATCAATCACGACCTGGTCGCCAATGTGTGCGAACGCCCAGCCGTTGTGGCCCGCTGCCCCGTTGCGGCGATCCGCCCGGCCATGGTCAACGGCAAGGCGAGCCTGGAAGTCGACGAAAAGAAATGCGTCTGCTGCGGCGCCTGCTATCCGCCGTGCCCGCCCATGCAGATCAACTCCGACGAATCGACCAAGCTGGCGATATGGGTCGGCGGCAAGCATTCCAATGCCCGCACCAAACCCGCCTTCCACAAGCTGGTGGTCGCAAACCTGCCCAACAACCCGCCGCGTTGGCCCGAGGTTGAGGAAGTCGTAATGAAAATCCTTTATGCCTACAAAAAGGATGCCAAGCACTTCGAACGCGTCGGCGAATGGATCGAGCGCATTGGTTGGCCGCGATTCTTTGAGATGATCGACACACCGTTCACGCATCATCATATTGATGACTATCGTGGCGGGCGTAGTTCGCTCAATCAGTCAACGCATATCCATTTCTAATCCAGCTGAAGTGGTTCAGGAGGGAAGTCCATGAAGTTTGGATTGCTGGTCAATGAGGGGCCGTTCACGCACCAGGCGTCGGATTCGGCCTATCAGTTCGCCAAAGCGGCCGTTGAAAAAGGCCACGAGGTGCCTCGGGTGTTTTTCTATTTCGACGGCGTCAACAACGCCAACAAGGAATCGGAACCCCAGTCCGATGACCGTAACCTGGTCAAGCTGTGGGGTGACCTGGCCCAGGAACACGGCATTGACCTCGTTGTCTGCGTCGCCGCCGCGCTCCGTCGTGGCATCAAGGATGACATTCTTGCCGCCGGTTTCCGCATCTCCGGCCTCGGCCAGCTCATCGAGCTGGGCATGGCCGTCGATCGAACCGTAACCTTTGGAGATTGAGCCATGAGTGAAGAAGCGGTGGAATTCGATATCGAGGGTGTCAAGAAGCGGTTCATGTTCGTCAACCGCAAGGCGCCCTATGGCAGTATTTATGCGCTGGAGATCCTGGAAATGGTCCTGATCTCGGCCGCCTTCGAGCAGCATGCCGTCATCGCCTTTGTCGACGACGGCGTGTTCCAGCTTAAAAAAGGCCAGGACACGAAGGCGCTCGGCATGAAGAACTTCTCGCCCACCTACGGCGTGGTCGAGATGGAAAAGGAAGACGCCGACGAGGATGAGGACATCGACATGGAATGGCGTATCGTCGTTGAGGAAGAATCGCTCAACGAACGGGGCCTGAGCGCCGATGATCTGGTGCTTGATGTCGAAGTCCTTTCGGCCAGCGAATTGAGCGATCTGATGAATGAACAGGAAGTGGTGTTTTCGGCATGAGTAATATGTTGCACACGGTCAATAAGTCACCGTTTGAGCGTAATGCGCTGAAAAGTTGCCTGCGTCTTGCGAAAAAAGGAAGTAAAATACTGTTCCTCGAAGACGGCGTTTACGGCGCTCTCGACGGCACGTCGGCCACGGCGGAAGTCGAATCCCGTAAATCCGATTTCGAATTCTATGTTCTCGGGCCTGACATGGATGCAAGGGGGATTGGTGAGAAGCCTCTGATCGATGGCGTTACCGTCATTGATTACGGGGGATTTGTAGATCTGGTGGCCGAAAACGATTCGGTCCAATCTTGGCTTTAGTGGAGATTTAAAAGTGTCATACAATTTGAATGGAACTGAGTATCAGCACGATGAAGAGGGTTACCTCACCGACATCAGCGGCTGGAGTAAGGAACTGGCTGAACTGATCGCCGAAGATGAAGACATCGATATGTCCGATGATCACTGGGAAGTGGTCAATTTCCTTCGCGAATACTATGAAGAATACCAGGTCGCCCCAGCCGTGCGCGTGCTGACCAAGGCTGTTAAGAAGAAGCTCGGCGCAGACAAGGGCAACAGCGGCTATCTCTACGACCTGTTTCCCTACGGTCCTGCCAAGCAGGCCTGTAAGATCGCCGGCCTGCCGAAACCGACCGGCTGCGTCTGATCGTTCTTATGGTACCCCGCCGGCCGGTTTGAAGATTTAAACCTGCCGGCGGACCTCCCTGCCCCGAACGCCCGAAAGATCACGTCATGCTGTCGTCCCTGATCGCACTGCTGCTTTATGCCGGAACGCTGATTCTGGTCGCCGGCGTGATTTACAAGGTTCGCCAGTACTGGACGACGAAGGCGCCCCTCAAGATACCAACGACGCCTGCACCGACCACCACCGGCGGCGTTCTCTATCGCATGTTCCGCGAAGTGGTGTTCTTTGAAAGCCTGTTCAAGGCCAGCAAGTGGACCTGGATTTTCGGCTGGATGTTCCATGTCGCCATGGCGCTGGTCCTGATCCGTCATTTCCGCTACTTCACGGAACCGGTGTGGACCTGGGTCGTGCTGCTGCAGCCCTTCGGCAAATACGCAGGCTTCGCCATGGCCATCGGCCTGGGCGGGCTCTGGATCAGGCGTATCGCCGTGGACCGTATCCGCTACATCACAGGTCTTTCGGACCATCTGATGCTGTTGCTGTTCGCCGGTATCGTGATCACCGGCCTGTTGATGACCAACGTCGCCCACACGGACATCGTGCAGTTGAAGGCCTTCGCGCTCGGCCTCATGCGCTTTGAGTGGTTGCCGCTGCCCAGCGATCCGTTGCTGCTGATCCATCTGCTGCTGGTCGTCGTACTGATGGTTGTCTTCCCGTTTTCCAAGCTGTTGCACGCTCCCGGCGTTTTCTTCAGCCCGACCCGGAACCAGACCGACAATCCGCGCGAGCACCGTTATGTCTCAAGCGTTTCGGCACGGCAAACAGCGCAGAATAGCGGGGACTGAGCATGGCCGATTATGAAACCCCGGAATTGCAGGAATACACGGAAACGCCCGCTATCACGCCGGGTTCCATGGAGCACAGCTCACCCTTTGTCGCCGCGCCCGAACACCAGGAAGCGCTCGGATTTCCCGGCGAACTGGTGGACAACTGGCAGGACAAGGCTATTGAGCGGTTCGGCACTTTATTAGAGACCTCACGTTCCCTGCAGGTTTACATGGACGCCTGTGTCAAATGCGGCGCATGCTCGGATAAGTGCCATTATTTCCTCGGCACCGGGGACCCCAAGAACATGCCCGTTGCGCGTCAGGATCTGATGCGCAAGGTCTACCGCCGCTATTTCACCCTGGCCGGCAAGTGGGCACCCTGGCTGGTCGGCGCCGAAGACCTGACCGAAGACGTGCTCGATGACTGGTACAAATATTTCCACCAGTGTTCGCAATGCCGCCGTTGTTCCGTTTACTGCCCCTACGGTATCGACACCGCCGAGATTTCCATGGCGGCGCGTGACATCATGGACCATATCGGCAAGGGCCAGAAATACTGCAACGAGATCATCGGCAAGGTTCACAACCTCGGCAATAACCTGGGCTTGCCGGAAAAGGCGCTCCGCGCCACGCTCGAAGACCTCGAAGAGGATATCGAGGACGAAACCGGCGTCGAGGTAAAAATCCCGCTGGATGAGAAAGGCGCCGATATCCTGCTGGTTACTCCTAGCGCGGATTTCTTCGCTGAGCCCCACATCGACGGCCTGATCGGCTACGCCAAGGTTTTCCACCAGGCGGGCGCCAGCTGGACGCTGAGCTCCTATGCTTCCGAGGCCGCCAACTTCGCCATGTTCATCGGCTCCCACGACCAGATGCGCGAGATTGCTGAACGCATCTATCAGGCGGCAAGGGACTTGGGCGTTAAACGCATCATCGTCGGCGAATGCGGCCATGCCTGGCGCGTCGCCTACAATTTCTGGGATACGCTTGCAGGGCCCTTCGATTTCCTGGACCCCAATTACCCGGTGCCGCAGCATATCTGCGAATACACCCATGACCTGATCCAGAAAGGCGCGCTTACACTGGACAAGTCCGCCAACGACCATATGACCGTCACCTTCCACGATTCCTGCAACGTGGCCCGCGCATCGCGCATGGGTGAAGATCCGGGCGGACAGTTCACTATCCCACGCGAGATCATCAAGGCATGCTGCAACAACTTCGTCGATATGGCGGCGGATACCATCCGCGAGAACTCCTACTGTTGTGGCGGCGGTGGCGGTTTGCTGACCGATGACCTGATGGAGTTGCGCGTCAAGGGCGCCAAGCCCCGCATGGAAGCGCTCAACCGCGTCGTCGAAGACGACGGTGTCACCCACATGGCGGCGATCTGTGCCATCTGCAAGACCCAGTTTTCCAAGGTCATGCCCGAATACGGCATCGGCATGGACAAGATTGTCGGCGTTCACCAGCTTCTCTCCAATGCCATTGTTCTCGAAGAGGAAGATGCGGACGAGGAAGACAATGAAGCGGGGAACGGTGACGAACGCACAGAAGATGTTGGTGAAATAGAAGACAATAAAGTCAAGGATGCCGAGGAAACCGGCGGAGATGAGGACGATGAATGAGATTAAGAACCAGACGTTGCTGACCAACCGTCGTTATGAGGATGGCGACAAATCCAAGCCTGAGCCTCACGATGATATTTTTACGGCTGGTCATACCTACAAGTGCCCGACCTATGTCCACCGCACGCCGCCGTGCCAGGGCAGTTGCCCCTCCGGCCATGATATCCGTGGCTGGCTGGCTATCGCCCGCGGCATGGACAAGCCGCCTGTGGAAGGCATGTCCTGGCAGCAGTACGCCTTTGATCGCATGGTGGAAGCCAACCCGTTTCCGTCCTCCATGGGCCGTGTCTGTCCCGCGCCCTGCGAGGATGGCTGCAACCGCAACGAAGTGGATGATTTCGTCGGCATCAACGCCGTCGAGCAGTACGTTGGCGACTGGGCCCGCGAAAACAAACTGGCCCTGCCCGAACCGGGCGCCGATACGGGTAAGAAAGTCGCCGTCATCGGCGGCGGTCCGGCCGGCCTGACGGCAGCCTACATGCTGCGCCAGAAAGGCCACGGCGTCACGGTTTTCGAAGCCCACGAGAAACTGGGCGGCATGATGCGCTACGGCATTCCCGGCTACCGTACGCCGCGCGACATGGTTGACGACGAAGTCCAGCGTATCCTGGATATGGGTGTCGAAGCCCGCACCAACACCCGCGTAGGCGAGGACATCACCATCGAGCAGCTTGAAAGCGACTACGACGCTATTTTCTGGGCCATCGGAGCACAGACGGGCCGTCCGCTTCCCATTCCCGGCTTCGACGCGCCCAACTGCGTTTCCGGCGTGGACTTCCTGGAAGCCTTCAACAAGGAAAAACTGAAGTTCACGACCAAGCGCATTGTCGTCGTCGGCGGCGGCGATACATCCATCGACGTTGCGTCCGTGGCGCGCCGCCTGGGCCACATCGAAACGATCCACGAAAAGGACGCGACGGAAAACGTGCTTCTCGGTTTCACCGCCCACGACGTCGCCGGCACGGCCAAGCGTGAAGGGGTTGATGCAACCCTGACGTCGCTGTTCCCCATCGAGGAAATGACGGCTGCCGAACATGAACGCGAAGACGCAAAGCGTGAAGGTGTTGACCTGCGCGGCGGCGTCATGCCCCTGGAAGTCATCAAGGGCGAGGACGGTCGCGCTACGGCGCTCCGCATGTGCGAATGCGACATGGATGGCATGAAGCCGATCCCCAGGGAAGGTACCGAGTTTGAACTGCCGTGCGACCTGGTGGTTTCGGCCATCGGCCAGACGGGCGACCTGACGGGACTCGAGGAACTGGACAACGGCAATGGATTTATCGCCACCGACAGCTTCTACGCCGTCAAAGACAAGGAAAAGCACTTTGCCGGCGGCGATATCGTGCGCCCGCACCTGCTGACCACGGCCATCGGCCATGGCAGAATTGCGGCGGAAGGCATTGATCACTTCCTGAGCGGCACGCCCGAGCGTAAGCGCCCCAAGGTGGATGTCCATCACTTCAATCTGCTGGATGAATTGGCCCAGCGTGACCTGGAGCCCGAGGCGTTCGATCTTACGCCGACGCGTGGCACGTCGTCTTCCAATTTCGCCCTGCACAACTACGAAGACCGCTCCGCAACGCATATCATTGCCCATGAAGAGCTGTTCCTGGGCCATTTCGAATACGAGGAGCGCCAGAAACGCGACCACGTCGAAATCACCGTCGACGATGTCCTGGACAATTATCAGGAACGGCGGATGGGTCTGACGGAGGAAGAAGCCGTCAGGGAAGGTGAGCGCTGCATGAGTTGCGGCATGTGCTTCGAGTGCAACAACTGCATCGTCTATTGCCCGCAGGTCGCCGTGTTCAAGGTCAAGAAGGACAATTACGCCGTCGGCCGCTACGTGGATACGGATTATTCGCGCTGCATCGGCTGTCATATCTGCAAGGATGTGTGCCCAACCGGCTACATTCAGATGGGGCTCGGGGAGTAACGCGACCCATGCGCCAAGGCGTCCTCATCCTGGCCTCGGTTTTCCTGTTGGCCCTCATGATACCCGGAACAGCCGGGGCGGAGACACTTGTCCCCTTCCCTAGCATTCCCAAGGCCAACGACAATCCCGATTATCACGGCGATGAGGAAATCCGGAAAACGCACATGCTCGGTCTTATGCACCAGCGCGATGAAACCATGCATGAAGGCGTCCGTTCAAAGGACGATAGCCTGAACGCCTGCATGACCTGTCATGCCGTCAAGAGTGAGACCGGCATGGCCGTTTCCTACGACAGCCCGCAGCACTTCTGCCGGGTGTGCCATGATTATACGGCCGTTACGGTGGATTGTTTCAGTTGTCACGCCTCGACGCCTGATATGCGCGTCGGTGTGGCCGAGGCAACTGGGGGGAACGATCAATGACGAAACAGACCTGCTCACCCGACACGACAAGGCGCGGCTTTCTGGGCAAGTCCCTTGCCTTGGGCGCAGGCATGATGATCGCGCCGGGCGTGATGCTGCATAACATTCCCCGCGCCGATGCCTCGGCCTCCGCTGCGCGGTGGGGGCTGCTGATCGATACCAACAAGTGCACGCCCGACTGCACGGCCTGCGTTGAAGCCTGCACCATCGAAAACGGCCTTGAAAGCAAGGACCGCCCCCGTACGGACGCCCAGTGGATCAGGAAGATCGGACTGCGCGATCCGGAAACCGGTGCGGAGAACTCCTTCCCGGTCATGTGCCAGCACTGCGAACATCCGCCCTGTGTCGACGTTTGCCCCACAGGTGCTTCGTTCAAACGGGATGATGGGATTGTTCTTGTCGACAAGCATATCTGTATCGGCTGCCGCTACTGCATGATCGCGTGTCCCTACAAGGCGCGCTCCTTTATCCACGAGGACCTGGATAACCAGGTTTCCAATGCCCCGCGCGGCAAAGGCACCGTGGAATCCTGCACGCTCTGCGTTCACCGGGTCGATGCCGGCGGCCAGCCCGCCTGTGTCGAGTCCTGTCACGCCAAGGGCAAGGGCGCCATGACATTCGGCAACCTGAACGATCCCGACAGCGAAATTTCCATCAAGCTGGCGTCCTATGGCGGAACCCAGATCCGCGCCGATCTGGGGCTTAACACCGGCGTCCGCTATCAGGGGCTGTGACGGAGAGAGTGATGAAAAAAGCTCGTTACCAACGCCTGAACCTCGATCTCCGCACCTATTACGGGGTGCTGGCGCTTGTGGGCGCCATGCTTGCCGTCGGCATGGGCGCGGCCTGGTACATGGAGCATAACGGCCACTGGGTTACCGGCATGGACAACCAGGTTGTCTGGGGCCTTCCTCACGTTTTCGCTGTGTTCATGATCGTCGCGGCTTCGGGCGCGCTGAACGTGGCTTCGCTGTCTTCCGTCTTTAACCGTTCAGCCTACAAATCACTGGACCGGCTCTCCGGCCTGCTGGCCGTCACCCTGCTGGTCGGCGGGCTCGCTGTCCTTGTGCTTGACCTCGGCCGTCCGGACCGCCTGATCGTCGCCATGACGCACTTCAACTTCAGTTCCATCTTCGCCTGGAACGTTTTCCTCTATACCGGATTCCTCGGCGTTGTCGGGATTTACGTCTGGTTCATGATGGAACGGCGCATGGCCTGCTACAAGTTCCCGGCAGCCCTGCTGGCCTTTGTCTGGCGTCTGGGCCTGACCACGGGTACAGGCCTGATCTTCGGCTTCATCGTCGCCCGCGAAGCCTATGACGCGGCCGTCATGGCGCCGATGTTTATCGCCATGTCGTTTGCCTTCGGGCTGGCCGTATTCGTTCTCGTCCTGGCCGCTATCGGCCACGGTACGGACAATCCCCTGGGCGGGTATCTAGTGCGCCGTCTGGCCGGGTTGCTCATCCTGTTCATTGCAGCGGTGCAGTACTTCGTTATCGTCCAACACCTCACAAACCTTTATGCCTCAGAGCATACGGGTGTCGAGCGCTTTATCCTGCTCGACGGTGGCCCCTACACGGCGATCTTCTGGCTGGGGCAGGTGCTAATCGGCGGTATTGCGCCCCTGGCCCTGTTGTTCTGGAACAAATCGTCCATGACCACGGCGCGGCTTTCCCTGGCTTCCGTTCTCGTCATCCTGGGCGGGTTCGCGCAGATTTACGTCATTATTATCGGCGGACAGGCCTATCCGCTTTCCCTGTTCCCGGGCATGGAGGTTACAAGTTCCTTCTTTGACGGCGTTGCTCACAGCTACAACCCCTCATTGCCGGAATTCCTGCTCGGGCTTGGCGGCATCGCAATCGCCGCCTCGATCGCCCTGGTCGCCATGCGGGTCATGGATTTCCTGCCTGCCAGCCTGGCGGACAAGGCCATCGATCCCCACAAGGGAAACAGTTGATACTCTGATCAGAAAGGCGGACAATTCCATATGAATAGCGTCCTGGTTTCCGCCATACACAAATCATCCGGAAAAACCACAGTCACGGTGGGGATCGCCGCCGCTCTGACGCGGCGAGGCGTCGATGTCCAGACCTTCAAGAAAGGTCCCGATTACATCGATCCCATGTGGCTGAGTCAGGCATCGGACAAGCCCTGCCGCAATCTCGATTTCCACTTCATGACCCATGACGAGATTCTGGGCGAATTCGTCAGCCATGGACATGACAACAACCTCTGTATCGTCGAAGGCAACAAGGGCCTGTACGACGGCGTCGATGTGGACGGAACGGACAGCAACGCGGCGCTGGCGGAACTGCTGGCGACGCCGGTTGTCCTGGTCGTCGATACCCGCGGCATGACACGCGGCATCGCTCCGCTGGTCCAGGGGTACTGCCAGTTCAACGACAAGATCCGTATCGCCGCCGTCATCCTCAATCAGGTTGGCGGGCCGCGCCACGAAGGCAAGCTCCGCGCCGCGCTGGAGCACTACACGGACATTCCCGTTATCGGTTCCATCAGCCGCCACCCTGAGATCGAAATCGCCGAGCGACACTTGGGCCTCATTCCCGCCAACGAAGCACGCGCTGCCGACAAGAAGATCGAAGCTATCGCCGATATCATTGAAAGCTCCGTCGATATCGGCCTGTTCGGCACGGTGGCCTGCACGGCGAACACGCCGGAGCGCGCGGAGAACTGCGCCCCCCGCAATATTTCAACGGAGCAATCCTGCGATATCAGGATCGGTATCGCCCGGGACGCCGCTTTCGGGTTCTACTACCCCGGCGATCTGGAAGCCTTCCGCCGCGTCGGCGCCGAACTGGTTCCCTTCGATACGATCAATGATTCCCAATTGCCCGAGATTGACGGCCTATTTATCGGCGGCGGTTTTCCGGAGACCCTCGCAGAGAGCCTGAGCGCCAACGAAGCTTTAAGGACAAGCATCAGGACCGCCCTGGAAAACGGCCTGCCGGCCTATGCGGAATGCGCCGGGTTGATGTACCTGTCGCGTTCGCTCGAATGGCAGGGGCAGCGCCATGACATGGTGGGCTTTATCCCCGGCGATGCCGTTATGCACGACAAGCCCGTCGGGCGTGGATACATGGAACTGAAGGAAACGAACGCCATGCCGTGGCCGGCGCAATCCACCCCTTCATCGGGTAACTACATGCCGGCGCATGAGTTTCATTATGCCTCGCTGGAGAAGCTGCCTGACGGTCTGAACTACGCCTATGAGGTCAGACGCGGCGCCGGCATCTCATCGGGCATGGACGGCATTGTCCTTGGCAACGTCGTGGCTGGATTTTCCCATCATTACAACCAGGAGCGGGATTCCTGGGTTGAGCGCTTTGTCGGGTATGTCCGCGCCGTTCATGCGGGACAAAAGCAAAACGCCAGCATCAGGGCTGTCTGATACCGGCGTTTCCTACCCTTTGCAGGGTCTAAACCGATAAAGGTTTAAGCTTTGCGAATAACGAACCGATAGGAACCGGAATCCTCGGTTTCGGATTCAAGCAATTCGTTGCCGGTAGCCCGGCAGAAGGATTCGAAGTCCCTGACGGATCCGGGATCCGTTGACAGAACTTCCAGGGTTTCACCGCTCTGGAGGCCTTTCATGCCTTTCTTCGCCTTCATCAACGGCAAGGGGCAATTCAGTCCTTTTGCATCAAGTGTTTGTGTCGCCATCAATTTTCCCTTTAGTTTCTATAATGGAATTCCTAAATTTTCGATATGGTGGTTTTTTGTTTCAGTTATTTATAATATATAAAAATGTAGAATGAAAAATCAAAATAAAGTTACTGCAAAGAAATTATGTAATAGGGACGTTTGATGATGGAAGAGTATCCTGTCGTTTTAGTCGTGTCGATCCTGGGTTTCGGCTTGGGCTGCATATTTGGCGCAACGGCGCAAAAAACCCATTTCTGCACCATGGGCGCCCTGTCGGATGCGTACTTCATGGACGAGTGGAACCGATTCAGGGCCTGGATGCTGGCAATCGCCATCGCCATCGCCGGCAGCCAATTCCTTCACCTCAACGAAACGCTGGATCTCAACGAATCCATTTACCTCTCGCCGAACCTCGGCTGGGCCGGGGCCATCATCGGCGGCCTGATGTTCGGCTTCGGCATGACCATCGCCGGCGGCTGCGGCAACAAGACCCTGGTGCGGCTGGGCGCCGGAAACCTGAAATCCCTGGTCGTCGCCATCGTGCTCGGCATATTCGCCTACATGACGCTTCGCGGTCTGATCGGCGTTGCCCGTGTCGAACTGGAAGACCTGACAATCATTGATCTTGCCGCAAATGACATGACGTCGCAGGGCATCCCCGAATTCATCGCCGCTTTAGGCATCGAAGAACGAGTCATGCGGATCATTTCCACCATCGTGATTTCAGGCGGGCTGCTGGTCTTCTGTTTCAAGAGTGCGGAATTCCGCGCCGCCAAAACCGAAATCGCATCCGGCGTGATCATCGGCCTGCTGGTTCCCGCCGGGTGGTACGTGACCGGCGTTATCGGCTATGACGATTTCGATCCGACGCCAATGGCCTCGTTCACGTTCATTACCCCTGTGGCGGAAAGCCTGCAATACCTGATGACGTTTACCGGATCGACCATCAATTTCGGTATCGCCGTAGTCGGCGGCATCATAGCCGGTTCCTTTGTCGCCGCTGTCGCCAGCAAGGAATTCCAGTTTGAATCCTTCCACGATGCGGCTGATATGGGCCGCCATCTTGTCGGCGCGGCGCTGATGGGCACCGGCGGCGTGTTGGCTCTCGGCTGCACCATCGGCCAGGGCATCACCGGCATGTCGACGCTGGCGTTCGGCTCGTTGATCGCCCTGCTGTCCATTATGGGTGGCGGCATTCTAGGCCTGAAATACCTGGAAGAAGGAACGTTCGGCGGCGCGCTCGCCTCTGTGTTCTCCAGAAGCGAGTAAGTGCTTAGAAACGAACTAGAACCGGGATTTGTCCCGGTTCTCCCACATTTCCGTTGCCTGGCTATCGGCCTCTTCCGGCGTTTCTGCACGGCCAGCCTGTTTCAAGGCCAGGGCTGCCGTGGCGATGACGGCGTCAGCGGCCAGCGGATTATCGTTCTCGCCACGCCACAGCGCCGGTATAAGCGCCGGGTCCAGGTCTTCCTTGCGCCAGTTCACACCTTTCTTTGGTGTGTATGCGGGAAACTCCGTTTCGCCGATTTCTCCGTCCACCAGAGTCGTAACCCGGCAAGGCTTCAAGGGATTGCGTTGCGCTTCGCCGCCGCCGCCCTTGAGGACCATCTGGCTATGCTGCCCCAGCAGGCGGCCCACTTCCGCATGCTCCGTCAGATAGGGCGGATGGGCGACACCGATCATCTGGTTGGGTGCGCCTAAGGGGTTGAGAGCGCGGGCCAGCGTATTGACCACCGTCCTGACACCGAGAGAGTCGCGGATATCGCACAGTTCCTCAACCGCGGGGCAGAAGTTCTCGGTGCCGATATAGGCGAACCCGGATGCATCCATCAGGCTGGCCGCCTCATCCAGCGAGCCGGCGAACGGCACTCCCAACTGCTTCAGAACAGGGCGGTTGGGGGCATAAGGGTGGGATGCGCCCTTGACGCCATGCATCAGAACCCTGACGCCGTTTTCCGCCAGCAACAGGGCGGACAGGATAAACCAGGGCTGCTGACGATGACGGTCGGCGTAGCTGGACCAGTCCACATCGGGAGTACTGTCCGGAACCGGGCCGGTGAATGCCTCCTGCGCGCCCTCGATCAGGCCCGCTATTTCTTCCGGGCTTTCACCCCTGGCGCGAAGCAGCAACAGCATGGCGCCGATCTGCATGGGCGTTGCCTCGCCGGAAAAGATTTGCCGGGCGGCGTCGCGCGCCTCCTCCTGATTCAGGGGCCGCGACATGTTCGGCCCCTTGCCGATGGTCCGCAGGTGCTGGGCGATGGGTATGGATGTCATGGATGCTTCGGTCACTAAATTTGTCCGCGTTTATGGTTGTTATCTATGTTTGAAGGTTCCGATATCAAGTGGAACCGCGTTTTTCAAGATAACGCTGGTCGTTTTCACCAGCAGGATAGAAATGCGAAGCCGGAACGATTTCCGTGACGATCCGGCCCGGCAGGGCGCCGCCGGAATCAAGCCTGTCCTTTGACGCCATCGCGGCGGCTTGCTGTTCGCCATCATGGGCAAAAATCACGGATCTGTATTGTGTGCCCGTATTGTCGCGCCCCTGGGCATTCAGGCGCGACGGGTCATGACAAAACCAGAAAACGTTGAGCAGATGATCATAGGAAACCTGCTCCGGATCGTAGGTCACCTGAACCGTCTCCGCATGGCCCGTTTCACCTGTTGAAACCTCGTCTTCCGTGGGGTTCTCCGTATGACCGCCGCAATAACCGCAAACAGTTTCCTTAACGCCGTGAACGCGCCGGAAAACGGGTTCCGAGACCCAGAAGCACCCTGCGGCGAATGTCGCCTGTTTCATCTGTTTGCTCTCCTTGCCCTGCTATGGCTTCAGGCTTCCTGCCTTGCTTCGTCGGCAGCCGCCTCGATACTGGCACGCAGGATATCACATAACTGGTTGATCTGATCCTCCGTCATGATGAGGGTCGGCGACAACACAGCCATGTTGCCGAGCGGCCTGACGATCAGGCCCCGCGACTGAGCCTGCTGGGCGACCTTCTTGCCGATGTTGATTTCGTCCGCAAAGACCTCCTTGGTCTGCTTGTCCTTGACGAATTCAATACCCATCATGAAGTGACTGCCCCGGACCTCGCCGACGACATCCAGGTCTTCCAGCGCCTTCAGGCCGTTTTCGAAGATTTTGCCCGTCGTGCGGACCTGTTCCGGTATTTTCTCGCCTTCCAGAATGGCAATGTTGGCGAGTGCGGCGGCGCAGCAGGCCGGATGGCTGGAATAGGTCATGCCGTGCAGGAACATATCGCCCCTTTCCGAAATCACGTCATATATCTCGTCCGAGATGATGGTCGCCGACATGGGTTGGTAACCCGACGTCAGCCCTTTGGCCGTGGTGATGATATCCGGTTCGATCCCGTAGACATCCTTTGATGCGAACATGTGACCCAAGCGTCCGAACGCGGTGACGACCTCGTCCGAGATGTACTTGATGTCATATTCGGTGCAGAGGTCGCGGGTCCGCTTGTGATAGCCGTCCGGCGGCACGATGACGCCACCGGCGCCCATGATCGGCTCGGCAATGAAGCAGGCGATGTTCTCCGCACCGATATCTTCGATCGCCTGGCGCATTTCGTCGATCAGGAAATCGTGGAACTCTTCCGGCGTCATGCCGTCGGGCCGCCTGTAGGTATGGGGTGACGACAGGTGGTGCACCAGTTCTTCCGCCGAATCCCATCCGACCCGGTAGGCCGGTGTCGTCATTGCGATGGCCAGATGGGTCGAGCCGTGATAGGCCGCAATCCTGGACAGAATCTTTTTCTTGTTCGGGCGCCCCAGCCTGTTGTTGTAGTGATGAATGATGCGCACCGCCGTATCGTTGGCGACCGATCCTGAATTGGCGAAATAGACCCGGTTCAGGCTGCCGGGAGTCAGCGACGCGACCTTTTGCGCCAATTCCGCCGCCAGGGGATGGGAGAGGTTGTAAAAAGTCGAATAGTAATCCAGCGTCTGAAGCTGGGCGGAAATGGCATCGATGATTTCCTGGCGGCCGTGCCCCACATTGACGCACCAGAGCCCGCCGATTCCGTCGAGGAATTCCTCGCCTTCCGGATTGGAAACATATGCGCCCTTGGCGCCGGATATGACCGTCGGCCCGCCATCCTGCTTGATGCTGAACAGATCCGCAAAGGAATGGATCAGATGTGCATCCTTCGCCAGGATTTCATCCGTTGTTTGCGCCACTTGCTGCATTTCATTCTCCCTGATTACCGGCAATGTTTCGTTAACCATAATATTTCATTTTCACGCCACAAAGCATAAATGGTATATGTTCATTTTTCTAGTAATTTCAATGCATTACAATAATCTTGGCAGATGAAATCGATATGCTGAAAGTGCATACCTAAAATGTAAACTTGGCAATAGTACCGGATGGAAAACAGGCATATATAGGCAGCAACACGTTAGAACGTATCAAGCGCTCGAAACGAACATAGCTTAAACCTCTTTACCGGAAAGGACACGACGATGAAATTCGGTAAAATGATCAAAACTCTCTTCTCTCCCTCTCTCGAAGTAGAGCTGTCCAAACTCGACGCACACCTGCTGGAAGACATCGGCTTCGGCGCCGTTCACGGCCACGCCACCAGCGTACGCATCCCGGCCGAATACGGCAGGCGTCTTGCCTGATTAATCAGGTAAAATCGAACAAAAAACGGCCCGCGAGATAATCTCCGGGCCGTTTTCTTTTTAGCCGAAGTCGAAAGCAGAGAATCAATCCGGGTGGGTTTTTCTCTTTTCTTCCTCTTCAATGGTCCGCTCATAACCCGTCAGAATCTGCTGGGGTTTCCCTTCGCTCTCTTCGATTTCCTTCAGGTTATGGTGGCAGGCGATCTGATGACCGTCTCCATGCTCATGCACCGGCGCCACCTGCGTATCACAGGTGCCGTCGATGGCGATGGGACAGCGATTATAGAACGGGCAGCCAACAGCCGTGATTTCCACGGCGCGGGCAATACCTGCGGCGGCTTCCCGTGTCTCCATGGTGTCTTCCAGCCAGCCAATACGCATTTCAGGCACCGAAGTAATCAACAGGCGCGTATAGGGATGGAACGGCGGTGACAGAACCATATCCGTAGGCCCCTGTTCGACCACCCGGCCGGCATAGAGCACGACGATCTTATCGGCGAACGACGCCACCGTAGACAGATCGTGCGAAATAAACACGAACGAGACGCCGGTTTCATCCCTGAGGTTCCGCAACAATTTGATGACATTGGCGCCGACGATGGAATCAAGAGCCGACGTCACCTCGTCGCACAGCAGGACTTCCGGGTTACCCGCCAGTGCGCGCGCCAGATTAATACGCTGCTTCTGACCGCCGGACAATTCCATGGGGAAACGTTCGGCGAATTCGATGGGAAGTTCCACCATATCCAGAAGCTCGGCAACCTTGCGGCGCTTTTCCTCACCCTTGTGCCCCAGATAGAACTCAACGGGACGGCCCAGGATATCCCTGATCTGCTGGCGCGGGTTCAACGCCGTATCCGCCATCTGAAACACGAACTGGACATTCCTGAGCTCGTCACGGGAACGTTTCTCCAGCGCCGGCTCAAGGACCTTGCCGTCAAGAACGACATTCCCCCTTGCCGAAGGCAACAACCCCGCCATGACACGGGCCAGCGTGGACTTACCACAGCCGGACTCCCCGATGACGCCGATAACGTCCCCGCGTTCCACGTTGACGTTAACATCCCGCAAGATCGTCACGGCCGGTTCGCCATCGACGATACCGCCGTAGCCAGCTGTAATGGCGCTGGCCGCCAGGGCAGCATCTTCGCGGGCGTGGCCATGATCTTCGGTATCGCCCATGCCGGCTTTCGGCGACGGACGCACGGCCGCCATCAAGCGACGTGTGTAGTCGTGGGTCGGGTGATTGATGATCTGGTCGGCCGTACCCATTTCCTGGATTTCACCGGCGTAGAGCACAACGATCTTGTCGGCGACCTGCGCTACGACCGAGAGATCGTGAGTAACGTAGATAGCGGCGGAGCCTTCTTCACGGATAACCTTCTTGAAGGCTTTCAGCACCTCGATCTGGGTCGTCACGTCCAAGGCTGTCGTCGGTTCGTCCAATACCAGAAGATCCGGCTTGCCGACTAGGGCCATGGCCGCCATCAGGCGTTGGAGCTGTCCGCCGGATACCTGGTGCGGATAGCGCCGCCCCAGGCGATCCGGGTCAGGCAGCTCAAGCGCTTCATAAAGCTCTTCGGCACGCTTGTCGGCTTCCTCTTGGGTCAGGACGCCGTGCAGCACGGCGGATTCCGTCACCTGTTCGCCAATCGTGATGGCCGGGTTGAACGTCGCCGCGGCGCTCTGCGCCAGATAGGCCGCGTTCCGTCCCCGCATGTCACGCTGTTCAAGCGGCGTCATGGTGAGAATATCCCTGCCGTGCAGGCGAACTTCCCCGCCGGAGAATTCAAGCCCCGGTTTACAGTAGGCCAGAGAGGCCAGGGAGATGGTCGTCTTGCCCGAACCGGATTCACCGATCAGGGCGACAACATCACCCGGCTCGATATCGAAGGTCACGCCCTTAACGATGGGAATGATGTCGCCATCGTCATTACGGGCCTGAATTTGCAGGTTATCAACTTCCAGTAAAGCCATGACTACACCATTTTCTTTGCAAGACTGCCGCCGGACTTGGCCGAGATATCATCGACAATCAGGTTGATGGAAATGGTCAGCGTGGCAATCGCCAACGCCGGCCAGATGGAAGCGTAGGACCCGTAACCGAGACCCGCCATGTTTTCGCGCACCATGGAGCCCCAATCGGACATGGGCGGTTGAACGCCGAGCCCAAGGAAGCTGAGGCTTGAGATAAACAGGATGACGAACACCAGGCGGAGCCCGAAGTCGGTCGCCAACGGCATGGCCGCATTCGGCAGCACCTCACGGGAGATGATCCACCAGATGCCTTCACCGCGGGCATGGGCCGCCTCGACAAAATCCTGCACCATGATGTCCTGCCCCAAGGCCCGGGCGATACGATAGACGCTGGTCGCATAAATCAGCGACGCCACGGAAATCAGGATCGGAATACTGGATCCCAACGCCGCCACGGCGATCAGGCCGAGCATGATACTGGGCAACGACAGGATGGATTCGTTGACACGGCTTAGCACCATATCCGTCCAGCCGCCCTTAACGGCAGCGGCGATCCCCATGGTAATACCAACGAAATAGGCGATCATGGTGGACAGGAACGAGATGCCGATGGTCGTCCTGGCGCCCCAGATCACACGGGAAAACGTATCGCGGCCGATATAGTCCGCGCCCATGACCAGGACTGTATCGGATTCAGCGCAGTACTGTTCAATGGCCTCTCCAGTCATTTCCTCGAGATCATAGATCTCTTCGGTTATCTCCATGCAGGCCCCGGCAGGCAGGAACCCGTCGTCAACAACGAATTCCGCCTCGTGATAGGGCGCAATCCAGGGGCCAAAGAAGGCCAGGAAGACCCAGAGCGCAACAATGGCGACAGCGATCTTACCGGTCCAGGAAAGCCGGATGCCCCGTTTCGGCGGCGCATCCGGCAGTTCGGCGAACTTATCGATGGGATCGATTGAGTCATCGCCTGAATCGTCGGTTTGATCCTCCGGTGCGGCGGTATTTTCGGGTGTATCACTCATGATTTCTCCCCCTTACTTCGGATGCCGCAGACGCGGGTTGGATACGATGGCCGCGATATCCGCCAGCAACAGCAGGAAGATATACGTGGCGCAGAAGATCATGGCGCAGGCCTGAACCAACGGCAGGTCACGGGTCTGCACACCGTCGATCATCAGCTTGGCGAGGCCTGGATAGGCGAAAATCGTTTCCACGATAACCACGCCGCTGACCAGATAGGCCAGGTTCAGCGCGATAACGTTTACGATGGGGCCGATGGCGTTAAAGAACGCATGACGCAGGATGATACGTTTGCGCGGCACGCCCTTCAGGATCGCCATTTCGATATAGGGCGAATTCATCACGTTCAGTATTCCCGCCCGGGTCATCCGGATCATCTGGGCGGCGACCACCACGACGAGCGTTGCAATGGGCAGCGCCATGGCTTTCAGCCATTCGAGGAAGGTCTGGCCTTCGCTCATGAACGCAATGGATGGCAGCAATTTAAGTTCGACAGATAGGAATAGGACGAGGAGGGTTGCGATCAGGAATTCCGGCACGGCAACCAGGCTCATGGAACTGAACGTCAGAAAACGGTCAAGCCAGGATCCAGGATACATGGCGGCCAGCAGGCCTAGAACAACGGACAACGGAACGGCGATGATCGCCACGATGCCGCCAAGCTCCAGCGTGTTGCCCAGTCGGAAATCGATCAGGCTTGAGATCGTTGCTCCGCCCGCCGTGGAAATACCCAAATCGCCGGTCGCCATATCGCCAAGCCACAGGAAGTAGCGGATATAGGCCGGTTGATCGAGGCCCAGTTGCTTACGTAACGCCGCCAGGCTTTCTACCGTCGCCGATTGGCCCAAAAGGATCTGAGCGACATCGCCGGGCAGGATGGAGAGCCCGAAAAATACCAGGAGCGAGACAACCCAAAGGGTCGCAAGTCCGATCAACAACCGGCGCATAATCATTTTCTGCATCATGGATTCAGCCCTCCTCGCTGAGCGTGCAGGCCATCACCTTTGTTTCTTTAAGTATTTTTATGGTGATGGTGAATTCTTAATACGGCATAGGCCGTGGGCAACGATGTGACCGGCCCGGATAGAGTGATCATCCGGACCGGTCGATATCGTTAATGGATAGCCATTATGATCAGGCTTTCCAGACGAATTCTGGCCACTCACAGCCACCGAACGCGCCGAGCGGGTTTTTGCCGATACCCCTGATATTCGCGGCGGCGCCATCAGTATAGTTCTGGTGCGCCGGAATGATCATGCCGGATTCTTCATGGGCGAGCGTCTGCAGTTCGCACTGAATCTCATACTTCTTGGCAGCATCGGTTTCGGCTTTTGACATGGCGAGAAGCTGGCCAAAGCGTTCGTTCTTCCAGACCGTGTCGTTCCACGGCGCATCCGGCGCGAACGCGATATCAAGCATGATGGTCGCCGTCGGACGCATGTTCCATGTCACCACGTTGATCGGTTCTTTCAGCCAGACAGCGCCCCAGTAACCGTCGGTGGGCACCTTCTTGACCTGCAGGTCAAAGCCGATCTTCTGGCATTCGCGCTGCCACATCAGGACGGCGTCCGTGATGCCCGGCATAACTTCCGCCGTATAGCATTCAGCCGACGTGATGCCGGATTTCTTCAGATGGAACTTCGCCTGATCCGGGTCATAGGGACGGATCGGCAGCTCCTTGCAGAAATCGACGCCATAGGCTGAGTTGATCGGATGATCGTTACCGACCGTTCCCTGGCCCTTGAGCACCGATTTGACGATCTTGTCGCGGCGTTGCAGGAATTTCATGCCCTTGACGAAATCGGGGTTGTTACCCGGAGACTTATCCAACATCAGGCACATGCCCATGTAGGCACCGGAAACCGTCGAGATGATTTGGGTGTCAGGATTGGCCTCAATCTGTTTCACTGACTTCTGGTCCATCTGAATACCCATGTCGATATCGCCTGACAGGACGGCGTTCACGCGGGCGACAGAATCGGTGATGGCGAAAATTTCGATTTCATCGACATTCGCGCCTTCACGCCAGTACTCTTCGTTACGGACCTGTTTAGACCGCACGCCGGGCTGGAAATCCACGGTCTTGAACGGACCGGAACCGCCCGGCACCTGATCTTTTTCCGTACCAGCCTTGAAGATCTTGAATTGCTTCTCTCCAAGAATGGTGGCGAAGTCGGAGTTCGGCGCATCGAGGATGGCCTTGACTTCGTAAGGGCCGGTTTTCTTCCATTCCTTGGCGCCGGCAACGAGAGTCTTAACGACGGAGATAGAATCGTCGCCATAATGAGCCGCCATGGTCGCCATGACGTCGTCCGCCGTCAGCTTGGAGCCGTCATGGAAACGGACATCTTCGCGCAACTTGAAGGTCCATTCGCTGGCGTCGCTGTTCGGGCCGAACTCCTTGGCCAGTTCCGGCTGTGGTACGATGTTGTCATCCAACTGCACGAGGCTGTTGTAGTGGGCGCGGCCACGGCTGTAGTCGATATTCGACGTAAACGTCGGCGGGAACATGGAATCATCGGGACCGTGCAGCGAAGAAGAGTAGCGGATGCTGCCGCCCTTCTTTGGTGTTGCTGCAATGGCGTCGCTGGCAGCCGTCACGATGCTGCCGGCAACGGCAGCGGTCATGCCGGTCGCCATCAGCAGCTTCATGGCGTCACGGCGGCTGGCGCCACGGTTCAAGGCGCTCAGCACGATGCTTTTTTCATCGTGGGTGAGGTCGCCGTATGCGACGTCGCCTTTTTGTACTTCGTCTTTGATATCTTTAGTCATCTGCGAAACACTCCCTGTGTTTTCGAAACACTCCCTGTGTTTTCTTAAGGTTCCAAAAATTCAGGTTGGATTATTATTATGTTCAGCCAAATTCTTTAACGAATTCGGGCAATTTTTTTTATTCGGGCATAAAGCGAGCCCCTTTATTTTTGATTTCCCCATTCACGCTTCACATAATGTTGCCCTCCCTGGCTACATAATGTCTGTTTTAATCATTGCCTCCTACAAATTTATTTTCAACGTTTTACAAAAAAAATTTTTTCATGTTTCACTATAACGTTGAATAAACTGGATTTTTGTTCTCCATCGGACGCATTTTTTCTTGATTTCGCGTCAGGAAATAGCGCCGGAGGCTCAAAAAACCGCCTATCCCAAAAGGGATAGACGTCCATACTGCAACCTTTTCCAGAGACTCAGCAAGATGATTCTTATTCCTTTTGCCCTCTATGACGCCTTTACGGACAAGCCATTCGGCGGCAGCCAGGCCGGTGTCCTGACCGATGCTGTCGGCATTGATATGGATACCAAACGGAAGATCGCAAAAGAAATCGGCGCCCCGGCAACCGGTTTCGTCAACGGCCACGACGGCTACTCCGTCACGGCGGCCTTCCATTCAACGGTCATGGAACTGCCCATGTGCGGGCATGGGACCATCTGCCTGATGACGCGCATGGTCGAACTGGGCCTACTGGAAACAGGCGATGAAAAGATTTCGGTCGCCCTGAACCTGCCATCAACCTCTGCGCAGGTGGAGATCACCAGACGCGAAGACGGACGCTCCCTCGTCATGCTGGATATCAATCCGCCATCCTTCCGCCGGGACGACCTGGATCTGGAGGAACTGGCCGGACACCTGAAGATCGATAAGGCCGATTTCACCGGCACTTATCCGGTGGAGACCGCCGCCGGCGACTTCGTCCATCTGGTGGCGCCGGTGAACGGCCTTGAGGCCATGGGCCGAATTCAACCCGATTTCGAGGGACTGACCCGGTTTTGCAGGGATAACGGCATTGAAACCGTCGCCGCTTTCAGCACCGAGGTTGAGCAACCGGGATATGCGATCCACGTGCGGGACTTCTGCCCGGCCGTTGGCGTCGCCGAGTCGGCTGCCGCCGGCACCACCAATGCTGCGTTGACCGCCTATCTGATCCGCCATGATATTGCCCAGGCCGATGCTGACGGCGTCATCACCGTGCAGGCGGAACAGGGTCACGAAATCGGCCGGCCCAGCACCATAAATTCGGTTGTCTCGCTATCCGGCGACGGCGTCGTTGGGCGTCTTCAGGTCGGCGGCGTCGCCACCAAGATGCTGGATGGGCATCTACAATTGCCTGAATAACAGCCCGTTTCCTCAATCCGGTTTTTGCGCCTGGATATGGCCGTGCAGCAGCCCCCTGGAAGACAACGCTTTCTGCCGGATCGTCGAGGCCGACTGGCGGGCCGAAAACTTGCCCTCGCCCAGGGCTTCTTTCAGCACCCCGGCGTCAGGGCCGGACATGATGTCTTTCTCGTTCCCGGCATGACTGGCTGAGGCTTCCGTATGGTCATGATAAGCGACCGGCGGCAGGCCGGCGTCCACCAGGGCCTGCTGATAAACGGAGAGGGATTCGAAAAAGAAGGACAGGCCATAGGACAGCATGGCGTCTATGTAGTCATTATAAAGCGCCCTGCCCTCTTCCGAGGTGTCCGCATCATGGCTGGCGTCGTAGAAATCGGCGCACAGGTACGACCCGCCCGGCTTCAGGACCCTGTTGAATTCCCTGAACACCGACGTCTTGTCCGGCATGTGGCAGATCACGTCCTTGGTAATGATCAGGTCATAGTTCCGGTCATCCAGAGGCAGGGGGCCGGGTTCGACCTCTCGAATGTCAATACGGTCCTCCAGCCCGGCATCGCCGACGGCTTTCTTTGAGCGCTCGATCAGTTCCGGTTCTATATCGATCCCGGTAACATGCGCCGCGCCGTAATCCCGCACCAGGGCGATCGAGGTTCCGCCGAGACCGCTTCCCACGTCGAGAACACGCAGCCCTGCCGGATCGGCAATCTGCATCAGGAGGCCCAGTTCGTCCGCACCGCCCGGCGACAGGTATCCCTCGCCATACAGCATCTGCATGCCGAAAACGACCTTGTCGGAATATTGCCTATACTCGCCCATTCTCCGCGTCCCCGCTGACAGAATTGTGATTCTTAAGTATTCAGTCATGAATGGTAATACGGATTTATCATATTGGAATAGGCAGATTGGGCTATTGTAAGAAATGGCGAACCCCCGCACTGTAACCTGACAGAACCCGGAAAGATTGCCGAGAAATGAGCGAAGAGCTGCCCTTTGGCCCCCTGGATGAGAGCGCCCTGCACGTCTGTATCGACATGCAGCGCATCTTTCTTGAACCGGGTTCCTGGTTCACCAGGGACGGGCTCGGCCTGATCGACCCCATCAAGGCGCTGATCGATCACGCCCCGGAACGGTCCCTGTTTACGCGGTTCATCACCGTCGAGGCGGCGGAAGATGCGAAAGGCGCCTGGCAACGCTACTACAGGCATTGGAGCGACGTGGTTCAGGCCGAGGCCGGCGCCGAAGTCCTCGACGTTCACAGCGACCTCCTGCCCTTTGCCAGTCCTGAAAACGTTCTCGATAAAGTGACGTATGACGCCTTTATCAGTGAAAGCTTCTCCGGCCGGATCGCCCGGGAAGCGCCCAGCGCCCTGATCTTCAGCGGCGTCGAGACGGATATCTGCGTGCTGGCGACCGTCATGTCGGCGGTGGATCTCGGCTACAGGACGATCATCGCATCGGACGCCGTCGCCAGTTCGGTGCCCGCATCCCACAAGGCGACCATGGAGCATGTCTATGCGCGCTTCGACCAGCAGATCGAGCTGGTCTCCGTCGATACCATTATCCGCAACTGGAATACGGCGTAAGGACTGAACGACAACTTTTTAAGGAGAAACCACATGCCCGATCTGCAACTGATGAGCGCCGAGGTCTGCCCCTTCGCACAGCGCACGTTGATCGTCATGGCGGAAAAGGGCCTTTCCTACGATCACCGGGAAGTCGATCTGAAGAACAAGCCCGATTGGTTCGAGGCGGCGTCGCCTTACTCCAAGGTGCCGGTTCTGATTCACGGCGATGTAACCGTTTACGAATCCGCCATTATCAATGAATACATCGACGAGGCCTTCCCCGAGCCGTCGCTGATGCCGTCCGACCCGGCCGGGAGGGCGATTGCCCGCATCTGGATCGATTATGACAACGTCAAGTTCGTGCCCGCCTTTTACCGGGTGCTGCTGGCGGAAACGGACGACAAGCGCCAGGAACAGACAAATGAGATACTAAATTGCCTCAGGTTCATGGAAACCCAGGCGCTGGCGAAACGAGCCGGCGGGCCTTACTGGATGGGCGGCGATGTTACGCTGGTCGATTTCGCCCTCTATCCGCATTTCGAGCGTTTTTGCGTTCTGGAGCACTACCGCGACATTGAAATTCCGGAAGAATGCGGTGCGTTGCGCGAATGGATGGCCGCCGTCGCCGAGCGCTCCTGCGTCATAAAAACGGGCCATGACGCCGATTACCATATCCAGTCCTATATCGGCTATGCAAACGGAACCGCCAATGGCACAACGGCGAAAGACATGCGCGCCTCCTGACGCAACCGCCTGAAACAGGGAACCAACAGGAACTTCAGGAGACTTCTTTATTTGAGTTTGCTTGTACGCGTCTCCGGCAATCTGAATCTTGTCCGCACCATCGTCATCGCCGCTTCGGGCGGCTGGGGCCTGTTCTGGATTCCCCTGCGCGAGCTCCACGGTCATGGCGTTAACCCTGTTTGGGCGACGGTTCTGTATTACGCCCTGCCGCTGGTCCTTCTGCTGCCCTTTGCGATCTGGCGGTGGCGAAGACTCCTGCTCGGCAGCCGCAAGCATTTTTCCATCGGATTTTTCTTCGGCCTGGCGGCGGCCTTTTATGCCACGGCCTTCCTGTTTTCCGGCGTCGTGAAGGTTTCGCTGCTCTATTACTTGCTGCCCGTCTGGGCCACGATCCTGGCACGGCTCATGCTGAACGATCCCATCACCAAGGCCAGGCTGCTCGCCATCGTTTTCGGCTTTTCCGGCATGCTGGCGATCCTGGGCATCGGCGAGGGATTCCCCTGGCCCGAGAACATCGGTGACTGGATGGCGCTGACCGGCGGCTTTATCTGGGCTTTCGGCTCGGTCCTGACCAAAGGCGACGAAACCACCAGCGCGTTCGAGATCACGTTCTGCTTTTTCCTGTTCACCCCCATCGCCAGCCTGTTTCTGCTGCTGTTGCCCGGGGTCGGCGAAACGGCCATGCCGGAGATGGAAACCGTTACAGCCGCCCTGCCCTGGATGATCCCCGTCTCCTTCGCGCTCACCATACCGGTCATTTTCTTTACCATGTGGGGCACCGGCATCCTCAGTCCCGGGCACATCGGCGTGCTGTACCTGACCGAAATCAGCGTCGCCGCCATCGCCGCCGCCCTGCTGACGGACGAGCCCTTTGGTTTACGTGAAATGCTGGGCGTGCTGCTGATCACCACGGCCTGCCTGTGCGAGGCCGTGGAACAGTCTTTCGGTAAAGGGAAGGCGGAAGTGTAAGCAGCTTCCGAACAGGAAGGACGTTAGAACTTGATCAACCCCAGGACATCCTGGAACAGGATGGCGAAGAAGAACAGCGCCGCGATACAGCCGAACAGCAGGTGAACGAAGTCGGCCTTGCCATCCTCGTTGCGCGCGCGCAGGCCCTTCCAGGCGATGGTCGCCGTCACGACGAGAAAGATGATATTGACGATAGGCTCTAGCGACGGGTCGAGTTCAAGAAATTCAAGCATGGCCGGACTTTAACCGCCCCCCGCATGTCAGGCAACCGGCTTTAGATTGTCTTCTAGGGCCCGGTCCGGGGCTGGACGGAATCAGCCCGCCCGAAACCGTCGAATACCGGCTTCTCCGCTTCTGTCTGTTTTAACTGCTGCTCGGTGAAATAAGGCGGGAACAGCGATACCGGCTCGCCGGGGGAGAATTCCGCCACGATGATGGCGCCGCTCAACAGAATGACGAGACAGCCCATCGCCACCCAGAAACGCCGGACGCCGTGGCTCATATTCTTGCCATAGGTGCTGTCATAGCGGTGATATTGCGGGCGGTTCGAATCCAGCCGTCCGGCGTCTTCGAGGCGCAGGATCTGGCGGGCGTAATGGCGCGCCCAATGGGGCACCTCGTTGTGGATCATGTAATCATGGAACAGCCGGTCAACCAGCGCCTCCGGCAGGTCCTTGTCATGCCAGGCCCGGTAAGCTAGTTGCAGCAACTGGAACTCGCCGATTTGCAGGATATTGGCCGCCCGGCCCACTTCGCGGCGTTCCGCATCTTCCGCTTCTTCGCGGTCCGGGTGCAGCAATGTTTCCCAAAGGTTCATCTTGCCATTCCGCACGAGGTTATGCTGATTTTTATAAAATAAGCACGTTTGCCGTCTTTAGGGAGTCCCGAGCCCTAATTCCCTGATCACATTATGGTTATGGAAACGGAAACCGGTTACCTCGCGCGAAGCAACGCAAGGCCGGACGTCATTATACGTTTATTGAATGTGTGCTGTTTAGCGTCTACCCTGCCCGGGACATTCATTTTATCTCATATAATGGAACCCTTTTACATGTCCCCTTCCAGGCTGACCCGTCCGTACCCTACGTTCATCTTCTTTACCACCGCCTTGTTCGCCTTGGGCCTTTTCTGGGCGCCGGCGCCTGTGAAGGCCGAGGAAGTCCGCCTTGTACACGGCGATCTGACCCTGAACGCGGAACTGTCCGTCGCCGACGGCAACAGCCTTGGCGACGCCATGGTCATGATCGTTCACGGTACCCTGGCCCATAACGCCATGGAAACCATTGCAAACCTGACGACCATCCTGAACGAACGCAGCCTGAACGTCCTCGCCATAAACCTTTCCCTCGGTCTTGATGACCGGCACGGCATGTATGACTGCGCCACGCCGCACCGCCATGCCCATCTTGACGCCTTGAACGAGATCAGTGCATGGCTGGACTGGTTGCAGGAACAGGGCTCCGGGCCGGTCATGCTGCTCGGCCACTCAAGGGGCGGCAACCAGGTCGCCCGGTTTGCCGCTGAACGGGGACATGCGCTGCTCGGCAGCATCGTTCTTCTGGCACCCGCCACATGGTCCGGGGAAAAGGCCGCCGCCGGTTTTGAGAAAAACCACGGCGCACCCCTGTCCGACGTGCTGGCGAAAGCCGAAGCCCAGGCGGCCGGTGGCAAGGGATCGGACCTGATGAAAGGTGTCGGGGTATTGTACTGCCCGGGCGCCGATGTGACGGCCGACAGCTTCATCTCCTACTACAAACCCGATACGCGGTTCGATACGCCGTCGATCCTGCAGGAAATCGCCCTGCCGGTCCTCGTGATGTCCGGCACGGAAGACACCGTTGTGCCAAACCTGCCGGAAAAAGTCGGACCCCTGGCTGACGGAGAACAGATCGTTTTTTCGGAAATTGACGGCGCGGATCATTTCTTTCTCGACCTGTTCGGCGAGGATGTGGCTGACCTGATCGAAGAGTTTTCCACAAACTGAATCGGTCATCATACAATTGGATGCAAGTTTTCTGTAATTTGCATGCTATAATGTTTCTAATGACAAAACCTCCGTTTCCTGTGATGACTGTCACAGGGATGATGGCTTGAACCGGTTACACTTGTTGCCGGGCAACAAGCAGGCGGAGGCGTGTATCCGCTCTTTTCAGGCTCAATCAGCCTAAAAAAGGTAAGCCAAGAAGGAATAAAGTTATGGGAACGGGCAAAGGCCCTGATGAAGGCGCCACATTCTACAACCCGGATGGCAGTATACAACAACAGGTTCAGTCCAACACTGATACGGCCAGGCCTCAGCCGGCGAAACGGCATGAGGAATATCAGTCGGTGGCGAAGGATATAGTCGGCGATCTTCCGCCCGACATGAATCCGGCCCTGCTGAAGCGTATCGCGGATGAAGCCGCAAAAACCGCGGACGACAAAGCGGATGACCTGGCGGACGCCATCTATGAGAAGTTCATGAAAATCCTCAAGGATCGCATCGTCGATAACGGCGGCAGCCTGACCATGGATGATGTGGACGACATGGGCCAGCAGTTCCGCGACCAGCTTACCGAGATCAAGGATACGTTCCTTGACGCCGTCGAGTCCTATACCCTGTCGATGAAACAGAACAGGGTCAGCACCGAACGCGGCCAGATTTTCAAACGCCTCATGGTCCATCATTTCGAAGGCCGTTTCGCCAATGAGCAGACCCTGAAAACCAATCCCGATTTCCTATCACGACGCATGTTGCCCGGTTTCTACAACGCCCTATCCATGATGCTGGGGCCGCCGAAACTGGAGCGGTATGAAGAGCAAGCAAAGACCCTGGTCGAGCGTTTACGCAAGGAAACCAACGGTCAAATCGAATGGTCCGACGTCTATGCGGCGCCGGAAGCCCGTAGAATTGCCCTAAGAGCCGAGATCGACATTGCCCGGCACTTCAAGGATATCGAAAAACGCCTCGACTGGATGATCGCCATGATCAACAGCAACATGATACCGCTGGAAGAGGGGCGCGTCTCTTCCGGATGGACGTTCACCAAGGAAGCCGCCGAAGGCATGTTGCGCGGTTTGTTCCAGGATTTACGTTCAGCCATGCGGAACAGGGCCGTTCGCGACCGCTTCAAGGAAGAAATGGGCAACGACACGGTTCAACTGCTGGAATCCGTAACCCGCCGGTTTGCCTGATCCTTATCCGGCTCTTGACGTGCGGTGACGTTCCTCCCATGTGTTGCCCATGATCAATCATATGAATCCCGGGAAAACTTTGGGTGAATCCGAAGATCAAAGGCGGCATCTACCGGCGACGGCCCGCAACCGTGACCCCATCCTGAACGTCCTTCGGAACGTTCTTCCCAGAAAAGGCAAAGTCCTGGAAGTCGCCAGCGGAAGCGGCGAACACGTCGTCTTCCTTGCTGCCGCTTTTCCGGAACTGTCGTGGCAGCCGAGCGATATGGACCAGGGCATGCTGGCGAGCATCAGCGCCTGGATCGAAAGCAGCGCACAAGACCCGGATGCCGCCGGTAACATTCTCCCGCCCCTGTATCTCGACACCCGGGAGAGCCCCTGGCCCGTGGAACAGGCCGACGCCGTCATCGCCATCAACATGATCCACATATCGCCGTGGCCCAGCTGCGTGGGACTAATGGAAGGCGCAGGCCGCATCCTGCCCGCCGGTGGCGTGCTGTATCTATACGGTTCGTTCATGCGAGATGGCCGGCACACGCACCCCAACAACGCCGGTTTCGATGCGACCCTGCGCCGGCAAAATCCCGAATGGGGGGTCAGGAACCTGGAAGACGTGGCAGGCCTGGCGAACGAAAGCGGCCTGGTGCTGGACCAGGTCATCGACATGCCCGCCAACAACCTGAGCGTCGTGTTCAAACGAACTTAAAGCGCCGCCTGGACCATAATCTCGACGTTGAACTGGGATCCTGCCAGTCTGGCCGACTCGACAGCCGCCCGGCACGGCGTGTTGCCTTCGGAAACCCAGGGATCCCAAGCCGTGTTCATTTCGGCCCAGGTGCTCATATCGGTCAACCACGCCGTCGCCGTGATCAGTTTCGACTTGTCGGTTCCGGCTTCCGCCAGGGTCGCGTCGATCTGCGCCAGGATATCCTCGGTCTGTTCCTTGACCGACTTGCCGGCGGCGGCGTCGCTGGCCACCACGCCGGAAAGATAAACCGTGTCATTATGAATGACGGCGGCGCTCATCCTGCTGCCGACGCCGATGCGTTTTAAGGTCATCTGCTCAATCCTTTCAATGAGTGAAGCGGGTGATGTCCGTCAGTCCATCATGGCCGAACGGACCCAGGCGTGGAACGAGTGAACGGCGTGCTCGCTCAAGCCCGTGCGTTCGGCATCGACCATCAGGCGCCCCTGGTGGTAGGCGCGCGACCGCAGGCCCTTCTGGACGCCTTCGCACAGATCGATGTCTTCCGGGCTCAGCTCGTCGCTGAAATAATGCACGGCGCACTTGGTCGCTTCGTCCAGTTCGCCTTCCGGTCCGTAATAGGCGGTGACCAGCGTGCAGGTGTCCGGCCCGGTGGGGCGGGTGTAGAACAGGCTCAGCGCATTACAGCCGGGGAACAGGACATAGCCGATGTCGGGAAAAACGTGAATGGTGATGAACTTGTTGGAGCCGCCCAGGTTACGGGGCTCCGTCCACTGATAGGCCGCATTGTCGGCGAGACCCGCCGGGCTGTTAAAGTCGGTCCAGTTCTCATGGATGTTGATGATCGATTCATGTTCTTCTGACGCGACGAGCTCGGCGAACTTCTTGTGCTCCGGGCCGGACAGGATCAGGTGATAATTCTCGATGAAGTTATCGATGATCACCTTCCAGTTGGCCTTCACGTCGAAATCCGAGCGCGCCAGCAGCTTGTAATTGTCGATATCCGGGCATTCCTCGCGTAACAGCGCATCCAGGCCGTCGGCCTGCTGGCTCAAGGGAGCAGCCTCCGGGTCCAGGTTGACGTAAACGAAGCCGCTCAATTCTTCGACGCTGACAGCGGTCAGAGCGAAATCATCCTTGCTGAAATCCTTGACCCGTTCGCTCCGGCTCGCCCCCCTGAGACAACCGTCGTGATCAAAGGTCCAGGAATGATAGGGACAGGTGATCACCGATGGCTTGTTCCCGGTGCCGGGCGCGATCAGTTGCGCCGCACGGTGGGGGCAGACGTTGAAGAATCCGCGAATCTGACCGTCCTTGCCACGCATAACGAAGACGTTTTCACCGCCGACATCCAGCGCGATGTAATCCCCGGCATTGGGGATTTCGTTTTTATGGCAGACGAAGCGCCAGCTTCTGGCGAACACCCGGTCCAGTTCCTTGCGGCTCAGGGCCTCGTCATAATAATAGGGTGCGGCCAGCGTGTAGGAGACTTCCGGATCATCGGAAAAACGGTCCTCCATGGCTGTCAGCTTGATGGTGTCGCTGGACATGGCGTTGCCTCATTTACCCTGATATAGCGATTGAGGACGGGAACGTTACCCAAATTCCCGCACAAGGGGAAGGGTTTGATTCGTGACACCCTTAGGCGACTACAACCCTATCGCGGAAAGATCGAGATGATCGTCCGAAACGGGCGGGCACCAGAAATGGCTGCCGCCGATGGGCCGTGAAAACCGGAACAATCCGTCCGTTATGCCGTCTTCCTGACCCGCCATGCGGCCAAGCTGAGCCTCGAAGGCATACAGCGAACAGCCGAAAGCGACAAACATCAGGCCTTCGCCGTCAGCGTCCGCCCACGGCATGGAACGCCGGACAAGGAAGGCTTCCGGATCGAAGCTTTCCTGCGCCGTCCGCTTGACGTGGGCCGAGTCGGGCGCATCGTCCAGTTCCTCATTGTCGCTTAAGCGGCGGCCGATGATGTTGTCCTGCTCATCCTGCTCCAGCGAGCCGAAGTGATCGAGGTCGTGCTGCCATTGCTGGACGGAAACGAAGCTGGAGCCGTCCAGTCCGGCGCCGCTACCACTGACGATGGCCGCTTTCATCGCATCGTCGCCCTCGGGGTTTTCCGTGCCGTCCTCGTATCCCGTCAGATCCCTGCCGTCTTCATACTTGAAACCATCGACGATATCATCACACTGAAAAGCCGTTTCCAGCATCTGCTCGACGGCCCGCGCGGCATGCATGATCCGCCCGCGGTCCTCGCCTCTGGTCCAGCACCACAGATCGGCCTGCGTCGAGGGAATGGTGCAACCGGGGCCGCTCATGGCCGGGAACGGGCGCAAACCTTCAATCCCACGCCCAAGCGCCTGGATCAGGGCCGGACCAAGACCGAAGACCATTTCGTCATCGATGGGCAGTGAGGCAAGATCGCTGAGGACGGCCGCCACATCCGTGTCCGGCACGATGCTGAATTCCTGATAGCGAGCATGGGCGGGAACCGGGGCGAGGATGCCGGGTTGAGGGCTGGTCATTCTATGCTGCCTCCTGATTGCCGTTAAAGGGCATTGTCAGGTGGATGATGACTCTCTCATGGCGTCTGTTCAAGGAAATGTCCCATGGCGCCGCCAGCGCCCATCCGGCTGGTGTGCGAGTAGCAGTCAAAATTACATAGCCTTGCCGCGCTCGGACAGCCAGATACCGCCCAGCACCAGGAGCAGAGCCACGAGATGATAGACCTCGAAGCTTTCGCCCAGAACGGCAACGGCGAGCAGGGCGGCAAACACCGGCACCAGATTGATGAACGCCCCGGCCCTGCCCGGCCCGAGGCGGCTGACGCCGTGGATAAAGAAAATCTGCGCCAGGAAGGAGGGAAACACCGTCACCAGAGCGGTGACTGTCCAGCCAAGGCCTGAAGGCCAGTACGAGTCGCCGCGGGCGTATTCCCAGATACTGAACGGGATCGACGCCAAGAACGCGGCCCCGGCCAGAACGGTGAACAGGCCCAGGGCGGATGTATCAGGCCGGCGTCTCAGGCCTACGGTATAGGCGGCGTAGAGCGTACAGGCGATCAGCATCAGAATGTCGCCATGCCTGAATGTCAGGCTTACAAGTTGCGACAGATCGCCCTGCGATGCCACGAACAGAACCCCGGCAAAGGTTATCAGAATCCCCAATGACTGAAGGGCTGTTATCGGCGTGCGATAAGCCAGAAAGATCCCGATCAGGACAAATATCGGCATGCACCCCTGAATAATGCCGATGTTGAGGGCCGACGTCGTATAGGCGGCCGTATAAAACAGGATATTAAACGCGGTGAATCCCATAACGCCCATGGCCGCGACAAACGGCAACCGGCTCCGCATGACCAGCCAGTCTTTGCGGACATAGGAACTGGCGAACACAAGCAGCAGCACGACGACACCCATCCAGCGGACCGACACCAGCAGCATGGGCGGAATCTCCCCCACGGCCAGCTTGGAAAAGATGGCGTTGGCGCCCCAGCACAGGGTCGTGAACACCAGCATGGCGTAGGCGGGCAACGCAGATTGCGCCTGTTGCGCAGCCGCTTGCGGGGCATCGGGGTTATGAGGCATGCGGTATGATACGTTCCTTGGGGATAATCAGTGTCGCTACCGTACCATGCCCTTTCTTGCTGGAGATATCCAGAGTCCCTCCATGCAGCTCCATCAACCCGAGGCTTAGCGGCAGCCCCAGCCCGGTGCCTTCATTCATCCGGTTCAGGCCGCTGTCAATCTGGCCGAATTTGCTCAGCGCCGTGTCCGTTTCCGCTTCGCTCATGCCGATACCAGAATCGCTGACGGCGACCGACAGCGCTCCGTTTTCATCCAGGCTTGACGAAATACGCACCTCGCCGCCCTCCCGGGTGAACTTGACGGCATTACTGAGCAAGTTCAGCAACACCTGCTTCAGGCGACGTTCATCCCCGTGAACCATCAGGCCTTCCCGCCCGGCCTGCACTACAATCGCAACACCACCCGTTTCAGCCCGGGGCTTGATGAGGCGTACAGAAGCATCGACGAGGGCTGCAAATTCAAACTCTTCCTCATGCAACGTCAGTGCATTCGCCTCGATTGCGGAAACGTCAAGAATATCGTTGATCAGTTCAAGGAGGTGCTGTCCGGAAGAATGGATTCCGTCCACATACTCCTGATACTTATCATCGCCCAACGGACCGAACATGTTTTCCTGCATGGTGCTGGAAAACCCGATAATCGCGTTTAAGGGGGTGCGCAGTTCGTGACTCATGTTGGCCATCAGGTCAGATTTCGTCCGGCTTGCGGCTTCCGCTTCCAATTTTGCGTCCTGTAATTCACGGGTTCTGTCCCTGACCCGCTCTTCTAGTTGTTCGTTAATTTCCCGCATAAGTTTCTCGGCTTCTTTCCGGGTCGTGATGTCGGATGCCGTGCCTCGGTATCCCTGGAAAGCGCCGGACTTGTCGAAAAAGGCCTTACCACTGATCAGAGCATGATGGGTTTCACCGCCCTCCCCCCGATACAGATATTCGAAGCCCTTGATATCCTCATGGCGCTTCATGGCGTCTTCATAAGGTTCCCATTCCTCTCTCGACATCAGGCCTCCAGCTATTTCCTGGCGTGTCTGCCCTTTAATCAGATGGAACGGCATGCCGGCCTTGTCTTCCTCAACGCTCGATTCCCAGATTATCTGCCCATCCCTGTTGGTTTCCCACAACCAGTCCGAGGCCATTTCGGCAAAAACACGGAAGCGACCTTCACTTTCACGGAGCGCCTGTTGGCGTATGATGACAACCCGGACCAGATAGGCAACCATGGCTGACAAAACGAGGCCAGCGGCCAGAAACAGTTCGTCGATCGTTGATCCATGCCGCATCAGGAAATCCCTGGTCGGCGTTACGCTCACAACCCAGGCCCTGTTTCCGACGGTAACCTCTTCCGTTTTCCGGTTAACGTCAGAGTTCGTTACCGTTCCGGTTTCATAGATCTTTTCCTCGCCATCGGTAATGAGAAGGTAAAATCCCTCGTCACCGATGTTCCTGAACGCGCCCTGGATCAGGGGCGTCATACGGAAAACCACGTTCAGGAATCCTTCCGTTTCTCCATTACGGGCCAGCGGAATATAGGCGACAAAACCCTTGCCACCCTGGGCCAGGGTGATAGGTGGCGTTAACTGGACGCGGCCTGTTCTTTCCACATCATTCAATGCGGCCGACGGCAAGGGCAGCTTGCGGATATCGAGGTCCATCGCCGCTTCATTGCCCTTAAACGGTGTGACCCATCTGATGACGCCTTCCGGGTCCACCCAGTTGATTGCCTGGAAATCCGCAAATAGCCGGTGAATGGAATTCGCCTGGGCGCGAAACGCCTCTGCGTTATTGATGACGCCCTGCTCCCACAGGCGCTGAAGATGCGTACCGATATCCAGCCGGGTTGCAACATGGGCTTCAAGGGTAGCGGCATAGTAAACCGCGTTGCTCTTCGTGTCGGTCTCCAGCCGCATGGCCTGGTCGCGCCTGACCTGTTGCCACCCCATGATGACGATGATGATCATGATGATGGCGATAGCAACGGGCACGCCTGACGGATACCGGCCAAGCGATGCCAAAATACGCCTTGATACGGATTCAATCATTCCTCTTTCCCCGCCAATACAATGGGGAAAGCGTCATATCGTGGTCAATACATAAATTTCCCGTCGTGCCAGCATGCAAACAGCAGGTTAAAGATTGAGGCGTCCCGTACTTTTATTTGCCTGCAGGTTTCGATATGTTTCCGGCAACAGGGGGGGCAGGCTCCATGAGATGAAATGCTGACAGGAGAAAGTAAATTGAGGATTGGACACTTTGGTTTAGGTGTGGTCGTTGTATTTTGCCTGGGCCTCGTTAGCGAACCTGTTCAGGCGGACCTGGAAAAATATTCCGCAGACAGCAAGGCCGTCATCAAGCAGTTCTTCGGATCTTTGAAAGGCGAACTGGTGGCAGCCATAAAAGAAGGCGGCCCGGTGAACGCTATCGGCGTATGCAATTCAAAAGCGCCGGAAATAGCCCATGATCTTGAAGCGACAAAACAAGGCTGGTCCATTGGCCGCACAAGCCTAAAACTTAGAAACCCCGGAAACGCCCCGGACGACTGGGAAAAGGCCGTCTTGATGGATTTCGAGGCGCGCAAAGCCCAGGGCGAAGACCCCATGACAATGGCGCGGGCTGAAATCGTCACCATGAACGGTCAGAAAATCTTTCGTTTCATGAAAGCAATTCCGACAGCGGAAAAGCCCTGCCTGGCCTGCCATGGTGCCGATGTAAGCCCCGACGTTGAGGCGAAACTGAAAGCCCTTTATCCCGACGATAAAGCCCGCGGCTATAAGCCAGGCGACATTCGGGGAGCGTTCACCATCTCGTTCCCGGTCAATTGACCCCCGGGTTCACGATATTGCCGGTTATCGGTACGGTTACCGGTACCGGCCAAAGGATGCCCCGAAAGAAACCGCCTTATTCAACCTCAACACAGTTCCGGCCAGATCTTTTGGCACGGTAAAGCGCCTTATCCGCGCGATGGGTGAGAGCCTCGATACTATCTCCATCGGTGTATTGAGCAATACCGAAGCTGGCTGTTATGTGCCCAACCTCTGGGAAATGGCATGCTTCGATAGCCTGCCTGTTTTTTTCCGCCAGCGCCTTGGCGCCTGACAAGTTTGTTTCCGGGCAAATGACCAAAAACTCTTCACCGCCCCAACGGCCGGGAATATCAACAGTTCGAGAGTTGTCTTTGAGTATCCTGGCAACAGCTATCAAGACCCCGTCGCCAGCTTGGTGGCCAAAGGTATCGTTCACGCTCTTAAAATGGTCTAAGTCGAAAATCACAACAGACAAAGGATGTCCATAGCGTTTACTTCGGTCCAGTTCGCTGAGGAAGGATTGATCGAGTTTCAGCCTGTTAAATAACCCGGTAAGCCGATCCGTAACCGCCAGGACCTCAACCTCTTCTTTGGCATGGTGCAGATCTTCGGCAAGCTGAGCCATTTCCTGCGCCTGCTGCTCCAACATCGCGTTGGTCATTTCCAGGTCTTTTGAACGTTGGAACAAAGCCTGCTCGCTTTGGCGGAGCTTCTCCTCGGCTTCCTTGCGTTGGGTAATATCCTGAACCGTGCCGATAGAGCGAATGACCTCTCCTCCCGCAAGCCGTTCATGTATACACCGCTCATGAACCCACCGGACTTCACCACTGTCCCGCTTTACGATCCTGTGTTCAATATCATAGGGAATGTCCTCATCCACTGACGCTTGATAGGCCATCTGTACGCTCTCCAGGTCATCAGGATGAATACAGTCGAAAAAGGCTTCCAGGCTCGCCCCGAATTTTTCCTTCTCGATACCGAAAATCTCGAAGATCTGGTCCGACCATGCCAAATGTTTCTTCGTAAGATCCAGGTGCCAGCTTCCCATATGGGCAACGCTCTGCGCTTGCTCCAAGGCGAGCTCTTGCTCTTTCTGCTCCGTAATGTCCTGGATGATGCCGTGTTGCTCAATAACAAAGCCATCCCGGAAAACCGCGGGTTCTGCAATCTCCCTTAAGTGACGGATCTCCCCATCCGTTCGTATGATTCGGTAATCTATCTGGAAAGGCTCGCCGGTCCTGTCGAACGTTTCCCCCTGTTTCAATAGACGTTCCCTGTCATCGGGATGGGTAATCACATCAAGATGGTCATCATCGTCACTAAGGACTTGTGGCACGCTGAGACCATGGATAGCGGCGTATTGCTCAGAGCATGATTTCAGCCGGCCTGCAAGATTATCCCATACGTAACTGCCGATTTGGCCAATACGCTGTGAATTACGAATCTGCTCTTCCAATAAACTCAAGCGTTCGTGCAGGATATTGGTTTCATCCTCGGCGTTATTGTCTCGATTGTCGCGATCCTTGGGCATTGCAGAAAATCGATCCTTTGCTACATGTGGATCGTACTTTTGTATGCATATGCTGGCAATAATCTAAAACCCGATCCGGATTACCGGTACCGGCCCATGCGCTGCATGACCTCGATGGCGTTGCCGTCTGGGTCGCGCACGAAGAAATAGCGGCCCATCTCTGCGCCATCCGTGCTCAGCTCAGTCATCACGGAGTCGACATCGTCCGTTATCGCCTGCATCTCGGCATGGGCGTTTTCCAGATCATCGACCACCACGGCGAAATGGATTTCCCGCTCCGCGGCGGGTGCGATACCGCCATCTCCGCTCCAACTGAACAACTCCAGCTCCATGCCGGTTTCCGGGTCTTTCATGTACATCAGGTCATAAGGCTTGCCGTCTTCCGATGCGCTCATGCGCTCGGCTTCTTCAAGGTCAAAAGCTTTTGCATAGAACTGAACGGCCCTGTCGAGGTCGCTGACCTCGAAACACAGATGGACGATTTTTGCTTTCATGGGCTCCCTCCGGCGTCTTTCACGGATACCCCCCATGAAACAGGCAACGCCATTGCTGGTAAAGTATCTTTGTTGGCACATAACCTTATGCGTCCTTATACGGTCGCCGATTCCCCCTTGCATGACGGCGTATGAACGATATTATGTTCATGTTATGTTCTCATTTTCCAAATCCCCCCGGAACCCCTCCCGGGTGGCCGTTCCCGTGGCCGAACGGCGCGTCCCCCTGCCGGTGTTCCCGTCCCGCGTGCCCGCCGGGTTCCCCAGCCCGGCCGAGGATTTCGCTGACGGCGTGCTCGACCTCAACGACCTGATCGAGCATCCCGCCGCCACCTTCGTGATCCGGGTCTCGGGCTATTCCATGTCCGGCGCGGGCATCTTCGACAACGACCTGCTGATCGTCGACCGCTCCATCAAGCCCCGGTCGGGCCAGGTTGTCGTGGCCGTGGTCGAGGGCGAGATGGTGGTCAAGCGCCTCAGGCGGAAGAAGGGCGTCTGGTGGCTGGTTCCCGAAGCGCCCGAGCATGCGGAGTTCGAGGCCGCCCCTATGGGCGAGGGCTCGGAAATCTGGGGCGTGGTCAAGACCGTGATCCGGCCGCTTGCCTGAACGTCCCGCCGTGAGTGTGATATGAGCCGCATCTTCGCCCTCGCCGACTGCAACAACTTCTACGTCTCCTGCGAGCAGGTGTTCCAGCCCGAACTGCGCGGCAGGCCCGTGGTGGTGCTGTCCAACAACGACGGTTGCGTCATCGCCCGTTCGCCCGAGGCCAAGGCGCTCGGCATCGGCATGGGCGAGCCCTGGTTCAAGACAAAGGCGCGCTTCGGCCCCGGCGAGGTGCAGGTGCGCTCCACCAATTTCACGCTCTACGGCGACATGAGCCGCCGGGTCATGGACATCATCGCCGCTCACACCCCGGACATGGAAATCTACAGCATCGACGAATGCTTCATCGATTACACCCACGCCGCACCGGACGGCATGGTGGCGGATGAGGCGGCAAGGGAAATTGAGGCCCGCGTCCGAACTCTGCGCGCCATGATCCGGCAGTGGACCGGCCTGCCCGTTTCCATCGGCATCGGCGGCACCAAGACGCTCGCCAAGGTCGCCAACCACCGGGCCAAGAAAACGGGCGCCGAGGTGTTTTCCGTGCTCGTCCCGGAGGCTTGCGAAACCGCCCTGAAGGAAACGGATATCGGCGACATCTGGGGCGTCGGACGGCGCTGGAAACGGCGTCTGAAGGGCCTGGGCGTTCATACCGCTTACGACCTCGCCAATGTGGACCGGCGCTGGCTTCGGAACATGACGGGCGTGGTGGGGCTGCGCACCGTTGACGAATTGAACGGGCTGGTCTGCCACGGCATGGAGCACTTCACCCCGGACAAGCAGACCCTGTGCGTGTCGCGCAGCTTCGGCACGGACGTGCGCGCCCAGGAAGACCTGCAAAAGCGCATTCACTATTTCACCGTGCGCGCAGCGGAAAAGCTGCGCCAGGGCCGGCTGGTGGCCGGCGCCGTCTGCATCTTCGTGCGCGGCAACCCGTTCCGTCCCGACCTGCCGCAGTATTCAAACAGCGCCGTCGTCGGTTTACTTCACCCCACGGCGGACACCGGCGACATCCTGAAAGCCGCGCTCAAGGCGCTCGATACCGTTTACCGGCCCGGCATTCCGTATAAGAAGGCCGGCATCCTGCTGCTGGACCTGAACGCCGCCAGCCGCGCCCAGCCCAGCCTGTTCGGCGCGCCCAGCCCCCGCCGCGAGGCCCTGATGCGCACCATGGACCGGCTGAACGTGAAATTCGGCCCCGGCGCGGTCAGTTACGGCCACATCCCGCAAACGCGCACCTGGTACATGAACCAGCAGCACCGCTCGCGCCGCTACACCACGCACTGGCGCGAGTTGCCCATCGTTCATTAGATCGGATCACGAAGTGGCCTAAGAAAACATGACCTGCTCTAAAAGGGACGCATTGATCGCTCAAACAACGTCGGAACGCTGGTAGAATGGATTAGACAAGAAGTTCGATACAGTGTGTGACGGTATCGTCCGAATCGGACAAGGGCAAAAAGACAAACATCACATCCACATGGGTTCGGTCCTGCCAGTGGATGTTGCCTGATGAACGGGCAATATAGCCGTTTTCCACGACAAACTCGTAGAACGCCAGGTCATCGCCACCGTCGAAAACATCGTCGACAACTTCCGTCCCCTTTTTCCCCGTTCCGTCGAACTGAAACGTTTCAGTCATGTCCGTTCCGAACAGGATATACTCCCAGTCGAAGGGATCGTGGAAATAGCGGCTGATGCCGAGACGCCCCCACCAGGGCTCAAGTTCATACCAGTCGAAATCGTCGCGGCTGGGAAACCGGCGTCCGTTTTTCTTGGCATGCCACAATTCGACGAAAGCTTCGGCGCCGGTAAAGGTGGACGCCGGTTCGGTATCGGGGAAGTATTCGTATTGCCAGTTATCCAGCTTTTTCCAGACAGTCATTCGGCCCCACCAATAAAAAACGGCATATCATGCCGCTTCAGGTGATTATGACCTCCGGGCGGCAGGTAATCCAGTGATTACCGCACGGAAAAAATCCATATCCGTCGCGGCTTCCGCCGGGCCCGGATACCGGACATGAAGACCCCTATAGATCCAACACCTCAAGCAAGGGAGCGAGTTCATTCTCATAGGCTTTCCAGCGCTGAACCGAGTCCTTGTAAATCGGCTGGCGCACCTGCTCGAAACTTGCCGTCCTGACCGGCCTGTCCGAGGCATGGAAATTGCGGCAGTTCTCGTCCCAGGGAAGGCCGCAGAACGCCAGCATGCTTTCCGTTTCCGCAACATGGTCCCGGACGACATTTTCATAGCGGACCTCGTGGATAAATCCCGGCAGGACATTGTCCCAGTGTTCCATCAGGCCGCAATAGGCGTTGTAATATTGCCCCAGTTCGCGGAGGTCATAGGCATAAGGATGATCGCCGGAAAAATGGTGCTTGAAGACGGACAGGCACGTATCGACCGGATCGCGACGGCAGTGGATGATCTTCGCCCCGGGCAGGATCAGCCTGATCAGGCCGATGTAGATGAAATTGCCCGGCATCTTGTCGGTAATAAAACGGCTGTCAGGGGCAAGGGCATGCAACTGCTGCGCATAAGCCTCGCCCAGCTTCTTCATAACGCCCGGCTCCGCCGCCTGGGCGGCTTCGGGCAACGCCGCCAGATCGCCACGGCACAAGTCCGTTGAAACGACCGCTTTCAATGCATCCAGTTCACCCGCACCGTGAACCTGACCGTGACTGGCGAGAATTTGCTCGACCAGTGTCGTCCCCGAACGGGGCATGCCGAGAATGAAGATAGGCGTGGTGTCCGGGCACCCGCTTCCGTCACGATCCCGGATAAACGGGTCCGAAAACGTATTTTTCAGGGCATCGAAAAACCCGAGCCGCCGGTCGATGGAAAAATCGATGGTGTCGCGCTTGAGGCGGTTTCCTTCGGCAAAAAACCCGAAGGCCTTGTCGTACTCGCCCAGGTCGTCAAAGGCCTTGCCCAGACCAAAGGCCAGATTCATTTTATGGTCCCGGCTGACGTCATTACGGGCATAGAGGTTCTCCATCGCATGGATATCGTCGTTGTAATCCGCCTGCTTCACGATAAGCATCAGGTGACGGTATGCCGGCGCGTAACCGGGATCGGCAGCCAATGCCGCCCGGTAATGGGTTTCGGCCTCCTTCATGCGGCCCAAGTCCTGCAGTACGATCCCTAAGTTGTTGTGAACCTCAGCCCGGTCAGGGTTCAGGGTGAGGGCAGCCCGGTAGCTTTCCGCCGCCCCTGCCAGGTCGCCGGCGTGCTGCTTCACAATGCCGAGGTTGTAATACGCTTCAGCAAATTCCGGATTGGCCGCCACGGCATCGCCATAGCTGGCCTCCGCTTCCACCAGCCGGCCCAGATCTTTCAGCGCGTTGCCCATGTTGGTCAGCACGGCGGCATAGTTGGGCTTGATTTCCAGGGCGGTGCGGTAGCTCGAAACCGCATCTTCCAGACGCCCCAATTCCTTCAGCGCATTCCCGAGATTCGCATGGGCGTCCACATTGCCGGAGTCCAACGTGACGACTGCCGGATACTGACTGACCGCAT
>CAYFMQ010000002.1:114447-224240 GCA_964344255.1 uncultured Thalassospiraceae bacterium
GGGCCTCGGCATAGTCAGGCAGAATGGCGACGGCCCTTTCATAGCTGGCGATTGCGTCCTCGGTCTTGCCCAGCGCCCGTAACGCATTGCCGAGGTTGTAATGCGCTTCCGCATAGTCGGGGTGATGGGCCAGGGCCTTGGAAATGAATTCGACGGCGATATCGTTTTTGCCGACCTGGTGGGCGATGACGCCGATCAGGTGTAGTGCCACCGGATTATCGGGATCGGCCTGCAGGACGCTCCGGTAGCTCTCCTCGGCCTTCTGGAAGTCGCCTGCCGTGTGATAATGGACGCCCTGGTCGAGCAGATCCTGCAGGCCGGGCATGCCGGTGGGCTTTGGTTTCCTGGTTTCCTTCTCCCGCCGCCGCCTGTCAGCCCTGTTCATGACATCGTCCGATTAAATTGCTTTCATTACGCCGAGAATAAAGGATCGGGCAGGCATTGTGAACCAGTCGCACCGCGCCACCGACCTTATAAAGACATCAGGTTCAGAACTCTGTATTATCCACATCATACGGAGGGAATAATCATGGCAACCAGGGACGATACGGCCGGTAACACCGGGGATGCAGCCCACGCATCGGACGGCATCACCGTTGACCTACTCAAGGATGCAATCGAGCACTTGCGGGCCGCTTTCGTCATTTACGATGCTGATGGAAAGCTGGTGTTTTGCAACGGCAATTTCCGCCGTCTCTACGATTACAGTGACGCCGAAGCGGCGCCGGGCGTGCTCTACGACGATCTGGTTCAGCTCGACATCACCAAGGGTACTATTATGACTGGCGAAGGCGGTGACAAGAAATACACGGTCATGCGAGCCAAAAACCGGCGTGAACTAAGCGAGCCTATTGCCTTCCAGCTTGCAGACGGGCGCTGGATCGAGGCCCTGGAGCGGCCGACGGAAGCAGGCGGCATTGTCAGCATCCAGAACGACATCACTGATCGTAAAAAAGCCGAACAGGACCTTGCTGAGAAGGAGGCTCAGTTCCGGGTCATTCTCGACACCATTCCCAGCGGCATCCGGTTTACGGACAAGGACAAGCGCATCCTGTTTTTCAATAACCAGTATCTTGCCAATTGGGGCTTGCCGGACGGCCTGCTCAAGGTTGGTGAAACCATTGAAGCCGAAAATGAATACTCTGCAAGGCGTGGGGATTACGGTGAAGGCGATGTGCAGGAAATCGTCAACAAGTTTATGACGGCGCTGCCGTTTGAAACGGAACCGCAGGATTACGAGCGCACGACCTTCGATGGCCGAACGCTTGAGTGCCACACACGCCCCCTGGATCACGGCGGCATTGTCTATGTTACCGACGACATCACCGCCCGCAGACAGGCCGAAGAGGCCCTACGCCATAGCGAGGAACAGTTCCGCGGTGCCTTCGAAACCAGCGCCGCCGGCATGGCTCTGCATGACCTGGACGGGCGGTACCTGAAGGTCAATGAAACCTTCTGCGATATTCTCGGTTACAGCGAGCAGGAAATCCTGCAATTGAACTGGCGGGATCTCACGCACCCGGACGATGTTGAAGCCACCGAAGCGCTGGATAAAGACTCCATCGAAGGATCAGAGCACAAATTCATCATGGAAAAACGCTATGTCCACAAGGACGGCCAGGTCGTCTGGGCGCGGGTATCATCGTCGGTGCTCTACGATTCCAACGATGAGCCCAATCTTATCCTGGGCCAGATACACGACATCACCGCTCGGAAACAGGCGGAAGAAAAGCTGAAAGAAGCCAAGGAACAGGCGGAAAAAGCGACCGAGGCCAAATCCGAATTCGTCGCCATGGTCAGTCACGAAGTGCGAACACCCATGAATGGCGTCCTCGGCATGGCGCGGTTACTGCTGGAAACACCGTTGCTGCCGGAACAGAAGGACTTCGCCCAGAACGTCGTGGATTCAGGTGAGGCCCTGCTGGCGATCCTTACCGGCACGCTCGTACTCTCAGCCAATCGTTACGGTGCGGGTGAGTTTTCAGAATGCGGCGCAGTCTGGCGGGCATCCATTCCTTACGCCGTTTTCATCGGTTTAATCGGATACGGTCTGACACTATTTGGCGACGCTATTCTGATTTGGCTTGGACAGCCGGAATCTGTCACACAGAATGGCGGGGAAATTATCCATATCCTTGGCCTCGGCATGCCTGCATTTATGCTGTTACTGACGACAGCTTTTTTTCTTGAAAGTATTAAACGCCCGTTACCCTGGATGATCGTGATGATCATCGCCAATATCGTAAACATACTCCTCAACTGGATTTTCATCTACGGCAACCTGGGCGTGCCGCCCATGGGAGCAGCAGGGGCTGCCTGGGTGACGACAATCGTCAGGTATCTCTCTGCCGCCATGCTTATCTTTTATGTTTTGACCATGCGTGATCACACACGGTTTGGCGTCCATGGACGTTGGTATCGATCCTATTCGGCTTGGGCAAAACAGAGACGCATTGGTTTTGCTGCGGGCTTCACCCTTGCAGCGGAAACATTTTCGTTCTCAATCATCAATATCTTTGCCGGCTGGATCGGTGTCCTGCCCCTTGCGGCGTTTGGCATTACCTTCAATCTGATTACCATGGTTTTCATGGTGACGCTTGGTTTGGGATCCGCAACGTCCGTTCTTGTCAGCAACGCACACGGCTCGGGCAAGCATCTTGAACTGGCGAAACACGGTTGGGTAGGGCTTGGCGTTAATACAGTTTCGATGATTGCATTCGGCATCCTTTTCTATTTTGGCGCGGAGATGCTGGCCGGACTGTTCTCCGACGATGCAGAAGTAATTCTAATCGTTTCGCCGATGATCGCATTTACGGCATTTGTTTTGGTTATTGATGGCGGTCAGGGAATCATGATCAATGCGCTGAGAGGACGGCAGGATGTCGTCATACCAAGTATCATACAATCATTGGCATACCTGTTGATCATGCTGTCATCGGCCTACCTGCTAGCATTCAATTTCCAGCGTGGCACCATGGGATTAATGGAAGGCATACTAATCGGCAGCAGCCTGTCCGTCGCCTTGTTGATGTGGCGATTCCATTACCTCGCGGTTCGCGATGTAAGAGTTGGCCAGATTGTTCTAGGACGCTAACGACAACATATCTCATCCTTGGAGTTTCCACCTCTGGCTGAGGTTGACGCTATGAACGGCGCGAAACATGACCGTTTTTATGGTGAACCCGGCATGTCCTGAAAGGCTATCAAACGTTTGCTTGTGACCCGAAGCGGATATTGTTGCGGACATGCGGCTAGGCTACGTTCTGGCACATGAACTCAGAGATAAGAACCGAACAAGCTGATTTTTCCACAAGAGACCGCCGTCGTAGTCTTATCGCCGTTATTTCTTCATTGACGGTGACGAGCCTGATCTACGGTCTCAGTTTTCCACTGTTAGCATTGATTCTGGAACAACAAGGTGTCGATGAAACCTTGATCGGCCTCAATACAGGTGTGCAGGGATTGGCCGTCTTTGCCGTTGCGCCATTCGCGCCCCGCTTGCTTCGCCGAGTGTCGCCATCACGCCTTATGCTGACATCGGTTGTCCTCAGCCTGGTCCTGTTTCTTCTGCTGCCGGTTTTTCCGAATGTCTACATGTGGTTCCCGATCCGGTTCCTGCTCGGCTGCGCCAACGCCTTTTTATGGATCGTTGGCGAAGCCTGGGTCAATGAGCTGGCGGCGGAAAAATCACGCGGGCGTATCGTCGGGCTGTACAGCTCCGCTCTCGCGGCAGGTTTTGCTCTTGGTCCGGTACTGCTGGCTGAAACAGGGACCATCGGGTGGACCCCCTTCCTCGTGTCGGCTGCATTGATTGCTCTTTCCGCCGCGCCGTTATTTCTCGCCAGATCAGTGAAACCGAAGGCTTCGGATAAGTCATCGGTCAGGCTTTTTGCCTTTCTACTGCTTGCCCCTGTTGCAATGCTGGCGAATTTCATGTGTGCAGCGGTTGACACCGCGCTCATCACCTTTCTTCCGATCTACGGCATCAGCATGGGGCTGGAAGAAAGCATAGCGCTCTACATGGTTACGGCGATGGGGCTTGGCGGAATCATGTCCCAGGTTCCAATTGGCTGGCTGGCCGATCACATGGATCGGCGGCTGCTGTTAACGCTTACGGTCGTGGTCCTGATACTTATCTGTGCCCTGATACCGTTCAATATAACATCCGCTCCGTGGAACTGGTCACTCATGTTCATCATGGGGGGTGCGATTGGGGGCCTGTATACAATTGGCCTGGTCCTGGTTGGCGAGCAATTCAGCGGGGCGGAGCTTGCAAGCGCCGTTACCGTATTCAGTTCCATGTGGGGTATCGGCAGCATTGCAGGCACGCCATTTGTCGGCGGCGTGATGGAAGCAATTCCAACATATGGATTGGCCGTTGCGCTAGGCGCCATGCTTCTCGCCTATCTACCGTTTCCGGCTCTCGCTTTTTTCAGGGGAAAGGCCGCCAATGGTAATTAACTGACGGTATCAACGACTTTAAACCATGACCGCTTTAAAAGCGAAACCCGGCATGTTCTGAAAGGATATCAAACGACCGTTTGTGACCCTAAGCGGAAGTCGTCCTATCTGACCTCAACCCGGTTCCGACCGGTGATTTTTGCTTGGTAAAGCGCCTCGTCCGCACGGTGGGTGAGCGTGTCAATACTGTCGCCCTCGGTGAACTGGGCAACGCCGAAGCTAGCCGTTTTGCGTCCAACCTGCGGGAACGAATACGCCTCGATGGACTGCCTGATCTTTTCCGCCAGCGCCTTGGCGCCCAACAAGTCTGTTTCCGGGCAAATGACAAGGAACTCTTCACCACCCCAGCGGCCAGGGACATCAACGGCCCGGGAGCTGCCTTTGAGTATCTTGGCCACGGCCATCAGAACCTCGTCACCGATTTGGTGGCCATAGGTATCGTTGACGCTCTTGAAATGGTCCAGATCTAAGATCACGACAGACAGAGGATGCCCGTAACGTATGCTGCGGTTCAGCTCACTGATGAAGGATTCATCGAGTTTTAGCCTGTTGTGCAGCCCGGTAAGCCGGTCGGTGATTGCCAACACCTCAAGCTCTTCCTTGGCTTGGTGTAGGTCTTCCGCAAGATGGGTCAATTCCTGCGCCTGCTTTTCCATCATGGCGTTGGTTAACTCCAGGTCCTTTGTTCGCTGCAGCAAGTTCTGCTCGCTCTGGCGGAGTTTCTCCTCGGCTTCCTTGCGCTTAGTAATATCCTGGACCGTTCCGATCGAACGAATAACTTCGCCTACCCCCCGCCGTTCATGCAGGCATCGCTCATGCACCCAACGGACGTCACCGTTGTCCCGTTTTACGATCCTGTGCTCAATGTCATAGGGAACGTCTTCATCGACAGATGCCTGAAAGGCTGCCTGAACATCCTCCAGGTCATCCGGATGGATGCAATCAAAAAAGGCTTCCAGGCTCGCGCCGAATTTCTCTTTCGAAATGCCAAATATCTCAAAGATCTGATCCGACCAAACCAAATGGTTGTTTGTGAAATCTAAACGCCAGCTTCCAATATGAGCGACCAGTTGCGCTTGTTCCAGGTCTAGTTCTTGTTCCTTTTGCTTAGTTATATCCGTACGTATGGACACATAACGCTGCGGCCTTCCATTGTCGTTAAGAAACGGGAGTATCGTTGCGCTTACCCAATAATGACCACCTCCCTTACGCTTATTGCAGATTTCGCCATGCCAAACTTGTCCATTAGCAATGTTGTTCCACAGCGTTTTATAGAATCCTGGAGGGTGATAGTCTGATTTCAACAGCCGATGATTTTGACCAATGAGTTCTTCTCTTGAGTACCCACTAATTTCACAGAACTTATCGTTAACATACGTAATGTCGCCCTTAACATCCGCTGTACTCACAATCGCATGTTCATCCAAAGCATTTTTTTGGAAATCCAGGTCCTTGAGGCTTTGCTTGAGATCTTCTTCAGCTTGCCGTTTTTGCTGACTGATCGCGCCACGCGTAATCAGTGTTTTGACAACGCTTGGAATTAACTCAAGATAAACATCGAGCTCATCCTTTTGGATGTATTGAGCGATCCCCAGGTTAAGCGCCTCGATGAGAAGCTTCTGACTGCCTTTGCCAGTAACCATAAGAGTCGGCAGATCAGGGTCATCAAGTAACAATTCACGACAAATATCCAGGCCAGTAATATCAGGTAGCTGATAATCAACTGCTACAACGTCATAGGGATTGCTGGAATGCAGGGAAAGACCTTCATTGCCAGTGTAAGCAAGGTCTACCTGATAGTCGTGGGATTCCATCACTATCTTGAATAATTCTGCGACGCTTTCATCGTCCTCAATGTACAGAATCCTGAGAATTAACACTCTCCATTAGGCATTTGGCATATATTTAAAGCAGATCATTGCGCACTCAACAATGAATTACCACTATTGGCTATTAGCAGGCGTGATTAACGACGCTGTATTTCTTCCGTTTTTGGTGCCAAACCCGACATTATTAAACCCTCCAATGGCATTACCGCGCCACGCTGACCTCGACATATTCCCGGCGCAGCGCCGTCGAGAGCTGCGCCGGGGGGCGCAGGTCGGTGACCAGCCAGTCGATCTTTTCCAGCGGCAGCGCCGTTTCCATGAACGGCCGGTCGAACTTCACCTGGTCGGCGAGCAGGATAATCTCGTCAGCCCGCTCGCGCATGGTGCGCTTGATCCAGCACGCGCGCGGGTCGGCGTCCGACGCCCCTTCCACCGACAGGCTGCCGGCGCTGATGACCGCATGCTTGCAGCGATAGCGGCGGATGAAGTCCTGGGTTTCCGAACCGAACACGGCGGCCTCCCGCAGGTCGAATTCGCCCGGGCACAGGATCACCCGGATCAGGGGATTGTCGCCGAGGGCGCGGGCCACGCCGTAGGAGTTGGTGAGCACGTACAGGGTGCCGCCGTGGGTCGCATTGAAAGCGCCGGCGAGGGCCTGGGCGAAAATCGTCGTCGTCGAGCCGGCATCGACCATGACGACGGGGGCTTCACCCTCGATAACCATGCGCGCCGCCAGGGCGCCCATGCGCTTTCGCCCTTCGCGGTTGACGACAGAACGCTCATCAACGCCCGGTTCCGCCGCGATGGAGGTGATCGCCGCGCCGCCGTATGTCCTGTCGATCAGGCCGGCGCGCGACATGTCGACCATATCGCGCCGCACGGTTTCCAGAGAGACATTGAACTGTTCCGCCAGGTCGGAAGCCCGAACCGTCGGCTGGGCCCTGAGGGCGTGGAGGATGGCGTGGCGGCGGGTTTCCTTCCTGTTCATGGCCGGCTGCCCTTCTCGCGCACGGCCAGCAAACGCTCGGCGAACTCGGCGAACCCCTCCCCGCCCGGCGCATCCGTCACATAGGCCGGCAGGGCCGCCATGCGATCCGCCATCGCCATGACGTTGGCGACCCCGACGGCGTTGGGGAAATGGGCGAACATGGGCGCATCGTTGGGCGAGTCGCCGACAAAGACGATAGCGCCGGCATCGGCATCGATGTCCACGCCGTGGATTTCATCCAGGAACAACCGGGTCATGGCGAGCTTGTCGTAATCGCCGAACCAGCCGTTGACGTGGATCGAGCTGACCTTGGCCGTGGCGCCGGCATCCTCGAACAGGCGGACGATTTGTTCGATGGCTTCATCGTCCAGGGGCGTCACGTCCTCGCAGAAATCGATGGCGAGATCCGCCTCGCGGTAGGCCTGGTCGGCGGAAACGGCGCACCCCGGAACGGCCGCCGGGATCGTCTTTTTCAGGGCCGCCAGCTTTTCGGCGTCGGCCGCTCTATCGCTGTCCGTCTTCCAGTAGCGCCGGCGCATGCGCTTGTTTTCGTGCTCATAGGCGAAATAGAACGCGCCGTTCTCCCCGACAATGCCGTGAACCGGCCAGAACCGGGCGATCATGTCGCACCATCCGGCGGGACGCCCGGTAATGGGCACGACCAGAAGCCCCGCGTCGTGCAGGCGTTCGAGCGCCGCATAGGCGCAGGCGGGCAGCCGACCGTCCGTGGTCAGGGTATCGTCGATATCGGCCAGCACCGCTCTGACCCGGCTCAGGTCTTCATCGGGAAACCGCGACAGCGGCAACGGAGCGGTTTCTGCGCTTACCGTGCTCATAAGGCCGCCACCAGTTCCGGCGTCAGTTCGCCCGAGTCGCCTGCCACGTCGAGGAAGGTGTAGCGGTCGCGGATGAACCGCGCGGCGTTGAGCGTCATGTCGTAGTAGTCACGGCTCAAGCCCAGGTCCTCCGGCTTCACCGGACCGCCCAGCACCGCCATGGCGTTTTCCAGAACCGCCGCCGGCCGCATGATGGCGGATAGTTCTGCGCGCAGGCCCTCCCACGTGTCGCTGAGACGCTGGTTCACCGCGTCGGCGGTTTCCGGCGTTATGGCCTTTTTCATGGTCGCCTCGGCGCAACTGACGGCGAGCTCGCATCCGAAGGCTTCGCTCAGCAGGTTTTGATCGATGACCGTCGGCAGCAGATACGGGGCCGGGCCCTCCAGCATGTGATGCTGCAGCCGCGCCATGGACATGGAGGCAATGGCGACCTGGTCGCCGTGGGCGGCGCCGGGCCACCCCGCCGGCGGACGCATGTCCATGTAATGGCTGATCAGGTGCTCGGCCTGCGAAGCCGGCGCGCTGGTGTCCGCCACCGTCATGCCGAAGCCGGACAAAATAAGTGTCCTTGCCAGCCGGGCCGTGGCTTCGGCGTCGCCGGCTGCGAGGGCTTCGGGCTCGGTGAACAAGGCCTCCTCGTCCGCTTGCAGGAAATCGAACGGGGCGCTCATGTAGGGCGCGTCGAAAAGCCTGTGTTGCAGCAGCCAGTCCACCTGCGCCGTCGGCCGCGCCAGGCTGTCGCCCAAACCCGACACCATCATGTTGGGGGGCGCTTCCGCCAGGACCTTCAGATCCATGGAAACCCCGCTCGCGCCGTGGGCCAAGAGGGAGAGTTTATGGCCATCCTTCGTGATGGCGGCGTTGGTCGACGTATAACCGTTCATGGAAAGGGCGGTGGCGAACACCGCATAGGCCCGGGCGTCCTGATAGGAGGCGTACTTGCAGAGATCGCTGATGGTGCCGGAACCGACGGCGATGTAGGCGTCCGTTCCTTCTGCTTGGCTGCGCAATTGCTCGACCGTCTCCATGTCCGCATGGGGCGAATGGTCGAACCGCACCGGTTTGACGTCGAACCTGGACCCCAGCGCCCGTTCGACCCGTCCGCCCAGCACCCGGTGCGTGTTCGGATCGCTGACCACGGCTAGGCTTCCCTCAAATCCCAGGGCCGAAACCAGGTCAGCTTCCATGCCGTCCAGTGTGTCGTGGATCTCGACTGCGCGAGTCGGCACGGAAAGCGTCTTGCCGCTGGCCGCGTCCACATAATCGCCCGCCAGCAACTTATCGATAATTTCGGGCCCGGATAGCTGTTCGGTCATGCTCCCCTCCTCCACATTCAGGCAATGGCCTTAATGTGGAATATTCCACATAAATAGTGGGAAGTCACAACTTTTCTGTTTTACCTGATCGGTGCTACGATACGGCATGACCAACGACCAATCAATCGACAGACCATTCCCCCTGAAACGCCTGTTCATGTCCTGGATAATTCCGGGACTGCTGATTTTCGTTGGCATACTCATTTTCACAACCTATCGCGCCTCGCAACAGGTTATCCAGGATATCTACCTGCAGCAGGCAACGCTTCGCGCGGAAGGTATCGCCAGAGGCGTTGCGGCATCTCACCCTGAAGCCTGGCAAACCCTGGTGTCCGGCAAAGAATTGACTGAAGAAAATCTAAGCGTCCTGTCCCGCGCCTTTGACGATGAAAGACACGAATTTAATCTTTCGAAAGTCAAGGTATACGATCTTCGTCACAAGACGATTTTTTCAACCGATACCGCCCAAATCGGCCATTCTGAGGACAATGACGCATTATCTTCGGTGCTCCGAACAGGGGAACCGCAGGTTAAAATTGATAAGCCGAATACCCTTGATGAACTTTATGAACTTTATGTCCCCTTTCAGGTTGAGGGCAATCTGGTGGCGGTGTTCGAGATTTACGAACCATCAAGTCACCTGAATACCATTCTTGGAAACGCGGCCCTGCCGGTGCTCCTGATACCCGGCAGTTTCCTTGTTGCCTTGTTGATAGCTTTAAGCCTTCTGGTTTTTGCCGCACAGCGAGCCATCAATACAAGAACCACGGAAGTCAACAACCTTCGCGGCAGGCTTGAAGGTCTTGTGTCGAGAAGAGCCGTGGCCGCCATGCGCCGGGAAGGCGCCGCGGACGGCATCCTCTCGGAAGCTATTTTCTGCACCCTTTTCTATTCGGATGTCCGGTCGTTCACGGGATTTTCTGAGACTCATTCCCCTAAACAAGTTATTGAATTCCTGAACAAAATCATGTCCTTGCAGATTGCAATCATCGAACGGCACAGTGGTGACGTTGACAAAATGATCGGCGACGCCCTTTTTGCGCGGTTCCATGACGATGGCAAGGAAGGCCATGCTGTATCGGCTGCCATTGAAATCCAAACAGCCATCCGGAATGAAGGTTATGAGCCGGGAATCGGCATTGGAATCTTTTCAGGCGACGTTATCGCCGGCGGCATAGGGGCGGAAAATCGCCGGGATTATACCGTTATCGGTGACAGCGTAAATGTTTCCGCCCGCCTATGTTCTCTGGCGTCAGAAGGGGAGATTGTCTGCGACGCAGCTACGTTAGGAGCGGCTGGAGCAGAAGAATTTTCAGACGAAGAAATGTGCGAGATCAAAGGCCGGACGGGAGGTTTGAAGATTCAGCGTTATCAGCCCTGATATGGAACCTCGGGCAGGCCCCGGACGCCGGCATCAAGGCAAAATAATCCACCTGATTGAGGCGCTTCTTTCAACTGTTCCTCCGTCAGGCCCAACCGGGCCGTCGTCACAAATAACAGGTCCAGGTTTTCGCCGCCGAAAGCAACGCTGGTCACCAGCGGCACCGGCATGTCGATAACCCTGTCGATACGGCCATCGGGGTCATAGCGCGTGATGCGCCAGCCATCCCAATGGGCGCTCCAGATGAAGCCTTCCGCATCGACGCATAACCCATCCGGGAAACCGTCCGCCTCGTCGACTTCGGCGAAAACACGCCGGTTTTCCATGTCGCCGCTAGCCAAGTCAAAATCATAGGCGTAAATCGCCCCTCGCCCGCTATCGGTAAAGTACATGGTCCCGTTATCGGGGCTCCAACCGAGGCCGTTGGATACGATCAGACCGTTTACCATCCCTGTGACATCACCGGCGCCGTTCACCCGGTAGAGCGTGCCGTTGTCGTCAACTTCGTTGATATCGGCGCTGCCGGCCCAGAACCGTCCCTGGCGGTCGCATTTGCCGTCATTGAAACGGTTATCCGGATTATCCGCTTCCGGGTCTGCGATTATCTCCGATACTTCGAGGCGCTCATCCAGAAACGCCAAGCCTGCATCCGTACCGGCGATGAACCCGCCCTTGGCGCGCTTGACGATGCAGCCGAACTGATGGTTTTGGGGGAAGCGTTCCTTCCCGCCGTTAGCAGGGTCGAAACGCATGACCGACTTGCCCTCGATATCGACCCAGTAGAGAACTTTCTCTTCCGGGCACCAGAAAGGCGCTTCGCCAAGTATCGTTTCAGCCGACCAGATGCATTCGATGGATGTCAACGCGCAAGTTCCCCTGATGTGTGTCCACGCCGCCGGATCAGCGTCTGCCCCGGCGCTGCAGGAGAGCCTGCGCAATGATTAATAATGTCAACGAAACGCCGAGCACCATGGAGCCGATAGCGTTAACCTCCGGCGTTATGCCCCTTCGTATGGAGGAAAAGACGTAAATCGGCAAAGTCGTATTTGGCCCGGCGACGAAGAAAGCGATGATGAAATCGTCGAAGCTAAAGGTGAAGCTGAGCAGGAAACCCTCAGAACCCAGATCGGCGTCGTGACTCAGGACACGTCCCTGCTGCACCGCTCAGTTCATGAAAACATTTCCTACGGCAGTCCCGACGCGACGGAGCAAGACGTCACCGAAGCGGCCAAAAAAGCCCATGCCCATGACTTCATCTTGGGCCTGGAGGACATGAACGGGCGGACAGGCTATGACGCCCATGTTGGCGAACGCGGCGTCAAGCTGTCAGGCGGCCAACGCCAGCGCATCGCCATCGCCCGGGTTCTGCTGAAAGACGCCCCGATCCTGATCCTGGACGAGGCAACCAGCGCTCTTGATTCGGAGATCGAGGCCGCCATCCAGGAAAGCCTGTTCATGCTGATGGAAGGTAAGACCGTCATCGCCATCGCCCACAGACTTTCCACCATCGCCGAAATGGACCGGTTGGTCATCATGGACCACGGCAGGATCGTCGAAGACGGCACCCATGACGAACTGTTGGCCCAAGGCGGTCTCTACGCCGAGCTTTGGGCGCGGCAATCCGGCGGCTTCCTGGCTTATGACCTGGAAACGGGCGACGACGGCGACAAGGCCGCCCAGTAACAAAGCCCAGGAAGAAACAATGTCACGAGTGCGCCGCGCGTGCCTTATCAGGGCTTGTACATGCGCTGTTCGGCGTCCAGTTCGGGCACCTGCATCAGGCGCTCGCCTTCCGGCAGTTGCAGTTGCTGATACAGGTATTCCGCCCGCTTCAACACGCTGGAGGGCTCTTTGTCGTGGTACAGCAGGTGGTTCAGCCATCCGGGGCCTTCGGCGATATCGTAATCGATCTTGATCGATTCGATATAATCGGCAAGCGCCTCTTCATAGCGTTGCAGGCGGTCCTTGATGATGCCGCGGTTGGCGTAGGCGGCGCTTAAAGCGCCCCTGCCCGTGGGGTCGTCATCCGCAAGGTTTTTCTGCAGGTAGTCGATCGTATAGGACAGCACGTGTTCGGCTTCATCGTAGCGTCCCAGGGCGATCAGGGCGACGGCCTTGCCCAGCAGGGCGCCACGATGGTTGGGCGCGTCAGCAAGCGCGGCGTCAAAACGTTCGATGGCGTTGGCGTAGTTCCCGTCACTGAGTTGGATATCGCCTTCACGTACCTCGAAATCGCCGGGCACGTTGCTCTGGCTCCACATGACGATCGTCCAGATGGTGAACATCACCACCGTCAGGATAATCATCAATTTGATGAAACGTCTCAGAACCCTTGGATTGCTAATGGCGCTCATGGCTTGAACAGTGTCCCGACATAAAACAGGGAGAACAGGAAGCACAGCAAGACGGCGGTGATGCCGGCGCGGCGTTTCAGGCGCTGCTGCTCCGCCTCATCCACGTTCTCTTCGCCGCCCTTGCGCATGGCCCGGCGCACCTGCATCACCCAGATCAAATGGCGAACCGGGAAGAACAGGGCGGCGGTCAGAACAAGGGTCCAGAGGTACTGGTAGTCCCGGGAAAACAGGTCTTCCATGAATGAAACCTTCTATTCTTGTTTGTTGCCCGGATGCTACCAGACCGCGCCCGAAAGCGTAAAGCCATGCCTGCCAGCGGACGCAAAAAAACGGGGGAAGGCGATGGCCTTCCCCCGCTGTTTGTCGTGTAACAGGATATGCAGCTCTTATTGTGGTTCCGGAGCCGTTCCCGTTACTTGATCACCGATATCATCGATAAGGGCTTCGACCTCCCGTTCGGGAACGGTCGACATCTCCATCTTGTAGGCCAGGAACCACATCATGAAGACGCCCAGAGCCCACCAGATGATCTGCCATGCCCAGATGGACGGAATACCGAAGGTCCATCCGTCAATGCCGGCATCCGGAGCACCGAAGATATCGTTGCCGATGACCGCACCCGGGCCAATTCCGAAGAACAGCCACACGAGGGTGATGATCCAGGCAACGGGCTTCAGGCCCTGTTTTCCGGCACTGAGCGAAGCATGCTCACGCAGGAAGTTGTGATACTTCATGCGGTGGGCAAGATCGCTTTCGTTCTGGGTCATCGCCGAGACGATGATGCAGACACCCAGGTTGAAGATGATGCCCCAACCGGCTGAGTGGATCGTCCAGGGCCAGCGGCCCCAGGGCAATGCGCCACCCGTGATGGTCTGACCGATGGTTTCGGTCAGGATCACGGCGATCAGACCGGCAGCCAGACCCAGCGTGGCGCCCTGACGGGTAATCCACGGGAACCAGGTCACAGCGGCCAGAGACGGCCACATCTGGAAACCGAAGGCGACAGCAAGACCACCCAGAAGCACCAGGGCGTCTTTCGCCGTGGTCGCCACGATCAGCGCGGCGCCAACGATGATGGCGACGCCGATACGGCCGAACAGTTTCTGGGTCATATGGCTGGCGGACGGATTGATGAACCGCTTGTAGAGATCGCGGGTCAGCATGCCGCCGGCGGTGGACATGTAGGCCGCACCGGTTGACTGCATGGCTGCCAGCGCACAAACGGCTAACAGGCCGACGAACCAGGGCGCAGCGTCACCAACCAGGTTGATGTAGTGCGGCACCAGGCCACCTTGCTTGTTGGCTGAAAGATCCGGCAATACGGACGATACGGCGACGCCTGCTTCCGTTGCACCCGGCGTGGCGCCCAGAAGGTGCGCACCCATACCCTGGGCAGCCGTGAAGAAGAACAGGATGAAACCGATACCGAACGAGGAAGCCCACACTTGCTGCGGTGCGAACGGACGCGGATCCTTGTTGCCGAAGGCCCACATGGTGAACGCCGGGGCGGAGTGAATGCCCATAAGCGCAAACATGTAGGTCAGGCACATGATGCCGGTCCACAGACCGCCAACAGGGGTTTCCTTGCCGAGACCCGCGGTAAACTGGATGACACCCGGAATAGCAAAGTAGGCGTTATAGTCGCCACCGCCATGTCCCTGGGTTGTTCCCCATTTACCGACACCCGTCTGGGCCAAACCAGCCATGGCTTCGTTGAACGCGCCGAAGCCGCCCAATTCGCCATAGGCAATGAAGCCGACGGAAATAATACCGAACGCCAGCAGGATACATTGCAGGGTATCCACATAGGCCACAGCGCGGAGACCGCCTGAAGCAACGTAGATGAACACAACTGCTGAAAGCACCCACATACCAATTTCAACGCCGATCATGTCATCGGTAAGAACGTTGAACAGGAAGCCGGACGCACGGAGTTGCAGTCCGAGGTACGGAACCGAGAACAGCAGCGCAACGAGCACCACTAGCATCCGGATCGCATCACCCTGGAAGTAGTCCGACAGCATTTCACCCGGTGTGACATAACCGAAGCGTTTGCCGAGCATCCATTGGCGTTTCAGGAACATCACGCCCGTGAACGGGATCGTGATGGCATAGAATGAAGCGTAGGCGTATTGGAAGCCATCGCGATAAATCAGCCCCGGATGGCCCATAAAGGTCCAACCGGAAAATGATGTCGCGGTCGCCGCCAGAACGAACACCCACAAGGAAAGTGAACGGCCAGAGATAAAGTAATCGCTGGCAGTTTTAGCCGCGCGTGCACCCTTGATGCCCCAATAAATACAATAGGCCCAATAGAGTGCAACAAACACGAATAGCCATGTGACTTTCGCAGACAAGATAGTTTCTCCCCTATCTGTTTATGGTCCTTCGACCCATATGCCCGCAGCCGAATGAAAGCTTTAAGGCGATACAGACCGGATGGTCCTACATCCTCGGGTCATAAACCTACATTCATAACCCAGGTCCCTGTTCTGAACGGCATTTACCGCCCGAACGACTAGATGAGAAGAAATGAAACGTCGATCCAGACGGATCAGCCCCCAAACAAAACTAAACCGGTTACACGATCAATCGAGAACCGGTACGGTACGAATACAAATTTAGATTCGTTACTCGAGTATTCATGCCAACAGCCTGTTTACAGTCTTTTTGTTATCACTTCTTCCCTCCTCAAAGACCTCTGGAATTAAATCCGGAAATCCCCGAGAGCCTCTGTTAATACCATTTTGGCGTGATTCAAACAACAGATAGGGGGTATTTTTTCCTGAGGATAAACTATATTTCACATCAGTGCAGAAATTTAACTCAAGAAAAGCTCAATAACCCATGAATAAATATAGAAATATACCGGTGAATTATATTTATATTTATTCTATGAATATATATTGATCCTAAAAGTATTATTGAAAATAATATAATATTTATATTGAGCATAATGCTTGAATATAAGAGAACATTAAACAATATAAAATCCGTTTTACCAGTTTTTTCCCCAATTTTATCCCCCGATTCGGTTCTTTTTTACTTATCTAAATTTTCTCGCCTTAGCTGCTTTCATGCCTGCATTTGCATGCATAGAATACGCTCATGACTTTGAAAGTTTCAGGCCCCCGGACAGCCATCTTTACCCAGCTGGTTCGTGATATCATGCAGCAAAAGCCGTTGACGGCTCTTGCTGGCACGCCCGTTGCCGAAGTCATTGGCCATATGGGCGCATCGAAAGTTTCAAGCGTTGTCATCGTCGACGGCAATGACCGTCCCATGGGAATTTTTACGGAACAGGATGTCACGCGCCGTGTCGTATTCCGGGTCGATGACAGCACGAATACCGGCTCCGTCATGACCACCCCAGTAGAAACCATCAGCGATGACGATCACCTGTTTCGGGCGATTGCCCGTATGCGCCGACTTAACTTGCGCCATATGCCGGTCACCGGACGAGACGGCGGCCTGACAGGCATGCTGAACCTGCATGACGCCCTGGCTGCGGCGTCGGAAAGCCTGATGGAACAGATCGACAACCTGACCTGGGATGCCAGCGTTGACGGACTGACACAGGTCAAGGCTTACCAGGTGGAACTGGCCGAGGAGTTGATTCTGGAAAACCTGCCGGTCTCCGATATCCAAGGCGTGCTCACGGACATCAACAACGATATCTACCGCCGGATCGTGGACCTTAACCTCCAGGCTATGGCACAGGAAGGGTTTGGCGAACCGCCGGTTTCCTTCTCGGTTATCGTCATGGGTTCAGGCGGCAGGGGGGAAAATTACATTTACCCCGATCAAGACAACGGCTTTATCCTGGAAGACTATCCCGACGACAGGCACACGGAGATAGACGGCTGGTTCATTGAACTGGCGGACCGCATGACCCGCGATCTCGACAGTGTCGGCCTGCCCCTATGCAAGGGATTCGTCATGGCGACAAACCCGTTATGGCGCAAGACACTGACGCAATGGAAAAAACAGGTCAGGCTTTGGGGCAGGAAACGCAGTACAACCGCATTGCGCCTTTGTGACATTTTCTTCGATTTCCGAACGGTGTGGGGAAATCCGGAAGCGGGCGACGAGCTCCGCAATCACGCCATCAGCCTGGCATCCGCCAATCCCCTGCTGTTGCAGCAATTGCTTGCCGACAAAATGGATCAGGGGGTTGGGCTTTCCCTCTTCGGCCGCTTCATCGTTGAAAAGAAAGACAAAGACCATCTGGGCAAGGTCAACCTAAAGCAATCAGGCACCCTACCCCTGGTTGAAGGCATCCGTCTTCTGGCCTTGCGGGAAAAAATTACAGTGACGCCGACTTTATCCCGTATCGCTGTGCTTCATGAGAACGGCATACTGGACGACAACGAGTTCGATTACCTGCAAGGGGCTTTCAACACGGTCTGTCAGTTGTTGCTTCGCCAGCAGATTGCGGATTTCAAGGCCGGAAAGAAAGTATCCAACTACGTCCATCCGCAATTGCTGAGCATTCGGGAAACCGACATGCTGAAGGATTCACTGGAGGCAATCGACCGCCTGCGTAAACGAATCAAGTCCGAATTCACGGCGGAAATTTTTTAGAGTGCGATCGTATTAGGTTGGATCACGTTGTGGTCCACCTAATGCGTGAATCGCCCTCTATATTTATATGCTTAGGGGCTGATTCACCGTTTAGGTTGCGTCAACCTAAACGGATCAGACCCTTAGCCGCCGCTCAGGCGCGCACCATGATATGGTCCTGCTCGCCCAGGCCTTCGACGCCGCACCGCAAACGCTGCCCTTCTTTCAGGAACACCGGTTCCGGCTTGATGCCGAGCCCGACGCCCGGCGGCGTGCCGGTCGCAATGACATCACCGGGCTCCAGGGTCATGAACTCGCTTAAGTAAGCGACAATGAAGTTGACGCCATAAACCATGGTGGTGGTGGAGCCGTCTTGATACATGACGCCGTCTACTTCACACCACAACCGCAAATTCTGCGGGTCGGCAATTTCATCCGCTGTTACCATCCAGGGCCCGATAGGCCCGTGGGTATCGTGGCTTTTGCCTTTGGTCCACTGCCCCTTGCGTTCCGCCTGGAAGGCCCGTTCCGACACGTCGTTGACGGTACAATAGCCGGCAATGTGGGATGCAGCGTCTGCTTCCTCGATATTTTTTGCGCGTGAACCGATGACCACGCCCAGTTCCACTTCCCAGTCGGTTTTCTCCGATGTACGGGGAATCTCGATATCATCCGTCGGGCCGCAAATCGACGATGTCGCTTTCATGAAAACGATAGGCTCCGGCGGCATTTTCATGCCCGTCTCTTCCGCGTGGTCGGAGTAATTGAGACCGATGGCTATCAACTTGCCTACATTGCCGACGCACGCGCCCAACCGGGGCTCACCGGCCACGGCGGACAGGCTCTCAGGATCGATGGAGCGAAGCCTTTCCAGTTCCTGAGGCGCCAGCGCTGCTCCCGTCACGTCATCTAAATGTGAAGACAGGTCCCGTAATTGCCCTGCCGAATCTATAAGGCCCGGGCGCTCACTCCCGACCTCACCGTACCTGACCCGTTTCATGGATAATCAAACCCTCTGCCTTGAACACCACCGTCCGACACGTATAGGACACATGAATTACCTTTCAGTCCAGACAGGATTTTGCGTTTGTGTCGATTATTATCGTCAACCAGGGAGGCCGCCGCGCACCACGTCCACATAGGGCAGCGTCGCGCGTGCAACGGTTATGTCGCTGCGATCCAGGGCCGCCGAAATCAGTTCTTCATTTCCGCCGGCGCGGGCCTGCTCCGATCCGTCCGGGGCCAGGATGACGCTTCTACCCAGGTACTCGCAGTTGCCTTCTTCACCGGCATGGTTTGCGTAGGCGATGAAGACACCGTTTTCAAAGGCCCGGGTCGGCAGGACGGTATCGGCGACGAAGCCCCATTTGCTACGCAACGCTGTCGGCGTAATGACAAGATCGGCGCCATCCAGCGTGGCTTGGCGGACATATTCGGGGAATTCCACGTCGTAACAGATCAGAATGGAAAGCTTCCATCCCTTGAGATCAAACATGCAAGATGAGTCACCGGGCGTAAAATAATCGCCTTCAAATCCGGGCGGTATCAGGCGTTTCCGGTAATTCAAGGGCTTCCCGCCATCGGCATGGCAGACAATTGCTGCGTTATGGATCACGTTGCCCGCCCGTTCCGGATATCCGGCGATAATGGCTGTTTCAAAACGTTTGGCCAGTTCGGACAACCTGGTGACGGACGGCCCATCGGACGGCTCGGCACGGTCATTGACCATAGGGCCGATATCGTAGCCGGACAGGAACAATTCCGGGCAAACCACTAGGTCGAGCCCCCCGCCATGATCCGACAGGGCCTGTTCCAGACGTGACAGGCGTTCTTCGGGTGTCGGCAGACCGGGCGAGGCGCCGAACTGAAAAATTGCCACATTAAGTTTAGCCATGATCCCCCATCATTCCCTGCTATACTCCTTTTTCAGGTGTATACACCCCGTTCAGGAAAGTTTCACCCATGGATATTCCGGTAGACGCGAAAAAAGAAAGCCTGCCCGAACTGCAACTGGATGCAGGCCGCCATCATCGCGCCAAGATCGGTTATCTATTGCTGGCGACGGAACAGACCATCGAGGATGACGTTTATACATTGCGCCCTGGCGGTGTCGGCGTTCACTTCACGCGGGTCCCAATCCCAGACAGCATCACCAATGACACGCTTGCCGCGCAGGCGGACCTGCTCGCCGAAGCCGCCGCATCCATCCTGCCGGACGGCAGCCTGGATGTTACCTGCTACGCCTGCACGTCGGGATCCCTCGTAATCGGTGAAGAAAGGGTCTTCAGCGAGCTCCGCGCCGGCGCGCCTGGTGCGAAACCCACATCACTGATTACCGGTGTAATGCGGGCGCTTAACACATTAGGCGTTAAGCGCATCAGCGTAGCAACGCCCTACCTGGATGAAATCAACGAGCGGGAAAAGGTTTACATGGAACAGGCGGGTTTCGATGTCCTCAATATCGACGGCCTCAACATCGAAAAAGACAGCGAAATGGTCAGGGTGCCACCGGATTATATCGCGGCCTACGCCGCCGCCATCGATCACCCAGAATCAGAGGCCTTGTTCATCAGTTGTGGTGCGCTCAGATCCCTCGACGTGGTGGATGAACTGGAACAGCGCCTGGACAAGCCGGTCGTCTGCTCCAACCAGGCGATGATCTGGGACACGCTTCGCCTGGCGGGTATCAATGACACCTTTGAAGGATACGGGCGGCTATTCAGGGATCATTAATCCGCTTCCCAAACATCAGGAGAAGTGCTTCTCCTGCAGCTTGCGGACTTCAACCATCTTGTTACCGGCGCTGACCGCCTGATAGAGCGTGTTGATCCCCCGCGCCGAGAGCATGTCCAGCATGCGGTGGAACACATGGGCCGTGACGATGGAATCGCCCAGCGCCGTATGACGTCCTTCCACGGTGACCCCCAGCCGCTCGGCTATGGCATCCAGGGTATGGTTGGTCGTCTCGTTGTGCAGGAAGACGGACAGCAACAGGGTATCGAGGACAATGTTGTCCCAGACCGTGCCTGTTTCCTGTTCCTTCAGTTTCAGGAATTTCATGTCAAAGGCTGCGTTATGGGCGACCAGCACGGCGTCTCCGGCCCATTCCCGGAATTCCGGTATCACGGTGCGGCAATCGGCTTCATCCGCCACCATGTCATCGGTTATACCGTGAAACCGGATGGAGGCCTTCGGGATCGAACGGCCGGGATTGACCAGCCGGGTATATACATCGCCTTCCCGGACCTCGCCGTCGATCACCTTGATCCCGGCGATGGAGATAATCTCGTCACCCCCGGTGGGCCTCAGTCCTGTGGTTTCCGTATCGAAAACCACGAACGTCAGGTCCTTGAGCGTCTTGCCGCCCAGTTCTTCCAGGTGCATGGGCTGGTTCAGCAGGTCGAAATCATAGAACTCCGGCCTGTCGGGCAGTTTGGCCATGTACTTCTTGCGCGCAATCAGGATGCGGTCGAGCACGAACCACATGACAGCAAGCACAAGGATGGTGCCGAGAGACGCCGCCCCGCCCCAGAACACGACAACGTCCGTCACCTCGTGGGAAATCGCCCCCGTATCGGCGGTCTTGCCCGCCCGCCAGCCGCCATGACCAAGGAGATATCCTGCCACGGCCACGATCAGCACATGCACAACGATCAGGATTGCAAAACAGGCCAGCATAAGCCGACGGATGCCGATTACCCTCAAATCAATATTGCCGAAACGCACGAAAGCTTTTCCTTATCACCGTTGTTCAGACTTCATATCCCAAGCGGCAAAGAAGATCACCATACTTATCCATCAACTGGCGCTCCTGGTCATCATCACATAATTCCTTCCACCTGTCCCTGACGCCGCCGCCGACAAAGGAAAGATCCTTGTTCATGCCGACATCCAGCGCGCCCTGATAATTCTCTTCGAGGTTCATCATCACCGACTTGGTGTAGTGGCTGACGATGTCCCGCACCCGGTCCTCGTCAGGATCTTTCCCAAGAGCCCGCATAACGCGGATCATGACGCCGGTAGGGTCTGTGAGAAGATCTTCATACTGGATCACGCATCCTGCTTCCAGATGGTTGAGCCAGCCTTCAACGTTGTCTTTCCAGTCGCCGATCTTGAGGTTCGGATTGATGAGGCCGTTGATGAAGCCATTGAAGAACTTGGGAAAATTACGACCCTTCGGGTGCCCCACTTTTTTGAGATAGCGGTAATAGGACGGCATCACATCCCTGACATCGCGATAGCAATAAACCACCCTGCCGTAACCGGGGTTGTACATTTCATGGCTCTTGATCAGGCGTGGGCTGTGGACACTCCGCCACGCCCTTTCTTCGGCGATATAGATGTCAGGGGCATAGTCCTGCAGCGTTTCAAAGGTAATGTCATGAGCGCCGTGAATACACCCGCCAAGCAGGAACCGTAACCAGGTGTTTCCCGACCGAGGATAGGAAACGATGAAAATATCGTCTTCGGCGGTTACAAATGTTCTGCCTGCCGTGAGGATTTCCCGACCTGTCATGTCTCTCTCTTGCGCTTCCACCGTGTGCCCGTCATTTCATCACCTTCCTGGCGGCAGAACAATGATTTCCGGGAAAATCATACGGTTAAGGCGTTGCGCGAGGCCACGGATTCCGATAAAACCCCGCATGCCCTGCAAGCCCGCAGGCATTTTGTCGACATAGACCTGAGAGAACACCCGACCATGGCCAATTACCAGTACGCCTACGTGATGAAGAACCTGTCCAAGACCTTTCCCGGCGGGAAAGAGGTTTTGAAAGGGATCACGCTTCAGTTTTTCCCGGACGCAAAGATCGGCGTGCTGGGTCACAACGGCGCCGGTAAATCCACGCTGATGAAGATCATGGCCGGCATCGATACGGAGTTCAACGGCGAGGCCTGGGCCGCCGAAGGCATCAAGGTCGGCTACCTGGAGCAGGAGCCGCAACTCGATGCGTCAAAGACGGTGGGCTAAAACGTCACCGAAGGCATGGGCGGGGTGAAGGACCTGCTGGACCGTTTCAACGAGGTATCCGCCAAGTTCGCCGAACCCATGGATGACGACGAGATGAACGCCCTGATCGAGGAGCAGGGCGAGTTGCAGGAACAGATCGATGCCGTCAACGGCTGGGACCTGGACCGCACCATCGAGATCGCCATGGACGCGCTGCGCTGCCCGCCCGCCGATTCCGGTGTCGAGAACCTGTCGGGCGGCGAGAAGCGCCGTATCGCACTCTGCCGCCTGTTGCTGCAAAAGCCTGAGATCCTGCTGCTCGACGAACCCACCAACCATCTGGACGCCGAGTCGGTGGCCTGGCTGGAACGCCACCTGCGCGAATATAACGGCATGGTCATGATCGTGACCCACGATCGCTATTTCCTGGACAACGTAACAGGCTGGATCCTGGAGCTCGACCGCGGCAAGGGCATTCCTTACGAAGGCAACTACTCTTCGTGGCTGGAACAACAGGAAAAACGCCTGGCCCAGGAAGCCCGCGAGGAAGACGCCCGCCAGCGCACCCTCAAGCACGAACTGGAATGGATCAGGACGTCGCCCAAGGCGCGGCACGCTAAGTCCAAGGCGCGTATCACGGCCTATGACGACCTGCTCGCCAAGGCCCAGGAAAAGCGCATCGGCCAGGCCCAGATCATGATCCCGCCGGGGCCGAGGCTGGGCGATCTGGTGATCGAGGCCAACGGCGTTACCAAGGCCTTCGGTGACAAACTGCTGATGGACGATCTCGAGTTCAAACTGCCGCCGGGTGGTATCGTCGGCGTCATCGGCCCCAACGGCGCGGGCAAGACCACCTTGTTCAAGATGATCACCGGCCAGGAGACCCCCGATGAAGGCAGCCTGCGCATCGGTGATACGGTGAAGCTGGGCTACGTGGACCAGAGCCGCGACAGCCTCGCCGACGACAAGACGGTGTGGGAGGAAATCTCCGGTGGTCTCGACATTCTGACGCTCGGCAAGCGCGAGGTACAGAGCCGCGCCTATGTCTCGTGGTTCAACTTCAAGGGCGGCGACCAGCAGAAGAAGGTCGGCCAGCTCTCGGGCGGTGAACGCAACCGGGTGCACCTGGCGAAGATGCTGCAGTCGGAAGCCAACGTGCTGCTGCTCGACGAACCGACCAACGACCTGGACGTGGATACGCTGCGCGCGCTGGAAGACGCGCTCGCCGAGTTCGCCGGCTGCGCCGTAGTCATCAGCCATGATCGCTGGTTCCTGGACCGGCTGGCGACGCATATCCTGGCCTTCGAGGGCGACAGCCACGTGGAATGGTTCGAAGGCAACTTCCAGGACTACGAGGAAGACAAGAAACGCCGCCTCGGCGACGACGCCATCGAGCCCCACCGCATCAAGTACAAGCCGCTGACGCGGTAACCGGAACAAGCGGCTGATTACAACATGACCATTTCGATCAGGCGCGCTTCAACCACCGACATACCGCACATGGCGCATTTCACCATCGACGCCTGGTGCGGTTTTGCCCATGTGATGTATGAGAACGCCATTCCGGGCCGGACATTACAGGAAATCGTTGAGCACCGGTTTTCCCGTTCGGGGACAACCGCCAACATCGAAAACAGCCTTGTCTTCGAAGAAGGCGGCTCGGTCATGGGCGGGACGCACGCCTATCCCATGGACAACGAAGCAACGGACCCGGAAGACATCTTGATCAACCCTGAGCACATGGCCGATCTGGCGCTTTTCGAGCACATGCATGTCGCCGGGAGCTATCATATCGACACCGTTGCCGTGTATCCGGAATACAGAGGGCGCGGCATCGCCCGCCAGCTGGTCGGCAAAGCCGAAACGGAAGCGGCGAGCAAAGGCTTTAACCTGATGAGCCTCTTCGTCTTCGAAGCGAACAGGGCGGCTCGCCACCTCTATGAAAGCATCGGATACCGCGAACATATCCGGCAGCCTTGCTTCCCTCATCCCAGCATGCGCTACGAGGGCGATGTCCTGATCATGACACGCTCGCTTTAGGCAATATGCAACCACCCCTTAACCGGATGATGCGAACAGCCTACTTCCCCTGCCCGGCTGTCTGGTCGCCTTCGCGCGTCAGGTAGTAGGCCGCCAGGATCGGCAGGAACGTCGTGATGGCGACGACCATGGCGACCACGTTGGTCACCGGGCGCTGGCGCGGCCTGACCAGTTCCTCGAGCATCCAGATCGGCAGGGTCTGCTGTTGCCCCGCCGTAAAGGTCGTGACGATCACTTCATCGAACGAGAGCGCAAACGCCAGCATGCCGCCCGCCAGCAGGGCCGTGCCGATATTAGGCAGCACCACATAGCGGAAGGTCTGGAAGCCGTTGGCGCCGAGATCGAGCGAGGCCTCGATCATGGAGGCGCTGGTCCGCCGGAACCGCGCCACGGCGTTGTTGTAGACGACGACGATACAGAACGTGGCGTGCCCCATGACGATGGTCCAGAAGGAAAACGGGATTTCCGCCGCGCTGAAGGCGGAGCGGAGCGCAATACCGGTGATGATGCCCGGCAGGGCGATGGGCAGGATCACCAGCAGCGAGATGGTCTCCCGCCCGAAGAATTTGGACCGCGACACGGCAGCGGCGCACAGGGTGCCAAGCACGATGGCGACAACAGTGGAGATGGAGGCGACCCGCAGGGAAAGCTTCAGCGCTTCCCACACGTCGGGGCGGTTCCAGGTGATTTCAAGCCACTTGATCGTGAAACCGGGGGGCGGCCATTGATAGCTCTTCTCCTCGGTGGTGAAGGCGTAAACGAAGATCAGCAGGATCGGCAGATGCAGGAACAGCAGACCCCCGATGGCGGCGATCTTGAGGCCCAATGGCGCGCGGGTGTTGGCGTCAGATCGCATCGAACGCCCCCTTCCGTTTCGCCATCCACAGGTAGAAACCCATGATCACGATGGGCACCACCGTGAAGGCGGCGGCGAGCGGGATGTTCCCGGCCGTGCCCTGCTGGGTGTAGACTGCCTGGCCGATGAACAGCCGAGACGTGCCGATGATCTGCGGGATGATGTAATCACCCATGGTCAGGGAGAAGGTAAAGATCGACCCGGCGATGATGCCCGGCAATGCCAAGGGCAGGATGACCACCCGGAAGGTCTGGAGCGGCTTCGCGCCCAGATCGGAAGAAGCCTCCAGCAGGTTCTGCGGCACGCGCTCCAGCGCAGCCTGCGTCGGTAGAATCATGAACGGCAGCCAGACGTAGACAAACACCAGGAACGTTCCGATGTAGCTGAACGACAGGGAATTACCGCCGATGACGGGTGTTGCGAGAATAAGCTCCAAAAGCCATTCCATGTGCAGGATGGAAAACATCCAGTTCAGGATGCCTTCCTTGGCGAGCACCAGTTTCCAGGCGTAAACCTTGACCAGGTAACTGGACCACAGCGGCAGCATGATACCGATGTAAAACGCGGCCTTCCATTTGCCGCGGGCATAGCGCGCGGCGAAATAGGCAATGGGAAAGGCGATGATAGCCGACGCAATCGTGACGCAGGCGGCCATGGTGATGGTCCGGACGATGATGTCGAAGTTCGCCGGATGCAGGAGTTCGCTATAGGACTTGAGCGTAAACTCGTAATTAATGAGGCCCGAGAATTCATCGATGGAAAAGAAGCTGTGCACCAGCAGGGCGAACAGCGAGCCCAGATAGACGACTCCTAGCCACAACAACGGCGGCAGCAGCAACAAGGCGAGGAACAGACGCGGATGACGCCACAGCAAATCCGACACACGGTTGATCAGGCCGGTTTTCGCCGAACTGACCGCATGTTCTTGCGCCACACCAGCAGTCATCAGGACTGATCCTCCATGACATGGATGCTTTCATTATCCCAATTCAGGGACACCGCATCCCCTTCTCCGGTTTGCACGGCCTGTTCATGCATCAGGACATTCAGGCGCTGTCCCTGACAATCGATGGTGAGGCGGGTCGCAACACCCTGATAACTTTTGGACACACACGTCCCCTGTGCGATCCCCTGCCCCTCGGAAACCAGCCTGATCGCTTCCGGGCGCAGGCTGGCCCAACCGCTTTGTCCGGAAACGGCCTGGGTAAACTCAGGTGACAGAACATTGGACGATCCGACAAAGTCAGCCACGAACCGCGAGCGGGGCCGCTGGTAAATCTCCTGCGGGGTGGCGACCTGCATGACCTTGCCTTCATTGAACACCGCGACCCGATCCGCCATGGAAAGAGCCTCGCCCTGGTCATGGGTGACGAAAATGAAGGTAATGCCGAGGGCGCGTTGCAGGGCTTTCAGTTCGTCCTGCATGGCTTCACGCAATTTGAGGTCCAATGCGCCCAATGGCTCGTCCAGCAACAGAACCTTGGGATGGTTGATGATGGCGCGGGCAAGCGCGACACGTTGGCGCTGACCGCCCGAAAGCTGCCCGGGCTTGCGCTCGCCGTAACCAGCGAGCTTGACCAGTTCCAGCGCCTCTTCCGCGCGCTTGCGCTGTTCTTGCTTTGCAACCCCCTGGATCATCAGGCCGTAAGACACGTTTTCCACCACGTTCATGTGCGGAAACAGGGCGTAATCCTGAAACACCGTATTCACGGAACGTTGATAGGGCGGCACGCCTTCGACGGTATCGCCGAAAATCTCCATATGACCCGTTGTGGGCTGCTCAAAGCCCGCAATAAGGCGAAGGCACGTCGTTTTCCCCGACCCTGAGGGGCCGAGCATGGCGAAAAACTCGCCTTCCATGATGGACAGGTCGACATCATCCACGGCGCGGACTTCATCGAAATGGCGGGAAACGCCGGAAAACAAAACGGCCGTGGTCATTGTGGAATTCTTCTCATGACAATTCGATATTTACGACAACAAACGAATATCACCCGCCGGTGACTGATTACCGACGGGTGATATACACGGTTTCAAGAAAGGCTCAACAGCGGATTACCGACCGCCGATTACGCCGATATAGTCCGAAACCCAGCGATAATAGGGCACGCATTCACCCTGACTGGGGCATTTGGATACCGGTGTCTGCCAGAACTTGATCTTCTCGAAGTCATCCATGCCGTTCAGCGTGCATCCTTCCGCCGTTTGCATGCCACGGCCATCGGTGCAGGCGGCCGGTACGGACGGATTAGCGCCGAACCAGACGGACAGATCGCTCTGCAGGTTGGAAGACAACGTATGCTCCATCCACTTGTAGGCGCAGTTGGGGTTTTCCGCATCCGCATGCATCATGGTGGTGTCGGCCCAACCGGTGGCGCCTTCCTTCGGAATAACGGATGCAACAGGCTGTTTTTCACTCGAAAGGAGGTTCACCTGGAAAGGCCAGGAGCCGGAAGCGACAACGCCTTCGTTCTTGAAGTCATCCATCTGAATGAAGGCGTCGTGCCAGTATCGACCAACCAGTTCGCGCTGCTGGCGCAGCAGGTTGAGGGAAGCTTCATACTGTTCCTGGTTCAGCTCGTAAGGGCTGGCAATGCCCAGTTCGGGCTTGTGATACATCAGGTAGTTGGCCGCATCGGCAACGTGTATGGGGCCGTCATAGGCCTGAACCCGGCCCTTGTTGGACTTGCCGTCCGACAAGGTCGTTTCCTCGAACACCACGGACCAGCTATCCGGTGCTTCGGCAAAGGCGTTGGTGTTGTACATCAATACGTTCGGCCCCCACATGTAGGGCGTGCCGTAGTGCTTGCCGTTGACGGTATGCCACGGCGCGTTTTTCAGGCGCTCATCCACCGTATTCCAGCTGGGGATCAGGTCTATGTTGACTTCCTGCACCCGCTTGCCGGCGATGAGGCGAAGCGACGCATCGCCCGACGCGGTAACGAGGTCGAAGCCGCCTTCGTTCATCAGGGCGACCATTTCATCGGATGTGTTGGCGGTCTTGACCTGGACCTTACAGCCCGAAGCTGCTTCGAACTTGGTGACCCAGTCGAATTCCTTCATGGTTTCACCGCGCTCGATGTAGCCCGGCCAAGCGACAATGTTGACCTGTCCTTCGCTGGCGCCGACTTCCGTCAGCATGCCAGCCTTGGCCGGACCCACGGCAACCGCAGCCGCGAACGCCAAGCCTAGTGCGAGATTTGTAATGGATTTCATTCTTACCTCTCCTGGGTTGTGGAATTTTTTATGTTAACAGCATAACTGCCATGTACTTAAGCGCAATATCTCTTAAGGGGAGTAAGCGTCACGGGGAAAAACATGGCGACATTACGGTTGATTAAATGCGATCGTCCTGAACGAATAGTCAGGAAACAACCTACACAAGCCCGGAGCCTGTCTTGGAAACACCGTCCGATGGCATAAAGCGCAGGTTGCGCATTCTGTTTATAGTGTTCGTTTACGGTATACTATTTGCCGGTGGCCACTGGGGCGGCGGATGGCTGATTGATTTTTTCAGCAAGGATATCGCCGCCATCGTCGAGGGACATGAAGCCCATGTGTTAATGGGCGGTATTGCGCTATTCATTATTCTGATGGCTGCACCCTTCATGCCAGGTATTGAGATCAGCCTCGGTCTCTTGGCACTGTTCGGACCAAAGGCAGCCGTGCCGGTCTTTGCGGCGACAGTCGTAGCCTTGACGCTTTCCTGGCTGATCGGCAGGACGCTGCCCATCAGTTTGATTGCCGCCCTTTTCAGGGCTCTCGGGCTGCAACGGGCTAAAGCATTGGTTCAAAGACTTCAGCCCCTGAATGCCGAGCAAAGGTTCGAAGTTCTCATTGATCATGCGCCCAGAAGAATCATTCCAATGCTCCTGAAACGCCGTTATATCGCGCTAGTTATTGCCCTAAACATTCCCGGTAACGCCGTTATTGGCGGAGGCGGCGGTATTGCGCTTCTGGCGGGCATGAGCGGCCTGTTTACATTTCCGCTTTTTCTCTTTTCCGTTTCACTGGCGGCGCTTCCGGTTCCGTTGTTCGTGTTGCTCTCTGGAAGTTAAGCGGCTGAGCGGACCTTTATCCCATTGTCTTATCACTAAAGCTGGCATCTGATATCATTCGATCAAGCATCAAGTCAGGGAGGAATCGCCATGAGTAACAATATTGCCGTTGTCCTGGGCGTCGGAGCCTCGGCAGGGCTGGGCGCCGCCCTGTGCAGACGTGCAGCCAAGGATGGTTACCACGTCGTTATCGCCGGACGGACACCGGAAAAAATCGAGGCCATCGCGGATGAACTGGGCGATACCGGTGCGACGGCCACGCCCATTGCCGTTGATGTCACCCAGGAAGACCAGGTTGTCGCCCTGTTCAAGACCGTCGACGGAATGGACGGCGATCTCGATTTCGTGTCCTACAATGCGGGTAATTCCTTTTCCCACGATACGCTAACCATGCCGTCTGATTTCTTCGAACAGGCCTGGCGTGTGTGCTGTTTCGGCGGCTTCCTCGCAGGCCGTGAAGCGGGCAGCCGGCTTGTCCGGCGCGGCGCGGGAAGCATCATGTTCACCGGGGCGACGGCGTCCCTGCGGTCCCGGCCTCCGTTCATGGCTTTTGCTTCCGGTAAGGCGGGCCTGCGCGCCGTTGCCGAGGCCTTGGCCCGAGACCTGGGCCCCAAGGGCGTACATGTCGGCCACCTGATCATCGATGGCGGCATCGACGGCGAGCGCCAGTACGCGCGCGATCCCAATGTTCGCGAAAAGATGGGCGAAAACGGCCTGCTCGACCCGGATGCGATTGCCGAGAGCTGCTGGCACCTGCACCGCCAGCACCCGTCGTCGTGGACATTCGAGCTTGATCTCAGACCCTTCAAGGAGACGTTCTGAGTTTACGCTTTATGACGGATAATGTGAGGCAACCTCAATGACCAAACAGGATTTCAGCAATCGCACCCCGCGCGAAGCCGGCTACGCCATGCCAGCGGAATGGGCGCCGCACGAACGGTGCTGGATGGAATGGCCCTGCGACAGCCACTGGGAAGATGGACCGGGGCTGGAGACTATACGCGATATTTTCACTGAGGTGGCGCAAGCCATCCGCCGCTTCGAGCCCGTCACCTTGATCGCCAATCCTGATCATGCCGATGACGCCCGTTCAAGGCTCGGCCCCTCCATTGACGTCATCGAACTGGAAATCGACAGCGAATGGTTCCGCGACAGCGGGCCCAGTTTCCTGACCGACGGCAAAGGCGGTCTTGCCGCCACATGCTGGCGATTCAACGCCTGGGGCGGCAAGGGGGATACATGGGATCTGGACGCCACCGCCGCACCCCGGCTTGCAGGCACCCTCGGCATTCCCGCCTTTCAATCGGAATTGTGCACGGAAGGCGGCGGCCTGCACGTGGACGGCGAAGGCACGGTTCTAACCACCGAGACCGTTGTCCTCAACGACAACCGCAATCCGGGACTGACAAAGCCGGAGGCGGAAGAATTGCTGTGCGAAGGGCTGGGGGCGGAAAAGGTAATCTGGCTTCCCGGCGGCACCAGGACCCTCACCGACGGGCACGTGGACGGGCTCGCCTGCTTCGTGCGGCCCGGCGTCGCCCTGGCCCTGATGCCGGCCGACCCGGCCCACCCCAAGTACGAAATCTACGCCGAGAACCTGCGGGCGCTTGAACTGGCGACGGACGCCAGGGGTAGAAAGCTTGAGGTTCACACCATCATCGACGCCTCGGAAGCCGAGTCCACAGGCGAACACTTCATCCGCACTTACGTTAATTTTTACATCGCTAACGGCGGCATTGTCATGCCGGGCTACGGGGTGTCCAGCGACGACACGGCGAGGGAGACCGTTCAGGCCCTGTTCCCCGGTTACGAGGTTGTCACGGTGCAGGCCGCCAAGGTTGCCGGCGCAGGCGGCGCCATTCACTGCATCACCCAGCAGCAGCCCCGCGCCTAGCTTGGAAGGGGGTCAAAAGGAGCTGGGAGTTATCAACGCATGCTGGAGAGGTTTGCGATCAGGGCCTTCTGCTTCAATTCAATCTCGCGGGCGATCTTGTGCGCGAGATCCATATCCTCGCTGCAGCAGCCCCGCACAACATCCACGCATTGCGAATTGGCGTCCCTTACCGCTTCGATGATCGCTTTCTCAACGACCTGCGACACATCCTGGGCTTTATCGGAATCGGCATCGAGTATTTTCAGCAATTCTTTTGTGACGTCTTCTGTCAGTCTTGTTATGGACATCTAAACCTCCATTCAGCACGAACCATAAAGGTAGCACGGAGAATGAATGCTGGGTAGGTCAGTCGACAGGGGTGTTTATTGGATATATCTCCGCCTGGACAATCTCTCATTTCAGGCATTGCTATCACACCGGCAGTTGACGCAATCTTTCACTCATTGCAGTGCATCAACGAGTCCAATTGGGAGGCAGCATCAATGAAAGCGCACTTCGATCTGAATGGGAAACGGGCGCTCGTCACGGGCGGTGCATCGGGTATCGGCCTTGGAACCGTCAAGGCGTTCCTGCGTTGCGGCGCCCGGGTCGCCATCAACGATCTTCCGGGATCGCAGCAACTGGATGAAGTGGTCGGGCAGCTTAAAGATGAAGGTCACGACGTTATTCCGACGCCCGGAAATGTGGGCGACCCGGACGACGCCCCCCGCATGGTTAAGAACGCCATCACGGCGCTTGGCGGTCTTGATTACCTGGTCAACAATGCAGGAACGCCGGGCACCACGAAACCAATACCGCCTTCGGATTTTGAAAGCCAGGACGAGGATTTCTGGAACCTGCTTCTTAACGTCAACCTGATCGGCCCTTACCGCTGCACCAAGGCCGCGGCTGAGGCCTTAAAAGAGTCATCAGGCTCCATCGTCAACACGGCCTCGATCTCCGCCCACGCCGGTGGTGGCTCCAGTTCCGTCTATTGCGCGACGAAAGCCGGTTTGGTGAACTTGACGAAGGAATGGGCCCGCGCGCTTGCGCCCCGGGTCCGGGTAAACGCCATAGCGCCGGGCGCCGTGGATTCGCCCTGGATGTGCCGCTTTGAGGAAGTCGATGACAAGAGCGAGGAAGAAGCCATCCCCTTGGGCCGGATCGGCTCACCGGAGGATTACGGCGAGGCAATTCTGTTGCTGGCGGCCGGCGCAGACTACGTCACCGGACAAACGCTGAACGTGGACGGTGGCCTGACGACCTGAACATATCCGATTTAAAATCAGCCGGCGAAGCGGGGTTCCGCGAGACCCTGGACGCCCAAACCGTGGATCGCGAACACGCCGCCCGCTTCGGGTGACGGATCGCTCTCACCGTCATATTCACTGCCGATTGAGGTAATGTAGAGAATATCATGGTTGTCGCCACCGAACGTCAGGCTGGCGACCCACTTGACGGGAACGTCGACGACCTGAACGACGTCACCGTCGGGAGAAATCCGGCGGACGTTACCGGCGTCGAAGTTGGCGCTCCACAGATACCCTTCCGCATCCACCGTGCAGCCGTCGGGATAACCACCGGAATCGCCGGTGGCGAGGAAAACCCGGCGGTTTGTGGCGTTACCGTTTCCGGGGTCATAGTCATAGGCGTAAATCGCATCGCCATAGGAATCCGACACATATAGGGTTTTATTATCGAGGCTCCAACACGGACCATTGGGGCAGATCAGCCCGGTATCGAGCTTGCTGCAGCTCAGGTCGGCATCGACCCTGTAGACACTGGCGACCGGGTCCGTCGAGCCCGTGTGCATGCTGACGGCGATGAGACGTCCCTGCCGGTCAACCTTGCAGTCATTGAAACAGAGCTCGTCCTGCCCGGCCTCGGGTTCGGCAATTACGGATGTCTCGCCGGTGTCAAAATCGAAGGTGTGGAACCCGTCATCCATGACCAGGATAGCGCCGCCGCCCTCGCGCAGGGCAAAGGAACCGAGATAGTCGCATCCTACCTCCCAGCGCCTGAAATCTCCGCCCGCCGGGACGTAACGGATGATGGCGCCGGCAAAACAGTCGACAAAGTAGAGAACCCTTTCCACAGGATCCCAGATCGGGCATTCGCCCAAGCCGTAGCTTTCATCCCCGATGCGTTCTATATTCATGGCTTCCTCCCGGCATTTTATAAACCTGTTTATTTCTAGATTGTTGGACCGGGAGCCATTGCTGACAATATCCCCAAAGGAACAGTGCCGGACGCGGTTAGTTTTTCCTTTCCTGCTTTATCATGTCGGCGGCTTTTTCCGCGATCATGATTACGGGGGCGTTGGTATTGCCGGATGTCAGGCGCGGCATGATGGACGCATCGACCACGCGGAGACCGGCCAGCCCGTGAACGCGCAACCTGTCATCGACCACGGCGCCGTTTGCCGGGTCGGGTCCCATGGCGCAGGTGCAGGTTGGATGATACATGGTGGCGCCGGTTTGTCGGGCGTAATCGAGCAATCCTTCATCTGTGTCACAGGAAGCCCCCGGCACGTTTTCCCGGTCGATATACGGTTTAAGCGCCGGGGCCGATATGATGTCCCTGGCGAGTCGCATACCGGCCACATGGGTCTCGCAATCGATGGAGGCGGACAGGAAATTCGGGCGTATCCTGGGCGCCGCAAAAGGATCGGGTGAGGCAATGTGAATGGAGCCCCGGCTTTCCGGTCGCAACTGGCATGGAGCAAAGGTCAGGCCGGGGAAAGAATCGAATACCCGCTTTTTCGGATCCTTGAAACTGGCGTTGGCGATATGAAACTGAATATCGGGTGTTTCCAGTTCCGGGCGTGTACGGACAAACCCCAACAGAATGCCCGCCGGCATGGTCAACGCGCCTTTTTGCGCAAAAAGGTACTTGGCGACCTCTCTGACCAAAAGCAGGCCCTTGGTTTTTTCGTTCAGGGTCCGGATATTCCTGACCCGCCATTGCAGGCGCGAAGCGTAATGGTCCTGTAAATTCTCCCCTACGCCTTTCAGTTCATGGTGCGGTTCGATACCATGGGATTTCAACAGCTCGGGCTGCCCGATGCCTGAGAGCTCCAGCAATTGCGGCGACTGAACGCCACCGGCGGAAACGATCACCTCGGCATTCGCGCGGACCTCCCTGGTTTGCCCGTTTACGATATAGCGCACGCCGGTTGCCCGCTTGCCTTCGAGAATAACCCCGGTTGCATGGGCATGGGTTTCGATCGTCAGATTGGGCCGTTTCCGCACCGGGTTGAGAAAGGCCGTCTTGGCGCTGTGGCGCCTGCCGTTCTTCTGAGTCAGCTGGGAATACATGATCCCTTCCTGCGATGCGCCGTTATAGTCATCGTTCCGGGGGATACCGGCCTCTTCACTGCCCCGGATAACAGCGTCAAGAAGAGGATCCTTCTCGGTTACGTCGGCGACATTCAAAAGCCCGCCAGAGCCACGGAGTTCATCGCCACCTCTCTCGAAATTCTCCGATTTCCTGAAGTAGGGCAGAACATCCTCATACGCCCACCCTCGGTTCCCCAATTGAGCCCAGTCGTTATAATCCCGGGCATTCCCCCGAGCATAAATCATAGCGTTGATGGAACTGGACCCGCCGAGCACTTTCCCACGGGGCACGGGGATCGGGCGATTGAAGGTCTTTTCATCGGGTTCCGTCTCAAACAGCCAGTTCACACCGGGATCGACCATGGTCTTGATATAGCCGACAGGAATATGAATCCACGGATTGGTGTCGTTACCGCCGGCTTCCAGCAGCAGGACGCTGATGCCGGCGTCTTCGCTCAAGCGGTTAGCGAGAACGCACCCGGCGGAGCCGCCGCCAACGATAATGTAGTCAAAGCTCGCCATTGATGGCCTGTATCCGTCCGGATTCGGGTTATGGAAACTGTGATATTTCCAACGACCCTATCATTGAAGCATAGTGATGCAAATCCATTCCCAACAACGAACAGACGATAGGGAATCACAACCATGTTCCATATGTTGTCCTGCTTCAATCTCAAGCCCGGTGTGAGCATCAAGGATTTTCGCCAATCCTATGACGATTTCGTCGCCTACATGAAAAGCATCGATCTGGCGGAAGGCAGTGGCCCCGTCGGACAACGCCAGAACGACACGCCGATGGATACCGATGAGGAACGGGATCATGAATATTTCGCCGTCATGACGTTCAGGGACCGTCCCCAGGTCGATGCGGCGTACGCCTATATCATGGAGCATGTCGAGCCGGGTGAGTCATCGCACAACGGCGTCTATCACAAGGTCGACAACCCCGTATTCATCTGCTGGCAGGATCTGCCCTGATGCGTCATATCAGTTATGCGTGATTAGCACGCCTCAGATTTTCAAACAGGTTTAAAGTTCTGCCCTTCAGGTGACTTCCTTGGGGAGGGAACAGACGATGTCGATTGAAACCTGGTTGTTATTCATTCTTTTCAGCATTCTGCCTGCCATCAGTCCGGGACCCGGCGTTCTGTTGGCCATATCCAACGCCTTACGTTTCGGGACAAAGGCTGCCCTGTTGTCGGGGCTCGGCAATTCCATAGGCCTAACGATCCTGGGCTATGCCGTGACCATGGGCCTGGGCGCCGTGATGGCGACATCCGCCATGATGTTTACCGTGATCAAGATGATCGGAGCCGTCTACCTGCTTTATCTGGGCGTGAAGGTTTTCAGGGACAAAACGGCGTTCAGGGTCGACGGCATGGATATGTCGGCGGCGCGTTCGAACAAACAGTTGTTCGGCACCGCCATCGTCGTTTCACTGACCAATCCCAAATCGATGTTCCTGATCGGCGCCCTGTTCCCGCAATTCGTCGGACCGGACGCAGGCGATCTCGTCAACATAACGATCCTCAGCTTTACCTTCGCCGTGATGTGCTTCTTCAACCATGTCTTCCTGGCCGTATTCGGCGGCCGCATGCGGCAGTTCCTGCAATCCGAAAAGATTGTCAGAAGGCTTCGTCATTCCCTGGGCGCCGTATTCATCGGCTTTGGCGCAACGCTTGCCACCTACACAAGGCAGACGCCCTGAAGAAAGACGCTTTTGAGGAAGGTTCAACTACGTGAATTCATGGCCTGGTAGGGGTTTCGTTCAGGTGATTCCCAGGAAGCGTACCACTTCTCAAGGTAAGGAATCAGGGCGCGAACAGTCGCCGCATAATCTGCATCGACAGAAGCGGCCTCAAGCTGATCATGTAACGCCGAGCCGATTTCATTGAGATCGACGCCGGTTGGCCTCCCGTCTTTCAGCGCCATATTGCCCTCGACGAAGACCGCGTTCACATCCGTGGCGTTCGCCCGCATGACAATGGTTTCCAGCGGATCGGCATCGGGCGCCATCCACGGCCAGGACAGCCTGTCCAGATCGAGCACAACCAGGTCAGCCCGGTAACCGGGATCGATCCGCCCTGCTTCACCCTCAAGACCGGCGATTTTCGCCCCACCGACCGTCGCCATGTCAAAGACCTGGGCGACCGTGGGCGCGTCGCCCCCCATCCTAGTCGTACGGTGCAACCGGAGCGCCAGCCGCATTTCGTTGAACATGTCGTCATCGTCATTGATTGTCGTCGCATCGAGACCCAGGCCCATCAGCACACCCCCGGCAAGCAGCGCATTGAGAGGCGCTATGCCGGCGCGAAGCCGCAGGTTGGAGCTGGGATTATGTGATATACCAGCGCCAGTTTCAGCCAGGATGCCGATGTCGCGTTCCGTCACCCAGACGCCATGGGCCATCGAAAAACGCCCATCCAAAACACCCAGTTCCTTGAGATGTTCGACTGCCGATTTTCCATTGTGCCGATGGCTTTCCAGTTTCTCGTAGTAGGACTCCACGACATGGGTCTGGACACCCGTACCAAGCCGTGCCGCCCTGCAGGCGCATTCCTGCATGGTGGAGGTTTCCACCCAGGGAGGACCAGGCGGCCCGAACCAGACGGAAACATGGGAATCGTCTTTGAATTCTCCATGCAAGGCTTCAATGCCGTCGAGATAGGCGTCCGATGACAACCGGGGCGCATCAAGAATGTGCCGGGTTACGTCAGCGCGAAGGTCCGCCGGCAGGCTTGTCAGGAATTCCTCATCCTCGCCATGGATTAGCAGGCTTCTTACCGTCGCGCCGGGCGCGAGCCGAACCCTGAGACCGACATCCTGATAGGCTTTCGCCTTTTGTCTGATGGTTTGCGTCATCTCATCCGCTGTGCCGCCTGCGCCGCACATATCGATGACAGTCGTAATGCCGGACCGAATCAACCGGGCAGCGCTAAAAGCCGTGCCTGTATAAGCCGACGGAGAGCGGGCAAGATTGGTCAGGAGAATCCAGGGCTCAAGCAGATCGTCGCCGATCCCGTGAAGCCAGTAAGATAACTGACCGCTGTGATGGTGGGCGTTCACCATGCCGGGAATAACGGCAGTCCGTTCCGATCCTGTGACCGGTACGTCCGGGTGCGTCGAGGAAAGCTCATCCCATGCGCCAACAGCGGATATACGTCCGCCTTCCACAAGGACTGCGCCGTCACGGATCGTATCCGAAGGGCCACTTCCCCTGATAACCCAACCACCACGAATAATTGCTGGTTCTGTTTTACTCATCGCCTTCTCCCGAGGCGGATTGTAGCTTAATCAGGCCTGTTCTTCGAGTCGGTCCGTAGCCGGTGGCGGGGTGCGGGAAAGCCGGGTAATTTCCTCACGCAGTTCGGGCGTCATATCCACGTCTACGGAATCAAGGGAGGCCTTGAGCTGATCTACGTTTCTGGCGCCGATGATGGGGCTGGTAACGGCAGGATGGGATCCGGCCCAGGAAACAGCCAGGGAAACCGGGTGAATGCCTTTTTCTTTTGCATATTCCGAAAACGCTTCGGCAATGGAAAAGAATTCCTCGTTACCGTATCGGTCCTTGTAGTTGTCCCAGCTAACCAACCGGGCGCCCTCCGGACGTTTGCCTTTGGCGTACTTGCCGCTCAACAGGCCGCCTGCGTTGGGGCCGTAGGGGATCACACCCAACTGCTCGGCTTCCGCCAGGGGAAGGATTTCAACTTCGGCCTGACGTTTCACCAGATTGTACATGGGCTGAATGACATCGAAACGGGGCCAGCCGTAACGCTCGGACACGCCCAGACCCTTTGCGATCTGCCACGCAGAATAGTTGCTCGCCCCGAGATAAAGAACCTTACCCTGAGAGACGAGGTTCTCCAGGGCGCGCAAAGTTTCCTCCAGGGGCGTTACATCGTCCCAACCGTGCATGAACAGAACATCGAGGCGATCCGTTCCCAGGCGTTTCAGGCTTGCTTCAACAGATAAGGCGATATTGCGCCGGTTGGCGCCACGGGCATTCACGTCATCGTCCATTTGAAAAAAACATTTAGACGTAATGACCAGATCATCACGTTCACCCTTCACCAGGTCACCGAGAATCTCCTCGGCCTTTCCTTTACTATACACATTCGCACAGTCGAAAAAATTGACGCCCTTATCCCGGCATGCGGCATACAGCTTTGCCGATTCGGATTCGTCTGCCTCTGCGCCGAACGTCATGGTGCCCAGACAAAGTTGGGAGACCTGAACGCCGGTGTTACCCAGCCACTTATATTGCATGTATCTTTCCTGGTTCCGTTTGAAGACTTAAAGAATTGTGGCCGGTGATCGACCCATTTCAATCATCCGGAAGGATGAGCACGGAAGCACAAATGTCAACGCACGTCTTATTGCAAGCCGGCCGCCCTGATCAATTTCCACACCTCCGCCACGGGAACGCCCAGATTTGACCCGCCGTACTCCGGCAGTATCGCTGCATTGACTGCAACGACGCGCCCATTCAAGTCGAGCACCGGCCCGCCGCTTCCGCCGTGGGTTGTTTCAGCATCATAGACAACGGTTGAGGATGTTGCCTGACTGATGATCCCGCGGCTTGACAAGGGGGAAATATGCCCCTTTTCCGCAAGTCGGGCCGCAACACTCCAGAAACCGGTATCTTCAGCCTCCTGCAGCTCTTCGATAAAGTCTTCGCCAGATTGCGCCAGCATGGTTCTGAGACCTGTCGGGTATCCCATGACAATAATCTCATCACCCGGAGTCGGCAGGTCTTCAGCCAGCTCGACACCGGGCAACGAAAGTTCCTTGTCGGTTATCCGGAGGATGGCAAGGTCTGCATCGTCGCTGGCTTTGAGAACTTCCACCGTATGAGCGGTTTTATAGTCCGGTATATAGACAATGTATTTCGTCATCACAGGCTCCAGGCCTTCGCTGGCCATGGTCTCGATGTTTGCATCCTTTTCCCACGGCAGGGCGACATGGCGGTTGGTTACCAACACGCCAAGATCAGAGACAACAAACGCCGTTCCTGTGAACTGACGTTCCGCTATCGGCCCTTCCCCATCCAGGGTCAGAAGCGGATGCCCGAATGGCGAAATGAGCGGAATTCCCTCTGTATTCACTACATGGCGGAGCAGTCGTCCATCCGCAACATCCCTGAAACCGTATGAACCCTGAAGGAAAACAACCGATGACATGGAACTGGAAATTACCCGGGCCGTGGCTTCGGAACGTTCTTCAAGTATGTCCAGGCGTTCTGTTGCAGAGGTCAGCCGCAAGCCTAGTTCCTGGCTCAAGGCATTCAAATCTCCAGGCGTCAGTGCTTCTTCCCGCGCCCGCGCCAGGGTCGTTGCAAACCCCTCTAATTTCGTTGCGCCGCTTTCAATGCGCGCCTGCATAAGGGTATTCAGCTTGTTTTGCTGATAGGCCAGAACCAGCAGGATTACGATCGCAAAGAGGACGCCCAGGCGAAAAAGCACTGTCGTTTCACGCAGCAATTGCCTGAGCAGCACGCCAAAGGCTTTCAGGATACGAATGACCAAAGGCTTTCGGCTGACTCGAAGATAGCCGATCCCATTAAAAAGAATCTGGCCGACCATTTTACGGGCCGGGCTGTCAGGCTGGTAGAGATGGAACCGTGTCAGGGGGCCTGTTTCACCGAATTCGATCATGTCCCGATTGGCCAGTTCCCGTGACGTGGTGCGTATGCCATTAACCCATACGAACTGATCTTCAGGCACGTTAAGGTTATAGGTGCCGTCGGTGGATTGGAGTTGGGCGATGATTTCGCCATTTGAATTCGCCGAGCCGGGTTCCGAGACATGGAGAATCCGATTGCTACTGAGCGATACCTCAAGCGCAGGTCCCTTGAGCCACGTCACACCCCCCTTCAAGGGGCCGGTAATATGCTCAAGCAGCATGGCTTCGGCCACAGGTTTCTGCTTGTTTTCATTTGTCATTCTTCACATCGCCTTTCGGACAAGTGAATAGCGGCCGATTTACCCACTCGATTATGGCATGGACATCCCGAATTCCCAAAGGCTCGAATATGGTGCGATCCGGCATTAAATAGTATTGCCCTCATGTTGCTCTTTCAGTCATGCTTATGACCAAGTGACAGGAGGAAGACACCATGACGCCAACATTGGAACGAATCGATACATCCGCGACCTCAGAGGATCTGTGCGCCCTGATGGAGCGGGACGGCGCCGTCATCGTTGAAAATATCCTGACGCTCGAACAGCTGGAGTCCATGAACGCTGAAATCGACCGTCGTATCGAAGGACTGTCTCCCGGCCTGCGTAATCCGTCTCATGAAGACATGATCGAGTTCTACGGCCATTCGACCGTCCGCTTCGACGGCCTGCCTGGCAAGTCCGATACCTTTCAGGAATTGATGCTGCTGCCGCAACTGATCGAAACGGCGGATCATTTCCTGCTGCCCAATTGCGAGGATTACCTGTTCAACACCGGACAACTGATTCAGATCGGACCGGGTGAAACGGATCAGATGTTACATCGTGATGAGGACGCCTGGCAGGAACTACCGCCGCCCAGGCCCTACCTGGAAATCGAGGCCATGTTCGCGCTAACCGATTTTACCAAGGAAAACGGCGCGACTCGGGTTGTGCCGGGAAGCCATAAGTGGCCATTGGACCGGGAAGCAAAGCCGGAAGAAGTCACCCAGGCGGAAATGAAGGCCGGGTCTGCCCTGTTTTACATGGGCTCCGCCATCCACGGCGGCGGCGCCAACAGGACAGTGAACGAAAGCCGGCGCGGCATGTTCCTGGGCTATTGTGTCGGCTGGCTCAGGACCGAGGAGAACACGTTCCTGACCGTTCCTTTCGAGAAAGCCCGCACCATGCCGCTGCGCATCCAGGAACTGCTCGGTTACAAGGCACACCGCGGGATCGGCGTGGTCGATGTCGGCGACCCCATGGTCATGCTCAAATGATCAGCAATGTCATTCTCGGACGGTTACATTGAATGCAGCATTTTTCCTTTCGCCAGGCCGGGCCGGATGACGGGGAATTGATCGCCACATGGTTCGGATCGCCGCATGTAACCGAGTTCTGGGGCGAGTCCGACGTGAATATCAGGGCTTTTGCTGACAGAATGTCCGGCATCGATGATCTGTTCGATTACTGGATAGGCTGCGTTGAGGACATCCCGTTTTCCCTGTTGCTGACATCGAACGCCGCCACGGACGAGCCAGAACACCTGATGCCCTACCAACCTGAAATGGGTGAAGCCTGGACCCTTGATGTCCTTATCGGTGACGAAGATTATATTGGCCGGGGGTTGGCCGTTCCGATGATCAGGGCGTTTATGGAACATGCTAAAACAATCAATCCTGCCCTGACAAAGATGTTCATTGATCCCGAAGAAAGAAACAACCGGGCTAAACACGTTTATGAGAAAGCAGGCTTCGAAACCGTCTCAATCTTTTTTCCCGTGGACGGCCCGTTTAGTGGTAAACCTCACAACTTAATGGCATACGATTTCCCTTCATAAACAATATTTTCCAACAAAGAAGTCCATTTGGCATGTCCATCTTTGAACGTTATTTGACCATCTGGGTTGCCTTGTGCATCGTCGCAGGCGTTGCGCTAGGCCATATCTTCCCCAGCCTGTTCCAGCACATCGGCTCGGTTGAGGTCGCCCAGGTCAACCTGCCGGTCGCTATCCTGATCTGGCTGATGATCATTCCCATGCTGGTGCGGATCGATTTCAGGGCCCTGCACCAAGTCAGGGATCACTGGCGGGGTATCGGAGTTACGCTATTCATCAACTGGGCCGTAAAGCCGTTCTCAATGGCGGCGCTCGGCTGGCTGTTTATCGGCTATCTGTTTTATGACTATCTCCCCGCCGGGCAGATCGATTCCTACATCGCCGGCCTGATCATCCTGGCAGCGGCACCCTGTACGGCCATGGTTTTCGTCTGGAGCAACCTGTCGGACGGCGAGCCGCATTTCACCTTAAGCCAGGTCGCGCTGAACGATATCATCATGATATTCGCCTTTGCCCCGATTGTCGGGTTGCTGCTGGGACTGTCCGCAATCATCGTTCCGTGGGAAACGCTGCTGCTTTCCGTTCTGCTCTATATCGTCGTGCCCGTCATTCTTGCCCAGGTGTTGAGAAAACGAACCCTGGCAGCGGGAGGGCAGCCCGCACTCGATAAACTGTTATCCAGATTGCAACCTGTTTCCCTTATTGCCCTCCTGACGACGCTGGTCTTGTTGTTCGGATTCCAGGGCGAGCAGATCCTGGCGTCACCCCTGATTATTGCCTTGCTGGCGGTGCCGATCCTGATCCAGGTCTATTTCAATTCCGGGATTGCTTATTTGCTGAACCGTCTAGTGGGCGAACAACACAACGTCGCCGCCCCTTCCGCTTTGATCGGCGCCAGCAATTTCTTTGAACTGGCCGTCGCCACGGCTATCAGCCTGTTCGGATTTGAATCGGGCGCAGCTCTCGCCACCGTGGTCGGCGTCCTCGTAGAGGTGCCGGTCATGCTGTCCGTAGTGAAGATCGTCAATACCAGCAAGGGATGGTACGAAAGAGGCGCAGCCGTTGCGCGCAACGGCAAGGCTCCTTCCGCTTCGTAATAACTACCTTTTCCTGTTCAGTGTCAGATCGGCCGGCTGAACGTTCCGTTCTTGGCGCCGCTCATCAACCGCTGGAATTCATCACCTTTCACGTGGATCAGCCCGTGATGGTCGCCAGCTTCGAGGTAAACTTCCTCTTCTTTCGTCAACTTTTCATCAAGCAGAACCCGAAGCGCATAAGCGTTGCCGAACGGCGGCACCGCGCCGCGGTCGCAATCGTCGAACTTGTTGACAACATCTTTTTCAGGGGCGATCTCCGCATCATGGTTAAGCGTGTCGCTGACCTGCTCCAGATCGACGACATGGCTTGCCGGGATTACGGCGAGCGTCAATGTACCATTCTCGTCCTTCAGCAACACGCCCTTGGCGAGGCTATTCGCCGGCAGGTGCGCCTGATGTGCAATGCCAAGGCTGGTCGTATTCAGCGGATGTTCAACCACATCGTACACAATATCCAGGTCTTCCAGGTATTCGCGAACTGTTATGGCAATACCCATAATCTACCTCCTTTCCGAGGCCGCACGCCCGCATCCCATTCACAGGGTGCGGTCTCAACCGAATGCTTCAGCTTGGAATCTTACGTATGACGGGATCCCGTGTCATTGATACGGGTCAATCGCTGTAACGTCCCCGCATGACTCTACCCTAGTGTCCGCTGCCCAAAATGCCGGTTTTGACGGAATAGTCGACAGCAATTTCGTAACTTGGGTCGTCATCTGAATCGATCATCAACTGGCCGGCGCGTTGTAACAATCTGTGGCAGTCTCGGGACAGGTGGCGGAGTTGAAGTGTTTTTCCAAGAGTTTCATATTTTAACGCCAACGCCTCAATAGCCTGTAACGCGGACTGGTCGACAATCCGGCTGTTCATGAAATCGACGATAACCACATCAGGATCGTCCGCCGGGCTGAAAATCTCGGAAAAACCATCCGTCGAACCGAAAAACAATGGCCCTTCGATCTGATAAATCTTCTCTCCGCCTTCAGTTGTTTGCGCCGTTGCATGGATACGAACCGCATTGTTCCAGGCATAAGCCAGGGCTGAGACGATGACGCCGACGACAACGGCAATGGCCAGGTCGCTCATCACCGTCACCACCGTCACAAGCCCCATGACAAGGGCGTCGGTTAGTGGAATCAGGCGCAGAATCTTCAGGCTCTGCCAAGCGAAAGTGCCGATCACCACCATCATCATGACGCCGACCAGGGCGGCCAGCGGGATCTGTTCGATCAGGCTCGAAGCAAAAAGGATAAAGGTCAGCAGGAACAGGGCGGCGGAAATGCCTGAAAGCCGGGTACGGCCGCCTGATTTCACGTTGATCATGGACTGACCGATCATGGCGCACCCGCCCATGCCGCCGAAGAATCCGGTCACTGTGTTCGCCACTCCTTGCGCAATGCATTCCTGCGAAGCCCCACCTCGTTTACCAGTGATTTCGCCAACCAGGTTGAGAGTAAGCAGGCTTTCGATCAAACCGATAGCCGCCAAGATCAAGGCATAAGGAAAGATGATCCTAAGGGTCTCAAGATCAAAAGGAACCGCAGCTATATGGAACTGCGGCAAGCCACCCTTGATCGAGGCCATATCACCTACCCGCGGCACATCAATGCCAAAGAATATGACAAGGGCCGCAACCACGACGATTCCGGCCAAAGGCGCTGGAATCACGGTGGTAATCTTGGGCATGCCCCAGATTATCACCATGGTCAGGCCGACCAGTCCCAACATGGTGATAAGCGGCCAGCCTGACATCCAGACTTTGACTCCGTCCGGCCCCATGACCTGAAACTGGGTCAGCTGTGCCAGGAAAATCACGATAGCCAGGCCGTTGACAAATCCCAGCATGACCGGATGGGGAACCAGACGAATGAACTTACCCAGCCGGAACACCCCGGCCAGCACTTGCAGAATGCCCATCAGGACCACAGTGGCGAACAGGTATTCAACGCCATGACTGGCGACGAGCGACACCATGACGACGGCCAGTGCACCGGTTGCCCCTGAAATCATACCCGGCCGGCCACCGATAACCGCCGTCACAAGACCGACGATAAAGGCGGCGTAAAGGCCCACAAGCGGATGCACGCCGGCAACGAACGAAAAGGCGACCGCTTCCGGCACGAGCGCCAGGGCGACAGTCAGCCCGGACAATAATTCCGTTTTAAAGCGGCGGGGGGTTAAACTTGAATTATCAGGCTCTTTCCAGTCTGAAATTGAGAGACGTTCAACGAACGCGGCAAGCGTTGGCTTGATCACGGGCAAATCCATTATGTGCTGATGAGAAATTGTGCCCCGTTCATATAGAAGTATGTCCTGCTTGCAAGCAAAACCGTTGCCCTGGTCCAGCAACACTGATATCAGGCAGGGGCTTCAACACGTCGACATTGGGGGTGTTTGACATGAACGACCTGAACCGCGACATGGTGGACTGGCGCCGCGACATTCATAAACACCCCGAGCTTGGGTTTGATGAAGAACGGACGGCCGCCAAGGTCGCTGATCTGCTCACCAATTTCGGGCTGGAAGTGCACACCGGCATTGGCAAAACCGGTGTCGTCGGCGTGCTTAGGCGGGGAAACGGCAATCGCGCCATCGGCCTGCGCGCCGATATGGACGCCCTGCCCATTCAGGAAGCCAACGACTTCCCGCACCGCTCCGTCCACGACAAGGTGTTCCATGGCTGCGGACATGACGGGCATACAGCCATGTTGCTGGGTGCGGCGAACCGGCTAGCGAAGGATGAAAGCCTCGACGGTACTGTTTACTTTATTTTCCAGCCCAGCGAGGAGGATGGCCGGGGCGCTCTCTCAATGATCGATGACGGTCTGTTCGAACGCTTCCCCATGGAAGCCGTATACGGCATGCATAATATGCCGGGCATCCCCGCCGGTCACTTCGCCGTGCGTAAGGGCTCGATCATGACATCCGAGGATATCTTCATCATCACCATCAAGGGCCGGGGGGGACATGCCTCCATGCCTGACAGGACAATCGATCCTGTGGCCACCGGCGCCGAAGTGATCCTGGCGTTGCAAACCATCGTGTCACGCTCCGTTGGACCCCAGGACTGGGCCGTTGTTTCCGTCACCGAAGTGCTGACCGACGGGGCGCGCAACGTCATCCCGTCCGAAGTGATCATCAAGGGGGACTGCCGGGCTTTGTCCGTCGACACCCAGGATCGTATCGAAAACCGTATGCGGGAACTCGTTTCGGGCATTTGCACGGCCCATGGTGCAGAAGGCAGCGTTGAGTACCGGCGGGAATTCGTCGCCACCGTCAATTCGCCGGAAGAAACCGACATCGCCATCGCCGCCGCCCGCCAGGTTGCGGCGGATAATGCCGACATTACCGTCAATCCGGACTGTCCGACCTGCTCGGCGTCGGAGGACTTCGCCCAGATGCTACGGATGAAACCCGGTTGCTATATCCTGATCGGCAATGGCACCGAGGGACACTGCGGATCTTCACTTCACAATGCCCATTACGATATGAATGACGACATTCTCGCCATCGGCTGCGATTATTGGGTAACGCTGGTACGCTCTCAACTTTCGGGCTGAAGCGATTCCCCGGGGCGTGAAAAGATCTGTCCGAATCCCTTAATCTCATCGGTGATGCCGGCGCGGCGCAGGCAACTCCACATCTGCCCTTGGTTACTGGTAACCACCGGTTTTCCCGTCAATTGCTCGATTTCCTCGGCAACATCCAGCGCCCGGATTCCGCCACAACTCAGGAAGATGGCGTCCCCTTCCGGCTGGTCGATTTCGAGGGCAAATTGTTTCCAGTAATCGGGCGTGACGCGGCCGAACTCGATACCCGTTTCCAGGTTAAGTCCCTGGATATCGAGCAGGTCAAAGCCTTTGTCGATCAGGAATTCAGCTTCCGCCGTATTGATTTCGTCAAGGTAGGGCGTGCCCACGACCAGCTTCTTGGCACCCAGTTCGTTCAGGGCATCAACCACGCCTGTCACCAGAGTCATGGGCTCGGCATAGGGCGCACCTTTCCTGATCTCCTCCTTGACGCGGTCTTCACCGATAACGATGGAACCGCTGGTGCAGCTATAGCTGATCACATCCGGTTTGGTGTCCGGCTGGATGCGCGAGGCGGCATCGGCCATGAAATCGATATGGCGGGAAAGCGTCTCGTTGGTCGTGTAGTCGTCCGTCTTAAGACGCGTGAAATGTACGGCGACGCCTTCCGGCGCCATGGCCGTCATGTCCGATTCCGCCGCCAGGTCCGTTGACATCAGGATAAATCCGATCTTCGCCCGCCAGTGCTTTCCCCCATCGAGTTCAGGCTGGCGCGGCTTGGATGAAACGGTATCGCCGGATGTGAACATTCTTCGTCTCCCTCACAGGATCATGCCGTCCAATGCCTTGGGGTGATCCGTTATCTGCTCATAGCCGCCCTCGGTTATGATAAAGCTGTCGCCGACCTGGGCGCGAAATTTGTTTGCAATGCTGACGGACCCGTCCACGGCCAGGACCATGCCGGGCTGCAGGACTGTCTTGTCGCCAAACACCAGTTCGGGTTTTTCCAAAAAACTGAATCCCGTCGCCCGTCCGCACCGGAACGGATATTCATATCCGGCGCCTTGGATAACGTCGGCATAAGCGGCATGAACGTGTTCCGCCGTAACGCCGGGCTTTAACTCCCGTAACGCCGCCGCCTGGCTTTCGACAGCGACCTCGTACACGGCTTCCTGCTCCTTGTCCGTCACCTCGCCGATCCAGAACGTGCGATCGAACCCCAGCTTGAAACGATGAAAATTGGTCATGCCGCAAAAACACAGGAAAACCGGATCTCCCCGTTCCATGACCTTCGTAGTCGCCCGATGATGGGGTTTGGTGATTTCCCGACCCGACGCCATGATCTGCAAGAAATGGGTATTGGGCGACATGCGCCCGTCTTCGTAATATGTTTCCAGCAGTTCCGCCGCCTTGCGAGTGCCGGCCTCGGACGTCGCCAGGGCAACCTCGTACTCCTTGGTCCCGTCACCGATCGCCGCACGGCCAGCATCCATCATGGCCATGGCGACCTGCCCGGCATGGCGGGCCAGTTGCAGTTCCTCTTCTGACTTGATCATCCGCATGCCGGATAATATTGGCGTGACGTCGCTGATCCGGGAACCATCGACGACAGTACCCAGATAGTTGCGCACCAGCGGCGGCATCCGGTCCGGTTCGATTGCCACCATACCGGCACCAGCCAAAACGGCAGGCAATTCCTCGCGCCATTCGTTTCCAAGGCCATCGTTCCAGGCCGCAATCCTGTCGACCCTGGCGGCGGCCTCGGCCATATCCAGTTCCATGGATGGCGTGATTAGCAGGCTCCCGCCGTCCCGGCGAATAACCAGAATGGTCGGCCGGCCGAATTCCATGTGCAGATAGTCATAATACCCGGTCAGGTAATAAACGTTGTCATCATCCGTGATCAGGGCGACATCGATATCTTCGGCATCCAGTTTTGCCTGAAAATCGGTCATCCGCTGTGCAAACATGACGGCACCCCCATTTGATCGCCCTTTACCGTGGCACAGGACATCACGATTGGGGTACTGTCAATCGCAGAAATCGCAACAACAGTTTACGCAATGCAGTCCGCAGAACTCGCCACATCCCTACAGTCCCTGATCGACCAATGCGTCCGGAATGATGACACCATTCCCGGCGTCATCATGGATGTAAACGCTCCGGCCATTGACTTTGCCTTCAGCAGTGCAGCCGGCGTCGTGGATTTTGAAAGCGGGGAGCCCCTGACAAACCAGCACCCCGTGCGAATCGCCAGCAATACTAAGACATATGTTTCCGCAGCTATCCTACGTCTGTGGGAAGACGGCAGGCTGGACCTGGATGCACCCATTTCCGCTTACCTGCCGGAAGAGCACTGCCGTATTATGCGTTCAGGCGGATACGATCCCGACGCCATCACGACAAGGCACCTGCTGACCCACACCAGCGGCCTGTTCGATTACAGCGACTGCGAAGCTTTTGAAGAACTGGTGGAGCCGGGCACCTATTGCTGGTCCCGCCTGGAGCAGTTGCAGGGCGCCATTGACTGGGGGCAGCCTTATGGCAAGCCGGGTGAGGTCTATCGCTACACCGATACAGGATACATTGAGCTTGGTGAGATCCTTGAACAGATTACAGGCCTTCCCTCCTATGGCGCAGCAATCCGTGAGTTGGTCGGTTTTGACCGTCTCGGACTGAACCAGACCTGGCTGGAAGATTTTGAACCCCATCCGGTGGATACCCTGCCCCGCGCCCATCAGTACCTGAACGGCGTTAGCAACTATGACCACGATGCCTCCGAAGACCTGCACGGCGGCGGCGGACTTGTCGCAACCATGCCGGACCTCGCCGCTTTTCACCGAGCCGTGTTTACCGGCGGCGTCTTCGAGAAACCGGAAACGCTGGATGCCATGCTGAGCACGGTTATGGCGGAAAGAGGGGGCCCAATTGCTTATGGCCGGTATCTTTGTTTTCAATATTGATGGCCTGACCGATTACCAGCACGGAGGGTACTTCGGTACGGAAGCGGCCTATTTCCCGGAACTGGATGTCACGATAGCCCTGACCGTCAACCGAACCGATTCCGATGCGGGTGAAATCCTTATCAGGGGAGCAATCGGGCTGGTCAGAATGACAATAGAAGCGATTGCTTGAAGCAGGAATTCATTATCTCATTTTCATGCAAAGTACGGTCACATCATCGCTTTGCTCGGCATTGCCGGTGAAGTTGTCGACTCCCCGAAAAACCGCTTCGGCCACGTTTTCGACGGCTTGATCTGCATGTCCCGCAAAACAACTAATCAACCGTTCAAGGCCAAACTGCTCGTGATTTTCATTAAAGGCCTCGCTGATGCCGTCGCTATACAGCAGGATACTGTCCCCCTTTTCCAGGGAGACAGTCGCTTCCTCATAGGCAGCGCCGGGTACGACTCCCAGGACCGGCCCCCCGCTTTCGCCAATCTGATTGGCGCCTGCCTGTCCGGGGTGGTTCAGCAAAATCGGCAGATGACCGCCATCCGAATAACAGATTGTCCGAGCCGAGGTATCGACAAGCACACAAATGACTGAAACGAACATGCTCGGAATGTCATAGCCACAAAGCGCGTCATTCGCCAGCTCAAGACATTCGCAGGGCGAGGCCTCCTGTATGATCAGGGTATGAAGCAGGGTGCGTGATATAGCCATATAGAAAGCCGCGGGAACGCTCTTTCCCGCGACATCCGCAACCAGCACCATGACCCGGTCGTCATCCAGGGCTATGACGTCAAAGAAATCGCCACCGACATCCCTGGCGGGGCGGGTCCGGGCGAACACGTCAAGGTTCTTGAATTCCGGGAATGATTTCGGCAGGAAACTGCTCTGCATCTCCGCCGCAGCCGTTACTTCACGGCGCAGGGCGACATACTCCGCACGGTCCTTCCAGTTCTTGCGGCGGCGTTCGACCTGGGCATAGACGCGATCGATCACATCGAACAGGTCATCCCGATCAAGCGGCTTCACGATGAATTCTACAGCGCCGTCAGCGATTGCCTTGCGGATATGCTGCAAATCCTTACCGTCGGAAATGGCAATTCGGGGGAACCGGGTTTCCCTGTTTTCCACTTTGTGGAAGAGATCCAGGCCGGTCAGGGCGCCGGAATCGATGTTGACGAAAACGATGTCGATTCGCTGGTTCTCGTTGATAACCTTCAGGGCTTCCTTATCCGATTCGGTATGGAGAAACCGGTAGGCGCCGGATATATTCGCATCCGTCGTCCAACCGTCGATGATCGTTTTCGTGGCAGGATCGTCATCGATCATCAAAATCGTAATCATGCGCGGGCCCTTTCCCGCCGGGCGCGTCGATCACGCTGTATCCCTGCCAACGCCTGCAACCCGACACAACTGAGCACGAGCAAACCGCCGACCATGGCAAGGGGAGCCGGAATTTCCATCAGGAAAAGCCAAGCCCAAATCGGTGCCAGTACCGATTCTGACAAGGACAGCAGGGCCGATTCCGCCGCCGGCACATACCGCGTGCCGAGCGTGATAAACATGAAACCCAGGCCCAATTGACCGATGCCCAGAAAAAGGCTGAGCAGAAGATCATAGCGCGAAACGATCAAGGTATCGGCCATGACCGCGCCAAAACACATCGATACGACACCGGCAAGACAGGTCGCCGGCAGCATATCCATGTCACCGGCCCTGCGAATCAGAACGACCATGATTGCAAACGTCACCGGGATGCCAATTGCCACGATTACACCCGCAACATGACCGCCGGTCAGTCCGTCGGCGAACATCAGCCCCATGCCGACAGCGGCGCCGGCGATCACCATCCAGGTTATGGGAGAAACACGTTCGCGCAGGATAAACCATCCAAAGATGGCCGCGAACAAAGGCCCGGCGCTGATAATGAATGAAACGCTGGCGACTGTGGTCATCAGCATGGCGAACACATAGCATGTGAACCCGCTGCCCAAAATGAGGGCCATGGCCAGGCCGTTCTTGCCGATTGCCCGAAATGCGCCGGCAGTCTGGCGGCCGTGGCGAAACAGGATGACGCACAACAAGAGGCAGATAAAGCCGATCGAACGGTAAAACAGGATCGTCCAGCCGTCTGCCTGTTCGACATATCGCAAGAGTATGCCGCCGGAACTCAAACTGATGCCGCCGAGCAGGATAAGGCCAATACCAAGAAGGTATTTTCGCCTGGTGTCGGCTTCAGTTGTTACGGATGACAAGGGGAAATCCTGTTTTCCTGAAAGGAGAAGGGCAGAGCCCGATCGCTATCCGCTGCGATTTTCTTTTACATCCAGAATCCGCAGAACATGAGGCCATGTCGTAGCCGGTTTGGCGTAATCCACGGCGACACCTTTTTCGTCGCTACGCACGACGAAGCCGTCAACCCTTACAGGGACAACCTTGCTCATCAAGGGAACCGTAAGGTCAACAGAGACCACATCGCCTCGTTCAAGGCTGGGGTCCGCACCTTTCAGGAAAATTCCCGTAGGCGACACGTCGACTACCTCACATTCCTTGTCACCGAGCGTCGCCGCTACGCTGGAAAGATTGTAACGCGGACTGCTTCTATGCTCTTCCATGATCGGTCCCTATGTAATTCCTTAACCTGTTGGCTGGAAATACTAAAAGTATTCCCCCTCTTTATGCTCTGTCCCATATTCAGGGTACGGCAGCAATACTCTTGAATACAAGATAATATTGACTTGATGGCATGACAAAAACCTGTGCTAGTCTGGTCAGAGGATAAACCTTGATACCGGACTGCAGGAGTTACCAGGAATCATGAAGACCAGACGCGGATTAATCCGTTATTTCCTTATAGGCGTGATTTTTAGCTTGGTGAGCCTGCCGTATGCCAAGAATGCAATGGCACAGACCTATTCGACCTGGGAAAATCCGGACCAGCCATCGAGCCAGGCCATAGATGATGCTAGGTTAAAGGAAGTCCTTGATCGGCTGAATGCCCTGATCGACCAGGCCGAGAAGGATCGCGCCGCTGATCCGAAATTCCTCCAGGATCTGCGCGATCTTGCCACTGGATATGACCGCCCCTGGACGAATCAGGTTCTCTATGACGATTTCGCGGACGGCGACTACACACAAAATCCCGCCTGGACCATTGGCCAGGGCCGGTACTGGATTGAAAAAAATTGGGGTCTCAGGAACGGACTGGATGAGGTCAAACAGTCCTCATCGACATCCAAGGATGCTGCCGCCCAGATTTTCGGCCAGATTCTCAACCAGGCCCTGGGAGGTTCAGGGTCATCTTCAACACAATCCGGAATCCAACCGACATCCATTTTCGCAAGCGCCGCCATTTCCAATGCCTTTTCCATCGAAGTCGATCTCAGTTCCTGGGTGAACGAAGGCGAACTGGTTATCGGACCCTATCAGGGCAGCGACAGGGTGGCGGGATACAGGCTGTCCTATACTGTCGGCAAGGGTTTGGCCCTGCGGATCAAATCCCGCAGCGGTTCGCGCACCATAGCACTTGAGCCGGGGCCATTTACCCTTGAGGACAAGAAAGTCCACAAGATTCTGTGGACCCGGACGGCCGACGGCACCATGAGGGTCGACCTGGACGGAAAGAATATCCTTGATGTTCGCGATGTCAGTTTCCGCGATCCCTTCATCGGCTTCGGAATGGCGACGCGGGGCGGCGATTTCATTATCAAGCAAGTCAGCATCCACGGGATGCCTTAAAAAGATCAGTCGACCCTGCGGTAAAAATCCTTATCAAGCAGGGTTTGCTCGGAAAGGGTCCTGCGGCGCGTGTGACGGTCTTCCTGGGCAACCGTATAATGGGGAATCGGCGTGACATCGCTGCCTTCCCCGGTCACTACCCAGACTATTTTAGGATCATCTGCCTTGACGAAACGGTCGCCAATCTTGATTTGAGCGCCAGACCTTGATTTACGAAACACGTCGTCCTCGTCTTATTGATCTTATTGTCAGAGTAAAAATTCCAAAAACCGGCTTAATGCAAAAGTCCGAACATAGTCCCGAAAGACTCAGGGGGATGTTCGATACGCGCTAATTTCCGAACGATCAAGCATTTCAGTGTTAAAATTTACCCTATGGCAAATGTTCACACAATAATATGCGAAAAAGCGCTTTAATTTAATGTCATTATCCTGACATGGTCCTTTCAGCCGGAACATTCCAGTGGTTTTCAGCCTTTGATTGCTATCGTTGGGCGTGACCCGGGGCACACAACGGGATAGGAATAGGGCTGCCATGTCCCGAAACCCGAATTCAGACAAATCCAAGCCTGAAAAAGCCCGCGCCGGCGTGCAGTTACCCGCTGCGCCGTGCCTTGTCGCATCGGCGCTGGGCGGAGTCTGGCTAAGCGAAGAAGGTGAGGTGGAGGTGCTGGAGGCCGATTCCATCGTCTCCCGACTGCTTCCCGATATCAGGCCCTATGTCTGCCACGGGCGGGGGCTGGCGCGACGCCTTGGTATCCGCCCCTTCGATGCCTTTGACGTGTTGGAGTTGTTTGCCTTTGTGCGTCCTGCGGAATTCTGCCTTCCGACCCCGGGAGGGCTTGCGCAAGCGCTCGATCTGCCGATCCCCGTACACCACGAAGACGAGGCCATGTTATTGCCACGGGCTGCGGCCTTTCTGCTTGAGGAAATGATGGCCCGGGCTCGTGAATCGGGCGGAAGAAAGGATCCCCTTTCCGCCACTGCCTGGGCGATGGCACAAGGAGGATGGCCCTGGGGCCGGGCCGTGCTTGCTGCTTTGGAACAGGTTTATGGTTCAACCGGGATAACACAACCGTCAAACGCCAATAGCGGCCTGAAAGTCTGGACCCTGCTTGAAGAATGGGAGGAAGGCGCACCGGAGCCGCCATCTGAAAACCGCCCTGTCGAGCCGGTCGAGGCGCGCGCCCGTCTTGTCCAGTTGTTGGGGACGGGGGCAGAGAATCGTAGCGGTCAGACCGATTACACGTCCGCCGTCTCAGCGGCTTTCCTCCCCAGGGAAAAGGCCGGTGAGCCCCATGTCGTCATTGCCGAAGCCGGAACAGGCATTGGCAAGACCCTCGGCTATGTGGCGCCTGCCAGCGTCTGGGCCGAGAAAAACCGCGGAACGGTCTGGATCAGCACCTACACCCGAAACCTCCAACGCCAACTGGATATGGAACTTGACCGGCTTTACCCCTTTGCCGAGGAAAAAGCCGCCCGTGTCGTGGTTCGCAAAGGCCGGGAGAACTATCTTTGTCTGCTTAATTTTGAAGAAGCCGTTGGCCGAATCCCGGCAAAGGGCGGTCCAGCCGCCGTTCCGCTCGGGCTCATGGCTCGCTGGCTCCTGGCCAGCCGTGACGGCGACATGATCGGAGGCGACTTTCCATCGTGGCTGACCGACCTGATGGGCCGGGGACAGACCATCGACCTGACTGACACCCGGGGTGAATGCACCTATTCCGCCTGTTCCCATTACAAGAAATGTTTCATCGAACATTCCCAACGGCGGGCGCGCCGAGCGGATATCGTCATCGCCAACCACGCCCTTGTCATGATACAGGCAGCACTGGGCGGCGGTGAAGGGGGCGCAGACGGGACAACGCCAACCCGCTACGTGTTCGACGAAGGTCATCACCTGTTTGACGCTGCTGACAGCGCCTTCGCCGCCGATTTGACAGGGTTTGAAACTGGAGAGCTCAGACGTTGGCTTATCGGCGCCGAGGCCGGCAGCCGGTCCCGCTCTCGCGGCCTGAAAGCCCGCGTCGGCGATCTGATCGCCGGTGAGGAGGAATCGGAAAAGACGTTGGATGAAATCCTGATGGCGGCCCGGAAGCTGCCATCTGCCGGTTGGCTGCAACGTATTGCCGCTGGCAACCCACAAGGCAGTACGGAGGCCTTTCTCGCCAAGGTTCGCCAACAGGTCTATGCCCGGGACCGGGATTCCGACAGCCCCTATTCCCTGGAAACGGAAACCACCCCCGTCATTGAAGGGCTGCTGGATGCAGCGGGCGATCTGGAACAGGATCTGAGCCGGTTAATGCGTCCCTTCACCGGTCTTATACAGGGACTGTTCGCCATCCTTGATAAGGATGCAGACACCCTGGATACAGGCACGCGGAATCGTATTGAAGCGGCCGGCCGGAGCATTGAACGGCGAGGGCTGATGCCGGTCAGGTCATGGATCGCCATGCTCCGGTCTTTGCATGAAGAAACGCCCGATTCTTACGTCGACTGGTTCAGTGTCGAAAGATGGGGCGGCAATGACCAGGATGTGGGGCTACACCGGCACTGGATTGATCCCATGGAGCCGTTCGCCCAGGTCGTCATGGAGCCGTCGCATGGCGTACTGGTAACCTCGGCCACGTTGCGCGACCGCGATGCAACTGATGAAACCCTTGAAGGCGAAGAGGCTCCACCGCCGCTTGATGACGAACCGGGTTCAAATGATATATGGGCATCGGCCCGGGACAGGACCGGGGTCAACCATCTTTCGGCCCCGGCCTTGCTGGAAAACTTCCCTTCCCCATTTGATTATGGATCGGCGACTCGGGTGCTTGTCGTGGGCGACGTTAACCGGAATGCGCCCGACCAGGTTGCCGCTGCCTATCGCTCTCTGTTTCTGGCCGCCGGTGGCGGAGGCCTTGGCCTGTTTACCGCTGTAAACCGGCTGCGTGCCGTTCACCAGCGGATAGCCGTCGATATGGACAAGACAGGGGTATCGCTCCTGGCGCAGCATATCGATCCTCTCGATACCGGAACGCTGGTCGATATATTCCGTGCGGAGGAGGATTCATGCCTTCTTGGCACGGATGCCGTTCGTGACGGCGTGGATATTCCCGGACGCTCCCTGCGCTTGATCGTTTTTGACCGCGTTCCCTGGCCGAGGCCGGACATCCTGCACCGTGCCCGCCGGGACAGGTTCGGCGGCCGCGCCTATGACGAGATGCTGACCCGGTTAAGACTCAAACAGGCCTATGGCCGCTTGATCCGCAGGCAGGATGATCACGGGGTCTTCGTTATGCTGGACAGGGCGGTGCCGAGCCGGCTCCTCGATGCTTTTCCCAAATCTGTCGAGATCAGGCGTTGTGGCCTTTCCGAAGCCGTTTCAATAGCGGAAACATTCCTCCAGCCGTAAGCAGACATGAATGCTTTAATTGCCTGATTTTCAGGCTGTCTTACCTGTAACGTTCTTTTAAGTTTGTTGACATAAAAAAACGACGTCATAAGAATACGAGCGTATTCCTATGACGTGAAATACTGTCGGGGGATATATTCCAGGTTTCAACTTGCTTCCTTGGGGGTAAGCATTGAACAAGAATTACGACCTGCGTAATCTCAACGTTCTCATTGTCGACGACAATGAAAATATGTGCTCCATCATCAAGTCGGTTCTGATTGCCTTGGGCATTGAGCACTTCAATATCAAGGTCACCTATGACGGCGTTGATGCCCTGCGGGAACTTCGCATTTTCCCGGCTGACCTAGTCATTTGCGATTGGAAAATGGAGCCGCTCGACGGACTTGATTTCACCAGGATGATCCGGACTGGCAATGACAGTCCAAATATATATTTACCAATTATCATGCTGACCGGCTTCACGGAAATGTCACGGGTGATGGAAGCCCGCGATGCCGGCGTTAATGAATTCATGGCCAAACCGATTTCAGCGAAAAGCCTTTACCTACGCATCTGCTCTATTGTCGAGCGCCCCAGGGAATTCGTCCGCGTTACCGGCATGAATGCCTATTTCGGCCCAGACCGGCGGCGGAAAAACAACCGCGACCTGGTCGAGAACGAGCGGCGGAAGGCTGCTTAATAAAACGCACGCCGCAACGCCTATCCTATTCAGGCAGGAATTTGTCAGACCATTTCAAACCGGCTGATCCGTTTTGAATCATGACATCGATGCGTGTTTTGTCGTAACCGGCCCGTTCCAGTATTTCTTTCGTATGCTCGCCATATTTTGGCATGGGGCTCGGTATGGCGATTGCCGCCTTCGACGGTCTTACGGCATTCGGTGCGACGAGATCGCACCACCGACCCATCGGATGGCAGTCGTGGCGAATAACCCGAAATGTCTGTTTCGAAATATCGATATCGCCTTCGCTTTCGTATTGCAGGGATCGGTCACGGGTTTCCATTAACGAGCCTAAGGGAACGATAGCGGAAGAACCGCCCGCGATTGCGGATTGCCAATAGTTGACCGGATGCCCCTTGAAGCGTCCGGACAGCTCTTGTGTCATGTCATCCGAATCAAGCCCCTTGCCCGCCAAGTCAGCAAGGTCTGTCATGCGCTTCAACACATCTTCACGCTCCCTTGGCGCTGCAAGGAACATCCAGCCGTCTGCTGCCTGATAGCAATGATAATAAGGGCCCCACCCCGTCACATCCCGGCCGGAAGGCTCGTCAAAGGGTTGGCGTCCTTCGAAATCGTACATAAACGGTGTCTGTATAAGGTTTCCGGCGGCAGCCAAGGATGCCCGGGCGATATCGCCTTTCCCTGTCCTTTTGCGTTTTAACAGCGCCGCGCCCAACCCGACGCAGGCGCAGAACCCGGTCAGAACATCGATGGTGCCGAAGTGGGCATGTTCCTCCGGCGTTTCCATACCGCCACCGAAGCGGACCATGACGCCGGTCGCCGCCTGGGCCAGGTCGTCATAACCGAGATGATCCGATTTGGGCCCACGCCGGGGGCCGCCGAAGGCGTCTAGCTGGACCAGTATGATGCCGGGCTTTATCGCCTCCAGTTTCTCAAGGGACAGGCCCAACCTGTCCCTCTGTTCATCCGTACCGTTCATGGTTATGACATCCGAATCCCCGATCAGGCGTTTCAGGGCATCCTGACCCTCTTCTGTAGACAGGTTCAGCAAGGCGCTCTTCTTCCCGCGTTGAGCCTGCAGACCGAAAACCAGGGTATTCCAGGGATCGACAGAAGGATCGGCCGGTTGAACCAGAGTGATCTCTGCGCCGAACCGCGCCAGCGTCGAGCCGATGGTCGGCCCGGCAATGACGTTCGTTAGGTCCAGCACCTTCAGGCCGTCAAGCCATCCTTTATCCGCCGCCTCTACCTTCGGTTTATCGTCCTTGCGACGAGGTGGTTCGAAAAGAATTCGATCGAGATCTAGCCGGGCATTATCGGCGGTTGGCCCAGACTGCTTGTCGGTGGCAAGTGAATCCGATGTCAGCCACGCGACATTACCCATTTGTCGCATTGCCCCGTGACGCGGGTCATCGATTTCCAGTACCAACCCGGAAGCCAGGGCATGAGGATCGGCAAGCCATTCCTTCGTGTAACGTTGCGCCGTCGCCGGCGCCTTGGCGGTACCGAACAATTCTTCCCATTCTTTGGAAGGACGTGCCAAGAACGCTTCTTTCATGGCGCTTGAGATACGTTCCCGGTCCGATGGGCCGACGGGATAGTTCCTGAGCGACCACTCAGCCAGCCAGTCCTTGGTATCAAGATAGGCGTCGAAATCCGGCAATTCATCCAGCAGATTACCAAGCCCCAGGGTTTCCAGAACCCGGCGCGGATGCGTCTTGACGCTGCCGGCCACCACGTAGAAACCACGCCCATCGGCACAGGTATAGGTTCGATAGAAGGGATCGAGAAACTCTGATAGTTCCTCAAAACTCAGGTTCATGGGCAATCCCTCGGCCGCCCGGCGATCCAGTTCCACTTCCCTGGGAGACTTGTATCGCTCCGGATAGTCCTGGATCTGCTCACAGTTATAGGCTAGGCCCTCCAGAAGAGCGGACGCCAGGGGCACTTCGATGTGGTCCCCGCCGTTCCTGTCCCTGCAATAAAGAGCAAACTGCACGGACATGGCGCCGAATGCTGCGCCGTAAGCCGAGGCCAGCGTAAGCGGCGTGAAGGACGGATTGATCCCCATCAGGCGGCGGTTCAATCCCATATCGGTGAATTGCCCTGTCAGGGCGGCGATAATGGCCTCCCAAGCAGGAAGCTCCGACAAAGCCTCATCGGTTGAGGCAAATCCGGGCAACGACAGGTAAATCAGATCACTGTTCTGGGTGTGAAGATCATCCGGCCCAAGGCCCAGCCGGCCCATAACGCCGGGCCGGAAATTTTCAATGAGAACATCACTGCGCCGGACCAGCTCAATAGCCGTTTCACGGTCACGGTCGGATTTCAGATCCAGAACAAGCGACGACTTCCCCCTGGACAGCATGTCGCTGGCAGGATCCTTGAAACGAGGCCCGCCGGGCGGATCAACCCTGATCACTTCGGCGCCCAGATCGGCCAGCATCATACCGACCAGCGGCCCGGCCAGGTACTGGCCGAAATCAAGCACACGTACATGAGACAGGGGTCGTTCAACCGTCATCACGCGCTCCTACTCACCCGGAAACTAAGGCCTCTATACCGGCATTGGGTGATGGAAGGCAATCGGACAATTTTTGCCGTTCCAGCTAATTATTTTCGGCTTGAACGAGGCCAAGGGACAGATCACAAAAATTTGAAATTGAAATGCCGCCCAAAGGACATAGGTTTATTAGGAAACAATGATTATCGCCAACAGGGAGATTGCCATGATTACCTACCCGAAAGCCTTGCGTTTGTTTCTTTTCCTGCCCGCCGTCATGTTGCTCGTGACCGGGGTCCAGAGCGTGTCTCATGCCGATGAATCGACAGAAAAAATCATCAAGGCCCGCCAGGGCTATTACCAGATGGTCCGTCATAACGCCGGCATCCTGTTCGGCATGGCCAAAGGTAATATTGAGTATGACGCAGCCGCGGCCTCGTCCGCGGCCAACAACCTGCTGGCGTTGAGCAAACTGGACACGGGGAATCTCTGGCCTGCCGGAACGTCAAAAGAGGAAATGCCCGGCAAGACACGCGCGCTAAAGAAAATCTGGGACACCTATCCGGACATCGTTGAAAAATCCAACGCCTGGAAACAGGCTGTTGCCGACATGGCCTCCGAGGCTGGAGAGGGCCTTGAAGCGGTCCAGTTCTGGGCCGGTGAACTTGGCGGCGGATGCAAGGGCTGTCATGACAACTTCCGGGCCAAGGATTTCTGATCGAATATCGGTTATGGAAGAAAAAAGCAGTTTGGAAGAGACGCGTGTATGGGATCTGCCGACGCGTCTCTTTCACTGGTTGCTGGTCCTCTCGGTCTCTGCCGGCTGGCTGATCGGGAACAACCTCAGTTTCAACAACATCCAATGGCATCTCTATCTGGGGTACTGCACCGGCGGGCTTATCGTGTTCAGGATCATCTGGGGCTTTATCGGGCCGCCGTCGGCCAGATTGAGCGCCCTGTTCGCCTCACCCCGGTCTGTCATTCTCTATCTATCCAGCTTGTCCAGGCGCACGCCTAGCGGCGTTCCCGGGCACAATCCCTTGGGAAGCTGGGCCGTCCTGGCAATGCTTGCGACCCTGATCGTCCAGGTAAGCACGGGGTTGTTTTCCGAATCGGATGATTTCTTTACCGAAGGCCCCCTGTCTTCATATGCCAGCGCCGGGTTCATCCGGTTCTGCAACAACATCCACGAAATCAGCTCAAACGTGCTGGCCGGTCTCGTTCTGTTGCATGTAGCGGTGCTGATTTTCTATCTCATCTGGAAGCGGGAAAACCTGATCCGACCCATGATAACGGGCATCAAGCTGGTAAAGCGTTCAACAGAGCTACAGGAATAGATACCGCCATTATTCCGGCATCTTGAAATCTTCATCCGCCAGGAACCGTCGAACGACATTTTCCGATATCCGAGATACGTTGTTGTCATAACCGTTGTGCGGCAGGCTCGCGCCCCAGGCAATGGACCCAACGGAGAAGACGGCCCCGCCACCCGGCGTTTCGAAAAACGTCATGTCCGCCCTGATACTGTCATTCATGCTGCCATCCATGGCGGCATGGTGGAAACCCGTTTCATCCGGCACCAGGTAGGTATTGGCCGAATGGTTTTCTGAACTGGCGACAACCAGTGTGTGAACCGGGGTCCCCAGCCGAGGGTCGACCGCATCGATTTCCGAGCCGCTGGCGCCGCCGCCCAGGATGCCGAAGTCACCGATAATTTCATCATCGCCAATGCCGTCGAAGATAAAGCTGGCACGCGGGTCGAAACTCGCTTCCTTGCGCCGATAATAACCAGACTCATCGAAGCCGACAGCGACTGTACCAACGCCGCACAGGGCCTGCGGAGCCATACCGAGACGACGCCAAAGGCCGCCATATTCGCCCGTGAATTCAAGGTAATATTCCCCGGGTTCCTCATCACGGTAGCGGATGCCATCCTCGGCACGGCGTAGCTCCAGGATGCCCGGCATTTCATCCGACAGGGCGCAGCGCCAGATAAATCCGTTGCCGCCGAGATAAATCAACCGGCCCTTGCGCGCGAGATAGGCCCGCAATCCGTCCCACATGGGCGTCGTGTAATATTCGGGGTGCGTGCCGGTAAGCACGGCTCGGTAGTTATCCAGCAGCTCGACACCTTCATCATGCAGATCCTCGTCCGTGATTACATCGTACTCGATGCCCTTATCATGTAACCAACCCAGGATGTGGCTGTCGGCATTGAAACTCCATAGCGGCGTTTTCGGCGCCATGTTAAGCACCGGCCGCAACCGGGAAGCATAGCGCACGCCGCTACCGTCGGCGTGATGATCATAGGTCGACAAGCCGACCTCGTTATGTTCCTGCAGGAACACTTCGTTACTGTATAGCGTGGTCCAGAAGGATTCGCCGGACTCTGCATAGCGTTCGTGCATCATCCAGTGATAATTTGAATACGCCATGTAAGTAACCGTCGAAACCAGGAAGGCGAGTTTGGACGTCGTCGTGCCACGGGGTGGGCGCACGAAGAATGTCACGTACCAATCATCATCCTCGACCTTCAGGCGGGCGGCATAAACGCCGCTTTTCAGATCATTGGGCACCAAGTAGGAAAAATCCGTATCCCAATTCGCATCATAGAGATCATCTTCATGGAAATGGGCTGCGCCGTATTCTTGTGGCGCGTAGGCCCAGTTCTGCTCCATGCCGCTCCAGTTGAAGCCCTTGCAGCCGCGTGACGGCATATTCACCATCCAGCCATGCAGACCGTTGGGTCCGATGTCGCTTACCCCGTCGGTGCCGATATCGATGGCGAAATCCCAGGCCCCGATTGTTTGCGTATTCCTTTCATGGGGCATGGCGTCCCAGGCCATGGCCGTTCTTTCGGCTTCGTTCATCACGGCGCCGACCAGGCGCGGACGGTCGATCTTGCCATTGAAATGGTTCTGCGATGCGGGAGCGCCGGTTGACAGGACTGCAGAAAAAGCGGCGAACATCAGGGGCGATTCAGTGTCAGGAATGGTGTTCAATTTGACATTGCTTGAAGCGGAAACCGTTTTCAGGTTCTCAAGTTGCGATTCCAGCGGCTGCTGGCAGATACTGACTTCCTGCGTCCCGGCGTCAAAATATCCGGAAACCAGATACCAGCGGCGCTCCATCAGGGGGGCATTTGTCGAAATTTCCTCAACCGTACCGGTTCCATCGCCCATGCGCATGGCGAGCGCGCCCGAGTCATCTATGTAAAGGGCGAAACCGCCGGCGTTTTCCTCATCCCATTTGGTGATAAGGCCTTGCTCCCCCTTGTCCGGCGTGGTCGGAAAGACCCACGCCTGCACCGTGAAACTTCCCAGCCCCTCCATCTGGGGCGAATGGGGAATGACCGCATAGGAACCTGCGTCCGTGGGCTGCAATCGCCCACCGTACTCGCCGTTAAAGGGGGCATCCATTTCCTCTTCAAGGTAGATATCGTGATCGGGCTCATCGTCACCGCAAATAACCCTGACCAGGTCGGCCCGGTATTTTTCCGGACCATAGGTGCTGACCTTGAAGTTAATCGTTTCTCCCGGTGTAACACTCCAAACATCCGTATAACCGACGACTTTTTTCACGTTTCATTCCTCCGCTGTGCCGGAATTTATGATTTTCCTTGTTTGATTTGATTATTCCGCGTCTTCGCCTGTCAGCGTTTTCCAGCGCCGCTTGAAGACTTCCCATGCGCCATCATCGTAATCCTCGAAAACCTGGTCCTCGTAGATTTCCAGCTTTGCGCCACGAACCGTCGGCATCTTGGCCAGTTTCCACTCGCGGCCATGTTTCGTGCAGACAAGTATATGGCGGTCCGCCATGGGCATGACGCGCAACCGCATGATGACTTTTGTAAGCTCAAAACTATAGGGTCCGGACGGATTTGCCTTGAATTCCTGTACCAGATCCTTTCTGGACGGGTCGATTTCATACATCGATTATTGCCTCCCTGATCAAGACCAGGGAAAAGAATAGGCTTTATTCCGGAAAACCCGCAATAGGCGGAATTGGACAGACCGCGTTGAGGTTACCGGTCTGGCCCTGAAAGATCAGGCCTCATGACGGTTCGTGTAAAGCTCCCATGCGAAGCGGGCGCGAACCCCTAAGTCGAGGAACGGACGCGGCGGCAGCCGGTTTGGCGTGCCGAGACTTTCCATATCGGCGATCAGGGGGTTGTCCACGCCACAGGCCATGTCGGCGGCGAGAATGCCGGCGATAGTTCCCTTCGTTGCGCCGACCGCATTCTGGCACACGGCGGAGTAAACGCCGGGGGTAACCTGTCCGAAGCCCGGCGCGCTGTTCTGCGACAGGCAGAGATAGCCGGTCCAGGTATGCTCCATGGTGACATCCGGCAGCATGGGAAAGCGATGATGGAACAGGCGCTGGTGTTCCCGCCGGACACGGGCGCGTTGTTCATCGGAGATGTCCATGCCGGGATTGAAGTGGATATTCTGCCGGATCAGCAGACGGTGGTCGCGGGTGAATCGCATGGTAATCCCGGCAAAGGCATTGGCCGGCGTCAGGCCCCAGTCTTCCGTGCCACCAAGGGCGGTCCGCTCCGCAGCCGACAAGGGACGGGTCAGGCTGGCGTAGGCGGCAAAGCTGAGCAGGCGGCCCTTGTAGAATCCGAACTGACCGGCGAACCCATTGACGGTCAAGATCATTTTCGGCGCCCGGATGGAACCCTTCGCCGTGGTCAGCGTCACTCCGTTGGCGTAATCGACGCCTGTCACCGGCGTTTTTTCATAGTGGATAACGTTTCCCGGTAGGCTATCCGCCATGCCCCGGCACAGGGCCGCCGGGTTCATTAATACACATCCAGGCGTGTAAACCGCTGCCGAGTAATAGGGTGAGCCTATTTTTACCGCAACATCATCGCCTTCGATCAGTTCATAAGGCTCGCCCAGCGCCTCCAGTTCCTCCATGAACGGGACCAGCACTTCATATGTACCACGCGGCGACACGGCCGCATGGTACTTACCGCGGCGCCCCCAATCGCACTGGATGTCATGCTTCTCGACGATATCCTCCATGTAATCGATGGCGGAGCGGGCCAGCTCCATGAATCGGTGCGAGCCTTCCAGTTCTTCCAGGGAACTGCCGACATTATGGGGCAGGTCAATGGCGAAGCCGCTGTTGCGGCCGGAAGCGTTCTCACCGGCTTCGCTGGCATCGACCAGAACGACTTTTTCCTCCGGCCTGTTCTCGGCCAGCCGGCGGGCTGCCGCCAATCCTGCAAAACCACCGCCGACAACTACCCAGTCAGCCCTGATATCCTCTTCAAGGGGAGGATTGGGTTCCCGCGGGGGCAGGATTCCTGACCAGCCGTTTGTCAAGTCGTCCTTGGGAAAATGGTTGACCGTCTTCATGTATTGCCCCCGTTACGATGTGACGAAGCGCCTAGCGCCATGATCCCCAGGCCGATCAAGCCGGCGGCGAGCCAGAGAATTTCAGGCTGATAAACAGGAATGTCGCCGAATGCCGAGATCATCGTGCTGCCGACCGCGCATTCCGTCGTGGTCTGGTAGAAGCACGAGCTGGCGCGCTTGACGTCTTCCTTCAGCAACTGTTCAAAAAACAGATACCACCAGATGACGGCGGCAATAAACGCCGCAACCCCCGCCATGATCAATCCTTTTGCCAGCTGATACATGCTGCCTATCCTTAAACCCATGCTTAAGGCGTTTCAAAGAGCGTCATGCTTTGACGCTTCTTCCGCTCCCTGATACACCACTCTGAACATTAAAATCCAGAGGCGCTTCCATGACAAACAATCCCTCCTTTGCCCCGGAACGATCCCTGCATAAACAGACCATCGGTTTTATCGGCCTTGGACTGATGGGAAAACCCATGGCGCGCAACCTGAAGCGCGCCGGCGCGCACATGGTCATCCATAGCCGCTCCCAGGGTCCGGTTGACGAACTTGCCGCCGAAGGCATGAAACCGGCGCTCAGCCCTGCAGCTGTCGCCGATGAAGCGGATATCATCATCCTGATGCTGTCGGATACTCCCGCCGTGGAGTTGGTCGTGGCCGGAGAGCGCGGAATCCTGTCTGCCATCAGGAACGGCACCCTTGTTATCGACATGGGAACAACCGCCGCCATGATCACAAAGGATCTGGCCGGTCAGGTTGAAGCCAGGGGCGGACGCTATATCGACGCCCCCGTATCCGGCGGTACCATCGGCGCGGAGAATGGTGAACTGGTCATCATGGCGGGCGGCAGCGCCGCCGATATGGCCCGGGCCGGAGACATCTTCAATGTGCTTGGCAAGCAGACAACCCATGTCGGCGACGTGGGCGCCGGGCAGGTCGCCAAGGCCGCCAACCAGATGATCGTCGGCCTGACCATCGGCGCTGTTTCCGAGGCCCTGGCGCTGGCCCACAAGGCAGGCGTCGACCCCGCACGAGTGCGTGAAGCGCTTCAGGGCGGCTTCGCCGATTCCCGCATCCTGGAGGTCCACGGCCAACGCATGGTCGATCATTCCTTTGCGCCAGGTGGCAAGTGCACGACCCAGCGCAAGGACATGCAGCAGGCTCTGGAACTGGGCAAGGCCGTCGGGCTTGAATTACCGGCGACGGCGCTGGGGCGGGATCTCTACGACCGTCTGATTGCCGCCGGGCACGGCGAGCTGGACCATTCCGCCCTGATCAAGGCGATCGATCCGGCGTGGAACTAATTCACTCGGCTACGATGACTCTTTCGCCATAGATCGTACGGTTGATTTTTGGGTCACCCACAATGCCTGGTTGTCGTTCGTAGACGAAAACCCCCATGATCCGCATGGTGTCCCCGCTAACTGGCGAAACGCGGTGAAGCGAATTACATCCCCGGAAGATACAGAGTTCTCCCGCCTCGCGGGCAACATCAACCAGGGTATCGTTCCTCTCACCACGAAGCACTTTCGCCACATGGTCATAATTCTGGTCCGTATCGGAACGAGTATTGGGCGACATCTGGAACTGGCCGCCCGCGTCAGCGGCCTGCACCATCAGGGTCACGGTAAAGGAATTTGCAGCGTCGAAATGCCATGAGGACTGATCACCGTTTTCGTAACAGACGTAGTTCGCCGGCTGATAGGGGTCTTCGTTGTCATACAATGGCCCTTCGTTGACGATCTCGCTGATCGTGTCCCGGACCGCACTGCTGTGATAGAATAATTTCAGTGGCGACTGATCCGGTATCAGGTCATAGGCGATCATCCTTACACTGCCCGCATCGAACAAGTTCCGTGGGTGGTCGTTTGGCAGGGAATCGTCAGGATTACGGTGCAGGTACACGTTACGCTGTTCGTTATTGTCATAAGCCAGTGTACGGAGCCGCTTCGCCTCATCAGCCATAACAGTAAGTGCTTCAGGACGAACGAAATTGGGAATGGAGACATACAGACTGGCATCCAGGGCATTTCGCCACTGCTCAATCATTTCAGCCCGTATGGGATTACCCGGTTCATTTAGCGGATAAGCTTCCAGATCAACCACGTCCTGTAGCTGCAAAATCTCATTCATGGAGTGCTTCTCTCCTCATATCGCCAACGTGGGAAAATAATAGACACAAACGAGGTCAACTTGAACATAAAGAAAAGGCCGTATCCTGAGATACGGCCTTCCCTGTATTCGTTGGACGAAAGTCCGGGTAGAGAGAGACTTCCTTAGAAGCCCATACCACCCATGCCGCCCATGCCGCCCATACCGCCGGAGGGATCACCCATCGGCATCGGGGGCTCGTCTTTCGGCAGCTCCGAAACCATGGCTTCGGTCGTGATCAGCAGGGACGAAACGGAAGCAGCGTCCTGCAGAGCGGTCCGAACAACCTTGGTCGGATCGATGATGCCGGCCTTGAACATGTCCACATATTCACCCGTCTGGGCGTTGTGGCCGAAGCCTGCTTTCTTCTGCTCGAGAAGTTTACCGACAACAACGGAGCCATCGATACCGGCATTTTCAGCGATCTGGCGAACCGGAGCCTGAAGAGCCTTCTTGATGATGTCCACGCCGACCTGCTGGTCGTGGTTTGCGGTTTTGATCTTGCCGAGGTTCTTGCTTGCCATCAGCAGGGCAACGCCACCGCCGGTAACAACACCTTCCTCGACAGCAGCGCGGGTCGCGTGAAGGGCGTCATCGACGCGGTCTTTCTTTTCCTTCACTTCGATTTCCGTCGCACCACCGACGTTGATCACGGCAACACCACCAGCGAGCTTGGCGAGACGCTCCTGGAGCTTCTCCTTGTCGTAGTCGGAGGTGGTTTCGTCGATCTGACGGCGGATCTGGCCGCAACGGCCCTGGATGTCGGCCTTCTTGCCGGCGCCTTCAACGATGGTGGTTTCTTCCTTGGTGATAACCACTTTCTTGGCGGTACCCAGCATGTCGAGGGTGACGTTTTCCAGCTTGATGCCGATGTCTTCGCTGATCACCGTACCCTTGGTCAGGATAGCGATGTCTTCCAGCATGGCCTTACGGCGATCGCCAAAGCCCGGAGCCTTGACGGCGGCAACCTTCAGACCGCCACGCAGCTTGTTGACAACCAGTGTTGCCAGGGCTTCGCCTTCGATATCTTCAGCAATGATCACCAGCGGACGGCCGGACTGCACGATGGCTTCCAGAACCGGCAGCAGCGGCTGCAGGCCGGAGAGTTTCTTCTCGTGGATCAGGATGAAGGGATTTTCCATGTCCGCAATCATCTTGTCGGCGTTGGTCACGAAGTAAGGCGAGGTGTAACCCCGGTCGAACTGCATGCCTTCAACGACGTCGAGTTCGGTGTGCAGGCCCTTGGCCTCTTCCACCGTGATAACGCCTTCGTTGCCGACCTTTTCCATGGCGGAAGCGATCATGTTGCCGACTTCGGTGTCGCCATTGGCAGAGATGGTGCCGACCTGCGCAACTTCGGCGCTGGTGGAAACCTTCTTGGAAGACTTGCGAACGTCTTCGATGACGGACTCAACGGCTAAGTCTACGCCGCGTTTCAGGTCCATCGGGTTCATGCCGGCGGCAACAGCCTTGATGCCTTCGCGAACGATGGCCTGGGCCAGAACCGTAGCAGTCGTGGTGCCGTCACCTGCTTCGTCGTTGGTCTTGGACGCAACTTCACGAACCATCTGAGCGCCCATGTTCTCGAACTTGTCAGCAAGTTCGATTTCCTTGGCGACCGTTACACCGTCCTTGGTGATCCGGGGTGCGCCGAAGGATTTGTCGAGGACGACGTTGCGGCCCTTGGGACCGAGCGTCACCTTGACGGCATTTGCCAGTACATCGACACCTGCAAGCATACGGTTGCGGGCATCGGTCGAAAATTTGACATCTTTGGCAGCCATTTTTCTCTAACCTTTCTTTTGCGAAGAAATATTATTTCTTCTTCTTTTTCCCAGTCTCGATAATGCCGAGGATGTCGGACTCTTTCATGATGAGCAGATCCTCGCCGTCGAATTTGACTTCGGTACCAGACCATTTACCGAACAGAATGCTGTCGCCAGCCTTCACGTCCAGCGGGGTAACCGAACCGTCTTCGGCCTTGTGGCCGGAACCGACGGAAATGACTTCGCCCTCCATGGGCTTTTCTTGTGCAGTATCAGGAATGATGACACCACCTGCGGTCTTCACGTCCTGTTCGACGCGACGCACAAGCACGCGATCATGCAGCGGCTTGAAATTCATGGTAGACCTCCAAAAGGGGTTATTGTTCAACAGGTTAATTACAGTTGTTAGCACTCGTCGATGACGAGTGCCACGGATTTAGTTGGATGGCGGCTAAGTGTCAAGGAATATGCCGTTTTTTTTTGGGATTATTTGCTAGGGCGGGCCTTATTGACCTTCATTGATCGACTTGCCGAGGACTATACCTGGTTGTTCAGCGATAATTTCAGCGGGCCAAAGCACCAGATATTGTCCTTTATAGGGAAAAACCGCAGCCGGCTGCCTGTCCTTCAACAGTGTTTCCATGACAACCCCGACCTGACCGCCTTCGTTACCGGCCGCCCAGGCAACGACCCCAATCGAATCATCCGGGTCAAGACGCGTGACATGGCCTTTCAGACGGGCGGTAAATCCAAGGCCCAAAGCCAAAGAATCATCCTTTCCGGCAAGGGCAGCCCCAAGCCCCTGTTCGGCAAGCTTTTGTATATGCGCTGCCGGTCGCGCGATATTCATCTGCGCCTGTAACAGGGGCGATGCCGCCAGCATGGAGATAACGACAACCAGCGCCATCTGGACCATGACCAGCGAGGTGCGGAATATCACCATGCGCGGCGCGGCGTAAGCCGATACCGCCGCCACGCCGATCAGCACAATTCCCCAGGCGCCGGAAAGGCCTTCTATCCACCAAGGCACCGCGATCATTCCACCCGACAGGGGCACAACGATCAGGAGCAGCCCGAGAAGGGCAATGAGGATACCCAGAACGGCCTCGCCGTTGGCAAACCGCCGTTCTGTTTCCTGCCGCGCCATTTCCGGATCAATCCGCAGATACAGCAAATAGGCGGCAATTATGGCCAACGGCGGAATATGCAGGATCACGTCATACGGCCGAGCGCCCGGCGCGAGGGCGTATACCGCCAGCGGCGCTATCGCCCAGATCAGGCAAAACCGTCCGGCGCCATCTTTCACCAACGGCCAAAGGCCGCCGACAGACCGCCAGGCTGCCGGCCAGACGATCCAGGGGACAAGCAAAAGCAACAGGGCCAGCGGATACAACCACCAAAGGCGCCCTCCCGTTTCTGCCGGGACAATCAGGGAAAATGCCGAATCCAGCCCGAGCCTGACGGCGAGCGACAACCCGGATGCTAATCCCTTGTCGGCGGCATGGTCCATGACCGTTGGTACGGCCCAGCAGAGAATCAGGACGGTAGCTATCAACAGCGAGATGCCTAAACGCAGGCACCACTGACGCCAGCCGGAAGTCCCGTTTGCAGCATCATTGTCGCTGTCACCGTTCTGTTTTTCGGAAGTCACTCCTACCCAGCCTAACGCCGGCGCCCAGATAGGCGCCAGAAGGGCAAGCGGAATGACAGGGATCAGGACAAGGATGCCGTTGCTCAAGAAACCGAGGCCGACGCCAAATCCCAACAGGATGAAACCGTCCCAGGTCCCACGCCGCCAACCCATGACGAGACCCAGCATCGCCAGTAGGATACAAAATGAAAACAGCAACTCAGGCCCGGCTATGGAAGCTAATATAAGCCAGCCGACCATGCCCATGGCCACGGTTCCGCCGAGCGCGCCCAACCCGGCCCAGCCCGGCCACAGAGCGCGGCATAAAGCGGCAATCAACAGGGTATTCGCCAGGCCCAGCACAGGCGGCAGCAGCCGGGGCCAGACATCGCTGACGCCGAACAGGAACCAGGTTCCATGGATCAACCACAGATACAGTGGGTAAACGGCGCTTCCCTCGTCAGCCATCCAGACCGGAAGCAGGAAATCCCCCTGTCGCCACATATCCCAGGCCATTGCCATCGACGTTAACTCAATCCCCGGCAAGGGTGGCCGCAAACCGATGGAAACCGCAGCAATCGTGCCCCAGACCAAAATCCAGAGAACAGGGAATCCGGTCAAAAATACCAGACGCTGGTTCATTCAGAAGCCTTTATGGTTCGAGCACACGGTCAATCTCCTCACCGGCGGAACGCCCCTGACGGTAACGACGATAAAGATACACTCCCAGTACGGCCGAAATAAGGAACAGGATAATACTCAACCCGATACGCATGGCCGGATCGATGCTGACCCCGGTTCCGGCAAGGGCGAAGATGAAGGTCTGGGGAATGAAGCCGAGGCCCGACCCGGCAAAGAACTTCACAGCCGATGCGCTGGTTACCCCGGCCGCCAGACTGGTCAACAAATTACTGCCTGCGGGCAACAACCGGATCAGCAAGGCCATGCTGAACGTATGGCCGGAAAGGAATGCGTCAATCTTGCGAACCCTCTCGGAGAACCTGTTCACGACGAAATCGCGGGCAAAAAACCGGGCGAAGCTGAACGAGCTGACACAGCCCAGGATCGTACCGCACAACGCCAGTCCGGTTCCCTCAACCAATCCGAAGGTATAACCGCCAGCGAAGGAAACCGCTTGGCGGGGGAATCCGATTGCCGTCAGCATGCCTGCAAGGGCGATAAACAGCGCTCTTCCGCTCAGACCTTCGCCCCGGATGTGGACATCGAGCCATTCTTCATCGAGCGTTGCGCCAATATCGGACTGTTTCAAAAGCAAACCGGCGGCGGCAAACATCAGAATCAAGATAATCCCTTTAATGATAGCTCTTGTCTTCACCCGTCCGCTTCTCCGTTTGCAGAATTCTCCGCTTGCGGGGGATGTACTTCTTCCACGTCGGGCCTGCTGCCCCGTTGCAGCAGCCAGATCACACCCATCAGGTCCCAGATGCCAGCCCATGCCCGATCAAGGGTTCCGTAGTTTGAAGCGCCCCGCGAGCGGTTGCGGTGATTAACCGGAACGGAAACAACCTTGCCACCGCTTCTGATCATCAGGGCAGGCAGGAAACGGTGCATATGGTCAAATCGGGGAAACGCCAGAAACGTCTGGCGGGGAAACACCTTAATGCCGCATCCCGTATCGGGCGTATCGTCACGGAGCAACCGCTTGCGCAGTCCATTGGCGAAACGGGATGACAGGCGCTTGACCCAGGTGTCGCGGCGATTGGTTCGCCACCCGGCAATCATGACGCTCTCATTTTCCGGAACATCCCTGATTTTTGCCAGCAACGCAGGAATATCGGCCGGGTCGTTTTGACCGTCGCCGTCCAGCGTGACGATGACGTCACCCCGGGCATGGCGGATACCGGTCCAGATGGCGGCGCTTTGACCGCAACTTTCCCGATGGTGGAGGATGCGAAGCGGCGCGCCGGATTGGGCGATGGCTTCCAGGACAGCCGGCGTTGAATCCGTGCTGCCGTCGTCCACGTAGACGATTTCGTAGTCCTCATGGCTGTCCAGCGCCGAACGGATTTCCTCAATCAGCGGCGCAATATTCTCCGCCTCGTTCTTGACCGGAACGACCACGGAAAGATAGGGCTTCACGATATCTGTGGGCACGGCAGTATTCTGTAATTAAAGAACATTTGATTTCATGGGGTCTTATCGCATGGGTCGCCCATTGCCGCAAACGACTTGTCCTTTCTTAATCCTCCCCGCTTCAACCGTTTTTTGGCGACGTCAGACGGTCAAGACGCAGGCGTTGCCGGTCATCGCTGAGCAGCCGCGCGCCGCCGAGGACAGCCGCCGTCAGGCCAAAGCCCGTCCCGCCTGCGATCAGGAACATGATCAGCAGCTGATACTTAACAGCATCGACGGGATCAACACCGGCGAGAATCTGGCCCGTCATCATGCCCGGCAATGCGACAAGTCCCGTTGCCGCCATGGCGTTGATGGTCGGGATCATCCCGGCGCGCATGGCTTCGCGGACGCATCCCTTAAGCGCCAGGTTGATCGAAGCGCCTGTCAGCAGCCGAGCCTCGATGGCCGGGCGGTTTTGCAAGGCCGACGACAAAAGACGCTCCAGACCAAGGCTTACCCCCGTCATGGTGTTACCCAGAACCATTCCCAACAGGGGGATAACGTATTGTGGATGATACCAGGGCTCGGGTCGAACCGCCGTGCCCAACGCCAGGACGGTCACGATGATCGCCGCCAGCGCCATGCTTAGGGCGCCGAGGCTCCACGACCACATGCCTCTGAAATGATGCGTTTGGCGGGCGAATATCTCATATCCGGCAAAACTGACCATGACGGTAACAACCAGCAGGACCAGCCAGGGCGAATTGACGGTGAACAGGGCTTTCAGCACCAAACCGATGATGGTGAGCTGGACGATCATGCGGGCGGCGGCAATCATGATCTGCCTGGCGAGACCCAAATTCAGAGCAACCGACAGCCCAGCGTTGATACATAGAAGAATGGCCGCGAGGGCAATATCGCCATAACCGAGGGTAATGTAGGAGTTCATGCGGCCTCTCCTTCAGGCTTAAACCGAGAGAGTTTGCCTGAGTCCATGACAAAGACGTCCTTGCCTAAGCGTTTGGCCTGCGCCAGGTCGTGGCTTACCAGGATGACGCCAACGCCAGTTGATAACCGGCGGATGATTTCCGCCTCGACACGCTCCGTCGAGCCAGAATCCAGCGGCCCGGTCGGCTCATCCAGCAACAGTACTTCCGGATCGAACTGCAGCGCGCGGACCAACGCCAGACGCTGGCGTTCCCCGGTGGACAAATGCTCAACGGGGCGCTGCATCACCTTGTCATCAATTCCCAGAACGCCCGCCAATTCCTTACAGGTCGCCAAGTCAATAAAATGATCGCCAGGCATGGGCGCCCACCATCCAGGCTCGGAGGGCACATAGGCGACACGCTTGCGCCAGTCGGTAGCGGGAATTTGGTTGCGGGAAGTATCGTTCAAGGAACATTCCCCCTCGACCGGATCAAGGTCGGCGATGGCGCGCAGCAGCCGGGTCTTGCCGGAGCCCGATTCGCCGACAATCGCCAGACAGACTCCCGCCTTCACCCGGGCATCGACGGGGCCAAAACCCGGACCTTTAAGTGCATTCAGCCTCAGCAATTCCTGTTCCTTTGGGTAGTTTCGCGCATTAAAGCGTAGTGTAGAGGTGACTTGCCATCTGATCCATGAGCGAATACGTAGCATGTAGTGAAAACGAGGGCCACGCACATGAGCACGAACGATACTGACATCCAAACGCCTATTGTCTCGGAAACCCGGACAGTCCTCCCGGAGTGGATCGACCATAACGGCCATATGAACGTAGCCTACTATGTGCTCGCTTTCGACTATGCGACTGACGACGCCTTTCGTTACTTCGGCATCGATGACCAGTATCGCGATGAGCGGGGCAATTCGACCTTCACGCTGGAGCTTCACGTCAATTACCACCGCGAAATCATGGAAGACGAGCCGTTCGTCGTCCATTCGACCCTGGTGGGCGTAGACGCAAAACGCCTGCACCTGATGCATGAGATGTTTCACGGCGAAACGGGGGAGCTTGTCGCTACCAACGAGAACATGTTTGTCCACGTGGACATGGAGAAACGTCGATCGACGACCTTTCCCGACGACGTTCTGGCGCGATTGAAACATATCGCCGACGCCCATGCCTCCCTGCCGCGGCATTCGAATACAGGACGTTCGATCGGTTTCTGAAATCCATGGAAAACTTCCCCAAAGCCGTTTTTGATCACTTGCCATACCCCGTCATCCTGATCGGGGCCAAACGGGAAATTGTCGATATAAACCGCGCCGCCCGGGAATTGTTCGCCATCACCCATACCGGCCAGGACCTGGCCATATCGTTGCGCAATCCGGATATCCTGCGCGCCGTCGATTATGTCATGGCCGAAGGGGGTATTCGCGAGATTGAAACGGCCATTGCCGATACACCGCCCCGGGTCATCTCCGTCCATGCCGAACATGTTTCAGAACCAGGCGACAACGAAGGCATCGCCGTCGTGCTTTCCATCACCGACCTGACAGCGATCAAGCGCATGGAGCACATGCGCGCCGATTTTGTCGCCAATGCTTCCCATGAATTACGCTCGCCGCTTTCCGCCATCATCGGCTTCCTGGAAACGCTCAGCGGGCCCGCCAAGGACGATGTGGAGGCGCATAACCGGTTTATCGACATCATGCTCAGGGAATCGCGTCGTATGACTCGCCTGATCGACGACCTGCTGTCGCTGTCCCGGGTGGAAATCAACGAACACGTTCAGCCGACGGGCAGCGTCACTCTTCAACCGGTCCTGTCCCGTGTCGTCGAGATCCTGGCGGTCAAGGCCAAGGAAAGAAGCATCGGCCTCAATTTGGAGTTGGAAGACGGTATGCCGGCGATCCAGGGCGACGTCGAACAGCTGGAACAGGTGTTCCATAACCTGGTGGACAATGCCATCAAGTACGGCACGGAGGACGCGCCGGTCATCATTCGTGCTTCCAGCGTCAACCGGTTGCCGGGCCGCCGTATCGCCGGCGCCGCCATCGCCGTCACCAACCAAGGCGAAGGCATTCCCAATGAGATGATTCCGCGCCTGACTGAACGCTTCTACCGTGTCGACAAGGCACGGTCGCGGCACATGGAATCGACCGGCCTGGGGCTTGCCATCTGCAAACACATCATCAACCGGCACCGTGGTCATCTGGAAATCGAGAGCACGATGGGGGAAAGCACGACGTTTACCGTCTACCTGCCCGTTTTTCAGTAATCAGACTCCGGCAATCAACAGGCCGACATTGTAACAAAACTGTCATATATCCGTCACAAATAGGAATCCGAGCCAATGTAGCTTCCTCTCCGTAAATTGCGGAAGTTGATTTCGCTTTTTCGTTTTTACACAGTCAATTGAAATTGCCGGCCAATAGGGGCCGGACAAGGAGACAAATTATGAAAAAACTGATCGCTACCACCGCGCTAGCCGTCTTCGCCATGACGGGCATAGCCGAAGCCCGCGACCAGATCCGGATCGTTGGATCATCCACGGTCTATCCCTTTTCCACCACGGTTGCAGAGCAATTCGGTAAAACCACGTCTTTCAAGACCCCGGTCGTTGAAAGCACCGGTTCCGGTGGCGGTCTTAAACTGTTCTGCGCTGGTGTTGGCGTTGATCACCCTGATATCACCAATGCTTCACGCGCCATCAAGAAATCCGAAATCGAAAAATGCCACAGCAACGGTGTAACCGGGATTACCGAAGTAAAGATCGGTTATGACGGTATCGTCCTGGCGAATTCAAAAGCCTCACCGCAGATGGAAATCACCCGCAAGCAGCTTTACCTGGCGCTCGCCAAGGACATCCCGGCTGAAGAAGGCACGTTCATTCCCAATCCGTACACGAAGTGGAGCGACGTTGATCCTTCCCTGCCGGACACCAAGATCGAAGTTCTCGGTCCTCCGCCGACCTCCGGCACCCGCGATGCTTTTGCCGAGTTAGCTCTCGAAGGCGGTTGCAAGAAGTTCGACTGGGTCAAGGCTCTGAAAAAGCAGGACAAAAAGAAATACAAAGGCGTTTGCCACGGTATCCGCGAAGACGGCGCCTATGTTGAAGCCGGTGAAAACGACGTGCTGATCATCCGTAAGCTGGAAGAAAACCCGAAGGCCTTTGGCGTCTTCGGCTTCAGTTTCCTCGACCAGAACGCCGACAAGGTTCAGGGCAGCCTGATCGAAGGCAAGGCTCCGACCTTTGAAAATATCGCCGATGGCAACTACCCCATTTCCCGTCCGCTGTTCTTCTACGTGAAGAACGCCCACGCCGGCACCATTCCCGGCATCAAGGAATATGTTGCTGAATTCACCAGCGACAAAGCCTGGGGCGATGACGGTTACCTCACCGACAAGGGTCTGATCCCCATGCCGAATGACGAGCGTAATCGCTATCACAGCGAAGCGAACTCCCTGACGGTTAACGTCGGAATGTGATTTCCAAGATAAATCCCGGGCCATGTCGATTTTGACAGGCCCGGGATTTATCCTTTTTCTTTTTTTCAAGAATACCGGTCAATCGAACACCTATTTGACATCTGACCGTATATCCATAGATATTGAATTTGTTAGTTTATAAATTCGGAAAGATCTGACCCGATATGTCCCATAGCGTTTTGTTTCTTGTCCTGATAGCGCTGACGGTAGTCGGGTTTTTCATGGGACGCCGTAACGCCCTATCAAAAGTTGGCGGCGTTTCCCGGTCATTACACTCCAGACCACATTATTATGGTTATTATGCCGCCCTCTGGTGTGGCATTCCTGCATTTCTTCTACTGATGATCTGGCTCGGGTTAGAGGGCACTGTTGTCGAAGGCGTGGTGCTTTCTTCGTTACCGGAAAGCATGACGGCAGACCTTGACGTTTCTACGCGCTCCCTGTTGATGAACGATATCCGCAATCTTGCTGTCGGCATTGGCGCCGACACTGAGGTCGACGAAGCTCTTTTTAAGGCAGCAGGTCATTATGCATCCTTGAAAGAAACGGCACTGTTATCACTGTTTGCCGTCGTAATGGCTGTTGCGATATTCGGCATCCTGCTGGCTCAACGGCTGATAGACCCGGATATGCGTGCTCGTGCCAAGGTGGAACGCACCATAACCATTCTGCTTTTCATCTGCTCGCTGATCGCCATTCTGACTACTGTTGGTATTGTTTTATCCCTGTTATTCGAATCCATTCGCTTTTTCGGCAAAGTCCCGGTTACGGATTTCCTCTTCGGCCTTGAATGGAGCCCCCAGACAGCGTTACGTGCCGATCAGGTCGGATCATCTGGCGCCTTTGGCGCGCTACCCCTGTTGGCCGGAACCATGCTGATTTCATTTATCGCCATGTGTGTCGCCGCCCCGATTGGCCTGCTGTCCGCCATTTTTCTATCGGAATACGCTCCCAAGAAGGTACGAACAACCGTTAAACCCTTGCTTGAAGTCCTGGCAGGCGTGCCAACGGTTGTTTATGGGTTTTTCGCGGCCCTAACCGCAGCGCCTTTTATCCGCGATGTTGGCACCAACCTAGGGCTTAGCGTATCCTCAGAATGCGCTTTGGCCGCCGGCGCTGTCATGGGCATAATGATCATCCCCTTTGTTTCCTCCCTGTCCGATGATGTCATCAACGCGGTTCCGCAGTCCATGCGGGACGGCTCCTACGGGCTCGGAGCAACGCAATCGGAAACCATTAAGCAGGTCATACTGCCCGCCGCTTTACCCGGCATTGTCGGCAGCATGCTACTGGCCGTATCCCGCGCCATCGGTGAAACCATGATTGTGGTGATGGCCGCCGGTCTGGCTGCAAACCTGACAGCAAACCCACTCGAGGCCGTCACAACGGTGACTGTGCAGATCGTCACCCTGTTGATCGGTGATCAGGAGTTCGACAGCGCCAAGACCCTGGCGGCCTTTGCACTCGGCCTGATCCTTTTCCTTATAACCCTGGGGCTAAACATTATCGCGTTGGTGGTTGTCCGCCGCTACAGAGAGCAATACGAGTAATATGATGGCTATGGCGATGGGAAACACGGCAATGAGCCCCATGAAAAAAGAACAAACCGTTGAGGAAAAAGTTCGAAACAGTCTGAAACGGCGTCATCGCGCCGAAAAAAGGTTTCAACGCTACGGTATTGCTTCCGTCGGGTTCGCCCTGATGCTGCTGGTAATTCTTTTCGGCACCATCATCAACAATGCTTTGCCGGCTTTCACGGAAACGACGATTGATCTGACAATCAACTTGCCCGCGGAAGATATTGATCCTGATGCAACAGGAAATATCGAGGTGATTGGAACCGCAAATTACTACGGCTTTGTCAAGAAAGCGGCCTATGCGTTGTTCCCTGATGTCACCAAGAGACGCGATAAAAAGTTACTGGCCGGCCTCATCAGCCCAGGAGCTGCTTTCAAGCTACGTGAAGTGGTTATGGATGATCCATCATTGGTTGGTTCACCCATCACCCTCAATGTCCTTATGTCCGATGACGTTGACCAGTATCTGAAAGGCCACCTGAAAGAGGAAACGGCCGAAAGCGACCGTAAGATCAAGGACAAGCAAATTGCCTGGGTTAAGGAACTTCAGAAACGTGGCGTGATTTATCAAGGCTTTAATGTCACACTGTTTACGGAAAGTGACAGCCGCGAGCCTGAACTGGCCGGGTTCTGGGGCGCCATAGCCGGCTCTTTCTTCACCATGATTGTTACTTTGACCCTATCATTCCCAATCGGTATCGCCAGCGCTATTTACCTGGAAGAGTTCGCACCCAAAAACAGGATATCCGACATTATCGAGGTCAATATAAACAATCTGGCAGCCGTCCCTTCGATTGTATTTGGCCTGTTGGGGTTGGCAGTCTTTTTGGGTTTCTTCGGCATGCCGCGCTCCGCCCCCCTGGTCGGTGGTATGGTGCTGGCCCTGATGACGCTACCAACCGTCATTGTTGCTGCACGTGCATCCCTCAAGTCTGTTCCGCCTTCAATCCGCGAGGCTGCACTTGGCGTTGGCGCCTCCAAGATGCAGGCTATGACGCACCACATTCTGCCACTTGCCATGCCCGGCATGTTGACCGGTGGCATTATCGGCATGGCGCAGGCCCTTGGTGAAACAGCGCCTTTATTGATGATAGGCATGGTTGCCTTTATTGCCGATTTCCCCGGCAGCTTTACAGATCCAGCGACCGTGTTGCCCGTACAGATTTATCTCTGGGCGGACGCGCCGGAACCAGCTTTTGTTGAAAGGTCGTCAGCGGCCATCCTGGTGCTGCTAGGCTTTCTCTTAACCATGAATTCGCTCGCCGTTATCTTGAGAAAACGATTTGAGCGCCGCTGGTAAATAAATGACTTCTTTTAGGACAAACGACATGGCCGTGACAGAAACGACAGAGAACAACAATATGACCCAACCGGAAACGTCACAATATTCCGGAGTAAAAAATCCTGTCATTAAGAGTAAGGATGTTTGTGTTTTTTACGGTGAAAAACAGGCCCTTTTCGATGTCAATCTCGATATTGAACGTCATAGCGTCACCTCCCTGATCGGCCCTTCCGGTTGTGGAAAGTCGACCTACCTTCGCTGTCTGAACAGGATGAATGACACCATTGATGGTTGCCGTGTTACCGGCCATATCAGCCTTGACGACGAAGATCTTTATGACGACTTCCTGGATGTCGTATATCTTCGCGCACGGGTCGGCATGGTTTTTCAAAAACCCAACCCATTTCCCAAATCCATTTACGACAATGTCGCCTATGGTCCCCGTATCCATGGCTTGACCTCTTCCAAATCGGAACTTGATGATTTGGTAAATCACAGTCTTGTGAAAGCCGGTCTCTGGAACGAGGTCGCCGATCGCTTAAATGAAACTGGAACCGGCCTCTCTGGTGGACAGCAGCAACGTCTGTGTATTGCCCGTGCGATTGCCGTTCAGCCCGAAGTTATCCTGATGGACGAGCCTTGCTCGGCACTTGATCCTATCGCCACGGCAACGATTGAAAATTTAATGAATGAGCTTTGTGAACAATACACCATCGTAATTGTCACTCATTCAATGCAACAGGCAGCACGCGTATCACAGCGCACGGCATTTTTTCACCTTGGTGAACTCGTCGAGGTCGGTGATACAGTCGCTCTATTTAACAATCCAGTCGAACAACGGACACAGGATTACATAATGGGCCGTTTTGGTTAAACCCGGAGCCTGCTAGGGGAACAAACATGAATACAACGCACGACCACATCGTCCGGGAATTCGATGAAGAGCTCGACAAGCTCAATAACATGATTGCCGAACTGGGCGGCCTCGCTGAACGACAGTTATCTGATTCCATCGATGCACTGAGTAAGCGTGATGCTGAGCGCGCCAAGGAAATCACGGAAGCCGACGAGCAGCTCGATCTGATGGAACGTAAAATTGACGAGTTGGGCATCGACATCATGATCCGACGCCAGCCTATGGCCTCCGACTTGCGAATGGTTATTGCCGCGCTCAAAACCTCCAGCGTGCTGGAAAGGATTGGCGATTACGCCAAGAACATCGCTAAACGGACGATCGCGCTTTCAGAGATGCCTGCCATAGGGTCGATGCGTAGCCTACAGCGAATGGCCGGTCTGGTCCAATCCCAGATCAAGCTAACGCTGGATGCCTATCTTCAACAAGACGCGGAAATGGCCGAAGATGTACGTATTAGGGATCAGGAAATCGATTCCATGCATACCAGCCTGTTTCGCGAACTGCTGACCTACATGATGGAAGATCCGCGAAATATCACGGCCTGTACGCACCTGTTGTTCATCGCCAAGAACCTTGAACGCATTGGCGATCATTCGACATCTATCGCGGAAAATCTGCTGTTCCTGATACATGGACACATGCCGGAAGACGCCCGCCCCAAGAGCGACGCAGCCCATTATACGGTTGTAGACAAAAATGACACGGTATCGACGGCATCACATGTAGACAGTGATGGGGAAGAATCATGAGTATAGACCCTCTCGTCCTTATCGTCGAAGACGACCCTTCGCTTGTTGAACTGCTGAACTACAACCTGCAAATCGCCGGATTTGACACCATCGTCGAAACGGAAGGCGAAGGCGCAATTGCCGCTATCGAAGAGCGCGCACCGGACATCGTCGTACTGGACTGGATGATTCCCAATCTTTCCGGGATCGATGTCTGCCGCCGGGTCCGCACAACGCCTGAAAGCCAGAACACGCCCATCATCATGCTGACCGCCAGAAGCGAAGAAACCGACAAGGTCCTGGGCTTGGAAACGGGCGCCGACGATTACATGGTGAAGCCGTTTTCGCCGAAGGAACTGATTGCCCGCATTCACGCTATTCTTCGCCGCACCCAACCGGAAGCGGCAAGCGAAAGCCTTGAATACGCTGGCATCGTCATGGATACGGCCCGGCACAAGGTGACACGCGACGGTAAGCCCGTTCATCTTGGCCCGACGGAATACCGGCTGTTGCGGGTGCTGCTGGAAAAACCCGGGCGGGTGTTTTCCCGGGATCGATTGCTGGACCGCGCCTGGGACGCCAACATCCATGTCGAACCCCGAACGGTCGATGTCCATATCCGCCGTTTACGCAAGGCGCTGAACGAAGGCGGGCAAACCGATATCATCAGGACTGTCCGCTCGGCAGGTTATGCGCTTGATGCAAACTCCGTTTGACGTCGCTGCGATGCCCTCATAAACTTGGAGAGCATGTCAGCATTCTCATTTGATCTTTTTGTATCAACGCGTTACACCCATCTATGGATAAGGGATTCCCATGGATCAACGTGTGACACGGCTAACGTTTCACCTCCTTCGCCGCAAGCTGAAGGCTGCGGTTCGCCATGACCACCTGATCCTGGCCCTGCTTGCCCTTCTGATCGGCCTGACGGCAGGCGGCGCCGTTATCGTCTTCCGTGAAGGAATCGGTTGGATTCAGTTGTTGGGTTACGGCTCCGACACGGAACGGCTGATTTATGTAACCCAAGCATTGCCATGGTGGACGTTGTTGCTAGTGCCGACCGTCGGCGGCCTGATCGTTGGGCTGTTTATCCACTGGGCGCTGCCGGAAAGCCGGCCCCATGGCATCGCGGATGTTATTGAGGCTTATGCCCGGCGCAGTGGTTACATGTCTTTCAAGACAGGTATTGCCGCCGTTGTTTCAAGCGCCGCCTCTATCGGTGTTGGCGCATCCGTCGGCCGGGAAGGCCCGGCCGTACACCTGGGTGCTTCGCTGGCCGGCTGGCTGACGCGAAAGCTGCACTTGTCACGTGCTCAGGCGAGAACGGTTCTTGGTTGCGGGGTATCCGCTGCGGTAGCCGCATCCTTCAATGCGCCCATTGCCGGCGCCCTGTTCGCCAGCGAAGTCATCGTCGGCCATTATGCCTTACGCTCATTCGCACCCATCGTGATCGCCAGTGTCGCCGGAACCGTCCTGACCCGTTCCTGGTACGGCGACTTTCCCGCCTTCTACGTTTCGGAAACGCTTTTCGCCTCGTTCTGGGAATTCCCGGCCTTTGTCCTGTTGGGTGTCGTTTCCGCCGTAGCGGCCCTGATCATGATGAAGGGCATCGATCTTTCCAGTAAACTCGCAAACCGGTTGCCGGGACCGACGTGGTACCGGCCGGCGGTTGCCGGATTCGCTATCGGCGCCATAGCGATGGTTTTCCCCCAGGTCTTGGGCGTCGGTTATGGTGCAACGGAAGCCGCCATGACCTTGCAATACGGATTCTGGCTGCTGGTCGGCATTGGCGTAGCTAAAATAATCGCCACGTCCTTGTGCATTGGTTTCGGTTTTGCCGGTGGCGTGTTCAGCCCGGCGCTTGTTATTGGCGCCATGGTTGGAACATCCTACGGCATACTGGCGACATTGGTTTTTCCGGATTTTTCATCGGGTCCCGACGCCTATGCCCTGGTCGGTATGGGCGCAGTCGCCGCCGCTGTGCTCGGCGCACCGATCTCGACAACCCTGATCATATTCGAACTGACGGGCGATTATGCCCTGACCCTTGGCGTTATGGTCGCTGTTGTGATCGCCAGCGAGATTACGCAGGTCTTCTACGGCCATTCGTTCTTTTCCAACCAACTCCACACCCGAGGCGTCGACCTGAAAGGCGAGTTCGAGGCGGAGGCTCTGAAGGCGCATATTATCCGCCAGATCATGGAATCACGAACGAAGCCCATTCCCTCCGACTCTCCGCTTGAAACCGTCCGGAAATTATTACAATCCTCCCCGGCCGGGGAGTTGTTCGTCGTCAATGACGAGACCATATTACAAGGCACGATAACCTTGGCGGACCTCCATGATATGGCGTTTGACGGTTCAAAGGATGGCAACAAGAAGGCCATAGATGTCAGCCGTCGCCATGCTCCCATGTTATCCGGTGACGATGATCTCGGCGCGGCGCTTGAGTTGATGCAGGAAACGGGTGAAGATCACATTGCCGTGGTCGAGGATTTTGAATCCATGCTGTTCATCGGCTGCGTACACCACCGCGATGTCATGAGCGCCTACAACCGGGCCCTCGCCCAGTCCCGCCATGAAGAACACGACCTGTAAGAATGCCGGACGGACATCCCGGCGATGACATGATATAAGACGACCTATGTCCGATTCTCTGTTTCCAGAAACCGGCTTTTCGCCGCCCGCCGTTACCGACAGCCATGCAGTTCCGGAAGCCCCCGCTGCTGCGCGATATCTGGAAACGCTGAACGAATCGCAACGCGAAGCCGTGGAGCAGCTTGACGGCCCTGTTCTCGTGCTTGCCGGCGCCGGCACCGGCAAGACCCGCGTACTGACGACACGGCTGGCGCACCTTTTACTGCTCGGCAAGGCCCGCCCCTGGGAAGTGCTGGCCGTAACCTTTACCAACAAGGCTGCCCGCGAAATGCGTGAAAGGGTCGGTATGCTGCTGGGCCATGAAATCGAAGGCTGGTGGGTTGGCACCTTCCATGCCCTCGGCGCACGCATACTCCGCGCCCATGCGGAAGCCGTCGGCCTCAAATCCACTTTTTCCATCATCGATACGGATGATCAGATCAGGTTGGTAAAACAACTTCTCGAGGCCCACGAAGTCGATGACAAGCGTTGGCCGGCCCGTACGGTTGCCGGTATTCTGCAACGCTGGAAAGACCGGGGGCTGACGCCTGACAAGGTTTCGGATGCCGAAGGCAGTGATGCCGCGGAAGGCAAGATTGTCGATATCTACCATGAGTATCAGGATCGCCTTAAGACCCTGAATGCCGCCGACTTCGGGGATCTTCTGCTACACAACCTGACGATCTTCCAGGAAAATCCGGAAATTCTCTCCAAATACCAGCAGAAATTCCGCTACATCCTCGTGGACGAATACCAGGACACCAACGTATCGCAATACCTCTGGCTACGGCTGCTTGCCCAGACCCACCAGAACATCTGCTGTGTCGGCGATGACGATCAGTCGATCTACTCCTGGCGCGGTGCTGAGGTCGGGAATATCCTCCGCTTTGAAAGTGATTTTCCAGGGGCGGCCATCGTCCGGCTGGAGCGCAACTACCGCTCCACCCCGCATATTCTCGCTGCGGCCTCAGGCCTGATTCATAACAATGAAGGACGTCTGGGCAAGACGCTCTGGACCGATATCAACGAGGGGGAAAAAATCCGTATCCGGGGCGTCTGGGACGGTGAGGAGGAAGCGCGTTTCGTCTGTGGCGAAATCGAATCCAGTCACAACAACGGTCACGCCCTGAATGATATCGCTGTGCTGGTGCGCGCCGGGTTCCAGACCCGTGAGTTCGAGGACCGCCTGATTACGCTCGCCCTTCCCTACCGGGTCGTGGGGGGCTTGCGATTTTATGAGCGCCAGGAAATACGCGACGCCGTCGCCTACCTGCGGGTTATCGCCCAACCGGATGACGATTTGGCGTTTGAGAGGATCGTCAACCTGCCGAAACGGGGAATCGGTCAGGCCACCATGCGCACGGTCCATCAGTATGCCCGTGCAGAAAACATTTCACTGACGGTCGCCATCAGACGTCTGATCGAAACGGATGAGCTTAAGCCCAAGGCGCGTTCGACGCTAGGCGCCGTATTAGCAGATTTCGACCGCTGGCGTGCCCTGCTCGGCGACATGCATCACCCCGAACTGGCAGCCCTGGTGCTCGATGAATCCGGATATACGGCCATGTGGCGTGACAAAGCGAGAAGCGACAAGTCACCGGACGCCGTCGGGAGGCTCGACAACCTGAAGGAACTGATCGCCGCGCTGGAGGATTTCGACAACCTGACCGGATTTCTGGAGCACGTCAGCCTGGTCATGGAAAACGACGATAAGAGCGACGAGGACAAGGTCACCCTGATGACGCTCCACGGCGCCAAAGGGCTGGAATACAAAACCGTGTTCCTGCCGGGGTGGGAAGAAGGGCTGTTCCCGCATCAGCGCGCCCTGGACGAAAGCGGCACGGCGGGCCTTGAAGAAGAACGCCGCCTGGCCTACGTCGGCCTGACCCGGGCGCGCGAAACCGCCATCATCAGCTTTGCCGCCAACCGCAGGGTTTATAACCAGTGGCAGAGCGCCATACCCTCACGTTTCATCGATGAACTGCCACCTGATAATGTTACGGTCGAATCCCAACCCGGCCTTTACGGCGGGCATCGCGGCGGCTTCGGTTCCGGCATGGGCGTCACCAGCTTCGATCCAGATGAGGACGTGACTTTCACCGAACACAGGTACAACCGTTCGCGCGGCGCCTACCGGGAGAAACTGACTGACGCCCTGCCCTGGCAGGATGATGAACGTGGCGGGCCATCGAGGGCTTTCAGCGTTGGAGAACGTATTTTCCATCAGAAATTCGGGTACGGTCTGATCCTGATCGTCGATGGGAACAAGCTCGAGATCGCCTTTGAAAAAGCCGGGACCAAGAAGGTCATGGACAGCTTTGTAGAGGAAGCCTGATATCGTGCTGCACGGGAATGGGTTTCTATGGCAAATCAGTTGCAGAGTGCCTGAACAAGCCGTTGAGATTATCGAAGAATACCTACGGACTTATTGCGGAGCCGTTTCCGCAACAACCGGCGTCAAGGATACCCTGTGGCGGGTAGAGGGTCTCACGGATGTGGAACCTGACAAGGCAGCTGTTGAACGTGGTGCAAAAGCGCTGGCGCGGGATTTCGGCTTTGATGCGCCTGCTTTCACCTATGACCTGCGACCGCCCATAAATTGGCTTGCCGAAAACCTGGCGTCATTTCCGCCAGTCCGCCATGGCCGGTATTTCATTCATGGAACACATTTCGAGGATCCGTTACCTCACGGTGTCATCCCATTGCACCTTGATGCGGGAACGGCCTTCGGTTCCGGCGAACACCCAACCACGGAAGGCTGCCTTAAGGAACTGGACAGGCTGGCCCGCCGCTACAGGTTCGCCCGACCACTGGATGTCGGGTGTGGCTCCGGCATCCTAGCTGTCGCCATGGCCAAGACCTGGGGCGTGCCTGTACTGGCGTCGGATATCGATCCTGAATCCGTTTACGTAACGAAACTTAACGCCAAACAGAACAAGGTCGCCCATCTGGTCAAAGCCGTTGAAAGCAACGGTTATCGCCATCGCGCCATTTCCCGGGGTGGGCAATTTGATCTTGTGACGGCAAACATCCTTGCACGCCCCCTGGCCAGGATGGCCCGGGATCTGAGTCGCGTCATCACCCCCGGTGGCGTCGCCATTTTATCGGGTGTCGTGGAAAGGGATGCTTCCTGGATGATAAGAGTCCACAGGCAAGTGGGATTTCACCTGATGCACCACAGTGTGATCAAGGGTTGGTCTGTTCTGGTTTTTGAAAAGCGGGGAGAATTTATCCGTTAGCCGCGGCTCGTGAGTCGGCGACCATCTCATGGATCAGGTTAGCGGCCATTTTATGGTTTTCATCAAACTTCATGCCGGCATAATCATCGTCCATCCAGACAATTTCACCATAGAAACCGCCATGACGCGGCACCTCGATAACTGTCTCCACTCCTTGAGGAACATTGTGTGGCGGCAAAATCTTGAACTGGAATTTTGCACCGCCTGCTGAGATATCGATCAAGGTGACATCATAGGAATCCCCTGTAATCGTAACCGATGCATCCAGCATCAGGGGGTAACGCTCAAATTCGCGCCTTTCCATGAATTCGCCGGTATTCGACACGTCATAACTCCTGTCCGTAACTGTATAGTTCATTTTTGGATTCTCATTTGATCCCGATCAAGGATAAATCCTGCTTGTTATCTAGGGATCGCTGGTATCAACTGGTTAATCATCGGGCATCATATTGATTATAATGATATGACAAACGCGTTAATATGGATGTGATTTTAATCACATAAAACAATGTTTTTCTGGAGAACAGTTATTATCAGCAAAGGTTGTAGATTGAGCCAAGAGCGTATATTGCCCATTTGCGAGGTGTTCCATATATAGAAAATCATGCATTAACCCTGTTTGATTGAAGAACGAAACAAGCCTAATCCCAATGAACGACGTGCCAACCAGAAACGACGAACAAGAGGTTGCCGAGACAGCTTCACTCAGTTCCCCCTATCGAGTTCTGCTGGTTGATGTATCGGAAAAGAAATCCGAGCAGATGCGATACCTGCTTTCGGAGGTTGGTTGTTTTGACATGATCACCGTTAAGGACTTTACTTCGGTAAAAGAAGTCCTGGCGCTTGATAAAATCGATATCATTCTTATCGCCGAAGATGTGGGTGACAAACCCGGCATTGAACTGGTCTGGGAACTGTCATCAAGCCTGATGTCGCCCCCTGCCATTATTATCGCAGACACATTTTCCCGCATCCGTTCCGAAGAGGCGATCAATCTCGGCGCCAAGGATTATATCGCCTGGACTGAACTGACGTCCCGTTTCCTTGACCGCACGATTCGCTGCGCCATTTCTGAAATCTCAACGCATGATGCCGTTCGGCACAATGCCGACGATCTCATCCAGCGAATCTTCGAACTGGAACAATCCTATCAGTCGCTTGAAGAACAGGCGGGCGAAAACGCCCATCTTGCCGAGCAACTCGACCTTGTCCGGAGCGAACTGGAAGACGCCCTGTCACAGGTCGTTAAAACCAAAGAGGAGCTTGAAGTCCTCAACGACGAAAAAAGCAAGCTGTTCTCCATCATTGCCCACGACCTCAGAAGCCCGCTGTCATCTCTTCTGACACTTGGCGAACTGATCGACATGATGGGCGATTCCATGTCGCAGGATGAGCTGCTCGATTACATAACGAACATGAGCACCAACGTCAAAACCGTTCATTCCCTGCTGGAAAACCTGTTGGAATGGGCGCGCATCCAGATGGACCAGATTGCATTCGAGCCCTGTGTCCTGGACCTCCATGAACTCGCCTCCCGCACCGTCGAACTGCTGCTGCCTGTCGGATCTCAGAAGTCGGTGGAAATCAGAAACGACGTCCCTGAAAAAATACAGGGCTTCGGTGATTTGAATATGGTGGATACGGTTATCAGGAACCTGACGAACAATTCCGTCAAGTTCACGCCGGAAGGGGGTTCGGTTACCATATCGGCCTCATCCGATGACGATATGGTAACGCTCAGCATCCGCGATACCGGCGTAGGCATACCTGCAGCTCGTCTCAACACGCTGTTTACGCTTGATAAAGGCGCCACGACAAAAGGCACCAAGGGTGAAAAGGGTAGCGGCCTTGGGCTGATACTTTGCCGTGACATGGTGGAAAAAAACGGCGGAAAGATTTGGGCCGAAAGCGAAGAAGGGAACGGATCAACCTTTTTCTTCAGCTTGCCCGTTCAGGCGTAAAAGTCGGGGTACTTCCGGCGGTTCCAACGCCCCATGCCGATACCCATCAACCACAAAACGATAGCGGCGATGACAAACGTAATCGTTGTTTTGATAACGATCTCGCCGTTCTTTTTCTGCCCTTCGATCAGGTCTTCAAAAAGCACCACTGTTTGTTCGTGGTCCTCCTTGTAAGGGTTCTTCTCAATTAACTGCCAGATCAGGGCCGCTTCATCGCCACCGATAGCATCTTTTTCAACCAGCACCTCCACCCAGATACCCATACTGTTACGAACCTTTGGGTATTTCGGAAAGGTCCAGGGATATCGAAACTCGCCCTCTACATCCTTGAATAGCATATAGGCCGAGGTGAAAATCGGTAGCTGGGAACCGGCGGTTGAGTTGGAGATATCGTCCCTGATGACGAATATACGCAATTTCCCGCCGATCTTGACCAGGTCGTCGCGATCCGGAATGTCTTTCGGCCAATAGACGACACAGGTCCCGATAGCGAACAAAACGGCCAGGATGGACAGAAAATAAAAGGGCCAAACCGGTTTCGGACCCGGAGGTTTCGATGAAGCTTTCGTTCCGTAAAGGCTCATGTGCTACCCATGCATGGTTGCTTTCAGTCATGGTCCTATGCACAAGTATAAAGCCTTAGCAGGTCTTATCTATCCCCCAAATCGCACATAGTCCGACCAGGACTGCTCAAGATGCCTTAAGGTTTCACAGGCGGTCTCAACGCCCCCGTCACAAAGCTCGCCTCCCGCAAGACTGGCAAAGGCACCGCCATCCAGGGCTTTCACGTGATCAACGACATCCCTTGCCTTATCCGTCAGGCGCAATGACACGGACCGTTTATCGTACTCGACACGCTGTTGTTCGAGATAGCCCATTTCTGTCAGTTTTTTGACGTTATAGGACACGTTCGATCCCTGATAGTACCCCCGGTCAATCAAGTCGCGGACGACAACGTCCTGGTCACCGATATTCGCCAGCAGCATCGCCTGGACACCGTTCAGGTCGCGAATACCCATCTTCTTGATCTCGACTCGCAACACATCGAGAAACAACCGGTGGAGCCGTTCAATCAGGTGAAACAACTCAAGATATCCTTTGCTTGTCACGTTAAAATTCCCCAATCTTCAATCAACGGTTAAGAATATAATGGAATCATACAGCCGTGTGAGGTTTCAGCTATGTCGTACGTCACAATTGAGTAAAATTTTATCTATGAAGAAAAACCGGATTTTTTTGGTTTGTAGCGCCGTTGCCTTGCTGTTGTCGCTTTCAGCATGCGAGACCCTCCCTGATCTCGGAACGCAACAATCAGCGAACGCACCTGACAGCCAGGCTGAACAGTTCATGCGCCTGGGCGATTCTACACGCGACGCCGGCGACCTTGAGTCCGCGGCGGCTCTTTACCGCCGGGCCATCGATGCCGATCCTGGCTGGATCGAGCCATATCTCAGCCTTGGAAACATAGCTCTCAGGCTCAATGTCCTTGGCGATGCCGAATTGGCCTACCGTACCGCCATATCCCTGGATGAGGAAAACTACGCCGCACAATTGGGGCTCGGCCGCACGCTGTTACGGCTCGGGAATTACCAGAAGGCCCTGGAAGTCTTTGACAGAATCATAATGATCAGTCCCGAAGACGGCAGGGGTTATAACGGCTCTGCCATTGCGCTTGAGCTTCTCGGGCGGCATGACGATGCCCAGGACACCTATGCCGACGGCATCGAGGCCGACACGGACCGGATTTCTCTCTACAACAACTGGGGGCTGTCCATGGCGCTGGTAGGCGATTATACAAACGCCATCACCTGGCTGGATAACGTGCTGCAGGAAGGCAAGGGAAACATCAAAACACGCCAGACCCTGGCGCTTGTCTATGGCCTTTCCGGCGATATGGATAATGCGGCAAAAATCGGCCTTATCGATTTAAGTCCCGAAGACGTTTCCAACAACCTGATGTACTACGCGCGCCTGCGGGAAATGCCACTCGATCAAAGAATGGCTGCCGTGTTTGGACTGACGATTCCCTCGACGCCCTGAAATCACCAGGATGCAATCCGGTCTAGAGTTTGCTGAACCCATCGATAGCACGCAGAATGGCCGGCCCCAGCAGGACGACAAACAGGCTGGGCAGAATGAACACAACCAACGGGACGGTCAGTGTCGCCGGCAACCTGGCCGCCTTTTCCTCAGCCCGCATCATGCGATTGCTCCTGAACTCACTGGACAAAACCCTGAGAGAGTTGGCAAGCGGCGTGCCGTATTTTTCCGTTTGTGACAACGTCGCCACCACGGCGCGTATGTCCTGAAGCTGACAGCGGTCCATCAGGTTTTCGAGCGCATCACGCCGGCTGGGCAGGAAACCGAGCTCGACAGCCGTCAGGGCGAACTCATCCGACAGTTCAGGCCCTGAGCGGCCCATTTCATCAGCCACACGGGTCAACGCCGCGTCCAGTGACAATCCAGCCTCGGCGCAAATCACGAGAAGATCCAAGGCGTCCGGCAAGGCCTTCCGAATTTCCTGGCTCCTCCGTTGCACGGCATTCTTCACGATCAGTTCCGGCAAAAAGAAGCCTGCCAACGCTGCCCCTGCGCCAACCGCCAGTTTGCTCATCAACGGCAGCGGAAATAAGGGCGTTATGGAAACAAACGCCAGAGTCGACAACGCCAGGGAGATCGGAAGGACGGCTTTCAGGAACAGGAAAACAACCAAGGCGTTACGTGTCCGCCAGCCGGCACGGGCGAGCTGGGAAGCCATTTTCTCAGCCTGGGCCGATTTCATCAGGTGAAGTTTCTGGACAACCTGGCTCATCAGGCCAAGCGTGCCTTCATCGAGCAGCCTGGCCCTGTTTCCACCAGGAGCGGCGAGTCCTGCCTGCAGGCTGTCCCGTACTTTCATGATGGCTTGAATGCGTTTCACCATGGGATCACGGTTAAGCAGCGTGGACCAGACAACCACCAGCATGGCAAACGCCGAAAGTCCGGCGCCAAGGGGAATCATGACATCGGCGGTAACCAAGTTTTCAAATGTGCTCATCATTCCGCTCATGCCCCCGGGCCTCCTCTAGATCTCGAAACGGATCATCTTGCGCATGACCAGGATGCCCATGCCCATGATCCCGCAGGCAAAGCCCAGCATGATCTTGCCCCTCTCGTCCGTGAACAGCATGGATTCATATTCGGGATTCATCAGGTAAATGATGATGAACATGACGAACGGCAGGCTGCCCAAAATCATGGCGCTGGCACGGGCTTCGGATGACATGGCCTTGATCTTGAGGCGCATCTGGCGACGCTGGCGGAGAATTTCACTCAGATTAGCCAACGTCTCCGACAAGTTACCGCCCGTCTGCTGCTGTACGGAAAGGCTGATGACAAAAAACTTGAACTCGGCGGTGCTCAGCCGGTCGACCGCCTCCCAAAGGGCGTTTTCCAGGGTTGAGCCCATCTTTACGCTTTCGGAAATCCGCCTGAATTCCTCGCCGACAGGTCCCTGCATTTCCTGGCCGACGGCGGCAACGGTTTCGCTGACAGGCAGGCCGGACCGTAAGCCACGAACCATCAGATCGATACCGTCCGGGAATTTGACCTCGAATGCATCGCGACGCTTTTTGATCATCCGGTTAACCACGTAGTGCGGACCGCCGATGCAAAGTGTCATGCCGAACAGCAGGCTGCTAATCAACGGCATGCCGCCGATGATGTGCAACATGAGAAAAGACGCAATCAACGTGATTATGCTGCCTATGGCGTATCCAGTGATCGTGATGGGGCGGCCGGTTGAGGTCAATCGCCGCTGCAATTCGTCCCGTTTTGGCATGATCTGGCTCAGTGCCTTCTCAAGCCCCGGCAAACGGGAAAGCGTCTCGCGCTTGATACCCGTCTTTCCCTCGGTTTCCGGCTGTGAGCATTCAACGCGAACGACGGACGTCGCCCGTTTTTCGAGATGTTGTCTGGCACCGGGGACAAGAGCCCAAAAAACTCCGCCAATGATAAGAACGCTGATCATGGCGCCGCCCGAAATCAGGATTATCGGATCCATCATCATGACTGAAACTCCTGTTTCTTTAACCCATGGCCGCCAGCAGCGCCTTGTCGAGACCGAAATACTGGGCGCGCGACGTAAAATTCGGACGAAGCCCGGATGAAACGAATTGACCCAGGAGATTACCGTCCGGGTCCTCACCTTCAAACTGGTACGTGAAGAGATCCTGCGTGGTAATCACTTCGCCCTCCATTCCCACAACTTCTGTAACGTGAGTGATCCGGCGCATACCGTCCCGCATACGAGAGATCTGAACGATTAGATTCACCGCCCCTGCGATTTGGGACCGTACCGCCTCGTTTGGCAGCTTTACCCCCGCCATTGCCACCATGTTTTCAAGCCGCGTTAGCGCTTCCCTTGGACGGTTCGCATGGATGGTGCCGAGCGAACCGTCATGTCCCGTATTCATGGCTTGAAGCATGTCCAGGGCTTCACCAGCCCTGATTTCACCCAGGATGATACGGTCCGGCCGCATACGCAGGGCGTTCTTGACCAGGTCTCGCTGGGTAATTTCACCTTCGCCTTCCAGATTGGGAGGTCGTGTTTCAAGGCGAACCACATGGGGTTGCTGCAATTGCAGCTCCGCCGCGTCCTCAATAGTCACGATCCTCTCGCCCTCGTCGATCATGCGGGACAGGGCGTTCAGTAAGGTCGTCTTGCCGGAACCGGTACCGCCGGAAACAAGGATATTCAACTGGGACCGTGCCGCGATCTTTAGCACTGTCGCCATTTCCGGCGAGATGTTGCGTTGCTTCTCCATGGTATCGAGGGTGATTTTCTTCTTGGAAAACTTACGAATCGAGATCGAAGCTCCGTCGATCGCTAACGGCGGTGCGATAATGTTCACACGTGAGCCATCGGCCAGACGGGCGTCCACCAAGGGTGTGGATTCGTCGACACGCCGACCAACAGCGCTGACGATCCGCTGGGCGATCTGCATGACGTGACCGTTATCGCGAAACTCGACATCCGTCAGTTCCAGCTTGCCACCCCTCTCAACATAAATCTGCTTCGGGCCGTTGACCATGATGTCCGTCACTTTCTCATCGGATAACAGAACTTCAAGCGGCCCAAGTCCCAGCATGTCATGCATCAGAGTCGTCACAAGGTCGCGCTGCTCCAGCAGATTAAGTTGTATTTTTTCTTCACCAAGAATTTCGGCGATAACCTCGGTGATTTCAGCTGCAAGCTGAGCACGGGGCACATCCATGGCCTTACCGGCGTCAATTCTTTGAAGGAGGATGGGTTGAACAACGGCCTTCGCCGCCTCTACGCTACTTTTAGAGGGAGAATAACCTGAACCTTCACCATTATCCGCAGAACTATTATCCGGTTTTCCCTTCCCGTCCCCGGTTACGAGAGCGTTCACGACATCCGTAATGGCATTTCTTCGATCCAGCTCAGACAAATCTCCGATATTGTCCAGAATCGTGCCGACAACCTCAGCCGTTTCCCGCCGGGACATGGCCCGGATTTCGCTCGGCTGGAATTTAAGCTGCATCTCGCTTATGGCGCGCTTTATCAGCTCGGGAATGGGGATCTGCTGATCAGCCGCTTTGTGTTCATCCGATGAGCCTTTTTCAGAACCTGTTTGAGAAGTCACCTCCATTGCTTCGGACAGCTTTCCTGCCTGATCTGAATCTACCGCTTCAAATGATCCCGTTTCGGTGGACGGATCAAAAGGAACGACATCGGCGGTTTGACGTTTTCCAAACATATCAACCTCGCTTTGCAAGACGTGACCACAAGGATCTGGATTCCTCTTCAACCTCACCCTCCGGCATCAACTTGTGTGCGAGGGATTTCATGGCTGCAGCGATTTTCGATCGCTTATCGGCATCGACAATCACCCGGCCCTTGGCCACGGCATGGGCCACAACTTTTGCATCGAAGGGAACTTCGGCAATGACTTCGAGGTTGGAATTCTTGGTGAAAACCTCGGTTGTGAGATCGGCGTTGGGAACTAGACCGACACGGTTCAGAGCAACCCGCACTGGCGTTTCCGGGCTTTTCTCACCAATCATGCGGGCAATACGCGTTGCATCACGCAAGCCGACAAGAGATGGTTCCGACACCAGAACGACTTCGTCAAGAATGCCCAGGAAAACCGGCTGGCGGATCAAATGATCACGTGGAATATCCAGGATCACCGAATCATAACTATCCATCATATGCTCGAAGAGTACGCCAATAGCGGCTGCATTGATGTCGTTCAAATTGCCGGGATCGGATTCTGAGGCCAGAAGGTGCAATGTTTCCGTATACGGTATCAGGGCGCGTTTCAGGAACAGATCATCGATACGCGAGGGACTTTCCAAGGCATCGGATAATCCTTTACCCGGTTCCGTGTCCATCTGCAGGGCCAATGTGCCAAATGTCAGATCGAGATCGATCAGTGATACTGTCTGCTTGTGATCCGTGCTCAAGGCCCAGGCACAGTTTGCCGCCAGCATCGAAGCGCCGGCCCCGCCATGAACGCCAACGAAGGCAATTCTGCGCATTTCATTGACAGGCCCGACTGCCGCTTCCGGCGCAGTTGCGACCGGCTCACGCTGAACCCGCTGAATGGCGTCAGTGATCCGTTCGACCGTTACCGGTTTCACGAGATATTCATAAACTCCTTCGTCAATCAGTGTGCGGTAGATGTTCACATCGTTGACCTGGCCAATGATGATGACACGGCTGTCGGGATCACAGACATTCGCCAGGGCACCCACGGAAGACATGAGATCTTCCGTCTCCGACAGATCGACGATCAGTATTTTCGGTGTCGGAATGACGTTCAGGGTCGAGAGAATCTTGTCGAGATTCTGTCCTACCGGAACAACGGAAGCTTCGTCAAAACCATTAAGAGATGCCGCTTCCATGAGAATCCCGCTGGTCGTTGAATCGGATGCAAAGGCCAAGAAGGTGGCCGTCGCAGCGGAGGTAACATTATCCATTTTCAGAGCAGCAGTTTGCATGATCACACCTTGTTCCTGTCCGGTTACAGGCTTTCATTCGTCAGTTGCGCTTCCGGTTCCTTTGTCTGGTCGGTCTCATAGCGCTGGATGGAGCGAATGAGATAAGCGCCGTCAGCCGTGTGGCCCGAACGGCCCTCAATCAGATCATGGGGTTCCGCCAACATGGCGCCGAAGTTCATGGCGGTCGCACAGCCGAAATTGCTGTGAACCTGGTTGTCGAAGGAGCCGCGGGCCGATTTCGTCCAGTCAGGGCAGCCGGGCAATGTCACAAGGTAACGGTCAACCAGAATCCTGACCCTGTCCGTTTCCATCCCGTCCACTTCCGGTGACCAGATGATGTTGTCGAGGCGAACATTCTGGCTGTTCAAAACCATTTGCACGGCATTGACCCTGGCGGAGGTCAACAACGTCATATCGCCATTGCCGAAAAGCATCAGGTTGACCCGGTCATACTTACCGATCGACATGCGATTGATATAACCGACGATCCGCTCCGATTCCTCGGTTGAAAGCGACATGGAACCGGCCGCGAAGACGGCATCCGTGCCATAGGTGTATTCCTGCGCCGAAACCGTTTTCGGCGTCGCCTGGTAATCTTTCAGTTCAGGATACAGACCGGAACAGCCGCTCAGGAAAATACCGCCGACAATAACCGCACTGATAATGATCATGCTGCGGAACAGGGTTTTTACGTAAGTATTGTTACTCATCATCATTCTCCTGACGGCTCATTCATCGACCACGAACCCGACAGGGCCGATGAGGCTTGATCCACGACCATCTATCGTTACGGGTTGGCCTGCGCTGTCGGCCTGAACGTGCGTGCCGCTGTTAAGCAGCCTTTCCTCATCGTTTGGGGGATTGTATTCATCCACCGGCGTTGACAGCTTCCGCGCCGTGACGGGCTTGACCAAATAGGGCGTCACGATCAGGACCAGTTCGGATTCTTCGCGCTGGAACCGGTCCGAACGGAACAAGGCGCCCAGGACGGGGATATCGCCCAGGCCCGGGAATTTGGATATGTCGTGGGTCGTGTTGTTTTGGATCAGTCCCGCGATGGCGAAGCTCTGGCCGCTTCCCAGTTCGACGGTTGTTTCGGCGCGCCGCGTCGTCAGTGACGGGATTTCATATCCGCCCAGCGACACGCTGTTTGTATTGGACAATTGGCTGACCTCGGGATTGACATGCAGGTTAACGCGGTCCGTGCCGATCAATGTCGGCGTAAAAGCGAGCGAAATACCGAATTTCTTGAACTCGATCGTCGGGCCGTCATCACCGGGAACCAAGATGGGGAATTCCCCGCCGGCCAGGAAGCTGGCCGTTTCACCCGACATTGCCGTCAGGTTCGGCTCGGCGAGAATGGAGATCATACCTTCGTCTTCCAGGGCGTCGAGAACGGCATTGATGTCGAACGCGCCAAGCGCTCCGCCCAGGGAGAAAGTATTCTGCGTCAGCGATGACGCCAGGGGATTGCTGACCAGCATGCCGAGCGTAATGCCGCCGCCGGTGCCGGCAAGGCTCCAGTTAAAGCCTATCTGTTTATCGATATCGCGGGATACCTCGGCGACGCGCACCCGGAGGTTGATCTGGTTCGGCGCCGTAACGCCGACACGCATTAAAACCTTTTCAGGCTCGCCTGTCATCTCCAGCGCCATGCGGTAGAGGTTTTCCACGATAGACGCCGATTCGACGTATCCTTCCAGGACAATCGTGCCGTCCATACTGCGCGCTACGACGTCCGCATCCGGATACAACTCATGTATCGTCTGCTGCAGACGCGACAGGTTATGCGTTACCTGAATGTCCACGTTGGCGAGAATGTTCTCGTTTCCATCGACGGCGAACAGGGTCGTGTCGCCGGGCTGCTTGGCGAACACATAGATCAACCGGGGTGACTTGACCTGAACGTCGGCAATAGAGGGGTCCGATACGAAAACGGTCGTCGCCGGACGTGACAGGCGCAAAAGCTCGCCACGGCGGACCTCCAGGGACAGGTGAGAGCTGTCAACCGACACGATCTCCTGGGCTTCTACCCATTTGGCGGCAGGCAATTGACCGAAAACCAGGACAAACCCGACGGCCAACAAGGTGGCAATTTTATTTAATTTGCAGTTCATCTTTTTTTCCTAATGGCTAAAACGCCACGGTCTCCGACTTATCGGCGCGAAGGACGACAACCCTCGACGACCTGACGGTATTTTTGTGACTGTGCCCACCACCCAGGCGCAAACGCGGATCTTTGCGTGCGGCCAGGATGTCGACATCAATTGTGTAACTGGGCTCTGTACGAACTGCCTGTAAAACTGGGGTTTCTTTTTCGCCTGATACGACTGTCAGACCACAGGACGGCGAATGATCATGTTTACTCTCTTCATTGGTTTCCGCCGCATCCAATAATTGTTCTTCGTTGCCCGCCTTGTCGGCTTCAACGCCAACATGGCTGAGGCTATTGAGACTCAGGGAGAGGGCACCCATCTGGAGCGCAATGGCAACCGTTTCCGCCTGCTTGGGTGTGACTTCCAGCGTTGCCGTCTTGGCAACTGAAGCGACGCCTTCAACATTTTCGGCGGCCTGGTCAATCGCCAGTACCCTGACACAGGTCAGGACCGTTTCACTCAGGTACCGGGTCTGTTTCTTGTCGCCAGATTTCAGGTCGAACTTCATCGTCAGCAGAACGTCGACCCGGTCGCCGGGGAAGATAAATCCCGAAATTCCTGTTGTTGCATTAACGGGGACCGAAACAGCCCGTGCGCCGGGTTCCAGAACGGCAGCCAGGAAACCGCGCTCGCCCGGATAAACGACGAGAGATTCGGAAAACGGCTGGCCGGCCACCAGGTTCGCGCGCACGACGGCGCCACTGAAGTCCTCAATGGCCATTTCATCTTCCTGGATGTAGGCGTCGACGACGCTGTCTTCCGGCCAGGGCAGCCATTCCATGTCTTCGGGCTTGAGGAATGTTCCGGCCGCCGCATCGCGTGTTGCAACCAGGACTTTACCGACGTCCAGCGTGACTTGCGGTATTTTTGCTTCGGCCTCGGCCGCCATATCCGCCCGCTCGGACGCCAGCCATTGACGCGTGAACATGGCTGTCGCGGTTGAAACCGCAAGGGCGAGAGAAATAAGAATGATGTTTCTGAGTACCATGATGCAGCTCCTTATGCGCCGGCCAACGAAATCAGGCGATAGGCCACATAACCGCCACCGGCCGCGATCGCCACGCCGTAGGGGAGAACCTGATTGGTGATTGCCGCGGATAGACGGACAGCGCCGCAACGGTGCGCCAGAACGGCGGCCTCAAGCTGCAACCTGGATATCATGAGGATCGCCAGCACGCCGCCGGCGCATGCCGTGACCAGCAGGAACGGGGAAATCAAGGCCGGCCCGGCCCACAGGGAAACAATGGCCAGCATCTTGACGTCACCGGCGCCGAGAACGCCTTTTGAAAACAGCACAAACCCGATAAGCAAAACGCACAGGGCGATTCCGAACGACATCAGGAAATCCGGCATGACGGGCGTAAAGGAAAGATAAAGGGGATAAAGAATAAGCAGGATTGCGTTGTCACGATTGGAAATCCGCAAGGACAGAAGATCGCTGAGCGCCGCCTTCAGCATGATTACCATGAAAGCGCTAACGATAATCAGATAAGGGACGATTGGGTCCAGCATGTCACAATCCTGTATGAGTTCATTTCCAAAAAAAAGAGCGGGGAGATGAGCAGTCTCTTCCCCCCGCTTTAGTTTACTTCACCTGTGGCGCCTGCCTTCGGGCGAAGCCAAGAAGTTAGTTCAGCTCGACTTACGGGGTGGTGGTTGTGGTGGAGGTCGAGCTGGAGGTTACAGCCGAATCCAGGTGGCCGGAAACGGAAGTAAACATGGAATCAAGCGACCCACCCATTGCGGAAAGGGCGCCGATTGCTGCGACGGAAACCAGCGCAGCGATAAGACCGTATTCAATGGCGGTAGCTCCGGATTCGTCTTTAAGAAATTTTTTGATCGTCAACATAGTCTTGCTCCTTGATTACACCGACGACCGAACCCGGCCGTCTTTCAAGTATTATTGAAACTCAAAATACAATAATACGCAAAAGTTTTATTTGTTTTTACATTGTTATGGAAAAGTATATATTTTAAATAAAAAATAGATAAAATTTTATATAAATAAAAATGTAGTAATTACAAATAATTACCCACACCCTTCACGCCTGGAGGGTGTGGGCTAGAAGACCTTGGCAAGAAGCTTTTACTTGTTCGTTACTGCACCAAAACAGCCGCCTGGTTAGGCGTCGCATTTCTTATTGCAGGGTCATAAGGATTAAAGTCGAGTTTGGCATTCTGGCCGATATGAATGTTATCACCGGCAGTGAATGACGCAGAAAAAGCGCCAATGTCCTGGCCGATCACGATGTCTTTTCCGGCAACGATATCAACACCCGATATAACGCCATCCTGACCGAACTTTACGTCCCCTGTGGCAATAACGCCCAGCGACACGTCACCGGTGTCGATATCGCCCGTATTGACGAGGCTGGCGTCCTGGCCGAACTGGATATTGCCCCTGACCAGGATCAGTACATTTTTTGCCATATTGTATTTATTGATGTTGATACTCTGATCAACAATATAGACGGTGCCCTCGACCAGTATGTCCGGGAGGTCGGATCCACTGACAACATTGGTCATTCCGGGCACCGTCGTTGTGCCGGATTCGATATCATTGATATAGGCTTCCAGGTCATAAGAACGTTCGGGAAGCTTATCGATGACAATAAGGGCGTCATCGGGATAAATTGCATTTTGCCCGAAGATAATCCGATCAAGGCTGAGTGCACCGATCTGGGCGCCGTTTTCGATGAGAGCATCCTGGCCGAACTTCACCCCTTCCCGGCCGTACATGCAGAAACCGGAAAGACTGGCGTCCTGGCCGAAAATCACCTTGCCGCCGGCGGTGCCGCCGGCGTTAAAGCAGTCCGCCGGCATCAGCATGGCAACGGCGCTTGCCGTCAGATCCTGATTGATGAATCCCAACAACTGACCCAGTGAAAACGTCACCGGATTGTTGTTGGCGGCCGATCGCCGGGTCGTGACGCGAACCGCGTTGATGTCCGCCGCAACGGTTGTCGGCTGGAACGTTCGCAAAACTTCGTCCCATTCGCCAAATTCGATATCATTTTCATTGAGAACGGCGCCGTGCCTGGACACAGGCATGTTCTGGGTGGAATAGTCGAGCGCAATCTGTGTGGCTGCGGGCCGATCCACGATCATGGCCGATGCTGCGAGAGCGGACGAGTCCGCCGTTACCTGCAATTCTTTCTGCATCATGCGGAGGTGGCCGAAATCGATGGCCAACCCCGTGGCGCCGAACAGGACGGTCGCCGAAAATGCGACGTTGATAAGGACGCTGCCCTTGTCTTCGCGAAGAAATGTTGAAATGGACATGATGGTCAGCCCTCCTGCCTCATGAATGTTTCTACTGAAATCTCAGAGGGCAGGACTGAATTGAAGAAGCCGGTCATGCTGAGGCTCTGAACCGGCGCGCTGATCCGGACGACCACATCCCGGTCGTTGACATTGCTCGGATCGGGCTCAACGATCGTGACGGTTGAGGTGATATTCCATGAAGACAGGGACGCCTCGGCCTCGGTTTTCGCCTCCGCCGACGTCAGGGTCTGTGTCGCCACGCCACGGGCGCCACGCTCCGCAGCGGTAAGAATGTTATGGCGCTGGAAGAACAGCCAGGAAAATTCGAAGATGCCCAGCAAAAGCATGATCAGAACGGGTAACACCAGGGCGAATTCCACCACGGCGGCGCCATCCTGCTGCTTTTTGAAGCGCGCCACGCTCCTTGCCAATTTCAGGATGACTCCCAGGACCGGAAAAGGCTGCCACATTGCCGATTGATCGGTGATCATTGTCTGTTCCGTCCGTCTCCCCCGCGAGTTCTCGATCAAGAAAACCCGCGGACAGTGTCTGTCAATTTATCCAGTATGCAGCTGGCTTGCGCTTCTTCAGAGACTGAAAACGTCCTGGAAGTCGCTGTACTCGTTCGCCCGGTATTTCGGGCGGTTGATCCATTGAGCAAAACGTTTGACCAGCTGAATTTGCTTGCGGATGATTTGGAAGGCCCAATTGTCCTTGCCGTTTTTCGCTCCGCCGTAGCCGCAAGTTGACCTCCGGTAATCAAACCAGAAGAGTGCAAACATTACCGTCAGGCCAAATATTGCGATTGTTCCAATGCCAATATGTTCCATCGTTTTCTCGCATTCATTTGCTAATGGTTACCCAAGCGGGATTATGACCATTTAACCATTTCTTAACGGATTGCGCTGTGACGCGGGACACAGGTGGGAATGAAATCCCTGAACGTTGTTGTATGCGTTCTCTTCCCGGAGAATTTCTTGCCCGGAAATACATGGGAAAGATGGAACTAACTGCCAGCCCACATGTGTTCGTACTCAAGCATGTCCAGTGCTTCCCTGTATTCAGGGTGGTCTGAAAAACGATCGAATATCATTTTTTCCGGCATTGTGCGCCCGGGGGATATGGTGGTTTTGTCCCGGTTTTCATTATCGCCCGAAATGGCCGTAAACGATTGCCATTTGGTTTTGTAGTCCGGATCGAATGCGACGTTCAGGGAGTCGCATAGCCTATGCAGTTCCCTATCAGGGGCTTCCAGAAAATCTTCATAGCGAACATACGTCTTATCGATGATCTTCTTCGTGAAGGCGCCGTACCCTTTCAGGAACACAGGGATGGATAAGGCCTCATAATTCCCGCCATGCACGTAGTTTATGATGCTCTCATACTGCATGACGGGGTGGCGCACGATGGCGGCTTCAAGCAGCGTGTACGAACCGGCCAGGGAATCGCCCGTCGATAGTTCGTAGGAAGGCTCGATAAGGTCCACCCCGAGAAAATCAAGGTACGTCCAGTCACGGATGACAAGGCTCTTGCCGTTTCGACGAAGATCATCCCGTATAATTTCGATGTTTCTGGGAAAGCTGAAATAGTCCTCGTCCGGGATTCGGTCGATATCGACACCTTCCAGATAGCCGTGAACAGCCTGCATTTGCAGGAGAGGACTGAGCCTGAAATTCGGGTCCTTTACCTGTAATCCCCGGGCGTTAGCTTCACTCAAAAGCAAAAACCGGGAATCCATGCTGGCTAGGCATCTCAGGATGATCGTCCCGCCACATCTGGGCAGGTTGTAGATCAACCGGATTGTCGACTCATCTGATGTATCCATCGGGCAAATATGACATTTGTCCGGGGCAATAGAAAGTTAGAGCTCATGGTTATGCACAGATCAAGTTTACGCAAACTTTACCCCTGTCCGCCTAACATGTCCGGACAGTCAAATCCGGAATCATCACAAGGTGGCGGCAATTTATGAGCAATGAACCGGCTGGTTGCGCCGCGAACTCACCATGGATCGTCATTACGACCATTAACGGCGAGAGCGCCGCTGTCGATAAAATGATCGGTCAGCTTGGCGAAAAGTGGTCGATCGTCATCGTCGGGGATCGCAAGACGCCGGATACATGGGCCGGTTTGCCGCTTCATTATCTGTCCATCGAGCAGCAGTATGATCTTTATGGCGCGTTTGCCCGCGAAGCGCCGCACGATCACTATTGCCGGAAAAACTTCGGATATCTTTACGCCCTGGAAAACGGCGCCGATTGTATTCTCGAAACGGATGACGACAACATTCCCTACGATTCATTCGGCGCCGGAATTGAGCGCACCGTCTCGGGACGCCACGTGGGCGGCGAGGACTGGCTGAATGTCTATAAGCTCTTCACGAACCGGCATATCTGGCCGCGCGGGCTGCCGCTCGATGCAATCGGCAACGGGGGATCGATCCTGTCACCATCCCTTAGCGCGGACTGTCCGGTTCAACAGTATCTGGCCGATGCGGACCCGGATGTGGACGCGATCTATCGGCTGGTATTCCCTGACGAGGCCGTCGATTTCGATCCGGCCGCCAAGCCCGTGATCGTCGATGCGGGAACGTGGATTCCATTCAATTCCCAGAACACCGTCTTTTTCCGCGACGCCTTTCCGCTTTTGTATCTGCCGCACCACGTGACGTTCCGCATGACGGACATCTGGCGGTCGCTTGTCGCGCAACGATCCCTGTGGCTTACCGGCAAGCCGATAGCGTTTCACACCGCCACCGTAAGACAGGAACGGAACGCCCATGACCTGCTTCGCGATTTCGAAGACGAAGTACCCGGCTATGTCAATAACCGGCGGATTGCGGAAATACTGTCGCAGACTGGGACCGGCGAACAGGGCTCCGGGACCGGCGACATTATGGAGATCGTCCAACGGTTATGGCGCTCTCTCATCGATGAAGGGATTATCCCGGAGAACGAGCGTCCATTGCTCGATGCATGGTATGCTCGGCTGAGCAAGACCTGGACGCCCGGACAGAACAGGGAATCATCATGAAGCATTCAATCGTCTGTTGGGATTCAAGCTTCCGGAACTTTTTTCATCTCCTGCCGTCACTGGCGTCATTGTCGTTTGACCGTGACGATGTGGAGATCATCTTCATCGAGCAACGCACCCGGGAAGTCGCCGACCGGGTGTGCCGGAATGTCGGCACCAAGCCCGTTTCCGAAGTCGTCGACGGCCTCAAAAACGAGCTGCCGGTCGATCTTGTCTATCTGGATGAGCCCGATTCCGAACCTTATCATCCCGGCAGACTGCTGAACGTTGGCCTGGAAAAAGCCACGGGCGATATTCTCTCGACCATGGACGCCGATATTCTGCTGCATCCCGATTTCATGAGCACCCTGAACAGGGTCCACGAAATGGGGGACCGGATATTCTGCATGCATCGTTACAATGCGAATTTTCCCTGCGGGACAAGCCGGGAAGATTGGACGAACCAGATCGTGGATTATGACCTGATTCTCAACACCTGCAGCGACCGCCACCTGCCCATTCCGGAGGTCATCCTCAACAAGGCGCCGCTGCTGTCCGCCCGCAGGGAACATTGGGAGGCCATTTCCGGCTACGACAGCCACCGTATCTTCTCAACGGCCTACACCCTGTTCGGGCGCGACATTTCGTTGCGCTTCAAATTGTTGCTGGGGGACCGGGAAACGCCGTTGCCCGTGCCGTGCGTGCACCCCTGGCATCCGACCGAAGTGGACCGGGGCATGGACGATTTCCAGATATTGTACGGCGCGCAGCAGGGCCTGATGAACTGGTCTCAAGGCGTCGGGGAGCCTGATGCGGAACGGCGTACGGAACAGGCCGACCAGCTCTACGCACAGCACCGCGATGAGATCGAACAGGCGATCTCCATCGCAGAAGCCCAGATGATCGAAGGCGCCCGCAACCCGACCCCTGTAAGTTGATTTTGCGCCATACACAAACCGGTCCGAGGGACGGTTTGTAATGGTGGGCGCGCCGGCGCTTTAAGCACCTGAAAATTAAATATAGCCTCGCCACACAAAAACCGGCCATAAGGCCGGTTTGTGATGGTGGGCGCGGCTGGGATTGAACCAGCGACCCCTGCCGTGTGAAGACAGTGCTCTCCCGCTGAGCTACGCGCCCTTTATCTGAGATACCTTTTGGGCCATACACCCCGTAAGGCGCGCCATATAAGGCCCGGGAACGGCGGCTGTCAAGGCCGCCCCGCAGGGATCAGGTCGATTGCAGGAATTCGTAACAATCTTTGACTTGGCGTGAGTCGGCCCTTGTGGCACTTTCCCCCGGTATCAGAACGATTCCGGTATTTTCCGACCATCTTTTCTTATTATCACCAGACCGCAACAGAACGACGCCGCTCCATGACCGTTACCGCCAAGACTACCGCCATTGTCCTTGCCGCAGGCATGGGAACGCGCATGAAATCGGACCTGCCCAAGGTCATGCATCCGCTTGCCGGACGCCCCATGATCAGCCATGTAATCGCCAAACTGGAACAGATGGGGATCGAGGACATCTGCACAGTCATCGGCCCGGATATGGATGTCGTCGCCGAGACCGTATCCCCCCATGGAACGGCCATACAGCACAAAGCCCTGGGCACCGGTCATGCCGTCCTTTCCGCGCGCGAAACGCTGGGAAATATCGATGGTACGATTCTGGTCCTCTACGGCGCCGATCCGCTGATAACGCCCGAGACCCTGACGCGCATGCTGGAACGCCGACAGGAGCCGGACAATCCCGCCGTGGTGGTTCTGGGTTTCAGGCCCGACGACCCGGGCCTCTACGGCAGGCTGATCACGGATAGCGACGGCGCCCTGACCAGTATCGTCGAGGCCAGGGACGCAACGCCCGAGGAGCTTTCCGTACCGCTCTGCAACGCCGGTTTCATGGCCATCGATGGCTCCAGGATCTGGGACCTTCTAGACCGCGTCGGTAAAGACAATGCCAAGGGCGAATACTACCTGACCGACATCATCGCCCTCGCCCGCGCTGATGGCGCTACATGCGCCGTTATCGAGGGCAGCGAGGAAGAATTGCACGGCGTCGATTCCCGCGAAGACCTGGCCCACGCCGAACAATTGGTTCAGCGCGCCTTAAGGCGTTCCGCCATGGAACAGGGCTGCACCCTGATCGATCCCGACACGGTCTATTTCAGCCATGACACCCGGATCGGCCGGGACGTGGTGATCGAACCCAATGTCTTTCTCGGGCCCGGGGTCACCATCGGCGATCATTCCACCATCAAGGCCTTTACCCACCTGGAGGCCACAACCATCGCCGCCAACGTGTCCGTCGGCCCGTTCGCCCGGCTGCGCGGCGGCGCGGATATCGGCGACAACGCCCGCATCGGCAACTTCGTCGAAGTCAAGAATGCGACCTTTGCCGAAGGCGCCAAGATGGCGCACCTGAGTTACGTCGGCGACGCGTCCGTGGGTGAGAAGGCCAACATCGGCGCCGGCACCATCACGTGCAATTATGACGGCATTAACAAAAGCCGCACCGAGATCGGCGCGGGCGCCTTTATCGGTTCCAACTCAGCCCTTGTCGCCCCCGTCAGCATCGGCGAGGGCGCAATCGTGGGTGCCGGCAGCACGATCACGAAAGACGTCGAGACGGATTCCCTTGCCGTTACGCGCGCCGATCAGAAATCTATTACGGGTGGCGCAACCCGTTATCGCAACGCCAGGAAGAAGTCTTAGAGGTAAGGATCCGGACCATGTGCGGTATCATAGGCATCGTTGGTAAACAGGAAGCAGCGCCGTTGCTGCTGGACGGACTTAAGCGGCTTGAATACCGGGGTTATGATTCCGCCGGCATCGCCACCCTGGTGAACGGCTCCATCGAGCGCCGCCGCGCCGAAGGCAAGCTGAACAATCTCTCCGGACGACTTGAGGAAGAACCCTTGAGCGGCACCACCGGCATCGGTCATACCCGCTGGGCGACCCATGGAGTCCCCAACGAAGAAAACGCCCATCCGCATGCCACGTCGAAGGTCGCCCTGGTCCATAACGGCATCATCGAGAACTATCAGGATATCAAGTCGGATATCGTGGCGGAGGGCCGCAACCTGGCATCCGATACGGATACGGAGGTCGTCGCCCACCTGATCCATGCCAACCTGGACAAGGGACTTGACCCGATTACGGCCACCGGCGCCGCATTGAAACGCCTGGAGGGCGCCTTTGCCCTGGGCGTCGTCTTCGCCGGACGTCATGACCTGATGATCGCCGCGCGCGAAGGCAGCCCGCTTGCCATCGGTTACGGTGACGGCGAAATGTATCTGGGCTCGGACGCTATGGCGCTGGCGCATCTCACCAATCAGATTCAGTATCTGGAGGACGGCGACTGGGCGGTGATTACGCCCGAAGGCGCAACGGTCTATGACGCCGAAGACCGCGAAATCGAACGCCCCATCGTTCAATCGACCCTTTCAGGCGCTTCCGTCGGCAAGGCCGGACACCGTCATTTCATGCTCAAGGAAATCTACGAACAGCCCCAGGTAATCGGCGATACGCTGCATTCCTACATCAACCCGGCGACCCGTCAGATCACCCTGCCGTTGTCGTTTGACGCCAAGGAAGTCAGCCGCATCACCATCATCGCCTGCGGCACGGCCTACCTTGCCGGCATGGTCGCCAAATACTGGCTGGAAACCGTAGCCCGCGTACCGGTGGAAATCGATGTGGCGTCCGAGTTCCGCTACCGAGCCGCCGACATGCCGGAAAACGGCGTCGCCCTGTTCATTTCCCAATCGGGTGAAACCATGGATACACTGGCGTCACTTCGTTATGCACGGACGCAGGGACAGCACATCGTCTCCATCGTCAACGTTCCCGAAAGCACCATCATGCGGGAGTCCGACGCTGTGTGGCAGACCTACGCCGGTCCCGAAATCGGCGTCGCCTCTACCAAGGCGTTTACGACGCAACTGACGGTACTGGCGTGCCTTGCCATCGCCGTGGCCCGTGACAGGGGTGTATTGGATGCGAACGGCGAAGCGGAGCTCATGGAAGCGCTCACGGAAGTGCCCTCACGCGCCGCCGAGGTCCTGAACCATGACGAACGTATCCAGGACATCGCCCACATGGTGGCGGAAGCCCGGGATGTGCTCTATCTGGGCCGGGGCACCAGTTATCCTATTGCCCTGGAAGGAGCGCTCAAGCTCAAGGAAATTTCTTACATCCACGCCGAAGGTTATGCCGCCGGCGAGATGAAACACGGCCCCATCGCCCTGATCGACGAAAACGTCCCCGTCATCGTGATTGCGCCGTCGGATGAGTTGTTCGACAAGACGGCCTCAAACCTGCAGGAGGTCGTCGCCCGGGACGGCAAGGTCGTGTTCTTTACCGAC
>CAYFMQ010000002.1:224250-244297 GCA_964344255.1 uncultured Thalassospiraceae bacterium
CTGAGAAACTGAGCAACCTGGCCGCCGCCACTATCGCCCTTCCCGCCGTCAACGCCTTCGTGGCGCCGATCCTGCACACCATCCCGGCGCAGCTGCTCGCCTATCACGTCGCCGTCATCAAGGGCACCGACGTGGACCAGCCGAGGAACCTCGCAAAAAGCGTGACCGTGGAGTAGCCTTTAAGGCTTTATTGCCCCGATGTCAGGGTGGGTAGGAAGCTGGCGACATCTCTGGCGACGCCGGACCAGTCATCGAGTTCGGACTGCCTGAAGAGGTGGACATGAGGATACCACAGGCTGTCCGTTCGTCCCAGTTGCCAGTACCAAAGGGGCACCTTGCCCAGCATCAAGGCCGTGGGGAGCCCGAGCGCACCAGCGAAATGAGCTGTAGTGTTCGATATCGTCACCACGCCATCGAGCGCCGATATCTGGGCGGCAAAGTCATCGAGGCTCGCCATCTGGTCGATGTCTTCATCGACAATAAACCGGCCGTCGGCGAGAGTCCGCAATACTTCGCGGTCGGATTCGACATCGCCATACTGCAGATCGACAAACGTCGTATCCGGTATTTTCAGGATGGGTGCCAGGTCTTCCGGAGAAATTGATTTCCGTTCGCCATAGGATGGCCCTGAACTTTTCCAGGCAAGCCCAATCAGCTTATTGTAGCCGTGAGAAAGATATTTTTCCCGCAGCTCCTTGGACTTCGTCACATCTGCCTGCAGATACGCCATAGGCTCAGTAAATGCCGACAGGTCTGGGCGCAGCCATTTACCGATATTGCCGACAGCGGCATTGAAATCGAAATCTTCCTTGACGACAGACTTCAATCCCTTTTCATCCATGAAAGATGCATCGGGGAACGAGCGGGATAACAGGGGAACCAGGCGGCTGTCGCATTGCACGCTCACCGATGCGCCCCGTTCCGAAAGCTCCGCAATCAAACCGGCGAAAAGAACCTGTTCGCCGACGCCCTGTTCGCTCCACAACAGGATGTTTTTACCGGAAACATCTTCGCCCTGCCATTCCCGGCCGAGCGACATTGCCGGATGTTCTGTTGCGTTATAGCCGACGACCTGAAGCCGGCATTCGTAGTTCCGCCAGCCTTGGGCAAAATCACCGTCAAGCAATTGGATCAGGCTCATATTGTTTCGTGCCGTCGGGTTTTCCGGCAGGAGGGAAAGTGATTCCTGATAGCAAGCCATGGCCTCTTCGAGATCGCCGAGGTTGTAGAATGCGTTGCCGAGATTGTCATAGGACTCTGCATTATCCGGATTGCGCTCAATCGCCGCCCTGAAAGATTCGACGGCTTCGGAAAAGTTCCCCTTGTTCCTGAGCACAATACCAAGATTGTTGTGCGCCTTGGGCGAACGGGGAAAAAGTTCGACGGCCCGCCTGGCCAGCGATTCCGCCTCTTCAAACTGTTCTTCCGACGACAGCAGAAGAGAGAGATTCGTAAGCGCGTCAGGAAAATCCGGATTGATCGCAAGGGCGGCGCGATAACTTTCAATCGCTTCATCGAACCTGTCTTGCAGGGAGAGGATAATACCTTTGCCGTTATGGGCTTCCGGATACTTGGGCCGCAGCTTAATCGCCATATCGCAGTCGTGCAGGGCCTTGTCGACCTCTCCAAGTTTTGCACCAACACGGGAACGATTATAGAAGGCTTCCGCAAATTTCGGGTTCAGCTTGACGGCCTTGTCGAAACAGGCGCTTGCCTGGTTAAGTTCTCCCCTTTCGAGAAGCAGGTTTCCCAGATTGTTTTGGGCATCCGGAAATCCGGGGGCTTTCTCTATTGTCAGGGAAAAAAACCTGATCGCCGCATCCGCGTTCCCGGCACGCTGGGCAATCAGGCCTAGCAGGTTCAGGGCCACCGGTTGATCAGGGTCTATTTCCAGGACATTCCGACAGGCGGTTTCCGCTGGGCCAAGCTGACCCCTTGTAAACAACTCGATGGCATTCTGTAGCGGCGCCCGGGCTTCGGGGAGAACAAAAACGCCGCCGCCACGGTTTTTGGCGGCCTTATTCTTCTGTTTTTCAAGTTTACGCCGTTCGGACCTGTTCATGCCGCCAATCACTGCTTCGTCTTAAGTTTGTATTTCTCCACCTTGAACAGTTCAGGATCGAGACTCACTCCGGGTTTTTGACCGATGAGGGCGAAGTTTGTCGTAATGCCCTGGGCATCCAGAACCACCCATCTTTCCAGGCGAAGGGGATTATCCGTAAACACCAGCGTCACCCTGCCGGCGAGCGGATCATCTCTCCGGATAACAGTCATTTCCAGCGTATTAGCCCCTCTTCCGATATGGATGACTTGCAGGTCCTCGTCATTTAAACGAACCGTTTCGCTAACGATAACACCGATTGGCGTTGTCCCCAGCGGAACATGGGTCGTCTGCTTCAACTCGGTATCGTGATAGACAAGGAAAAGTCCATTGCTTGTTATTTCAATGGGGCTCGGAGGATCATAATCAATACGCAATCGTCCTGGGCGCCAGATCATGACGTCCCCTTCGGAGGTCTCTCCAGTGGATGACATTTGGATGAACCGGCTTTGGATAGTGGTGATTCCCTCCAGGTATCTCTCAACCCGGATAATATCATCGAGATCCTGCGTGTTCAGAGGGGCGGGATTCGCTGCCTCGGCAAGAGCTTCTGCCTGCTCGGGTATATTCCCGCCGACCAGCAGAAACACCAGAAACGTAGAGAAAATGAAAACCCTGTTTTTCTTGAACATTTTCATAACAGCGCGATCTAATCGGGCGGCATGAGGTCAAAGGCGATACAAATCCGTTCCTGATCCTCATTAAACGGTATGGTCCTGTGATGGAGGGATGAAGGGAACAGAACAAGCTCCATCTCTTTCGGATGATGCCTCTTCACCGGAATATCCTCATTCATCACAGGATAGTCGTTTCCGTGAAGGCTGAATTCGATAGCGCCTTCGTCGCCGGTCAGGGAATCAGGAATTGTCAGGTACACAACGCCGCTGAGCCACCCCAGGGGATGAGTATGCGTGGCCTGGTGCCCACCCTTCTGTAACCGGACGAACCATCCGCCCAGCTTCAGGAATCTCGGCCAATTACTGATGTACAGGCATTCGTCACCGGAGAACTCACTTTGGTATTTGTTCAATTGTGGAAGAATCAGATCATGCAGCCGTTTCAGGGCGCCGGTCGGTTCCTTGAAAATATTTCCGCTTTGAAAGCCTTTTTTAGTCGTTTTTGCCTTGGGCTCCCATCTGGTATCAATGGTCTGCAGTTGCTCGAGCACGGCTTCCCTTAAAGCTGCAATATTTTCATCAAGATCCCACAGGTTCCTGACCCTGATATAATCGAGCGGATCGGGACAAAACGGATAAGGATCCGGGCGACCGAATTGATGCGCTGCATAGGCACTGATGGAAGCGACACGAAGGTTGACCTCATCGCCTGTATCCAGTTTCTCAAGATAATCATAAAAGTCATCTTCCCTGTTCAGGGAAAACAGGCATTCCAGCACCATGGCGCGGGACTGGGTCGTGTCCGCCCGGGTATAGAGATCAATAGCTTTCTCAATGTCGCCCAGTTTCCGTTTCACATCACCAAGCCCAAAAAGAGTGCCTTCATGATCCGGCCTGAGGTTAAGAGCGGTTTCGTAGGCGTTCTCCGCCTCCTTTAGTTTATCCCCCCTCTTGAGCGCCTCGGCCAGGTTCATATGGGCGCCGAAGAAATCGGGTTGAATTTCAATTGCCTTCCGGTAACTGGCAAGCGCCTCGTCTTCCCTGCCCATATGGATATAGGCAGCACCAAGATTATTATGTGCTTCATAAAATTCCGGATTGATTCTCACTGCCGCTTCAAAGCTCTCAATCGCCTCATCCCATCTCAAGAGCTCTTTCTGGGAGACGCCCATATTGTTGTAAACCTGTGAAGAATCAGGCGTGATCCGGATAGCCTCCTTGTAACTTTCAATCGCCTGCTCCAACATCCCCATAGCATGAAGCGTAAGTCCAAGATTGGAATGCGCATTTGCAAAATCCGGTTTAATAGCCAATGCAGCCCGGTAGCTTGTCACAGCTTCCCTTAGTCGCCCCTGGGAGGAGTGGATATTTCCAAGGTCATTAAGGGACTCAAAATGATCCGGCTTGATCGAGATGGCCTTATTCAGGTTTTCAATTGCCTGTTCCATCTTGCCAGTACGTGCGAGAGCAATAGCCAGCGTATGGTAAAAAGCAGGATTGCCGGGAAAAATACTGATGGCTTTTGAAATCAGGGAGATGGCGTTCTGCAAGTGACCCGTTTGGAAGGCAAGGGAGCCGAGCAGATAATTGGCGTCCGGATTGTTCGGCTCCAAACTGAGTACTTCCTGATAAACCGATTGCGCCTCCTGAAGGCGTCCAGAACGGTGAAGCTGAAGTCCATTTTCAAGTCTGGTTGAGGTCTGTTGGCTCTGAATCGTTGTCATTGATTACCGGCATTCATGCCCCAAAGCGTGGCAACTGGGGACTTGATGTGTTCATAAACGAATAAAATGTTGGTAACAGGGGTCTCTTAGGCCATCACACCGTTACCTGCTTTTGTGACAGACCTTACTCCTGTCCAAGGACCTGGTTTCGTAATTGGCGGGCCCGCATTAAAACTGCATCTTCAATTTTTCTTTCAGTGCCGGCCGGAACCGAAGCATCCCGCCAAACCTGCTGGCCGTCCAAAACCTGCCTGAATACGGAGACACGTACGCCGTCGGCCCTTAACTGACGGCCGAGAATATAGACGTTCAGTTTGAAGCGCTCATTTGGCGAATCGTTAGAGGCCTGCCAATCTGTTATGATGACGCCGCCAAAAGCATCGGCTGTAGTAACCGGCATGAATGAAATCGTATCAAGCGTCGCCCGCCAGAGATAACTGTTAACACCGATTCCGCCGCCGCCACCGCCTGAACCTTCATTGCCCGAGCCAAAGGTTCCCAGCAGGCCGCCCTCACCGAAAATCCCCTCACTATAGGCCGTGCCTGATTCACCCCTGGCGACGTCACCAGGACGGTCATGGGTCATGGGGCCGTCATCACCGCTACTATCCGGCACTTTCCGTTCGGTGCGGATACCACCTTCGCACCCCGCCAGAACGACCGAAATCAACAGTGTTAAGGTCAACAACCGATATGCCAAACGATTATTTGACAATCTGATACTCCTTTGAATTTCCTAATATAAGGAAACTTAGTTCAAACCAAGTTCCTGTAAAAGCGGTTTCAGGTGTTTTTCATATCGACGCCACCTGTCGATGGAACCAGTGTATATTGGCTTCCTGACTTGCACAACGCTGGCCGTTTTTACGGTGTGACGATTTGATTCCGTTTCCAAAAACCTTTCATCCCAGTCCAGCCCGCAGAATTCGGTATAGGCTTTTATCTGATCCTCCGGGGAAGATACAACATCTTCATACACCAATTTGTGAATCGGCACGGGCAATACCTTTTCCCAGTGTGTCATGATTTCCTGATACAGCCTGTATACCACGCCAAGCATTTTCAGATCGTAGGTGAATTTCTGAGAATGAAGCGTGAAGTAGTTAAAATAGCACGACAAGCAGGTATCAACAGGGTTCCGGACGACATGAACAAACTTGGCGCGTGGAAAGACGACGGCCAGGAATCCAAGCATCATGTAATGACGTGGTGTTTTATCGACATAATATGTCTTTTCTTTGGCCCTTGATGCGAACAGCTCATGTAGTTGGGATGAAGCCTCCCTGACAGACCTCATATCCAAAGACGAAATGTTTGACGACAATTGTAACGGAGCATCAAAGAAACCGGTCAATCGGTCAAAGGCTTCTTCAATATCCTCACGTTCTCCTCCCGGATATACGGATGAGGATCGGGCCAGAATATGCTCGCCCAATGTGGTTCCGGACCGTGGCATGCCAAAAACGAAAACCAGCCCCTCTCCTGCTCTGTCATTCCCTTTTGGGGACCGGTTGATCACTTCCAGTTTATCGGTAAAAAACTTACTGTCGAATGTCTCTATCAGTGACTGGGTACGGTCATTAAAAAAGGATTCCGGCATCGGATATCTTTGCCAGTGCGCCTTGTTCGCCTTGTCATAAAACTCAAACGCGGCATCATAATCCTTCAGTTGTCCGGCGAGTTTACCTGCGGCAAAACTCAGGTTTTCCCAGTCATCAAAAGAAACGCCTTCTTTGTCGAGAGCCCCTTTAATATTTTTATAGACAGTCTCAACAGACATGCGTGATTGCTCGTTATCGCTTGCCATATGAGCCCAGATGACGTTTGCGCCGGCCAGATCGGGATCAATTGACAGAGCCTTTTCAATGGATTCGATTGCCTTACCCATTTCACCCTTGTTCATCAGGGCCGTTCCCCTATGGGAATAAACCTCTGCGGACCTTGGATCCAGGGAAAGGGCGTCTCGCCAGAATTTTTCAGCGATTTCCCACCTTCCTGCAACTGAATGAATCAAAGCCATCTTGTTCAGGGCATTCACGTTAGACGGCACTTGTTTGTGGATCATCTCAAACAGCTTGAGCGCCCGAAGAAGTTCGTTATGACGCATTAGCTCTTCGCCCAACTCCTCAAGTATTTTAAGAGAAGGACTACCATTCAATCGTACGGTACGCAGACACTCCAGCGCCTCGTCATGGTAACCGGTATGGCGAAACAGGATACCTAGGTTGCCCATGACCTCCATGTTTGAAGGAGATATGGCAAGGGCGCTGCGAAGCGTTTCTTCCGCTTCATCGTACGCGTGCATCATGAACAGCAGAACGCCCAGGGCATTCAGATACACCGGTGATGAAGAGTTCAGGGCAACGGCTTTCCGGAAGTTCTCAAGCGCGTCAGCAAATTTCTCCTCACGCATCAATGCGTGGCCAAGCAAAAAGAACGCATCCGGATTTTCCTCGCCGGATTTCATGAATTTCTTCAAGGCTGTCTTGGCGGAAGAAATCTTCCCCTTACCTAAATGTTCCTGGGCTTCAGATATAAGATCGGTTTTGCTGTTCTTTGGCATTTTCTTAAAACGGTTTAGGAAAATCCAGGCACTGTCTAATCGACAATACCTTCATCCCGCATCAATTTAATGACCGGCTCCAGCTGCTTTTCGTAGTTTCGCCAACGCTCAACGGATCCACGGTAGATAGGCTGGCGCACCTGCCAATCGCTCGGCGTCGAAACCTGCCGCTTGGTTTCATGATAACTCAGACACCGGTCATCCCATGGCAATCCGCAAAAATCAATCAATTCCCGGGTCATCGTTTCCTGGTCATCAATCAAGTCTTCGTAACTAAGCTCGTAAACTTCCATTGGTAGGTGCTTGCGCCAATGGGCCATCAGGTTCCAGTACCCGGCATATTCCCGGCCGATTGCCATCAAGTCTTCCGTAAAAGGAAAATTGACAGAAAAGTCGGTGAAAAAGATGGATAGGATCGTATCGATCGGATTTCTCATGCAATGAACGATTTTTGCATCAGGAAGAACCTGGGCGATTAAACCCAGATAAAAGAAGTTAAAAGGCGTTTTATCCGTAACGGCATGAATTCCCTGTCCCTTCTTGGTTTTATTCTCTTTGAACTCCCTGAAAAAATCCTTTTTGATCTTTCCAAGCGTATCAATGCCAACGTTTTGCATGCCTTCCGGATAATCCGGAATCCTTGTTATGCCATCCGATTTCCGCACGCGCGTCCGCTCACGAAAGAACTGCAGCTCACCACCTCCTTTAACATTAGGGTGCGAAGCCATGATCTGTTCGACAAGCGTCGTCCCGGAACGGGGCATGCCTAGAATGAAGACAGGTGTTGGATCACCGTCACGTGGGTTCGTGTGCGCCAGGGTTGGAAAGGCGTCTTCGGTGTATATTTCGGCGACTCTCTTCATCAAATCGTAATCATCTGTCCAAGCCTCGGGATTACGCCGGTCACTCTTTGCCACCTCGAAATAATGAAAGGCGTCTTCGTACATGCCGGCGGCATCACAGAACTTACCCAGCGCCAGGGCGGCATGGCGTTTTGCGCCAGGGTCCAGCTGGGCTGTTTTGACAAGATTCTTCAGGTGTTCGATTGCTTTCTTGTCGCCCGTATTCTTTCTGGTCTGGGCCAGGCCGTGCCATGCTTCGGGAACGTTGGGGTCAATTGCAAGAGTCTCTTCAAAACATTGCGCAGCCTTTTCAAACTCGCCGATCTCGCGATAAACGATGCCCATGTTGTTGATCGGGCCCGGATGGGCAGGGTCCAACTCAGCCGCTTTTTTGAAGGAAGCAATCGCTTCATCGGATTTCCCAAGGTGGCGCAAGACCATTCCCAGACCGTTATGGGCTTCGGCCTCCTGCGGATTCAGGCGCAGGGATTTTTTCAACAACCGCTGCGCTTCCGACCAACGCTCCTTCTGCTTCAGCAGCATACCGTAGAGCGCCAGCACTTTTGCATTCTGCGGCAGTTGTTTCAGAAGGGCTTTATAATGTTTCTCCGCCTCATCAAGATTTCCGGCCTTGTGCAACGCCTGCGCCGCCATGAAACGCTGCTCCGGTGTCTGGGCCGGCGGCGCCTGGAATTTCACGCCCGCATTGCTAAGAAGGGACGACGAAACCCCGCCACCCTGCTTGGCATCAAATGCGGATTGCAGTGCAGCTAAATCCTTATTGGCAGGAATCGCCTTCTTTTTGTCCTTGGTCATAAAACGATCTATACGCCTGGATTAGTGTTAAGAGATATCCTGATACATCATAAACTCGGCTTTTACACGATTGAGCCGTCCTCACGCAAATACCCCAACCGCTGCATGACATTGCCGTGATAACCAACAAGACGACTAACTTGCTCATCGTTGAGAAGCTCTCGCCAGCCTCCGCTCTTGCCGCTCCTAAAAAATTTCGAGCTATGAACGGATTTTTCCTCAAACCCCGTTTTGCTTTCCTGTTCCTGGAGCGCTTCGAATCTGGAGAATGAAATGGCCTTATCCATCCGATCCTTGTCGGTCTCCAGTTTCAGGAATGACAACACCATCTCAAAAGCACGGTATATATCCCGTTTCATGTCTTCATAACGCAAGATCAACCGATACATGTCACCACTGTCGAGCCATGACGTGACATGATCGCCCCAGTTGCCAAGGTACTGAGGCACCGTATGTTCGTTGCCCGGAATGACATGGTTTTTCTGATGGCTCGCCTCGATTGCCTGATCCAGGGAAAGGCCGTAATGATCGGCAAAGGAGGTAACGACGTCCAGGGGATTGCGCACAATACAGATGGCGCCACGGGTCACATCCTGGGCAATGGCAGGAGACTTGTCCTTGAATGAAAAGTTTGCATGCGTCTTAACAAGAAGCGTCCCGTCAATCTTGCTGGCCATATAACGCTGCACCTTTAAACGATGCTTCTTAAGCTGCCCGAGCGAACAGTTCGCCATGTTGCGTCCCACGCATTCGGAGTAGGGAAGCGCGTTCATGTCGCCAACGCAATATTCCTCCAGCCGCTCAAAAGGCAAGGGCTCCACGCCATCATTCAGATAATTGGCAAGTAGGATTCGAAGCCAGGTGTTTCCCGATTTCGGGTAGGAGGCAAGCCAGACAATATTACCCATGAACCCTGTCTTCAGAACAAGAAATAAAAAGATACCGTAACATAACAGGAAGAGCAGCATTATCACATGAAACAGGATGCCGAACAGACTGATTGTATTTTCCAGCATTTGTGAGCAGGTGCCCAAAAGAAGAAAGGGAGCGGCATGCCGCTCCCTTTCCTGTCGTCAAAGCAATTATATTGCTTAGAAGGACACGCCTACGCCGGTCTGAAGGACCTGGGCATCGGCGTCAGACGTCGTGCTGCCTGCCGTATCGTAGTCGATATCAGCAAGGTGAACGTCCCAGTAGACACCACCACCAATGCTGTGGGAGTAGTCAAGGGCGATGATCCGAGCTTCGGTTTCATCGTTAGACGTGTTCTGGGTCGTGTCTTTTTCGCCGTAGGCGTAGGACAGACCGAACGTGGACGGACCGGTGGAGTAGCTGGCGACAGCTTCAAAGGTCCAAGCGTCAACCTGAGCCGTGGAGCTGGTCTTGTAGTCCTGAGAAGCATAGCTCAGGTTCAGGCCGAAACCACCCGTACCGATGTCGGCGCCAGCACGGAACTGGGTGCGGTCATCGTCGGCACCAGCGGAGCCGTTCGGGTTGGCAACGTGGTCAACACCAAAGCTCAGAGCAACAGAAGCGTCGCTCATGTCACCGCTGTAGGCAACAGCAGCCGACCAGTTGTTTTCCAGGTCGGAGTTGGTGGCGTAGGTCCAAGCCGGAGCAGTAGCAGCTGAGCTACGGTTAGCCGGCAGGTAGGAAACACCAAACTGCAGACCGTTCATGGACGGTGAGGTGTAGGTGATACCATTCGGATCGGACCACATGGTGCTTGAGGTGCCCATGAAGGAACCGCCGTAGGTGGCGTTGGAAGCGTACTGAGAGTATACGCCGGAGCATACGCCCTTACCGCCGCTGATCCATGCGCAACCAACGTGCATGGAGTCGGAAGCACCGTCCTGACCACCGAGTTCAAGAGAACCCCAGTCATCGGAGATGGTGAAGGAAGCTTCGTCGATGGACTCGTTCTTACCAGCGGTGCCGTGTGCGCGGCCTTCACCGTTGGCAGCATTCATTTCAGCCTTAACAGAAATGACCATGCCGTTGTCCAGCGTTTCACCGCCACGGAACGTGATTTCACTGTTCTGGTAGGAAACCAGACCGTCATGCTGCGAGGTGTTCTTGTCGGAATCGAGCGCAAGGCCAAAAGCCTGGTAAGCCCAACCACCAACGGACATTTCAGCTTTAGCAGCGGTCGTCATGCCAGCGGTAACAGCTGTGGCAGCAACGAGAGCTGTCGAGCCAAGAAGTACTTTTTTCATAATTACCCTCTCAATTTTTCAATTTGAGCCCCGGCGGGGCCGGGAAGTTAAATTCCCCGACAAACCGGGGGCCTCAGGCATATTTCCGCCTTCGGTGATAGGATAGAGCCATAGAAACTGCGCGCCGGTCAAGGAAAGCAAGCATTGAAAAACCAAAAATGTCACAGAGTGTTGCGAAAATAACACACACGATAGTTTCAAGCGAACCAAGCTGTTGCGTCCATTTTATGGTTAACAAATGCCTATGCCCGGCAAATGAATGTAACATCCACGCAACACTGATGCACGGCGCCTGATCCTTGAATTGGTCAGGGCATGAAGCCTGGCGCTACCGTTTTGACTGAATTTCGCGGATATTCTCTGGCCATGTGCTTTTGATAAAGCTGAGAATATCGCGGATTTCCGCATCTTTTAGTATATCAGCAAACCCAGGCATGGCGCTGTTGAACCCCTCGGGCGCCAGGGCGGCGCCACCCAGTTTCGTGTAATTGAACAACACATCATCGCCATGATGCCAGGTATGGCCGGTTTCATCATGGGGCGGCGCCGGCAAGGTGCCGTCTTCATTCGGGACTTTCCAGTTGGGCTGGCCTTCAAGGTTAACGCCATGGCACGCAGCGCAGTGCTCTGCATACAATTTTGATCCCGCAGCAATGGCGGCAGGATTATGCGAATCGCCCCTTTTATCCGTATCGGGAGCCAATAACATGCCCGCAAAGCCCAACAACAATAGGGCAGATACGATAATGAAAAACAACCGGCCCGGTTTTGCACGTTTATTCATGTCTTACATCTACCCCAAAAGGATCATTGATTCGCTAGGCCTAACCCTATAGGACGCGGGCTAGAGTAATTCACCAAAGACCTATATACGTACCTATACAGCAATAATAACGATATCTCGAACCGGTCACGGCTGCATGTGTCCGGTGCGGGCCTCAGGAGGACAGACATGGAGCTTAAAGACCAAAGTCTTTTTCGTGAACAGTGCTACATCGACGGGGAATGGGTAGACGCCGATTCCGGTGAAACCCAGCCGGTCAGCAATCCGGCGACAGGCGAACAGATCGGCACGGTGCCGAAAATGGGCGCCGCCGAAACCCGCCGCGCCATCGAAGCCGCCAATGCGGCATGGGGCGCGTGGCGCGCGAAACTGGCCAAGGAACGCGCGGCTATCCTGCGCAAATGGTTCGACCTGATGATCGAAAATGCCGACGACTTGGCCGTCCTGATGACGGCCGAGCAGGGCAAGCCGCTGGCCGAAGCCAAGGGCGAAGTCGTCTATTCCGCTTCCTTCATCGAGTGGTTCGCCGAAGAAGGCAAACGCATCTACGGCGACACCATTCCCCAGCACATGGCCGACAAGCGCATCGTGGTGACCAAGGAGCCCGTCGGCGTCGTCGCGGCGATCACGCCCTGGAACTTCCCCTCCGCCATGATTACGCGCAAGGCCGGTCCGGCCCTCGCCGCCGGTTGCCCGTTCGTCATAAAGCCTGCCAGCGATACCCCCTACTCAGCCCTGGCGCTGGCTGTTTTGGCGGAACGCGCCGGCGTGCCGAAGGGCGTGTTCAGCGTCGTCACCGGATCGTCCGGCGCCATCGGCGGTGAAATGACGTCGAATCCCATTGTCCGCAAACTGACCTTCACCGGATCTACGGAAATCGGCAAGATCCTCATGAAGCAATGCGCTTCGACGGTGAAGAAAACTTCCATGGAACTGGGTGGCAATGCGCCGTTCATCGTCTTTGACGACGCCGACTTGGACAGCGCCGTCGCCGGGGCCATGGCGTCCAAATACCGCAACACGGGCCAGACCTGCGTCTGCGCCAACCGCCTTTATGTCCAGGATGGCGTTTACGACGCGTTTGCTGAAAAGCTGAAAGAGGCTGTTGAAAGCATGGTTGTCGGCGACGGCCTGAAAGGCGAAACCCAGCAGGGACCGCTAATCAACATGGCCGCCGTTGAGAAGGTCGAAGAACATATCGAAGACGCCCTTGCCGGCGGCGCCAGGATCGTTACCGGTGGCAAACGCCACGAACTGGGCGGCACGTTCTTCGAGCCGACGATCCTGGCGGATGTTAAACAAAGCATGCTGGTCGCCCGGGACGAAACCTTCGGTCCCTTGGCACCCCTGTTCCGCTTTAAGGACGATGCCGACGTCATCAAGATGGCCAACGACACGGAGTTCGGCCTTGCCGCTTATTTCTACAGCCGCGACATCGGCCGCATCTGGCGTACGGCGGAGGCCCTTGAATATGGCATCGTCGGTATTAATGCCGGTATTATTTCAACGGAAGTCGCCCCCTTCGGCGGCGTCAAGGAATCCGGTACAGGCCGCGAGGGCTCCAAATACGGAATTGAGGACTATCTCGAGGTCAAATACCTGTGCATGGGCGACATCTGACTGCCCATCTGATTAACAACAACGCGGGAGGGTCTTATCGATCCTCCCGCTTTGCTGTTTCATTTCCTTTTAATCGTCAGCAAACATTCAGACAGTCGCCCGGTGCTTTTGATGCACGGTTTGGAATGATGTCGTATGCCATTTGCTGGGCAAGCTGATACAGGGGATCGGTTTCAGCATCTTGATCCGGTCCCTGGGCAATGCTCCAGGTCCTGAAGCCGTCTCCGACACAAAATGCGGCAATAGCCTTCAGCTTGCCGGATTCTGGCGCCGTACTCGCTTCCGCCAGTTTTTCATCATCCTCACACATATGGGACGGTCCGAAATTCTCGTGCGGTGAGATCACGATGACAATTCGGCTGTTTCTTATATCCTTGTCCTTCGGGTCCGAGCTGAAACTTGCGGGATGCCCGACCTGGGTACTTTTGTTTGCAAAAGCGCTGTTGATCACATCGACGACCTGTTTCCTTTCCCGGCTCCCGGCGTCACCAATGATAACCGTATGAACGGTGCCGTCACGGGCGGCCGATCGGAATTGCTCGAAATCGTTGTTATTGGGTTCGATAGGAGCAACGGAGGAGATTCCCGTCGAAACGCATCCAGCCAGGGCAGCCGAAAAAACACCTGCCAAAATCGCGCTACACGTTCTTGAAAACATGATGACTTCCTTAATCCATTCGTGAAAGCGGGTGCAGGTTAACACCATGCTTTCGATCATAATTCTTGACCATAATGATACCGGACTTGAACATGGAACCTCAACCGGCATAAGGGCCCGTTCTCGTAATCGTGAATGGCGTTCACATTGACGCGAGACTTACCGGGTTGACGGGAACAGCGTCTTGGACCATTTCCTTAACCTGCCTGTCATTCAATCTGGCGTTCAACTTGGAAGGATACTGACGTGTCGCAATATAATTACGATCTTTTTGTCATCGGAGCCGGCTCCGGGGGAGTCCGTGCGGCGCGTGTGTCAGCGGGCTTTGGCGCTCGTGTCGGCATCTGCGAGGACTTGCGCGTCGGCGGTACCTGCGTCATGCGGGGCTGCGTCCCGAAAAAATTGCTGGTTTACGGCGCTCATTTTCATGAAGAGATCGAAGACGCCCAAGCCTATGGCTGGAACGTTGATGCAGCAAACGCCCGTGTTGATTGGCCTCATCTGATTTCCATGAAAGATACGGAACTCGACCGCCTGGAGGGCGTTTATCACAGCCTTCTCGGAAGCGCCGGCGTTGAACTCATCGACGGGCGCGGCAGGCTGGTTGACGCCCATACGGTCGATGTCGGCGGGAAAACGATCACGGCGGACAAGATCCTGATCGCTACCGGCGGCTGGCCCACTACCCCCCATATTCCCGGCATCGAGCACGTCATCTCTTCCAACGAAGCGCTCGATATCAAGGAACTGCCCAAACGCATGGTCATCGTCGGCGGTGGTTACATCGCCGTGGAATTCGCCGGTGTCTTCAACAGTGCAGGCGTCGAAGTAACGGAAATTATCCGTGCGCCCAACATCCTGCGCGGCTTTGATGAGGACGTTCGTATCCATTTACGCAGCGAAATGGAGAAAAAAGGCATTACGATCCGCTCGGAAACGATTGTCGATTCCATTGAGAAAACGGCAAATGGATTCACCGTCATCGTCAATGGTGAGGAAACCATTGAAACGGACCTGGTTATGTATGCAACAGGTCGCACCCCCAAGACGGACAACCTCGGCCTGGAAGAATTGGGCATCGAGTTGGACCGTAATCGCGCCATCGTGGTGAACGAGCAGTATCAGACATCCGTCGATAGCATCTACGCCCTGGGCGACGTTACCAACCGGGTTAACCTGACGCCGGTTGCTATCGCCGAAGGAATGGCTATCGCCAACAACTTGTTCAACAACACAGCTAAAACGATGGATTACAATTTCATCCCGTCTGCCGTCTTTTCCCACCCGCCCATCGGCACTGTCGGATTTACGGAAGACGAGGCGCGCGAACGTGGCCCTATCGATGTTTATGTTTCAACCTTCCGGCCCATGAAACACACCCTGTCGGGACGAAACGAAAGGGCGCTGATGAAACTGATCGTCGAGCAGGAAACGGACCGTGTCGTTGGCCTACACATGGTCGGGCCCGACAGCCCCGAGATCGCCCAGGGCTTCGCCGTCGCCATGAAGGTCGGGGCCACGAAGGCGCAATTCGATGCAACCGTAGGCATCCACCCGACGGCGGCAGAGGAACTGGTTACAATGCGTGAGAAAACACGTTAAAGTCTGCGCCAACATAAAAACAATCAAGGCCGCAACGTGACCGAACAGCAGCACGATTTTCCCTTTTGCAATGCGCTCCGCCAACAGGTTTGCTCACGCCTGTCGGAATTTCCAGTGCGTTCATTAGAAGACGGCGACCTCCGCCATGCCGCCGTTGCCGTCGTTGTCGTCCGCCATCCGGAAAACAACAACGCCAGCGTGCTTCTGACGCTCAGACCCGATCACATGAACAGACATGGCGGTCAATACGCCCTTCCCGGCGGCAGGCTCGATGAAAACGAAACACCGGAGGAAGCCGCGCTTCGGGAACTACACGAGGAACTGGGGCTTGCGCTTACGTCCGATCACATCGTCGGACAGCTGGACGATTACCCGACCCGCTCCGGGTTCCGGATTACCCCGATCATCGTCTGGGCCGATGACCCGGCGGACCTGATGCCCGACCCGAACGAAGTCGCTTCGGTTTTTCATATCCCTCTGGAAGAACTGGACAGTCCGGACATCCCGATCCTCGATGATTCCGGCCCCGGCGACCGTTCAGTCCTGTCAGCCCATCTGCCAACCGTCGGTCATGAGGTTTACGCGCCGACCGCCGCCATGCTCTATCAATTCCGCGAAGTTGCCATCAGGGGAAACACGACGCGGGTCGCGGAATACGACCAGCCGACCTTTGCCTGGAAGTAGGTGGGTCGACGGAACCGGCGCGATTAATTCACTGCAACTAAAGCTATTCAGGACTCTATGCCCGCATAATCGAAATGCTCAATCCACGGATTGAGGTCATCCATGGCCGGTTGCATCTGGTTTTCATAGCGGAGCCAGCGGTAACGCGCCCGGGTGTAGAGATCTTCGGTTACCTGCGCGTAGCTCGGCGTATCGATCTTGCCCCGGTTGCGGGCGCGTTCGGCAAAATCCCGGACACCGTCCTCCCACTTAATATCCAGGAAATCCAGCAAGGTCGAGATTTCCGTATCGAAATCCGTCACGACGTTTTCATAACGTATGGCATGGGCGTCTGGGTGAAGGTGTTCTTCGTAAGCAGCCCACAAATCCATCACCCGGTCGTAAGTCATGGCGCCGCGTTCGACGGAAAAGAAATTCGCCATTGCCGGATTGGGCCTGAAATTCTGCATAAAACAGCTCAGCACCACATCGCAGGGATGGCGTAGCGCCAGGATGTATTGCGCTTTCGGGAAAACGGCCCGGATCAGGCCCGCATGAATGAGATGAAGCGGAAACTTGTCGACGATCCGCTGGTGCGGGTTTCGTTCGCATTCATCATCCACTGACTGAAAATATTGCCGCCGCAGACCGTCGATGTCATTTGTATTGAGCGATGCAATTCCGGCGGGGTACCCGCCGAAATCATTTCTGATGGTAGCAACCAGTTGATCCAGCATGGGACGTTCCTCGACCATCACCAGACCGGAATGGGAATCCAATACCAACCCGAGCAGTGTTGTGCCGGAACGCGGAAATCCGACCAGGAAAATTGGATCGCTATTGCCGTCGTCAATCTCGACCGTCGTTGAAAGCATCTTTGCCGTTTCCGGGCCAACCCATTCCTTAAGCGATTTGATCGTATCAAGGAACTGATCGCCAAGCGTTTCGTCCACACCTTCGGCGACCAAAGCCTGGGCGTTTCCTTCCGTCATGGCGTCAAAGGCCTCTGCCGTTCGGTCCAGCCGGTCGTATAGGCGTGACTGCTCGAAAGCGATATCGCGATGAAGCGGCGCCGGAAGGGACTTTTTGTTAACCCGGCTAAGATCCTTTATCGCCGCTTCCAAATCATTATCCCGCCGATAGCATTTTGCCAGAACGAGCAAGGCATGCGGATTCCGCTTGTCCAGTTTTAGGGCTCGTCCGGCCGTTCGCCGGGCCATGTCGGTATCGTTGATCTCTTCATAGAGCGAGGCAAGGTTGGTTACGGGTTCAATGGCCTTGCCGTCCAAATCACTCGCTTTCTCATAAGCCTCGATGGCGCCCTCCGTGTCGCCCGCGGCGGCCAGTGCCGTGCCCAACGTGTTTCGCACCACGGACAATTCCGGCGAAATGGAAACGGCTTTCCGGCTTGTCTCGAGGGCTTCGGCGTTCCTGCCCTGCGCCAGCAGCAACTGGACCAGGTTGACGTAAGCCTTTGGGTTGCCGGGCGCCAGATCGAGAGAGCGGCGATAGGCTTCTTCGGCCTCCGACAGTTTCCCCGCCTTGAACAGGGTGTTGCCATAATCGTTCCAACCGCCACCGTCATCAGGCTTCAATTCAAGGGCGCGACCAAACATCGTTTCGGCCTCCGTCAACCGAGCACACGCGGAAAGGGCGCGGGCATAGTTCGCCATATGGTCGGGGTTCTGCGACCCACCCTCGATGACCTTGCCCAGATGTATGGCGGAAGCCTCGGCATTGCCCTGCTGAAACGCAATAACCCCCAGCAGGTGTAGCGCATCCAGATTTCCGGAATTGAGCTTCAGGGCATCCTTGCAGAACTTTTCGGCGCGCCGCAGGTTACCGGATTGAAAGGCTTCATACGCCTTCATCAGCGGTGAGGCAGGCGCAACCGCCTGATTTCCAGCAGACGTCTGTCCGGCAGGGACGGGAAATCCAATTGTCGGTCGTGGCGGATTGCGGCTCATGGCCTCTCGGCTCAGGTTGATAGAATCACCACAGAGCTATAGCCCAGCACGGACCGCTTTCCAACAGGAACGGTAATTCTTCCGCCGCGTCAAATGGTGAGGGCGATCGCCTCGTCGAGGGTAAAGACCTCGTCGAACAACGCTCGGCCAACGATTGCGCCCGAAATATTCGGCAGGTACTTGAGGGTCGAGAGATCATCGAGGGACTTGACCGTGCCGCTTGAAATAATCGGAACCATCAGTTGCCGCGCCATTTCCGTGGTGTTGGCCAGGCTGCTTTCCGGTAAATCGTCATTCCGGTCGATGTCCGTATAGATGATCGTGGCGACGCCCGTATCCTGCAGCTGTTTCGCGAAATCCAGCGCCACAACGTCCGCCTCGACCCGCCAGCCTTCGATCATCACCTTGTCGCCACGGGCGTCGATGCTGACGCCGATACGGCCGGGGAACTGGTTGCAGGCTTCCCTGACCAGCCTTCGGTCCATAACCGCAGCCGTACCGAGGATGACCCGGGTTGCACCTTCTTCCAGCCACCATTCAACCCCGGACATGGTTCGGATGCCACCCGATACCTGTACTGGAATTTCGACGGCATCGATGATGGAGGAGATAATTTCGGCGTTATGCCGGCCACCCTGTTTGACCCCATCCAGATCGACGACATGGATCCATTGCGCACCCGCGGCGGCAAAAGCCTTGGCCTTTTCGAGAGGGTCGACGTCATAGGCCTTCGGTTCGTCGAGTTTGCCCCGGACAAGACTGACGCATTTTCCGTCCATAAGTTCTATGTCTGGATAGATAATCATGATCGCTCTCCCTAAGTGAACGGGCATAACATGTATATGGGGCGTGTTATGATGATTTGCCGTATTTTATGTTAATCCAAATCGGACATTCCGTGTTCCAGACTCGTCTCGATATCACCGGTTTTTGATGATTTTGGACTAAATACTGGAAAAACCTGCCCGAGCAGCGTATATCCACAGGCCTTCATCGCGTTAAATAGGCGTGACGAAAGAAACCTGGGTTACAAAATTTTGTGAGGAACAGTCCCATGGCTGACAAATGGTCGCCTGAAACTTGGCGTGGAAAACCGGTCGTGCAGATGCCGAACTACCCGGATCAGGGAGTTTTGGAGGATGTCGAAAAGCAATTGAGCAAGAGCCCGCCGCTGGTTTTCGCCGGCGAAGCACGGCAGCTCAAGCGCGCCCTGGCCGATGTCTCCAACGGCAACGCATTCCTGTTGCAGGGCGGGGACTGCGCCGAAAGCTTTGCCGAATTCCATCCCGACAATATCCGCGACACGTTCCGTGTCCTGTTGCAGATGGCCGTCGTTCTCACATTCGGCGCCGCCTGCCCGGTGGTCAAGGTCGGCCGCATGGCGGGCCAGTTCGCCAAGCCGCGCTCGGCGGACATGGAAACTATCGATGGCGTGGAACTGCCCAGCTACCGTGGCGACATGGTCAACGGCATGGATTTCACGGAGGAAGCCCGTGTTCCCGACCCGGAAAGGCTGCTCAGGGTTTACAACCAGTCGGCCTCGACGCTGAACCTGTTGCGCGCCTTCGCCCAGGGCGGCTACGCCGACCTGCACAAGGTTCACCAGTGGAACCTGGGGTTCGTCGAAGACAGCGCTCTCGGCCATCGCTATCAGGACCTGGCGGACCGCCTGGACGAGACCCTCGCCTTCATGGCCGCCTGCGGCATGACGTCGAAGACCACGCCCCAGATCAGGGAAACCGAGTTCTACACGGCGCACGAAGGCCTGTTGCTCAATTACGAACAGTCCATGACCCGGATCGATTCCACCTCCGGCGACTGGTACGACACGTCCGCGCACATGATCTGGATAGGCGACAGGACTCGCCAGCCCG
>CAYFMQ010000002.1:244307-266417 GCA_964344255.1 uncultured Thalassospiraceae bacterium
CCATGTGGAATTCATGCGCGGGATCGCCAATCCCATCGCGTTCAAGGCGGGCCCGAGTCTCGATCCCGATGACATGATGCGCCTGATCGACATCCTGAATCCGGAAAACGAAGCCGGACGCCTGACCATCATTTCGCGCATGGGCGCCGATGGTGTGGAAGAAGGCCTGCCGAAACTCGTCCGCAAGGTAAAATCCGAAGGCCGTAATGTCGTGTGGGTCTGCGATCCCATGCACGGCAACACGATCAAGAGCGGCACCGGCTACAAGACGCGTCCGTTCGACAACATCCTGAACGAGGTGCGCGGCTTCTTTAACGTTCACCACGCGGAAGGCACCTATCCCGGCGGCGTTCATTTTGAAATGACCGGCCAGGACGTGACGGAGTGCACCGGCGGGGCGCAGGCCATTACGGAAGCCAATCTTTCCGATCGCTATCATACGCATTGCGATCCGCGGCTGAACGCCAAACAGTCACTCGAACTGGCATTCCTTCTGGCGGAAATCCTGAAGGAAAACCGGGGCGCGGAACCGCAGAGAGTGGCTGCCGGGTCTTAAAAACCGGCTGCCACAAGCTCGCATCTCAGGTGGATGACCATGAGCGACGCACATAAAGGCAACGGCAAGGGTGGTAACGGCAGCAATGGCGGAAACGGACAGCTCTCGCCATACAGCGATGCTTTTGTCGAAGCTTGGGCCGACAATTACTTCCTGAAGACCCGCAATATCGTCAGCCGCTTCGGCGACATGCCGGTTACCTATGCCGTCTTCATGCGCCGACCTGTCTTGTTCACGCCCAGGCTGGTGATCGAGTGGTTGGAAAAAATGGCGACGGAGCGGAACACCGAATTCAATATCGACCTCAATTATGAGGAAGGCGATTGGGTCGGCGCCGGCGAGCCGTTGATGTACATCACCGGGCCTTTTGTTCATCTGGTCGATCTGGAAACGCTTTACCTGCAGAAACTTGGGGCGGCCTGCGTCGCCGCCTACAACGCCTACACCATGTGCATGGACTTGCCCGAAGTCGCTTTTCTCGCCATGGATTGCCGACATTGCGCCGGTGTCGAAATGGCCGAAATGATGGCTTATGCGGCCTCCGTCGGCTCTGACGCGGCGCGCAAACGCGCTAACGTGAAAGGCTTCATCGGCAACGCAACCAATTCGACGGCGCATTATTTCGGACAGGATGCAGGCAAGGGCACCATGCCGCATGCCCTGATCGGTTACGCCGGATCAACGCTTAGAGCGGCCGAAATGTATGTTGAGGTCTACCCCGACAGCCCCCTTACGGTGCTGGTCGATTATTACGGCAAGGAGATCACCGACGCCCTGTCTGTCTGCCACCGGTTCCATGACAAGGCCATGGCGGGTCAGGTCAATGTCAGGCTCGACACCCACGGCGGGCGTTTCATCGAGGGGCTTGACCCCCAGAAATCCTATGCCGTTCTGGAACGCCATGCTCCTGAGGCCATCCGCCGCTACCGTAACGAGACCGAATTGCGTTATCTGACCGGAACCGGTGTTTCGGCGGCAGCCATTTATCACCTGCGCGAACAACTTGATCAGGCCGGTTATGAAAACGTCAAGATTGTCGCTTCATCGGGCTTCGGCGTGAAGAAGTGCAAGGTCATGGCTGACATCGATGCCCCCATCGATATGGTCGGAACCGGTTCCTTCCTGCCGGACACCTGGCCGGAAACCTACGCCACCGCCGATATCGTCGCCTATGACGGCAAGCCGTCCATCAAGGTCGGGCGGGAATTCCTGCTGCAGAAATCCTGAAGTTCTGTAAGCGGCGTCAGCCGCGGTGCTTCTCAAACACTTCCATGAGCTCGATAACAAGGTCCAGGGCGTCAACGCCATAACGCTTGGTCACCCTGAGACGGCCCATGTCCGAATCCATCGTGCTGAACAGTTCCTCGAACAGGGCCTCCAGCAACAGGAAAAGACCCTGATCCGACAGGCTCCAGTTCGCCCCTGGTGAATGGGGAGCCGAAGGCGGCGTCAGGTTGCTGTTCACGACGGACAACAGCCATTCCATGCGCTTGTCCAACTCCATGAAATGCGGCGCGATATCGATACACAGATCCCGGATCATGTGTTTGGTGCGCGGGTCGTCGTAGACGACCTCCCATTCGAAGTCGTCCTTCATGTCGTCACGGACACGCTGCATGACAAGATAGGCGTCCTGTTCCAACTGCTCAATCCGTTCAGGTCCGCACATCATACGGATTGAGGAGAACAATCCGGCCAGGGCGCGCCGGGATATGACCTTTGGATTCTTTGCGGCTTTTTCATCATCCCCCAGCAGATGGGAAAACTGTTTGACGAGAACACGGTCGAAAACATTGACCCTTTCAGGATCCCATTGTGTTTTGTTGCTCGCATCGGCCATCATGCTCATGGTCCGCGCCAGGCTGGAGGCCAGCTTCTCCGTCTGTTTTTCGAACGAGGCGCTCAACGCCTCGACATCTTCCGGCAACAGGTGCCCGCCACGTTTGGCAGCGCGCGCTTTCAGCACATCGACGAATCCGCCGACGACAGATTGGGCGATGACCTGGCCCTGTTCCCCCGGATCGGAAGGTATGTGTTTTTTCTTCTTCTTGGATTTGGATTTCGCTTCAGCCTGCGGCCCGGCGGATAGGGGCTTCGGGGGGATAATAAATCCCAGGTCATCCTCATCATCGTCCTCTTCCGGTTCCGGCAGGGGTGGAGACGGAGGCGGCGTTTCCTGGACTTCGGGTTCCTCTACAGGTGGCGCTACGGGCGTGGATTCAGCCGCCTTTTCAATCGGGCCGCGATCAGGTTTACTCGCGGCGGATTTCTTCACCTCAACGACCGTTTTATGATAACCACCATCGTCCGTCTCGAAGACTTCAACGACTTTGGTGCCAGCAGCACTGGATTGATCTGAATCGGCCGACATCGGCGCCTTTATCCTCTATGGGTTGAATCCGCTGATCAGTACACGCACAGCGAATCATACCTTAAACTACAATGAAACCCTTAACCCCCGGGCATTAAAAGCCCGTTAAACATAACAGATAACGGCTCCGTTGACACAAGGGAAGTCCCTGCATAGGGTGCCGCCCGCCAACTATAATGAATACGCCATATCCGGACGAGGATAATTATGTCTTTTACAGCCCGTTTTGCCCCCAGTCCCACAGGCCTGCTCCATGTCGGCAATGCCCGTATGGCGCTGATAAACTGGCTGTTTGCCCGGAAAAACGGCGGCAAACTTATTCTCCGACTCGACGATACCGACCAGGAACGATCAACGTCCGAATTCGCCGACGCCATCCAGGAAGATCTGAAATGGCTGGGTCTTGAATGGGATTCGCTGGAACGCCAGTCTACCCGATTCGCCGCTTATGACGCCGCATTCGAGCAGTTGAAATCGGACGGACGGCTCTATGCCTGCTACGAAACGCCGGAAGAACTGGAATACAAGCGTCGCCGCCAGATGCGCGCCGGCAAGCCGCCGGTCTACGACCGATCCGGCCTTAACCTCAGCGACGAACAGAAACAGGCCTACGAAGAAGAAGGCCGCTCGCCTCACTGGCGCTTCAGGCTCGATCATACGGACATTAACTTCGACGATCTGGTTCGCGGGCCGGTTCATTTTCACGGAGAAAACCTGTCCGACCCGGTCCTGGTGCGCGCCGACGGAAGTTATCTCTACATGATGCCGTCCGCCGTCGATGACAGGGACATGGGCGTTACACACGTCGTCCGCGGCGAAGACCACGTGACCAACTCAGCGATCCAGATCCAGCTGTTCGAGGCCCTGGGCGCTAATGTGCCGACCTTCGCGCACCTGCCCCTGATGACCGACGCGGGCGGTGAAGGCCTGTCAAAACGGCTGGGCTCGCTCAGTCTCCAGGATTTGCGTGACGAAGGCGTCGAGCCTATGGCGCTCAATAGCCTGCTGGCGCATCTCGGAACCTCGGACGACATCATACCCGTTGCCGCCATGCAAGGACTGATCGACACCTTCGACATGGGTCACTTCAGCCGGGCCACGCCCAAGTTTGACCCGGACCAGCTCTGGGCCCTGAACGCCCGCCTTTTGCACGAAACGCCCTTTGAGGCCGTTTCGGACCGCCTGTCGCAGATGGGCCTGGGCCATGCCGGTGAGGAATTCTGGGATGCCGTGCGCGCCAACCTCGAAACCCTGGGCGATTGCCGGATGTGGCATGACGTATGTTTCAGCGAAACCGCTCCCGTCATCGCCGAAGAGGATGCGGCCTTTCTGGCGGACGCCGCGAACGACCTGCCGGATGATCCCTGGGACGAAACGACCTGGGGCGCATGGACCGGTACGCTGAAAGAGAAATCGGGCCGCAAGGGCAAGACCCTGTTCATGCCGCTACGGCTGGCGCTCACGGGGCTGGATCACGGGCCGGAATTGAAGTACCTGTTACCGCTTATCGGGCGGGACCGTACCGCCCAGCGACTCGCCGGAAACACCGCCTGAAACAAAGCACCATGACCCTTAGCGTTCACAATACTCTCAGCCGCAAGAAAGAAGCGTTCGAGCCGCTCGATCCCAACCACGTTCGCATGTACGTGTGCGGACCGACGGTCTACGACTACGCCCATATCGGCAACGCCCGCCCCGTCGTCGTGTTCGACGTGCTGGCACGGTTGCTGCGCCGGCTGTACCCGAAAGTCACCTATGTTCGCAACATCACGGACATCGACGACAAGATCAACGCCGCGTCCCGCGAAACCGGCGAGGACATCCGCGCCATTACCGAACGCACGGCGAAGGCCTACCACGACGACATGGCGGCGCTGGGCGCCCTGCCCCCCGATATCGAGCCACGCTGCACGGATCATGTGCCCCAGATGATCGCCATGACCAAGCGCCTGATCGAAAACGGCAACGCTTACGAGGCCGACGGCCATGTCCTGTTCAACGTGCCCAGCATGGAAGAATACGGACGCCTGTCCGGGCACAGCCGGGACGAATTGATTGCCGGCGCGCGCATCGACGTGGCGCCCTACAAGAAGGACCCGGCGGACTTCGTTCTCTGGAAACCCTCCGACGACAAGACGCCGGGTTGGGACAGCCCCTGGGGCCGCGGCCGCCCAGGCTGGCATATCGAGTGCTCCGCCATGTCGCAGGAGTATTTGGGCGAGGAATTCGACATTCACGGCGGCGGCCAGGACCTGATCTTCCCGCACCATGAAAACGAGCTGGCCCAGAGCCGCTGCGCCAACCATACCGGCATCATGGCCAAGTACTGGATGCACAACGGCTACCTGATGGCCGAAGGCGAGAAGATGTCCAAATCCCTGGGCAACTTCTACACGGTCCACGACCTGCTCGACGATTTCCCGGGCGAGGCCATCCGACTGGTCTTACTTAAGACCCATTATCGCCAGCCCATTGACTTCACCAAGGCTGGAATTGCAGAGGCGAAGAGCCAGCTAGATCGTTTTTACATTGCATTACAAAAGCTTGAATCAATCGAATTGGATGAGGCACCCGAACCTCCGAGCTCAATCGTGGAAGCATTATCGGACGATCTAAATACTCCCCTTGCTCTGTCCGAATTACACAAGATTCTGAGCTCTCTTAATCGCGAAATGGGCTCGGGAGGATGGGTCGGTGATCACGAACAGAGAAAGAAGGAACTCATCGGAGCTGGTGAAGTTTTAGGTCTATTTCAGCAAAGTCCAGAAGACTGGTTCAAATGGACGCCGGCCAGCGCCGCTGATGTGGACGAGGCCGCCATCGACGCCCTGATCCAGGAACGTAACGACGCCCGCGCCGCCAAGGACTTTGCCCGCGCCGATGCGATCCGCGATGAACTGGCGGAACAGGGCATCGTTCTGGAGGATGGCGCCGGCGTTACGACGTGGAAGCGCGCTTGAACGCACGAGAGCATCAAGCGTGAAATATATTTGCCGGTATCGGGTATTATTGTCTCTTTTCCTCGGGACAACGCGCGGGTAGCGTCTCCCCTAAGTTCACATCACCGCAACGGACCCGACGACCTTACCCATGCGCTCGATGCTCGCCTCCATCACGGCCCTTCTGCTCGGCGCTTTTTTCATGCTCGTCAGCAACGGTCTCGCCAACACGCTGATCCCGCTGGCGGCCAACAATGCAGGGTTTTCCCCGGTTTCCATCGGTTTTATCGGCGCAGGTCAGAATATCGGTTTCGTTCTCGGCTGCCTGCTCGGTCCCCTGCTGGTGCGCCGCGCCGGACACATCCGGGCCTTCAGCGCCTTTGCCGGCATCGCCGCCTGCACCATCCTGGTCCTGCCCATCCTGCTGACGCCGCTGGCATGGCCGGTGCTGAGGGGCATTTTCGGTTTCTGCACGGCGGGCATGTTCATGGTGATCGAAAGCTGGCTGAACGAGCGGGCCACCAATGAATACCGCGGTCGGCTGTTCTCCATCTATCAGGTTATCGCCCTGATAGGGTTTCTTGGCGGCCAGCAGCTGCTGGGCATCGGCGATGCATCCGGTTACGAGCTGTTCTCCTACGCAACGATCCTGCTCACCCTCGCCCTCGTCCCGGTCGCCCTGACGGCGAGCCGCGCGCCGGAACCGCTTCAGACCGTAAAGCCCCGCCTTGCCTGGCTGATCAGGCAATCGCCCATGGCCGTTATCGGCGTCGGCCTCGTCGGCATGGCCAACGGCGCGTTGTGGAGTCTGGGCCCCGTCTTCGCCCATGAAAAAGGGCTTTCCCTGATCGAGGTCGGCTGGTTCATGAGCGCCATCATCGCAGGCGGCGCGCTCAGCCAGTGGCCCATCGGACGTATATCGGACCGTTTCGACAGGCGCTGGGTCATCATCGGCGCCGCCACGTGTTCGGCTCTGGTCGGGCTTTCCTTTTTCCTGTTCCAGGGAATGGGGCGCGAGATCCTCTATGTCCAGGGTATCGGGTATGGCCTCTTCGCCCTGGTGCTCTATTCACTTTGCGTGGCGCACGTGAACGACCTGGTTGATCCGGAAGATTTCATCCACGTCTCGTCGGGCACCCTTTTGATGTTCGGCTCCTTCGCCATCGTCGGCAGCCTCGGCGCGTCAGCCCTGATGCAGCACATCGGGTTCGACACCCTGTTCCTGTTCACGGCGGGCTGCCATGCGTCGATTGTTCTGTTTTCCGTCTACCGCCTGTTTATCCGGCCGCGCGTATTCCCGGCGGAGAGAGAACCCTTCGTCGTTTCCATGCCCCGGCCCACGCCGTATGTCTCCAGCCTCGACCCACGCGCCGAAGGCGCCGGCGAAGGGGCCAAGGATTGACTAAAGCCTTCGCGGCCATAAAGTTAGGTCCATGACGGAAGATCCCATCGACAAGGCGGTTGCCCTTCTGAACGCGGCGCTGGCGCTCGATCCCAAGGCCATGACCGAGCTCGTCAACATGCGGGTCAAGTGCAACAGGGACCTGGCAAGCCACCCGACAATCCAGGCCGGTCAGTACCAGGATGAATTCCGGGTCGGGTTTCTGGGTATGATCAACGGGGCCCTGAGCGACTCGCCAAGCGGCGTGATCGGCGCGGAAGGGCAACTCGATGAAGTCACCGGACGCTTTGCCGTCGTCAAACGGTTTGTCGATTTAAGACGTGAACGGCTGGATGTGCTGACCTGATATCCGCGTTAAGGCTTGGCGACGAACCCGTCCCAGCTTGCCATGTAATCGACGAAGGCGTCGCCCAGGCCCTCCTGCTTCAGGTAGTTGGCGCTGACCGGCAGGGGTGTTTGCGCAAACTCCATGGAGGATGCCGCCTGCTGCGGGAAATCATGGTGCAGGATCGCGGCGCGGCCGAGCATGACGAAATCCGCGCCCGCCTTCAGGCAGTCATCGGCGATCTTGGCCGACGTGATCTTGCCGGCGACGCCCACACGGACATTGCCCCTGGGGATTTCAAGAAACCAGTCCATCAGTCTCCTGCCCTTGAAGTCCGCTTCTTCCGGTTCCTTGTTCACGTCCCAAACGGACATGTCGAGGAAGTCGATTTTTTCCTCATCCAGCAACCTGGAAACGACCTCGACAACCTCGTCCATGCGCTGGCCGAAGCGTTCCGGCGACAGGCGCAGGCTCAGGTTAAAACCGTCGCCGCACTGCGCACGGATACCGTCGATGATCTCAAAGATGATCCGGGCGCGGTTTTCGAGCGAACCGCCGTAGGCGTCGTCGCGGCGGTTGATCTCCGGGCTCAGGAACTGACTCAGGATGTAGCCGTGCGCGCCGTGGATTTCCACGCCGTCGAACCCGGCCTTCTCGGCGCGGACGGCGGCGGCGATAAAATCCGCCTTGAGCGCCTCGACCTCCTCCAGGCTCATGGCGCGGGCGCCGGTATTTTCCTTGATGTCATCGGAAGGGCTGACGGGCCGCTCGCCGCCGATCAGCTCGGACGGCGTGCGCATGCCCGCATGATGCAACTGGACGACGGCCAGGCTGCCTTCCGCCTTGATGCCGTCCGACAGTCGCTTCAGGCCGGGTAGATGATCGTCGGAGAAGATGCCGAGCTGGCCGCGGAAACCCTGGCCGATGGCCTGAACATGGGCGGCGCAGGTCATGGTCAGGCCAAAGCCCCCCTTTGCGCGCATGACCAGCCAGTTGTATTCGTCGTCGCTCAGCGTGCCGTCCTCGTGGCTCTGGCAGTTTGTCAGCGGCGCCAGCATGAAACGGTTTTTCATGTCGGGGCCGTGCTTGAAGGACAGGGGATCGAAAAGGCCGGGCATGGAATTGCTCTCTGTTTTATTAGATAAATCAATTGAAGGCAGGGAATCCTGCTTAACCACAATTTATGTAGGGGAAAGACACCAGGCCCGAAACATCCGAAATGGGACGCTCTGGTTGTGCCTTAGTTAACCAAGCAGGGCGTCGATCTCGGACTGGTCCATGCTTTTTTCGCTGCCGTGGATGATGCCGCCGGCGACGTCCGTCAGGCGCTGCAGGGTCTGGGAAAGCGCCGTCGCGTTTTCCCGCGCCAGATCGACGTTTCCTTCCGAAAGGTCCTGCTCCAGCCGTTCAAGGCTGGAAAGAACGAGGCTGTTGAGCTGGCTGATCGTCTGCACGAAGGGAGCCTTGAATTTCGTCGGAACAAAGTCATAGGCCTCGATTGCCAGTTCCTTGTCCGCGATGGAACTGTCCCGGAAATGGTCCTTGTAGTCCTTGGGCTGCCATTCCTTGGCTTCTTCCAGCATTTCCGGCATGTCCGGGATCATTTCCAGCAGCATGACGACTTCGTTGAAGTGATTCAGGTAATCCGTCGCCAGCAATGTCTGTTCGTTGACATTGGTTCCCTTGGCCCGTTCGTGAAAGGCAAGGTACTGTGGATCGTCGGTCGTTATTTCCTGTCCACTGCTGGTGGCAGCTTCGTCGTTCATGTTGCGGTCAATTCCATTCCGATTTCTTCACCGGATATCAGGAAATTCTGAAAAACAGAATCCCCTTCAATTGTTAGGCTTTAAAGCACGAGAATACTTACAAAAACTCTAATCCATCAAGAATTCAATGATTTATGCCAAAAACATCCATTAGAATGGTTTGAACTTGAGGCTTGGGGCCAAATCGGGCAATCTCCCGCGTCTTGCACTTAAGTCAGATTATAAGGTTGGAGTCCGCTCACATGAGCAAAGACCGCGTATATATGTACGACGTCACGCTACGCGATGGCGCGCAAACCCAGGGTGTTGATTTCAGCGCACTGGACAAGAGCGCGATTGCGCATGAGCTGGATGCCCTGGGCGTGGACTACATCGAAGGCGGCTGGCCAGGCGCCAACCCCACGGATGACACGTTCTTCTCCGACCTGCCGAAGCTGTCGAAATCGCGCATGACCGCCTTCGGTATGACCCGGCGGGCCGGGCGCAGTACGGATAATGATCCGGGACTGAACGCTTTGATAAACTCTCAGGTCGGTGTCGTCTGCATGGTCGGCAAGACCTGGGACTTCCATGTCGATGTCGCCCTTGAAATCGACCGCGATGAAAACGTCGCCATGATTTCCGACAGCATCAGGGCCGTCTCCGAGAAAAAAGACGAAGTCATGTTTGACGCCGAGCATTTTTTCGACGGCTACAAGAAAAACCCGGATTACGCCATAAAATGCATCAAGGCGGCTTATGAAGCCGGCGCACGGTGGGTCGTCCTGTGCGACACCAACGGCGGCACCTTGCCCCATGAAGTCGAGGAGATCGTGACGGCGGTATCCGAACACGTTCCCGGGACGCACCTCGGCATTCATTGCCACGACGATACGGGCAATGCGGTAGCCAACTCGCTCGCCGCCGTCCGCGCCGGCGCCAGGCAGGTACAAGGCGCCCTGAACGGCCTTGGCGAGAGGTGCGGCAATGCCAATCTCGTTACCATCATTCCCAATCTTATGCTGAAGATGGATTATGACGTCGGCATCACAGAGGATGGCCTGAAACGGCTGGCTCATTTGTCTCGCCTTGTCGATGAGCGCCTCAACCGGGCGCCGGACCGTTCACAGCCCTTTGTCGGGGATTCCGCTTTCGCGCACAAGGGCGGTCTGCACGTCTCCGCCGTGGAAAAGGACCCCAGCACATACGAACACGTCCCACCCGAATCCGTCGGGAACCAGCGTCACATTGTCGTCTCCGACCAGGCCGGACGGTCCAATATCATGGCCCGGTTCAAGGAGATCGGCATCGATATCGACGACAGCGATCCCAAGATCACCCGCCTGGTGGAACTGGTGAAGTCCCGCGAATATGACGGTTACGCCTACGACGGCGCCGAGGCCAGTTTCGAATTGATGGCGCGAGCGGAACTGGAAGGCCTGCCCGAATACTTCCGCTGCAACAGCTTCCGGGTTATCGACGAACGGCGCTGGAACGCCAAGGGTGAGTTGATCACCATCTCCGAAGCGACCGTCAAACTGACCGTCAACGACGAACAGCACATGTCGGTGGCCGAAGGAAACGGACCGGTCAACGCCCTGGACGCCGCACTCAGGAAGGTCCTGGTTCCCGTTTTCCCGGAACTTGAAGATCTGCACCTGGTCGATTTCAAGGTGCGCATCCTCACCCCCAACGACGGCACCCGGGCGGTAACGCGGGTGATGATCGAATCCGCTGACGGTGACGGCGAGCACTGGAACACGGTTGGCGTTTCCACCAACATCATCGACGCATCCTACAATGCTCTCCGCGACAGTCTCGTCTACAAGCTGCAACGCGACCAGGCGGCCTAAACGCCCGCCGACGGAGACTTAAGTGGCCGGCACGGATTCCACGCAACAACCCCCACAAGCAAGCCCCGGCACGGGCCCTGTCATCATCCTGGTGCGCCCGCAACTGGGCGAGAATATCGGCATGTGCTGCCGCGCCATGCTGAACAACGGCCTGGAGGAATTACGCCTGGTCCAGCCCCGCGACGGCTGGCCCAGCGACAAGGCCCGCGCCGCCGCTTCCGGCGCCGATGCGGTGGTGGACAATGTCAAAGTCTTCGACACAACGGCCGACGCCGTCGCCGACCTGCACCGGGTTTTCGCCACCACGGCGCGCCCCCGGGATTCGGCCATGCCGGTCATGACGCCCAAGGACGCCGCACCTGAAATTCATGCCAGAGCTGAAGACGGTATCCGCACCGGCATTCTGTTCGGGCCGGAAGCCAAGGGACTTTCCAACGAAGACGTGGCCCATGCCGATACCATCCTGGCCGTACCGCTCAATCCGTCATTCAAATCGCTTAACCTTGCGCAGGCCGTGTTCTGCGTTGCCTATGAGTGGTACCAGGCCGGCCTCGACAAGGAATCTTGGCAGGAAAGCGCCTCGACGCGCGAAACCGTTCCCGCTACCCAGCAGGAGCTGCTTTACATGTTCGAGCACCTGGAAGAGGAACTGGACAAGTGCGGTTTCCTGCGCCCGCCGGAAAAGCGCCCGACCATGGTTCAGAACATCCGCATCATGTTCCAGCGCGCCCAATTGACTGATCAGGAAGTCCGCACCATGCGTGGTATTATCTCGGGCCTGACACGAAAACACCTGCGATCCAGATTTAAAAGTTGACCGTTTTCTCGATTTCCGGACCATCCTCATCAAACAAGGTGACCCTGACTTTGTCCGGCAATATATCGAGAAACCCGAAATTCCCGACATCTCCTCCAATTCTCGGAAGCGCCGCACCGGATGAAGTTGCCTCGACCAATGGTGCTCCACCCCTGTGTTTTCTAAAAACGTTCTTGTGAATGTCTCCGCTCAGGATAATCGAGTTCTGGATGCGACTGCCCATAATCCATTCATAATCGGTATATTTATCCCAACTTTCTCCGCTTCGGGATAAAGTGCTTCCGGTACATATCAATTTCAGGCCATCCCATTCCGCCGTCTTTTCCAGCAGCCAGTCCCGTTGACCCTTGCCGAGCAGGGTTCCTTCTTCGTGATCCTTGTTTTCGCGGAATGACCTCCCGTCCAGCAGGATAAATCGCACCCTGCCTTGGTCAAAACATTCCTGAATGCCCTCATAACCGCTATCAAGCAAATCGTCCAAGGACGGTTTTGGCGGGTAATTCACATCATTGGCATTGTCGCGCAACTGACCCAGAAACTGCAGGTAAAGCCCTCTGGAAATCTTCATCTTATCAATGGGAACGTTGTATTTCTTCTTCTTGGCCTTTCCGCCGGCCCCATTCCAGGCAAAATCATGATCATCCCAAGTGGCTCCGACAGCCGTAACCGATGCAACGAGGCGCCGAAAAGAATCCACCTGCCATTGTTTGGAATAACGGGAATACATTTCATCAAGAAATTTTTCCGAGTCCCATTTTCTGGGTTTCCCGAGCCTTGGAAAATAATCCATGTATATGGTATCGCCCAACAAAAGCAATACATCCGGTTGTTGCTCAAGCGCTCTATTCCAGACCTCCTGTTTCGGATCCTTCCGGGCATCCATACATGACGCAAATACGACTTTCATTGCTTCTCCCCTTTTACTTCGTTTCATCTGCTCCTGATGATGTGGTAACTCATACGTGAAATTATAATACAATATTCTTTTTTTAATCGAATATTTGTGCGCCCGAGGCTGTCTGCGCCATGATCTGGCAGGAACAATCAAATCCTTGGATTTTCAATATCCGCTTATCTCGGGCCTGACGCGAAAACACCTGTAAGGCAGGGATCGATAAGGACGGCTCAATACTTGATGCACATCAAGGTTGTAGACACAACGCCCTGTTACCCTCAAAATACAAAAAACAACGTTGCTTCTGATTGAGGGTTTGGGTTTATGCCGCGTCATATCAGATACGGCGATTTCGCAAGGGAATTGTCGCTTGAACAGTTCTCCGTGAGCTATGGTGACCTGACGCCAAAAGCCGAATACGACGAAAACGGCAACCTCGTCCCTTATAGTCCGGCCAAGCTTAACCTGACGGCGACCAACATCCACCGGTTGCTTGTTCCTTATGTCAGCGTACGCCTGATGGACCAGGTCAAGGCCGTGGTGCCTTTGGCGCTTTATCTGGTGTTGTTCCAGATGCTCATTCTCAGACAGGCGGTTGATAATTCATGGATCATCACGGCCGGGCTGTTTGCCGTCATTATCGGTCTGATGTTGTTCATGGAAGGCCTGAAATTGGGCCTGATGCCGTTCGGCGAAACCATCGGCAACAACCTGCCGAAACGGGTCACCCTGCCGGTTGTGCTCAGCGTCGCCTTCCTGCTCGGCATCGGCGTCACCTTTGCCGAACCGGCCATCGGCGCGCTAAAGGCCGTCGGCTCCATCGTCAACCCCGCCCGCGCGCCTTATTTATGGGCGCTGCTTAACCAATGGTCCGGGGTGCTCGTCCTCGTCGTCGGTATGGGCGTGGGACTCGCCGCCGTTCTCGGCACGATCCGTTTTCTGAAGGGATGGAGCCTCAAGCCGTATATTTACATCACGCTGATTCCCGTACTTGGCCTGACGGCGTGGGCCATGAGCGATGACGAACTGGCCAAGATCCTCGGCCTCGCCTGGGATTGCGGCGCAGTTACCACCGGCCCCGTAACCGTGCCGCTGGTTTTGAGCCTGGGTATCGGCATCGCGTCTGCCGGCGGCGGCGGGAAATCGTCGCTTTCGGGCTTCGGCATCGTCACTCTAGCATCCCTGTTCCCCATTCTGGGCGTTATCGGCCTGTCCTTTTTCATTGCAGCGACCGTACCGGTTGAAGACATTATTGCCGCTGCTGCGGCGGCAACGGCTGACACGACACCGGCCTGGCACGAGGAAACGCCCTTCGCCGAGATCATCGGCGGGTTCAGGGCCATCGTGCCATTGGTGCTGTTTTTAATGATAATTCTGAAGGTTGTGCTGCGCGAAAAGGTGCATGAGGCCGGAATCGTCGCCTATGGCCTGATCCTCTGCGTCATCGGCATGATCGTCTTCAACGTTGGCTTGAGCTACGGGCTCTCGTTATTGGGCGGACAGTCCGGCGGCGTAATCCCAGCCGCCTTTACGAAGCTTGAACACATTGCCGAGTCGCCGCTCTATTTCTACGAAGTCGGTATTGGCATCGCGCTGTTCTTTGCCTGGGCGCTCGGGTTCGGCGCAACGCTGGCGGAACCGGCCCTGAATGCGCTCGGCATCACGGTTGAAAACCTGACCAACGGCGTTTTCAAGAAGCGCATGCTGCTCTATGCCGTTTCCATCGGCGTCGGTTTCGGCATCGCCACAGGTGTCCTGAAGATCATCTACGACCTGCCCATCGGCTGGCTGCTGATCCCGGCTTATCTGGTTACGCTGGTATTGACATGGATGGCGTCCGAGGAATTCGTCAACGTCGCCTGGGACAGCGCCGGCGTCACCACAGGCCCGATTACGGTGCCGCTCGTCCTGGCAATGGGCCTTGGATTCGGCAACGCCGTTGATTCCATCGAGGGGTTCGGCATCCTGTCCATGGCGTCGGTCGGACCGATCCTGAGCGTTCTTGCCACGGGCGTCTGGGTCCAGGCGCGGGCGCGCCGAAACCTCGCCGCCAAGGAGGAAGAAGTAGACGTGAAAGCGGAGGCGGCGGCATGAGAATACGGAGGCAACATGGCTAAACGAGAGATTGTCGTATTGACCGATGTGTCCCTGATTACCTGTGTCGTGCAGCGCGGCCAGGCTGACAAGATCATCCAGGCTGCCCGGTCGGCGGGATCACAGGGCGCCACGGTCAACTTCGCCAAGGGTATGGGCATTCGCGAGCGCCTGGGCATACTCGGCGTAGCCGTAGACGTGGAAAAGGAAGTCATCCATGTCGTCGTTTCAACGGAACAGCAGGAACGTGTGTTCGAGCAGATGTATCTGGCGGGCGAACTGGACACGCCGGGCATGGGTATCATGTACCTGACACCGCTCGAAAAGGCGGCGACCTACGTGCCTGACGAGGTGCTCAAGAAGCTTGCGCCTGAAGAAGCCTGAATTTGAGGTGTTGATAATATGGAGACGGAAAAGGCGACCAAACTCATTACCTGCATCCTTCCTGTTGGCAAGGGTGTCGATATTATTGAGCGCCTGTCCAATGAAAAGGGGATTCATACGGGCAACGTCTCCACAGGCCGGGGACGGGGCGCGGGCAATGTCGGGTCAATCGGCGCCTGGGATGAAATCGACATGTTGAACGTTGTGGTGCCTGAAGACCGGGCTGATGAGATATTCGACTTCATCTACGAAGTCGGCGACCTTCACCGCCCCCGTGGCGGCATCATGATCCAGCACCCGATTTCCCCCTCGACAGTTTTTACATTGCCGGAAATCTGATCTCTCCGGGCATTTGCGGTAACGCCCTTGCTGAAACAAGAAGCTCACACACTTTAATCCCTGTTTTCCGGAGACTTTAGTGCGCTACACCCTCGCCAAATTGATGGTTCTTGTATTGCTGGCTCCTTTCTTCCCGGCGCTGGACGCCAGGGCGCAGCAAACAGGCGATTTTGATTCCGTGCTGGCGGATGCCTATGCCTCGTTTCGTTCGGCCTACTGGTATACGAGAACCGGCAACCCCAGCGTGGCTGCGATGGAAATACTGACATTCGACATGCAATGGTCCGGACTGAGAAAGTCTTTCGAGGCCGCTCCACCCGACGCGTACGCCGCGGACCCGGAATGGCAGAACACGCTGATTGCCATTCACGAAACCGGCAAATCGGCGCTTGAAAAGATCAACGCCGGTGACCTGGATTCGGCACGGAACGTCATTTTACGCATCCGGGACGAATTGGCCGCCTTGCGCCAGCGCAACGGCATTACGGCCTTTTCGGACCACGTCAACGCCTACTGGGCCATCATCGATGCGATCAGCCCGTTGCGCGATTGGGAACGGGAGCTGAGCGAAGAAGACTGGCTATACATGGAACGCCAGGCTGAAAACCTGGCCGCCGCTGTCGAAACGATGGGCGATCAAGCGCCGAAAGATCTGAAAGCGGACCGCGTGTTCCAGCAATCCATGAACGACAACCGCCAATCCATCGAGCTGTTCAAGGAACACCTAGGCAACCGGTTCGAGCGCGGCGCCAAAGGTTCCATTCGCGACATCCGGTCCAACTTCGGCCTGCTGTTCCTGAAATACGGCTGATCGTCATCAATGCAGGAAAAGGGAATCACGAAGACCTTGTTCCAGGGCCTTGACGAGGGTTTCAGCCTTGGTGGGAATATCCTCTTCCCGGACACAGGCAAAGCCCAGCAACAAGACGTCCGGCAGTTTTCTGACATCGCTGTATATACAGATCGGCAGGCAGTCGATATCTGACCGCCATGCGTATTCGGCGGCCGTTTGATCTTCCAAACCATCCAATCTAGCCAGCAGGTGCATGCCCGCATCGGTCGGCTGGCAGCTTATCAGCCCCTTTGCCCGGCTGTTGACGGCCTCGACCAGACAGTCCTGTCTCGCCTTGTAGGCGTTCCGCATACGCCGGGTATGCGCGATGTAGGAACCATCGGCGATAAACCGGGCCAGGGCCATCTGGATGACGGCCGATACGTTCTGCGACATCAGGATTTGCGACGCGGCGAAGGCGTCTACATGATCGTCCGGCGCCACCAGGTAACCCACCCGGATGGCCGGGAACAGGGTCTTGGAAAAAGTGCCCACGTAAATAACCCGGGAATGACGATCCATCCCTTGCAGCGACGGTAAGGGCCGGCCGCTGTAGCGGTATTCGTTGTCATAGTCGTCTTCGATAATCCAACAATCATTCTGGCGGGCATATTCCAGGGCCGCCAGCCGTCGTTTCAGGCTCATGGTCACGCCCGTGGGATGCTGGTGCGAGGGCGTCATGAAGATAAGTTTCGCCGGAGGGCAGTTCGCCCTGGCATAGTCGATATCGATGCCTTCGTCATCAACGGGAACCGGCACAACGTTGGCGCCGAGAATACGCATGGCGTCCCGGCCTGCGATATGGCCCGGATCCTCGCACCAGACCACATCGCCGGGATTGAGCAGGGCGAAGGCCTGCTGGGCGCCGGCGGTGACGATGATCTGATCGGCCTGGCACTGCACGCCGCGCAAGTCATGTATCAGTTCGGCAACGGCGTCCTTCAGTTCAGGGATACCGCCCATAGGACCGTAGCCCAGGTACTCGGGCGGACATGACCGGGTGGCCTTGGAAAGCAGGCCAGCCCAGGCGCGCTTCGGGAACAAATCGAGCGCCGGCACGCCGGGCCTGAAGGCCGCCGTGCCATCCAGCCGGCTCGTCGCCTTGGTGCTGGCAATCGCCAGGCAGCGGTTCGACGCCGAGCGATCCGGCGGAATATCCAACTCAAGCGGCGTCGCCGAACCGGCGGGCAAGTCGGTGGGCAGCAACTCAGCGACAAAGGTACCAGCACCGCGAACGCTGTCCAGGTAACCTTCCTCGCCCAGTTGTTCGTAGACGTTCTTCGTCGTCAGGCGGGACACGCCTAGGTCGGAGGCAAGCTGACGGGTTGAAGGCAACCGGTAGCCCGGGCGCAGCTCCCCCGCCATGACCGCCTGGCGGATCATATTTTCAATTTGCCGATAGATTGGCACCGGCGATGTACGATCAATATCGAGGAAAGCCAGCGAGGTGGTCTTGGCCTGCATGATCAGTCCCCTTGTTGTAAATTGGATATATAAAGATATCACAATTGGGTATTTTAAGCATATCCAATAAATGGTGAACTCTTCCCGTCTGCATTTCTTGTTTGCTTGGGAGAGTTCCTCCATTGGCGTCCTTTGATTTTTCCGAAGGCATCAACCGCCTCAGCACCGCCATGACGACGGGCGGCGGCGAGGTTCCGTTCATTGCGCAGATGCATGAATTTTCCATGCGCGAAAGCGGTATTCCCGGTGACGAATTCTATACGGATGCGAAGAAATTCGTCCGCGGTGTCTGCGAGACAGCGGAACGTTTCCGCTTTGATACGCCATCGTTTATCTGGGACGTCTACAACGTCGAAGCGGAAGCCCTGGGCTGCAAGTTCGTCACCTTCAAGGACATGGCGCCCGCCATCGACAATGTCGATCCATTGGTGAAGACCGAAGCTGACCTTGCCAAGCTGAAAGCTCCCGATCCCTATTCATCGGGCCGCATGCCGATGGTTTTCGAGATCATGCAAGAGATCAAGTTCCAGACGGGCATGGCGCCGCTTCCCTGTTACTGCGCACCGTTCACGCTGGCCTCCCACGTCATGACGTTCGAGAACCTGATCATCCAGATCCGGGAAAACCCGGCCTTTGTCCACAAGGTCATGGCGTTTCTCGTCGATGAGGTCATCGCGCCCTACATGAATGCGCTGTTGAAGGAGTTCCCCGATGCCCCTGTCGCCGACGGCTCGGATGCCGTCGCGTCGCTGCCGTTCATCACCCGGGACATGCTGGAAGAGTTCGCGCTTCACTACCTCGAACGACTGCAGGGCCAGACCATCCGCCCGGCCATTTGCGATAACTGGTGGGGCGATTCCTACGCCACGGACCTGCACGGGTTCTGGGAACAGAAACTGCGCGCCACGCCAGGGTACTTAAAAGTACAGGACCCGGATTTGTTCAAGGTCGGCGTCGATCCCGTCATCGAATATGCCAAAGCAAACGACCTGCCTGTGGTCCTGGGCGTGGACAACAACGTGTTCCAGAACGGGCCGAAGGAAAAAATTGAAATGCGGGTCCATGAATACATGGAAGCCGTGGAGCTGATCGGCAAAGGCGCCGTCTATCTTTGTTCGCTCAGCGCCGTAACCCCGGCGGAAAACGTGCAGATCGCCATCGATGCCGCACACCGATTCCGTGCCGGGGACAGGCCTTATGCCGGTATGCGCCGCGCCGGTTCTGAAGAGGCAAAGGGAGAAGCACGAGGGAGTGCAAATGATGGGGGGAGCAACGATGGGGGTGACACGACCGTTGTTCCAATACCGGGGACGGATACGTCAGGGACCGCACAGGGGTCATCTTCAGATGAAGATGCGGTCCTTGACGATATCTTCGATTCTGTCCTCGACGCCGAGAACGAAGAGACCGTTTCCGGCGTCCGGCGCGCCCTGGACATGAGCGTCGGGGTCCAGACCATCCTCGATGACGCCCTGATCGCCGCCATGGACGATATTGGCGAGCAGTTCGCCGATGGCGCCATTTTCGTTCCGGAAATGCTGATGTCGGCGCAGGCCATGAAGGCAGGTCTCGAAGTGCTGCGCCCGATCCTCACCAACACGGGCAACAAGCCCAAGGGCAAGATCATGCTCGCCACCGTGCAGGGCGACGTCCACGATATCGGCAAGAACCTTGTCGGTATGATGTTGGAAGGGGCAGGGTATGAGGTCATCGACTTAGGCGTCAACAAGACGCCCCGGGAAATTCTCGATAGCGCCAACGGGATCGCGCCCGACGTGGTCGGGCTGTCGGCCTTGCTGACGACGTCCATGCCGTCCATGCAGAAGACCGTCGATCTGTTCAAGGCCGAGAATTCCCGCATTCCGGTTATCGTCGGCGGCGCGCCGGTAACGCAGGATTATGCGGTAACCATCAAGGCCGATGGCTATGGCGAGAACGCCCCCCATGCCGTGCAGACGGTGCATGATCTGGTTGAGATTAAACACCAACAGATCGCCGTTTAAATTGTCTCTTCTCAATAGGCTCATACGCCCTGCGGTTTTCTTCCGCTTCGTCGCCGTTTGTACCTGATATCCCCGCAGAAATCGTATAGAATATTAGAATAAACAGCCCCACTGGAGGAGCGCGCTCATGGATTGCAGAACCATGATGGCCCCGATCAAGACGAGTTTGTTTGCCGACGATCCGGCAGGTACCGCCATAGACTTCATGGTCGAAAAACACATGGGCCTGGTACCGGTCACCGAGCGTGACGGAACGTTCGCCGGCCTGATCAGCGGCGACAGCCTTATGCATTTCCTGCTGCCCAAGGCGGTGTCCGCCATGAGCCGGATCACCCGCGCCATGAAGCACGCCAGCTATCTCGACGAATCGGCGGAAGACATGCAGGAGCGCCTGGAAAAGGTACGCGCCAAAACCATCGGCGAGTTGGCCGACCGCCGCGTCAAGACGGTCACCCCCGATACACCCCTGATCGACGCGCTGATGCTGATTAGCGGCAAACAGTACGTGGTGCCGGTGGTCGATAACGACAACAAGCTGCTTGGCGCCATTTCCTTCTTCTCCGTGCTCTATGGGCTCAACGAGGAATACGACCGCGAACAGGTCCAGAAGGCCAAGGAACTGGAACGCGAACAACGGCGGCGTGACAAGGAAGCAGCCAGTGAAGAGGGCGGCGAATGAGTGCTTCAGCCGCCACGCAAGGGACCATGAACGCCGTTGAGCACAGCGTGATCTTCGGACTCGACCCGCTCTGGCTCAGCACGGCCATTCTTCTCGTCGCTTACGGGATCCTGCTTTCCGAAAAGATCAATCGCACCATCGTCGCCCTGCTTGGCGCGGGCCTGGTGATCGTTACCGGCGTCATCAACCAGGAACAGGCTATCGCCGGGATTGACTTCAACACCATTGCGCTGCTGACAGGCATGATGATCATCGTTGCCGTTACGAGGACATCCGGCGTTTTCGAGTTCGTCGCCATCTGGTCGACGAAAAAGGTGAATGCCGAGCCCATGAGAATCCTCATTGTGCTCAGTATCGTCACAGCCGTTTTTTCAGCCTTCTTGGATAACCTGACGACCGTCCTGCTGGTCGTGCCGGTGGCGTTGCTGATCGTCGAAAAACTCGACGTATCCCCCTACCCCTACCTGTTCAGCCAGATCCTGGCCGCCAACGTCGGCGGTACGGCGACGCTGATCGGCGATCCGCCCAATATCCTGATCGGTTCGGCGACCGGTCTCAGCTTCATGCAGTTCCTGGTCAACCTGGGCCCCGTCTCTCTGATCGTGCTGATCGTCATGGTGCCGATCTTCAAGCTGCTGTGGGGCAAGGACCTGGTGGCGTCCGAGGAACGCCGCGAACGGGTCATGCGCTTCAAGGAAGCCGACAGTATCAAGGACATGGCGCTGTTGAAGAAATCCCTGATCGTGCTGGGGCTGGTCATCGCAGGCTTTATCATCGGCGAGCACTACCATATCCGCCCCGGCACCACGGCCATGTTCGGCGCGGCGGTTATGCTGGTGGTGGCGAGTTGGGGCGAGAGCGAGCACAACCAGGCCGAACGCCTTCATGAAGCCATGCTGGAAGTGGAATGGCCGGCGCTGTTCTTCTTTATCGGTCTGTTCGTCATTGTCAGCGGGGTCGAGCACGCGGGTCTGCTGGCGATCCTCGGCAACGCACTGCTTGATTTCACCGGCGGCGATCCCGCGACTACGGCTTATTCGGCGCTGTGGCTATCGGCGGTGGTCTCGGCGGCCGTCGACAATATTCCGTTCGTCGCCACCATGATCCCGCTGGTCGAATCCATGGAAACGGCGCTCGGCGGCAAGGAAGCCATGGAGCCCGTCTGGTGGGCGCTGGCGCTGGGCGCCATCGTGCTCATCGAGGCGCTGGTGGCCGTGGCGGCGCCGGCGACGCCCCCCGTCGACCAGGGCGCCCGCCTGTACCTGGCGGGGCGCACGCCGACCTTCGACGAGTCGGTGCTGCAGTGGCAGCTCGATCGCCTGCGGAGCATCGACGCGCCGGCGGAGCTGCTGGTCGTGGGCGACAGCTCGGCGCTGATCGGCCTCGTGCCAGCGGTCCTCCAGGAGGCGACC
>CAYFMQ010000003.1:0-22316 GCA_964344255.1 uncultured Thalassospiraceae bacterium
TCGCAGGGGATGCCGTAACGCTCGACCATGTCCCGGACCAGGTCGAGGCACCTGAAGCCCAGCTCCCAGGCGCGCTTACCGGCGTCAGGCCCGTGAACTTTTTCAATGAGCTCTTCCGTGTCGTCGCCGTAGCCGGAAACCAGGTGCCCGCCGTTCCGCCCCGAAGCGCCCCAGCCGACGCGGTTGGCTTCCAGCAGGACGACGTCCAGGCCCTGTTCGGCCAGGTAGATCGCCGTCGACAGGCCGGAAAAACCCGCGCCGACAATACAGACATCGGCCGATATCCGGTCTTCAAGCGGGGGGTGGTCCACGTCGACGTTCCGCGTCGCCGCATACCACGACGCGGGATAATCCTGGTCCTTGTCCATCCTGGCCCTTTCATGGACTAATACTAATATAGGTGGCCCTAATGTGCCTAGGCCCGGCAGAAAGGGCAAGCCCGTCAGGGATTTAGGGGATGTTTTGCCGGGATCGTTGACCTGCATCATGGCGCGCCGGGGACTGATCTGACAGCATGATGGTGTTGAGCCCCCGGTGACAAACCGGTGGCGTTAGGTTCAAAAAATAAAAGGTGAGGTCATGAATCATCATCATCGGAAAATTCTTCATTCCCTCTACGCCCATCCCATCAGCGGCAACATCTCCCCCGCCGCCGTGTGGTCCGTCATGGAGAAACTGGGCGCCGAGGTCGAGGAGAGGCACCACAGCAAGATCGCCGTCAAGCTGAACGGGCATTCCGCCAACTTCCGGCAGGGGGGGCACAGCCTGGCCAAGGAGGACATCATCAACGTCCGCAAGTTCCTGGAAACCTGCGGCGTCGATGTGGAGAAGGATTATCCGTTGTAACCGTCCTTCTGCGGCGGCCTAGATGTAGCCGCGCGCTTTCAGGTGCTCGATGACCTGGTCGGCGAGGTTCTCCGCCGAGACGTCCGCGCTTTTGAGCACGATCTCGGGATTTTCGGGCGGCTCGTAATCGGAATCGATACCGGTGAAGTTCTTGATCTCGCCGGCGCGGGCCTTGACGTAGAGCCCTTTCGGGTCGCGGTCCTCGCACACATCCAGCGGCGTGTCCATGAAGACCTCGATGAACTCGTCTTCCTCCAGCATGTCGCGGGCCATGCGGCGCTCGTCGCGGAAGGGCGAGATGAACGAGGACAGCACGATCATGCCGGCGTCGACGAACAGCTTGGAGACCTCGGCCACCCGGCGGATGTTCTCGACCCGGTCGACGTCGGTAAAGCCCAAGTCCTTGTTCAGGCCGTGGCGCACGTTGTCGCCGTCAAGAATGTAGGTGTGACGCCCCATGGCGAGCAGCTTCTTCTCGATGGCGTTGGCCGCCGTCGACTTGCCGGAACCGGACAGTCCGGTGAACCACAGCACGCAGGCCTTCTGGTTCTTCTGCTTGGCGCGGGTTTCCTTGTCGATGTCGAGGTCGTGCCAGGTCAGGTTGGTCGCCCGGCGCAGGCCGAAATCGATCATGCCGCAGCCGACCGTGGCGTTGGAGAACCGGTCGATCAGGATGAAGGAACCGGTGTCCTTGACCTCCTTGTAGGGATCGAAGGCGACGGCGTGATCGAGGGCGAAGTTGCAATAGGCGACCTCGTTCAGCTCCAGGGTCTTGGACGCCGTGTGCTCCAGCGAATTGACGTTGACCTTGTACTTGAGGTCCGTCACCACGGCATTGACGCTGTGCGCGCCGATCTTCAGCAGGTAGCGCCGCTCGGGCAGCAGCTCTTCCGAGCCCATCCACAGCAGGTGGGCGGCAAACTGGTCCGTCTGGCCGGGCGGCTGTTCCGTATCGGCGATCAAATCGCCCCGGCTGGCGTCGATTTCGTCTTCCAGCGTCAGCGTCACGGCCTGGCCGGGGACTGCCAGGTCCAGGTCGCCGTCGAAGGTGGAGATGGTCTTGACGCGGCTGATCTTTTCCGACGGGCTGACCATGATGTCGTCACCGGGCCTGACCGTGCCGCTGACGATGGTGCCGCTGAAACCGCGGAAGCTCTGGTCGGGCCTGTTGACCCACTGCACCGGCATGCGGAACGGTCCCTGGGACAGGTCGGCTGCAACGTCGATGGTTTCCAGCAGGTTCAGCAGCGTCGGGCCGTCGTACCAGGGCATGGCCGCTGAGTGTTCAAAGACATTGTCGCCTTTCAGCGCGGAGATCGGGACGGCGTGAATGTCCGTCAGCCCGAGTTGGGCGGCGAAGTCGCGGTAGTCCTTTTCGATCTCGGCGAAAGTGACGTGATCGTAATCCATCATGTCCATCTTGTTGACGGCCAGGATGGCATGCTTGATGCCGAGCAGGCTGACGATGTAGCTGTGCCGCCGGGTCTGGGTCAGCACGCCCTTGCGGGCGTCCACCAGGATCACGGCCAGTTCGGCGTTGGACGCGCCGGTGGCCATGTTGCGGGTGTATTGCTCGTGGCCGGGCGTGTCGGCGACGATGAACTTGCGCTTGTCGGTCGAGAAAAAGCGGTAGGCGACGTCGATGGTGATGCCCTGTTCGCGCTCCGCCTGCAAGCCGTCGACCAGCAGGGCGAGGTCGATGTCGTCGCCCTGGGTGCCCACCTTCTTGCTGTCCGTTGCGACGGCGGCAAGCTGGTCTTCGAAGATCAGCTTGGAATCGTAAAGCAGCCGGCCGATCAGGGTGGACTTGCCGTCATCCACGCTGCCGCAGGTGATGAAGCGCAGGAGGTCTTTTTCCTCCTGGGCCTTCAGGTAGGCTTCGATATCCGTTTCGATAAGATCAGATGAGTGGGACATCAGAAGTAACCCTCCTGCTTTTTCTTTTCCATGGAGCCGGACTGGTCGTGGTCGATAACCCGGCCCTGGCGCTCGGAAGTCCTGGCAAGGAGCATCTCCTGGATGATAGCAGGAAGCGTATCGGCTTCCGACTCGACGGCGCCGGTCAGCGGATAGCAGCCCAGGGTGCGGAAGCGGACCGACTTCATCATCGGCTCTTCGCCGGGCTCCAGCGGCATGCGGTCGTCGTCGACCATGATCAGCGCGCCGTCCCGTTCGACGACAGGGCGCACGGCGGCGAAGTAGAGGGGGACGATGGGGATGTCTTCCAGATGGATGTACTGCCAGATATCCAGTTCGGTCCAGTTCGACAGCGGGAAGGCGCGGATGCTCTCGCCCCTGTTGACCCTGGCGTTATAGAGGCCCCACAATTCGGGGCGCTGGTTTTTGGGGTCCCAGCGGTGGTTCCTGCTGCGGAAGGAAAACACCCGTTCCTTGGCGCGGGATTTCTCCTCGTCGCGGCGGGCGCCGCCGAAGGCGGCGTCGAAACCGTACAGGTCCATGGCCTGTTTCAGGCTTTCGGTCTTCATCACGTCGGTATGGACCTGCGATCCGTGGGTGAAGGGGCCGATCCCCTTGTCGAGGCCTTCCTGGTTGACATGGACGATCAGGTCCATGCCGCTTTCCTCGGCCATGCGGTCGCGGAACGCGTACATGGCCTTGAATTTCCAGGTAGTGTCCACATGCATTAGGGGAAAGGGCGGCACACCCGGATGAAAGGCCTTGCGGGCCAAATGCAGCATCACGGAAGAATCTTTTCCGATGGAATACAGCATGACGGGTTTTTCGAATTCTGCGGCGACTTCCCGCATGATGTGGATGCTTTCGGCTTCAAGCTGCCGAAGGTGCGTCATTACGCCGGACATTGGGCAATTCCTTGCTCAAGTTGATAAGGGTGGAGATGGCTGCCCGCTATCCGTCCCCGAATCATGGCGGAAGATAGGGATAACGGGGCCACGCTGCAAGCCTCAAAAACAAACTATTTCATGCTTTTATGCCGTTTGTTAAGAGCCCGGCGCCAGTCTGTGGCCGTAGAGGTGCTCATAATGGGGCAGCACGGTCTCGTAAATCTCCCTGACCCGGTCCGGCGCTTCGCTGATGTCGATGTAGGTGCGGGGCTGCGGTTTCAAGCCGTCCGAGTCTTTCAGGTTCGCATGCCAGGACCCGCCGTCGTACCAGCTGACCTCGTCCCTGGACCCGGGCTCCCAGCTCAGGGCTTCTGCCATGAAGGGAATGCCGACGGCGTCGCAGTAAGCCTTGACCATGCCCTCGGGGTTTTCGAGAAGGTCATCGCTGTCGATTACGGGTGGGGTTTCGCCATGTGTATCACACAGCCGGTCGAACAATTCCCGCTGTTCTATGAAGGCGGTTTCTTCCAGCAGGAAGTTGGGCCAGTTTCTGAACATGGATGTCGCGACCTTGGCCGGATCGCGGATCAGAAAGCTATGAGTGAAGTAATTTAAGAAGTCATCGCTCCACATGTGTTTGATGTAATGAGGGAAATCCTTCGAGAACACGGGGCCTTTCGCTGCGGCCTCCTTAAGCGTTTCCCAGACACTTTCCATGGTCAGTCCGGGCGTGCGTTTGCTCTCAGGGGTTGCCCTGGGCCAGAGCGGGGATTCGCCATGATACCAGGGTTCGCCAAAGGGCTCATGGAAGCATGTCATATCGCCCCGCATGCGCATCATCCATTCAAACGCCGTTGAGGTGGACCGGGGCGTCGCCCATAAAACGAGTATCTTGTGCATCGTCGTTCCCTAAAGCGTTTAGACTGTCAGACGGTGCCCGTACAAAGCCCGGTAGTGGGGCAGGGAATCATCATAGAGCTGTTGCAGGCGGGGATCGGAATCGATGGGTGGGTATTCCCGTTTCTGGACAGCCAGTCCGGTACTGGCTTTCAGGCTGTCATGGAAGCCGTGCTTGTCGTCGTTCCAGGTTGCGTCCCGTTTTGCGTTTTCTTCTTTCTTGTCTTCCCAGTTGAGGGCTTCGGGAACGAAAGGGATGCCGGTTAATGCACAATAGGCTTCCATATAGTCATCGGGCCTCGTCAACAGATCGTCTGAATCGATCACGATGGGAGGCGAGCCGTTCCTGTCTGTGATGATGTCAAAAAGCCGGTGGAGTTCCTCAAAGCCGATTTCGCCGAATTCGATGTCCGGCCAACGGGAATGCATGGAGGTCAGAACCTTCTCAGGGTCCCGGATCAGGAACGTGTGCTGAAAGCAGTTCAGAAACGCATCATCGATCAGGTGCATGACGGAATAGGCGAAATCCTTGATGAAGACGGATTCATTTTCGGCCAGGGATAACAACCTGTCATGGACCGATTTGAAGCTAAGGCCGTCTGTCGGTTTCAGATCAGGGTCCGCATCAAAGTAGCGGTTATGAAAACGGTCTTCACCGTAATAATAGGCTTCGTTGTAGGGTTCGTGGAAACAAGCCATGTCGCCTCGATTCGCCATGGCCCATTCGAAAGCGGTCGAGGTGGAACGGGGCGTCGCCCAAAGGGCAAGGATTTTATGCATCGGCCTTGTTCCTCAGGAAAGGGAATCCAAGAGACGCCCGTGCCGGCCGATAGGTGAAACCCCGAGAGTCTTGAAAATTCGCCAGTATAGCGCCGTATCCGAAGCAACGATGGGTTTGCCGATCTTGTCTTCCAGCCCCGGCGTGTAATAGAGCGCTCGTTGCGGCACGCCGTCTTCACGACGCCAATTGGGCATGCCGTTGACGACGATGGCCTCAGCCTCAGGCGCTTTTTCGGCAACATGGGTCATGGATTTTTCAGCCAATTCTCCAGGGAAAATCCATGTCTGATCGTTGACTTCTTCCTGGGTGGCGTAGAAACCCTGATCGACAAAATTTCCGGCATAGACAAGATCAAAGCCTGCTTCGCGGAGAAACCTCGCAATACCGTCCCTCCAGTCCGGCCAGTAGTACACGGAATTGAGGGCGATCTTTTCAATGTTCATGTCACGAAGCGCTTCCACCAGGCAGTAGCCTGCCATGTGAAACGGCGTTTCGTAGGTGTCACTGATTCGGTTGCAGATGTCCCGAATTTCATCCGGTGTCGTGCCCTGGCAATGGACCCAGTTGGTGCCGACCTGGCCCACGACATCGGCGCCGTTATTGGACATGCACTGCACGACCTCTTCCAGAAGATGGAAGTTGTCCACCCGCTGCGTCAATTCATGGGCGTACTCCGGTACGTGCAGCATCCGGCCATGCGCACCGACGGTATCAGGGGCCATGCGCAGGAAATCCGATGGCGCGGCGTCGAAATCATGGGGTGGTGCGGTAAACCCGACCTGATGGGGAAACAGCTTGTTGGCAGGATTTTTCCATCTTTCAGGTTTCATCATAACCTCCCTAACGGGGCAATCCTGTATAATGTCCAATATCATTAATGAGATTATTTATTATTTGTTTTTCTAAGGTTTCAAATGATTTTGTCATTATATTAGTATATCAATTTTGATATGGTAAATTATCGCTATCAGCTTCCCTCCATGAGCACACTCAGCGCCTTTGAGTGTGCCGGACGACACGGCAGTTTCAGCCGTGCCGCCGAAGAGTTGCGATCATCCCAACCTGCCATCAGCCGGCATATAGCCACGCTCGAAAACTCACTGGGTGTCACCCTGTTCAGTCGAGAGCGTGGACGTGTCTCGTTAACCCCGGCCGGTCAGCGTCTTTATCATTCAATTGTTTCGGGATTGGGGGAAGTGGCCACGGCAATCAATGACATTCAGTCCCAACGGCGTACTGTTTCTATCGCCTGTTCACATTCTATTTCTCATCTCTGGCTGATGCCCCGTTATGATCGATTGCAAGAAGCATTGGGTATGGATGTGGAAATCCTAACTGTGACTTCGGAGTATGAATATCACTCCCGTCTCCAGGAAGAAGGTGTCGATCTCAATCTGACTTTTGCCGGTGAGGCCATTAAGGGGTTAGATAAAACGCTTCTGTTTGAGGAAGAGATTTTTCCCGTATGTGCTCCTTCATTTGCTGGCGCCTACGCCACTATTTTATCCGAGAAAGGAAAATCGGCCCTGGAAACCTTGCCCCTGTTAAGTCTGGGGCAACGCAACTATGGCTGGGCTACATGGGAAACCTGGTTTAGTCGGAACAATCTCTCCATGCCGGAAGAAAAGGGTGCTCGCCGTTTCGGCAACTACGTTTACATGCTTGAGGCAGCCTGTAACGGAACAGGTGTCGCAATAGGCTGGGCAGATCTTGTAGATGACTACCTCGCCAAGGGCCGTCTAATCGAACTGTTTGATGAACGATTGAGAACGGGTGGTGGTCTGTATCTGGTTATCAATCCCTTGAGCAGTAACCGCGAGTTGGTGAAGCGTGCTGCAGATTTTTTGCGTTCTGTTTAAGCGGCTGAAGAAATTAATAACCAGAGAATAAAAAATCATATGCCCTGGCGCTATTAGGATAATGGCTTCAGTTTGTATTGCCGGAGTTTTTCAAAGAAAGGCTTGTGGTGATCGTAATAGGCGCGAAGATTGGGGCCAGAGTCCAACGTAACGGCAGGCTTACCCGTATCCTGGATATCTGATCCATCGCTTTTCTTGCGAATACCCTTGGAACTGAGCACATCTCCATGCCAGCCGGTGACGCTTTTCCAGTCCTCCGGAATCTTATCGTCCCATTCGAGCGCATGAGGAAGAAAATCCACGCCAATGGCGGCAGAATAGGCCCGGATCATGCCTTCCGGATCATCCTGGACGTCACTTGCTTCAATGACTGTTGGTGCTGATCCATAAGTTTCTTTGAGCCAGGCAAAATGCTGGTATTGCGTTTCGATCCCGATTTCCTCGCAGTCCATGTTCGGGTCAAGCTTGTAGTAGGAAACAATGGACTTGGCCGGGTCTCGTATCAGGAAGGTATGTGTTATCCGATCTGCAAACTCACGGTCTTCCATCATTCGATCGAGAATGTAATAGCTCATATCCTTGAAAAATACGGGCCCCGTGTCCGCTGCATTCATCAGCATAGCGCGGATGTCTTCATAGGAGGTCGGCGTTCCGGGGGGCACGTCAAACATCGGCATCTCTTTCTTGGCGTCGCCGACGTAATAGAGGTACATGAACGGCTCGTGGAAACAGGTGAAATCACCTCGTTCCCGCATAATCCGCTCCATGGCGGTGGACATGGATCGAGGATGGCTCCAGAGCGCGACAAGGGGGGGCATGGGAAAGTCCTCTGTATTGATCAGCAGAACGGATCGCTGGCAAGGCCGCTCGATGTTTCAAATGCCAGACCGGCATTGCGGGCATGCTCCAGGTGTTGCTCACGGGCGTCGGCATTCTCATCCACCTCGGGATAGATAAAGGTCTGGACGTCGGTAATGCCGCAATAACCAAAAATGCCGGTGTCGATCTGGCGCTGGAAAGCGCCGTGATATCCGTAGCGGCGGTAAAGCCCCTGATCGCTTGCCGCCGGACAGAACATGGCGACCTTTTTGTGCTTCAGCATTCCAACCGATACACCGGTTTCATAGTTGAAGGCAAAACCGGCAGTGAAGTTCCTGTCGATCCATCCTTTTAGAATAGCAGGCATGCTCCACCACCAGACGGGGAAGAAAAAAACCATTGCTTCTGCAGCCGTAATGCGTTCCTGCTGCGCGGCAACATCCGGGGACGGTTCAGCGTTACCCGCATAGACTTCAACATCCGCCATGTTGTAAATGGGATCAAAGCCCTCCCGGTACAGATCCAGCAAGTCAATCGAATGACCGGCGGACTCGGCGGCTGCGATGAATGCATCCATCAGCGCACCGGTAAAGGAATCCCTGTTCGGATGCGCCAGAACAACGAGAATCTTCATATCGGTTTTCCTCCCGAATTATTGTCTTAATAACGTTGCCAGTCTATTCAGGGGCAGTGACGACGTTGATCGGATTTCCTGCGAAGTAAGCTGCCATACTGTCTATGGCGATGTCTATGATGGCGGTTGAGGCTTCCGGTGTATTAAATCCCGTATGGGGTGTCACTGTCACATTTTCCATACGCCGGAATGGATGATCCAGCGCCAAGGGTTCTTCGTGATAAACATCAAGCCCTGCTGCACCGATAACCCCGGTTTCCAAGGCTCCGATCAGAGCCTTTTCGTCGATGATTTCAGCCCTTGCCGTATTGATCAGCATGGCACCCTGCTTCAAGAGACCGAGTTCTTCTTTGCCCAAAAGGTTTACCGTTTCCGGTGTCAGGGTTAGATGCAGGGAAACCACATCACTTTCGGATAACAGTTGGTCAAGCTCCCTGAATTCAACACCGGTGTCCTTGGCGCGCTTAGGGCTCGGGTTCTTTGTCCAGGCGATTACGCGCATACCGAAAGCATGTGCAAGCTTGGCTGTGCGGGTGCCGATCCCCCCCAGCCCGATAAGTCCAAGGGTTTTACCGCGAAGATCGATGCCCGGGATGTCACGGTTCCATCCGCCTTTTCTGGTATCCCTATCGAGGCGGGAAATGTTTCGTGAAGCCGATAGCATCAGGGCAATGGTATGTTCTGCAACGGTATTGTCGGCATATCCCGGCGTGTTTGTAACTATGATGTCTTTTTGCGAAGCGAGGTCCAGGTTGACGAAATTCGCCGCCCCAATGCCGGTGAAGGCAACAATTTTAAGGTTGGGGGCCTGTTCCAGCACATCATCGGGCAGATTCCAGCCAAGAAGAACGCCCTCTGCGTTACCGATGCGTTTCAGGAATTCTTCAGGTGTTTCCGGCACATCGGTATAAAGTGTGAAGTTTCCCAACGCCTCAACACGGGTCAGGCGTTCTCCAGAAAACAGACGGCGGGATTCTCCATCCGCATCGGGATAGACGATGTTGCGGGTTGGGGACATGCATCAATTCCATTTATCTGTTTATGATTTTCACGCAATCGGATGGTATAATGCCGGAACAGGGACAGGAACAAAAATGTCTCGCAGGCTAATGTGCTTACGCCGCCATTTCCGATGGCGATGTCGGTCGTACACCCAGCATATGGCATATTGCGAAACACAAATCTGCCTGGTTAAGGGTGTAAAAATGGAATGTATCCACCCCTTGGGCATAAAGCGCCCGGCATTGTTCCGCGGCAACAGATGCCGCGACAAGTCGGCGAGTGTCCGGATCATTGTCCAGGCCATCGAACAAATCCCGCATCCATGTGGGAACGCTTGCTCCACACCGTTCGGCAAAACGTGAAATCCGCTGGAAATCGACAACCGGTAAAATGCCGGGGATAATTGGAACAGTGATTCCTGCTTTTCGTGCCCTCTCAAGAAACCGGAGATAATCCTCTACATCGAAGAAAAACTGCGTCAGAGCCCGGTTGGCGCCAGCATCGATTTTCCGCTTGAGGTTATCCAGATCGGCCTGGCTTGTTCCTGATTCTGGATGGGTTTCGGGATAAGCTGCGACGCTGATGTCAAAATCTGCAATCTTGCTGAGTCCTTTAACAAGGTTGGATGCATAAGCATAGCCCATTGGGTGTGGCTCGTAACGGTTTGCGCCTTTTGGCGGGTCTCCCCTTAGGGCGACGATATGACGGCCGCCTGCATCAGCAAAATCCTGCGCTGTCCGGTCGACCTGTTCTCGTGATGCGCCGGCGCATGTTAGATGCATGGCGACATCCGTTTTTGTTGTGCGGGTCAGGGTTTTTACCGCTTCCAGTGTGCGGTCATGGGTTGAGCCTCCTGCGCCATAGGTTACGGAGATGAAGGATGGTTCCAAAGGCAATAGCCGCTCAACGGAAGCCCAGAACGAACCGGCGCCGTTTCCCACAGTCGGTGGGAAAAATTCAAATGATACATGGACGTCTTCTGGCAACGGCGTGGCAATCGCCAATTCCAGTGCCGCCGGTTTCCCTCGGGATGTGACATTCAGTAATGAATTGTTTTTATCGTTGTGTACCATGATGTGTCCTAATGGCTTAGTGATTGCTGTTCAGGTGAGTGGGAACGTTGTTTTGTTGCTGGTGTGAGAGGTTTTTCCGCAAGCCAGAGGGAAACCGTTAAAGGTGTCCCTTTCAGGTGCTGGGTTCGTATTGATTTCAGGCCCGTATTCTCAAACCAGCCTTTGACCTCATTCGTGCTGAAACCCAGGCGATGATGCGCATGGTCGCGTCTGAGCCTCTCTTCATTATGGGGGGCGAAATCCACAATCAGGACACGTCCGCCAGGTCTAAGGGCCTTTACAGCCTCATCAATCGCCAATTCCGGGTCATCAACGTAATGGAGGACCTGATGAATAAGGACTGTATCGAAAGATTGACCGACAAAGGGTAATTCAAACATATCGCCGTGGCGGACATGGCAATTATCAATACCTGATTTAACCAATTGGGTCCTTGCAATAGCCAGCATGCTCCTGGATCTATCGATGCCCTCGGCTCTTTCTGCAAACGGAGCAAGAATTTCCAGCATGCGACCGGTACCGGTTCCGATATCAAGCAAATCACCGACATCTTTACCTTTGAGCATCGAAATGACCGTGCTTTCCACCTCCCGTTCATCTACATGCATTGCACGAATGAGATTCCATTGTTTGGCATTGTTTCGGAAATAAACGGCTGCTTTGTCTTCACGTTCCTTTCTGATTAAGGCAAGCCGTACCTGGTCGTGCTTCAATGTGCTGTCGTTGTCAGGAAAGGTAGCGGCAATCTGGTGAGCGAGCGTAGCGCTGGTCGAATTATGTGTCAGGCGGTGAAAAACACTGGCTCCTTCCGGCAGTTTTTCCAGAATGCCGGCATCGACAAGCAATTTAAGGTGACGGGAAATTCTCGGCTGGCTTTGCCCCAAAATCCCGCATAGCTCCTTAACGGTCATGTCCCCTGTGCGGCAAAGAGATAAAATGCGCAACCGTGTTGGCTCTGCGATGGCGCGAAGTGCTCTTACCATATCGGACAATTCATTATTCATATCGATCTCTAAAGCCTGAAACAAAATCGGGTTTCATTTTTTTAATTATATAAACATATAAACATATCTTTATATAATTTATCCACATAAATTTACACTTAATTGGGAGCTTTGACTCGCCCCAATATCTTCTCTTGGTATATTGTATGCACTTGTGACATTCAGGATGGATGATCGATGCTCGAAGAATCCGAAACCAGAAATCGTAAATTTTCCAAAATGCTGGAAGAAGCGATCCGGCAGGCGAATCGTGAAGTTATTGACCCCATGCTACCGCCGGTAACGGTCGATACGGTTCTTCCCGTTGCCGTCATGGTCGCAAAAATGCGCGGCCGGTATATAGCGGAGGCTTTTAAACTGGTTTCTAATAAAAAAGATGGGTTTCCAGAGGCAGAGCAGATAGCAAAACTGCGTGAATACCGTGAAGCCTATGAAGAAGTGTTAACTGTATCCCAGGCTCTCGAACATGCGATCGGGCGAGGTTATCTTGAATTGGGTGATTCACCTTCGTGATTCCTATAAATATGTGAAATCACATACGATGTTCACCATCATGTCATCACACCGTAAGGTTCGGTTTATAGCTTACCGTCGGTAACAATTATCAAAAGGGTGGTTTGATTATGCATTTTCTTGTTCCCTTCCTAGTAGCTCTCGTGGGTATTGTCCTCGGTTACTCCCTAGGTGACATGGTAAAGGCCGGCTACGGAGGCATGGCAATCGACATGCGTTATCCGTTGATGGCGGTTGGCGCGCTGATTGGATACTTCATCGGACGCATGATTGTCGGGAAACATGATAGTGAGCCCAACGGCACCAACGAGTAAGGGTGAAATCAAGAACGCTTGTTCACTGCCGGTAATTTCAAACGGCTAGTCCGGCTTTAAAACCTTCCAGTACAGCTTCTTCTGCTGTGCGTGGAGCCAAACAGTCGCCTGCAAGGTGACACTCAATTCCTTGATCCCGAATAAAATCTTCCAGTGGATTGACTGGTGTATGACCCTGGCACAGGACCAGCGTGTCCACGCCTTCGCAAATGATTGGTTCTCCGCTCATCGTATGTTGTAGATAGACGGAATCTTCATCCGCGCCGAACAGACGGGTATAGGGAATCATCTCTACCCCCAGTTTGTGCAGACGGCCTACACTGGCGTCCCGTACATACATCTGGATTGTTTGCCCTGGCATGTAACCGTTAACCGCCAGGCGTACGTGGCATCCTTCCTCAGCCAGTTTTTCTGCAATTCCAATACCGATCCAGTCTGCACGCCAGTCGGCTACGACGACGGAGCCGCCGATATTGACTTCATTACGGAGTATTTGCCACGCATCCACGACATGCGCGTCTTCCTTACCGTCAAATTCCGGCCAGCGCGGCTGGGCACCGGTTGCCAGGATAACGGCATCGGGATTTGTTGATGAGATAAGGTCTTCGTCGACGGCCGTATTCTTTTTGACCGTTACATTTGCCAGTTCAAGTTCCCGCTCCAGGTTGGTGACGATTCCGCCGAATTCGGCGCGTGTCGGTAACAACTGAGCCAACAATGTCTGTCCGCCCAAGCGCGAGGATTGCTCGTAGAGCGTAACTTCGTGACCGCGTGACGCTGCGGTAACAGCGGCTTTCATGCCGCCCGGACCGCCGCCGACGACCATGACGTTCCTAGGCTTTTCCGCTGACGGAATTTCCGGGTATTTGACTTCACGTCCCGATACCGGGTTCTGGATACAGGAGATGGGATAACCTTCGTGAAAATGTCCGATACAGGCCTGATTGCAGCCGATACAGGCACGTATGTCGTCGACCCGGCCTTCATGCGCTTTTTTGGCCACATCCGGGTCGCAAATCATGGCGCGTGTCATGCCACAGGCATCAGCATGGCCTTTTGCAAGAATTTCTTCGGCAATTTGGGGTTGGTTGATGCGGCCCGTAACAAAGACGGGGATATCTGTCTTTTCCTTGGTCGTCGCGGCGAAGGGGGCCGTGTAACCCGTATCGCAAATCATCGGCGGCACAATGTGCACAGATCCGGTAAGGGTGGATGACGACCCGCCGACAACGCTCAGGTAATCGAGAACGCCGTCACCTGCGAGAGCAACGCAGATTTCAAGGACCTCATCCAGGGATAACCCGTCAGGGCTTAGCTCATTTCCTGAAATGCGCATACCGACGACGAAGTCATCGCCGGCTTTTGCGCGGATATTGTCGGCGACGTCACGGACAAAGCGCAGCCTGTTTTCAAAGCTGCCGCCGTACTTGTCGTCGCTGACATTGACTTGCGGATTGAGGAATTGAGACGGCAGATAGGCATGGCTGGCGACGATTTCGACACCGTCCGTTCCGGCCTCTTTCATGCGCCTTCCTGCATCGCCATAGTGCTCGATAACGTCTTCGACCAACCAGAGCGGCATCGGTCGCGGCAGCACATGGAAACGTTCATTGGGGGTGGGGGAGGCACTGTAGGAAACGGGCGCCGTGCCGTCTTCTGAGGCAACAATTTCCCTGCCGGGGTGAAATAGCTGGGCGATGAATCCGCAATCATATCCGTGCAAGGTCTTCGCCAAACGGGCATACCCGGGGATGCACTCATCTCTGTCCACCCTGATCGGATCAGCGACAAAGACAGCGCCCGGATGAACAAGCGCCACTTCCGTCATAATGAGCCCGGCGCCGCCTTTAGCCCTGGCCTCATGGTAGGCAACCATGCGATCGCCGATGATGCCCTTGTCATTCAAGTGTGTTTCGTGACCGGTGGAAATCACGCGGTTTTTCAGTGTCAGGTTCCTGATCGTAAGGGGTGAAAACAGGTTGGGAAACTGGTCGTGCGACATGAAAAAAATTCTCCGATCACAAAAACAGGATTGTCTTGTCCAACTGTAACAACAATGTACACAGTCAACCGTGAAACGTCTCAAGTGACAATAGTGACTTGGGCAATCATTGAAAAATATCCTGTTTGGGGGTTCCGGATGAGCAAGGAAGATATGAAGATCGGTTTTGTCGGATTGGGGAATGTTGGCGGCAAACTGGCCGGCAGCCTGATCAGGAACGGTTTTGACGTTACGGTCCGCGACCTGAATGAGGATGTTGCGCAGCGCTTTCTGGATCAGGGAGCATCCTGGGCCAACAGTCCGAAGGAAATGGCGGAAAAATGCGATGTGGTCATAACCTGCCTGCCGTCTCCGGCGGCAAGCGCCGCCGTGCTGGAAGCCGATGACGGAATTATCGCGGGATTATCCGATGGAAAGATCTGGGCCGAAATGAGCACCACGGATGAAGCCGAGGTGCAACGACTTGGCGCGCTGGTCAGGGAAACGGGGGCGGAAGCCATTGAGTGCCCTGTTTCAGGAGGCTGCCATCGCGCCGCAACCGGTAATATCGCCATCTTCGCGGGATGTTCCCGCCCTACGTTTGAGAGGATGCTGCCGCTGTTGACCACAATGGGCCGCCGTATCCTTCACACAGGCGATTTGGGCTCGGCCTCCGTTCTCAAGGTCATGACCAACTTTCTCGCAACACTTAATCTTGTCGGTATCGGCGAAGCCATGATGACCTGTAAGAAAGCCGGCCTGGATTTGAACACGACTTTCGAAGCCATCCGGATTTCGTCCGGCAACTCATTCGTTCATGAAACGGAAGGCCAAGTCATCCTGAACGGCAGCCGCGATATCAATTTCACCATGGACCTGGTCAGCAAGGATATCGGCCTGTTTCAGGCCGTGGCTGACCGTCATAACGTTCCCGTTGAATTAAATCCCGTTCTGATAGACATCTTCAAAGACGGTGAGAAGAGGTACGGCCCCCGGGAATGGTCGCCGAACATCGTCAAGCGTTTGGAGGAGGCCTGTAACGAAGAATTGCTTGCTCCCGGCTTCCCACCGGAAATAGTTGACGATGAGCCTGAGGAGTCAGGTTACGAGGTCGTTCCCCAGGGGAAACAGTTGTCATAGAGCGGGAGCGTCTGCGGAACGGTTTAGGCTTCTGTTTAATACGGTTTTCAACACGCGGAAGTTGATCGCAAAGGCACCCTGTTCCGGTTCAGGTAACTGATCACCGAGTTCTTTTTGCAAGGCGGGCAGGGCATGAAACGGCACTTTAGGATACAAGTGATGTTCGATGTGATAATTAATATGACAATAGAGGAAACGGCCCAACCAGTTCGTGTCAAAGGAGCGGCATGAACGGCGCAGATCGTGCTGATCTTCTTCCATTTCGGCGTGCTGAATAATGGTGAAAAACTGCATTGAAACACCGCCGACAATCCTGGGGATGACGTAGTACAGCAAAAGGAAATTCCAAGCCTGGAAATACCATGTGCCGAGCACCAAGAAAGAATAGAAAAGCAGGAAAAGACGTGAATCGCGCCTGAGTAAGGGAAGATCCTGTTCCGGCATGTAGGAACGGGTAAATGCGTCATGAACGCCGACGGCATTCAGGAACATGTACTTGAAATCGTATACGTATTGCCCAAAACCGGATATTTCCAGAAGCCATCGACCTATATTGAGGGGAGTCTTGAACGGCATCTGGGTATCCATGCCGTTAATCCAGGTATAGTTGTGATGCCGCATGTGAGAGCGGTACCGATGTGTCGGGTCTTCCAGATAAATCAATGAAGTCACCCAAGAGATAAGGGTATTCAGCCACTTGGATTTAACGAATGTCTGATGGGCGCTTTCGTGGCTGACGGCATATGCAGGCACGGTCAGGACGGTACCGTAAGCAAAGATGGCAGCGATAATCCAATAACTGTCTTGCGACATATGGACGCCTATACCGGTTACCGAAAGCATACCTGCCCAGATCAGCATGTAACGAATACCCGGGCCGTTTTTAAGTTCCATCAAGCTCCTGAGAACTTTAGGGTCGATCATCACTCCAGATGTATTGGCGTTTGTCGTCCTGATATCAGCCATGATAAATCACTCCGTCATGACAGGTGGAAAAGGTCAGGCGCTTGAGAAAGTGGATTTAAGTCCGGTAATCGGGTTCTTCTCTATCCAGAATTTCCTTGATGGCATCCAGGTGGGCTTCACCCATATCCTTGGCGCTGGGATAGTTCTGCCACTGGCTGGCTGTCTTTTCGGCGATTTCGTGGCTTAGAACCTTTAACTCGCGTCCGGAGGAAAGCGCCGTGATCAGGGTCTCACAGGCACGCTCGAAGTAATACAACTCGTCAAAAGCCTGAGCGACCGTTGTCCCGGTCGCCATGAATCCGTGATTGCCCATAAGCAATAGCGCCTTGTTGCCGAGCATGCCGGGTAAGCGTTCCGCTTCATCGCCGAGGCCCATGCCATCAAAACCGTCATCGACGGCAATACGGCCATAGAAGCGTGCCGTATTCTGATCAATAGGCGGCATGGACGGGACTTTCAGGCTAGCCAGCGCCGTGGCGTATTTCGAATGTACGTGCATCAGACAACGGGCATGGGGAACCTGGCGGTGCATGGCGCCGTGAATGCACCAGGCCGTCGGATCCGGTGCATTGGGCTGGTCCAGGGTCGACTCATCATTCGCATCCAGCAAGAGAAGATCGCTGGCGCGCATCAGTGAAAAATGCCGGCAGTTCGGATTGACTAGGAACTTCGAACCGTCATCTGATACGGCAAGGCTAAAATGATTTGCCACGCTTTCATGCATGTTCAATCGCGCCGTCCAGCGGAAGGCTGCCGCCATATCCACACGTTCCTGGTAATAGGGGTCTTCCTCGATCCCCTTGGATTTGGGGGTGAGATTTGTAACTGACATGGCTAGGCCCTCCTCAACAAAAGGCGTTTCAACCGAACATAAGACTACTGTCGCGCCAAATAGGGGTAAATTTCAAATGAGAATTACATGAAAAGGAAGAAAAAAATATTTGCCAGTTAACTGGAAATCACCAGATTTTCTCGCTGGATTTACCGGTATTACGTTCAAGCGCCTTGAAAAAAAGCTCCCATTCCTGTTGCGGCAGGTGCCGTTGGGCGAGGAAATGATAGGTATCATGAATGAGCTTCTCTGCTTCAGCAGAATGCTTGGGCTGTTGTGCTTCCCATCTATCGATCAATTCATGCCACGCCCAGAGCCTCTTGTGCAGAAGATCACGCCGGTTCCGGATGAATTTTACGATCTGGGCTACATTCTGCAGGGCTTCCATGATCTTGTTAGCCCTTGTATCCAGTTCCTTGAATGTCTTATTAAAATCATCTTTGGCGATATTGTAGAGCCTTTGGACCGCGATAATCGTATCAGACATGCTCATTTCCGAACTGTAGATTTTGGCCAGCTCTGTAAGCCGGGTATCCAGGACTGACAGGCGATTGTATTGAGCCCGAAGAGCCTCGATATAAGCCATTTCTTCTGCCAAACCGTTGACGATACTGACAACTTCTTCTCGCTGATCACGACCAAGCCCCAATCTTTCTGCCGCTTCACCGAAGGCTTCATTGACCCTCGCTTTCATGGCCTCGTCATGCATGATCGTGTCGAGTTGGTCAGCATCGATGTGCGCTTCATCGTTCCCGGCTATCCAGTGGACCAGCTGCGCTGATAACCTGGCCAAAGCCTTGGCCCTGTGTTCTTCGTTGATGTCCCAGCTAGCCTGGCCGGTCGTCATCTCGCTGGGCACAGGGTCACCGACGCCTATACCCTGAACATAATTCAGGGCTTCAGTGACGATATCGAGCATATAGGCGTCATCGGAATCATCTTTCAGCTTCAGTTCGGAAATGATACCGGGAAATCTCAGATCGACGTTGCCCTGTTCAAGGGGGGTAACCATAACCGGTTCGTCGTCCCCTTCACGGATACGGAAATGGGTTCCGGGAATTCTCAAGAAAAAAGGGTGATGAAAACTAACCGTATCAGGAATTAACCTCAAAGCAGCATGTTCTTCCTGATCATGATGATCGGTCATTTCGTCAAGTGTTTCTGTCATCTGCAACTTCTTTACCCAAGAACCTATCTATCGTAACCGATTCCGCTAACTACGGGAACAGGATAACCGTAGGAATACACGGATGTGAAGTCTGTGATGTAAAACACTATTCTTGTTAATGACTACAAATACGATCAGCCAGATTTTTCATGAACTGTTCACACTGGGATAATTGATCGCGGCTGACATATTCGTTCGGTTTGTGGGCCTGTTCGATGCTGCCGGGACCGCAGATAACTGTGGGAACGCCGACGCGTTCCCTGAACAATCCGGCCTCGGTGGCGAAAGCGACCTTGATATGGTCATTTCGGCCGGCAAGGGATTTGACGAATGTAACGACCTCTTCATCCGGCGCCGTGTTCAGTCCTGGAGCATCCGTGACCTCAACTATATCAATTCCCGTATCGGGATGGACGGTCTGCATTCTGGGTTCCAGTTTCTCACGGGCGAATTTTTCGATCTCTTCGATAATGCCGTCCGGATTGTGCTCCGCCAGATTGCGAAATTCGAAACTGATCTTGCATTCTTTGGGAACGATGTTGAGAGCCGTTCCTCCTTCTATCGTTCCCGTATGCACCGTCGTATGGGGAACGTCATAGGCGCCATCAAACGGCCCCTCCTTGGCGAAGCGGTCTGCCATAGAAGTCATGTAGGCGATCAGTTCAGCAGCATAGGCAATAGCATTGACGCCTTGCGGGGCCAGGCTGGAATGCGCTTCAAATCCCCTGAATGTGGCATCATAGCTACGCTTGCCTTTATGACCCAATGAAACGTCCATGCTCGTTGGTTCGCCAACAATGCACATGGCCGGTTTAATCGGCATGTGCTTCATTTTCTCTATAAGTGAATGTACGCCTATGCATCCGATTTCTTCATCATAGGAAAACGCCAGGTGTATTGGCGTGTTCAGGCCACGTTTCAGAAATTCCGGCACATAAGCCAGGCAGATCGCGATAAAGCCTTTCATGTCGCAGGTGCCGCGTCCGTAAAACCGACCCTCTTTTTCCAGTAATTGCCAGGGATCGCTATCCCAGGCCTGGCCATCAACCGGCACAACATCCGTATGCCCGGAAAGCATGATGCCGGGTTTGTCGGTGGGGCCTAACGTTGCATAGAGATTGGCTTTGGAGCCGTCATCATTGGGAACAAGCAGGCTTTCAATGCCGTGATCCTCCAGATATGAACGAACAAAGTCGATCAGCGCCATGTTTGAGTTTCTGCTGGTCGTGTCAAACGCAATAAGCTTCTCAAACAGTGACAGACATTGCAGTTGCGACATTATGTATGGCTCCGGGTTTGGTTCTGAATGGTTTAGTAAAGAACATGGTCTGGCATTGCTGGCAAGTGGCTGATCTGTCTTGTCGGTTAATCCCTTGATTTCGTCGAACCTGACAAGCCATATGTCGGATAGGGGATATTTATTGTAAATCCTCGCTCCTAACATAATGTCTATAAAACAAGGACGTTCGAATTATATGCTTCCAAATCATTAGGAATATGTACCTGTTTGTCATATTTGGGATATGTGTGTTAACGTCCTTTCAATATTGGGGAAACATAGGGCTTCGGGAGTGAGCAAAATTTCACTTAAAAAGAAAAGCCTGCATGAAACGGAACAGCCAAAGAAGCGGTTCCTAGAAAACACAAGGGAGACTCATGTCGGAGAGCAACGATCCGTTAGTACGGTTTATCGAGGTTCAGAAGAGCTATGATGGCGAGACACTCGTCGTAAAAAATCTCAATCTTGATATCGAGCGGGGCGAGTTTGTTACAATGCTCGGGCCCTCAGGTTCCGGAAAAACAACGTGCCTGATGATGCTGGCCGGGTTTGAGCCCGCAACGCATGGTGAAATTACGTTGGATGGTAATCCCATCAACAATGTCGCGCCCCACAAGCGTGGCATCGGCATGGTGTTTCAGAATTATGCCCTTTTTCCACACATGACAGTTTCGGAAAATCTGGCCTTCCCGCTGGAGGTCCGCAAAATGGGCAAGGCCGAGATCCAAGAACGCGTTCAGAAGACACTGGACATGGTTCATCTCGGTTCATTCGGTGATCGCCGACCGGCTCAGTTATCAGGTGGTCAACAGCAGCGTGTGGCCGTGGCCCGGGCGCTGGTTTTTGATCCGAAACTGGTTTTGATGGACGAGCCGCTTGGCGCCCTGGATAAGCAGCTGCGTGAAAGCATGCAGTATGAAATCAAGCATATTCACGAGAATCTTGGCGTTACAGTTGTCTACGTGACGCACGATCAGTCGGAAGCACTGACCATGTCGAACCGCATTGCCGTGTTTGATGACGGTATCGTTCAGCAACTGGCGGCGCCTGATATACTTTATGAAAAACCTGAGAACGCGTTTGTGGCGCAGTTCATTGGAGAGAACAACAAACTCCAGGGTGTCGTCAAAGGACTTGATGGGGATACGGCAACCGTTGAACTCGACAGTGGCGAAATGGTGAAAGCCTTGCCGGTAAACGTTGCCGGTGTGGGCGAGAGATCAACCATGTCACTCCGGCCAGAACGTGTTCAGATCGCAACAGGGCTTGAAAATTGCCCCAATGTGTTCGATGCGAAGGTTGAGGAACTGATTTATCTTGGGGATCATATCCGGACCCGGGTGAATGTTTGCGGACATGACGATTTCATCGTCAAGGTTCCCAATTCCTCAGACCATGCAGCGCTTAAAGAAGGCGAAACAGTCAAGGTTGGTTGGATGACTGACGATTGTCGCGCTCTTGACGTTTACAAGGGCATCTAATCCGGGCGAATGCAGGTGTGAAATAATAATGACACCGGCGTTGTGACAGGAATTGCCATCTGGATATCATGGGTCGCCCCTCATAATTGATGGCTTTAAACGTCGCCTCCGGGCGGCAACTTAAGAAATGTGCTGGCATCGTGCCAGTGCTATCAGGGAGAAAAGTAGTATGAAATCTATCATCAAACTTACCCTAGCGGCAGGGGCTTTGGCCTTTACCGCAGGTATTGCCGCTGAGGCAAAAGCCGATATTACCGTTACCTCATGGGGCGGTGCATATACGGCGAGCCAGCAGAAAGCCTATGGTGAAAGCTGGGAAGCCAAGACCGGTAAGAAAATTCACTGGGAGAACTACAACGGTGGCCTGGGTGAAGTCCGCGCTATGGTTGAAGCCGGTAACGCAACCTGGGATATCGTCGACGTTCTGCCGGATCAGATCCGCACCGGTTGCGATGAAGGTCTCTTTGTCAAGATCCCCAGCGACAAGTTCATCACCATGGACGGTGTTTCCTTTGACGATGACATGATGGTTCCCCGTCCGAACGAATGCGCCGTGCCGCAGATCTGGTGGTCCTATGTTCCCTTCTATCAGGAAGGCACCTATTCGGGTGAACAGCCTGACTCCATGGCTGATTTCTTCGATGTAGAGAAATTCCCCGGCAAGCGTGGCATCCACACCTGGGCCAACGCTCTGATCGAAATGGCTCTGTATGCTGATGGCGTTGCCATTGCTGATCTTTATGACGTCATGGACACACCGGAAGGTATCGACCGGGCTTTCGCCAAGCTTGATACCATCAAGGACCATGTCGTGTTCTGGTCATCCGGCGCCAAGCCGCTGGAACTGGTTTCCTCCGGTGAGGTTGCCATGTCTCTGGCCTATAACGGTCGTATCGGTGCGGCTATCCTTTCCGAAGGCGCCA
>CAYFMQ010000003.1:22326-59935 GCA_964344255.1 uncultured Thalassospiraceae bacterium
GTTCGTTCCCATGTGGGACGGCCAGGTTCTTGAAGAAGAATGGCTTGCTGTCATCAAGGGCTCCAAGAACCTTGAAGAGGCCATTGACTTCGCCATTCACGCTTCTGCTCCTGAGCAGCAGGCTGGCCAGGCCAAATGGATCAACTATGGTCCCATGCGGCATTCCGGTCTGAAGATCATCGCCGCCAATGAGCCCTGGTTCAATACCGGCGCCACCATCATGGAGCACATGCCGAACCGCGAGGAGCTCATGCCGAACTCCATTATCGCCAACCCCGACTGGTGGGCGGATAACGGTTCCGAGATTTCCGAGCGTTTCACTGCGTGGATGGCTCAGTAATCTGATTACCTGACACGGTTATCGGGCCGGGTGTTAATCATCCGGCCCGGTTCCCGAACCGACGAAGACTGCATTAAGACATTTATACTTTGGGTATGGGGCACGAAAGTTATGGCAACTGCAGGAACATCAGAACAAATTCTGACAGCAGACGGTACGCCGCTTAAAGACAGTCTGCGAAAGTCGTTGGTCCGGAGCAAACTGCACGCCTCCGGTCTTGTCCTGCCCGCATTCCTTTTTTTGGTTATTATTTTTATCGTGCCCATCGGGCAGTTGTTGACCAGAAGTGTCGATGACCAATTGGTCAATGAATTCCTGCCCAGAACCTTCGCCCTTTATGAACAGTGGGACCAACAGGACCTTCCCGGCGAAGAAATGTACGAAGCCATGTTTCTGGATATTACGGAAGCAGAAGGCAACCTGCTGGGGCGCGCCACGATCCGGATGAATTATGAAGTCTCCGGTTGGCGGAGCCTGGTCAAGAAATCCAAACGTGAATTCAAGAAGATCAAGGAAGGCCCCTATAAGGAGGCCATGATCAAGGTTCATAAACGCTGGGGGCAGATGAAATACTGGTTGTCCCTAGGCGCCATGGTCGATGAGACCACCTTGGGATATTACTTGAACGCCATTGATCTTCGTTATGACGGTCATAAGAACGTTATTGAGCAGCCGGAAAACAGACAGGTTTACAACCTTCTTTGGTGGCGGACTTTTGTCGTCAGTCTGCTTGTAACCTTTTTCTGTGTCATTCTTGGATATCCGGTCGCCTACCTGCTGGCGACCCTGCCGCTTCGTTATTCCAACCTTTTGATGATCTGCGTGCTGATGCCGTTCTGGACATCTCTGCTGGTGCGGATTGTCGCCTGGATGATCATGTTGCAGCAGGAAGGCGTCGTGAACGATTTTCTTGTCTGGACGCATATCCTCGGCGACGAGAATCGATTACCGATGATGTATAACTTTACCGGCACCATTATCGTGATGACGCAAATTCTACTCCCATTCATGATCCTGCCTATGTACAGCGTCATGAAGGGAATTTCGCCCAACTATATGAAGGCGGCGCAGAATCTGGGTGCGGCGCCGTCACTGGCCTTTATCAGGGTCTATATTCCGCAATCTCTTCCGGGTGTTGGTGCCGGCGTTATCCTCGTCTTCATTGTCGCCATCGGTTACTACATCACGCCGGAACTTGTGGGTGGTAAGGATGGCCGGCTGATCGGTAACATGGTTGCCTATCATATGCAGCAGTCCCTGAACTGGGGCTTGGCGGCCGCTATGGGGGTTATCCTGTTGGCTGGAATTCTGATTTTGTACTGGGTCTATGACAAGTTGACCGGGTCCGCAGCGATTAAAATGGGGTAATGGAAAATGGCGCTTCCTGCATATAAAACACCATTCCAGAGACTGGGGCATTACAGCTATCTGGCATTCAGTGCCTTTGTGTTGTTTTTCCTTGTTGCTCCGCTGATCGTCGTGATCCCGCTTTCCTTCACGTCCAGTGCGTTCCTGAACTTTACCTCGGAAATGCTGGCACTTGATCCGGAAGCTTTTTCGCTACGCTGGTACAAGATCATGATAGGGGATTGCTCTGATCCGGGAATTACAACCGTTTGTAGTGATAAATGGAAAGATGGAGCCAAGAACAGCCTGTTTATTGCCGTGTTCGCAACATTCTTTTCCGTTGTTCTTGGCACACTGGCAGCCTTGGGGTTGTCACGTCCGTCAATGCCCTATCGCAAGGCGCTGATGGCATTGATGATTTCACCTATGATCGTTCCGCTGATCATTACGGCTTCCGGTATGTTCCTGTTCTTCTCCAACCTTGGACTGATCGGAACATATGCCGGCTTGATTATGGCCCATACAATTCTTGGCATTCCGTTTGTCGTTATTACCGTAACGGCAACGTTGGTTGGTTTCGATCACAGCCTGATGCGGGCCGCTGCCAGTCTGGGCGGCACACCAACACGTAACTTCTTCCAGGTCATGATGCCGTTGATCTTGCCGGGTGTCATATCCGGGGGGCTTTTTGCTTTCATTACGTCATTCGATGAAGTCGTGGTCATGCTGTTTATCGGTGGCCCCGAAACCACGACACTGCCGAAACAGATGTGGGCCGGTATTCGTCAGGAAATCAGCCCGACGATCCTGTCCGTGGCGACGATCCTGGTTATCTTGTCGATTATTCTGTTGACGACGGTGGAAATGCTGCGCCGGCGAACTGAACGTATTCGCGGAATGACGCCACAATAAGTAGTCCGCAATCACCTGTCATGTAACACGCCGATGCCACTTTCAAGATGACGTAAGGCACCGGGTATGCGGTTCAACGCGCTTTATATCTTCCTTGGTATCGTGTTCGGCGTTCCCCTTACCTTTGCATTGGTCATCGAAGGCGTGGATTTCTATCAGGAACTCACATGGGAGCCGCCACCCTGGCCGCCATCGACCGAGCGTATTCAGCATCCCCATCATAAACGATGGGGCGAGGCGGCGCTGAACCGCTACAATACGTTTACCCCCGGTCAGCAGGACGCCATGCGACAGGCGATTAGCAACGTCATCGAACCGCTGAACACATGGATTAGGGAGGTCGATCAGGAAAATTTCGACCTACTTTGTTTGGGCGAGAACCACGACGATTACATCCGCCGGTTCGCCGCTGAGCATGTATTCAAAATTTTGGAGTTCGATGTTCTGTTGCTTGAGGCGAACCAGGATGAAGTTGAAGACATTCTTGAGCAAGTGAGGGATGGTGATGACAGAATAGAACTTCTCGGGGCCGATCTTGGGCCTGTCATGCGCGCCGTACTCGCACGTAATCCGGATATCGTCGTCTATGGCATCGAGGAAACGGAAAGGCAAAAGAAGGCAAGGCAAAAAACGCTGGAAGGGGGGAGAGAAACAAGCATAGAGAACAACTTCAGAAGTCTTTACGTAGCTGGCAGGAAACACCTTATCCTCTATGGTGCGTTCCATTGTTCAAACACCTGGAACTGGCTTTACTACAGGATCAAACAGAAGCCGGGGAAACTGGAAGACGCCAAGACCCGAAGTATACGCCTAAACAGGGAACATATCGAAGGTCCCATCGAATCATTTGTATTTTTCCTCGATGAAATCGATGCAGCGCCAAGGCACCATTTTGTCATCACGGAAAATTCGGCCCTGCCGGGAGAGATCAAGGAGTGGTTCCCGTTCTTTCAGGCCAATGAGCTGGGAATTTCGGAATCAATGATCGTGTTCCGACCCTGATAAGTCAGAACGATCCGGCTTAAATTCTTCTAGGCTCTATAGCGTCAACAAGCGTCCAAAACCTGGGATGGGTTTATCGTAGCCGGCAAGCCTCAGTGATTGCCAAAGCATGGCCTGATTGCTGGTGACGACGGGCAGTCCTATTTCCTGTTCAATGGCCTCGATGTCATCGGCAATAACCAGCGCCGTGCAGGAAATGAACAGGGCCTGGGTATCATCCGTGATGACGTCGATCGCTGCGCGGGCGATATCTTCACCTGGAATAGAAGCGATATCCTTATCAGCTGTCAGACCAAATCCCGTCATGCCGGTGATCTCAAAACCTTCATTTTTCAGATACGTTTCTATGGAGACATTGATCTCATTCGAATAGGGCGTCACAACGCCGATTTTCGTGGCGCCAAGGCGATTAAAAGCTTCGGAGGCGCCCGTTATCGGGGTTGAACAAGGCATGTCCGGATGCGCCGCCCTGATCCGCATGGCGACATTGTCATATCCGATCTGAACCGTTCCGGAAGTGCAGCTATAGGCAATCACATCCAGATCGAGTTTCGGATCAAGCAGTTTGGCGGCGTCCGTCATACCCGCAGCCATCGCCTGCAGGCCTTCAGGTGTACAGTTTGAAGCATAGGAGATGCGCGAGACATAAAGAGCTATGTCGTCATCCGGGATCATGTGCCGCCATTCAGGTTCCGACGCCGGATCGGTCGCAAGGGCGATCAGGCCGAGCCGTGCATTCCTGCCTGGGACGGGTTTGGGTGTGAAAGTTTGATAAGGCTGTTCCGATTGTGACGTAGCTGGTTGTGCCTGTGACATTGGACGTCTCACCCCTTTATGACCAATACAGAGCCTTATTCATGGCAGACAATGCTTATTTTGAATAGATAAAATCGCTATTCAAGGATCGGGGCCCGTTCCTGGCGGGGCGGATGGTTGAACATTTCCCTGTAACACTTGGAAAAGTGGGAAGCGGAAACAAACCCGCAGGCAACCGATACGTCGAGAATTGACATGGACGTTTGTGACAGCAAAAGCCGCGCACGTTTCAGGCGCAATTCCATATAATACTTTGCAGGGGTTGTTTTCAGGTATTTGATAAACAGGCGCTCAACTTGGCGAACGGAAAGACCAACGCTTTTGGCGAGGTCGTCTCTGTCGATCGGGTCTTCCAGGTTCGCCTCCATTTGCTCGATAACCGCGATCAGTTTGGGGTGGCTGATCCGCAACCTTTGGCGAACCGGCATCCGTTGCGGCGCTTCAGGATCATTGGAGGCCATATAGGAAAACTGTTCCGCGACCGCCACACTGAGGTCATGGCCGTGTTGTTGGGAAATCAGGTAGAGCATCATATCAAGCGTCGCGCCTGAGCCGGCAGAAGTAAACCGGTCGCGGTCAATTTCGAACAGCTTGGTCGTTACATCCAGTTCTGGAAACTCTTCAGCAAAACCTGTCAGATATTCCCAGTGAATGGTGCAACGGTAACCGTTAAGAAGCCCGGCTTTCGCCAGGATATAGGCGCCACCGGATGTGCCGCCTATTCTGGAGCCGTGCCGCGCCATGTGGCGCAACCAGGAAAATGCACGCCTGTTGTCGTAAGATTGGGGATCAATCCCGGCAGAAACGATGATCACCGGGTAATCTTCAACCTCCTCAATGCTCCTGTCAGGCATGAGGGCGATGCCGCTGCTGGAAGGGACAGGATCGCCATCGATGGAAAAGATTTCCCACTCATACAACTCCTGACCGCTCATTCTGTTGGCTGAGCGTAAGGGTTCTACCGATGCCGTGAAAGACAGCATGGAGAAGTCAGGTATCAGAAAAAACCCGACTTTCTGTGGTCCTGCAGTGGGTGCTGGCCCCAACAATGGATTGATTCCTTGTTTCCAGGGGTAAAATCTCGTGTTCAATATCGGTTTGGACTATAACGCATCTGGCGTTATTGTCGCAAACCGTTAAGTCGGTGTCGTATCATGATTCCCCATGAAATATTTAATGGTTGCCCAAAAAATTACCCGAGAGCATTGACAGAAGGGACAAGAACGCTCAAGAAACTCACCACCTGTCGGGGAACGGGTAGCATGAGTATGGGAAAGTAACCAATGAATGAAAGTTCGGCACAGGTAACCGGATATTTCGATCAGGTAGAAATTGATCGCTCCGTTATGACACGGCGTATCGGTTTCGTCCTGGTGCCGAATTTCAGTATGATCGCCTATGCTTCGGCCATCGAAGCCCTGCGGCATGCAAATTATGTCAGCGATAGAAAAATTTATGAGCACCAGACCCTGTCTGTCGATGGTGAGCCTGTAGAAGCCAGCAATGGCGTCGTAATCCAAGTCGGCGGAAGCATCAAGGATGTCAACAAACTCGACATCGTGTTCGTCTGCTCTGGTTTTGACGTCAAAACCAATACGGACCCCAGTATCATCAAGAATCTGAGACGCCTGGCGACCCATGGCTGCCACGTTGGCGCTATCTGTACAGGATCATTTATCTTGGCGCAGGCGGGGCTGTTGGATGGATACCGATGCACCATTCATTGGGAGAACCTGTCCAGTTTTGCGGAAGAGTTTCCCGATATTGAGGTAATCGCCGAACTCTACGAGGTCGATCGCAACCGCTATACCTGTGCCGGTGGTACGGCGGCGATGGATATGATGCTTCACCTGATTACCAACCATGCGGGACACAAGGTCGCCGCTGCGGCTGCCGATCAATTGATCCATCATCGCATCAGGGAAGGCAGCGAAGGCCAGCGCATGGCCTTGCGGGCGCGTCTGGGTGTCTCCCATCCCAAACTTCTGTCGGTGATCAGTTCCATGGAAGAAAACCTGGAATACCCCGTCAATTGCAGTGAACTGGCCCAGGCGGTTGGCCTTTCGACGCGTCAGTTGGAACGCTTATTCAGAAAGTATCTTGATCAGGCGCCGACGCGGTACTATCTGAAGCTCAGGCTCGACCGGGCGCGTTATCTACTGCTTCAGACCAGCATGCCCATCCTTGACGTCGCCTTGGCCTGCGGTTTTGTTTCGGCATCACACTTTTCAAAGTGCTACCGGGAATATTTCAAGCGGACCCCCAGCGAGGAACGGCGTATCGCACGCTAGATCGTGTCACGTTCAGTCGTGTTGTGGGCCCTGTTCGATGAGACGGGGTAGTTTCGGATAAAGAACGCCTAAGGTGACACCCCGGGCCACCATGAATATACAGAATGACAGCCACAGGCCGTGGTTTCCGTAGGGCTCAATCAACACCATTAAAGCCACAGCATAAATCATCAGTGACAAGATCATGGCGTTCCGCATGTCGCCTGCCCGGGTCATGCCGAAAAATATGCCATCCAACTGGAAGCTCCAGACGGAAAGAACCGGCAATGCAACGATCCAGGGGAGATAGATATAGGCGACCTCACGGACACTGGCGGTCTTGCTCAGGATATCGATGCCCAGATCGCCGAAAAGCCAGTAAATGACAGTGATAGGGATAGAAAATCCCAATGCCCAAATTGACGATGCCTTTACGGCGCCATCAAAGCGGGACCGGTCCCGGGCGCCATAAGCATGTCCGGCCAGTGTTTCGACGGCGTTGGCGAAGCCGTCCAGGCCATAGGCCATCAGGCCCTGAAACAGAAAAAGCACTGCATTGGCGGCCAGGATCTCATCGCCCATTCTGGCGCCGATGGCGGTGAAGGAAACGAAGGCAGTTTCCAGCACCAGGGTCCGGATCAGGATATCCCGGTTTAGCGCCATCATCTTTTTAAGGCGGCCCCAATGCCTGACCAGATCCGGACGCCACTTGCCGCCAATCCCTTTTGCGCATTTCCACGCTATCCAGCAGCCGAACAGGAACGCCATCACTTCCGCGATAACCGTAGCCAGTGCAACGCCTTCGACACCCCAGCCGAACCCCAGTACAAAGAGCAGATCAAGAACGATATTTAGGACGTTCTTGCCAAGCTCGACAGCCAACAGGGCTTTCGTGTTCTGAATGCCGACAAACCATCCCAACAAGGCATATCCGCCCAGAACAGCTGGCGCGCCCCATATGCGGATTGTGAAATATGCATCTGTCAGAACGGCGACCTGATCGCTTGGGGCGATGATGAGCATTGTCGCCCACATGATGGGGCGTTGCAGAACGACCAGGGCAAATCCGGCCAATCCGGCGATCAGGAAGGCCCTGAGCAGGTAGGCCCTGACCTGGTCCAGATCTTCCATGCCGAGGGACTGAGCGGTAAAACCGCTGGTGCCCATGCGCAGGAACCCGAAACCCCAATAGATAATGGAGAAAATCTGTGCGCCAACGGCGACAGCGCCGATGTAGTGTGCTCCTTCCAACTGACCGACAACGGCGGTATCGACAATGCCGAGTAAAGGCACGGAAACGTTGGACAGCATGATCGGCCCGGCGAGTTTCCATACGGTCCGGTTCCAGGAGTGTGCCGTCATATACTGATCCTAATTGCCGCGGCGTCTGCGTCGTCGTCGAGTATTTCCTTCGCCATTGTCTTCCTCGCCACCTTGGGAGTCCGAAGCCGTGGGCTCGGGCAACGTTACCGCCTGGGAGAGGTTTGAGAATTTTGCTGTCTTATGGGGGAAGGCCATGGCTTCGACAAAATGATCCTGAAACTTTGGTTCAACAGCCGTTTCGATTTTCTCGACATCTTTCACGACACGCTCGATTTCATCCCGGGCCTGCTGATTGAGCAGGGCGATCCTGGATCCCGTCCCGGCGGCGTTTCCGGCGGAGGATACCTTGTCCAGGGGGCAGTCTGGGATCATGCCCAGGATCATGGCGTATTTCGTGTCGATATGGCTGCCGAAGGCGCCGGCAAGAACAATACGATCAACTGTCTCGATATCCAGCTTGTCCATTAACAACCTGGCGCCGGCGTAAAGAGCGGCCTTTGCCAACTGGATGGCCCGGATATCATTTTGCGTGATACGAACTTCGACCTCACCTGAATACATGAGGTAAGAGAATGTCCGGCCGTCCGGTTGGACGCGATCGGATTTCTCCGTCATGGCGCCATCTATGACGCCGTCCTGCGTAATAATGCCGGCCAGGAACATTTCGGCGAGAATTTCAATTATGCCGGAACCGCAGATGCCGGTAACCCCGGTGCTTTTTGTTTCTTCCTTGAATGCCGGATCATCCGACCACAGATCGCAACCGATGACCTTGAACCGGGGCTCAAGTGTTTCAGGGTCTATGCGAACGCGTTCGATCGCCCCTGGGGCTGCACGTTGGCCCGAAGTGATCTGCGCGCCTTCAAAGGCAGGTCCCGTGGGGGATGACGCCGCCAGCAGCCGATCCTTGTTTCCGAGAACGATCTCGGCGTTGGTGCCCACATCCACGACCAGCATGATTTCATCTGACAGATGGGGGCTTTCCGAAAGCACGACAGCGGCAGTATCCGCACCCACGTGCCCGGCAATGCAGGGCAGAATGTAGACGCGGGCATTGGGATGCATAACCAGGTCAAGTTCATTGGCCCATAACGTCATGCCGGAGTTGGTGGCAAGCGCGAAGGGCGCACCGCCCAGTTCCGTGGGATCTACACCAAGCAGCAGATGGTGCATGACAGGATTGCCGACAAAGGTGGCGTTCAGGACATCATGGGGCGTCAGGTCGACGCTTTGTGTCAGTTCTTCGACAAGATGATTGATTGCTTCACGGACGGCCTGGGTCATTTCCACCTCACCGCCGGGATTCATCATGACATAGGACACCCGGCTCATGAGGTCCTCGCCAAAGCGGATTTGAGGATTCATGATTCCCGAGGAAGCAATGACTTCGCCGGAGGACAGTTCGCACAAATGGGCGGCTATGGTCGTCGATCCGATATCAAAGGCAATCCCGTATGCCTTGTCATGGAAGCCCGGCCAGATGGCCGTGACGCGCAACCCCCTGTGTACCGCAACGGTAACCTTCCATTTCCCTTTCCTGAGAGCCGTCTGCAGCCCGTGCAGGACATGGAGGTCACAATCCTCCAGCTCTTCCAGGCCCCATTGCTCACGGAGAGCGATCAGCAAACGTTCCAGATCACCGGTCGGATTATGCATGTCCGGTTCTTCGACTTCCACGTAGTGGAGTCGAATGGCCGGGTCGAGATCGATTTCCCTTGCCTCGGCGCGCTTGCGCACGATCTGTTTGTGAACCTGGCTGTCGGCGGGAACGTCGATGACACTGTCGCCAAGAAGCAGCGTGTTGCAGCTCAACCGGCGACCGGGTTTCAGTCCGCGCTTGTCGTCATATCGCTTCTCGACATCGTTGGGCTCACTGAGGTTCTCTTCCTTGGATGTGATGCCGTGTTTGGCGAATTCGCCGACGCCCTGGACGACCTGACAGCGACCGCAAATGCCGCGCCCGCCACAGACGGAGTCGATATCGACCCCGAGAGCGCGGGCGCATTCAAGTACAGGAGTCCCTACGGGGAACTGGCCCCGTTTGCCGGAGGGGGTAAAGACAATAAGCGCTTCTTCTGCCAATGATCCGCTCCGGCGATGCCTCAGGAAGCCGCGCGGCGGCGGCGGCGCCCTTCCCGGCGCCCTTCCCGGCGTCCTGCTCCAGCGCCTCCTTCAGCGCCGCCTTGTGCGCCTTCAGCCGCCGGTTCACGAAATTTCTTGATCCAGTTCCCGCAATTGGGGTCTTTGCCCATAACGATATCGGCTCCTTTAACGGCGGCCATTTCGGGATCGTGCAGGGGATTCATGATCGCAGAGGTCAGGCCCGCACCAATCGACATGCTGAGGAACGCGGCATTCAGGCCGTGGCGGTTCGGCAGGCCGAAGCTGAAGTTGGAAGCGCCGCACGTTGTGTTGACCTTCAATTCCTCACGAAGACGGCGGATCAGTTTCATCAACTGTGCCCCGGCGTCGTTAAGGGCGCCCACTGGCATCACGAGCGGGTCGACAACGACGTCAGCAGCTGAAATGCCGTAATCGGCCGCGCGTTCAACGATCTTTTTTGCGACATCAAAACGCACATCGGGATCTTCAGAGATTCCGGTTTCATCGTTGGAGATGGCGACAACGGCGGCGCCGTGCTTGGCAACGAGCGGCAGTACCGTTTCAAGCCGGTCTTCCTCGCCGGTGACGGAATTGACAAGAGCCTTGCCTTTGTAGACGGAAAGTCCGCTTTCCAGCGCAGCAACGATGGATGAATCGATGGACAGCGGCAGATCCGTCAGGGACTGGACGAGCTCAATGGCCTCGGCAAGAATTTTGGGCTCGTCGGCCAGCGGAATACCTGCGTTTACATCAAGCATGGTCGCACCGGCAGCTACCTGAGCCAGGGCATCGGATTCAACGCGGCTGTAATCCCCCTCGGCCATTTCGGCAGCAAGCAATTTACGGCCTGTTGGATTGATACGTTCACCAATAATGCAAAAAGGGCGATCGAAGCCGATAGCGATTTCCTTGGTGGCGGAGCTGACGATGGTATCCGTCATGCGATGATCTCCTGATGAAACTCTTGATGTTGTGGTAAAAAACAGTGTGAAGCCGTCTTTTAGTCAGTTTGTTATGGCATGGCAGTCTGGATTGCGACACCTTAAATTCAGTTTTCGCCGCTGATACTTTCCAAAGGGCCTATTTTAGGCATAAGGCCAAGATAAAACCATTCAGTTTGCAGATTTCTGGGACAGTTCACCCATGCGTTCGTTAACCATGGATTCTCCCGGGTTTTGTTCACGTATCCAGGGTTTGCGTCCTTTCAGCACGCCGGATTCTTCCACGATTTCGGCAACAAGCTCTTCCTGCCTGTAAGCCATGACGTGAACGCCTGAAACGCCTTCGACTTCCCTGATCTGCTGCATCATCTCGATACAGATCTTTTTGCCTTCGAGTTTCTGGTTTTCCGCTCCCTCCAGGCGTTCGATGATGCTGTCGGGAATATGAATGCCAGGAACGTTGGTTCTGATCCATCGGGCTGTCTTTGCAGAAGCCATAGGCCCGACACCGATCAGGATGAAGCATTTCTCATGCAGGCCCATATCCCGGACACGTTTCATATACTCGTTCAGGATATCAAGATCGAAGCAGTATTGGCTCTGCACGAACTGAGCCCCGGCCTCGATCTTTTTCGCCAAACGATGTGGACGGAAGTCATAAGGCGGCGCAAAGGGGTTGATGGCGCCGCCAATGAAAACTTGCGGCGAACGAGTGATCTTGCGACCCGAAAGGAATTTCTGCTCGTCCCGCATGGACCGGATAGTCTGTAACAATGACATGCAGTCCATGTCGAAGACCGGCTTTGCGCCCGGTTGGTCGCCTGCCTGTACGCCATCGCCGGTCAGACAGAGAATGTTGTTCACGCCCATGGCGGCAGCGCCAAGGACATTTCCCTGTATGGCGATGCGATTGTGATCGCGGCATGATATCTGCATCACCGGCGCGTATCCCATTCGGGTCAGCAGGGCGCAAATCGCCACGCTGGACATGTGGCAGTTTGCGCCTGAACCGTCGGTCGCATTTATGCCGTCGACCCAGCCGTCAAAGACGGCAGCGCGTTCATAAACATCCTCGGGGTCTGCTGAATCCGGCGGATTGAGTTCCGCCGTTACGGCAAACTCTCCTCGGCGCAGCACGCGCTCCAGACGACCTCTGGACGTATGACCAGGCAATACAGGAAGCGGCGCTCCCGGATCTTTGGGATCTTCATCAGGTTCTTCGTGCATCAGGATCGATCCTTGAAAAAGAATATAAGTCCGAATGTTGGGTTAGTTTGCCCCGCCGGTGTCCGTTTCACTCGCCTTGGCGGCTTCGCGTTCCTGTGCAGCTTCGGAGGTAACCCGCAGCCAAGAGGAAGTGCCACGAAGACTATGATCAACGGCTGGCTGAACGTTAAGAATATCATCACCGCCCACCATGCTCCGGCTTCCCTGCCATGCCTGAACCCAGACACACGGCATGTCGGGCTCGACTTCGCAATTGCCGTTGGCCCTGACACCGCCACAGGGACCGTTACGAAGGCTTTTCGGACAATTCATGGGACACGACATTCCGGTGCTTGATAACGCACACATGCCACACATACGGCAATCGAACATGAAGGCCTTCATGCGCTTTTCAATGGCGACCATGGGGCCTTCCACCCGCCGATAGCCGATCAGTTTCCAAAACGGGTGCAGGGCCAGCAAGGTGTCGGCGAAATTATGATAAAGCCACTCCAGGAGCCTCGCATTCCTGACAGACCACAGTCGAATGGAATAGCGTGAACGCACCCGGTAGATGAGGCTGGTCCCCGAAGGCTGGTAAACGGTGATTTTCGCCATGACTCAGGTTTCCTTGTTGCCGCCGCTTGCGATCAGGGCCCGTAAGGCTTCAGCGTCGTATTCGGATTCAATACGCTCAGCAGCCGACGATGCTTCGGCCATCAGGTCGTCGCCGCATTCCACAGGCTCACCCCGACGCCATTCAGCTAGATAATCGTCCGTTTCGCTGGTGCCGTCCTTCATGGCAGCGGCGTCGATGGTCTGCTGAAAGCGGTCGGAGAGCAGAATCTTCTCGGATTTCCTCCCTTGTTTGACGACGACCTGGGATGGAATGTCACGCCAGTAAAGAATTGTCAGTTGTGCCATTTGGATTATTCCTGATTGCCATGCTCGGCGTTTTGCCGTTCGAGAAAGTCTTTGAGATCGCCAAGGCCGGTAAATACATACTCATATTCCAGACCCAGCTTTTCCGCCGCCGCCTCCGCCTTTTCCTGTAACGACGCATCTTCCGTTTGCGCCAGATAGACCAGTCGTTTGTAGTTGCTGAAGTACATGTTCATGAGTTCGGGGTGCTTGTTGATGCCGAGCCCATCCATGATCAGAACATCAAACTGACGGGCCAGGTAATCCGTCAGATAAAAGGTGCCCAGTTCCTGCTCCGCCATGGGATGGAATTTTTCGCTGGTAGCGTAGAACTCATAGCAATGAGCGCCGGGAATGCGTTCGACACCTTCCTCCTCAAGCATTCTGTCCAGCGTTCCGCCGGTGCCGCAATCGGCATAAAGCGCAATGATCCGTTCAAAATCGGACTTATGCTCCCGAATCTTGTCACGGAGCGCATCCGTTATCTTTTCCGGAAAGTTATGCAGAGAAGCGGGCAAACATGTGACTTCCACATGTTTCCAGCCGTTTATCTCCACGACCATAAGGATTTCCTTCGCCAGCGCGCCGCAGGCGATCAGAAGGGTCTTGGGAGGATTATGGGAAGCGTGTTCCACTGCTGTGCACTACCTCTATACAACAAGAAGACAGAACAGGAAGGGGAACGGGGCGGGGTGAAATCAGCCCGCCAGCGCCGATCCCTGCCGCTTGGACATCCAGCTCTTTGCCGTTTCGACGGCGACGGCCGCATCGCGGCAGTAAGCATCGGCGCCAACGCTGTCTGCAAAGGCCTCATTCAGCGGCGCACCGCCTACCAGGACGACGAAGTCTTCACGAATGCCTTTTTCCACCAGCGTGTCGATGACGACTTTCATGTAAGGCATGGTGGTGGTCAGCAGGGCGGACATGCCGAGCAGGTCCGGTTCATGCTCGTCAATGGCGTCCATGTAATTTTCAACCGGGTTGTTGATGCCGAGATCAACAACTTCAAATCCGGCGCCTTCCATCATCATGCCGACAAGGTTTTTGCCGATATCGTGGATGTCGCTCTTGACCGTGCCGATGACCAGTTTACCCATCTTGGGCGCGCCGGTTTCGGCAAGCAGGGGTTTAAGAATACTCATACCGGCCTTCATGGCGTTTGCCGCCATGAGAACCTCGGGAACGAACAGGATGCCGTCGCGGAAGTCGATGCCGACGATACGCATGCCTTCGACCAGGGCCTCGGTCAAAACCTTGTAGGGTTCCCACCCGCGCTCCAGAAGGATATTGACGCCTTCTTCAATTTCATCAGCGAGACCATCATAAAGATCGTCATGCATCTGCTGGGTCAGTTCTTCGTCATCGAGTTCCGACAGAACGATATCTTCTTCGTCCGACATCACCGTTACTCCCTAAGAAAGAGGTATAACTGAAATTAACACAAAACTAATGGCGTCAGAATATGCAACCCTGACATCACTGAAAAGAATTTCCTCCAAAAAGGCGATAAACTGCTGTCCGCCGAAAGACACGGACTATCTACGGCGCGACATTTTACCTGAAATAATCTTTATGACCCCCGAAATCTCTTTTTCCATCAGGGGGTTGTATAGAATTAACATCTATTGATCGGGGGCCGTATCATAAGTCTATCAAACATCCAAAGTCAGACGGATCGTTTATACATCCGTTGTTTCGAATAAAAATTACAATAAGACGCCATAAGGTTGATATCGATGATGTCCAGTGTCGTCTACACACCTATAATGTCGAATTGAGAATACATTGGGGATAGATTAGGCACTAGGTTGTGCGCCATCGATCTCAATAATGAGTGTTGTCTCCAGTTAGAGGAGTTTACAGAGATTATGTCTGAGTTCCCGGAAAAGGCCCGTGTGGTCATTGTCGGCCTGGGCGGTATTGTCGGTGCCTCGGTTGCCTATCATCTGATTGAACGGGGATGGGATGATATCGTCGGTATCGATAAATCCGCGATTCCCACCGACATTGGTTCGACATCCCATGCGTCGGACTTCTGTTACGCCACCAGCCATGATTTCCTGAGTTGCTGGACGACGCTCTATTCCATCGATTTCTATGAAAAAATGGGACGCTACGAGAAGGTCGGTGGCTTTGAAGTCGCCAGGGTCGGCGATGATGGCCGTATGGAAGAGTTGAAGCGTAAGGTCACTTCCGGTAAGGCCTTCGGGACCGGCGTCAGTCTTGTGTCGCCGGCTGAGATCAAGGAAAAGTTCCCACTGATCGAAGAGGACATGCTGCAGGGCGGCATGTGGGATCCCAATGCGGGTCTGGTTGCGCCTCGCTCCCAGACTGTCGCAGGTGAACTGGTCGATAACGCGGTTGAAACCGGAAAGCTTAAGTCTTTCGCCAACACGCCCGCTGAAGATCTGATTGTCGAAGACGGCAGGATCAAGGGCGTGGTTACCAAACGCGGCACCGTAATGGCGGACCATGTAATCGTATGCGCGGGTCTTTGGGGGCGCCTGATCGCCAATATGATTGGCGAGGACCTTCCGGTCATGCCGGTCGACCATCCGCTTACGTTTTTTGGACCCTACGAGGAATTTGCGGGCACCGGCAAGGACATCGGTTTCCCGTTGATGCGTGATCAGGGTAACTCAGCCTACATGCGTGATACGGGTGATCCGACCACACCGGAAGGCGGTATGATCGAATGGGGCTATTACGAAGAGAGTGATCCCCGTCTCTGTCATCCACGTGACTTACTCGAAAAATCCGAAGCCAGGTTATCGCCGTCCATGCGCGACCTTGAGCTTGAACAGATCATGGAACCGCTTGAGCGTGCGATGGAATTGGCGCCGATCCTCGCCGAATTGGGCTATGACGAGAAGCGTTCGTTCAACGGCTTGTTGCAGGTGACCACGGACGGAGGCCCGTCCATTGGTGAAAGCCAAAAAATCCGAGGCCTTTGGTATGCCGTTGCCATCTGGGTGAAAGATGGTCCCGGTATGGCCAAGCTGCTGGTTGACTGGATGACGGATGGCCGCACAGAGATCGACCATCATGCCATCGACTACGCGCGGTTCTATCCGTTCCAGACCGAAGAGCAGTTCATCCATGATCGTTGCTATGAATCGGCGTTCAAGATCTACAACCCGGCGGTTCACCCGCGTGAGCCGTACTCTGGCGGCCGCGGTATTCGCCGCTCACCGTTTTATGAGCGGGAGGTCGAGCTCGGCGGCTATTTCATGGAACTCGCCGGTTGGGAGCGCGCCCACGGTTACGCCAGCAACGAACACCTGCTAGACAAGTACGCCAATCAGGTGCCCGTCCGAAAAAACGAATGGGACAACCGCCACTTCTGGCGGGTTTCCAATGCCGAACACTTGGAGATGAGCGCCAATGTCGGCATGATCAACCTATCACACTTCGCCATGTACGACGTCGAGGGACCGGATCACGTTGCCTTCATGGAATATCTCTGCGTCGCCAAGGTCGGTGGTGACAACCAGGTCGGCAAGGGTATCTACACCCATTTCCTTGACGATAAGGGCATGGTCAAAGCCGACTTTACCGTCTTCCGCATGGAAGACCGTTACCGATTCGTCGATGGCGCCGATGCCGGCAACCGGGATTTCGTCTACATGAAGCGCATGGCAGAGGATCACGGTTTCGACGTGACGATCACCGACGTTACCAACGACTTCACGACGATTGGCCTCTGGGGGCCGAATGCCCGTGAGGTTCTAGGCAAGGTGATCGGTGACGCCGATGCCGTCAGCCATGAAAGTTTCCCATTCGCATCGATCAAGACCCTCGATATCGCCGGCAAGCAGGTTTCGGCATTCCGGATTTCCTACGTTGGTGAGCAAGGTTGGGAATTGCACATGCGCTATGAAGACGGTCTCGCTGTTTGGGATGCGATCCGCGAGCATGATGTCATGCCGTTCGGTGTCGAGACGTACGCCAACTCACGTCGGCTGGAGAAAAGCCTGCGCCTGCAGAACGCGGACCTCAATACCGAGTACAACCTGCTGGAAGCCGATCTAGCGCGGCCGAAGGTCAAGGACGCGGATTTTGTCGGCAAGGCTGCCTACCTCGAACAGCGCGCCAGGGACCACCAGACGGCAATGCTTTGTACTCTGGTGATGACGGATAATACGGATGCCGGAGGCGTCGCGCGATATCCCGTCGATACCATGCCGATCATCGATCCGGCGACGGGCGAACAGATCGTCGATGCAGAAGGTCGTCTGTCGTACTCCACCTCCGTCGCTTTCGGTCCGACTATCGGCAAAAACATTATCCTTTGCTATCTGCCGCATGAATTCGCAGTCAAGGGCAAGGAATTGCAGGTTGAATACTTCTCTGAACTGTATCCCGCCGAAGTTACCGGTGTGGGGTACGAACCGCTGTATGATCCGGAGAACGTGAAACCCAGGACATAGAGATTGGGTACAGCAATAATGAAAAACGCCCCGGCTGATAAGCCGGAGCGTTTCACGTTAGCGTGACTGGTATTGCTGAGCGTTATCTGTAGTATTTCCAGCCATAAAGAACATGGGGGGCGTTTCATCGGGAAGCGCCCTTATTGATATGTGCTGGAGATTTGCATGAATGACATGAGTGAATACACACCACCAGCCGTCTGGGTTTGGGACGAAGAAAACGGCGGCGCTTTTGCGAACATCAACCGGCCCACGGCGGGAGCGACTCACGAAAAGGCATTGCCCGTCGGCGATAATTCGCTTCAGTTATATTCCCTGGCGACGCCCAATGGCGTCAAAGTCACTGTTATGCTCGAGGAGCTTTTGGCTCTGGGGCATTCTGGGGCGGAATATGACGCCTACCTGATTGATATCGATGAAGGGGATCAGTTTGGCAGCGGTTTTGTTGCGATAAATCCAAATTCAAAAATTCCTGCTCTCCTGGATCGCGGCACAGAGAAGCCGACACGGGTGTTCGAGTCCGGCGCGATCCTGCTTTACCTGGCGGAGAAATTCGATGCCTTCATTCCCGTCGACCCCACCGAGAGGGCGGAGTGCCTGTCGTGGTTGTTCTGGCAAATGGGAAGCACGCCTTATGTAGGCGGCGGTTTTGGTCATTTCTATAAATATGCACCCAGACCCATGAAGTACCCCATCGACCGGTATGCCATGGAGACGAAGCGTTTGCTTGATGTGATGGACCGCCGGTTAGCCGACAATCAATACATCTGTGGTGAAACCTACACCATTGCCGATATGGCGATCTGGCCCTGGTACGGCTTGATTGCCCTCGGCCGGTCCTATGGCGCGGCCGAGTTTCTGGACGTGAAATCCTATGCCCATGTTCAGCGCTGGTCACGTGAGATCGGTTTGCGCGAGGCGGTGGCCCGGGGGCGTATGATCAACCGTAACTGGGGGGAGCCGGAAGAGCAGATGCCGGAACGGCATGGCCCTGATGATTATGAAGGCAAGACCGGGGTGAGGCTTGAAGATTAGTCTTATCGCCAGGGAAAAAGAAAACGGCCCGGTGATTTCACCGGGCCGTTCCTGATTGAACCGGTTGGATCGGTTAGCCGAGTTCGCTGTCGAGCGCCGGAAGAGCGTCGAACAGGTCAGCCACGAGGCCGTAATCAGCAACCTGAAAGATAGGCGCTTCCTCGTCATTGTTAATGGCGACAATGACCTTGGAGTCTTTCATGCCGGCCAGGTGTTGGATGGCGCCCGAGATGCCCACGGCGATGTAAAGATCCGGTGCGACGACCTTACCGGTCTGACCGACCTGGAAGTCGTTGGAGACATAACCGGCGTCCACGGCGGCGCGGGAGGCGCCGACGGCGGCGTTCAACTTGTCTGCGACTTTTTCCAGCATGGGGAAGTTGTCGCCGGATTTCATGCCGCGGCCACCGGAAATCACGATCCGGGCCGTTGTCAGTTCGGGACGGTCGGACTGGCTGATTTCCTGGGAAACGAACGTAACAAGATCGCTGGCGCCTGTGCCGGAAACGGCTTCAACCTCGGCGCTGCCGCCATCTTCGGCAACGGCCTCGAAGGAGGTCGTACGAACGGTGATCAGTTTCACACTGTCGCCGGACTGAACCGTCGCCATGGCGTTACCGGCGTAGATCGGGCGAACAAACGTGTCGTCGCTCTCAATACCGGAAATATCCGAAATCTGCTGAACGTCCAGCAGTGCCGCCGCGTGGGGCATGACGTTTTTGCCGAACGTCGTAGCTGCCGCCAGGATGTGGCTGTAGTTGGAAGCCAACTGGACAAGCAAGGGGGCAACGTTCTCGGCAATGTCATTGGCGTATTCGGCTGAGTCGGCGTTCAAAACCTTGGCGACACCGGGAATCTTGGCTGCCGCATCGGCGACTGCGCTGCTGCCGCTGCCGGCGACAAGGACATGAATGTCTCCGGAAAGCTGGGAAGCCGCCGCGACCGTATTGAACGTTGCGCTAGCGAGCGTTGAATTGTCGTGTTCTGCAAGTACAAGGATGCTCATGGATCAGATCACCTTTGCTTCATTGCGGAGCTTGTCCACAAGTTGGGCCACGTCGGCCACCTTAACGCCGGCTTCACGAGCCGGGGGTTCCGTTACCTTCAACACCGTTACACGCGGCGTGATATCTACGCCGAGGTCGGCGGGCGTGGTGGTGTCGAGGGGCTTCTTTTTCGCCTTCATGATATTAGGCAGGCTAGCGTAGCGCGGCTCGTTGAGGCGAAGATCGACGGTTACGACAGCCGGCATTTTCAACGTTACCGTCTCTAGGCCGGCATCGACCTCGCGGGTGACGTTGATGGTGTCGCCTGTGCCTTCGATCTTGGAAACAAAGGTGCCCTGCGACCATCCCAGAAGGGCGGACAGCATCTGGCCGGTCTGGTTGTTGTCGCCGTCGATGGCCTGCTTGCCCATGATTACGAGTCCGGGACTTTCCTGTTCGACGACGGCTTTAAGAAGCTTGGCAATGGCCAGAGGCTCAAGCGTTTCGTCGCTTTCGATCAGAATAGCGCGATCTGCGCCCATAGCGAGAGCCGTACGCAGAGTTTCCTGCGACTGGGACGGGCCTGCCGTGACGGCGATAATTTCCTCAGCCGTGCCGGCTTCTTTCATCCGGACCGCTTCTTCCACGGCAATTTCGCAAAACGGATTCATGGCCATCTTGACGTTGTTGGTTTCAACGCCGGTCTGATCACCCTTGACCCGGACCTTGATATTCGCGTCGATGACGCGCTTCACTGGTACTAGAACCTTCATCTATCCACCCGTGTAAAAAGTATTTGGTTCCAAAAAAAGAAATCACCGTCCTGCCGACGCCGAAATCCACGGTTTCAATTGCACATGCGGAAATCGCTAAGAACAGTTTCCAATTCTTTTACCCATGAGCAATTGCGCGCGGAACATACGGCGTGAGTAAGGGAATTGCTAGCAATTTTACGACAAACGGTATCGTAAAAGCGCCTCTCTCAAATGCGATATCATTTCATCAAATATGGCGTTGCTGGGCTACTATAGGACGAGAGTAGAGCAGTGATCATTTATCTTGTTCGATACATGGGACATCACCATATAGTATCTTTGAACGTCCGCACCTGGGACGAACTGTCATTATCGGCACGTCAGGAAGGTCGGATCCAAGGGAGAAAGCAATGAACGATATTGCACAAGGCGCCAGACGTAGCCGCGGCGGTGGTCGAGACGCACGTAGGGCCATGCGTGAAGGCAAGAAAATAAAGGCTGCGTCTTATATTTCCCGCAAGATTCCTTACCTGGAATTGTGTAGTGAGGAGGGACTCGTTACCATCGAGAATAATGCCGATATCATCTTGCAGGAAACAGGTATCGAATTTCGTGATGATCCGGAAGTCTTAGGAATATGGAAAGACGCCGGCGCTGATATCGATGGTGAACGCGTCAGGTTCCCAAAAGGCATGTTGCGGGAAATCCTGAAAACCGCACCCAATGAATTTACCCAGCACGCCAGAAATCCTGACCGCAGCGTTCGAATTGGCGGCGGAAATACGGTTTTCGCTCCCGTTTACGGCCCGCCGTTTGTCTGGGATATGGATAAAGGCCGCCGGTACGGCACGATTGAGGACTTCCAGAATTTCGTCAAGCTGGCCTACATGTCGCCCTATATCCACCATTCTGGAGGCACTGTGTGCGAGCCTGTCGACCTGCCGGTCAACAAGCGGCATTACGACATGCTCTATGCCCATATGCGTTATTCGGACAAGCCATTCATGGGATCCGTTACGGCGGGTGAAAGGGCGCAAGACACCGTCGATATGTGTAAAATCCTGTTCGGTGAAGAGTTTATTGAACAGAACACGGTCTGCACCAGCCTGATCAACGCCAACTCGCCCATGACCTTCGATGATACCATGCTGGCGGCAATGAAGGTCTATGCCCGCAATAACCAGGCTTGTATCGTAACCCCATTCATAATCTCAGGCGCCATGGGGCCGGTATCTCCGGCAGGAACATTGGCGCAGGCCCTTGCTGAAGCCCTGGCCGGGACGGCTTTGACTCAGCTTATCCGGCCCGGCGCCCCTGTCATTGCCGGGTTGTTTTCCAGTTCCATGTCCATGCAGTCAGGCGCGCCGACGTTTGGCACGCCTGAGCCGACGATAGTCATTTCAACGGCCGCCCAGTTGATGCGTCGCGTTGGCATTCCTTTCCGTTCCGGCGGATCGTTGTGTACATCCAAGATACCGGACGCCCAGGCCGCCTATGAAAGCGCCCAGTCGATCTGGCCGACAGTCATCGCCGGTGTGAATTTTGTACTGCATGGAGCAGGGTGGCTCGAGGGCGGCTTGGCTTCGGGCTATGAGAAATTCGTCATGGATGCCGATCAGTTGGGCATGATGCAGAAGCTTTCCCAGGGAATTGACCTGAGTGAAGAAGGGCAGGCCATGGACGCCATCCGCGAGGTCGGTCCCGGCCAGCATTTCCTCGGTTGCGCCCATACCCAGAGGCACTTTGAAGATGCCTTCTATCCTTCAAAAATCGCCAATTACGACTCCTTTGAGCAGTGGGAGGCAGAAGGTTCACAGGATGCCATTCAGCGCGCCAACAAGGTCTATAAGGATATGCTGGCCTCTTATGAGGCACCGGCTATTGATCCCGGTGTCGATGAGGCTTTGCAGGAGTATATCACAAAGCGCAAAGCCGAATTCCCGGATTCAAATGTCTGATTAGTGGCTCTATGCGATTATGAAAAACGGCCCTTTAAAAAGGGCCGTTTTGATTTAGAGTCCTTCTCATTCAACATGATTGGTAATGGAATTGTCTCCTATGAAAAAGCGCGAGGATGAACCATGGATGGAGGCGGACGATTATGGCCGTTCGCTCAAAGGATTTGGCATCAATCTTCTTGTCGAGGACATGGAACGCGCCATTTCTTTCCAGACAGGCGTCTTGAAGGCGGAAGTCGTCTACTCGGACCCGGACTTCGCCGTCCTAAGGGGGTACGGCGCAGAATGGATGCTGCATGCTGATCATACCTACAAGGATCATCCCTTGCATGGGAGCTTGTCTCCCGAGATACCCCGTGGCATCGGGGTCGAGTTGCGTTTGCACGATTGCGACCCGGATGCGGCAGAGGCGAGGGCTGTAGATTTGGGGTATACGGTCCTGGCCGGTTCCATGGACAAACCCCACGGATTAAGAGAGGCCTACCTACTGGATGACGATGGTTATCTGTGGGTGCCGGATGTTCCGTTGCCCAAGGAATAATTTTCCCTGAAAATTGAGTGCTGTATATTTTTCCGCTGCTTGACCGTTGGAACCACTTGTCCCACCATGTGGACAGGATTCAGATAACGCCCCGGTTGGGAAGGAAAAATTATGTCACTTGAAGCAGTCGCTATTACAGGATTATACGCCGGTATTCTGGGTCTGTTTGTAATCCCCCTCAGCGCACATGTGATTATGAACAGGTACCGGGCAAAAATAGGCTTGTTTGATGGTGGCGACCCTCAACTGGGTAAGGCTATTCGGATTCACGGTAACTTCACTGAACACGTCCCCCTGGCTTTGATATTGATGCTGGCATCAGAATTGAACGGGGCGGCTCCGGAATTGATGCATACCATGGGGCTGATCCTTGTCGGGGCTCGCCTGTTTCATATTTATGGTCTTGGTGTCTCGACCGGGCAGTCGGTTGGGCGTTTCCTCGGCGTTATGGGGACCTGGCTGGTTATCGGCGGAGCGGGTCTCTACAACGTCGCCCGCTTCATTGGATTTTAGGTGCCCGTCAAATCGTACGTACCGATTTCGGCGATCAGTTCCAGCGCCGGTAAAAAACGACAGTGTTTGGCGATTGAGTCGCTTTTGAAAAAATCGGCGTCGTAAAAGAACGACGCATGATGATTAAATAAGCGCACATTTCCTCCATCGTGAACAAATAAGACAGGTTCCTGAGCGGGATACCGACTGGAGCCGGGGACATTGGCAAAGGAGCGAACTGATGGCTTTCCCTACGCGCGCTAAGTATCTGATTATCGGGGCAGGCATCCATGGCCTGTCTACAGCCTGGCATCTTGGCAAGCACCTCAAGGCACAAGGCAAGGAAGCACAGAACACAGATGATTCCAGTGATATCCTGATCATCGACAAGTCCGCGATCGCCGCCGGCGCCAGTGGTATCGCCTGTGGCGTTGTCCGCAACAACTACTTCCAGCCGGCCATGCGCGAGTTGATGGCGCACAGCGTGTCCGTCTGGGAAAGCGATCCGGAAGCCTTTTCCTATAATGCTGTCGGTTACATGCAGATCAGCCATGAAGGCATGCGCAAGGACATCACCACCATTTACGAACAGCAGAAAGCCATCGGTTACGAGTCGGAATTCATCGAAGGCGCCGATGACTGTACCAAATACATGAAGGGCATTTTCGATGACTGGCAGGCACAGGGCATTACCTCCGTGCTGCATGAGAAAAAAGGCGGATACGCCAACAATACCAAGGCCATGTACGGTCTTGCTGAAAAGGCGGAAAGCGTCGGCACCCGGATCATGACCGGTGTTCAGGTAACCGGTTTCCAGTATTCCGGTCAGTCGGTATCCGCCGTGGAAACGACAAAGGGTGTCATTGAGTGCGAACAGCTCATTGTCGGTGTCGGTCCCTGGGCGCAACGGGTATGGGACATGATGGAGCTTCCCAAATCCGTCGACATCAAGGGAGGGGACGGCCAGATGCATACCGATGTTCCCATGTGGATCTACTGGAGCCTGCAGGAAGGAACACTGGGCGTGGAGCCGGACTTCCTGATGCAGAATGACGGTTCCATGCCGCCGGTTATCCATGTCGATACGGATGCGCCCCTGATTTCGGACGTGGATGGTTCCGTCATCACGGAAGAGCCCTGGGGTATCTATTACAAGCCTGATTTCCACTTCAACGGTGTACAGGGCGGCGCCATGCCGTTCCCCGTAGAGCAGGAGCCTGAAAAGGTTGCCGTTGATCCCTACGGCCCGGAAAGCCCGGACTTTGTCGTCGGTCCCGAATTCGCCCACATGTGGTGTTCGGCGCTGGCCCATTGCCAGAAGCGTTTCGAGGGTAAAAGCGGATTGTTCAGCAAGGAACCGTCCGGGGGTATCGGCTCATTCACGCCTGACAGCTTCCCAGTTTTCGACCGGTTCCGTGAAAACGTCTATTTCATTGCCGATTCAAACCACGGCTTCAAAATGATCGGTGTCGGCGCTTTGGTGGCCGATGACATCATGGGCAAGGGTGCTGCACTGCTTGAGCCGTTCCGTTTCTCCAGGTTTGCTGAAGGGAAACTTCATCCGGTGTCCAACAGCCCCTATCCCTGGAGTTGATTTTCCGATCATCTCAAGTTGATGAAAGAACACCCCCGCTTTGACGGGGGTGTTTTTTTCAGAATACGACATCCTTACCCTGAACTGCCATCTGGCGGATTTTATCGTAGGTATCCAGTTCAACAACCTCCGCGCCTTTCAGCAGCAAGTCAGCCCTGGGAACCGTGAGTTGCGGGTCGGCGAGAGCGGCGAACAGTCCGGTTCGGATTGCATCAAGCTCTTCATCCTCGATATCTCTCCTCGTTATGTAAGGAAGGCCAGGCGAAGGATCTGTTTGATCGATTATACGAAGCCCGGCGATGTCTTCAGGCCTGTAACGTTCAAACAATGCAAACGTTACCCCGTCGATTGCTGCACAATGGGCTTCGCCGTTGCGAACAGCTTCAATGCTTCTGCCGTGTCCTGTTGTTAACATGGTGCGGTCAAAAAACCGCTCCCCCGGTTCGGCCAGGGTGCTGATTTTGGCTCGCAGGGCGTTGAATCCTGATTGGGAATCCCAGTTGTTAATGGCGACGTCGCATGCCCTTAAATCTTCCAATGTGTCAATGTTTAGATCATCCCTGACGATAATCATGCTTCGATAGTCTATGCCGTCACATCCGGGCGCATCATAGATCGGGGTGGCAATCAGGGTGACCCTGTCTTCAAGAACATTCGTTAAGGGAAAGCCGCATGTCTGGCTGAACAAAAGGTCCTTATCCAGCCAATGGGATATCAGGTCATCCGGTGTATCCAGCTTGTCCGGGACGCGTTCAACGCCGGCTTCGCGAAAATGTCTGGCGAGGCCTTCCCACCAGAGGCGAAGCGGTTCTGACATTTCAGGCAAGGCGTACATCCCCAGGGATACGGGGCGTGCGGCCGTCGGCAGGCGTATAATATCTGCAGACGGGCTCATGTAGAAAGATCCCCGTCCAGTTTGCCGGCGGAAGTGGTCGCAAAACGGGGCAGGCCGTCATCCGGCAGGGTATGGAAGTCTGCCATGTCATCGACGTAGATGTGTCCAATGACGTCTAACCCCGTTGGCGGCTCGATGACGCCCGCTGAAATACTCACCATATCTCCCTCAACCGGTTTCCAGAAGACGCTTGAGCCGCAGTCCGAACAGAAGCCACGCTGGGCCTGATCGGAGGATTGATACCATTTCAGGGTACTTTGACTATGGAAATCAAGATCATCGAATCTGGCCTGGGTATAGGGGCCCATAAGGCCATGAGTTTTCCTGCATTGGGAGCAATAACAATGAACAATCTGTTGAGTTCGCGCCGGTCCATGAATGTCCTTCAGAAATATGATTTGTTGTAAATCATAACATAAATTTACTTAATACAACATATTGTTAATAACCGTTACAATTATCGCCTTGTAATCAAACCCCTCGAAAGTAAAATCCCTAAGGTTCTTATGGGGAATATTGCTAGTGGACCGTGCTGACCTGCCATTCTGGGATCGACTGGAACTTCCGACCTGGGCGGTGATCATAGCTGTATACAGCGCCTGGGGCGGATTGATGTTTACAGGTAATGATCTGCCCTGGTGGGTGTTTTGCCCGTTGGGCGCCGTTATCGTTGCCTGGCATGGCAGTGTTCAGCACGAGCTGCTGCATGGTCATCCGACCAGATCAGTTTGGCTCAACAGTTTGATGGGGTGGGCGCCGCTCGGATTGTGGATGCCTTATCATGTTTATAAAGAAAGCCACCTGACGCACCATTGGGTGAATACCCTGACCAACCCAATTGAGGATCCTGAATCCTATTACTTCCTGCCCTCTGACTGGGCCCGCTTATGCCCGGTCAGGCGCGGATTACTACGTATCAATAATACATTGCTGGGGCGCGTCACGATTGGCCCAATGATATCCCTTATACGGTTCGGACTTTCCGAAATCAGGCGTATGGCGAAGGGAGATTTTTCCAGGTTGCCCGGATGGGTTTTTCATATGGCCCTGTCAGTAGCCATGCTTTATGGGCTTGAACAATATCTGGGTATTCCGGCTTGGTATTACGCCGTTGGCTGTGCTTATCCGGGAATCTCGTTCATCCTGGTCCGGTCCTTCCTGGAACATCGTCCTTCGGATAATCCAGACCACCGGACAGCCGTTGTCGAGGGTGGCCTGTTCTGGAGCCTACTCTTCTTGAACGTGAATTTCCATGTGCCCCACCATGAGCAGCCCGATGTCCCCTGGTACAGGGTCTCTGGCCTTTACCGGGACAACAAGGACGCCATTCTCCAGCGCAATGGGGGCTATAAGTTCAACTCCTATGCCGAGGTTGCTCGCTACTACCTTTTCTCTCCAAAGGATGTGCCGGTATATCCCGGAAACTGACCTCGGTTGTTTCTTAAAGTTTCTTTTCAGCCGAACAGCTATGCAAAAAAGGTGGGCTTGCCTTGCGGACACATCATTTGATTCATATATCAAATCGATATATTCAGATTTGATATACTCGATTTCCTGCACTCTGTGGAGTTCCCCTTATGGATGTAAAAACATTGTGTCTTGGCACACTGACATTCGGTGATGCCACCGGATATGAAATCAGGGGGTATTTTGAAGATGGGCCTTTCAGTCATTTTTTTCAGGCTGGGTTCGGGTCGATCTACCCGGCCCTTGGAAAAGCCCTGGATGAGGGGTTGGTAACCTGTCGGTTCGAATACCAGGACGGTCGGCCGGATAAAAAGATTTATTCCCTAACCCCGTCCGGGATCGATTATCTAAAAGTCGAGTTATCCGGGATTCCTGCGAAGGATAAAATCCGGTCTGAGTTTCTGGTTTCACTTTTATTTGCCGGATTCCTGACCTCCAATCACCTTGAGGATGTCTACGATCTTTACCAGGCCGATTTTGATAAAAATGTCGAGAAAATGAAAAACCTGTCTGGCGACAACATCCCGCCAGGCCAGGCTTTTGTGCGCGAGATAGGTCTGCATTTTTATCAATCAATGGCAGGATTCCTACGAGAAAACCGCGAGCGGTTTCTTACCGAAATTACCGCCGACCATGCCATGAAAAGTAATTTCGGCAGAACTGATGAAGTCTTGAGGGAGAAAGCGCTATGAGACGCTCTGTCCTGATCGCCCTGGGTGTTGCCGCCGTAGCCGGTTTGTGGATCGCATCCGGTCAATTTAATGAAAACCCGGAGGCTGATAAATCTCATCCTGAAGAACTGTCTGCTGAAAAATCGAATTCAGAACAAGGCGCCGTTCTTCCCCGGGTGCGGGTCATTGAATCACAAGCGAGCGACCATGGACTGGAGTTGGTCCTGTTTGGTCGAAGTGAGGAAGATCGAAGCATCGATATTCGGGCAGCAACAAACGGGCATGTGGCGGAAATCTTTTTCGATAAAGGCAGTTTTGTTGAAGAAGATTCTGAAATCGTCCGCCTGAGGATGGATGATCGCCAGGCGAGATTGAGAGAGGCCGAGGCTGAGGTAGAGTACCGTGATCTGGCCTATGAAGCGGCGCAATCACTGGCAGAGAAGCAGTTTAGTCCGGAAGTAACTGTTGCCGGTGATCTAGCCGCCCTTCAGACGGCCAAGGCGGCTTTACGGGTTATCCGTCTGGATATAGCTCGAACACGGATAAGGGCGCCATTTCCTGGCGTTATTGATCAGGTTCCTGTTGAAATCGGCGATTATGTGCAAATCGGCGACGTCATAGCTACGGTCGTGGATATTGATCCAATCGTTGTTGCTACTGAAGTCACGGAACGTCAGGTAGCCCAGGTTCAGCTTGGCAATAAGGCGCAGGCCGAATTTGCCAACGGAGTGGCCAGGATCGGTGTCGTAACTTTCATCTCCAGAACCGCGAGCGAGGAAACCAGGACTTTCAGGGTTGATATAGAAATCTCAAACGGTGAATTCCTTGTCCCCAAGGGAATTACCGCAGAGGTTACGATCTTTGCTGGTTCAGTCAGGTCTCACCTTATTTCACCGGCGATCATGACGTTGAGCGACGATGGCAGATTGGGAGTTAAGATTGTGACTGACCAGCAGTCAGTAGCTTTCAACCCTGTCAGGATCGTTGCTGAAACGCCTGATGGCGTTTGGGTTACAGGCCTCCCGGATTCAGTCACTCTGATTACGGTCGGGCAAGAGTTCGTTCGTGCCGGCGATAGGGTTGATGCCGTCATGGTGGATGGTTCCTGAAAGGCTGGCCATGTACACAGTTATTGATGCAGCAATAGATCGGTCCAGAACCATACTGTCGACATTAGTTCTGATCCTTATTGCCGGTTCTGTAGCCTATCAGGTTATCCCCAAGGAATCGGACCCTGATGTCAATATTCCACTTATCTATGTATCGATGACACATGAGGGAATCTCTCCGGAAGATTCCGAGCGACTCCTTATCAGGCCCATGGAACAGGAATTAAGGGCAATCGAGGGATTAAAGGAACTCCGCGCCGTCGGTTATGAGGGTGGCGCCAATATCATCATGGAATTCGAAGCCGGGTTTGATGCGGATGAAGCACTTGTGGATGCCAGGGAAAAGGTCGATCTCGCAAAGACAGAATTGCCGGAAGATACTGACGAACCGGAAATTCACGAGGTCAATTTCTCGCTTTTTCCGGTAATTGTCGTTGCCTTGTCCGGCGATGTGCCTGAAAGAATGCTTTTGAAACTGGCGCGTGACCTGAAAGACCAAATCGAGAGTATTTCAACGGTCCTAAAGGTCGAGATCGCCGGAGATCGTGACGAACTGGTCGAAATCGTCATAGACCCAATCCGCGTAGAAAGTTACGGCTTGTCGCCTTCCGAAGCTGTATCGACTGTGGGGCGATCCAACTTGTTGGTTGCAGCCGGCGCTCAGGATACCGGCCGTGGCCGTTTTACTGTCAAGGTTCCGGGATTGTTTGAATCGGTCCGCGACATATCGAACATGCCGATTGCTACCCAGGGTGATTCGGTTGTCGTCCTTGGCGATGTTGCGGAAATTCGCCGTGGTTTCAAGGATGCAGAGAGTTTCGCACGCATCAATGGTAAACCCGCCCTGGCGCTGGAGATCACCAAGCGGACAGGGGAAAATGTTATCGAGACCATTGAACGGGTAAAGGATACTGTCGAAGCCGAGCGTGCTGCATGGCCTGAGGAACTTCAGAAACTCATGAATGTCAGTTACTTGCAGGACAAGTCAAAAGACATTCGTACGATGCTGACGGATCTGCAAAACAATGTCATCAGTGCGGTTCTGCTGGTCATGATCGTAGTCGTCGCCGCCTTGGGTTTGCGGACGGCTTTTTTGGTTGGCGTCGCCATTCCCGGATCATTCCTGATGGCTGTTCTGGTTCTCTATAGTTTCGGCGTAACAATCAATATCGTTATTCTTTTCAGCCTGATCCTGGCGGTAGGCATGCTGGTGGACGGAGCCATTGTCGTTACCGAATATGCCGACCGTAAAATGATGGAGGGCGAGCCGCGTTCAAAAGCCTATGGTCTTGCCGCCAAAAGGATGTCCTGGCCTATCATTGCCTCAACGGCAACCACGCTTGCCGCATTCCTACCTTTAGTGTTTTGGCCGGGTGTCGTTGGCGAGTTCATGAAGTTCCTGCCGATGACATTGCTGATCACCCTGTCCGCTTCTTTGCTCATGGCGCTCGTATTCGTGCCGACCCTCGGATCACACATTGGCGCACCGGGAGGAGGAGGGCAGGCCGTCGCCAAGGGCGTCGCTGGCACCGGTGAAGAACATGGCAATCTGGAGGCCATTGCTGGTTTAACGGGGGCATACCTGGTTTTGCTGCGAAATGCATTGCAACACCCAGGTAAAATACTTCTCGCTGCCGCTATTGTGCTTGGTGGCGTTCAGTTCACTTATGCGACGTACGGAAAAGGATTAGAATTTTTCCCCGAAGTCGAACCTGAATTTGCAAAACTCCAGATAAGGGCGCGGGGAAATCTGAGTGTTCATGAGCAGGATGCCCTCATTCGGGAAGTGGAAGCCAGGGTCCTCGACATTGATGAATTCAGTTCAATTTATGCCAGGACGGGAAAATCCGAACAGAGCGAGGAATCCGAAGATATCATCGGGACCATCACGCTGGAGTTCGTCGATTGGGACAAACGCCGCAAGGCCTCCCAAATACTGGCCGAAGTTCGCCAGCGTACAAATGACCTGGCCGGCATCATGATAGACCGCCGCAAGGAAGAAGCGGGGCCACCCGTGGGGAAAGCGGTGCAGGTTGAACTTTCTTCACGAGATCCTTCGCTTCTGGAACCTGCGGTTGCTCATGTTTTGAGCGGCTTTGAAACCGTTGGCGGATTTGTCAATATCGAGGACAGTGCGCCACTTCCGGGCATTGATTGGGAGCTGGGGGTTGATCGCGCCCAGGCATCCAAGTTCGGGGTCGATATCGATATGGTCGGCCGCGCCGTGATGATGGCGACAACCGGTGTGAAGCTAGGCGATTACCGGCCCGATGATGCCGACGACGAGATCGATATCCGGGCCCGTTATCCCGTGCAGTATCGGACGGTCCAGCAACTTGACGCCATCCGGGTTTCTTCCGAATCTGGAATCGTACCGTTGTCAAATTTTGTCGAACGAGTGCCGCGGCAAAAAGTCGGTACGATCAACCGCACGGACGCCAGACGTGTGATGTCGGTTAAATCGGATGTTGAAGATGGCTTGCTGGTGGACGATCAGGTAAGCAAGCTTGCTGCCTGGCTGAAAGATAATCCACCTGGATCCGGTGTCGATTACACCTTCAAGGGCGAAGACGAAGAACAGAAAAAGGCACAGGCGTTTCTGGGTAAGGCATTCGGCGTGGCGTTGTTCATCATGGCGATCATTCTTGTGACTCAGTTCAACAGTTTTTATTCGGCGCTGTTGATCTTGTCCGCCGTTATCATGTCGACGATTGGGGTCTTTATTGGGTTGCTGGTCATGGATCAGCCTTTCGGCATTATCATGAGTGGTATCGGCGTTATCGCCCTGGCAGGGATTGTCGTTAACAATAACATCGTTCTTATCGACACTTTCGACAGGTTGCGTAAAACCGAGCCGACGGTCCTGGATGCCATTCTAAGAACGGGTGCGCAGAGGTTGAGGCCCGTTCTGTTGACAACCGTTACGACCGTGCTAGGCCTGATGCCCATGGTTTTGGGCGTTAATATCGATTTCCTGACGCGTGAAATCAATATTGGCGCACCATCCACCCAGTGGTGGCAACAACTCTCGACGGCAATTGTTTTCGGCCTGGTCTTCGCAACAGTCCTGACGCTGGTCGTTACGCCGTGTTCCCTGATGATTCGGCACAACGTCGCGACGTGGTGGAAAAAGAAACGGTTGAGGCCGGCGCGGGATGGAATAGCTACAGGCTAATCGCTCTTGCCTGCTGTCTCTGAAGCGGCATTTTGCTTCGCCCAGTCGCGGCTGAGCTTGGCGTGCTTCATTAAGGCGACGGGGAAGGTCAGCAAATAGAGAACCAGGATCGCTGTCAGGGCGAACCAGGGGACCGTAAAAATTCCGGCAATGATCAGTACGGCGATGATCATTGTCGGCATGTGCCATTCACGTGAAATTTTTAGACGTTTGAAGGACAGGGTAGGAACCCGGCTGACCAGCAGTGTGGCGACAACGATCATGGTCAGGCTGACAACCTCAACACTTCTGACGATCTCGTCTCCGATCTGAAAGGAGATCACCATGGGTAGCAGTACGAGCCCCGCTCCAGCGGGAGCCGGCACACCAGTGAAGAAGTTGGCTTTCCAGGCCGGCGCATCGGGGTCGTCCAGCATGGTGTTGAAGCGCGCCAGACGAAGCGCACAGCAGGCTGCGAACAGGAGCGCCAGTATCCAGGCAAAGCGCCCAGCCCCCTGTAGCGCCCAGAGATAAAGCATGATGGCAGGCGCGACTCCGAAGGAAATGAAATCCGACAGGCTGTCCAATTCGGCGCCGAATTTGGAGGAGCCTTTCAGCAAGCGCGCAACGCGGCCATCCAGGGCATCCAGAATAGCAGCCGCGGCAATGGCCGCCGCCGCGGCCTGCCAGCGGTCCTGGAAGCCGAACTTAATGGCTGTCATGCCGGCGCAGAGAGCAAGCAGTGTCAGGATGTTTGGCAGGATACGATTAAAGGACAGTCCCTTAAGGGAACGCCGCCTGCGCTTTGGTTGCGCCATGTCTGTTTCAGGTTCGTCCATTATCGTTCCTAGCTGACGCGTCCTTCGCGAAGTTTTTCCTTGGCTTTCATGTCGGCAATGACGGTTTCACCGGCAATGGCCGACTGTCCTTCGATAACCAGTGGCGTAACGCCAGCGGGCAAGTATACATCAACCCGGCTGCCAAATCGAATGAGACCGAAACGCCGTCCGGCCTCGAGCGGCTGCCCCTCCTGCACCTGACAGACAATACGCCTGGCGACCAGTCCGGCGATCTGGACAAAGGCGATGTCCTCGCCGCTGTCGAGCTCCATCCGGTAGCTTTCCCGCTCGTTATGCTCGCTGGCCTTGTCCAGCGACGCATTGAGGAACTTGCCGGGCCGGTATGCGATGCGCCGGATTATGCCGTCAGCCGGCGCGCGGTTAACATGGACGTTGAACACGTTCATGAAGATGCAAACCCTGTCGCGCAACTCTTCTCCCATGTCCAGTTCCGGCGGTGGGGCAGCCTTGTCGATAAGCTGCACGACGCCGTCGGCAGGGGCGATGATCAGGCCTTCCCGGGTTGGCGTGGTCCGCTCCGGATCCCGGAAAAAGTACATGCACCAGAGGGTCAGAACGACACCCAGCAGGCCGAGCCAGTCATGCGCCCACCAGAGCAGCAGGGTGACGCCAGCAAAAATGCCGATAAAAGGCCACCCGGCTGGATTGATGGGCACGAGAACGGTCTTGATCATGGTTGATAGAGCTTTCTGTTTCTTATCGTTGGTCAAAACGGGAGAAAAGGTCACATTATCAGGATGATACCCCTGCGGCTCTGGAACACAAGACGAAGTGATGGCAGCACTGGCTTATACTTGGAGAAATCGATAGGCTCATGATAGTGTTGATTTTGAATAGAACATTTTACACCTGTTTTCTTCGGGTGGGCGCATAAGCGCTGGAGGGGAAGCTAAATGTCAGCATCAGAGCAACATGTTGCTCCTGAAGACCTTCGGGAAATTGTCGAGCACAAGGGCGTTTTTGCACACCGGGGCGGCTCCGGCACCATCGATTTCCAGTTTACCTATCTCGGATTTCCTTTCGCCGTTCGCGCCGAAGCCGGGACGCGTGGTTCCACGGTAAACATCCGCGCCGTTCTGGGGTATCTGCCTTATACCTCTGAATCCTACCAGGGCCGTTTCGGTGCCATGGAAGTTATCCGGGCCAGTTCCCAGGCCATGGGGCAGCGGGTACGCCTGGGCGAAAAACAGCGGCTGATCATGAGCGATACGCGGTTTACCAGGGACACCCTTACGCCCGTCAACCTGATGGCCGTGATGGTTGATATGTTGTTGCAGGCCAAACCCTATCTCAGCATTCTTTCCGATTATGTTATTCCGGCTGCCGCCAACGAGGAAATCCATGATCCGGAAGAAGGCCTGGAGCCCGATGCCATGCAGGCGGCTACTCAGGCAGGCTGAAGATCTGTCCGGGGTAAATCAAATCAGGATCGCCGATCTGTTCCTTGTTCGCCTTGTAGATCACCGTATAGGACAAACCTTCCCCGTAGACCCGCCGCGCGATGCGCCATAGTGAATTCCCCGGCTGCACCACATAGAAACTGCCCGGCTCCAGATCCGGCGCAGCATCATCCCGGACAAAGGGCATGGCGATGCGTTCCTGTACAACCCCCAGTTCGTCAACCTGGTCGGCCCTGAGTTCGTACTGGCCGGCCTTGACCCGGGTCTCGGGAATCATGCTCCATCGGCCGTCCTCATCGGCCTGGGCGGTGCCGATGTAGGTGTTGTCCAGATAGATGTTGACCAACGCCCCGGGGCTCGCCCTGCCGGAGAGCTTGAATTCACCCGTATCGTCGTAATCGACCGCATCAATCGTTAGAAGAGCAGGGCTGCTGGAACTCGGGTTCTGCAGCACGGTTGATGGCTGATCACCCTGTTTCGATGTGGCGACGGCAAATGTTTCGCCCGTGGTGTCGCGTTCGGGAACGACGACCATGACGATCTGGTCGGATTCGACGCTCTCACCCGTGTTTTCATCAATCGCCCTCAACGAGAGCTGGCGGTTGCCGGGCAGGAGGGCTTCCACCGGCACATAAACCCATTCTCCCCTGTCATCCGCCCTGACAGTGCCGATGACTCTGTCGCCATCAAGTATTTCGACGGTCTGGCCCGGCTCGGCCCGTCCGGCGAACACCGCGTTGCCTTCCGGGGTGATGCGGACGACGTCAAAGCTGGGCAGGATGTCCTGGGGCTCTTCCTCGATGGCGAGTTGTGCAGTTTCCAGTTCCGGTATGGATTGGTCCGCAGTTTCAGGCGGTGTGCTGTCTATTTCGCTGGCCGTTTCATTCGATGGTTCCGGTGGCTGGCCGGTAGCCGTTTCAGGTTCATCAGCTTGCTTGGCCTCGACCGGAGGCAGGGGCCTGGGCTCGATGGGATCATCACTCCATAGAACCAGATTGAGCGCAATGGCGCTGCCAACGGCAATCCCGCCCAGAACGGCAAGAAAAAGCGGGTTCTTAAAAAAGGGCATCGAGGCGAGATCCCTCCGGATTTTTAAATAACATCAGCCATGTCCCTATATACCTGTCATATAGGAGGGCAGACGTGCCCGCAATAGCAGGCTGTAACGGTTCTTAAAGAAAGATACGGGACAAGCACGAACCAAGTCCCTATAAGGGATTAGAGACCTGCCTGCGGGCAGATTTAGTTAAAGCGAGAGTGCGCCGATGACCTCGATCAAGTCCGTTTGTGTGTTTTGCGGCTCCCGCGAGGGTAACGATTCGCGCTATGCCGATGCCGCCAGGGATTTAGGACGCGCGCTTGCTTCACGCGGCATCCGCCTGGTTTTCGGTGCCGGCAGCATCGGCCTGATGGGTATCGTTGCCGATGCGGCGGCAGAAGCCGGTGGGGAAGTCGCAGGCGTGATCCCGGAATTTCTGGAACGCCTGGAAGTGGGCCGAACCGATTGCGATGAGTTTATCGTCACCGATTCCATGCACAGCCGGAAACAGCGCATGTTCGAAATGTCGGACGCCTTTATCTCGCTGCCTGGCGGATTGGGCACGCTGGATGAAACTTTCGAGATCATCACCTGGCGTCAGTTGAATCTGCACGACAAGCCCATCATCATCTGGGATGTGGCCGGTTACTGGAAGCCGCTCGCCCAACTCGTGGAAAACACCATCGAAAACGGCTTTAGCGCGCCGGCAAACCGTAACCTGTTCGAGGTTGTCGAATCCCTGGACGGGGTTTTTACCGCCCTGGCCGCCGGTCCAGAGGCGAAAGCCGAGGCCGACGTTTCGAGATTGTAGGCCACACCGGCCTAGCCGGGGCTTGTTTCCCCGGTTCTGTGGATTTATGTTCTGCCCGCTCATGCAAGGCTCAGGCCCGAAGAATCAGGAGGACACGGTATGTCAAAGATCAAGGTAGCCAATCCCGTTGTTGAACTGGACGGCGATGAAATGACCCGGATTATCTGGGCCTTCATCAAGGAAAAGCTGATCCTGCCGTATCTGGATATCGATCTTAAATACTACGACCTCGGTGTTGAGAGCCGTGACGCCACGTCCGACCAGATTACCGTGGACGCCGCAAACGCCATCAAGGAACATCGCGTTGGCGTCAAGTGCGCCACCATTACGCCGACCCCGGCCCGGGTCGAGGAATTCGGCCTCAAGGAGATGTGGCGCTCACCGAACGGCACCATCCGGAACATCATCGGCGGCACCGTGTTTCGTCAGCCCATTATTTGTAACAATGTGCCCCGGTTGGTGCCCGGCTGGACAAAGCCCATCGTTATCGGCCGTCACGCCTTCGGTGACCAGTACCGCGCCACGGATTTCAAGTTCCCGGGCGCCGGCAAGCTCACCATCAAGTTTGAGCCCGAAGACGGCGGCGAGGCCATCGAACACGAAGTCTTTGACGCGCCCAGTTCCGGGGTCGCCATGGCCATGTACAACCTGGATGAGTCGATCCGCGGTTTTGCCCGCGCCTGCCTGAACTATGGTCTGAATCTCGGTTGGCCGGTCTACATGTCCCACAAGGACACCATCCTGAAACAATACGATGGCCGCTTCGTGGAATTGTTCAACGAAGTGTTTGAAGCCGAGTTCGCCGACGCCTTCAAGGAGAAGGGCATCGTCTACGAAGACCGTCTGATCGACGATATGGTCGCTTGCGCCATGAAATGGGATGGCGGGTTCGTGTGGGCGTGCAAGAACTATGATGGCGACGTGCAATCCGACACCGTGGCCCAGGGCTTCGGCTCGCTGGGTCTGATGACGTCGATCCTGATGACGCCCGACGGCCAGACGGTTGAAGCGGAAGCCGCCCACGGCACCGTGACGCGCCATTACCGCCAGCATCAGGAAGGCAAGGAAACGTCGACCAATCCCATCGCCTCGATTTTCGCCTGGACCGGCGGCCTGAAAGCGCGCGGCCGGTTCGACGACACGCCGGACGTCACCAATTTCGCCGAGACGCTGGAGAAGGTTTGCGTCGAAACCGTCGAGAGCGGCCTCATGACCAAGGACCTCGCCATCC